>NZ_VJZS01000029.1:39035-42963 GCF_007097385.1 Flavobacterium sp. ZT3R18
TCCCGGTGTGGTTACATCGGCAAAAGTCGGTGTCACACTTGCATCACACGCATCGGTTGCGGTTGGTGTAGTAAACGCTGGTGCTGCAGGACACTCAACAGAACTTGGTGCAGGCAATGCAGAAAGCACTGGAGCTGTATTATCCGTCACACTGATGGTTTGTGAAACAGGAATAGCATCGTTACCGCAATCATCGGTAGCGTTCCAGGTTCTGGTCACAGAGTATTCCTGTGGACAACTTCCCGGTGTGGTCTCATCGGTAAAAGTCGGTGTCACACTCAAATCACAAAAATCTGAAGCTGTCGGTGTTGCAAATACAGGCGTAGCCGGACACTCAACAGAACTTGGTGGAGGCAATGCTGAAATCACAGGAGCAGTGACATCCGTACACAAATTCAACTGAAAAGGTGCTCCAGGAAAATCCTTTAATTCTGATTGACCGGAAGAACCGGAAGTTCTGGTTCTTACAAACAAGGTACTAATTGCAAAACAAGGATCATTCCCTCCAAAAATTTGAGTTATATTAACAGCCCCTTCTGCCCATTGATTTGCAGCATACGCCCATAAATTAGGATTGGTGGAAATAGGAGCTTGATTATAAACAGGATAAGGCACTATGGTTTGTCCTGTATTATTAGTACCATAAACAGTCCCAGTAGGAGGGGTGATTGGGTCACCATAAGAAGTTCCATTCCATTGTCTAACAACAACATTTGCGGATACCCCACCTTGGGTAAACTCAATGGTTATTAAAAGATCGCCAGGCCAACGCCCGCTAGGAGTACCCGCCTCAGAGCTAAAAGTCCCAAAACCAAACCCTTTTGCGTCAGTTCCTGTCACAGTCATGGTTAACCGTTTTTGAAGAATCTCAAAATCGATATAACTGCTCCCTTCAGTTACTTGACGGTCTGCAGCGAAAATCAGCCATAAATCGTCAGGGTTTCCAAATGCACCAGTAACACCATCTCCACCACGAATAGATCCGTTACCACGAGTAAAATGAGCAATTGCATTTTGAATTTCATTTTTGTTTGGTGAAGAACCCACCCCCCAGGTATAAGAGCTTACGGGATCATTGATCTTATTGCTACTGGTGAAAGTAGTTGGATCATTATTTGTGATATTATCTCTGAAAAAAGTGGTGTTAGGATAAACATAGAAATTAGCTGGTAATGGTCCATCCGGATAAGTGTAAGCTGGTGGGCTAGGTACAAATATCCCCCCTGGATCAGCTGTGATAAGAGCTGTCGTATTCTCAAATAGAAAGTCTCCCCAAGCTGTATTATCACCGGGAAACTTAACAAAAGCATTTCCATCAATAGCAAACCCTCCCAAAGGGGCTGCCACTGGCGCTCTTCCTAGAATGTTTTGGGCATTCGTGGTATATGCTGTCATTAAAATTGCCGCCATCATAATAGGCAAAACAAACGACTGTCGCCAACAATTGAGCCATAGTTTAGACAGTTGATGAATAGGAATTACATTGTTAATACATGAGAAACCTGCACTGAAACAGCAGGGAAAAGTGTAGCAATAGTCACGTACACTTTTTATCGTATAAAAAATAGTATTTTTCATAATATTATGGTTTTAAGACCATAATTATTAATAAGGAAGCATCAGTAGATATCGGGTTTCCGAAAAACTAAAGTGTGCTGTTTCATATAGTGTAGTTTAATACCATAAAAATTAGATAAAAAAAGGAAATTTACAGATTTGGGAAATAAATCCTAAGAAATAAACCCTCTTCAAAAAAGACATGAAGCATCCCGCTACAAAAGAACTTCCTATTGTGGGAAACAATACTAAATTCTTTTATCAACCAAAAAATCGTTAAAAAAAATAAAACAGTGATTTTAAAATAGTTACAACAATAACCGAAAAAAGGAAAACCAGAAAGTTTACTGATTTGGAATATAAAACTTGAGGTACTACAACCACCTCCGTAAACACATTTACGAAGTACTCCATCATCAAAAGGATATTCTATTGTGGGGAACAATAACCAATTCTTTTATTAACCAGATAGTTGCTAAAGAGCAAACTTAAAAACTCTAATTAAAACAATTAGTATTGAATTTTATAAAAGTAGGACTAAACAAAAGTTTTCAAACTTGGGGGGAAAACTTGTACAAAAACAATCCCCTTCATAAAAATTAATTTTATGAAGTACCCCATCTCCAAAGGCAATTCTGTTAAAAAAAACATAACAACAAATCCCTTTGTTAACTAAACAGTTGCTTTGCAAGCAACCTAAAAATATCTTAAAAATTAATCACTATTAAAAGTAATCCATTAACACAGAAGAGGGGGGAAGGTTAACAAAAAAATCGATAAAATTCATTTTTTTACCGACTAACTACCTACTAACCAAGAAAACTATTACGTAAAACAGAGTATTTTAAAAATATTATTTTACGCGTTAAATTATTGATTTTCAACTTATTAGCTGTTTTATTGTTAACATTTATATAGAATAAAATCCTTTTAAATATAGCTTCGCTTTTTTTAAAAGGATTTTATTCTAGTTTTTAACCCTTCACGTTTGTTATTCTACTCCATTTTTATCCTAGAATACGAAGCAGTATATGCTGCGACCCATTCTTGCGTACAATCTGTTTTGGGTCCACACGATAGGATAGCAATCGGGAGCGGCTGTTTTTAAAACACATGCGTTTGCCCTGTTCCAAAATTCAAAAAAGTCCTAATTATTCTTGAAATTTATACTATAAAAAAGGATGAAAATAAGAGTCCTATTTGATTTTTATTTCAAAACAATCCTTTTATATCTATCTCCTTATTTCTTTATTCAATGGCAAAATAAATACTGTCTCTTCTTGTTCTATCGTAGGGTACAGCAAAAAAAAAGCATCCGTTTTGTGCAGATGCTTTTTGATTAAAATTATTTGTTTAATTATCTAGAAGAAATTACTTTTTTCACACTACTACCTCTATTGGTAGAAATTTTCACAATGTAAACTTGCTCTTGACCTGTATATAAAAGCTCTAGAAGAACCTCTTTGTTCAAATAAGCATTGTCATCATGCTTAGTATATACCACAATTCCTTTTACATTAAATACCTCAATTTTTACATCAGTGACATAATCAAAATTATATCTGATGGTCAATTGATCTTTGAAAGGTACAGGATACACAGAGAATGAAGCCGATTTTGAAGTCGAAGTCGACCCATCAATTGATGTGGTCGCTGGGGTTCCTCCTAAAGGACATCCTGAATTATTAAGTTTATCCAATTGGCTAGCCAATATTCCAGGTCCACTTCCTCCAGCTAAATAAGCCGCATTAACGGCATCTATTACTGATTGAGTGTTGTTAGAATAAGGCGCTGGGAAATCAACTTCATCGCTACAAGCATTCAATAATGCAGCGACACCCTGACGAGCTAAATTATAAATACCGCCTCCACCTAAGTTAAGTGCTTGTATTAAAGATAAATTAGCAAGATTCGATGGTGCATTTACAAACACACTACCAAACAACATTGAAGGAGTATAAGAAGAACACCATCTATCAGTATGGTTTTTCCAATATCCTAAAGTACAACCTTCATTACATGCAAGTACTATAATGCTTTGACTGACTGAAGCTGATGTATTACCACAAGCGTCTGTAGCGGTCCAGGTTTTTGTGAAAGTAACTGACCCATCCACATTAACTATCGTAACAATACCTAAGTCATTTATAGTTGGATTAGAATCACAACTATCGCTTGCTGTAGGAATGCCAAAGACTGGTATTACATCACATGCGACTGTTTGAGCAGATGGACTGGTAAGAGTCGGCGGTGAAACATCCTGAACATTGATCGTTTGTGAAGAGGTGGTGAAATTTCCACAATCATCAGTAGCAGTCCAAGTTCTGGTCACACTATAATTACCGGCACAGTTGCCATCGGTTCTTACATC
>NZ_VJZS01000002.1:0-1917 GCF_007097385.1 Flavobacterium sp. ZT3R18
CCACCATCTACGCTATAGCTGTAAGGTGCGATTCCCGCAGTTGGCAAAGTAACATCTATTACAAAATTACCCTCAGTTGCTGTACATTGATTATTAAGAACCGCTGCTACAACGGGTGTTGGATCTATATCAAGAAACACTACTTTTGAAACAACACAACCATTAGCATCTTTAATATTAACCGTATAATTACCCGTAGTCAGTACTAATGGCGATGAAGCATTAGGAAAAGTAGAAAAATTAGAATACCCAATATTTACAGGGCCTACCAATTCATATTGATAAGGTAGGGTACCACCTTGGGCAATTGCAGAAATTTGACCCGTATGGTTGCAATTATCTTTTTTATCAGCAGTGGCAGTTGCGGTTAAAGCAACCGCAGATTCAGTAATTGTAAAAGTAGCAGATGCTGATATACAACCAGTATTTGCACCATCAAGTTCCTTAAATTTAATATAATAGGTTCCTGGTGTAAGAGTTCCAAGAGCTGGCACTATTATGGGAGTAACAGATGTAGGGGCAGCAGTTGATATATGACCTGTAATTCCTGTTGAAAGATTCGTTTGATCATAAAAAACTTCATAATCAATACTTGTTCCAGAGTAATTTGAAACAGTAAAACTAACTTTTCCAGTAGAAGTCCCTTTACAAGTTACTGGTTTAACAACATCAATTGCACTTATTAATGGTGTCAATGGAGGAATTGGACCTGTTGCTTTTTGGAAATAGTAACAATTTGTAATATTATCGAATATAACGAATGTGTAAACGACACCAGGAGTCAACCCGGTAAAAGTATGCTGTAATGGAAATCCTAAATCACTTGGCAATAATGCGCTTGAAAAAGGAGCAACATTCATATCATAAATTCCAAAGGTATAAGGCGTCCCTGGAGGAACAGGCGTTGGGTTAATAGAAACAATAATTGTAGCACCAGAAGCACAAGATACTACTGGTGTAGATATATCTATTATCAAAGCCGTTGGCGGAGCAAGTACATCTTTTGTTTGAGTAACTGAACATCCTTTTGAATCAGTTACTGTCAATGCGTAATTACCAAAGCTTAAACCTGAGAAGATATAATTAGCACGAGCAGGTTCAACATGAGTTAAAGTAACATTGGTTACAGTATTTTTCAAAACATAAGTAAAAGGAGCAATACCATTTGTAACTGCAGTTACTTCAATTGAACCCAATATTGATGCAGGAGGACAAGACATATTTGTAACAACTGGGGTAAAAGTAATTAATGCAGGCTCTGATACTGTAACAGTGCTATTAAAAGTACAATTTTTACTGTCTATAATCGAATAATTATAAGTTCCCGCAGCCAAACCACCATAAGTTGTATTTGACGTAGGCGAACTTCCATTAAAACTAAAAGTATAAGGACCAACCCCTAAACTAGGAGTAATAGTAACACTTCCATTGGCAGACCCATTACAAGTTAGATCAACAACACTTGTTGAACCTGTAGGTAGTACTATCGGTTTTATTGTAATTATTCCGGAAGTTGCTGTACAACTATTTACATCTGTTACTTGAAACTGATTTGCACCAGCTGTTGTACTTGTAAAAGTGAAAGTGGTTCCTAAACCAACTGGTTGTGTTAACGTACCTGTTCCTGAAACTATACTCACTGTATATGGAGCCTTACCTCCTGAAATTGTACCTGTGATAATAGCATCCGGCGGAGTGTTACAATCTAAATCTTTAGTTAAAACTGTATTTACTTTTAACTGTGCAGCGATTGTTTGTGCCAAAGCAACTGATGTACAACCGTAAGCATCTTTTACAATTATTTGATAATTCCCAGGTGTTAAGTTGGCAAAAGTATTGCTTAATTGATATGTTACCCCATTGTCAATACTATATTGATAAGGCGAAACACCTAATGAAGCTGTTACCACTATTGTT
>NZ_VJZS01000002.1:2014-97158 GCF_007097385.1 Flavobacterium sp. ZT3R18
CTGCCGGCAAGGCATTGATAGTAAAATCCTCTTTATATGTACAATCTTTATCGTCTTTCACTTGGAACGTATAGGTACCTGGTACCAATCCTGTAAATGAAGTCGATAATTGATATGGCGTTACAGATCCAGCTGGTGCTATTATCTGATATGTTTTTATTCCTGAACCTCCTGTAGTAGTTGCTATACTAACATCAGATTTATTTGCAGGACACATTAAAGCCGAATTTGTAAAAGTTAAATCCGTTGGAGGTGTCAAAGGCACTATTGTAACTGGTGCCGTAACAAAAGTACAATTGTTTACATCTTTAATGGTGATAGTGTAAGTACCATTTGTCAATCCGGTAAATGTAGGCAAAGCCTGGAAAGTAGTCCCGTTAATACTGTAACGGTATGCTCCTGTTCCTCCTCCAACTGTCTGAGCTTCAATAGTTGCATTCTGCAAACAAGTATAAGGAACTGTAACTACTGCAGTCCCCGAAATTGTAACTGGTTGTGATAAAGTAACTGAACCGTTAAAAGTACAGTTTTTGCTGTCTGTAACTACATAAGGATAAGCGGTATTTGCTTTTAAACCAGTATATAAAGTCGTACTGGAAGAACCCAATCCATTAAAGTTATAAGTATAGGGACCAACTCCTCCTGATGCTGAAATTTGAACCGAACCATTAGTACCTCCATTACATGTCGGATTTACATCCGTTGTAGTCGCTGATACAGGAACTAATGCTTTGATAGTGGCCGTTGTAGTGGCAGGGCAACTATTCGCATCTGTTACAACAAAAGTATAAATATCTGCATTGGCATTACTCACGCTTTGAGTAAAACTTAAAGCAGCACTTGGAGAGGAAGAAGTACTTGGCGTACCAGCTCCTTTTTGAACGGTATAAGTATATGGAGCTGTTCCTCCTGCAATGTTAACTGTTATTGTAGCATTTGGAGTTGCAGAACAATCCAAAGTTTTAGTTACAGTCGCAACAGGAAGTAATTGAGATGCAATGATAATACTCGAAATCGTAGCCGTACAATTATTACTGTCTGTTACAATAACCGTATGAGTACCCGGGGATACATTACTGAAACTATTTGTATTGATAGCTGCGTTACTATCTAATTTATATGTAAATGGCCCCACTCCTCCAGTAACATTCACCACCAAAGTGGCAGGATTAGAAGGCGTATAACACCAGTCTGTAGTGGCGTCTAACGTTGCTGTTAATCCTGGCGCTGCATTTACAGTTATGGCTTTTCCTACTAGAGTAGCACACAAATTAGCATCTCTAACAAACACAGTATAATTACCTGGTACTACATTGGTAAAGTCGGCATTAGTATTGAAAGCCTTGATTACTGTTACCCCTTGACGCAACTCATATTGATAAGCAGGAGTTCCACCTCCTCCTACGGCTGTGATAGTAGCACCCGTAGTACAGGTTGCCATTTTTGTAATCGAAGCATTAACCGTTAGCGTTGCAGGTGCACTAATAACCGGAGCAAAAGATTTTGTACAAGCTACTACAGAAGCAGTTTTCGGTTTAATTATTACATTATAAGTAGCTGCCCCTAAATTAGGAATCGTTACAGGCGTTGTTGTTGTTGTTGTCCAAGTTCCTCCATTGTCTATAGAATACTGGAATCCAGCGGCATCAAAATTCTGAGCCGCAATAGTAATAGAACCATTGTTAGCGCCAGCACAAGTTACATTCGTACTTCCTGAAATTTGAGCCGTAAAAGCTTTTCCTGTAGGTACAACTATAGTAAAATCTTTTGTAGTGATACATGACTTTGGTAATTGGTATACTTTGATGTCATCAATAACTGCATCATTTCCACCATAAGCAATACTACCAGAACGAATCTTGAAAGTTAAACTTGTATTAGCTCCTGGATTTAAGGATAAAGATTTTAGATTCCAAAGCTCATTATTAGGAATAACACCTGTTGCTTGTGAAGCAACTACTGTTCCTGAACCATTTACTAATTCTATTATAAAATCTGGATTAACTGCACTTATAGTATTTCTCAATAAATTACCAAGATATAAATCAACTTTAACGGGCTGATTAGGAATCACATCTACAATTGACTTACTGTATAAAACACCATAGTTTCCTGCAGCACTACCAATATTCACTAATAAATAGCGTCCGTCAGTTACAGCAGGAGTAAAAACAGTATGGTCTTTGAAATGATACCATGCGCCAACATTTGTACTACTTGGATCATCTGACCTCCAAAAGAAACTAGCCACAGAGTATTGATTATCTTCAACAGAACGTGTTGGATTTGGACAAAAATAAGGTGCTAACACATGCTGATCATTAAAACAATAAGCTGACGCAATACCCGAAGTTGTCGTTGGTGTACCTTTCCCAAAATCTTCATTCAATAAATTACTGTAAGTAGGTACTGAGGTAAGTTTGTATTCTACTCTAACGGCATGACTCCCTGGGGCAACATTTAAAAACTCATTTGATGGATTATTTAAATTTTTCACGTTATCCAAATAGTATTCGTATGAATAAGAAGCTGAACCTGGATTATTGATTATAACCTTACTTGTCGCCGTTCCGTCACAATTAAAATCTACTGGAGTATTAACATTGATAGTAGGCGCAACAGGTTCTGGATCAATAATAACTCCTGGCATTGCAAAAACACAACCATTCGCATCTTTGACATAAACGGTATATGTACCTGGAGCTTTGTAGGCGTCATTTATTGGTGTCCAAGTCGCCTGATTATCGAAACTGTATTCATAAGGCGCATTTCCTCCTTGCGGATTGGTAATACGTATTTTACCCTCCTTTGCAGGTCCACAACCCGCCAACTCAGAAACTCCCGCAGAAGCCGTTAAAGCTTGAGCAGGCTCCGTAATTATAATCGTTTGCGGTCCATCAAAACAATCAACACCTCCTAAAGAATATTTAAGCATTGCAGTATAAGTCCCTGCCGGAAGATTAGAAAAAGTTGCATTTGATGAATAGGTTGTTCCGTCTATACTATACGACAAAGCATACCCATACACATTCGTTACATTGAATTTAATTTCTGCTGTACTAGAACCATAACATTTTACATTTGTTGGTATTACAGTATATACTGGTTTTGGGTTGTCAGCAATAGTAATATCAGCAATAGTAAATTCACAGTTATTAAAATCAACCACTTTAATACTATAAGTACCCGCCGTAGTTATCGAAATAATAGGAGACCCTTGAAAATCGGTGGTACTATTGACAAAATAAGTAAAAGGTCCTGTTCCGCCAACTGGAGTTACAGTAATTTCACCACTCTCACAAGTTAACGCTTTAGTAATGTTAGCAGTAGCCGTCAACTTCGCTGGTTCTATTAAAATTACCGTTCCTGTAATATCACAACCGTCTTCAGTTTTCACTCTATAATCGTAAGTCCCCGGATCCAGATTACTAAACGTATAATCATTTGCCATAATAGGTCCAACACTATTTACTGGTGTTCCTCCTTTAGAAATACTAAAGTAGTACTGCGCACGAACATCATTGGCTGCCAATTTAACCGAACCTTTTCCACCATAACACAAAGGGTCATTTACGGTAGTCGTTACAGTAAAATCACGTTTCCTAATTTGGATACCAGGAATTGTAAATACACAACGATTCGGAACGTTAACTGTAGAGCGAATGTAAACCGTGTAGATGTTAGGTGTGGAGATTGGCAAAATAGTACTAGGCTGGTAGGTTACCCCATCCAAACTGTACTCATAGCCACTTCCTGCAGCAGGTGTACCTACTACAATTTCACCATTTGTATTACAAATAATATCTCTTGATGTCGCGGTTGGATTTAATTTATTTTCATATACATTAAAGAAATAACGACTGAAACAACCATTTACATAAGTGAGTGTCACACGGTATTGTCCTTGCACTCCAACGTTAAAATCTGGACCAGTAGCTACTTGAGTCCAAGTACAAATATTGGTTTCATCAGCACATGTCGTACCACTTACGAGTGCACAATTACTTTTTTCCCAAACAATTGAATTCGTATCGGTTACACCCGATCTAATATATCGCTTAGCATTATCGCCACACAAATAAATATTAGGAAGAAGTTTACCATCGTTAGCACACTTTACCACTTCATCTGCAAAAGGAATCACTGGGTTAACTGTTGTCGATCCAAAAGGTTCTACAGTAATCGTTTGATCAATAGACACGCAAGGTGCTAAAGCAGTATTATGGACATAGTAGGTACCCACATTAGTCACTGTGATGGATTGCGTTGTACCAATAACCGGACTACCGGTAGGACTAGTAGACCACGAGTATTTATCATAACCGTTAGCCGCTGAGATAGTAACATTTTTACCACACAATTGATATTTTCGGGTATACTTACATCCCCCTACTCCTACAAGGAAGTTGGTCGCTGAGGGTGTAGCTAAGTTACAGTTTCCAAAAACAGAGATACTCGGATCATCTGTAATGACAGCTGGATTCGTAGTGCCTTTATACGTACCAAATGCCTGATTTTTGATTTGATCTGAACATGCGTCACTCAAGTCATTACAATTAGGAACGACTTGAACTCCAAATTTAACAATCCATTGGTTACCATTTATTTTTACCAGATTATTCGGTACTGTAAAAATGATGGTACGTGTTGCTGCCGTATAGGTATAGGTAATACCAGAACCACTTGGCACCACTATATTATTGGGATCAAAAATAATATTTACAGGCAAGATATCTTTTATGGTAAAAGAATCCGCGTCATCATTACCCACGTTTTTAAACCCAATTTCATAATTCAAATAATCACCTAAAGTGACGTTTGAATTTCCAATATCAACACCTGCTGTATTTTTTACAATTTTAGTCAATACAATTTTAGGTTCAATAATATCAACAGCAAAGGTGGTTACATAAACAGCATAAGTATCCGAAGTCGAGGTTAGACGAAAAGTCGCTCCTGTTTCACCATTAGGTATGACTTGATTTGAAGGATTGTTCACATTCAACAAATCCATGTCAAATCCTAATGTATTCAAACTATTAGGCACTCTTGTACTTACATTGACCGAAAACGGCGTTGTTGCACTCGGTACAGTAATACTGGAATTAAATACATTGTCTAATGGATTTAGTGAGTTGTTGACATAAGTAAAACCACCAACAGCTGTATTGGCTTTAATAAGCAAATCATCACCAAAAAGTTTTGCTTCCCCTTCTTGAGCTGCTACTCCAATTGTCGCTCTAACAGGAAGTGGAGCTGGTAATGCTTTAAAACCATTTACGGTAAAATCTAAATTTTTCAATGTGCTGGTAATCCCCGCAAAACCATCAAAAGTAGAAATATATCTACTTGGCAACGTAGGACTTTCATAAATGATAACCAAAGTCCAACCAGCCATCGAACCAGAACTCTTTTTACCTTTTGCCGCTCTGATGTTGGCGGCAAAATAATTTCCATTTGGATCTGTCAATAATTGTAACATACTTGTTACATTCTTATAACAAACATAAGGCGCATTCGTAAATGAAGAAGCGGGAGGCGCTTTGTAACCATTAAAAATAATATCATCTTCATCTCCAACAGGATCTGCTGCATTATCAGCTACTAAAGTGGTATAATTGGCTGCTCCTGGCACTTTAAATTTAATCTGGTTCCAATCGTTTAATCGGGGGGTACCTTTTGTATTTGAATCTGAATCAGTACTTCTTTCATACGGATATATCGCCGTCCAATACAAACCTGCATAAACAACACGTTTACAACTATTGCTGATATTTAACTCCGCACTGCTGGACGCAAATGTTGTTGGATCGGTGTCAATATCAGTATATTCTTGATTAAGCCCATTATTATTAGATACTGTATTATAATTTTGATTGGCTTCAGTGGTTAGAGTGGCTAGATTTGTCGGAGTACCATTAGGATCTGCAGCACTAAAAGTAGGTTGGGTCGTAGTACGACTCATCATGCTATTCCCTACAAAAATAACATCCCCTTTGATACGCATATTCCCTCCTGGTAATCGAGGCGCAAATGCTTTACCCACCTGTGAAAAACCGGTATAAGTACTTAAGATAAAAAAAACAGGGATTAGTAGTGTTTTCTTAAGTTGCTTTGAATCACAAAAAGACAGACTATATCCATCATTCTTGATTAAAATCATTTCTTTTATCATTGAGCAACCCAAAATAAAGGCTGATTTTAAGCTATTCAATAACAAGAATAAATCCCAAAAAAATATTTTTGAAAAAGTAGGTTTTTTCATATTGATTATATTTACGGAGTTTCTTTTACTATATTCTTTGGGGCAAAAGGATATAGTAAAAGAAAATCATTTTTTATTAAATGCTGAATTTTAAATCTAATAATGCAGTTGTAAATTAAATCCTATCGCTAGAAAACTACAAAGACATCATTTTTATTTAGTTATATTTTTTTATCATCATAATTAATTATAAAAAACTCACAATTTGTATATTTTTACTACAAAACATAAGTTAAGAGGCTAAAATATACTTTTTATAACAATATTGTATGTTTTTTTTAAATTATTATTTTTAAAAAAAATCTATTCTTACAAATTTATTTTTCAATCTTAACAATCACCATTTTACTATTGTATGGTTTGTTCCCTTTGGACTCTAATGCTTGTGTTGCCTCATCCAAATTATCAAACTTAGCATCGTAAATAAAGTACTTACTTGAATTTGCATCGTAGAAGAAATTCACATCCTTTTGTCCGGCAGACATCGTTTTGGTAACAAAGGTATCTCTTTTTTGAACATCATTATGTACCGCAATAATTAAATAATAACCACTTTCTACATTTTTATTGTTTTTAATGATCTGCATATTCGATTGACTGTCGCCAAAATCAAAGTCTTCCGCTTTAAGAGGAACACTACTCACCTTTGTTGTTTCTTTTAATCGTTTTAATGTAGCCATATCTTGTGCATATCGATCTTGATCATTCAATGAGGCTGCACGTTTGATTCTACGTTTTTTCTCAATTTCGGTTTCTACTTTAATTTGTTCTAGAGTTGTAATTAAAGTACCATTTGATTGCTCGGCTTTGGCTTGTTCTGCTTTCAAACTCTCTATCGTTTTCAAATAATTTTGATTAATTAAATCATTTTTCGGTGCTTTTTTAAGTCTTTCATTATAAAGTCGGTTAAATTCAGCCAAAGAGGCATTTTGTGCCTTATTCACTTCCTCTATTTGAGCTCTAATGGCTTCCAATTCAGCATTTTCACCTGAGGTACTCTTGAATTCTACAGTAGTTTTCACAATTCCTTTGTCGCTTAAGTCATTTTCCTCTCTTAAGGCTTTTAAGGCTTTTTCTTTGTTGGCAACAGAAGCATCTAATCGAGTTAACAACTGTTGTTGTTTCTTTTTAGAATCTTCTAATGTTTTGGTCAAATTATCCATCGACTTGCCATATTCGTCTTTAGGCATGGCATCGGCTTTGGCTTTGGCAAGAGCATCTATCGCAAGCTTGGCAGCGGCAGCGGCCTCCAGTCTATCTTGTTCTGCAACAGCATCGGCTTTTGCTTTCGCTTCGGCAGCTAGTTTTGCTTGAGCAGCAGCATCGGCTTTGGCTTTGGCATCCGCAGCTAATTTTGCTAGTGCTTCGGCATCCACTTTTGCTTTAGCATCAGCAGCTAGTTTTGCTTGAGCAGCAGCATCGGCTTTGGCTTTGGCATCAGCAGCTAATTTTGCTTGAGCTTCGGCATCCGCTTTAGCTTTGGCATCAGCAGCTAATTTGGCTTGTGCTTCGGCATCCGCTTTCGCTTTGGTATCGGCAGTTAATTTTGCTTGAGCAGCAGCATCGGCTTTGGCTTTGGCGTCTGCAGCTAATTTTGCTTGTGCTTCGGCATCCGCTTTGGCTTTGGCGTCTGCAGCTAATTTTGCTTGAGCAGCAGCATCGGCTTTGGCTTTGGCGTCTGCAGCTAGTTTTGCTTGAGCTTCGGCATCCGCTTTGGCTTTGGCATCCGCTTTTGCTTTAGCATCAGCAGCTAGTTTTGCTTGAGCAGCAGCATCGGCTTTGGCTTTGGCATCAGCAGCTAATTTTGCTTGAGCAGCAGCATCGGCTTTAGCTTTGGCATCAGCAGCTAATTTGGCTTGTGCTTCGGCATCCGCTTTGGCTTTGGCGTCTGCAGCTAATTTTGCTTGTGCTTCAGTAACAGCTTTAGCTTTGGCATCCTCAGCTAATTTGGCTTGAGCTTCGGCATCGGCTTTCGCTTTGGCATCCGCAGCTAATTTTGCTTGAGCTTCGGCATCCGCTTTGGCTTTGGCGTCTGCAGCTAATTTTGCTTGAGCTTCGGCATCCGCTTTGGCTTTGGCGTCCTCAGCTAATTTGGTTTGTGCTTCGGCATCGGCTTTCGCTTTGGCATCCGCAGCTAATTTTGCTTGAGCTTCGGCATCCGCTTTGGCTTTGGCGTCTGCAGCTAATTTTGCTTGAGCTTCGGCATCCGCTTTGGCTTTGGCGTCCTCAGCTAATTTGGTTTGTGCTTCGGCATCGGCTTTGGCTTTGGCGTCTGCAGCTAATTTGGCTTGAGCTTCGGCATCCGCTTTGGCTTTGGCGTCTGCAGCTAATTTTGCTTGTGCTTCTGCATCGGCTTTCGCTTTGGCATCTGCAGCTAATTTTGCTTGAGCTTCTGCATCCGCTTTCGCTTTGGCATCCGCAGCTAGTTTTGCTTGAGCAGCAGCATCCGCTTTGGCTTTGGCATCTGCAGCTAATTTGGCTTGAGCTTCTGCATCGGCTTTGGCTTTGGCATCTGCAGCTAATTTTGCTTGAGCTTCTGCATCCGCTTTGGCTTTAGCATCCGCAGCTAGTTTTGCTTGAGCAGCAGCATCCGCTTTGGCTTCTGCAGCTAATTTCACTTGAGATTCGGCATCCGCTTTTGCTTTAACATCCGCAGCTAGTTTGGCTTGGGCAGTTGCATCGGCATCCGCTTTCGCTTTAGCATCCGCAGCTAATTTTGCTTGAACTTGAGCATCGGCTTTCGCTTTGGCGTCTGCAGCTAGTTTGGCTTGAGCTTCTGATTTAGCTTTCGCTTTTGCATCAGCAGCTAGTTTTGCCTGAACTTCGGCGTCAGCTTTCGC
This sequence comes from Flavobacterium sp. ZT3R18, assembly GCF_007097385.1. Classification (GTDB taxonomy): domain Bacteria; phylum Bacteroidota; class Bacteroidia; order Flavobacteriales; family Flavobacteriaceae; genus Flavobacterium. The sequence goes on from NZ_VJZS01000002.1 coordinate 11,120, forward strand.
TTTAGCATCAGCAGCTAATTTTACAGAAGCATCGGCATCCGCTTTCGCTTTGGCATCGGCTGCTAGTTTCGCTTTTGAGACAGCCGTTTCTGGTTTTTTATTCGCTACAATTAGTGCGGCGGCGGCATCGGCTTTGGCTTTTGCATCTACAACTAATTTATTTTTAGCAATAACAGCTTCTGCATCCGACTTCGCTTTAGCATCGGCAGCTAGTTTTGCTTTTGCAACAACAGCTTGTTTAGCATCGGCTTTCGCTTTTGCAGCAGCGGCCAATTTGGCTTTTGCTTCAGCTACAGCTTGAGCTTGAGTATTTGCAATTGCTTTAGTATCTGTTTTGGGTTTTGCAACTACCGTTTTACGAATTTCCTTAGGTGTTATAATAGCACCTTCTTCATCATCGTCTCCATAATCGTAAGTATCATTTTTAAATTTATAGGCCAAAACAAGAATATGGGACGCTCCTAAGTTTGAAATATCACCCAATCCCATTCCATAAGAATACTCAAGTGCGATTTTTGGCGTGATATTGAATCCTAAACCAGCAGATACTCCCAACACAGAATTATAACCTGCCTGAGCCCAAATCCCTTTAGGAATAGTAAACACAGCCGATCCCGAAATAATGGTTTGATCTTTATATAATTCGGTTTTTACGAGACCTGAGAATTTACTTTTGTCAAAGAAACCATAAGAATCAAGAAATCCTGTGTACATAACATGCGCTTGTATCCCACTGTTAGGATCTTCTTTTAATAGGCCTGAATTAAAATTATAGGTCACTAAATTATTATAAGCAACTCCAAAATCAAAAAAAGCAGTCCCATAATTGATGCCTGGTGAAACTGCCATTAAAGTATTGGAAGGAATGTTATCTAGTGAGGGATCAGGAAAATTTGAAATTACTTTTCCGCTATTTAAACCACTTTTGTAGGCGCTTAAATTGATCCCAAATGTCAAATTACTGTCTTCTTCTAGAATAATATTATGGGCAAAATTGGCCATAAGACCAAAGGTGGTTAATAGACCATAATTTTGTTGAAAAACACCCAAAGCAACACCTTGATTTTCTCTAAAACGACCAGAGTAATTTAAGAAATACGTTTTTGGGGCGTTTTCGAATCCAGCCCATTGCGTTTTGTTAAACAAAGTTATGTAGGCCCCCTGTTGTCTTACAAAACTAAAAGTGGGATTGATTGTAAATGAATTGAATTTTAAAGAGTTCCCAGGTGGAATTACGAAAGAAACTGCTCCACCTTCTTGTGAATAGAAAACATGAATGGAACATAAAAAAAAGAAAACGCTTAAAAAAAAATTTTTCATATTATTTCACAAGAGTTATCGAACCCTTTTTGGCAGATTGACCAGTAGGAGTAATTATATAATAATAAACAGGATTGTAATTATTGAATTCAGGGGTATTGGTGTTTGGCCAATTAGAACAGTGTACCTTATCTACACAATCATCAGTACCATAATTATCATAATTATCGGTTTCAAATACAATTTCACCCAACGAGCTTAAAATCATCACTTTTGCCTTACCGTCTATATAATCATCTGGAATAATCCAAGTATCATTGGCACCGTCGTTATTAGGAGTAACGATATTAGCTATTTGTGGCACATTAAAATTAGTTTGGTAAGAAATTTCAAAAAGAAATTCATTACTGATTTGACAGCCGGAAGTTTGCGCAATAATTACTTTATATTTTCCTTCAGCAGTAACATCTAATGAACTCTTGGTTTCGCCAGGAATGGTGGTACCATTAAGAAACCATTGATAGCTAGGTGAAACCGCCGTTGTAGTCGTTGCAACGGATACTGTTTGTCCTTGTGGAATTTTATTGACCTTATCTTTATCTACGCCCGATATGTTGCTACTAATTTCGAATACTTTTAAATCAATTGACCCTGTAGATTTACATCCTCCAAAATCAACCTCACAAGTGTAAACACCAGGTAAATTGGTTTGATACGTTTGATCAGTAGCCCCTACAATAACAGCATTGTTCTTTTTCCAAATATATACATTACCAGCAGAAGCAGTTAAAGTTGTATTTCCCAAACTGGAACAAAAAGGATTTCCGGAGCTAGAGGTGATTGTAGCCACAGTTCCAGATGTACCAGATACAGTAACTCGCTGTGAACTATAATTAACATCAGAACAAGGACCATAATTTAATTCGGCATAATAGACTCCATTCATACTTACGACTAAGGAACTACCGGATTGTCCAGGAATTAAAGCATCATCTTTGTACCAATTGTATTTTAATTGTGGATAATTGGCAGGAGATGAAGTTGGAATAGATGGAGTTGGATTGTATATTGTTAGAGTAACACTACCCCCATTACAATAACTTATAATATTGTTTTTATCATTGATAAAAAAAGGGTCATTATAAGCTTTATAATAGGCTGAAAGCGTTTTTACGCTACCAGGAATATTAATATTAAAACTAGAACTTGGCGTTCCTACAGAGGGCTTTACCCTTAATTGGTAGGTATTAGACCCTACTAAATTCATAGGAACCGAAAATGTTAGCGTTTTATCAGTCGCTGTGTCTGGAGGAGTTCCGGCTAAAGGAGCCAAAGTTGTAGTAGGAGTTGGTGTTATAAAAGAACCCGAAGGATCTGATAGCTCAACAACGAAAGTAACATCCGATGCAAAACCTGATATTGTGAATTGTGCTTGAAACTCATTAAATATTTCACCTGGTTTACTAGGATGAGCAGCACCAGCACAAATCTGACTAAATGGTAATTTTTGAGGCGTAATTGTACCTTGCGCAAACAAAAAAAGTGTTGAAGGTAATACCAGCAACATTAAAAAGTTTAAAAAAGTATCTAAAGAAAAAACGAAAGTAGTTTTGCTTGACATATTAAATAGCATTTAAAACTAAAATTAAAGACTGTTTTTAAGTAATAAAATGAAAGCAAAACCTCTGTTTAGGTTTTACTTTCATTTTACAACTAAAAGTCATTATAACTTTAATTTTATTTTGAAGAAGCCGTGAATTTAGAAAGAGCCAATCTAAAATCAGGTCTTTTTGGATTTGAAAAGTCATTGAATGTTTCTAAATTTGTAGTTTTAGAATACAAATTAAAAAACACACTATTTCCGTAATACCCTTCTAAATCTTCATTATTATCAATTCCTTCCGAAAATATATTTCCTTTACAGAAGTTTATATACATTTCCTCAATACGAATCTTTTTAAGATTCTTATCGTTTATTTCAATCTTGCCATCTAAAACAACTGCAGGATTAAAACCTGAAATCACACTTTTACGTAAAACCAAATAAGAATTTTCACTTACGTAAACCCCTTCTTTAATTAAACCAGCTTTAATATCCGTGTCTATGTTTTCACTATCATTTAGCAAGGTCAAGTTTGTCGCGATAACAAGTGTTTGTTTTTTTGTAAAATCTACTTCTTCTTTTTTAACATAAGAGGAAACATCTAAACAACGCGATCCACTACTACTAGTTAAGTAGGAAGACCTTACAGCCAAAGAATTATCAATTTTAGCTTGTGTTCCTAAAGTAAATTTAAAATCTATTCCGTTAGACTTATAGGAAACCATTTTAGTCATTACAGGCTCACCACCAAGAACTTCAAATGAATCTCCAGCAGCATAGCTCACCATAATATTTTCCAAAATTGTTTTGTTTCCAATTCCACCTAACAAAAGAGCATCAAAATTTTCTGAACCTCTTGGTTTTTTACCTGCGTATTCAATTCTAACAAATTTCAAAACTCCTGAAGAACTTGCAGGATTCAAACCTCCATAAGTAGTTAATGAAGGATCTAAATCGTAATTGACAGAAGAATAGGTTCCGAATTTATTAATTGGAGCATCACCAAGAATCACAATCCCGCCCCAATCACCCGCTTTTTTAAGCGATTTATTTGAAGTAAAAACAATAGGATCTGTCTCTAAACCTTCTGCAATCAGTTGAGCTCCCTTAGTAATAATCAAAGTTCCTTTTGATTCGGAATCTCCAATAATTACCGTACCAGGTTCAATAGTAAGGATTGCATTATTAGTTACATACACATTACCTTGTATGATGTAAACTTCTTTTTTGACCAATTTAGTATTCACAGCTATATTACCAGCAAGAATCTGAGTAGCTTCTCCATAGTCTGCTTTACCTGGTTTAAATTCAGTCCAATTGTTTAACCAATTGCTTGATCCAATTATTCCCTTTTCTTGTTGTGCATTTATATTGCAAACAACTGCAAGGAAAACCCATATAATAAATACATTTTTCATAGGTTTGGGGCGATAAAATTATTATTATTTGTAATCTCTGTAGGCAAGAGTTTATAAACTCATTAAAAGAGTTGAAGATCAAACTTAGTAAAGACTGTTACATCTTTTCCAAAAAAATTTATTTTTATTGGTGCTCAACTTCATGCAATGACTTCAATGTTTGCTCATAGAACAAAACCATAGTCACTAGTTGTCCTTTATCTGAATAAGGCAGCATTTTTCTTAAAAAATCTACCGTTACATCTAAATACACATTCGTTGCCTCTGTTTCTAAATCTAATGCTTTTTTGTTTACATCATCATTAGGAATACCAAGATCAACCAAAGTTACACCCGGTTTTGTAGCCAAAGCAATATTTGGTAATGTTCTTACAATAACCTTCATACGTTCGATGTACAATTCCACCAATTCACCTTTTGACATTGCTCTTAATGTCTTATCATCATAAAAAGTACGAATTGAAGCACTAGTGCTAATAATACTTTTTGGCATATTTGGATTTTTGGCCTGTGCCTTAACTGTAACTGTAGTACTAAATGCTAACATAAAAATACTGAAAAAAATAAATTTCCCTTTCATACCGTAGATATATTTAATTAATAAAACAAAAATATACAAATATTTTGAATTTGCAAGTCCAAAAAAATATTTTAAAGTCAATTTTAAGATAAAAACAAAGGGAAAACAACGTTATGACGAGTAAAACCAACACTTTGTCGGCATAATTATTAAATATATAAAATAACAATTAACATAAAAAATATTATTTTAAATGTGATTTACCTTGTTAAAGCGACACCATGAAAAACAAGCGCATATTTAGTTGTTAATATTAACACGAAAGTTATTAACATCTTTTCAATCCGTACTATAAAAAACATTAAATTTGACGCCTTTTTTTTATTCATTCTCGTTTTAATTTAAATCTTATATAAACTTTACTATGGATTATTTTTGACTAAATCATTTTCTTATATCTTTGCTTCATGCAATTTTCAGAAATTCTAGGACAAGATTATATTAAAAATCATTTAACAAAAAGTGCCGATTTAGGAAGAATTCCTCATGCTCAATTATTTGTAGGTCCTGAAGGAAGTGGTACTCTGGCCATGGCAATAGCCTATTCTCAGTATGTACTTTGTAATAATAGTGGCGGCTTGAATGAATCTTGTGTACTGAAATTTCAAAAATTATCCCATCCAGATTTGCATTTTGTCTATCCAACGGTAACTACTGAAGAGGTAAAACAAAAACCAAAGAGTATCGATTTCATAACCGATTGGCGGCAATTTATAACTGAAAATCCATACGGAAGTTTATTTGATTGGTACGCCAAATTGGGTGTTCAGAATAAGCAAGGAGAAATTCGCGTAGATGATGCTCAAGAAATTCTAAAATCATTGGCATTAAAATCATACGAAGGTGGTTATAAGATCATGATTATTTGGATGGCTGATAAATTAAACACTGCCGCATCCAATAAATTATTAAAGTTACTGGAAGAACCGCCGGAAAAAACAGTATTTATATTGATTTCTGAAAATGAAGAAGATATCATTCAAACGATTCGATCTCGTTGCCAAATCGTACATTTTAATGGTTTAAGTGAACAAACCATTTCAGATGCATTACTAATCAGAGAGCAAATTGACCCCAAACTAGCGGTAAAGATTGCTCATCAAGCACAGGGTAACTACTCTAAAGCGCTCCACTTATTATATGATGATAGTGACGAATTTCCATTTGAACAATGGTTTGTGACTTGGGTTAGAGCCGCCTTTAAAGCCAAAGGAAATGCCGCCGCGATTCAGGATTTGATACTATGGAGTGAGCAAATTGCCGCTTTAGGAAGAGAAACCCAGAAAAAATTCCTGTTGTTTTGTATTGAAATGTTCCGTCAGGCTTTGTTACTGAATTATGAAAGCCAAAAACTGGTGTACATTGAACCAAAAGTTGAAAAATTCAAACTGGAAAATTTTGCGCCTTTTGTAAACGGAAATAACATAAACGACATTTTTAAAGAACTATCGGATGCGATGTATCATATAGAACGCAATGGAAATGCAAAAATAATTTTAACTGATTTATCCATAAAACTAACTCGTCTAATCCATAAAAAATAATTAAACATGAATAACATTGCCTCCATCCTAATTTTAATTTTTTTAGCCATTACCTTTTTACAATCAGCCTATGACAAATTGTTCTATTGGAAAGACAATCTAGATTGGTTAAAAGAACACTTTGCCGCAACTCCTTTAAAAAATCAAGTACCCTTGGCCTTACTTAATGTATTAATTTTAGAATTAATTTCTGGGATTTTATGCGTGGTTGGCGCTATAGAATTGGCCGTAAATAGCGGAAGAATCTATGGTTTATACGGAGCCATTTTTTCTTGTATTACGCTTATAATGTTGCTTTTTGGACAACGATTAGCAAAAGATTATGACGGAGCTAGAACCATTGTCCTTTATTTTATTCCTGCGGTAATGGCAGTGTATTGGCTCAATTAAATTTTAGATTGCAGATTTTAGATTTCAGATTTCAAATAACAGAAAACAGATAACAGATAATGACACCAAAACATCCTTCAGAATCCTTGACTATATTAACCGATTTGGTTTTACCGAGCGAAACCAATCCTTTGAACAACTTATTTGGAGGGGAATTATTGGCCAGAATGGATCGTGCAGCGAGCATTGCCGCAGGAAGACATTCGCGTAGAATAGGTGTAACGGCTTCTGTTAATCATGTGGCTTTCAACAAATCCATTCCGCTAGGGAGTGTTGTAATTATTGAAGCCAAAGTATCCAGAGCTTTTAAAAGTTCGATGGAAATCTATCTGGATGTTTGGGTAGAAGACCGCCAATCCGGAAACAGAACCAAAGCCAATGAAGCGATTTATACTTTTGTAGCGGTAGATGATACCGGAAGACCCGTAGAAGTTCCTTCACTTGAACCTGAAACAGAGTTAGAAAAACAACGTTACGAGGCAGCTTTGAGAAGAAAACAATTGAGCTTAGTATTGGCCGGCAAAATGAATCCTCATGATGCTACTGAATTAAAAGCCCTTTTTACATAGAAATCAATCTCTAGCAAAGCCGATTGATTCCAAAAAACAACTATTGCAACTTCAGAAAAAAGAAGTATTTTTACGAAAATAAAATTAAATCAAGCCTATATTACAAGCCTATAGTATTGCAAAAAAACATGAAAAAAGAAAAAGAGATGAAAGAAAAAACCAGTTCAGAGAAAGAAGCCAAGTTAAAAGCATTGCAATTAACGCTTGACAAATTAGACAAAACTTACGGAAAAGGGACTGTAATGAAAATGGGGGATAAAGCCATTGAGGAAGTAGAAACTATCTCGTCAGGGTCTTTAGGAATTGATTTAGCATTGGGAGTTGGTGGTTATCCAAGAGGAAGAATTATAGAAATTTACGGACCGGAATCTTCTGGTAAAACTACATTAACACTACATGCTATTGCCGAGGCTCAAAAAGCGGGTGGAATAGCTGCTTTTATAGATGCGGAACATGCATTTGATAGAAATTATGCAGAGAAATTGGGGGTTGATATCGAAAACCTAATCATCTCACAACCGGATAACGGGGAGCAAGCCTTAGAAATCGCCGAAAATTTGATTCGTTCTGGAGCCATTGACATTGTGGTAATTGACTCTGTTGCAGCCTTAACGCCTAAAAGTGAAATTGAAGGTGAAATGGGAGATTCAAAAATGGGACTTCACGCTCGATTAATGTCTCAAGCCCTGAGAAAATTAACGGGAACAATCAGCAAAACGAACTGTACAGTATTTTTTATCAACCAGTTGAGAGAGAAAATTGGAGTTATGTTTGGTAATCCAGAAACTACAACGGGAGGAAATGCACTGAAGTTTTATGCTTCGGTACGTTTGGATATTCGTCGTTCTACTCAGATTAAAGATGGGGATAACGTATTGGGTAACCGAACTAAAGTGAAAGTGGTTAAAAACAAAGTCGCACCACCATTTAAAGTGGCCGAATTTGACATTATGTATGGAGAAGGAATCTCTAAAACTGGTGAAATATTGGATCTTGCAGTAGAATTTGAAATTATCAAAAAAGCGGGTTCTTGGTTCAGTTATGGCGAAACCAAACTAGGGCAAGGACGTGATGCAGTAAAATCATTGATAAAAGACAATCCAGAATTAGCAGATGAACTGGAAGTGAAGATCAAAAATCACATCAAAGAATTGGCAGCTGCCTAAAAATTTAAAAAGCCCGCAATTGCGGGCTTTTTTTTATGGTTCTACCACGAATTGTGTGGGTTGCTTTTATTTCGCCACGAATTTCACGAATTATCCACGAATTAATTTATTTGAATTTCAAAGAATTAGTGTTAATTAGTGTAATTCGTGGCTAACTTTTTTTTATTTATGTCCACCCACACAGTTCAGGGTAGCTCTTTTTTTATAACAGCTTATGTAAATTATTTCAGCTTATCTAGCTTCTCAAACTCGAGTAATTCATTATAAATAAGATCCCGTACTTCCTCCTTAATTTCTTTTCTATGGGCTATTTTGCCAATAGTTTCAACATAAGGAAGGATTTTAACCCTCATTAGACCTGGACTTCCGCTATAAAAAGTATAGGATAATCTTTTTTTATTGTCCGGAAAAATCAGAGGGACAATAGGCAATTGATGTTCTATTGCCAAACGAAAGGCACCATCTTTAAAACTGTCCAATAGGATCGATTCATCATGTGGCACTCCGCCTTCGGGGAATATACAAATGCTCAATCCGCGATCAATTCTTTTTTGAGCTTCATCAAACACTTCCATTCTGCTTTTGGAACAATTTCTATCGACCAAAATACTGGTTCTTTTGTAGAAAAAGCCAAATAATGGGATTTTTGACAGCGATTTTTTTCCCACAAAAACAAATGGATTTTCAACAACGGCAAGCATTAACATAATATCCGACATCGAAGTATGATTGGCTACAAACATATAACTTTTATGAGGGTCTAAATTTTGAATTTTTTCGACTTTATAATAAAATCCCATTCCAAAAAGAACACATTTTGCCCAAATACGGGACATCTTGAAAAAATAGGGATAGCCTCTTTCGGTCAAGATGGAAGCCACCAAAAAAGGAGACATAATAAGGATCGGAATAAGCATTACGACATAAAACCAAACCCGCCAAACGGCCCAAAACATCTTTTTTATACCTTTCATGTGTTGATAATAATTGTTTTTTAAAGGATCACGATAACTCCCGATAATTATCGAGAAGGGAGGTATCGCCATTCTTCATTTTTATTTGTTTTTTGGAATCATGGCGATTTCACAATGTCAAAAGTAAGGAAACTTGCGGAAAATTTAGCAAAAGAATTAACTTTGCAAAAAAAATCACTTTTCGATAACGAAATCTATAGGGAATAAAATACATTAAAATGGCAAAAATACTTACAGGCGTTCAGAGCACGGGAACGCCGCATTTAGGGAACTTACTTGGAGCAATTATACCAGCAATAGAACTATCTAATAAACCCGAAAACGAATCTTTTCTTTTTATAGCCGATTTACACTCGATTACACAAATAAAAAACGGAGAGACATTAAGAGCCAATACCTACAGTACTGCAGCGGCTTGGTTGGCATGTGGTTTAAATGTAGAAAAAGTGGTTTTTTACCGTCAATCAGATGTGCCACAAACGGCTGAATTATCTTGGTATTTGAGTTGTTTTTTCCCTTACCAAAGGTTGACATTGGCGCATTCTTTCAAAGATAAAGCGGACCGATTGGAAGATGTAAATGCCGGATTGTTTTCTTATCCGATGTTGATGGCTGCCGATATTTTGTTGTATGATGCCGAATTTGTACCTGTGGGAAAAGACCAGTTGCAACATGTAGAAATTACTAGGGATGTGGCTTCCCGTTTCAATTTCCAAATGGGGGAAACTTTTGTCCTTCCGGAGGCTAAAATCCAAGAAGACAGCATGCTAATTCCCGGAACCAATGGCGGAAAAATGAGCAAATCGGCCAATAATTTTATCAATATTTTCTTGGATGACAAAGCGTTACGCAAGCAAATAATGGGTATCGAAACCGACAGTACACCACTAGAAGATCCAAAAAATCCTGAAACTTGTAATTGTTTTGCTTTGTATAAACTAATGGCCAATGAAAGCCAGATAGCAACCATGACGGCTAATTATTTGGGAGGTAATTATGGGTATGGTCACGCGAAACAAGCTTTGTTTGAATTGATTGTTGAAAAATTTAAAACCGAAAGAGAAAAATACAATTACTACATCAATAATCTCCCTGAAGTAGATGCTTTGTTGAAAATTGGAGCCGAAAAAGCGAGTACAGTTGCCAATGGTGTTTTGGGAAGAGTGAGAGAGAAATTGGGGTTTGAGGTTTAAAAAAGAATAGGCAACACGAATTTGCTTCGCCAGTTCGCTATCGCTCGGGTCACGAATTTACACGAATCTAAAAACTTACATTTTGAGTGATTAATTTCACTAACAGATTCGTGTAAATTCGTGAAATTCTATCTAACTCTTTTCAGACTATAGTAAATCCGCGTTTTAAAAAAACGAAATAAAACTGATTTTCTTTGAACAAATTCCGCCTTTAGACTGAATTCGTGAAATTTTTCAACACAAAGGAATTCGTGCTAATTCGTGACCCGAGCGATAGCGAACTGGCGAAGCAAATTCGTGTTTACAAACCCTAATGTATCGGCAAGTTTTTCTCAAAGGCCGATCCGAAAGAAATGAATGAATCGGTACCGCCAACCCCTTCAATAATATGAATTTGGTCGTATATAATTTTACGCAACTCGTCATTATTGGCCGCCACAATTTTTATAAATAAAGCATATTTACCGGAAACCCAATGGCATTCCACAATCTCAGGAATCATTTTGAGCTGCTCGGCAATAGAATAGGCAAAACGAGCTTCTTTGGTGGTAATTCCGGTATAGGTTATGGTTTCAAATCCATTGGCTTTCGCATTTAATTTCACCGAAAAACCCGCAATCACACCCGATTCCTGCAATTTCCGAACCCGTAAATGCACCAGTGAATTAGATACTTTTAATTCTTTGGCCAATTCAGAATAGGGAATTCTGCCGTTCTCACTAAGCTTTCTGATGATTTCTAGATCTAAATAATCAGTATTTTCGTTTTGTTTTATACTTGACATCGGTAAGGTGATTTTGTTGAAACTATTATTTTGACAATTCGAATGTTAAAATTAGACTTAATGCTGTCAAAATTACATTAAATATATCATAAAATGTCTATTTATAAATAATCGTAGAACATTACTGTTATTATGATACAAGTATCTATAATTTTGTGTCACAATAACAACACTAAAAACATACGAAAATGGACAAAAATCAACTACTTTCGAAACTATGGGAGCAATATGCTGAAATAACCCCATCTGCTAAAAAAATACATACTTTATTGGAAGAAAAAGGCGAAACGATTCAAAATGATCATATTGCAATTAGAACATTTAATGACAAAAGAGTCAACATCGCTGTGTTAGAAAAAATTTTCTTAAGCGTTGGATATGAAGCTCGTGGAGAGTATGTATTTGAATCTAAAAAATTATTTGCCAAACACTACGAACATACTACAGACAAAGATGCCCCGAGAATTTTTATCTCTGAATTAGAGCTAGAAAAATGTTCAGAATCATTACAAAATACGGTAAAAAAATTACTGGATGATTGCGACCCTAACGAATTTACTAATCCTGAATTAGCTTTAAACAGCACTTTTTGGAAATCAAATTCACAGGCAATATACAAATCACTCCTGGAAGAATCAGAATATGCAGCTTGGATGTATATCTATGGTTTCCGTGCCAATCATTTTACGATTAGTGTAAATGCGCTTAAGCATTTTGAAAAACTGGAAGAATTGAATTCATTCTTGGAAGAAAATGGCTGGAAACTGAACGCTTCTGGTGGAAAAATAAAAGGAACTCCTGAGCAATTTTTAGAGCAATCCAGTACATTGGCAGATTTACACACAATTACCTTTGAAGAAGGTTCGGTTGAAATACCCTCTTGCTATTATGAATTTGCTCTTCGATATGCCATGCCAGACGGAAACTTATACCAAGGATTTGTAGCAGCCTCTGCGGATAAAATTTTTGAAAGTACCGACGTGAAATTGCAAAAATAATATTGGAAAACAACACTATAACTTGTCATTATTTCTTCTAAAATTAGAAGAACTTGACAAGTTGCAGTTTTTTTTTAGGAAAACACACTCCATATTCAAGAAAAGTAAAAACTTATAATCCATCCAAAAACCCTTTTGGAATATGGTCAATGGAAAATAGTATTGATTTTAGGGTTAATAAATAAATATTATCCAATCAAAAGGAGGAATTATAACAATAATCTCAATTCTCGTTAAACCGTTTAGTATTATTCTAATAAATTTTCACAATACCAATCGAGGCTCTATCTTTGAAAAAAAATTGGCAAATAATTTCTATTTGTGATAAACAGTAAAAAGATGACAGAAATTCAAGAAACATTTATATTCGATTTTGACAGTACTTTTATTAAAGTCGAAGCACTTGACGTGTTATGTGAAGTAATTTATGAAGATAGCGTTGCGGGTGTTCAAATATTGAGCGAAATTCAACGGTTGACCGATCTGGGAATGGAAGGCAAATTGTCCTTGAAAGAATCCTTAACCCAACGAATTCATTTATTGCAAGCCAATAGAGATCATTTAGGCACCGTAATTGAAGTTTTAAAAAAGAAAGTTACCGCATCTGTTATCAGAAATAGATCTTTTTTTAAGCAACATGCCGAAAATATCTATATCATTTCTAATGGATTTAAAGAAATCATTATTCCGATTGTTCAAGAATACGGCATAAAACCGGAACATGTTTTGGCCAATACTTTCAAATTCGACCATGATGGAAAAATCATAGGTTTTGACGAGAAAGACGAATTGTGTGAAAATCAAGGAAAAGTCCTTAAAATAAAATCATTAAATCTAGCTGGAGAGGCCATAATGATCGGTGATGGATATACCGATTATGAAACACTGGAAGGTGGTGCCGTATCAAAGTTTTTTGCCTTTACAGAAAATGTGAGCAGAAAAGTTGTGGTCGATAAAGCGGATAGAATCGCCCCTTCATTAGACGAAATCCTTTATGATTTGTCTTACAAAGCCTCCGTATCCTATCCTAAAAACAGAATTAAAGTTTTGTTATTGGAAAACGTACACCAAGATGCTGTTCAAATATTTGAGCACGAAGGGTATAATGTTGAAGTGATCAAAGGATCCTTGTCTGAAGATGAATTGATCGAAAAAATAAAAGGAGTTTCTATATTGGGAATTCGTTCGAAAACCCATGTAACCGAAAAGGTTTTGGAACATGCCAAAAAACTTCATGCCATTGGAACTTTTTGTATCGGTACCAACCAAGTAGATCTTACTGCCTGTAGCATGAGAGGGGTTTCGGTATTTAATGCGCCTTATAGCAATACCCGTTCGGTAGTTGAGTTAGCCATTGGAGAAATCATCATGCTGGTTCGTAATACTTTCGAAAAAAGCAAAATGATGCATGCCGGTGTTTGGGACAAATCGGCCACCAATAGTGTGGAGATTCGCGGTAAAAAGTTAGGATTGGTAGGATACGGAAGCATCGGATCACAGCTTTCGATCATTGCAGAAGCGCTTGGAATGAAAGTCTATTTCTATGATGCAGTCGATAAATTAGCCCTAGGAAATGCCAAAAAATGTTCTTCCTTAAAAGAGTTATTGGCGCTTTCGGATGTGGTTTCTTTACACGTTGACGGACGCGCAAGCAATAAAAACTTAATTGATGCCACCGCTTTTGAATACATGAAGCCTGGAGTGATCTTTTTGAATCTTTCCCGTGGACACGTAGTCGATATTGAAGCTTTGACAGCCAACTTGAGAAGTGGCAAAATCCGTGGTGCAGCCGTGGATGTTTTCCCAGAAGAACCAAGCAATAACGATGAACCATTTGTATCTGAATTGCAAGGTATGCCTAATGTTATTCTAACGCCCCATATTGGTGGAAGTACAGAGGAAGCTCAATTTGACATTGGCCATTATGTTGCCAAAAAAATAATTCAGTATATCAATACGGGTACCACTTATGGAAGCGTTAACCTTCCTGAAATTCAGCTTCCTGAACTTCAAAGTGCCCACCGTATCATGCATATCCACGAGAATGTGAAAGGTATTTTGGCACAAATCAATACCATTCTTTCGGAATATGATAATAATATTTTGGGTCAATATCTAAAAACAAACGAAACTTTGGGATATGTGATCACCGATATTGATAATTTCCATAACAAAGAATTAGAGAAAAAATTAAAAAAGATTCCGAATACTATTCGATATAGAATTCTTTACTAAAGATTTCAGATTGTTGATTAACGATTTTTGATTGCAGATTTCGTCGTAATAAAAATCAAAAATCAGCAATCGTTAATCCTCAATCAAAAATAAAATGAAGCTTGAAAATCTTGAAAAGCAATTAGACGGTAAATTATTTTATGACCACACCATGCGTACGCTTTATGCCACGGATGCCAGTGCTTATAAAGAAATGCCATTGGCGGTAGCCATTCCAAAAACTAAGGAAGATATTCAAAAAATCATTGCTTTTGCCAGAGAAAACAATAGCAGCGTAATTCCTCGTGCAGCCGGAACATCTCTCGCAGGCCAGGTGGTAGGAAACGGAATTGTGGTTGATATTTCGCAAGAATTTACCAAAATCCTTTCGGTTGATCCTGTTGAAAAATCCGCTTGGGTAGAACCGGGAGTCATTCGTGATGAGCTCAATCTTCATTTACAATCCTATAAACTGTTTTTTGGGCCTGAAACGTCAACGAGCAATCGCTGCATGATCGGCGGAATGGTAGGAAATAATGCCTGTGGTGCCAGATCTGTAATTTATGGTTCTACACGGGAGCATTTGCTGGAAATCAAGGGTTTTTTGGCAGATGGAAATGAAGTCACTTTTGGGGCATTGACCAATGCCGAGTTTGAAGACAAATGCAATGGTGTAAACGTCGTGAGTCCATTGGAACAAGCCATTTATGTTCAAGCAAAAGAAATTTTATCTTCGGCTGAAAACAGAGCTTTATTCGATGAAAATTATCCTAAAAAATCAATTCCAAGAAGAAATACGGGTTATGCTTTGGATTTATTGGCAGACAGCCAGCCCTTTGGCGATCCTACCGAAAAATTTAATTTCTGCAAATTAATTGCAGGATCCGAAGGGACTTTGTTTTTTTCGACAGCCATAAAACTGAACTTGGTTGATGCCTTAAAGCCTTTCGCAGCTTTGGTTTGTGTGCATTTTAACAGCATCAATGAATCATTGAAAGCTAATTTATTAGCCTTAAAATTCAAACCGGACAGTGTCGAATTGATCGATCATTATATACTGGAATGTACTAAAGAAAATATAGAACAAAGCAAAAACAGGTTCTTCGTACAAGGCGATCCTCAGGCTATTTTGGCGGTTGAGTTTTTGCGCGACACTCAAGAAGAAATTCTGGAAAGTGCCAAAGCCATGGAGGAATTGATGCGTTCTGAAAATCTAGGCTATCATTTCCCAATCGTTTTTGGAGACGACACCAATAAAGTTTGGAATCTAAGAAAAGCGGGATTAGGGCTATTATCCAATATTCCCGGAGATGCCAAGGCGGTTGCCGTTATTGAGGATACGGCAGTTGACGTCAATGATTTACCCGATTTTATAGAAGATTTTAATGCGATTCTGAAAGAGCGAAACCTGAATTGCGTGCATTATGCACATGCGGCTACAGGAGAATTGCACCTTCGTCCGATCATTGACTTAAAAACCAAAGAAGGCGCAGGACTTTTTAGAACCATCGCCACCGATATTGCCCATTTGGTCAAAAAATACAAAGGTTCCCTAAGTGGCGAGCATGGAGACGGAAGACTCCGCGGGGAATTTATTCCGCTGATGTTGGGAGAGGAAATCTACCAATTGTTTATCCAAGTGAAACAAACTTGGGATCCTTGGGGCGTATTTAATCCCGGGAAGATTGTGAACACACCACCCATGGACACCAGCCTAAGATACACGCCTGGCCAAGATACTCCAATGCCTGAAACGTATTTTGATTTTTCGGAACATAACGGAATCCTTCGTGCGGCCGAGATGTGTAACGGATCCGGAGATTGCAGAAAAACCGAGAAAAGTGGCGGTACCATGTGCCCGAGTTACATGGCTACCCGCGATGAAAAACACACCACTCGTGCCAGAGCCAACATCCTGAGAGAAACCATTACCAATTCTACCAAAGAAAATAGATTTGACGATGAAGCGCTGCTTGATGTGCTGGATTTGTGTTTGAGTTGCAAAGGATGTAAATCCGAATGTCCCTCAAATGTAGATATGGCGAAGCTAAAAGCAGAGACTTTACAACAATACCATGACAAGAATGGGGTAAAATTTCGTTCCAGATTGATTGGAAATACTCCAAAAATCAATCAATTATTTGCTTCCGTTCCGTGGTTGTATAATTTTGGTTCCAAAGGAATTCTGGGCAACATTATGAAACGTTCGACTGGTTTTGCCACCGAAAGAACATTGCCATTAATGCATAAAATTACTTTTGCCAAATGGATCAAAAGCTACCGACAAACGGGTAATTTTATACAAGGAAAAGTCTATTTGTACAACGATGAATTCTTGAATTTCTATGATGTAGAAATCGGTCAAACCGCTGTGAAGCTGTTGAACCGTTTGGGGTATGAAGTCGAGATTCCCGAAATTGGCATCAGCGGCAGAACCTATCTTTCGAAAGGAATGCTAAAAGAAGCGAGGGAAATTGCCGAAAAGAATACACAGGCTTTCGCCAAAGAAATGCCGGAAAAAGCGATTCTGGTTGGAATTGAACCATCGGCCATTTTATCATTCCGAGATGAATATCCAGATTTGTGCCGTGGCGATTTGAAAGAAAAAGCCAAATCGTTCTCCAGTAGAGCGATGCTTATTGAAGAATTCTTGGCCAAAGAACTGGACGAAGGCCGCATCACATCGGCTTCCTTTACGGCAAATGAAGAAAGAGTTCGTATGCACGGTCACTGTTTCCAAAAAGCTTTATCCTCTTTGGTCCCACTCAAGAAAATATTGATGTTGCCCCAAAATTATACGGTACTCAATATTCCAAGCGGATGTTGCGGTATGGCGGGTTCTTTTGGATATGAAAAAGAGCATTATGACATTTCGATGAAAATTGGCGAACTGGTTTTATTCCCAGCCATTCGATCCGAAAAAGAAGCTACTTTAATATCTGCCTCCGGAACCAGCTGCAGGCATCAAATAAGCGACGGTACCAGCCGAAAAGCATTTCATCCTGTTGAGATACTGTATAGGGCTTTAAAATAGAGATTTTTGATTTTTGATTAACGATTTTAGATTGCAGATGTTAAGTAAGACATCTGCATTTTTTTTATAAGCGCTCAGTACCCAAATACTGCTTTACTTCCTAACTAAAAGACACTACACGATATTTTTTCATTAAACCATAGCCCAATGTCATTAAATTAAGCTTTTTTATGAGTGTTTTTTAGTACTTGAGAGCTTGTAGCGTTCTCATATTATGTGATTCCTCCTTCGTCGGAATGACAAAAAACGATGGTTTAGATATACAATATCACGCAAGTTTGTCATTCCGACGGAGGACACGAGCGATAGCGAACTGGCGAAGCAATCTCCGCAAGTAGCTCGACAATCCTAGTAAAACCAACACTTTCCCCTTAACTTAATGACATTAAACCATAGCCCCACGGTTTCAACCGTTGGAGACAATATAGATAACAAACAATTGAAACCAAAAATACGTAACCCAAGGTTGATCCCGATAATTATCGGGACTTGGGCTATTGCACTATCTAAAAAAACCATATCCTAGTTTCATTAAGCTATCGGTATAGATTACAATCACTACTAAAGCTTACTTTGATTTCGGATGTCAAAAAATCTGAAATCAAAAATCGTTAATCTTCAATCTAAAATCAAACATTTTTAAATTACCTCAAACAATTTCCCTGGCAAAGGACGAATTACCCCTTTCAATTCCATATTCAAGAGCAATCCTGATATTCTATAAATGGGAAAATCACAATGCAAAGCGATAATGTCCATCAGTTCTTTGCCTGTTTTCAGAAGATAATCATAGACTTTTTGCTCGTCATCATCAAGCGTGACAAACAATTGTTTTTGCACTGGTTTGGTGTCATTTTTTATATCCCAATTCAGAATATAAATCAAATCTGCGGCACTGGTAAGTAGATTCGCCTTTTGGGTTTTGATTAGATTGTTACATCCTTGACTGTATTTGTCCGTAACTCGCCCTGGAACAGCAAAAACATCACGGTTGTAATCATTGGCCAGGTTGGCGGTAATGAGCGAACCACCCCTATCGGCAGATTCTATGACAATCGTTGCCTCGGTCATTCCGGCCACGATTCTATTTCTGCGAACAAAATTCTCTTTATCGGGATTCGAGGTACTCCAAAACTCGGTCATAAAACCGCCATTTTGCTCCATTTTGGCGACATATTTTTTATGCGGTTTGGGGTAAATTTGGTTTAACCCGTGTGCCACAACACCAACAGTCTGCAAATTGTGATCCATCGCCAGTTGGTGTGCCACGATATCGACGCCATAAGCAAAACCACTCACGATTATAGGGTCTAGAGGAGCCAGATCTTCAATCAATTTCCTGCAAAATTCCGTACCATAAGAAGTGATTTGGCGGGTGCCCACAATGCTTATTATTTTTCGGTTTTTTAGGTTGATATTGCCCGAGCTAAATAACAAAACAGGTCCATCGATACAATGCTTTAAGCGATCTGGATACTTTTCGTCTTGAAAATAAAGCACCTCGATGTCATTGTTTTGAATAAACTGCAACTCTTGAGTCGCTTTTTCAAAAACAGATTTGTCTTTTAGGTTTTTCAATAAGACAGAACCCACCCCATCAATAGCGGCAAGTTGCGCGGTTTTGGCATTCAATACTGCCTCGGCACTGCCAAAGTGTGTTAGGAGCTTTTTGGCCATAATATCCCCCACCCCTTCTACACGGAGCAAAGCCATTAAATGAAATAAATTTTCTTCTGACATATCTTACAATTATACCACATATTTTTGAATCCTTAAAAATTTAGCATCAAAATATTTCAAAACTAAAGGCCTTTTTAAAAATGAGGCTACTGCGTCCCGAAGTGTCGCGAGTATGGTAAAAGTTTTTCGCCACGAATTACACGAATTATTCACGAATTTTAATTTTAAAATTTAAAGAAATTTGTGCAAATTCGTGTAATTCGTGGCTACCTTTTTTAAACGATTTATAAAAACTCACACGATAAGTGGCCAAACCTAAAAATTAAGGAGCTCATTTAGCAACGAAATAAAAATAAAACGCACTTTTAAACAGCACTTCTACAAATGTTAAAACAGCAATCGACTGATTTATAAATTCATACAAATTGTTAATAAAAATTGTGAATAAAATTTTGATAACTATTTTCGTTGCATAACTTTGTTACTATGAAAATCGAACTTTACATCGCGCAGCTTTTGTACCGTTACCAATGTGTAACTGTACCAGGTTTTGGAGCTTTCTTGACCGAAATCCAATCGGCTCAATTGATCGAAAACTCGCATTCTTTTTTTCCGCCAAAGAAGATGATTTCCTTTAATTCCTATCTAAAAAACAATGATGGATTATTGGCCAATCATATTGCCCAAGCCGAAAAAACATCCTATGATTATGCCGTAAGTGCCATAGAATATGAGGTCTTGAATTGGAAAAAAGCATTACAGGAAAACCGTACTTTTTCGATAAAAAACATTGGTACTCTTAGTTTGAATGCCGATAACAATATCCTTTTTACTCCAAACGAACAAACCAATTATTTGACTCAATCTTTTGGGTTAAGTACTTTTGTATCGCCAGCCGTAAAAAGAGAAGTTGTCCCGACGCTTCGGGATCAAAAAGAAACAGTTGTCGCAGAAAAAGCACCGATTGAGTTTATCCCAGAAACCAGAAAAACAACTGTTTATCTTAAGTATGCCGCTGTTTTTGTATTAGGACTAGCTGCAACGGGAACTATTGGATATCCTTTATATCAAAACCAAATTGCCTCTGAAACTATTTTGGTAGAAACAGCGGTTCAAAAACAAGTGCAGAATAAAATACAGGAAGCTACTTTCTTTATTCAGACACCAATACCGGCCGTAACTCTTTCTTTGAAATCGAACAAAGAAACTAAAATGCCGTACCATATTATGGCAGGCGCTTTTAGAAGTGAAGCTAATGCAGAAAAAAGATACGATCAACTAGTTGCCAAAGGATACAATGCGAGACGTTTGGCTGTTAATAAAAATGGACTATTCCCTGTTTTATACGGAAGCTACTCCACTTTTGCGGAAGCAGAAAAAGAGAAAGCCAAAATTACCGAAACGGATAATCCTGAAGCTTGGATCTTGATACAATCGCTATAGAAAATCAAAAATTCAGCATAGAATAATCACGAATAAACCCGAATTAAATAGGTGTTTATTCGTGATTTTTCGTTTTAACCTATTTCGATTCTTTTTGGTTTGGGTTATTAATTAATCTCAAGTCTTTTCAGAGCGCTTTTTTCATTAAATACCAACTAATACGGTTAAGCCACAAAAACCTTTTAAAACCATTAAAAAATAGCTTTTCAGCCAAGTGAAAACAAATCGCATCCTTTGCGTCTTTATCGAAACTATTGCAGGACAAACGTATGAGTTCTTTTTACCGCAGATTCGCAGATTTCAATAAAAACTTCTATCATAAATAACCGCTTTCAGCGGTATTAGCGCAAATTAGTTTCTATAAAATCACAAAATTTAGGTTTTCAAAAAATAAATCTGCGCCCCGATAGCTAAATGTCATTAAGGTTAAGGATTCGTCAGTTCGAGTTGAGTAATAATTTGCGATAGAAAATTTTTACGAAGTATCGAGAACCCTTGCGTTTGAAAGCTTCTCGATACAATTTTGAACATTAAAGCTATCGCATTAATGTTTAAAATCACTCGAAGTGACGGTTAAAACGTCTTAACTTAATGATATTTAAATATATACGTTAGTAAAAATAATTAAACGTCAAACACAGATTACACAAATTATCACAGATTAATTTGTGCTAATTTGTGGAATCTGTGTTAAAAACTGTTCTCTAATTGTCTGCGTGTTTGAGAATCCTTCTAATTGTGTTGCATTAATTCCGTTTCAACTCCACTGCTGAGCCATAAAAACTTATCCTTTTCCCCTGACTTTTCAATCTCATTTTTTAAGGACTTAACCGATTGTTTAAAATGCCACCAGCCTTCGTAATGAATGGGTATGACACTGTTTGGATTCAGAAGCTTCGTGGTTTCAATGGCTTCTTCCCCATTCATGGTCACTCTCAAATTCTTTTTCAGATATGGGAATGCCCCTGCACCCAAATGCAAAATGGCGACATCGACTTTTTTTCTTCTTTGGAGTTCAAAAATCCCTTCAAAAAGTACCGTATCTCCAGAAATATAAAGGCAACCGTTTTTTTGACCTTGCCATTCAATCGCAAATCCGATAACCTTACCCATTACTTTATCCAATCGCTTTATGTTGGTGTGTTGGGCAGGTATTGCCGTTATTTTTAATTGGGGAACTTTATCGGTTTCCACGATGTACTCTTCCCAGTTATCGAGTCCAACGGTATTGTCGTTTTTTAAACGTTTTACGGCATCTTTTGTCGAAAGCACAGTATTGACAGTCTTGATAAACGCTCGGCCGTTTTTATCTAAATTATCACTGTGATGGTCGTGGCTTAATAGCACTAAATCTACTTTTCCGATTTCCTCATTGGATAAAGCGGGGTCGCAATATTTCTTGGAAAAAGCCAAAGGACTGCTGACATATTGCGGAAAAATACCGTCTTTTTTGTCCAAAGTGGGGTCCGTCAATATTTTGAACCCATTGATGTTGAGTAAAACACAAGCCGTGTCAATATGTGTAATGGTTACTTTCATTTTGTATTAGATTTTGATGTTAAATAATAATACAAAATTGGGTTCAATTTATGAGTCCAGAATTGACTTTGGTCAAGAAATGCGTTTCCGAATACGACTCAAGGTTTCTGGCACTACTCCAATGTACGAAGCTAGGTATTTTAGGGGTATCTGTTGAACGTATTTAGGATGTTCCTGCAGCAATTTTTCATATCTTTCTTGTGGAGATGTCGTTAGAAGATCTAATTCTCTTTTCGCCTTTTTGGTCAATAAAAATTCGGTGGCAATGCGACCCAGTTTTTTAGCGGTTTCGCATTTTCCGTAAAGCATTTGCAGATTTTCATATGAAATCGAATACAACTGACAATCGGTTATTGCCTGTATGTAACTATTGGTTTTGGATCTGTCATAAAAGGAATCGTAGGCACAATAAAAGGAATTCTTGAAGGCAAAATCAAACGTAATTTCTTTGTCGTTTGCCACCACATAATAGCGCACTACACCAGTGTCAATAAAGGATAGATAGTTTTCTAATTGACCATCGGAAAGGATAATTTCATTGGCGGAAAACTTACGCAATTTAACACAACTCAAAAAAGCGTTTAAGTCATTCTCCAAAAAACCCAATTTCTCAAAATAGGTAATTAATGTTTGCATTTATAGTGTTTATCTCTTGTGGATCAATAGTATTACTAAAAATGGCAGTTTGTCTAAATACTGCAACTCCATTTTTCTTTTGTTAAATTCGGAAGTAAATATAGTGGATTTAAACTATACCCAAAATGCTTTTAAAAAATTGTAACTAAACCATTAAAGTCGAAAAACCCCGAAATGGTTCCATTTCGGGGCTTAATTTTAGTTCCTTTCTTTACTATGTGTAAAGGTATTATTTTATTTCAGTGACAATGACAGTAAAAGGCTTTTTGCCAATATTAGAGGTTCTGTGCGTTACGGCTGGAGACCACATCGATTGACCTGCTTTTAAATCAACATTGGCTGGTTCTTTATCTTTAATTTCCACTTTCATTTTTAAATCGGTTTTGGTATAAACGGTATACTGCGGATGTGAGTGCCATTCGGCAATAGCACCGGGAGCAAAAGTTACTTCCGTAACGTTAACATGTTCGTTGTCCAATAAAACTTTCATGGTAACACCAGGCCATGGTGTTTTAGTTTCCTGTGCGTTGACAGTTTGAACGTTCATAAATACTGTGAATGCAATCACTGACAGCATCATTAAAATTGTTTTTTTCATCTTATTTTCATTTTAATTTTTGCCTACTCTGTTTGGTTTTCGGCTACTCCGTCTTTTATAGCGGTTTTCATTTTGAATAAGGTCTTTTTCAACTATCAAAAAAAGCATTAAGAAAAACTATGGTTTTGAGCTTTTATTTCTAAGGTGTTATTCTTGAAAGTGCTCTACCTTTTGGGTAAATTAACAAACTTTCATGCCGTGCAAATTTTTAAAAAACAGAAGTGGGGAAGCGTGAATTATTTAATCCGCTAATTTACAAAAAAACGAGTAAACAACAGTTGAATTTAGATGAATTATATTTGTAAAATACTAATTTTTAGTTGTTTATACAAAAACCTACTAAAGACTGATGAAACCGATACTTCAACACATCGGTAGAAATTTAAAATAACGGAGTGATTGAAACAATCGTGCCAAAAGAAAAAGTTTCTACGACTATAGATTTTTTAATAGTTAAAAAGTAAAGATTGACTAATCAGTCATTACGATTTATATTAATCTTCAATCATTTTCCATAGCAGATCGAAAGCCTCTTGAATCAGTTCCAACTGAGCTTCATTTGTTAAATCATTCGCAATGATATAATTATACAAACCATTTATATGCGCAGTAACTAATGAGAAAATAAAAGCAGCTGGCATTGGTTTTAAGAGAACAATATCAATTCCGTTTTGGATGAGGATGAAGAGTGGGTGTTCTTCCTGATTTAAAATGGTTGGGGCTATTTGTTGAAAATAGGGAGAATGATTGAATTGCTGCATATATTGATACTGAGTCCGATTATCCAAACTCCAGAAAAGAGTTACAACGAAAAGGGATTGGAATGATTCTTTGGAAATCGAATGGGAACTCATTCTTTCGATGATGAAATCATCCATTTCTTCTAAAATGCTGTGGTATAAAGTAACGATAAGTTCGTCTTTGGTCTTGAAGTAATTAAACAGTGTCCCGTTGGCCACACCGGCTTCTTGCGCAATTTTACTGGTTGCTGTACCGTGAAATCCCAATTCAACAAATAATTGGGTGGCTGTATTAATAATAATTTGCTTTTTGTCCATTTATATAATTATTGACTAGTCAGTCACAAATGTAGCAATAATAAATCACTAACTACCACTAAGCAGTTGATCGATTTTTAAACCATGTCCAAACACCTGCTTAATTTAAGACACTGCCATTTTCTCTAAACAGAACATCTCATTTTTTATTAAAATCATTTTGGCAAGACGCATAGACTATTTTCAATTCTGAAGATCATACTTCATTTGCTTTTGATATGGCCTAAAAAGGATCAGATTGGTCGCCTTTCATTGTGGTATGGATCGCAAATCCTGCGATAGTTACGATGGTAAATTTGACACATCCATCTAGCAGTACAACCACCTAAAACCTTGATTTTTTACTATATACCTTCTTAATAACACTAAATAAAAACAATCTTTTTGTATTTTAATCGGATTTTTATGCTTCTTGGCAGATATATTTTTAATAGTAATACCCTTAATATAAATTCGTAGTAATCTTAACATGAAAACCAAAAAAGTAAACCAAAAAAAATGAAAACCACCAATTTATCCACCAAAGTATGTGCCTACCTAATCTATACTTATGTAAGCATCGCAGCATTTTTAGTGATGTCAGTAAGTAAAATTACTGAAAATGTAGAAAGCATTGAAAAAACATTAAATTTCAATCCAATTCTATCAACAATAATTGTTTTAAACATGATAACATTGGCATCCTTCTATTATTATAAAAAAAGCATAGTAAACAAATGATAAAAAAATACTTTTAAAATCATAAATACTCCACTACAAATTAAAAAGAGACTGAAAAATATTCAGTCTCTTTTTTTATTTATTGTGCACACAATTTCGGCTACAAATTCTGAAACATTTATGCAGCCTTACCAAAAACTATTGAAAACAAGCAAGTAACTGAATCTAATTACAACTAACTGTTTAAGTACTTATCCAACAATTAAGAGTTTTTATATCATTCAAAACAACTTATTGACTAGTCAGTCAAAAATATGAAAGCTGTAAATACTCAAAAAAAATAAAGAATCTAGTCCTTTGTTTAAAGTCCATGAATGAAACTTATGTAATGTACATTGCCAAACAAATTTCTGTTTTACGATTAAAGCGGTTTCGCTTCGGTTCTAGTGTGTTTTTTAAAACTTTCAAGTTTGATGTCATTTGATTCAAAAAAAGTCTTTAAAGCGGTTTATAATGCATGACAGATACAAAACCCTAAAAAAGTCAAAAAAATAACGCTGACCGTTTTGACTATGCGTCTTGCAGGTATTGTAATTTTTCCTTGTTTTCAAACTTAGAAATAATCTGATGTATTATAAATCTTGTTCCGTCGAATAGATTAAAATTTAAAGCCTCTTCTAAATCTACCCATTTTATGTCTTTTGTTTCATTGCTATTAAAAGTAAATTCTACCTCATTGGCAAAAGCCAAATAGGCAAAATCCAAATGATAATGGGACTCTTCTAGGGTTGACGCTGGAATTTGCTGTTGATAAAAGTATTCAGGAGCCAAAACCCATTCCGAATCATTGACCTTATTTTCGGCATGCAAAAAAGAAAAAAGCTTAATACTCAATCCCGTTTCTTCCCTAGCTTCCCGAATGGCAGCTTCTACTTGGTTTTCACAAGGTTCAATATGCCCCCCAGGAACCATCCAGCGATCGAATTTTTTATGATGAATGAGTGCTATTTTTAAATTACTTTCAAAAGTATTGATAATGAAAACGCTAGTTGTAAATTGTTTGAGCATAGTTTTTTTTATTGTGGCTTTCTTTCTGGCTAATTACAACTGAACGATAACGAAGTAAAGAAGAAAATTTATTGATACAATGACATTATTTGCATTTACAACCAATTGGTTTTCGTTACACAAACAGCAAACAATGCAGATCTACAATCAAAGTCCTTGCGAGGAACGAAGCAATCTCACTATCGCAAGCAAACAAAACAAATGATTGGAATGGATATAGCAAATGAGATTGCTTCGTTCCTCGCAAGGACTCAGCAAACCCAGCTGCGCATTACATGATTAAAAATAACAGTTTTGTTACTTTCTTGTTTTTTAATAACTCTCGAAAAGCATACAATTCTAAAAGACTTTAACGATAAAAAGCAGGAGACTTTTATCATATTTAGCGTTTTCAAGAACTTTTAAAGATATGATTCAGAGACATTTGCGTAGCGTGTAGCAGCGAACACTTAGAGGAGCTAGGGTAGCGTGTAGATACGAACACTTAAAAGAGCGGGGGTTAGGTGGCTGGATTTTTATTCATTTCCATTTTTCATTTTTTGCAGATTTTCAGTTTGAGTAGGCCAGTAAGTGTTATTATGAACTACAAAATAATCGTTTGCTTGGCTTAATTGAAGTTTTTTTACTTCTTCATTGAGCCACTTGTATATATTTTCAAATTCGACATTTTCTTTTGCCGTTGAAAATCTAATTTTAGCTTCATTTACCAAATATTTACATTGAATTCTCGCATCTTCCCTTAATTCTTCTTTCCGTTTAAATCCTTTGTTATTCATATAAAGCAAAATGACTGACGAAACTGAAGGAAGAATAAACGAAATAATTGTAAAAATAAGTGCATCTTTATCTTCTATTTTTAAAATTCCTTTCAAGCCAATAGTAATAGTTACCAAAAATCCGATTATCGTTATTATGGCAAAAAGGCGATTGTTTATTTTTTCATAATATTCAGAATCACTTTTATAACTCTCATAATATTTCTCATCGATATGATTAATAAAATTTTCGGTTAAAGATTTTGCATCTTTTTCTGACCACTCTATTTTATTGTTTTTATTTACCATAATATTTTCTATGTAGTTATGTTCGGATAAGCTTGCCACTAACTTGAACCCGTTACGCAAAGTCTCCAGACTTTGCGGAGCACGGGATGGCTGCCATTCTATATTTCATTTAGAAGTTCGTTGTTTTTTTTCTGTAAAATTGTCATTCTTGCTTTAATGATTTCAACAAAAGAATTTGGATATGGGGCATCAAAATCTATTGGGTTCAACTTGCTCGTTGAATTAATCTTTCTGATCGTATCATAAACGGTAACATGCTTAATATAAGCGTTAATGCTTTCTTGAAGTTCGTTATCTATTTCTACAAAGTGAATATTGTTTTGAATAGTTGATAGAATTTCATTATGATTCTTGAGTATGTAATCTTTCTCTATAATGTCATTAGTTTCTTGAGGCAATGCATCTTTGCTTCCTGATAATTGAGGAGACAATTTCCATAAAGCATTATCTTTTTGGAGTCTAAAATAGATTGGATAATAGAAATTTGAAAGCTGTTTCTCGATTTGTGAATAAATTTTATCTCTATTAGTTTCTTTGATTTTATTCTGTAGAGTTATTCTTTGTTTGTCGATTTCTAAATATTTACTAATCCAAAAGCCTGCTAAAGCAATTATTATAGCTAATAAACCTTTCTCAACAATTATCTCAATTAATTTATCTGTCATAATTCAGATTTTATATGGTTGCCATCAACGTTCTCGCGCCTCTAGCCGTTTGCAAGTTATGAAAACGATTATTTTCGGCTAAACGAAAATACGATGAAAAAACGGTAATTCCACTAAATTTGCAAATGGCTAGAGACGTGTGTTGGAGGCAGTTTATTCATTGAATCCTGCATCAACTAACCTATGTTTTATAAATTCATTACTTTCAATTTTAAGGTTAGTTTTATTTACTAATTTACAAACTTGTTCGATTAAGAAAACTAACTCAAAAAATGTTATGTTGTTAAAATTATTTTCTGTTAGACTCAAAGAAATTTTATCAAATGTAAATATTGAATTTGAGTCATTAAAGTTGATTTTAATATCATCTTTAGTATGAATTCCTATGTTGTGCATTGTATTTCTTAAGTACAGAAAAAAATAATATGTATTAATTTCATCCTCAGAAAGTGAATTATTAAATTTATTTTCAATGAAGATATTTTCAAATGTTTTTTTTATAGGAGTTACATTTATTTTATTTGTATCATTTTCATAGTGTATTGCTATTTGTCTAAAATGATTTTCAACTATAATTGAAAAATTTATAAAAAATGCTTCTTTTGAATATGCAATGAAATTGTTTTGTAATACTTTTAAATCGTCATCATTTAATTGTTCGGAAATGTTTTTTTTACAATAATCTATTTCTTTTAGATTGAATGATAATTTAATCGAAATTATAAAATTTTGGATTGTTTGGCATATATAATGATTTGTTATGCTTCTTATATCTTCTTGATTTTTGAAGTTTTCAAAGTTCAAGCAATAATTATTTAATTCCTCTAAATTTTTTATTTCTTCTAATAATTTAGTCATAGTTTTCTATTTCGTTCTTGTCTGCTGTTAAATTGCCACCAACTTGTATCCATACGATACAAACTTTCATATATCCATCCTACTCTGTGTAGTTTGGTACAACAAACGTCCTGTTTTACTTTTTCTCAAATATAGACAATAATAGTTAGAAACCTACAAAATAAAATTTTTGTATGTTTGAACGTTTTTTGTGCTCCGTTCAGTAAAACAGGGCATCCGAAGAAAAAATAATGCCCTGATGCGTGCTTCGGACTGCCTGATAAGAGCTTCGGAAGCCCTGTTGCATGCTTCGGACTCCCTTTTATAATCTTCGGACAAGTTGTTGCCTACTTCGGAACTATTTTTATAGCCTTCGGACAGCTTAGCGCCCTTATCTGACAAGTTGCTATTCCCTTCGGATTGTTTGGATTAATCTCCGAAGGGCGTGTGACAAAATTTTAGGAAGAACTTTGAATTGCTTTTATTCTTTTGATCTTACAAAAAACAAAATCCCTCTGCTTCCCCTAAACATCTTGTGAGCTACGTGAGGGATAGCGCCAAATTACCGAAGTAATGGCAATAGCCCGACAGCATAAAGCAAAGGGGCCGACTCACCGGTATGATAAGTTGGCCCCTTTGTTTTATGGTGGCACGCCCAAATAATCTTGAAAATATTGGGCCTAGTTGAGATTCAAACTCGCCTTGAACATTCTCAATTCTTCCCAAGTGAATTTGTCACCGTATTTTTCCTTTAGCGGAGAAACAGATTCTTCTTTATAACCCGCAAAGGCCTCGGTAAGTGCAGTCACTTTGTCTGCGGGCAGGACTTCGTTGATGGTAATGACTTTGGATTGAATCAACTTGGTTAAGTGTGACAAAATGGTTTCTTGAGTGAACTTGCGGATGGTTGCGATTTCCTGAACGGTTTTCTTTTCTAACCACAGCTCATGGGTTTCCTGCACCGTCGATTTTTTGGGTGCTGCTTTGGCGGTTTTCTTGGGTGCGTAGCGTTCGGCATCTTTTTCGTCCTCGATCAGTGTGATGTTGGCTTTCTTGAAATCTTCGATGACTCGGTTCATCTTTGTTGATTTGTAAAGTTTTATTTCATCCGAGGTTAGTTTTTCTTTAGAGATGGTTTCACCTTTTACCAGCGTGGCGACCATCAATTTGGCTTTCATCAGTTGGAGCACTGCCTTGGTTTGCAAATCGTCGAGTAGTATTAGTTCGTCATAAAAGGCTTTGGCTTTTTTGAGTCGTTTTACTTCTTCGAGTTTCCAGAGGATTTCATACACCAACTTGTCCATGGGATCCATGAAGTAATTGAAGGCTGCGTTGATACGATCCGAAATATGGCTGAATTCCAACTGTTCGCTGTGGAACAACTTGTCTAACTGCACCAAAAACTTAGAAGACGGGTCTAGCAATTGCCAAATTACCCCGGCTTGATTTTTCGCCCAAGCGGAGTGTTTTGATTTAGCTGAATTTTCGGCATCTTCGTTGTAGCTGAACTGGTGGTTGCGCCATTCTTGTGCCAACTCGTTCCACTCGAAACTGTTTTTCAGATAGTTGAGAATAAAATTTTTGGTTTCTCGTTTTAAGGCATTCGCCAAAGCTTCTTCGGAGGCTTTGTTCTCGGCGTAATCCATCACGTCCTGATCGTTTGAAATACCATTCATTCGCAACGGAGACAGCAAAACAAGCCCGTTTAAGGAACGTAAACGCGATAATGCCACATACGCCTGTCCGGGCAGGAAAACTTGCGATACATCGAGCGCAGCTTTGTCAAAAGTCAATCCTTGGCTTTTGTGCACCGTAATCGCCCAAGCCAACTTGATGGGGTAATGCACAAAAGTGCCCAAAATCTCCTCCTCTATTTCCTTGGTCATCTCGTTTACGGTGTAGCGAATGTTTTGCCATTCGTACTTGTCGACTTCAATGGTTTTGTCTTCATCCGGAAAATGCACCCAGATTTCTTTTTGGGTCATCGATTTGACAATTCCCATTTTTCCGTTGAAATAATTTTTATCTGGAGACAAATCATTTTTTACAAACATAATCTGTGCGCCTACTTTCAGCTGTAGATTGGGATCTACCGGATATATTTTTTCTGGAAAATCGTCTGTGATTTCCGGTTTGAAAGTTACCTGTTTTCCTTCTAAGTCTTCGAGCGATTGGGCGTTCATCACATCGGCTTTGGCATTGTGCGTGGTCAGCGTGATATAGCCTTTGTTGGCTTTCAAGTCAAAATTGGGTTTTACAAATTCGTTCAGCATTTGTATATCCGTTGGCGTAATCTCATTGTTACGCAAATTATTCAAAACCGAAATGAAACGATCATCGGTCTGACGGTAAATTTTGGACAACTCGATGTACAAAGGCGGATACTGCTGAATGACGTGTGCGTGGAAGAAGAATTTTCCTCTGTAATAATTGCGAAGCGTACGCCATTCTTCGTCTCGGATAATAGGTGGTAACTGTAATAAATCTCCTATAAACAATACTTGAACACCTCCAAACGGAGACGATTTCCTGCGAACGGTTTGCATCATATAATCCATAGCGTCTAGCAAATCGGCACGTAACATACTGACTTCGTCTATGATAAGCAATTCCATATTGCGAATAACCGCGCGTTTTTGTCCGCTCATTTTGAAATGTCGGCGCAAAGTGGCTTTGGTTTCAAACTTGGTCGTATCCGAAAACTGAGGAGCCGAATTATCAGGTATAAATCCACCGAAAGGCAATTGAAACATCGAGTGGATCGTCACTCCGCCCGCATTCAACGCAGCAATTCCAGTAGGTGCCACCACAACGGTATTCTTGTGTGTGGTCGCAATGATTTCCTTTAAGAGTGTGGTTTTACCCGTTCCCGCTTTCCCCGTAAGAAAAACAGATTGGTGGGTTTGATTGATAAAACGGAGGGCATAAGCAGCGGCTTCGGATAGGGTTTGCATTTGGCGTATAGATTTAGAGAGCTAAAATAAAGGAAAAATATAGAGTGATTAGTGAATAGTGATTGGTGATTAGCATAGAAAACGAAAATAAGGCTAAAGTATTTTAAAAAATCATTCATTTCAATTATTATAATCTGCGAAATCTGCGTGCCACTTTTTTACTTAAAACCATAGCCAACTCCCGATAATTATCGGGATCAACCGTTGGAAACAATAGATAATAATACCAAAGATTGAAAAACAATACCCAAGGTTAAAACCTTGGGCTATGGTATTCTTAACCAATTCTTTCAAGAATAAATTGTTCAAAGGCTATTGAACTCGGCTAATTTTTTTTACAAATCACTTTTAACTGAACATAAACAAAAAAACCTTCATCTTGAATAAGATTGAAGGTTTTTTTTATTTGTGCAAACAAAAAATTACTTTTTAACTTCTTCTGTTTTAGCAGTCGATTTGTATTTTTCGTTCAATAATTTCACGATGTCTTTTGTGATGTCGTATTTCTCTTCAGCATACAAGATCGATGCAGCATCACCTGTACCGTAGATATAAGCATATCCTTTCTCTTTACCGTATTCTTTGATGAATTTTTTAACCCCTTTTACAAGAGAATCCATTTCTTTTCCGCTTTCTTGTTGCAATTGCATTTGCAAACCTTGTTGCGCTTGAGCCAATTGCTGCTCTCTACGTTGCAATTCTTGACCATTTTTTTGAGCCCATTCTTGTCCGTTTGCTTGAGCATTACGTTGAAAATTAGCCGCATCTTGTTTGAATCTATTGATTTCTGCTTCCAATTGTCTTCCTTTTTCGGCAGCTTGACCTTTGTATTTTGCTTCTAGGTCTTTAGTTTCGGTATATTCTTTCATCAATTCAGCTGTATCAACATAAGCTGTTTTTAATTCTTTCACTTCTGCTGCTTTATCACAAGAAACAAGTGATATTGAAATTGCGATAAATAATAATGCTTTCTTCATTTTGATGTATTTCAAGTTTTTTAAGTATGGATGACAAAAATATAAAAAAATAGATAGTATTAGTAAAAAGTTTCAAAAATGCTACTATTTTATTGTAATCAATTTTAATTATTAATAAAGATAAATGGTATCAAAAAAAGCTATTAAAAACGGGTTTAAAAGCTCGCTTCTAAAGCACGAATCGAAATAATCGAATAATTACCCTAGAAAAACCAAAATAAACGTATTAAAACAGCTTAAAATGCGTTTTAGTCGTTTTTAAGGATGTAAATGTGTGATGAGTATTCTAAATTTCGCTTGGCTTTCCAATTCGACAGCAATCCGATAAAAAAAGCTTTGATATAATTCATTTTCCCCGTTTTGTATTTTTCCGAAAGTAAGCTCACATAAAAAGAATCAAATTTCATAGGAAGCACTTTTTCGAGCTTCATATTTTCCTTTTCGAAAAGTTTTTGAATCGCTGTTTTCGAGAAATGCCAAAAATGAATCGGCACATCATAAGCGGCCCAAAAATGTCCATAATGTTTTGCATCGAAAGATTTGAAATTTGGAACCGCAACAATCAAAGTTCCGCTAGGTTTTAGCAAACGTTTTAATTCCTTGATTTGTTCCTCCAAATTGGGAACGTGTTCCAAAACGTGCCACATCGAAATTACATCGAAAGTATGATCTTCTAATTCCGAAGTTTTCTCGACAAAGGAAACGCCCTTGCTTTTTGCAATGGCTTTGGCTTTATCACTTGGCTCTACTCCTACTGTTTTCCAACCGTCATTCTTTGCCACTGATAAAAAATCTCCTGTTCCAGCACCAATGTCCAAAATCAACCCTTTTGAAGGTTGATAAGAGTTGATTAAATTCAATTTATTTTTTAAAGCAATATTTTTCACAAAATGGTATGCTTTCTCAAACAGAGACCTTTTTGAATCGGTATGTGAAATATAATCGGCGCTTTCGTAGTACTTGCCTAAAACATCTAAACTAGGTTGTGGATGGGTAATTAACATGTCGAGTGTTTCATCATGATACAGCTCGAAAGTTTCTTGGGAAACCGAATAATCTTTTACTTGTAGAAAATGCTTTTTGTTTGTAATGTCCATTTTTGTTTTAAATAAATAATTTCAGCCCTTGCGTACAAAAAGCTGAAAAAGAAATTCTTTTTTAATTAATAATATTGCGCAGCAATTGAATTACCACAATCATTCTAGTACTTCTCGGTTTTAAACCAAAAAAGGTGTTCGTTTTAAAACAGTGCCAAATAACACTCTCGTTTTTATAAATAGTCTTAAGAAAGTGATTTACAATCTTTACAGCCAACACTGAAAACTGCGACTGAAAACTGAAAACTGAATAGTTACCCATTGTCTTTATACTCCCTTTCCCATCTTATTTTTACGGCCGAAATTTTATCATTTTCTATCCGACTATTTTGATGCACTAAAAAACCGTTTTTTGTATAAAACCCTAATGGCGACAAATAAGGCTCCTTATTTTGTTTCAAATCATTTTGATGATCGATTACCCAACCATTCAAAACCAATTTATTCTTTTTCAATTCATCCAGCAAAAGTATTCCAAATCCTTTTGCCTGTATTTCTGAATTGATGATAATTCCAAACCAATCTTCGGCTTCACGAAAAAAAGTAAAAGCCCAACCTACTATTTGATTTTGATCATCAACTACTAAATAATGTTTTTTATTAGAAAGGCCGTCAAGATAATTCTCAAATTCGAATAATTCATTATAACCAATTTTTTCTGGATATTCCGAATTCCAAAGTTCAAAAACCGATTGTTTTTGATCTAAAGTTAAACTCGTAGTTTGAATAATTTTTATTTAAAAAAAATAGTATAAAGAGATTTGTCAACAAATACGGGCGTTGCGAGCATAGTTTCACGTGGAACAAAATGATTTCAAATTGAAGATTAACGATTTTTGATTTTAGATTTAAAATCCTCAGCAAATCGTTTAAGTTAAAAAATCAGCATTTAACCCTTAAGATACAATCCCAAAATAGACTTAAAACAAACATTCTATCAATCGAAATAAATCTCAATTCAGAATAAATCAAAAATCGTTAATCTTCAATCTAAAATCAAAAATCTCTATCTTCCCATATAAATCAAAAGCACCGAAACATCGCTAGGAGAAACTCCGCTAATTCGGGAAGCTTGAGAAATCGTCACAGGTCGAATCTTGCTTAATTTTTGTTTCGCTTCTATCGACATCGATTTGATTTTATTGTAATCAAAATTTTCAGGGATCTTTACATCTTCGAGTCGTGTTAGCTTGTCGGCATTGTTTCTTTCCTTTTCGATATAACCCGAGTACTTCACTTGAATTTCGGCTTGCTCCAAAATTTCCTGATCCAGATTATTTTCTGCTACGTACTCAGCAACCTTCTCAAACTTCATCATATCCTCCAGATCAATTTGCGGTCTAGAAAAAACTTTAAACAATTTATCGCCTTGATGAATCAGCGCCGTATCTTTCGATTCTAAAATAGGATTGGCCTCCGCAACAGAAACACTCGTCTCTTTGAAGAAAGCCACCATTTTTTCGGATTCGTTTAATTTATGCTCCATACGTCTCAAACGCGCTTCTGATGCCAAACCAATTTCATACGAAAGCGGCGTCAATCTAAAATCGGCATTATCTTGTCGCAACAACGTTCTGTATTCTGCACGTGAAGTAAACATACGATATGGCTCCTCTGTTCCCTTCGTAATCAAGTCGTCAATTAAAACACCAATATACGCTTCGTCTCTTTTCAAAATCAACGGAGCTTTTTCGTGCGCTTTTAGATGCGCATTGATTCCCGCCATCAAACCTTGAGAAGCGGCTTCTTCGTATCCTGTCGTTCCATTTATTTGTCCGGCGAAATACAAACCTTCAACCAATTTGGTTTCCAACGTATGCTTTAATTGTGTTGGCGGAAAGTAGTCGTATTCGATAGCATAACCCGGACGAAAGAATTTCACGTTTTCAAAACCAACAACAGAGCGCAACGCTTTAAATTGAATATCCTCCGGCAAAGAAGTTGAAAAACCATTCACGTAAACCTCACAGGTATTCCATCCTTCTGGCTCCACAAATAATTGGTGGCGTTCTTTATCCGCAAAACGATTAATCTTATCTTCGATAGAGGGGCAATATCGCGGGCCTATACTTTTTATTCTTCCGTTGAACATTGGAGAACGATCAAAACCTTCTCTCAAAATATTATGCACTTCAAGAGAAGTGTACGTCATGTGACAAGACTTTTGAACAGCCAATGGTTTCGTTAAATCCGAATACGAAAATTTATCCGGTTTTGCATCTCCTTTTTCCTCGTTCATTTTCGAATAGTCCAATGATCTTCCATCCACTCTTGGCGGCGTTCCCGTTTTCATTCGACCCGCTTCAAAACCTGCCTGAATTAAATCTTCGGTAATTCCATACGCGGCACTCTCCCCTGCACGACCTCCGCCGAATTGTTTTTCTCCAATATGAATCAAACCATTCAAAAAGGTTCCATTGGTCAAGACAACCGATTTGGATCGAATCTCCACTCCCAACGAAGTTTTGATTCCTTTTATCTTTCCATTCTCAATGATCAACCCTTTGACCATTTCTTGGTAAAAATCAAGATTCGGAGTTCCCTCCAACATCATTCTCCATTCTTCGGCAAAACGCATACGGTCACTTTGAACTCTTGGAGACCACATAGCAGGTCCTTTTGATTTATTCAACATCTTGAATTGAATCGCTGTTCGATCCGAAACAATTCCGGAGTATCCACCAAGCGCATCGATCTCACGAACAATTTGCCCTTTGGCAATTCCCCCCATGGCAGGGTTGCAAGACATCTGTGCAATGTTCTGCAAACTCATCGTCACCAGCAAAGTTTTGGAACCCAAATTTGCCGCTGCCGCCGCCGCTTCAGAACCAGCGTGACCCGCTCCCACCACAATTACATCATACTCTTCTAAAAACATTTTCTTATGTATTAATCCTTTTTAAAGGAATTGTGAAATTTCAAAATAACGTTCCACGTGAAACAATCTAAACAAACCAACTTAATTCTAAAACATCAGCATATTGATTAAGGTGTGATCTTAGCAAAATAAACATACGTCTCTTCTATGTTTTTTATATTCATTGCCTTCGACAGGCTCAGTCAACGAATATAAAAAAATACAGAAATAAAACCACCAATTGAACGTGACTTTTACGCTTTTTTATCCGTTGCTTCGACAGGCTCAGTCTGCGAATAAAAAAAAATCAAAAATAAAATCACCACTCCTACTTAACGTTTACACTTTTTTCATTCATCGTCTTCGACAAGCTCAGGCTACGAATTAAAAAAAATCATTTCAAAACTCTAGCACTAACAAAGCA
This sequence comes from Flavobacterium sp. ZT3R18, assembly GCF_007097385.1. GTDB lineage: Bacteria > Bacteroidota > Bacteroidia > Flavobacteriales > Flavobacteriaceae > Flavobacterium. The sequence continues at coordinate 48,404 of NZ_VJZS01000002.1, forward strand.
ACTTTTAAACTGTTCCACGTGAAACAATTCAAACACCTTTAAACATGACTGTCTTCTAAATATATTTGCCAAGTACTAAAAACCACCTACTAATTAAAATATCATATCGTACAAAAACACACATGCCATTTGCTTTTTACATTCGTAGACTGAGCTTATCGAAGGCTGCGAATGTTAAACACGTTCCACGTGAAACAATTCGTTTTTAAAAATTATAAAAAATAGAATGTTTCACGTGGAACGTATTGTTATTTTATATAATTTTGATTTCTTTTTCGCTTACTGTTCCACGTGAAACATAGTTAGTTTTTCTTCTTCTTTGCTGCGCATTACCGTCTCGTCCGCTTCTGACTTGTCTTTATAACCGCAGTAGTGTAACAGTCCGTGAACCAAAACGCGTTTCAACTCTTCGTTGAAACTGGTGTTGTAATCTTTGGAATTGTCTAAAACTCTTTCGACAGAAACAAAGACATCGCCGCTTATTTCGTTACCCATCGTGTAATCAAAACTGATGACATCAGTAAGCGTGTCGTGATCCAGATACTCTACATTGATTTTATGCAGATACTCATCGTCGCAAAAAATATAATTAATTTCTCCCTCGCTCTTGTTTTCCGAAACTATTACAGCGCTTAACCAAGTAGCTATAGCCTCTTCGTTGTCTAAAGTAAAGTCGGATTCGTAATTAAAATTGATCATTTGTTATTGAAATATACTTGAACTTTTTGATTAAAATTCGAGCGCAAAGGTAGCGATTGTCTATTTAATATTTCGATGCTATTCAAATAATCTGAAAGTACCTTTGGCAATGGACTCGCTTGATTAGAATAACTCTTGGTATTAGTCTCCGATTGACGTTTGGGATCTTCTCCCTGTAGCCGAATTGCCGTGTCTAATTTTAAAAGTTCCTGTTTAATATTATTTACTTTCTGAACTGTTTCGTTGGTAAAACCTTTGTTTAACAATTGCTTTTCCAACTGCTTCATTTGCTCCAATACGTTTTGTCCATTGTTACCTAAACCTTTTTTGTTCAGTTCTTCTTGCAGCGCTTCACGCAGTTGCTTCTGTTCTTTGTAAATATCCATCGTTGCTTTGGCATCTCCTTCTCCATCTCCATTCGAGTCTCCATTTTCTCCTTGACCTTTGCCTGATTGGGAACCTTTATTCTTGCTATCCCCAGGTTTATTTCCTTCTCCAGGTTTATTCCCAGGCTTTGTTCCTTGTTTCATCTTATCGCCCAACTCTCCTTGTTTTTTGATAATGTCCGGCAATTGCATTCCAGATCCTTTACCTGGTTTTGGCTTTCCACTACCGCTACCCGACATTTGCATTTGCATGCTGTTAAGAGAATCACTTAATAAATCCGCCAGTTTGTTAGCAGAAGATAACGCATATTGCTGTTGAGACGAACCTCTTTGCAGCTGTGAATCCGATAAGCTTTCGATCGCTTTGTCTATATTGTATTGCACATTGGCTACCTCCTTGGTAACAGCTTCTGCTATTTTAGGTTGACGTAAGGACAAAGCAAAAAGGCTATCATCAACATGCTTGAACTCGTTTTTTAAATTTTGCTGACTTTTTATATACTTGTTGAAAGAGGGAGAACCCAGTTTAATTGTTTTGAATTGGTTCATCACATCCTCTTGCGAAAAAGAATAGGTCAATAGATTATCCAATATTTGACGCAACATTTTTACATCTTCTTCTATCTGATCTTTGTTGGATTCTTCCATCGCCTGCTCCATCGCTTTAGACATTTCTTTCATCTTTTTGGAAGCGCTTTTTTGACTCGGTTTAGCTTTTGATTTACTGTTTTTCTGCAAATCAGAAGAAGCTTTGTTTAAATCTTCCTTAATACTTTTCTCCTTCTCGGCATCATTCGGAATATCCATCGGAGATTTTAATTCTTCATTTTCTTTGTCTAATTTATTCAACTCCTCTTGAATTTTATCAAACTCTTCATTGAGTTTTTTCTGTTCTTCTGCAGAATTCTCTTTTTCATTGTCTGATAATTTATCTTCTTTTTGAGATAGCTTATCTAATTTGTCTGCTATTTGTTCTGCCTTTTTTTCGACATAATAACGCTTAGTAAGTTCGACCAATTGTGCTAAATTCTTATTTTGACTTTTACTTTTCTCCTTAAACTTTTCTAGCTTTTCTGTAAAATCTTCGTCATTGATTTTATTGTTAAGTTCATTAAGCTCGTCTAATAATTTCTTGTTTTTATCTAATTCCTTTTCGGTGTTCTCTAATCTTTTTTGCAACAATTCTTTGTTTTCGTCTTTTTGCTGTGGATTGGATTTGTCCAAATTGTTCTTCATTTTATTGGCAAACTCCTTCATCAAATCATTTTGTTGGTTTTGCTGTTTGATGAAATCATTCACTTTTTGGCGATCTTTAAAATCTAAAGAAGCTTTTTCTTTACTGGCTTTCTGAAGTTTTTCCATTTCTGAAAACTGTTTGTCTTGTTTGGACAATGTTTTTTGCAAACTGTTGATGTCATTATTTTGCTCTTGAAAAGCTTGATTTTGTTTTTCCTCATCCGAAAGAACACGATTCGTAAACACTGAAGAACGGGTACTTTTGAAATGATGAATGGCATCGTTATCAAAAACCTCGAAATAGAAATCATAGGTTACTCCTTTTACCAAATCAAGATTACTCGGAAAATCAAAAACAAATTGATCGAATGTGCCCTTCTTGACTGCTATTGTTCCACGTTTGGCAGTATGGGTTTTTCCGCTTTCATAATAAACAATCTGTAACTTAGATAAACCGTAATCATCCGATAATTGTCCAACAAAATAGGTGTTCCCTACCCTTAAACTATCAGGAGCTTTGTCAACATTGATGGTAGGGAATTGATCTTTGACAATATTGAGCTGATAATCTAACTTTTCGAAGTTTTTCACTTCAGAATTCGACGTAATAATTTGATATTCTGTGTTTTGAGTGATATTTTTAGATAAATTGAAGGTGTTATCCGTTTTAGAGAATGGAAATGAATGAGTACCCTCTTTCCAAACTACATTTTGAGTATAATTCGTATTCATAATCCAAGTAACTTGTGTGCCTTCTGGAATTATGGCATTCCCTGTTCCTTTGATAATCGTGTTTTTTAGATTCAAATACGAAGGATAAACAAACTTCATTTCAAAATTTTCTATAGTTGGAACGGCTATAACTTTCAATTCAAAACTAGAAGAAGCAACTGTATTGGCTTCAAGATGGAAAGCTACATTAGAAGAAGGCTTCACAATTTTGAATTGAAACTCTCCGGGACGAATGGTTTCTAAAAAATAACTTTCATCTCCTATAAAGATCATCACATTTTCTGGAACAATCGACCCTTCGGATTTGATATGCAACATGAAATCTTTGCCTTGTTCGGTAACCAAATTGTTATTCAATACAACAAATTTAAAAGGTGCTGGCGGTGCAAAAGCAGCATTGAAATGCACTACCCTATTCAAACTTTGAGAAATAATATTACTGTTACCCGATATAAAAAAGAACAATAAAAATAAAATTGGAATAATAGCTAATGGCAAAAACTTAGTATTTTTATTAAAATCAATTGCTTTACCAAATGGAATTGGACTAAGGGCATTCGCCTTTTGATCGATAGAAGCCAATAATAATTCTGAATTATAAGCCGTAGTATCTGAATTAGAAAGTTGAAGATAGTTCGTTAAGGTATCATTCACTTCCGAAAAATGGTTTCCTATAATTAATGAAGCTTGTTTGTAATCAATCCCTTTTTGGAATTTTAAAATTTTAAAAACTGGGAAAAGTATAAATCGCAGTAACAAGAAAGCTTCGACAGTAATGAAAAACCAAAATAAGAATGACCTGCCTTGTGGTTGCAACCAAAGGAAATACTCAATAAAAAGAGTAAACAAAAAATAAATTAATCCTAAACCAACGAAAAATATAATACCACGGATTAACTCATTGGTGTAATACTTCCTGATAAAAGCTTCTAGTTTTTTATGTATCGAATTAGATTTTTCCAAAATAAACGTATTGATTTAATAACCAATAAAAGTAATAATTATAATGGGTATTAAAATGTAAAAAAAACATAATATTCTACATACCAAGAATCCCCAATTCACTATCTATCGTCTGGACATTGTACAAAAATGAACACGAATTTCACTAATTATCACAAATTAGTTTGTGAAATAAATTTCACAAACTAAGCTAACCTTCAAAATTCGTGAAAATTCGTGAAATTCGTGTTCAAAATTCACGTATAATATTTGTGTCCACGCGATAGCAATTCACAATAACAAATGGACTGTTTGAAAATTGTATATTTGCAAAAAATTTAAGCAATGTCTAAACCAGTTCGCGTGCGTTTTGCACCAAGTCCAACAGGACCATTACATATTGGCGGAGTACGTACCGCCTTATTCAATTATTTGTTTGCCAAAAAAAATGGGGGTACTTTTTATTTAAGAATAGAAGATACCGATCAAAATAGATTTGTTCCAGGTGCCGAAGAATATATTATGGAAGCCTTAGAATGGTTGGGAATTGCTCCCGAAGAAACCATTGGAAAAAATGAAAAATTTGGACCATACAGACAAAGCGAGAGAAAGCATTTGTACAAACAGTATGCCGATATGTTGATAGAATCCGGTAACGCATATTACGCTTTTGACACTGCCGAATCACTGGATGCCCATAGAAAACAACACGAAGCAGATGGCAAAACGTTTATTTACAATCATCATAATCGGGAGAAACTAGATACTTCATTAGTGATTTCTGCAGCAGAAACGGAGAAAAGAATCGCCAATAACGAAGATTATGTGATCCGTTTTAAAACACCAGTAGAGGAAACTTTGCATTTGCAAGACATCATTCGTGGAGAAGTTCAGTTTCAAACCGGTCTTTTGGATGATAAAGTATTATTTAAAAGTGATGGAATGCCAACCTATCATTTAGCAAATATTGTTGACGATCATTTGATGGAAACTACACACGTGATTCGTGGGGAAGAATGGTTGCCATCGATGCCGTTGCACGTAATGTTGTACAGAGCTTTTGGTTGGGATGCACCAGAATTTGCCCATTTACCATTGATTTTAAAACCAATTGGAAACGGTAAATTATCCAAACGAGATGGAGATAAAATGGGATTCCCAGTATTTCCTTTAGAATGGAAAACCGAAGAAGGGGTTTCATCTGGTTATAGAGAGAAAGGATTTTTTCCGGAAACGGTTGTTAACTTCCTTGCTTTATTGGGTTGGAATGACGGAACCGAGAAAGAACTCTTTTCTTTAGAAGAACTAACTGCAGCTTTTGATTTGAAAAGAGTGCATAAATCAGGAGCCAAATTTGATCCAGAAAAAAACAAATGGTTCAATCATCAATATTTAATGAAACAAGATAATGCAATATTAGCAGAAGCCTTTGCTCCAATTTTGATTCAAAAAGGTGTTGATGTTTCAAAATTTGATTTGACAAGAATCGTTTCCTTGGTAAAAGACAGAGCGCATTTTGTATCTGAATTTTGGGAAATGAGTGATTTCTTCTTTGTGGCTCCAACAACTTATGATGAAAAAGCTAGAAAAAATTGGAAAGAAGAAACTCCTGCTTTGATGCAAGAATTGATTTCGGTAGTTGAAGAAATAACCGATTTTACCTCGATGAATATAGAAACCATCGTAAAAGATTGGATGACCAAAAATGAAATTGGAATGGGTAAAGTAATGCAACCGTTTCGATTGAGTTTGGTTGGAGCGCTCAAAGGCCCTCACCTATTTGATATTGTTGATGTCATCGGAAAAGACGAAACGATTTCGAGAATTCAAAAAGCAATAGCCACTTTATAAAAACTAAAAAGCTTCCAAATGATTGGGAGCTTTTTTTTTGTAACTTTAAAAATATTCTTACGTCTAATATTAACTAACTAAAAAGTAAACACTATGAACATTGCATTAATTTTTATAATAATCTTAGGGTTATTTATTTTTCTATCTTCCTTTTTCACTGTGAAGCAACAAAGCAGTTTTATAATCGAACGTTTTGGAAAATTTCACAGCATAAGACAATCTGGTTTGCAACTCAAAATCCCGATGATTGATCGAATTGCAGGACGAGTAAATCTTAAAATTCAACAGTTGGATGTGATTATCGAAACCAAAACCAAAGACAATGTATTTGTTAAACTAAAAGTTTCGGTACAATTTATGGTGGTCAAAGAAACGGTTTATGATGCCTTTTATAAACTGGAATATCCACACGATCAAATTACTTCTTATGTATTTGATGTTGTTCGTGCCGAAGTTCCAAAACTAAAACTAGATGATGTTTTTGAAAGAAAAGACGATATTGCCATTGCCGTAAAAAGAGAATTGAATGAAGCAATGACAACCTATGGATATACGATTATCAACACATTAGTAACCGATATTGATCCCGATATTCAAGTAAAAAATGCAATGAACAGAATCAATGCTGCCGATAGAGAAAAAACAGTAGCCGAGTTTGAAGCAGAGGCATCTAGAATTAGAATCGTTGCAAAAGCCAAGGCAGAAGCAGAAAGCAAACGTTTACAAGGACAAGGAATTGCTGATCAGAGAAGAGAAATCGCAAGAGGATTGGTAGAAAGTGTAGATATTTTGAATAAAGTGGGTATCAATTCGCAAGAAGCTTCTGCATTGATTGTAGTTACCCAACATTATGATACTTTGCAAGCCATAGGCGCAGATGCCAATTCTAATTTAATTTTATTACCCAACTCTCCACAGGCAGGAAGCGATATGTTGAATAATATGGTAGCTTCATTCTCAGCATCGAACCAAGTAGGCGAAATGATGAAGAGAAATAAACCCAAAGTGAAGGCTAAAACTGAGGATCATTATACAACACCAACTAAACTGGAATTACCAGATTCAGAATTACCAAAATCTGAAGAATAAAATAACTAATTACCATAAAAAAAGAGGCTTAATCGCCTCTTTTTCTATTTACAAAATAACTAATTACATAGGGAGCTATTAATTTTAAAATAGATACATACGAATTAGAAATTATATTTTTATACGAATCAAAAAAACCACATACTATGTTTTCTGGAGTAATGGCTTCTTTTGTTTTTTGAACAGTTAATACTAGCTTTTGATAATTAATCTCTTTTTCTAATTTTAAAATTTCCAGATTATAATCAATTTCGGCATAAGATGAATATTTCTTCGTTTCCATATTTAGTCGTTAAAAAAGATTTCTGAAAATTTTTCTAAAATTGGTCCTTCAATCACTCTGTCTTTTACTAAAAATAAAAGACCTGTTATGAATAAATACAAACCAGCTATACTAAGAAAACCAATAGCGTAACTGTCAAAATAAATACCAATTGCCAAAGCTGCTCCAACAGAGCCAAATAATAAAACCATAGCAAAACACAACAAGATTAAAGTAAACTTCAAAATCATAGTGGTTGATTTCATCGCAACCTTAAAACCCCATAATTTATAATAGGAAACAGTACTTTCAAGATAAGCTTGGGCTTGTTCCTGAATCTTATCCGTATTTTCTTTTATATCGACAAATGCCATAGACGCTCTATTTTATTTTTGAAATTTAGCGTTTTTTAATTTAAGATCCGCTAATTTGTTTTCTAAAAAAGAAATGACATCTTCACTTTTATGACTTAGAGAAGAAACTATATTATCGTAATTTCCATCAATGTCATCTTTAGCAGTTACTATTTTACTTTTAATGCTTTCAGTAACATCATGTAATTTATCCTGAAGATTGTGTTTGGCATCATCAAAACCATCTTTTAATTTTTCTCTAGTTTTAGATCCTTTATCTGGTGCAAACAAAATTCCTACCCCTGCACCAATCGCTGCACCAACTAAAATGGCCACTATTGTATTTCCAGTATTATTTGACATATTATTAAAATTTAAAAGGTTACTATTTATAAAAATACAACTTTATTAACAAACCAATGTTAACAAGCCGTTAAAGTGTCCTATATTAGGCTAAAAAACTAAATAAAGCGTTCTGTTTAATCAAAATCACAAAACCATCTATCAGTATAAAAACTAAATAAAAATGGATTAAAACAAAGCTATAAAAGTCGCTTTTAATCAAAAATAACAATTAAAAGTAAAATTTGAATATATAAAATCAATTATAATTAAAAACTATAGATATTAAAATTTAAATACCTAAAGTTAATTATAATTTTAAATAATAAATATTTAAATACCTAAAATAAACTATAAGTTAAATTGATGAAAAATAATATTTAATATCTAAAGTCAATTATAAATAAAATTGATGAAAATTAATATTACAACACTAAAACTTAATTATAAGTAAAATTGATAAATATTAAAATCAATATATATAAAATAAATCATAAATATAATTGATTAATATTACTATTTAAATATACAAAATAAATTATAATCATAAATGATCAATATTGAAAATCAATAATAAAAACTGATATTTAAAAAAAAATTAGGAAGATTTGAAAAAAGAACAAAAAATAGGCTGAAGCGTAAAAAAAGAGGTGTTTTTTACATTAAAATTGAAATTAAAACTCCTAATGAATTGAAATATATAAAATGTAAATTGACATAAACAAAAATAAAAAACGTCTTAAAATCAATTTATGGAGGCTGATTTTAATAAATAAAATTTATATATTTTACTAAAATAATCATTATTCTATATAATAAAAAAAGCGCTTTGTAAAAAGCGCTTTCGATTGATAATATCTATAATTTGGTTTTATATAGAATTTAGAACTTCTAATACTTTTTCGTTTTTTTCTACATTTCTTAAATCTGAGATTTGAGATTCGAAAACAGAAAAATTAGCTAAATCTTTTTTAATATTTAATAATACAAAAATACGAACCGTTGCCAATTGACTTTTTAATGACATGGTATATAATTTATGCACAATTTCTGGATCAACATCGTTAGCAGTTACTTTATCAGAAAAATGCAAAATTAAATTAGCAAACAACAATGAGTTATTGTCATTCTTAACATTCTTGACCATAGTTTGACAAAGCAAACTGAAATTGTCAATAGATTTGATGTTATCAACAATAGAATTTAAAAGAATTTGAGCGTTGTTATCCTCCTTTTCTTTTACATATTTATTGATTTCTTTTTGGGTATTCATCAAAAGATTAGCTTCCTTTTTATCCTTTTCTTCCCAAGCATCTTTAAGTCCAACTGTTTTGTTAAACACTAATTTTGAATCAGTTGCGTCTTTATCAACAACAAAATAACCCAAACGTTGAAACTGAAAATGATCTCCAATTTTAGCAGCTGATAGACTTGGTTCTACAAAACCTTTTACGATTTGCAGTGATTCGGCATTCATAAATTCTAAGAAACTTTTCTCTTTGTGACTGTCCGGTGCTTCATCAGTAAACAAACGATCGTATAAACGAACTTCGGCTTCAACAGCGGATTTTACAGCTACCCAATGCAAGGTTCCAGCCACTTTTCTTTGACTGGCTTCACTCCCACTTCCGCTTCTGGAATCGGGATCATAGGTTACTTGAATTTCGGTAATAACACCGTTAGCATCTTTAGTAACACTCTCTCCTTTAATGATATATCCATTTTTTAGACGCACTTCATTTCCGATACTCAAACGGAAAAACTTAGCTGGAGCCACTTCAAGGAAATCGTCTCTTTCGATGTATAATTCGCGAGAAAAAATAACTTTTCTATAACCAGCCGATTCATCTTCTTGATTGTTTTCGGCTTCAAGCCACTCCTCTACTCCTTCTGCATAATTGGTAATAACGACTTTTACAGGATCTAAAACAGCCATAACCCTTGGAGCTGTTTTGTTTAAATCTTCCCGCAAACAGAAATCTAAAAGTGAAACATCAATAATATTCTCCCGTTTGGCAACCCCAATAACCTCACAAAATTTACGGATAGCAGCAGCAGTATAACCACGTCTTCTTAGTCCGGAAATAGTAGGCATTCTTGGATCATCCCAACCGTTTACTATATTTTCCTGTACCAATTGCAAAAGCTTTCGCTTACTCATAACGGTATAATTCAAGTTCAAACGAGCAAACTCATGTTGATGGGGACGTACTTTATTTTCATCATAAATTTGATCTAAAAACCAATTGTATAATTCACGATGCATCACGAATTCAAGCGTACAAATAGAATGCGAAATTTGTTCTACATAATCGCTTTCTCCATGTGCATAATCATACATCGGATAGATATTCCAATCATTTCCTGTACGATGATGATGGCGATGTAATATTCTGTACATCAAAGGATCACGCATCAACATATTGGTAGATGTCATGTCTATTTTGGCACGTAAAACATGACTTCCTTCTGGGAAATCGCCATTTTTCATGCCTTCAAAAAGCGTTAAATTTTCTTCAATAGAACGATTTCTATAAGGACCATCTACACCTGGTTGTGTTGGAGTTCCTTTTTGAATCGCCATTTCTTCAGAAGATTGGCTGTCAACATAAGCTTTTCCATTATTGATCATAGTAACAGCCCAATCGTATAATTGCTGAAAATAATCAGACGAATACAGTTCTTCAGACCAATTGAAACCCAACCATTTTAAATCTTCTTTGATGGCATCTACATATTCCTGCTCCTCTTTGGCTGGATTGGTGTCATCAAAACGTAAGTTTACTGGTGCATTGTATTTTAGACCTAAACCAAAATTAAGACATATCGATTTGGCATGACCAATGTGTAAATATCCATTAGGTTCTGGTGGAAAACGAAAGCGTAATTTATCTTGTGAAAAACCGTTTGTTAAACTGTCTTCTATAATTTGTTCTATAAAATGAAGTGATTTATCTTCTGATGCCATTTGTAAATAATTTTAAACAAAGATAAAAAATAGATGACAGATAATAGAGAATAAGATAATAGACTTTAAAGAAAAAACAGATTGTAATTTTTAATACATTTGTATAAATACTTGAAGTTATGAAACAATTAACCGTTACAATTCCAGACGAATTTTATAATTCTTTCGTAGAATTTTTTAAGCATGTTCCTGAGGTAAAAATTGATGAAAGTCAAGAGGAATACAATCGTTCTATAGAAAAAATGGTTATAGATAGGGTCAAAAATGCAAAACCAGAAGATTACATAAGTTGGGAAGAATCTAAAAAAAGATTGAATGCGAAATGGAATAAATGAATTTGAAATAAGTATTCTTGTTCGTGCAGATTTAGAAGCGGATGAAATTTCCGAATACTATGAATCAATTTCTGAAGGATTAGGAACAAAATTTTTTAATGAATTTCAAGACTATGTAGAAACTTTGAAAACCTTTCCTTTTTTTGAAGAAAAATATAATATTGTTCGTAAGCTTCCTTTAAAAAATTTCCCTTACACTATACATTTTACTGTAGATGAAAAAGAAAAATTAGTTTATATTCAAGCCGTAACTTGTGACTATCAAGATCCAAGAACAACTAAAATTAAAGATTAAAATCTTTATATATTCAAAAAATTAGACTGAACAATAAACCAAATGGGAACAATAAAATTAAAGAACATCAGAACGTATTCTTACCACGGTTGCTTAATCGAGGAAGGTAAAATTGGGTCTGATTACAGTGTAGATTTAGAAATAAGAGCCAATTTAAAACAATCTTCCGAATCGGATAATTTGAAAGATACGGTAGATTATGTGCATTTAAATCAAATTGTGGTAGAAGAAATGGCTATTCGTTCTAATTTATTGGAACATGTAACCAAAAGAATAATAGTAAGAGCATTGGTTGAAATAGAAGCCATATCAAAAATAAAAGTAGCAGTGTCCAAAATAAATCCTCCTATTGGTGGTGATGTTGAAGCCGTTACCATAGAAATGGAAGAAGAGCGCTATTTTAAATTGTAACTATTCGTATAAAAATAAAAAAAAGTTAAGATTTAACTTTTAAAATTTAAAATTTTAAACTACTTTTGCCATCCGTTCAACAATGGCGTCGTGGCCGAGCGGCTAGGCTGGGCTCTGCAAAAGCTCCTACTCCGGTTCGAATCCGGACGATGCCTCTAAAACCTCTAAAGCAATTTAGAGGTTTTTTTTATGTCTCATTTTTAGAAAAAATGAAGTAAATATAATGTTCGAATCCGGACAATAACTATAAAACCTCTAAAGCAATTCAGCCGTTTTTTTTATGTCTCATTTTTAGAAAAAATGAAGTAAATATAATGTTCGAATCCGGACAATAACTCTAAAACCTCTAAAGTAATTCAGCCGTTTTTTTTATGTCTCATTTTTAGAAAAAATTAGGTAAATATAATGTTCGAATCTATACTATGCCACAAGTTCTATTTTATAAAAATTAAAAAATTTAGCGAGTGAGATTGCTTCGTTCCTCGCAAAGACGTGCGTTAAGTCTTTGCGAGGAACGAAGCAATCTCACTAAAATAGGCTAATTATTAATATAAAAAAAGAGACTAATTACAGTCTCTTTTTTATAAATTTTGATTCAAAAATTTCTACTCTATTTTTTCAAATGCATTTTTTACCATTTGTTTTTCTTTTGGAAACCAACCTTGAAAAATTAAAACTATTCCAAAAATCATTAAAACAACACTAATTCCTCTTTTTATTTTATAGATATTAGTTGGTGTCATTTTGTGTTTTAATTGCTTGGCTAAGCCTATTTTAATACAATCTATACCTAAATACGTTAAGATAACCGAGATGAAAAACGTAAATATTCTTGAAGTTTCCATTTCTAATTTTGGTCCCACAGAAATAATTACTGCCAACCAAAAACCAAGAACACCAATGTTAATAATGTTTAGAAAAAAACCTTTTAGAAAAAGACCGAGATAGTTCTTCTTTATAATCTCATTATCAATTGTTTTAGTATTCATTTTTTTCTCTTTTTTAATCCCTAAGAAAGAAACAAAACCATAAGATATCATAATAAAACCACCAAAAATAAATAAAGAAGAATTATCATTCAGACTTTGAATCAATTTATAACTTCCTAAATAGGCAATTACTATAAAAAAAACATCTCCCAAAACTACACCTAAATCAAACACCAAAGCGGCTCTAAATCCCTTAATAATACTTGTTTCAAGTAAAATAAAAAAAACAGGGCCAATCATAAAACTCAATAAAACTCCCCAAGGAACCCCAGTTAAAATATCGTTTATCATTAAAAAATGACTTTAAAAATTTATAAATTATTTATTATTTCTGAATAACACTTCCACCCATAACGGTTTCTTGCCTTATTTCTTTTGGATTACCATAAATAGTAATAAACCCGCCAGCTTTTACTTTAGCATCGACCAATATGCTTGCTTTTACTTCGGCATTTCCACCAGCAGAAACTCTTACTGTGGTTTGAGAAGTTTCTAAACTACTCGCTTTTAAAATACCTCCAGAATTAATCGAAACCACTTGAGTGGTGGCTTTACCTGATAAATTGATAATACCGCCTGAATACGCTTTAATTGACGTATTATCCACCTTTATAGCAACTGTAATCCTAGCACCTTCTTGAGCGTTTAAATCCAAGCTAGTTTGTTTAAAAGTATCGGCACAAATTACAATACTCCCTTCATTAGCATCTATACTTTGTAACTTTTTAAAATATAATATCACTTTTATCGCTTCACCAGACATTGTTTTTGTAAAAGGCAATTTTAATTTTAAAAGCCCATTTTTAATTACTGCTTCAACATCATTTTGATTGGTTCCTGTGATAACTACTTTATTTTCAGCAGAAGCAATCAAAGTAACATTCAGTTTATCAAACACTTTTAGATCGTCAAATTCCTTGAGATCTATTGTCTTTTGTGCAAAAGTGAATTGAGCTAGAAATAGGAAACCTACTAAAATTATTCTTTTCATCTCTTAAAAAAATTTAATTGTTACTATGCTTATTTTAAAATCTTACTCGTTTCTTTTTATAAAATTGAAATCCAATTGTTTTTTAACTAAATCGGCATTTTTTACTTTTACATAAATCTCATCACCTAGTTGTAATAAACGATCGGAATTTGCGCCTACTAAAGCATATTGTTTTTCATCAAAAGTGTAATAATCCTCTTTTATATCACGGGTTCTTACCATACCTTCGCATTTATTCTCTATAATTTCAACATAAATACCCCATTCTGTAACTCCAGAAATAACTCCTAAGAATTCTTGATCCTGATGGTTTTGCATGTATTTTACTTGCATGTATTTGATGGAATCTCTTTCGGCATTGGTAGCCAAACCTTCCATTGTTGAGGAATGCAAACATTTCGTTTCATAGGTTTCTTCATCTACGGATTTTCCTCCATCCAAATAAAACTGCAACAAACGATGCACCATGACATCTGGATAACGTCGGATAGGCGACGTAAAATGAGAATAATAATCAAATGCTAAACCATAATGACCAATGTTATCGGTAGAATATTTGGCTTTACTCATAGATCGAATGGCTAAAGTATCAATTAGATTCTGTTCTTTTTTACCATTTACATCTTCCATTAATTTATTCAAAGCTTGAGAAATAGATCCTTGTTTGAAATCGATTTTATAACCAAACTTAGCTATTACGCTTTGCATTGCAAAAAGTTTATCTTCATTGGGTTCATCGTGAATTCTATAAATAAATGTTTTCTTTTGTTTACCAATGAATTCCGCTACTTTTCTATTGGCTAAAAGCATAAATTCTTCAATCAAATGATTGGCATCTTTAGCAATTTTAAAATAAACACCTTCTGGTTCTCCTTCTGGATCTAAATTGAATTTAACTTCTACTTTATCAAAAGAAATAGCTCCTTCGTTCATTCTGTTTCTTCGGAAAATTTTAGCCAGTTCATCCATTTTTAAAGTAGCAGCAACAATTTCATCTGAAACTACATACGAACTTCCTGTAATCGAAATTTCGGTTGGAATGGTATTGTCTTTCGTTTCAATGATATATTGAGCTTCTTCATAAGCAAATCGTTGATCAGAGAAAATTACCGTTCTACCAAACCACTGATTGACTACTTCACATTTTTCGGAAATTTCGAATATGGCCGAGAAGGTATATTTTTCTTCTTGGGGACGCAACGAACAAGCGAAATTAGAAAGCACTTCCGGTAACATAGGCACTACCCTATCCACCAAATAAACCGATGTTGCTCTTTGATAAGCTTCATCGTCTAAGATAGTTCCTTCTTCGAGATAATGCGACACATCGGCAATGTGAATTCCGATTTCGTAGTTTCCGTTTTCTAATGGTTTGAAAGACAAAGCATCATCAAAATCTTTGGCATCTTTTGGGTCAATGGTAAAAGTCAACGTATCGCGCATATCACGACGTTTGGCTATTTCACTGGCTTCAATCGAGGTATCAATTTTCTGTGCAAAGGTTTCCACTTCAATAGGAAATTCAGCTGGTAAGCCATATTCGGCTAGAATCGCATGAATTTCGGTATCGTGTTCTCCAGGTTTCCCAAGAACTTTTACCACTTTTCCAAAAGGACTATCGGCTCTTGAAGGCCAATCTTCGATATGGACTAAAACTACATCTCCTTGCTCCGCCTCCCCTATTTTGTCTTTTGGAATAAAAATATCGGTGTACATTTTTGGATTGGCTGTCGATACAAAAGAGAAATTCTTTTGAATGTCAATTACTCCAACGAAGTCGGTTTTGTATCTTTCAACCACTTCAATTACCTCTCCTTCAGCTCTTCTACCACTTCTTCTATTATAAACATACACTTTTACGGTATCCTTGTCTAGAGCGTGATTCAAATTATTGGTTGGAATGAAAACGTCTTCTTCAAATTCAGGACAAATAAAATAGGCAGTTTTACGACCTGTCATATCAATTTTGCCTTCGTAATACTCTTTACTTTCGGCTTTTACTAAATATTTACCAGGTTCTGATTCTATAATTTTTTTGGAAGCGGCCAAAATCTTTAAATCCTTTATAATTTGATTGCGACTTTGGGTATCGTCTAATTCTAATTTGGCTCCTATTTGCTTGTAATTAAAGGCTTTATTGGCACTTTGCGATAATATTTTTATAATTTTATCTGAGAAATCTTTCTCTTTTTTTATCGGCTTTCTTAATCTTTTACTCATATATCTTTTTCTTAAAAGTCTAAAATTACAAAATAGTATCCACTAATCCCTATTCTGCCAAGAGTTTTAAACTAATAATAACTTTACTATAGGGATAAAAAAGTCAGCTATCAGTGATTAGTAAAGAGTGATTCGCTTTTTTACCTACTCTAAAAAACATTTATTGCGAAACACTTAGCTAATCACTAAAAGCTATTCGCTAATTTCTCATTTTTTTTGTTTTAAAAAATCAAAGTTGTCAACATATATTAAATACAACAAAAAGAAAATTTAAATTTAAATTATTTATTTATGGTTATTATAGGGTGTTAATAGTTGCTATAAATTTCTGAAAAAATATGTTGAAATGAAGTTTTGTCACTTTATATTGAGTTATCAACATAGTTATTTATGCGTAAATATTTAGTTTTAAAGGCTTTTTCAAGTTTAGTTAACAACTGTTAACAATTCAAAAATTATATAAATTGTAAATAAGTGATTTCTATTTTTTTGTTGAAAAACCAATTTTAAGTATTGATAACTTTTCTAAAAATTCATCAAACTAAATTAGGATTTCTAAAGTGGGTTTTGGATTACTTATTTTATTCTATTTTCCAAAAAAAACTTCTAATATTCTATCTTAAGTTATAAACATTTCTTGTTAACTTAATGTTAACTGAATATCAAGTAGTTAGGTTTTGCTATTAACAATTCAAAAAATTAACATTTTAATTACAGACTACCTATTGATTTACAGTCTATTGTAAATTTATCATTATGTTGATAACCTGCTGAATTTCTAATAATCAAGTAGTTGTGTTTTACTTTTAAAATAAAGGCTTCTACCTTAATTAGTTTGAAATTCTGTTTAAAAAATGGTCGCAGCGTAAAGGTTAGAAATTTAGATCTTAAAATTTGACCTAAAGAAATAAAAACAGAATCAACTTTAAGGTTTTTATTTATAATTCTATTTATCAATGACTTTCAATAATTAGTATAGATTGGATAGTTATAAAAGTGAGAAACGCTTTTTGCATTGTATATAAATAACTTTGGTTAAATTTGCATCGAAAAATCAAACTCAATAAAAATGAAAATCTCCATAGGAAATGACCATGCCGGTCCAGATTATAAAAAAGCGATTGTTGCTATGCTTGAAGCAAAAGGACATGAAGTAACCAATTACGGAACCGATTCTGTTGACAGTGTTGATTATCCTGATTTTGCCCATCCAGTTGCCACAGATGTTTCTGAAGGAAAAGCTGATTTTGGTATTGTTGTTTGTGGAAGCGGAAACGGAATTGCGATGACAGTAAATAAATACCCAAAAGTTCGCGCCGGTCTTTGTTGGATGAAAGAAATAGCTGTTTTAACTCGTTTGCATAATGATGCTAATATTATAAGTATACCAGCTCGTTTTACTTCTATTCCACAGGCTGTAGAAATAGTTGATGCTTTTTTGACTACAGAATTTGAGGGAGGAAGACACCAAAATAGAGTGGATAAGATTAGTAAAATGTGTTAATTTATTTTTAGATAAATTTAAAAAAAGTACTTATTTCGATAATTATAACTTTCGAAATAAGTGCTTTTTTTGTTTCTAACGGATTAAAAAAGTAGTAATTTGGTCAGTGTACTGACTGAATTAACGTTAATTCGGTCAGTGTACTGACTGAATTAACGTTTTTTGATTATATTTGTTGATATAATTAAAAATAATAAGCGATGTTTTTTTTAGAAAGAGGGATTACTACTTTATTTACTAAGAAGGTTTTACCTAACAAAGTATTGCTTTTATTGGGAGCGAGACGAGTAGGTAAAACAGCTTTCATCAAAAATTATCTGTCAACGATTCCAAAAGAAAGCTATTTGCAACTTAATGGAGAAGATATTCAAGATGCCGATTTGTTAAAAGAGCGCTCAGTGAACAATTACAAACGGCTTTTGGCAAACGTAGAACTGTTGGTAATTGATGAAGCACAAAACATTCCAGAAATTGGCATGATTCTAAAATTGATTGTGGACAGCATCGATGGAATCAAAATTATAGCTACCGGGTCTTCGGTTTTTGATTTGAGCAACAAATTAGGGGAGCCCTTGGTAGGTAGAAAAAACACCATTTATTTGTTTCCATTGGCACAATTAGAATTTTCGAAGCACGAAAACTATAAAGAAACAGTGGGAAAACTTGAGGAACGATTGCTTTTTGGCTGTTATCCCGAGTTGGAACAATATTCGGATTGGAAAGACAAACAAAATTATCTGAATGAAATAATCAATTCCTATTTATTAAAAGATATTCTTGTTTTTGAAGGAATTAAACAATCTAATAAAGTTTTTGATCTTTTAAAATTGATTGCTTTTCAGGTGGGTAAAGAAGTTTCATTGCAGGAATTGGCGCGACAATTGGGTATCTCAAAAAACACAGTAGAAAATTATTTGGATCTGCTTTCCAAAGTTTTTGTGATTTATAAAGTTCCCGGTTTTAGTAGAAATTTGCGTAAAGAAATTACAAAATCTAATAGATGGTATTTTTATGACAATGGAATTCGGAATGGAATCATTGGTAATTTTAGCCGTTTAGATGCCCGAAACGATGTGGGCGATTTATGGGAAAATTATCTGGCTTCGGAACGTATTAAATATCAAAACTACAATCAGAATTTGGTAAGTAATTATTTTTGGAGAACCTACGATCAGCAAGAACTGGATTGGCTAGAAGAAGAAAACGGTTTGCTTCGTGCGTATGAATTCAAATGGAATGGAAACAGAAAAGTAAAAATTCCGGGCGCTTTCGCAAAAGCGTATCCGGAAGCGAGTTTTGAGGTTGTTAACAAAGAGAATTACTTGGATTTTATAGTTTAATGATGTTGTTTTTGAATAGAAAATAAACAATTAAAATCTGAATCATTACAATTCCTGCAAGTTTTAACAAATAACTCCGTTTTTGTGTTTTATGTCTAAAAATCGACATCGCAAGCGATGATCCAATGGTTCCACCTAAAGCGACCCAGGTTAAAAGTGCTTTTTCGGATATTCTTCTTTTGTTTCTAATAGCCAGTCGTTTGTCATATCCAATTGTAATAAAAGCTATCAAATTAACAAGAAAAAACAAATATAAAAGTAATGTCATTGCTATAAAAATAAGGTACAAAGATAGCAGAAGTTTATTATTTTTCTTATATTTAGAGTCTTTATTGAAGCCTTAAAAATGTATAAATTATGAGCCCAATTAAATTATTTGAACAAAAAAAAGTACGAAGCCATTACGATGCTGAAAAAGAAATTTGGTATTTCTCGGTTATCGATGTAATTGAGATTTTGACAGGAACTGATAGACCCAGAAAATATTGGGGAGATTTAAAAGCTAAACTTTTAAAAGAGGGAAGTGAAGTGTCCGATAAAATCGGACAGTTGAAAATGGAAGCAACAGATGGGAAACAAAGAACTACAGATGTAGCTGATACTGAACAACTTTTAAGATTAATCCAATCCATTCCCTCTCCAAAAGCAGAACCTTTCAAACAATGGTTGGCGAAAGTTGGGTACGAACGTATGCAAGAATTGGCAGATCCCGCTCAAAGTTTAGATCGCGCCCGTGAAAATTGGCAAAAACTAGGTCGAAGCGAAAAATGGATTCAGCAACGAATGACGGGGCAGGAGACACGTAATAAATTGACTGACTATTGGAAAGAAAGCGGTGTTGAAAAGCAGGACGAGTTTGCTTTATTGACGAACATCATTCATCAAGAATGGACAGGATTATCGGTAAAAAAACACAAAGAAGTTAAGGGTTTGGAAACTCAAAATCTAAGAGATCATATGAGTGAAGCCGAATTAATTTTTACCGCATTGGCTGAACTTTCCACCAGACAAATAGCCGAAAGCGACGAAGCCAAAGGACTTATTGAAAATGCAAAAGCAAGCAAAAAAGGAGGAGCCATTGCCAAAAATGCCCGTATTGCCCTGGAAGATAAGACCGGAAAAAGTGTAGTGACTGGGGAGAATTTTTTACCACCAGCAAAAAAGGAATTAAACGAATAGAAATGCATTCCTTTTTCTATTTTTACACCATAAAAATCACAGCATAAAAAATGACCAACTTACAATTCATTTCAAAATACGTTGCCACAGCAACGATCAACATTCAAAACACGGTTCAATTATTACAGGAAGACTGTACGATTCCGTTTATATCTCGTTATAGAAAAGACAAAACGGGAAATCTGGATGAAGTTTATATTGAGAATATTGCCAAATTTCAAAAAGAGTATGAAGTTATTGTAAAACGCAAAGAAGCAATTTTAAAATCGATTATGGAGCAAGGAGCCATGAACGAGAGCTTATTTGCTAAAATTGATAAAAGTTTTGATTTACAGGAATTGGAAGACTTTTATTTGCCGTATAAAAAGAAAAAACGAACCAAAGCCGATGTGGCCCGTGAAAATGGATTGGAACCTTTGGCCAAGATCATTATGGCTCAAAGCAAGGATGATGTTGATTTCTTAGCAACACAATATCTGAATGAAAATGTAATCAATGAAGAAGCAGCTTTGCAAGGAGCAAGAGATATCATTGCCGAATGGATCAATGAAAACATTTACGTCAGAAAGCAACTCAGACGGTTGTTTGAACGTAAAGCGACTATAACAACAAAGGTCGTTAAATCCAAAAAAGAGGAGGAGGGAGCCCAAAAATTCAATCAGTATTTTGAATGGGCAGAACCGTTGACCAAAGCACCATCGCATCGATTATTGGCCATTATGCGTGCCGAAAATGAAGGTTTTATCAAGTTCAAAGTTGATGTTGAAATTGATGATGCTTACAATATTATTGACGAATTAATTATAAAAGGCGATAACGCCACCACGCCACACATTCAATTGGCGATTGAGGATAGTTACAAACGCTTGTTGAATCCAGCAATTTCAAATGAAGCGTTGCAGGAAGCCAAAGCAAAAGCAGATGCTAACTCAATTCAGGTATTTGCGAATAATTTGGGACAACTTTTACTCGCACCACCATTGGGA
Source organism: Flavobacterium sp. ZT3R18 (assembly GCF_007097385.1). Lineage (GTDB taxonomy): Bacteria > Bacteroidota > Bacteroidia > Flavobacteriales > Flavobacteriaceae > Flavobacterium. The sequence goes on from NZ_VJZS01000002.1 coordinate 69,514, forward strand.
GAAAAACGAATTTTGGCGATTGATCCTGGATTTCGTTCGGGATGTAAAGTGGTTTGTTTGGACGAAAAAGGGGATTTGTTGTACAATGAAACCGTTTATCCGCATGCTCCGCAAAAGGAGGAAGCCATGGCAATGAAAAAAATTCGTTCGATGGTTAATGCGTATCAAATTGATGCGATTTCGATAGGAAACGGAACTGCTTCGAGGGAAACGGAATTCTTCATCAAGAAAATTGCTTTTGATAAGCCACTTCAAGTATTTATCGTTTCGGAGGCCGGGGCTTCGGTGTATTCGGCTTCGAAGATTGCGAGAGAGGAGTTTCCTAATTATGATGTTACGGTTCGAGGATCGGTTTCTATTGGGAGACGATTGTCTGATCCGTTGGCCGAATTGGTAAAAATTGACCCCAAAGCGATTGGAGTAGGGCAGTACCAACACGACGTAGATCAAAACAAACTTAAGGAAGAACTGGACAATACAGTAATTCGTTGTGTGAACTCGGTAGGAATCAACATCAACACCGCGAGTAAACATTTGTTGAGTTATGTGAGTGGAATAGGAGAGAAGCTGGCCGAAAATATTGTAACCTATCGTTCTGAAAACGGACCTTTTACCGATAGAAAACAACTCAAAAAAGTACCTCGTTTGGGCGAGAAAGCGTATCAACAAGGAGTAGCTTTTATCCGAATTTCGAATGCCAAGAATCCATTGGACAATTCGGCGGTGCATCCGGAAGCCTATGCAATTGTTGAAAAGATGGCCAAAGATTTGAAATTAACGGTAAATGATTTGATTGCCAATAAAGAAAAAACGGCCTTAATTAAACCCGAAAATTACATTACACCCGATATTGGAGTATTGACTTTAAAGGACATCATTAAAGAATTGGAGAAACCGGGATTGGACCCAAGAAAAGCAGCCACGGTTTTTGAATTCGACCCTAATGTAAAATCGATAAAAGATGTTAGAACCGGTATGATTCTACCAGGAATTGTCAATAACATTACCAATTTTGGTTGTTTTGTTGATATTGGGGTAAAAGAAAGCGGATTGGTTCATATTTCACAACTCAAAGCGGGTTTTGTGAGCGATGTCAATGAGGTGGTTAAATTACACCAACACGTTACTGTAAAAGTTGTTGAAGTTGATGAGGATAGAAAACGAATTCAGTTGACGATGGTTATTTAAAGAAAAATCAAAAAAATAGATTAAATTTGAATGACAAAAGAATCAATCATGGAAAATTGGCAAAAACACATCAGCATAAATCCAGAAATTAGAAGCGGAAAACCGTGTGTTACTGGTACAAGAATTACAGTTTCGGATGTATTATCTTATCTTGCATCGGGAATGTCAATTGAAGAAATTATTGAAGATTTTCCTTCTTTGGATAAAGAAAAAATAGTGGCAACACTTTCGTTTGCTGCCTATAGAGACAGTATGACTAAGATTTCATTTGCATCATGAAGTTATTGTTAGACGAAAATTTATCTTGGAGAATGATAAAAATGCTTGTGTCAATTTCCGAAGAGATAATTCATGTATCCGATTTAAAAATTACACAACCAGCCACTGATATTTCTATTTGGAATTATGCTAAAAAAAATGGTTTTACAATAATAAGCAAGGACGATGATTTTGAGAAAATTGTCCTTTTAAGAAAAGCACCACCCAAATTAATTTATCTCAAAACCTATAATCTTGACACCAAAAAATTAGTCGATTTAATACTGGAAAACAAAGACAAAATAATCCAATTTGTTAATTATATTGAAAATGATATTTTTGAAATTTATTCAAATTAGTCAATAATTGCTTCGTGAGTTTATAAAAAAAGCGATTTGGTTCCTATTTCCCAACTCAAAGTAGGGTTTTGTGAGCGATGTAAACGAAGAGGTTAAATTACACCAACACGTTCAGGTCAAAGTGACGGAAGTGGATGAAGAGCGAAAACGGATTCAGTTGACAATGGTAATTTAAAACACAAAAAAAAGGCTTTTCGGTATCGAAAAGCCTTTTTTTTATTTTTTTTCTTCTTCTTTTTCTTCTTTCTTATCAGCTGGCTGTTCGTCTTTGGCTGCGTTTTTGAACTCTTTAATACCGCTTCCTAAACCTTTCATTAATTCTGGAATTTTTTTACCTCCAAAAAGTAATAAAACAACTGCCAAAATAACAAGGATTTCTGTAACTCCAAATCTTCCCATGATTGAATATTTAATGCCGTAGCAAATTTGTAATGAATCTAATGTGCAAATGTATATAGAATAACTTAATAGGCATTCATTTTGATTCATTTATTTACTTTTGATAGCGTTAAATATTTGATAAAATAGTTTGGTTAACCGTACAACCACTTAAACAAGGCATTCGCTTTTAAAAAAGTTAGCCACGAATTCCACAAATTTGCACGAATTCCTTTAATTTATAAGAAAAAAAAATTCGTGTAAATTTATGGAATTCGTGGCTAAAAATTCCCCGCGATATAATTCGTGGCGAAAATTTTTAAACGTGAATGCCATGCTACTTAAAAGAGGCTAGTGTTGGCAACGCTTTTAATTATTATATTTGTGACTTAAACTCAAAGTATGTCAACTAATCGATTGAAAAGAAAAAAGTTTTTGGATAAATTATTAATCAAAAACCGATTGATAATTTTGAACGAGAATACTTTTGAAGAAATTTTTTCTTTCAAACTAAACATTATGAGTGTTTTTGTTTCACTTTCATTAAGTGCCATTTTTTTGATTTTGATTACAACCGTTTTGATAGCCTTTACTCCTTTACGAGAATTCATCCCCGGGTATTCGTCTTCTCAGCTAAAAAGAGATGCCACGGTTCTGGCATTAAAATCAGATTCTCTATCTTTTGCCTTAAAGAAAAATGAAGCCTATATCAAATCGATTCAAAAAGTGCTAAATGGCGATTTAGAATATACCAAATTCAACAAAGACTCTATACTTTCTAGCGCTGATGAAGAACCAGAACCAGTGAATTTATCGCCTTCTAAAAAAGAAATGGAATTAAGGGAAAGAGTAGCGCAAGAGGAAAATCCCCTCGCAGCCTCCCCGAAGGGGAGGAGCCGAAACCCTAAAAAATAATCTGGATAGTTTCGGAATTAAAAAATAAGACCACAATTTTAAAAATAAAGTCCAATACAATGTCACTAAAATCGGTTGCAGCAAGATTATTTGCACAAAAAATTTATAAAAAGACACAGGCTTGGGCCAATACTCCTAGAGAAACCCAAAAAACTGTTTTCTTGAATTTAATACAAGACGCAAAACAGACTCAATTTGGGAAAGACCATCATTTTGAAGCGATAAAGACTTACGAAGATTATACAAAACGAGTTCCTATCCGTGATTACGAAGACTTAAAACCATATGTAGATAGAGTTATAAAAGGGGAGGAGAATATACTTTGGAAAGGCAAACCACTTTATTTTGCCAAAACATCAGGAACCACATCAGGTGCGAAATACATTCCGTTGACTAAGGAATCGATGCCGTATCATATTGAAGCAGCCCGAAATGCGATTTTGCTTTATATACATGAAACCAAAAAAGCCGATTTTGTAAACGGCAAAATGATTTTCCTGCAAGGAAGTCCTATTCTTGAAGAAAAATACGGAATAAAACTGGGACGTTTGTCCGGGATTGTGGCGCACTTTGTTCCAAAATATTTACAAAAAAACCGACTGCCTTCTTGGGAAACCAATTGTATTGAAGATTGGGAAACCAAAGTAAATGCCATTGTTAATGAAACCATAGAGGAAGACATGACCGTGATTTCGGGAATTCCTTCTTGGGTACAAATGTATTTTGAAAAACTACAGCAGAGAGCCGGAACCCGAGCCGTAGGCGAACGGAGCGAAGCTAAACCAGTGGGCGAAATCTTCAAAAATTTTAATCTGTTTATTTACGGGGGAGTTAATTACGAACCTTACAGAGCTAAATTCGAGAATTTAATTGGGAGAAAAGTAGATAGCATCGAATTATTTCCCGCTTCCGAAGGATTTTTCGCCTACCAGGATTCTCAAAAAGAAAAGGGAATGTTGCTGTTGCTGAATGCTGGAATTTTTTTTGAATTTATAAAAAGTGAAGAATTTTATACGGAAAACCCAAAACGACATACCATAGGCGAAGTAGAGCTGGGGGTTAATTATGTTTTAATTATTTCGACGAATGCTGGGCTTTGGGGGTATAATATCGGCGATACCGTTCAGTTTACTTCTTTGAAACCGTATCGTGTTATCGTTTCGGGACGTATTAAACATTACATTTCGGCTTTTGGAGAACATGTTATAGGGAAAGAAGTCGAATGCGCTTTGCAGGAAGCTATGATAGGAACAACAGTAAGGGTGAATGAATTTACTGTAGCGCCTCAAATCACACCCATTGAAGGATTGCCTTATCATGAATGGTTTATCGAATTTGAAAACGAACCAGAGGACAGCGACACTTTTGCGGAAGCGCTAGACAATGCCATGCGCAAACAAAACATGTATTATGATGATTTGATTGTAGGACATGTTTTGAAAAAATTGGTCATTACCAAAGTGACCAAAAATGGGTTTCAAGATTATATGAAATCTATTGGAAAATTGGGAGGACAGAATAAAATTCCAAGATTATCTAATGATAGGGGTATTGTTGATTTATTGAGCATATAAAAGATAAAAACCTTTTATTTTCTGTTGTAACGGAAAATAAAGTACTTATTTTTCCTTTATAACGGAAAAATTAGGTATTTTTGAATTAAAAAAATGATTACTCGAACCATTATAGCTACTATTCAGCGAGAGTTTTTTCAACAAAAAGCGATAATAATTCTTGGTGCTAGACAAGTTGGGAAAAGCACATTACTTAAAAATACACTTCAAAATCAAGAAAATGTATTGTGGCTTGATGCGGAAAATCCAGATGTATCCTTAATTTTTGATAACGCCAGCGCTACCCGTTTGCAGGCTTTTTTTGGTAAGAATAAATTTGTTGTCATAGACGAAGCACAAAAAATACTCGATATTGGCAGCAAACTGAAGTTAATTACGGATCATTTGCCGGAAATACAAGTAATTGCAACCGGTTCCAGTGCTTTTGAATTGAGAAATCAACTCAATGAACCGCTTACAGGTCGCAAGTTTGAACACAAGTTATTTCCTTTATCTTTTGTAGAAATGAAAAATGAAATAGGGATGTTGGAAGAACTTAGAATGCTTCCCCATAGAATGGTTTTTGGCTATTACCCAGAAGTGGTAACCACTCAGAATAGCGAAGAAAAAATATTACGATTGTTATCCGATAGTTATTTATACAAAGATGTCTTGATGTTTAAAGGAATACGAAAACCTGAAAAAATGCAAGATTTACTCAAAGCATTGGCTTGGCAAATTGGGAGCGAAGTAAATTACAACGAATTGGGAAAATTAATTGGAATAAAGAGTGAAACTGTCGAAGAATATATTCATTTATTAGAGCAATCCTTTGTGATTTATAGATTAAATTCGTTTCATAGCAATCAGCGTAACGAGATTAAAAAAGGGAAGAAAGTGTATTTTAATGATTTAGGCATTCGAAATGCGATTATCAACGATTTCTCTCCTTTTGAAACCAGAAAAGATAAAGGAAATTTGTTTGAAAATTATATCATAAATGAATTAATAAAAGGGAGTGAATACAACGAACTGTTTGAAAAATTTTATTTTTGGCGCACCCAAGAACAACAAGAAATTGATTTAATAATCGAAAAAAATGGCCAATTGAGGACTTTCGAAATAAAATGGAATCCAAATACAAAGGTAAAATTGACTAAAACTTTTTCAAATCAATACCCAAATCATACTTTTTCGGTTATCAATTCAGCTAATTTTTTTGAGTATTTAATTTAATGCAAATCTAAAGAAGTTTTAAATCTAAAGGGGTTAAAATAAAAGAACAAAATCCTTACATTTGAGCGTTATAAAGTTATAAAAAATGAAAGAGACTAAAAATATATCCAGATCCAGAGCACAAGAATCATCGGCAGCCATTGAAAAAATGTACATCACAATGCGCCATCTTTTTAATAGAGGATTTTATAAACCTATGGGGATTTCTGGGGACACCTTAAGAGAGGCCTTATTGGCTTTAAGACCAGAAATTTATGGAAATATTGCCGAAGAGAAAGTGGAATTAAATGGACTTTTATATGTTATTGAGCGTCTTCCAGTTGGAATCGAGGAGTGCCGTTTTATTAATTTAACTTCGGATGAAGGGTATTCCAAATCACATTTTAAAGCGATAGTACCGCCAAAAAGACGCCGCAATTGCTATCGAATTGACGAAGAGCAAATGAATGTAGAAATCACTCGAGGACGATCAGACATTTATGATATCCTGACGCATTTGACGTTTATTTTCATCGAATCTCATAAAATCAAGAATAGAGTTTTACTGGACGATGCTGGCGAAGTATCCCGTGATTGGGAAAAATTGGAAATGGCAGTCTCTCAAAGTAAAAAATTGAGTCTTATAGAAAAAGAGAAGGCCATTTCTCATGCTGCCAATATTCTAGGAAGAACCTTCGAGGAAGTCTTGGATATATACGATGCTTTTGGAACCGAAGCAGCGCCCGATCGCTTTTTGCACGTGATTTATTGGTTGGGGAAACTGGCTATAGAAGAAGTTGTGGACAATAATAAAAGAACCATTACGTTTAGTCCTATTCTCAGAGAGCGTTTGGGACATCATATTCATGGTGAGATTTGGGCAACCAACATCAAGGAAGTTTTGAAAGCCAATCAATTGTTGGATAGACCCATTCATGTGATTAGTGCCAACATGCATTCGGTGATGAATTCTATTTTTGCCACACCCATTTTGAAAACGAAGTTCAAAGACAAATCTGATTTCTTTATTTATGAAGAGTTGAGCAAGTCGGGAGCGCATGAAGTTCGCAATCTAGTGGAAGCCGTTGCATTAAAACAAGGAATGATTGCCTTACCAGATACTTCTGGAACCAACATTGATGTGCAAATTTTTGATACAGCCAAAATAGATTGGACTAAGACTTCTTTTCCAACAGCAAATCTTAGGGAAGAGAAACCTGTTCTTGTCGTTATGGATTATGCCTTTGGTGAGCAAGCTTATGAAACGATAGACGAGTTATTGAAACCGTACAAAAAAGAAACTTTGCTTCGTGTAGAATCGGTTTCCATTATGGGAAAAGCGGGAATTTTAGAAGGGGGAAAAGGAGATATCATGATTCCGAATGCCCATATCAATGAGGGAACGGCAGATAATTATTTTTTCGAAAATGAACTGACTGCAGACATGTTTGAAGGCAATGACATTGCAGTTTTTGCTGGACCAATGGTTACGGTTTTGGGAACATCGTTGCAAAACAGAGACTTGTTGAAGTTTTTTCACGAATCGACTTGGGGCGTTATAGGATTGGAAATGGAAGGTTCCTATTACCAAAAAGCCATTCAATCGGCCTCTAAAATCAGAAAAAGCGTTCCTCACGACATCAAAGTACGATATGCTTATTATGCATCAGATAATCCATTAGAAACAGGAAGTACATTGGCATCAGGCGGGTTGGGAACCACAGGTGTAAAACCTACGTATTTGATTACCATTAAAATATTAGAACAAATTTTCAATATAAAATAAAAACACAGCATGAGTGCAAAAAGAGAAGATAATCCAGAAATTGACTTGCTAACGGTTTTTAGCAGAATAGGACATTTCTTCGAATGGATTAATACTTTGTTGTTTAAAATGATTCGTTTTTTTGTAAAAAACGCAATTGTTGTTGTTGTTTTGGTCGTTGTTGGGGTTGTTGTTGGAAAGTATTTGCAAAAGTCAAATAACAGTTATGATCAAAAAATTATAGTAGTCCCAAATTTCAAATCAACCGAATATTTATATTCAAAAATTGATCTTTTAGGCTCAAAAATAGCATTGCAAGATACCTTGTTTTTAAAATCAATTGGGATTCAAAATCCTTTACAAATCGCTTCTATTTCTGTTGAACCGATTGTAAATGTAAATGATCTGATTAATGAGAAAGACAAAGAGTTTCAATTATTAAATTTAATGGAAGCAAATGAAGGTTTAAAATCCATTGTAAAAGATACTACTTTAAGAAAATACTATAATTTTCATTCTATTAAAATAAATACCAATGGTGTAGTTTCCTCAAAAAACATGATAGACCCAATATTAAATTTTTTGAATAAAAGTTCCTATTATGATGCATTTAAAAAAATAAATCTTCAGAATATTCAAAATCAAATCAAGATAAAAGAAGCAACTATTATTCAAATTGATGGCATTTTAAATCAGTTTTCAGTTGCTACAAGTCAATCAGCCAATCAAAAATTAGTTTATTATAACGAAAATATTGATCTAGATAAGGTTATTAAAACCAAAGATTCTATATCTGATCAGATTGGCCTATTAAAATTAAAACTTTACAGTGCTGATAAAATCATTAAAGAAAGCGGGATGGTTTTAAATACAAAAAAATACAAATCAATACAAGGAAAGTTAATTTATCTTTTACCATTAGTTTTAGTTGGGCTTTTTATTTTTATTAACTTTTTCATTTCATTTTATAAAAAACAATCTGTGAAAGCGCAAGAGATTTAATTGTAGAAAACTCCTTGGTCGGGTATTCAATCTGTTTTATGTATTGATTTCAACGATTTAAATTCAATAAAACGCAACTTTTTTGTAGTTATACAGTTAGCCTAAATATATAGTTAGAAATAGTAAAGGAACTTTAACAATAATGTTCCTTTTGGTATTTCATTATTAAATGAAAATAGAAAAAAAAATAAAAGCAGTTAAAGACTATTTAATATATGGTTCAGGACAATTAATAAATTTAATTGCTCCGTTATTAGTTGCACCTAAAGTAATTTCGGTTTGTGGTATTGAAAATTGGGGTAAAGTTGGCGTGGCACTGTCTATTTTTACTTTATTAGGACTGTTTGTTGACTTCGGTTCCAACCTGTTGGGTGTTAAAGAAATTAGTGCCAATAAGAATGATTTTTCTAAAATTAGAAGTTATTTGAATTTATCATTTTCATTTAAATTAATTATTCTTTTTGTCCTGCTGGTCCCTGTCAGTTTAACTATTTTAGTTTTTGACATAAAAGAAAGCAATCTTTATTTTTTAGGATTATTCATGTTATCAGCTCAGTTTTTTAACATAACATGGATTTATCAAGGTCTGGAGAAGTTTTCTTCCGTAAACAGGCTTATTTTTTTTTCAAAATCTATCTATATCCTTCTGGTCTTTATTTTAGTCAAAAAGAGCGATGATTATATCTATGTTTTGTTTCTGCTTGGAGTTTCAAATACGTTAGTTTATTCTTTTTTTTACTTTAAAATGTATAGTTTTTATAACCTCAGTTTATTTAAGGTAGATCTTTATTTACTCAAAGAGTATGTTAAAAATGAATATTCAATACTGATATCCAATATTTCAATTTCTATTTATACTCAGTGTCCAATATTAATAATTAGGTATTTATTAGGAGATTATTATGCAGGGATATACAAAATAGGGGATATGATATTAAGCGTTTTTAGAAGCTATTTGTCGGTATTTTTCAATGTGAGTTTTCCTAAATTTTGCAGTACTTATACCGAAAATAAATCTAATGGAATTTTATTTTTAAAAAAGGTTAACAGTATAAACATTTTGCTACTATTAATTGGAATATTCTCTATTCTCGTTTTTGGAATCACGATTCTGAACACTGTAGTAATGAATAGTAAAACATATGACTTGATTGTTTTTTATTCAGGTTTTATAATTGTGCCCATTGTAATTGCGATAAATATTCCATTCTATCAATTCTTGATTTATAAAAATCAGCAAAAGATATTGTCAATAATTTTATCCCTTAGTTCCATATTAATGCTATTTGGATGTTATTTTTTTACAAAAATGTTTCATTTAAAAGGCAGTTTAATTGCTGTTTTTTTAATAGAAACAATAATTTCATCCCTAATAATAGGCTATTGTTGCGTAAAGTATGGTATAAATTTAAAAGCAATTAGTTTAAAGATTAAATAGAGAAAAATGGAAGAATCTTATTTAGATAAAAACAATGATTATTTTTCAATTGTTAGAAAGGATATTATTTCTTTTATAGGAAATGAGAAAGATTTAAATGTTTTGGAAATTGGTGCAGGAACAGGCGAAACCTTATTAGAATTAAAGAAAAGAGGTGTAGCAAATCGAATTTCTGGTTTTGACATAGTTGATATAAATCCCAATAAAGAAAAATTCGACTGTTTTATTATTGGAAATATAGAGAATCAACTAAGTCCTTTTGATAAAAAAGAATTTGACGTTATTATTTTGGCTGATGTACTGGAACATCTTATTGATCCTGAAAAAACAATTCAAAAATTGATTCCTTGTTTAAGAAAAGGCGGAAGTTTTTATATCAGTTTGCCCAATATTAGAAACATTAAAGCGTTGTCTCAAATCTTCTTAAAAGGTAGTTTTGAATATGCTGATAGTGGAATTTTTGATAGAACACATCTGCGATTTTACTGTAAAAAAGATATGATTCAACTTGTGAGTTCATTTGATGAATTAGAAATAGTTAAAGTCGAATCCAATTTGAAACATACTTCTTCTATGAAAACAATTTTGAATAAATTGACTTTTGGTGTTTTTGAGCAGTTTTTGAGCCTCCAATATTTTATAAAAGCAACATTAAAATAAAGAGTTTAACCCAAAAATTGAACTAGAATTAAATGGCAAACAAAGTTTATATAGTACTCTTAAATTACAATGGCTTTTTGGACACGATGGAGTGTTTAGAGAGTGTATTGAAGTTACACTATGAAAATTTTCAAATAATAGTGATTGATAACAGCGAGACGCTAGTGCCTTTTGAAAATTTAATCAATTGGGCTTTAGGAAATTTTACAGTAAAAGTAAAAGAAACTGCTTTCGAAAATCTTGTTTTTCCATTGGAGCAAAAACCAGTAGATTTTTGTACAACATCGGAAAATGAATTTTTAGAAAAGGAGCTAAACCATAAAATAGTTTTTGTAAAAGCCAATCAGAACAATGGATTTGCGGCTGGGAATAATATTGCTCTGCGCTATGTTTTAAAATTTGGAACTCCAGATTCGTATATTTGGCTATTAAACAATGACACTGTAGTTGATAAAGAAGCGCTGAGTGCTCAAATTTTGTATTTGTCAAAACCCAAAAATAAGGGAATAGGAATTTTAGGAAGTAAGCTAGTCTATTATCACAAACCCGACAAAATTCAGGCAATTGGCGGAAATTTTAATGAAAGACATTATATTCCATCTCATATTTGCGAAGGGGAATCTATTGTTTTACAAAAGAATAATTCTATCAAAATAGATTATGTTATAGGGGCATCAATGTTTGTTCCATTACAATTTATAAAAGATGTTGGTATGCTGTGCGAAGATTTTTTTCTTTATTATGAGGAACTCGACTGGACATATCGTGCTAAAGATAAGGGCTGGGATGTTGATTGCTGCCTAGAATCGATAGTGTATCATAAAGAAGGCGCAAGCATAGGTTCTTCTTATGATTCCCAAAAAAAGAGTTATTTTTCAGAGATTACGATCTTTAAAAGTAGAAAGTTATTTGTAAAAAAACATTTCAAATTGGGGTTCAATTTTTATTTTTCTAGTTTAGCGTTGATTCTAAATCGAATCCGTAAAGGGAAAATTAGGTTAGGATTAGAATTGCTAAAAATCACAGTACAGAAATGAGGATAAATACAATAACGATATTGCTTTTTGGAATACTATTTTTGGCAATTTACCAAGATTTTCCTTTGGTTACTGTTTTTGGTGAAATTGCGCGTTCCCCAATAATTTTTGTCATTCCTCTGATGCTTGTTTATTTAATGAGCCTCAAGAAAATTATGGTATCCAATTACACCGAATATTTTATTTATTATGTGTTGTATTTGATGCTTATTTCATTGGTTTTTATGCCGATTCTTTACTTTTTAAACGGGTCACTCATTTTTTTGAAGGAGAATCTTATACTCAAAACAATAAAAATGAGCGTTTATCCCTTATCAGCTTTGGTATTTTATCAATTTGTGTATAGTATTTTAAGCAGGGGTAAAGACACACTAAACTATCTTTTTAAAGCTATATTTTGTCTTCAGGTGCTCGTTGCTATTTACCTCTTATTCGAAGTTTTTTTCTTAAAAACAACAACAATTTTCTTGTCCTTTTTACATGTTGATCCTTTTAAATATTATAGGGTTAGGCTATTGACAGCCGAAGAAAGTTGGGCTGGAACAGTTTTGACTTTTTTTGTTTTTGTTCCTGTATTTCTGGTAAATTATTTGGAGTATTCTAAACGGACTAAACAAAAGGTTTATAGTATTTCGGCATTTATATTTCTGTATTACACTTTAGTAAGTGAATCCAAAGGGTATTTGTTATTAGTTTTAGTGTCTATTTTACCGATGACGATTAGTTATATGTTTAAGAGCAAAAAATTAAGAAAGATTGCTCTTGTATTGCTCCCCGTTGTTTTTATTGTAACTGTTTTTGTTTTTATAGTTTTAAAAACAACCATCGAAAGTCAAATACATACTAGTATAACTTTTGGAACGCGTTTTACGTCCTATTTGTCTGCAATAAAAATATTTTTGACGCATCCCTTTGGCGTTGGTTGGAGTGGCTTTGTTTACTATCTCCCTGAAACCATACGAGAAACCATAAATGGGAGCTGGGTAAGTACTTTAGATCTTAATGAAATAAAAGGCTATCTTCTATCGGCAAAAGGACTGTCTACCAAAACGGAGTTTTTTGATGGTTTAATATATGGCGGTATAGGGTTTCTAGTCTTTTATTATCTATTTTTCATAAAAAGAGTCTTCTTTTTTTTCAAAGTAAAAAACCCTACTTTTTTTTTCCTTAAAGTTCCTTTAATCTTTAGTATTTTAGCGGGATCTATTTACATTACTTTCCATATAAAATATGAGGTTTGGTTTTTAATGGCCTTTTTAGATGTAATGCAAAACAGAATAAGTAATGAAACCCCAATCGCAGAATAAAATCTTAATTGTATCTAGTTTTTTTCCATTTCCCTCTTTTTTTGGTGGTGCTTATGACGTTTTTGAAAGAATCAAAGGCTTGAAATCCCTTGGTTTTGAGATAGATTTAATATGTACTTGTAAAACAATCCCAAAAGAGGAAGATATTGATTTTGTAAAAACATATATCGAAGAATTGTTTTTGGTTGAAAGAAAGAACAGGCTGCTAGACCTTTTTAATTTAAAACCGCTACAGGTAATTTCCAGAAATGAATTGAAAAATGTTGTGTTGCATCAAAAATACAATTACACCATTTTAGAATCAGAATGTGTTGGGTTAATACTAGAAAACAAAAGCCTTAGAACCGATGAAGTTATCGTTAGGATTCACAATAACGAATCAAAATATTTCAGGGAACTAGCCTATAGTACCCATTCATTTTTTAACAAACTGTATTATTTTCAGGAATCGTTTAAATACAACTATTTTTCATTCAATATTTTTTCTAAAGCAGACAGGCTTTGGTTTATATCAAAAGAGGAATTGGTTCAAAATGAGCTGAATACTTCTATGGGATACAAATCGACCCATTTGCCTTCACCAATAAACGACCCATTTCTTAAACAGGAATTGTCTAGTAAGACAGTGTTATTTATAGGTGCTTTATTTATGCCAAATAACATTGAAGCATTGTTGTGGTACTTAGATTTTGTCCATCCATTTTTAGTAAAGGAGGAAAACTACAAATTAATAATTGTTGGTAGTACAGGAGAGTTTACCGAAGATTACTTTAGAAAGAAATTAAATCACTATTCAAATATTGAGTTATTTTTCAATGCCAAAGAACTAGATTTATTTTATGCACAATCAACGGTCTTTATTAATCCAATGTTCCACGGAACCGGAGTAAAATTAAAATCTATAAATGCAATTGTAAATGGATTGCCATTGATAGCAACTACAATAGGTGCTGAAGGAATTGGATTAGATGGAGAAATGTATTTTGAAGCCAATACTCCAACAGAATTCATTACATCAATTTTGGCTGTTTTTAATTTAAGTCCAGCAGAAAAGCATGTAAAAGTTAGTGCTGCACAAAGTTATTTGCTCAACGTTAATTATTTATCAATTTTAAAAAAGGAATTTAAGGAATGTTTAAAGACAAGATAAAAATATACAATTATTTGACAATACTCATAGCTGTTTTTCCAATTCTAGGATTAAAGAAGAGTGTGTTTACGATAATCATTTGGGCTTTGTTTTCCATTTTTATTCTTTTTACTGAGAAAACCTATAAAACAATTACTAAAAAAGACGGTATAAATTTGGTTGTTTTGACGAGTTATTACTTTGCCTTTGTTATTTCCTTTGTCTTTATCGATGACCGTGCTTTAGCATCAAGATTTCTTGAAAAAAACATTGCTTTCCTTTTGTTTCCTTTATTTATGATTGTGAACAAAGATTTTATTTTCCCCGATACTTTAAAAAAAGCGTTATATGGCTTTATATTTAGCAATCTAATATTAGCCTCCTACATCTGGATTATTATTCTGTCCAAAGGATATGCTGAGATCATGGCAGCCGATAATTATTATAACCCAACAATAAGAAACATATTTAGTGATGTCTCAGGAATTCACTTGCCTTACTTAGGGATATTATTTGTTTTTTCGAGTTTAATGCTTTTGAAAGATATATTGTTTAGTAAAAAAAAAGTTTCAATTTTAAATGGCATCCGACTATTAGCGATAAGTTTATTGATGTTTTCGGTGGTAGCTTTCGCCGCCAGATTGGCTTTGTTTTCATTTTTGTTAGTTTCTCTATTTTTAATTTTTAAAATGACAAAGACCGTAGGCATTAGAATTGTATTTATTTCCGGGTTCTTTCTGCTGCTTCTAACTGTTTTTATAGTACCATCTTCTAAAAAAAGAATAGATGATGTATTTAATTCGAAACTTATTTTACCCAATAAAAATCAAAACTCAAGCGAGGTAAATTTCCGCTATGGTATTTATCATTGTGCAAGTACGATTCTAAAAGAAAACTGGATTACAGGGGTAGGACCTGGGAATGTTCAAAAACAATTAGACGATTGCTATTCTGGGTATACTTATAAAAATTACGATGATTATAGCCATATTGAATATAATTCACACAATCAGTATATAGACATTTGTTTAAAATATGGTGTCTTTGGTCTGATTGCGTTTTTAATTTTTCTTTTTTGGGGAGTAAATACTAAAGACCTGATTTATCACGTTTTCCTTTTTATTATTTTGATTGGATTAGTAACCGAGAATTTGTTTGACAGACAGATTGGAGTTGTCTTTTTTACTTTTTTTAACTCGCTTTTCTTTATTAACAAAACAAATTACTTTGAAAAAAGCATTAGTAGTCGATTGGCTAGATAAGTATGGCGGTGCCGAGAGAGTAATTGCATCTCTGGAAAATGTGTTTTCTTTCGGGAAAACCTACACCTTGGTCAATGTGATGAAAGAGAATGATTTAATGAAAATTTACAAAAACAAGAAACGAGAGATAATAGAAACTCCTATTCGCTTTTTGAGCAATAATTTTAGATTTTTATTTTTATTTTTTCACTATTCCATCAATAAAATAGTTGTAGATAAGGATATATCCATAATTATTTCATCGTCTCATGCAGTAGCAAAAGGAATACGAAAGTCATCAAAACAACAGCTCCATATCAGTTATTTTCAGGCTAGAAATTTTAATTACATTTGGGATGACAGCAAATTGTTTTTTGGCAATTTCAGATTTTTATTTGAACCATTTTTCTCTATTTTGAGAAGAATGGACGTAAAGCAAGCTCAAAACCCAGATTTTATTGTTGCAAATTCAAATTTTGTAAAGCAATGGGTAAAAGAAAAATACAATAGAGAAGCCACTATTATTTATCCGCCTGTGGATCTTAGTAACTTTTTTTTAGTCGAGGAAAAAGAAAATTATTATGTTTCTGTAGGAAGAATTGTTTCGGTAAAAAGATTCGATATTCTTATAGAAACATTTAAGGATCTTGATTTCAATTTGATAATTATAGGGAATGGAGATAATTATGAAGTACTTAAAAAAAAGGCAAGTAGTAATGTTTTATTCACAGGTTTTTTAGAATCAAATCAGGTAAATGAATACGTAAGTAAAGCAAAAGGTTTTATTCAAGTAGGAGTTGAAGGCTTTGGGATTGCACCTGTGGAGGCTCAAGCTTGCGGAACTCCTGTAATTGCTTTTGGCGAAGGAGGAGTGTTGGAAACGGTCTGTAATGGCAAAACAGGCGTTTTTTTTAAGGAACAAACAGCTCAAAGCTTAAGAGATGCCATACTTTATTTTGAAACCCTAACATTCAACCCAAAAGAAATACGGGAACACGCTTTGCAATTTTCAAGGGAAAGGTTTGAAAGTGAAATTAAAGCTTTTGTGGACGAAAAATATCAAGAATATCAAAACTTGAATATGGATAGTTTATTGCAAAAAGTTATGTAAAGAAGTGTATTACAAAACCCATTCTCACTATATTTGTTACCTATTATTATTTTTATGAAAAGAATACTCATTACTGGGGCAGCAGGATTTTTAGGATCACATCTTTGTGACCGTTTTATCAAAGAAGGTTATCATGTTATTGGAATGGATAATCTCATTACAGGTGATTTAAAAAATATAGAGCATTTGTTCAAATTGGAACATTTTGAGTTTTACCACCATGATATCACCAAGTTTGTGCATGTTCCAGGAAAAATAGATTATATTTTACATTTTGCTTCGCCTGCAAGTCCAATCGATTACCTCAAAATTCCAATTCAAACCTTAAAAGTAGGTTCGTTGGGAACGCATAATTTATTAGGATTGGCTAGGGTAAAAAAGGCAAGAATTCTTATTGCATCCACATCTGAGGTGTATGGAGACCCTCTAGTTCACCCGCAAACGGAGGAATATTACGGGAACGTAAACACCATAGGACCAAGAGGAGTGTATGATGAGGCCAAACGTTTTCAAGAATCGATCACTATGGCGTACCATACTTTTCATGGGGTAGAAACTAGAATTGTTCGAATTTTTAATACCTATGGACCAAGAATGCGTCTTAATGATGGTCGTGTTATTCCTGCTTTTATTGGACAAGCCATTCGTGGAGAGGATTTAACGATTTTTGGAGACGGAATGCAAACTCGTTCTTTTTGTTATGTTGATGATCAAGTAGAAGGGATTTTCAGATTATTGCATTCGGATTATGTTTTGCCTGTAAATATTGGTAATCCAGACGAAATCACCATCAAGGATTTTGCTGAGGAAATTATAAAATTAACTGGAACCAATCAAAAAGTGGTTTACCATCCGTTACCTATCAACGATCCTTTGCAACGTCAACCGGATACTACCAAAGCTAAAGAGTTACTGGGTTGGGAGGCGAAAGTAAACCGTGCCGAAGGAATGAAAATTACCTATGATTATTTCAAATCACTATCCAAAGAAGAATTATCCAAAGAGGAGCATAAAGATTTTTCTAAGTATATCAATTAGTGAAATCGCCATTTACAATAAGTTTGGATAAGCAAACACCGATGAATACTGAGGCGATACCATATGTGACCACTAAAATATAAATTTTACACATATGAAGACAAAAACCGGAAGATATTCGGGCTATATCCGCCCTTTTTCACGCTTATTAGACTTGGTTATTATCAATGTTTTTGCTGCGTACTTTTCGGGTATACCTGTTTTTCAGGATTTTTATGCTTTTTTTATTAGTTGTGCTTGGTTTATTATTACTGCCAATTTAGGTTTTTACGAAGTTTATAGGTACACCAAAGTAATTGCTATATTGAATTGTACTTTGAAACAGGCTATTGCTTTTGCGATTTGTTGTCTAGCACTCGCTTATTTTTATCCCGAAAGATATAGTTTGTATACCATACTATTATTCACAACAGTGTCGGTAGTATTAGTTCTTGGTTTTAAATTATTCATTTATTTTTTTCTAAAAAAATACAGAATCATATTTGGGGGTAATTTTAGGACCGTTGCTCTGATAGGAAAACGTAAAAGTATAAGTCCGTTGCAACATTTTTTCGAAGAAAACCCAGATTATGGGTATAAATTGACAAAAGTGTTTGATTTGGATCATCATAAAACCGAACAGCTTCAGGAGAGTTTTTCGTTTATTTTAGAAAACAAAATTGATGAAATTTATTGTTCTATGAGTGATTTGACCAGCAAGCAAATTGATGATTTTATTTTTTTTGCAGACAATAACTTTAAAACACTCAAATTCATTCCAGATGAGAAACAGCTCCTTTCTTTAAATGCGACCTTCGAATATTACGATTATATTCCCATAATTGCACAGAGAACGATTTCTCTAGACGAATCATTACATAAAATCATTAAACGCGTATTTGATATTGTTTTTTCAATTTTAATAATAGTTGCGGTATTATCTTGGCTGATCCCTATTTTAGCCATTATTATTAGATTGGATTCAAATGGGCCATTATTTTTTATACAAAAGAGAAATGGTTTAAATAATAAGGAATTCAATTGTTTCAAATTCAGATCGATGGAACTCAATGATGAAGCGAATATTAATCAAGTTTCTAAAAATGATGTCCGCATAACAAAAATTGGCAGATATATTAGAAAAACAAGCATAGATGAGCTACCTCAGTTTTTTAATGTTTTATTGGGAGATATGTCCGTAGTAGGTCCCAGACCGCATATGATTAGCCACACCAATATGTATGCCGAAAGAATTGATAATTTTATGGTGCGCCATTTTATAAAACCAGGTATAACAGGTTTGGCCCAGACCAAAGGATTTCGGGGTGAAGTTGAAACCGACAAAGACATTATAAATAGGGTAAGATATGATATTTTTTATATCGAAAAATGGTCTCAATTGTTGGATTTAACAATCATTTTCAAAACCATCTATAATATTATAAAAGGCGATAAAAAAGCGTATTAAAATACGTTTTTTGACAATAGTTTTTTCATTTGAGTATCTAGATTAAATACAATTTTGGATTGTTTTACAATTGTACTTTTCATTTTATGAATTTCAGATTTGTTTATTTTTGAAATTATGGCTATTTCAGAATTCAGTTTATCATAATTACCCACTTCTGCAACCCACCCCATTCTATTTTCGAGTACAATATTCTCTCCTTCCCCTCCTCCAAAATAGAGGATAGGGAAACCAAGGGCGCCATATTCATATATTTTTGAGGGTACAGAACCATATATTCTTGTTGTAAGCGGTACAATGGCGATATCTAATTTTTTGATTTCTTCATGCAAATCTTGACGTGCTAACATTCCATAAAAATATATTTTTTTCAAAGGATTTTGTTTAATGAACCCTTCTATTTGAGCTCGTTCTGCTCCATCTCCAAAAATATGCAATTCAATATTTAAATGGTCTATTTCTATTTTTTTGCACAACTCTAAAACACCTTGAGCAACACCCAATAATCCCGCATAGAATAGTTTTATAGTTCCTTCCGTCTCGATTTTATTTTCTAGAATTGTATCGTTTTGATTCACGGCATGATCAGGAAAATTTTGGTATAAAAAGCAAGTCTTATCAGGAATTAGTGATTTGATATGAGAAATAATTTCGTTTGATTGACCTAAAATCAATGTTGCTTTTTGATATATAAAATGCTCAAATTTTAAAGATACTTTGTGCGAAAGGCTATTTTTTTTAAGAGCCTTTAATTCTATTGCTGCCAAAGGCCACAGGTCAGAAACGTTTAGAATTATTTTTTTACGTTTGAACCAAAGCACTAAAACAGAAATAAAGGATAATAATAATGGAGGCGATTGGACAACCACTTTATGAGGTGTTTTTTTGAACAAAAGGTAAAAGAAGATGCAAGTAGTAAAAGACAGTATCGATATTAATCGGATGAAAATATTTTTGCTATTGCTGGGATAAATCCAAAGTCGTTTTACAATAATATTCTGAAACGTTTCTTTCACAAAGAATTTCCCTTTGTATTCAGGAAACAGCTCTCCTTTTGGGTAATTTCCCAATGGACAAAGTACAGTAACATTGTAGTTATTTTGATTTAGTTTCAATGCCAATTGTTCTATTCTATTGGCAGCAGCTCCTTTTTCTGGAGGATAATAATTGGATACAATAAGGATTTCTTCCATTATTTTTTACTTAGTAAAATAGTAACGATTCGTTCAGATGTTTTTCCATCCCAAAGTTCTGGAATACCAGACTGTTTTTTTCCGTTTAATAGAAATTCATTGTAAACCTTTACTAAGTTTTCTATCGATGTGCCTACCAAAGTATTGGTTCCTATGGTCTCAGTCTCGGGTCTTTCGGTTGTATTTCGCATCGTAAAACAAGGAATGTTCAAGATCGTCGTTTCTTCCGAAATTCCGCCAGAATCTGTAATTACAGCAAAACTATTTTGAATTAAATACATAAATGATAAATAGCCTTGCGGCTCTACAAATAGTATGTTTTTAAGGTTCAAGTTATTTTCTCCTAATATTGATTTTGTTCTTGGGTGTATCGGGAAAATCACTTTTTTGTCGCCTACCATTTTGTCAATCCCTAAAAGTAAGTCTATTAATGATTGTTCCTCATCTACATTGGAAGGGCGATGCAAAGTGAGAATAATATAGTTTTCAGCTGCTAACTGATACTCTTTCCAGAAAGATGGAGGTGTAAATTTATTTTGATTTTGATATAAAGTATCAATCATCACATTGCCCACAAAATGAATAGCAGACTTATTAGCGCCATTCCTTAGTAGATTCTCCGAAGCGGTAATTGTAGTTGTGAAAAAATAATCCGAAATGCTATCAGTAACCATTCTGTTAATTTCCTCGGGCATTGTTAGATCACCAGAACGAATTCCAGCTTCTACATGGGCTACTTTTATATTTAATTTTTTGGCTGTAATTGCGCAAGCCATAGTCGAATTTACATCTCCAACAACCAAAACTAGATCACAAGGATTTTTAAGTAATTCCTGTTCAAAAGCGACCATTATAGCAGCTGTTTGTTCAGACTGTGTTCCGCTTTTTACATCTAGGTTTATATGAGGTAAAGGAATGTTAAGTTCCTCAAAAAAAGTGTCGCTAAGATTTTTATCATAATGCTGACCAGTATGAACCAAGCGATATGCAATTTTTTCACCGCTATTTTGTTTTTGCTCTATGGCTCTAATTATCGGTGCAATTTTTATGAAATTGGGTCTAGCTCCTGCGATTATCGTGATTTTCATTTTTATATCCAATTTTTACTCTGTTGCTCTCGTTTTCTTTTTTCTCTGTTAGTTCGTCCAAATAGGAGAAAACCAATTCGATGTTTTTATCATGATTTTCAAGTTTCTTTTGAATTTGAAGGATGTCTATTTTTATTTCTGTGGTGTCCAAAAGCATTTGTCTTACTCTCGAAAAAATGCGCATAATTTAAATATTGGTTTGTATTGCTTTTTCGCTTTTTAATACACTTGACAGCATTAAAACACCGTGTTCAGTGAAAGCAAAAGGCAATTTTCTAGTTCCACCCCAACTTGAAGTCGCAAATTGCGACTTCAAGTTATGAAATTCAATTTCAGTGAGTTGAAACATAAAATCCAAAGGAAATCTTGATTCATTCCTTTTTACCTGTTCGTTTAATCTTTTGGTTTCAACTCAATAAAGCAAAGCTAAATCACTATCTAACATCACTTTTTGATTGCGTATAAAGTATATTTTATTAGAAATGGTTTCTTCTGAAAATAAAGTTTGATCGCTCATCATTTTTTAATTTAAATCACCAATATACGATTTTAATTACACTACAATAACGAAATAAACTGTTTCAATTTTCCGCTTTTCCCTCTTTCTAAGACTTTTTTTCTAATAAAAAAATAGTACAAATGAGGTTCTAAATAATTAGAAAACACAGTTTTAATGTTGTTTATTTCTTTTTCATTTAGCTCAACGTCACTTGTATATTCTATTTCAAAAGTATCTAATTTTGTTTGTTTAATCACAAACTCTTTTACGTTTCCTTGATCCCCAAATAGTTTTTTTGTAATCGAATAAAAAGTCATTCCAGGTGCTATTTTACCACTTGGCAATACTGCAATGTCATTGGTTCTACCTATTAATTTTTTCAGAATAGGGTTTTTCAGTGTGCTTTTTTCATCTAATATGCCCATATCGCCCACTTCATACCGAATCATCGGATGGGCTTTGTTATAAAGTGAGGTAACCACAATTCGCCCCGCTGTGCCATAAGGAACCACCTGATTATTTTCATCCAAAATTTCGACAAAAATGGTTTCTGCGTTCACTTTCCATTCTCCTTCTGCACTTTCTAGGGCAATAACATCTAGTTCTGCGGCTCCGTATTCGTTTACAATTGGGATTCTAAAACGTTCTTCAAGTAACATTTTATCTTCTTCAAAAAGCATTTCGGAGGTAACGATGCATACTTTTAAGGTGGGGCAAATGGTGTCTAGAAATAAATCGTTTTTTTTCAAATAGTTTGCCAATAATACAATAGAACTAGTGTAGCCATTGATATAATCGAACTTGCTGTTCGAAAATTTACGTACTATTTTTTCTAATCCCTTGTCTGATAAATCAAAAATAGTAAAGCGGTAACGGTGGCTCAAAAAATCTTTAATGCGCAGTTTTTTATTCGATACAAAATCCAGAGGCATTCCATAAAAGCGGGCCTGATAGGAATGGTTAAAATCTATACCATGCCATTGAAAACGACGCATAATGTTGACCCAGATTAGGGCATGACAAAATTTATCTTTGGCAAATACAAAGGGATTTCCACTAGAGCCAGACGTTTTATTGACAAAAGTGTTTTTGGATGTGTAACCCATCGAAAGTCTTTCCTGCAAAGGTTTCTGTAAATTTCCCTTATTCAAAATAGGCAAATCCGACCAATTTTTAAAAGATGCGGTACCTACTAATTCTTTATAAAAAGGATTATTCTGCAAATGAAAATTAAAGATTTCCATTTTTTTTTGCTCAATGTAATGAACGTATTCTTCCTCTGGAATGGCAAGTATTTTTTGCAATTCGGTATTAGCTTCCTGTATGGGGAAACCATTTAGTTTGAGAGCTAAGTTGAAAATTTTCAACATTTGGTGGAGTAATTTTTATCAAAAATAAGATTTAGCTAGAACTATTGATGATTTAACTGTAACTTTTTAAAATATAATTATTTTTTACGTTCAAAACCAATTATTTTTGCACCAGCTGTCAAAAGACGGAAATGCAACTAAAAAACTACACCATGAATATTTTACTACTAGGATCTGGAGGAAGAGAACATGCTTTTGCGTGGAAAATGATTCAAAGTCCACTTTGCGACACTCTTTTTGTAGCACCAGGAAACGCAGGTACTGCTCAAATTGCAAAAAACATTGACATCAGTGCCACCGATTTTGATGCCATAAAAGCATTGGTAATTAAGGAAAATATTAAAATGGTAGTGGTTGGGCCAGAAGATCCTTTGGTAAAAGGGATTTATGACTTTTTCTTAAATGATCAAGATTTAAAAGATATTCCTGTGATAGGGCCTTCAAAAATTGGAGCAACATTAGAAGGAAGTAAAGAGTTTGCCAAAGAGTTTTTGATGAAACACAATATTCCAACAGCAGCCTACGATAGTTTTACGGCCGAAACCGTTGAAAAAGGATGTCAGTTTCTTGAAACATTACAACCTCCGTATGTACTGAAAGCCGATGGTTTAGCAGCAGGAAAAGGGGTTTTAATCATTCCCGATTTGGCGGAAGCCCAAGACGAATTAAGAAACATGTTGGTACATCAAAAATTTGGTGCAGCAAGTTCAAAAGTGGTAATCGAAGAATTCCTTGACGGAATAGAGTTGAGTTGTTTTGTACTTACTGACGGGAAAAACTATAAAATTTTGCCAACAGCCAAAGATTACAAGCGTATAGGCGAAGGCGATACAGGTTTGAATACAGGTGGAATGGGAGCAGTCTCTCCAGTTCCTTATGTAGATGCGGTGTTGATGGAGAAAATAGAAACTCGTATTGTAAAACCAACCATCGAAGGTTTTCAAAAAGACGGAATTCCATATAAAGGTTTTGTGTTTATTGGACTGATCAATGTCAATAACGAGCCAATTGTTATTGAATACAATGTAAGAATGGGCGATCCAGAAACCGAAGTAGTTGTCCCAAGATTAAAATCAGATTTAGTGGAGTTGTTTTTGGCTGTAGCCAATGAAAAACTGGACGAATTCAACCTAGAAGTGGATGAGAGAAGTGCCACTACGGTTATGATTGTTTCCGGTGGATATCCTGAAGATTTTGAAAAAGGCAAAATAATTTCAGGTTTAGAAACGATTACTGATTCTATCGTTTTTCATGCTGGAACCAAATTAGAGAATGGTAATGTGGTATCTAATGGAGGAAGAGTTATGGCTATCACTTCTTATGGAGATAATTTTCAAGAAGCCTTAGACAAATCATACAAGAATGTAAATCAATTGCATTTTGACAAAATGAATTTCAGAAAAGACATCGGATTTGATTTGATATAAAACCAAAAAAACTTCTTAGATTTTAATTTTTTACAAAAGTTAAAATCTAAGAAGTTTATCTTAATTGCTACAAAGCTACTTGCTTATTTCAAAAATGAATGAGCAGTTGTGTCTTGAAACTCTTCTCCATTTTCTTTATGTAATTTCAATTGTTTGATCCAATAAACCATTGCAACTGCACAAATAATCATGAAGATCCAGTTGATTGTATTAGCTCCAAACCATGTTTTAAGCTCTAATGAACGTAAAAAGTCAAGCGGAGCGAATAAAATGTTTACAAATAAGTATTGGATTCCTTCAAAAAATGATGTCATAATGTATCTTTTTTATTTTATTATTTTTATGTTTTGGAATTGAGAAAATCAATAAATAAATTTTCTAACGAATCTTTTTTAATCTTGCCCCATTCCTTTTTAAACAAGTATTATATTTACAGTCACAAAAGTATAAAATATCCTTATGATAACAAGTGTTTTTAAAAAATCTACACCATTAAATTTTTCTTTGGTCGTTATTTTAATGCTGGTTTTCTTTTTTCTATTTCAAATTCGAGAGCTAGCTTGGACAAATTCTGTTATTTTAATTCTTCAGAGAGTTGGGTTATTGTGCGTTTTACTGGGGACTGTTTTCCTTAGTAGTTTTATTTCAAAACGCAACGGATTGAGCAGAGACAGTACGTACACCGCTTTTTTCTGTCTTTTGTTTCTGATTTTTTTCCCAGATTTATTCAACAACCCAAATCTGATTCTTGCCAATTTTTTTGTTTTAATGGCCATTAGACGGCTTGTTTCTTTGCAAACTTTAAAAGAAACAAAAGAGAAACTTTTTGATGCGTCTTTATGGATTTTTATAGCCGCATTATTTCAATTTTGGAGTATTTTATATATTCTTTTGGTTTTTATATCCGTTATATTCCACGTTTCTAGGGATTATAGAAACTGGATTATTCCTTTTATCGCTTTTTTTGCGGTATCGATTTTGTTTGTTTTGAGTTCTTTGATTTTTGACATTAACAGTATTGCTTTTTTACAGGAGAATAGCAAAATAGATTTCGATGTAGATTATTTTACCAATAATTACCAAAATGCCGCCTTTTCTATTTATATCACGGTTGCGTTGTTTTTTGTAATATCAATATTTTCAACATTATCCAGCCGACCATTAGTGCTACTTTCTTCTTATAAAAAAGTGATAGCTTCTTTTTTTATTGGGGTTCTCGTTTTCGTTTTTTCGGCTAATAAAAGCAATGAATTATTAGTTTTTACTTTTGCACCATTGGCTATATTAGCGACTGCCCATATCGAAATTGCCCAACCCAAATTAAAAGAAGAAATCGTTATGTTTGTGCTTTTGGCCTGTAGTCTATTTGCTTTCTTTTCTCAGTTATAATTTGTTTCCATAGGCTAAATCTCCTGCATCTCCGAGTCCCGGAATAATATAACTTTTGTCATTGAGTTTCTCGTCTAAGGAAGCAATCCAAAGATGACACGTATCCGGTAAATTTTCCTTTAGATGCGCAATGCCTTCGGGAGCGGCAATGATCACGGCAATATGAATTTCTTTTGGTGTGCCTCTTTCTATTAGTTTATTAAAAACAGCCACTATAGATTGTCCCGTGGCGAGCATAGGATCTAGCAACAAAACATTTTTTCCATTAATGTCGGCAATAGCTTGGTACTCCACAAGAATATCAAAATAATCATCATGATTGGGATGGTGTCTGTAGGCCGAAATAAAACCATTCTCCGCATTGTCAAAATAGTTTAAAAACCCCTGATGCAAGGTCAATCCAGCTCTCAAAATGGAACATAAAACCAATTGATCTGCAATTTCGGTAGTTTTTTTAATACCCAGTGGAGTCTGTATTTCAACGGTTTTATAATGCAATGATTTACTCATTTCATACCCCATAATTTCACCAATGCGTTCTATGTTTCTGCGAAAACGCATGCTGTCCTTTTGGACTTTAACGTCTCGAATTTGACCTAAAAAATGATTTAGAACGCTATTGTTTTCTGATAAATAATGAATTTCCATGTAGAGGATATTTAGTCCCGAAACGGCGGGATAATTTTTGTCGTTTTCTTTAAACTATAAAAGTATAAAAAGAACTTTATAAAAATGCTGTGAAGCGTCATTTTTAAAGGGTTTGATAATTAATTTTAATTTTGGGTAGAAAATGAGTATTTTTTTTATTTATAATCGTTTTAATAAAAAAAATCAAAATAAATCCTGTTTTTACCTTGTGAATGCCAGGTTATTGCGTTTGGTAAAACATTGATATATAGTTTTTTAAAAATTGTTTTATTGTAAAATCATTTTTTTAATTGTTTTTGTCCGTTAATTCAATCCAAAGGCAACGGCTCAAACTCAATCCAAAGGCGACCGCTCCAGTTGTTCCTGTACGAATGTGGGAACTGGCAACTAATCGACTGCTGAACCGACCCAATGCAATACGAACCAATGGACTACTGAACCGTTGGAACTGGCAACCAATCGACTGCTGAACCGACCCAATCCAGTACGACCCAATGGACTGCTGAACCGTGGGAACTGGCAACTAATCGACTGCTGACCCGACCCAATCCAATGCGAGCCAATGGATTGCTGAACCGTGGGAACTGGCAACTAATCAACTGCTGAACCGACCCAATCCAATGCGAGCCAATGGACTGCTGAACCGTTGGAACTGGCAACCAATCGACTGCTGAACCGACCCAATCCAGTACGACCCAATGGACTGCTGAACCGTGGGAACTGGCAACTAATCGACTGCTGACCCGACCCAATCCAATGCGAGCCAATGGACTGCTGAACCGTGGGAACTGGCAACTAATCAACTGCTGAACCGACCCAATCCAATGCGAGCCAATGGACTGCTGAACCGTGGGAACTGGCAACCAGTCGACTGCTGACCCGACCCAATCCAATGCGAGCCAATGGACTGCTGAACCGTGGGAACTGGCAACTAATCAACTGCTGAACCGACCCAATCCAATGCGAGCCAATGGACTGCTGAACCGTGGG
>NZ_VJZS01000002.1:97163-413896 GCF_007097385.1 Flavobacterium sp. ZT3R18
ACCCGACCCAATCCAATGCGAGCCAATGGACTGCTGAACCGTGGGAACTGGCAACCAATCGACTGCTGACCCGACCCAATCCAATGCGAGCCAATGGACTGCTGAACCGTGGGAACTGGCAACTAATCAACTGCTGAACCGACCCAATCCAGTGCGACCCGCTCCAGTTGTCCCTGTATTTTTGATTGACCTAAAAAAGTACGATATTATCGTAAAACCTCAAAAAATTTGCAAATATCAAAGCCATTGTAAAACCTCAAAAATTGACCTAAAAAAGGTGTTGTTTTATACTTATTTTCTACCAGTCGAAATAATATTTTTTTAAATTATTTAAAATCAACAAATTAAACTAAAAATAAAAAGTTCAAAGAATACTTTATAAACTATTTTTAACAGAAAAAACCGCCTTATTTTGGCGGTTCGTTTTCGAGGTTCTTTATTTTGCTGACAATCTCTTTCAAATGCTTATCATAGTCGCTTAATAGTTCTCTATTGCTTTTTTTTCGCAAAGGTATTTTAACATTTAAACCCCACTCATTAACTGACTTTTGCAAATCCCTTAATTTTTGTGTTTTCGTTGGTGGCTTTGGTTTAAATCCTTTGACTGTCAAAAGTCCGTTTTCAAAATCCTGCAAACATTCACAAATCAATAAACCCAAATATTTATTTATTGCGTTTTTGCCGTTGGTGGCTGTATAGTTGAATTTATCAAAAACCGCTTTTTGATTATTTGATAAAATCCAATAGTCTGTTTTTATGTACTCAATAAACAAATCAAAATCTTTGCCGTTGTATTGGTTTGCAAATTCTCTAATTTTCACAATCTCACTTAAATAGTATCTTACTAAATTGCTTCTATTATGTAGCTTTTTATCGACTTCAAAATAAAAGCGTATGCAATGTATTAAGTCGGTTTCATTGGGTGCGATTTGTTTTATTGTGCTTTTGTATTCTAAATTTTCAAAGTAAAAATCTTTGTCGTTGCCATTTTTAAAAACCATTTGACCGCTTCGCATCGGAATTTTACAAAATGTTTCTAGAATTATCTTTGCCACGTTATAGGCTTTGCCGTTTATAGTGATTTTGCCCTTTGTAGTGGTTAAATTTCGTTTTGATATGGAATTATAGCAAAGTCCTTTATTTGTCGCAAATAAACCGCTTATTTTCGTTTTCTTAAATCCCTGTTTTTGAAGTTCACGAATAGAAACACTTTTTTTAAGTGTTGGCTTTGGGTTCGCTCCTTTGGGTTTGGTAGCGTTTGGCTTATTTAAATCAATTAACTTTTGCAAATCGTACAATTTGCCGTTAAACCTTATTTTTCCGTTTGTAGTGGCTTTAATTTCACGCTTTGCGCTTTTGTGCCACGCTTTGCCCTCGTTTGTCAAATACAAACCTTTGACGTTGGTTTTATTTAATGCCATTGGTTCGCTCATTTTTTGCAGTTGTTAGATAACGCCAAACTGTAGCAGTGCTTTTGTTTAGCAACGTTGCTATTTCTTTGTATGTTTTGCCACTTACATACAAATCCAGTGCTTTAGAGTGTATTTGGTTTGTTTCTCTTAATTGTTTCCAGTTTTCGGCAATTTGCCACTTTTCAATTGTTCTAACAGGTGCGTTAATCAATTTACTAATTTCCTGCAGTGTTAAACCAATCAAATAATAACGCTTTGCACTGGCTTTGTCATCGAGTGTATAAGTTTTTCTTTGTTTGGTTTCGACTTGCTTTTTTTTTGCTTTTTTCATTATCAAGGTATTTTTGAATTTTAGGGTAATTAAAATGATATTAAAATGTTGTTAAGTTACGGTAAAAGGTAATTTTAGTATGGGTTTTACAATAGGGTACTTTTTGAAATATTTTTAATTTATTTTAGAATATACAACCCCCAATCAAAAAAACTCACTTTAGGAACGGCTTTGCAAGTGAAAAGGGCGTTTTTATATTGATTTAAGCACTTTTTTAAACTTTTTTAATTGATTTTCAGTGTTTTATACTTTATCAATCAATATTAAGCGTACTTTTTGAATTACCTTTGAAAAAACCGTAATTTTAGTACCTTATTTTACTGATTTTCGACCTTTTTTATATTTATTCCTTTTTAGGTTTTTTTGTTCCCTTTTGGTTACTGTTATTGTATTGCTTTTACTATGCTTAAAGCCTGTATAGCTTCCTATCGGAAGTTTACAACAAGCTACCAACAAAAAAAAGACGGAACTTATACGCTCCGTTGCAACAAATGTTTTTGTCAAATTGTATCATTATAAATTTATTTTATTGTTATATGATTGTTTTTCAGAATTGTATAGTTTTTCCCACTGGTAAAAAATCAAACTTTTGGTAGGCACAAAGTTTATTTTTTCGTTTTCCCAGTTCTCTATAAACCTTTTCAAAGTGTAATAAATCTTTATACTCATTGTATTGTTTTTGTATTGCTCAAAAATTCCGTTTAACACATCGGACTGACTTTTTTTATACAAAACTTTTGATAGTTCGATTTTTGAAACACTTGTTTTTTTGGGTGCAACTATTTCTACAAAAAAATTAAGTTTATCCCAATTATCAAAAAAAATCCGCTGCACTCGTTTTAAATTTGAATCTGTAAAAAAATCAATCAAAAAAGTTTTTTCTACTCTCTTATGTATGGTTTCAATTCTTATTATTTTAGTGTTTTTTGGCGGTTCTTTTCTATTATCTTTCATTTCGTGTATTTTGTCATAAACCTTGTAAACCAGTCTAAAGTCTTTATGATATTCCGTTATTTTTTGGCTTTCATTTTTAAATTTAGCATCAATATAAAATAGTTTTTCTTTGTCAAAATCGCCAATACTATAAACACTTTTTAACAATTCTTTTGGCTCAATATCAGTAATTATATTTAAACCGATTTCATAAAAATTAATCGCTGTATTGTTGGTTTCAAACCCTGTGTTTTCAATCAATTTTAATAGTGTTTCTTTGGCTTGGTACATCGTAAAACTATCGAAGTTATCCGTTTTTTTATTCCTTAAAGACGTGAAATATTTATGTAAACTTCCTTCAATTTTTAGGCTTTTATCGGTATCAATTTTTATAAACATACCACCGTTAAAATTTTTAGTTCGTTGGTTATGATAATGCTTTAAGCCGTTTGCATCATAGGACTGCAAACGGCTTGTTAATACTATTTTCTTTATCTCGCATTCTGATAGGTTTTTTTTTGAAAACCTTATTTTGTCAATCATTTTGTATCATTCGTTTTTTTACTACATTTGCAGTACTACAAAGGTTTATTCTTTGTAAGTGTTTCTAAGGCTATCCTTAAGTAAGATAGCCCAAAACCGCCCTTAAGTAAGGCGGTTTTTTTATTCCTGTAAGTAAGTGTTTCTATGGTTATCCTTAAGTAATCCGAGCCAAAACCGCCCTCAAATCGTTCGTGTTTCAGTTAATTCTACTTTGTAAAAAATACTCAATATCCGCACGCTTAAATAATAGTTTGCTGTACTTTTCAGACTTCATTTTTATAGGTTCTAAAAACCCCTTTTCTATGTAACTTTGGTACGTATTACGGCTACATTTCAACAACTCGCAAACCTCTTTAGGGGTTATAAACTCGCTTTTATCTTTTCCCTTTATTTCGAGCAAACTTTTAGCGATACTTTGCATTTGAGTTTTTAAATCCTTCCATTCTGCCAGTGGCACTGTGATAACTGCTATATTGGTATCCATTGTTTAAATAGGGTTTAAAGTAGGGTTAAACGAAAATCTAAAAACCACTTTGTTAAACATTTTAACTCTAATTTGTGCCGTTGCACCGCTCAAATTATATACTTTCTGTATGCTAAATATTACTTTCATTGTTATAGGTTTTCGAGGTTAGAAAATTCAACTTTTTTGTATTTCGCAAACGGTTTAAGTTTAGCGTTTTCGATACTGTTAAATGTGGTTTGCACCGATTTTATAGAATGGTAATCTTTATTAATGCTGTTCAAACTGGTATCAATTCCGATTTTCAACTCTTCAAAATTAAATTCGGGATTGTTGAAAATTGTGATTATTTGGGTATGCGTTCCGTTTTCTAATTCGATATTAGAAACTATTGCGTTTCTAAATCCCACTTGGTTTAATGCTATTTCTGTGTTCATTGCTTAAGTGTATCGATTTTAGAAAATATTTCTTTGTTTCCCTCTTTTTTGATTAACAAACTATCTAAAAAATCCATTTCATTACGTGGTAACATCTTTCGTGCAATTTGTGACAATCCCGCACAAGTGCCTAAATCTTGATTACTTCCTTGAAAACCGATAACCTCAATAGCGGTTAAAATTGTTGTTAAATCATCCACTATGTCAACAAAATCTACATAAGTGATTCTTTTGGTAACTTGACTGTTTGAATACTCGCTAAACTCTAAATGTTTTTCAATATCAATAAGTGCTTGTTTGTTGTATTCTTGAATAGGTTTTGCGTTCATTTTGTAAGTGTTTCTATTGGTTATTTTTGGGTTTTGTGGGTTGGTTCGTGGCTGTCTATTGGTTTGTTATTCCACGTATTGGCTTTGTGTTTTGCGCTCAAAATAGCGTTTTTATATTCGCATTCACTTTTATAGTTTGTGGTTTAAAATCTTTTAACTACTGTTTTGTTAATCACATTAGTTCCGTTTGTCCATACCATTAACTCCGTTAATTCTGTGTCACTACCTATTTTATTTTTTGTAGTTAATTGGTTTAAATCGTTGATAATTTGCACCAATTCATTAACTTTATTATACCCGTCTAGTTGGTTTTGGGTTTCAATATATAAAGAACAATTTTCCGTTATTCTTTCTATTATTTCGGGTTTTACCTCGATTTTATTTTCATTGCCTACAATGAAATACCCTAAATAAAAATGATAATCCTCTATCGTAGAGCGGTGTTGTTTATCGGATATAATTTTATTTATAAATTCGTCCGTTCCTGCGGGCTTTTCTATTAAATCAAATAGTTTTTCCGAATTCAACCTTAAGCCTCCAATGTTTAGTATTTCATCGGCTGTAATCTGTTTTGTGATAAAACTTTTAGGATTTTCCAACAATTCTATCAAGTCATTTTCTTGTAATGACTTCAAACCCAACTCCGCATATTTATCAACCAATTTTTGAAAGTATTCCTTTCTTGGTTCAAACATACGTAGCTCGTTTCTGATTTGTTGCTCGTTTCTACCTAATAATACCCTTTCAAAGTTTGCCATAGTTTTTATTTATTAGTGTTTTTATCTATATATTTGAAAAATTCCGTTATTTTTCGTTCCTTGTTTGCGTTGCTTTTTTTCATCGCTAAATCGTTTAAAAATGGCTTTAGATTTAATTCTAAATTCTTTTGTAGCTTTTGCCAAAACTCCGTTTTTTTAGCCGTATTAGTGTCCATTTTTCTACGTTCCAACATCTGTAAACCTTTTTGTACCGTGATGCTTTTAAAGTTGTCTTGTGTCTTCTCAAAATCTTTTAAAATTTCATCGCTAAAATCGGGAAGCATTGCTTCCATTTGTTTTATATTCATAATTAAATACTGTTTAATTTTGGTTGTAATCTTTTTTTAATTAGTGTCGTTTGTTCTACTGCTGTATTCATTCCTTTGCGTATTTGGCTAAAATTTATTTTTTATGGGTTGGGTTCTTAAGTTCATTTGTTGGGGTATTATTCCATACATTAGCCTTATGTTTTGCGCCCAAAATTGCGTTTTCATATTCGCATTCACTTTTATAGTTTCCTGCTATTTTATTACAAATTTGCAACTCGAAACGATCTAGATTTGCCTTTGCATTCGTCAATAACATTTCTTTGTCTTGAACGTCAAAAGCTAATGAATTAGCCAGTTTTGCGAGCCGTTTAGTAGCGTGGGTACGATTGTCTATAAATTCGCTCCAGTGTTTCATAAATTATTAGTATTTGGTTTAATTATCGTTAAATGTCGATTTTGCACTTTGGCATTTTGTTAAAATTAATCTCACTTTGTCAATATCTTTTTTTTTGACTTTTTCCGCTTCCAGTTCTTGTATTAGTTCCTGTACTTTGGTTTCAAAATCTTTCAATTTCAAATGTGTTTTTTCGTGTACTGTCATAAACTAGCAATTAAAAAGGGTTTCCTGTTTTGGTTTTGGTAGCTCAATTTTTTTGAGTAACAAAACGGTTAAATGTGTGTTCTTAAAATCAATTCTAGGGTATATTTTTTTTAGTATTTCTATAGTTTCCGCACGGCTGTAACCAGTGTCTAAATAACAAATGTAATCCGTCAAACTATCGATTTTTATAACTCCAACGCTCAAAATTTCTGCTTTGGCTTTGTATTTCTTTTGCAAGAAAATATGAAATTTATTTCCTTTAAAATGCTTTTGAGGGTTGTAAATCCTAATCGCTGTAAAACATTTACAGTCTAGTTTATTATTCCAGTTTGTCGAAAATTCAAGTTTTTCCATTTGCTAAAAAAATTTAAAGTTTTATTAGTTCTGTTAAATCGGCAGTTTTAGTTTGGTTTATAAAGCATTCCTGTAAACCTCCTAAAAATGCTGCTTTAAAATTTTCGGCAGTCTTTAGTGATTTGCATACATCTACAAATTGAAAACAAAAACAATCTATTTCTTTATTAAACCAATCCCAAAACACTTTTTCTTTGATTATACCTTTGCTATTTTTATGCGTGTTTTTGGCTTCCATCTTACAACCATACTCAAAGATTATTTTATTAAAATCCTCGTTTGTTAGTTGCATTAATTCTATTGCTTTGGTTCTAAATTCGCTTCGAGCTTGTAACATAAAATCTGAAAACAAAATTTTATTTCCTGTCTTTTCGATTTTACCCTCTACTATTTTGTAAGTTTCTAAAAATTCCATTTTATCGCTTTATTCTGTTAAGTGTTTCCTTTTTTTACTTTATGCACTTGCAACCGCTTGAAGTTTTGCGGTTGCTTTGCTCTTTTTCTTTTTGTAGTTCTCTAAATATTCGGCTGTTACCTCAATAATCCTTACATCTTCTTTAGTTTGTTTTCCGTTAAAAAAACCTTGAACCGTTGCATAATGTACACCGCTCAAATTTGCAATTTCTTTAATTGCACCAGTTGGCAACTGCTTTTTTATTTCTTGAATATTCATTATTTTTATTTTTTTAAATTGTTATTTTCAATATTTATTCTGCAAATATAAAGTTTCAATTACGAAATACAAACATTTTTAATAAAAAGTTTCAATTTTTGTTTTGAAACATTTTTACGTAAAAAAAGCGGTTGTTAAAACCGCTTTAAAAAAAATATTAAATATCTACAATTCAGTTAAATACTGAAAATCTTTCATTAAAATCTTTGTTGTTTTTTCATCAACACTATACCTAAATAAATCATCATAAATTTTTATATAATTATCGCCAAAATATAAATCTGCTACAATATAATTAATATTGTAGTCTTTGAAACTTGGGTAATTTATTTGACTTATGCAAGTTCTTACATTACTTACTATTTCATTTTTATTGTCTAATTCTTGAAATCCATTAAGAAAAGACAATAAAGTATTAATTTCTGAATAACTTAAATCTGTTAATGACTTTGGGGCATCTTCAACCTCTTTATCAATTAACTTTCCGAAATTATTTTCAATGATAATATATAACGGCTTTGAAAGTCTGTAAATATCTTTACTTGTTAATAATTTTTCATTATTTTTCGACAACAAAATAACGCATCTTTCGACTCGTTTTATTTCATCACTTAAAAATTTTATAAATGTTTCTTCCTCTAATTGTGAATCACTTAAATACTCAAAAAATTTATTTTCCGACTTAAATTTATAAATTTTTCTATCATAAATAACCTGTACATAAACTGGATATGTTTCTTTTCCGTTTTCTTTTTTGGGTTTTAAATTAGTGTTTAAATAATGTTTTACTGTGATTTTGCTTTGTTTACTCATTTTTTTGTTTTGTTAAGTGTTTCTGTAGTGCGAAAATAACAAAAAAAAAGATGTTTTTTTGTCATTAAATATCAATAATTTTAATATTTGTGTGGTGGGTATTAAAATTATTCATATTTAATTGTGTAAAATAACCACTCCAGTTTGGGCGGTGGGTTTGTGGGTGGCGAATCTAAAAAAGTATAATAAAAAACCGCTCCAGTTGGTGCGGTTCTTTTGGCTAAATATTTGTGTATTTATCCAGTTTTTAATTATAAATAAAATCCGTTTTGGTGTGTGGTTTCGTTTTTTTATTCCAGTTTGGCAAGTTCTTTTAATTGCTTTTCTATCGGTTCGCTCAATGCGTTGTATAGCGTGCTTTTACTTATGTAGTATTTTGGGTAAATGTAATTTCGCCAAATTACTGTAAGTGGTATGTCTTGTGTGTTATGGTTTTGATACTCGTTTACTATTTCTTTGTATCGTAAAAGTTTGTTTTTTAACGCTCCCTGTTGTCTTGTTAGTGCCATTTGTAAAAGTTTATACGGCAAATTTAAAAACTCTAAAAATACTTTGCAAGGCGATTTTTTTGCTTACAATTTGTTGCAAAAAACTATAAAAGCATACATAAACCAACTGGCACAAACCAATATACAAACGGGTGGCGAAATAATTAACGATAAGGTTATACTTGCAACAAGCCAGTAAAAAAGTGTGGTGGGGGTGTATTTGTATTTTTTCATAACTGGTTAAAAGTTTACCGCTAATAGTTCCTTTTCTATGGTACTATCCATTATATGCCCGTAAATTTGAGTAGTGGCAAGATTTCTATGCCCTAATAATTTTTGTACGGTAGTTATTGAAACGCCTTTGTAAAGTAAGTATGTAGCGGTTGTATGCCGTGCCGTGTGAAAGGTTACTTTTTTTTCAATCTTTGCCAGTTCACAAATTTTTAGTAATACTTTGTTTATTTGTTGGTTAGTTAAATAATTGAAACAAAAAACGCTTTGAAACGAGAAGTATTTATTTACTATCTCAATGGGTTTGCCATTGAAAATTGCAAATATTGGCAATCGTATGGTATCGCCTGTTTTTTCCATTTTCTTTACTAAATATTTATTTCCCTCTATGGTTTCAAAATCTGTTTTTTGCAAACTTATTACATCGCTATATCTTAATCCTGTGTAGGTGGCAAACAAAAATAAGTCTTTTGCATATTGGTATTTTTGGTTTTCGCCTGTGAGTTCCACGTTCTCAAATAACTCTATTTCGGTGGGGTTCAAAAATACTTTTTCGGTTGGTTCTAACTTAATTTTAAACTTTCTGAATGGGTACGTTTCATAAGACATCAAATTTTTGTTAATCGCTAAATTGACAAAGATTTTAATGTTTGAAAAATATTTATATATCGTGTTATGTCTTAATTTTTTCTTGCATTTGCCATCAAAAGACAAAGTTTGTTTTTCGCAAAATCGGTTAAAATCGTGCAAAAATTCAAAGGTAATTTCATTAAAATCAATTTCGTTTTTAAATTGCTTTAATCGTTTTAGTGTACTGCGTTGGTTGTTTTTTGTGGCGTTGTTGTAGTTTCCGTTTTTAATTTCATTTTCGCAAAAGTCCGTAAAATTAAATTTTTGTTTTGGCTTAAAAAAGTCATCCAACATCGATAAACTAAACGGCTTATTTTGGTTTATCAAATCCAGTTCAAAGTTTTCTAAATTTCGCAAAGTTTCTGAAATTTGCTTATTTAGTTTAATTCCGTTTGCAAAATCGGTTTTTATTGTCTTGTTTTTGTAGTGCCAGTATTGTGGTTCTAAATAAATATTTGTACTAAAATATTTTTTACGACCGTTCAAATAACATTCTATTTGAATCAAACCTTTGCCCTGTGGGTTCAGTTTATTTTTACGGTTAAAAACCGTGTTGAATTTAGTTTTATTCATGTAAGTAAGTGTTTCTTACTGCAAACCTACAAATAAAAAATCAATATCGTTGGTAGAAAACTGGTATCAATTCTATTGATTAAATTTGATAAATATATTAATCAATATTTGATTAAACCCTTATTCTATAAGGGTTTTGACAAAAAAGTGTTTGTTAATTTACATAGTTTAAAATATAAAAAGTATCTTTGTATCACAAAAATGATAAAGATATGTTTTCTAAATTAGCTTATTCTGTTTTCGAACAAAGTATAAAAGATTATCACCAGTTTGATAATGTAGATCAACCCATAAACAATCCTTTCCCAAAAGAGAAATTTGAACATTTATTGTATTTAAAAAACTGGATTGACACCGTACAATGGCATTTTGAAGACATCATTCGTGATCCAAATATTGATCCTGTAGCCGCTTTGACCTTAAAAAGAAGAATCGACGCTTCGAATCAGGAACGTACCGATATGGTAGAATATATCGACGGTTATTTTCTTCAAAAATACAGTCATGCAGTGGTTAAAGAGAATGCTAAAATCAATTCTGAAAGTCCTGCTTGGGCTTTTGACAGATTGTCTATTTTGGCGCTAAAAATTTACCACATGAATGAAGAAGCGACTCGTACCGAAGCTTCACAAGATCACAGAGACAAATGTCAAGCCAAATTGAACATCCTTTTAGAACAAAGATCGGATTTGTCAACGGCAATTGATGATTTATTGACAGACATCGAAAATGGAGATAAATTCATGAAAGTGTACAAACAAATGAAAATGTACAACGACGATGATTTGAATCCCGTTTTGTATCAAAACAAAAAATAATTTTTGGCAACAATTTTGTCCCCAAAAATTAAACATATAGCCGTCATGAGACTTTCCGCAATGGGAGATGTCGCCATGACGGTTCCTGTTTTACGGGCTTTTGTAAATCAGTATCCAGAAGTAAAAATTACGGTAGTTTCCAGACCTTTTTTCAAACCTTTTTTTGATGGAATTCCCAATCTTTCTTTTTTTGCTTTCGATGAAAAAGAAAGACACAAAGGATTCCTAGGGCTATGCCGATTATTTCAAGATTTAAATAAGTTGAATATTGATGCTTTTGCCGATTTGCATAATGTCCTGCGTTCTAAAATCGTGAGAACACTTTTTGCTTTAAGCGGAAAAAATACAGCTTCAGTAGACAAAGGAAGAGATGAGAAAAAAGCTCTGACCCGTCCCGAAAATAAAGTCTTCAAACCATTGACTACCATGTTCGAAAGACACATCAAAGTGTTCGAACAACTTGGTTTTGCTGTGAATTTATCCAATCCAATATTTCCTAAAAAAGCCATTTTAGACTCCGATATTCTCAAAATTATTGGCAATTCGCAACAAAAATTGATTGGAATTGCCCCTTTTGCACAATACGATTCCAAAGTCTATCCTCTGGACTTAATGCAAGAAGTAATAGACACTTTGGCATTAGATCCAAACAATACCATTTTGCTTTTTGGTGGCGGAAAAAAAGAAATCGAAATTCTAAATACGCTAAGTTCTGGTAAAGATAATGTCATCAATATGGCTGGAAAAATCAAGTTTCAACAAGAGTTGCAACTCATCAGTAATCTGGATGTGATGCTTTCTATGGATTCCGGGAATGCCCATATTGCGGCAATGTTGGGTGTAAAAGTAATCACTCTTTGGGGCGCAACACATCCGTATGCTGGTTTTTCTCCTTTCAATCAAACCTTTAAAAATGCCTTGGTTTCCGATAGCCATTTGTATCCAAAATTACCAACATCCGTTTATGGTAACAAAAAAGTAGAAGGGTATGAAGATGTGATGAGAACGATTGCTGTTGAGAAAGTGGTTAATCTTGTTTTATAGTTTTTGCTTCGTTCCGATAATTATCGGAACGAAGCAATCACACTAACAGTAAGCTATGTAAATTATTGAAATAGATATACGATATGAGATTGCTTCGTTCCTCGCAATGACGAACTACAAATAAATCTTCTCATCCTTACATCTTCCATAAATATATCGTTTCAAATTCGAAATGGTTTCTTGATAATCGGGGGCTTCATATCCAAAACGATCGTGTTCCATTTGTTCTTTTTCGATAGCGTTGCAGCCTTTTATAACTTCTTTGAGCATATCGAGCATGGCAAGCTCTTTATTGTCATTTTTTTGAAATTTGAACTCAACGATTTCATCTTGCAATTCCTCACAATACTCCAATAGTTTCGCCACTTCGGGTTCGTCCAAAAGATATTCTTTTCCTTTAAAAATTTCTCGTGTTGATTTCATATAAAAAAATAGTTTTCAGTTTTCAGTCGCGAAAAACTGTAAATTGAGACTGTAAACTGAGACTCAAAACTCTTCTAAACATCGTCATAATCAACTCGTAAACTAGCCGAAGTAGGATGCGCTTGACAAGTCAGGATTAAACCTTCTTCAATTTCGCTATCGGTAAGGATAGAATTTTTCTTCATTATCGCTGTTCCAGAAGTTACACGAGCCAAACAACTGCTACAAATACCGCCTTGACAGGAATAAGGTGCGTCAATTCCTTGTTTTAGGGATGCTTCAAGAATGGTTTGTTTTTGTGACATTTCAAAAGTTGTTTCCTCATCATCTACCATAACGGTAATTTTTGAATGTCCAACTAACGCTTCTTGAATAGTATTTTCATGCGAAGAGGCCTTAAATAGTTCGAATTTTATAGCCGATTCTTTAACGTTTTTTTCTTTCAAAACACCAGAAACCGTATTGATCATTTCTTCAGGGCCACACAGATAGAATTTTTCAAAATCCAATGCTGAGTGTTTGGTATTCAAGACAAAATTTACTGCAGATTTGTCAATTCTACCAAACAATGCGTTTTCCACATTAGCTTGACTGTAAACATAATGCACAAAAAGGCGACCCACATATTGAGATTGTAAATCGTGCAATTCGTGATGAAAAATGGTTTCTTCAGGAGATTTGTTTCCATAAGCTAGAACAAAAGAACTTTTTGGCTCGCTTTTCAAAACCGATTTTATGATCGATAAAACGGGAGTAATTCCGCTACCCGCTACAAAAGCAATATAATTTTTTTGACGGTCTATTTCAGGTTCAAAAGTAAATTTCCCTTCTGGTTTTCCTACTTCAAGGACATCGCCAGCTTTTAATTTCGTGTTAGCAAATTGAGAAAAAGCACCATTTTTTACGGCTTTTACCGCAATTCGTAATTCCCCACTTGTAGGAGCAGAACAAATAGAATAGGCACGACGAATCTCGGTATTGTCTAAAGTCAGGCGTAAATTAATATATTGACCAGCTATAAAAGTATAATTCGATTTTAATTCTTCGGGTACATTAAAAAGTATTGAAACAGCGTCTTTGGTTTCACGTTTTACTTCTTTTACAATCAGTTTTAGGAAGGATGGCATAGGAATATTTTTTTTACAAAAGTAATAAAACTATTTAGGATTGAAAGAATTTGATCCCATTCAAGTTTGAATTTGATTTATTTCTGTAACGTTTTCTTACATCGATATACTTACTTACAGAACCAAAACAACAACCATGTTTACAAAATTTATTTACCTCGAGTGGAAATCTTTCTCTAGATCTGCTTCTTTCGCATCGAATTTGGCCTTGAAAATTTTAATGGGATTTCTAGTCCTTTATTTTGCCGTAGCTTTTTTAGCTTTAGGAGTAGGGGCTTTTTATATTCTTAAGGAAATGAAATTGGATCCATTAGTAACCATAAACAAGTTCCTGATGTATTACTTTGTGATGGATTTGATTGTTCGGCTTTTGCTGCAAGCGATTCCAGTGATGAACATTCGCCCATTGTTGACCATGCCTTTCAAAAAGTCAACCATTGTACATTTTTCGTTGGGGAAAACGATGTTGTCTTTTTTTAATGTGGTACATGCGTTTTTCTTTCTTCCTTTTTGTGCAGCTTTAATTTACGAAGGCTATGATGCAGTCTCTGTTTTGCTTTGGGGAATGGCTCTTTTTTCTTTAGTGTATTGCAATAATTTTTTGAATGTTTTATTGAATAACAAAGACAACTTATTGGGTATTTTCATTACTGTTGCACTGATTTTGGCAGGATGTCAATATTATAAATTCTTTGATATTACGAATTATACCTATCCGTTTTTTGAAGCATTATTTCATACCAAATGGCTTTTCGCACTTCCTGTTTTAGTATTGACAGGATTGTATTATTGGACGTACAATTATCTAAAAGACGATTTGTATCTAGATGCAGGATTATCTGCTAAAAACGACATTGCCAAAACGGAACAGTTAACTTGGTTGAACCAATTTGGAACACTGGGAACGTTTTTAAAAAATGACATTAAATTAATCAAAAGAAACAAACGTTCTAAAACGACAATTGGATTAAGTGTTATGTTCATGTTTTACGGACTATTATTTTTCAATAGTAATTCGCATCAACCTCCAGTGATGCAAATTGTTGCGGGTATTATTGTGTCAGGTGGATTTTTAATGACTTTTGGTCAGTTTGTACCCAGTTGGGATAGTGCTTATTATCAACTTATGATGACACAGAACATTCCATACAAAGGATATTTGAATTCAAAATGGTGGCTGATGGTTATTGCTACAGTAGTTTCGACCATCATTGCTTCGTTTTACTTATATTTTGGATGGTCTGTTTACTTAATTATAGTTGTTGGATCCATTTATAATATAGGAGTCAATTCCTCATTAGTATTATTAGGAGGAGCTTTTACCAAAACCCCGATTGATTTGAGTTCTGGCAAAGGTGCTTTTGGAGACAAAAAAGCATTTAATGTAAAAACAATGCTTATTACCATCCCGCAATTGATTTTGCCTGTAGCATTATATGGGTTGGGTACCTATTTGATGAATGCGAACTTAGGTTTAGCACTCGTTGCTAGTGTTGGTGTTCTAGGTTTTGCCCTAAAAAATAAAGCTTTTGTATTTATAGAAAAAATTTATAAAAAGGAGAAATACAAAACCATTGAAGCCTATAAACAAAAAGGATGATTAGTAAAGACGTTGCACTGTAACGTCTCTGCCAAAATCTTAAATCTTAAATCTAAAATTATCATGATACAAGTAAATAATCTTTCCAAAAAATACAACGGGACTACCGTATTAAATATAGAATCATTAGAAATTCCAAAAGGACAAAGTTTTGGACTGGTGGGCAATAACGGAGCCGGAAAAACAACTTTTTTCAGTTTGTTGTTGGATTTAATTCAGCCTACAACGGGTAATATCATAAACAATGATGTTCAAGTAAATAGCAGTGAGGCATGGAAACCCTTTACGGCTTCGTTTCTAGACGAGAGTTTCCTAATTGGATATTTAACACCCGAAGAATATTTTTATTTCATTGGAGATTTAAGAGGTCAAAACAAAGCCGATGTAGATGTGCTACTGGCTCAACACGAAGAATTTTTTAATGGGGAAATCCTTAAAAACAAAAAATACTTACGCGATTTATCCAAAGGAAATCAAAAGAAAGTGGGGATCATTGCTACTTTGATAGGGAATCCCGAAGTAATTATTTTAGATGAACCTTTTGCCAATTTAGATCCCACAACGGTAAATAGATTGAAAAAAATCATCAAAGAATTGGCAGACAACCCAAACATTACAGTACTTGTTTCCAGTCATGATTTACAGCATACCGTTGATGTTTGTGATAGAATTGTAGCGCTTAATAAAGGGGAATTGGTCAAAGATATGCCAACTTCAAAAGAGACGTTACAAG
This sequence comes from Flavobacterium sp. ZT3R18, assembly GCF_007097385.1. Classification (GTDB taxonomy): domain Bacteria; phylum Bacteroidota; class Bacteroidia; order Flavobacteriales; family Flavobacteriaceae; genus Flavobacterium. Next base: position 112,747 of record NZ_VJZS01000002.1, read on the forward strand.
AATTAGAATTGTTTTTTGCGGTTTAAATTTATATATTTCAAAAAGAAACGTATTTTTACCAGGCATTATACTAAAATACTTTTTTTAAAGTTTAATGACCTAAACGTTTACCCTTGAATAGCAATACACCAAAATATATTTTAGCTGTACTATTTTTATCTTTCTTGATAGCTTGTTCTACCAAGAAAGATACTTTTTTGGCTAGAAATTCCCACGCCCTAAGTACAAAATTGAATATTTTATATAATGGGCAAATTGCATTAGATAAAGGCGTTAAAGGAATAAAAGATAATTCACCCGAAAATTTTTGGAAACGCCTACCTGTAGAGAAAATGCAGGTCAGTGATGATTTGCCAGTTGACGGAAAATCCAAAAATGCCGATTTTGAACTTGCCGAAGCCAAAGCGACCAAAGCCATTCAAAAACATTCCATGAATATTGATGGAAGGGAAAAAAATTACCAAATAGACGAAGCCTATCTATTACTGGGAAAAGCGAGGTATTATGACCAAAGATTTATTCCTGCTCTAGACGCTTTCAATTACATTCTTTACAAATACCCCAACAGCAGCAATAATTATGAAGCTAGAATTTGGCGTGAAAAAACAAATATTCGCTTAGGAAATGATGCTGCAGCGATACGAAACACCTCTAAACTTATTAAAGATAATGAGTTAAGTAATCAGGAATTTGCTGATGCGAATGCCATTTTAGCCAGTGCATTTTTGAATATTGAAGAAAAAGACAGTGCAATTGTAAAATTAAAATTGGCCAATAAAAAAACGAAACGCAATGAAGATAAAGAACGGTATTCGTTTTTATTAGGACAATTGTATGAAGAATCAGTGCAAAAGGACAGTGCCATTTATTTTTATCAAACCGTTATTGATATGAATAGAAAAGCCGAAAGAAAGTTTGTTATTCAGGCTTACGCCAAAAAAGCGAAGCTCAATAATTATAAAAACGAGGACTATGATTTATTTGTCGAAAAATCTAAAAAGATTATGAAGGACAGAGAAAACAGACCCTACTTGGATGTGATTTATCATAACATTGGAATTTTTTATGATAACAATAAGGACAAAAAAATGGCATTAGACTTTTATAAAGCCTCTTTAGAAACCAAATCTACAGACCCTTACTTGAATGCCTCCAATTATAGAAATATAGGGAATATGTATTTCAAAGATGCCGATTACCTTAATGCAGCAAAAAATTACGACCAGTGTTTGGCATTATTAGATGTGAAATCTAGAGAATTTCTAAAGATTCAAAAAACCAGAAAAGACCTCGATGAAGTCATATTAGATGAAGCTATTGCTAAAAGGAATGATAGTATTATTTATGTGGCTGCATTAAAAGAGCCAGAGCAAATTGTTTATTACGAAAACTATATTCAGAAATTAAAGAGTAGGGACGAACTTAAAAAACTACTTGAGGATAAACAAAAAAAGATAGAAAACAACATTGCGTTAAACAGTGCTTTGAATGTGCCAGATGGAACTATTTCTAATATAATTCCTGGAATGCCTAATACGGGAAAAGGAGTTACACCGCCAGATAATGGCAATCCAACAGTTAAGGAAAAGGTAAACACTTTCTATTTTTATAATCCCAATGCGGTAGCTTACGGAAAGTTAGAGTTCAAAAAAAGATGGGGAAACCGAACTCAAGTCGGCTATTGGAGAGTGTCGGCAACAGCTGGTTCAGCGACAGATAATAATCCTGAAGCAAAGAAAACCGATACTACAACAGTTGCCAAAACAGCTCTAGTTGTGGTAAACGAAAAATATACTACGGAGTATTATATGAAACAACTTCCAAAATCACAAACGGTTATTGACAGCCTCGTCAAAGAAAGGAATTTGACTTATTATAAACTTGGAGTTACATATAAAGAAAAATTCAAAGAATATAATTTGGCTAGCACAAAACTGGAACAATTATTAGCCTACAATCCAGAAGAAAAATTGATACTTCCTACAAAGTATAATTTATATAAAATCTATCAAATCACGAATAGTGCAAAAGCAGAAGCGCTTAAAAATGAAATAACGACTCAATATCCTAATTCACGTTATGCAAACATCGTAAACAATTCGAGTTCACTTAACGAAACACAACAAGACACACCCGAAGGCGAGTATATAAAATTGTATAGATTGTATGAAGAGGAATATTTTGCATCGGTATTAAAACAAGTAGAGGGTTTGATAAGTGATTTTTCTGGAGATCCGATAGTTTCAAAATTCGAATTACTAAAAGCCTATACCATTGGAAAACGGTATGGACTTGAAGCTTATAAAAGCGCCATACAGTATGTAGCCGATAATTACGCTACTACTGAAGAAGGGAAAAATGCAATCGAAATTCTTAAAACCCAAATTCCGCTTTTGGAACAAATGAATTTTAGTACAGCGGATTCGAAGAATTGGAAGGTTATTTTTAGAATTGCCAATAATGACGAGAAAAGTGCTGCAGCAATAGAGAGTAAATTAGCGTTATTTTTCGCCAATGAAAATGTTGAAAAGTTAAAATACACTTGTGATTCATACACCGAAAAAGAAAGTTTTATTTCGATTCATGGAATACATACAGAGTCTTACGCAAAATTTGTAGCGGCCCTTTTGGTGGAAAACATAAAATACAAAATAAATCAGCCGGGAATTATTATTTCTAATGAAAACTACAAAATTATTCAAATCAAAAAAAATCTGGAAGCCTATCTTTCACTTAAAAAACTGTAATTATGTTTGATAAAAAAACGAAATCTTTAACCGATGTTTTAGGGAAAACCAATAGAATTGTTGAGGAAACCATAATCAAGGGAGATATTATTTCGCAAGCTGATTTCAGACTAGACGGAGCGCTTATTGGTAATTTTTCTTCGAAGGGGAAGTTAGTAATAGGTCCTGCTGGAAGTGTGATAGGAGAAATAATTTGTCAAAATGCAGACATAGAAGGTAGATTTGAAGGGAAATTGAAGATTGAAGATACTTTAAACATAAAAGCATCAGCCATTATTATTGGCGATGTTACTGTTGGGAAATTATCCGTAGAACCGGGAGCCGTTTTTAGTGCAACCTGTATCATGAAACCCAATGCTACACAAGGAGCTGCAAATGACAACGAATAATGACCCAAAGAAAAACAACTATACCAAATGGTTGGCCTTAATTAATATCCCAATCCAAATGGGAGTTATTATTTTCTTGTTTTCCTATCTAGGAAATTGGTTAGACGACAATCATCCCAGTACAAAAGTGTATTATGTAAAAATATTGGTGATGGTAGGTGTTTTTTTGGCTTTATATAATGTCATCCGACAAGTAAACGAAATCAATAAAAAGTAACAATATACAACAACAATGAATTTTAAAAAGTTCTTACCCTTTCTAACTTTATTACCTCTTGTCCTTATAATTTATACAATCCATAAAGTTATTTTTTATGTTTTAAATATAGATACTAACACATTCCATTATTCTTTAGAAGTACTTTACTTATTTTTCTTTCTTTTATCCACGGTTATTTTTAAAATATTATTGATGGTGAAAGAAAAAAGTTTTGATAATGTGGGGATGTCGTTTCTCTTGGCTACAAGTGTCAAAATGATTTTTTGTTATCTGATAGTAAGGCCATTATTGCATGTCCCAAAGCCCAATAGCCCAATAGAACGAGTAAACTTTTTTGTCTTGTTTATTGTGTTTTTAGCAATTGAAACACTTTTTACAATACGATTAGTCAACGAAAAAGAGTAAATTGACGACAAGTGATAAAAATGTTTGAAAAATTTAATTTTATATGCTTTTGAGTATTAATAAAAAATGTACATTTGCACCAAATTTTAGAATCGTAAAAAATTTAGATATTTAACAGATATGGTGATTTCAAACAAGGCACTTAGTTTTATTATAGCGACTTTCGTAGTATGTCTTCCTTTTACTAGTTTTGCAAATCCTGAAACGGATACCACAAGTACTCAAACTGTAGCTACACATGAAGTAGCAAAATCTGCTCATGAAGCACATGCAGAACCAACAGATGTGAAGTCTAAAGTTAAAGCATTTATCAAACACCACGTATTAGACTCTCATGAATTTTCTTTTTTTCAAGATGATGAAACAGGAGTGCATTACGGTTTTTCATTACCAGTTATTATTTGGGATAATGGATTTCAAATTTTCTCTTCTTCAAAATTTGAACATGGAGAAGCGGTAGCAGAATCAAACGGGAATTTCTACAAAATAAACCACCACGACGGAAAAATTTATAAAACCGATGCGGCTGGAACAATCACTGAAGATGAAAAAACAGGATTTGTAACCAATGTTCGTCCTCTAGATTTGTCGATCACAAAATCAGTATTGTCTATAATGATAGCGGCACTTTTGATGTTCGTACTGTTTACAGGCTTGGCAAAATCGTATACTAAAAATGGAGGTATTGCTTCTGGTGCTGGTCGTATTTTTGAGCCAGTTGTTTTGTTTATTCGTGACGAGATTGCTATTCCGAATATTGGAGAAAAGCATTATAAAAAATACATGAGTTACTTGTTAACTATATTTTTCTTTATTTTATTCTTGAATATTTTTGGATTGATGCCATTTGGAATCAATGTTACAGGAAACCTTACTATTACATTTTCGTTAGCGATACTTACTTTTTTAATTACGAATCTTACTGCTAACAAAAATTATTGGGGACATATTTTCTGGATGCCAGGTGTGCCAAAACCAATGCGTATCGTATTGGCACCAATCGAATTGTTAGGAGTTCTTATTAAACCGTTTTCATTAATGATACGTTTGTACGCAAATATTTTTGCAGGACATATTGTTTTGATGAGTATTATCGGTTTAATGTTTATCTTTAAAAGTTGGTTAGGAAGCAGTTTGTCGTTTGGATTGTCATTTATGCTTTCTATTCTTGAAATATTAGTTGCGTTTTTACAAGCGTATATTTTCACCTTGCTTTCTGCTTTGTATTTCGGTATGGCAGTAGAAGAGCATCATCATGAGGAAGCTCATCACTAAAATTTAGATTTCAGATGTCAGATGGCAGATTTTCAAAATCTAAAATCTAAGGTCTACAATCTAAAATTAAATTTGAATGTTTAATTTTTAATTATATATATTATGGAAATTCCACAAATCGTAGGAGCAGGATTGATCGTTATCGGAGCAGGATTAGGTATTGGTAGAATTGGTGGTTCAGCAATGGACGCTATTGCTCGTCAACCAGAAGCTTCTGGAAAAATCCAAACTGCAATGCTTATTGCAGCTGCACTTATTGAAGGTATTGGTTTTGCTGCGTTATTCGCATCTTAATTAAAACTAAAAAGACAATAGTTACAACGGTTGGTTGTAGCTATTGTTTTAATTAAATGTTGAAAATTATATTAAACAAATTAAATTTTATTTTTTAAAATACAATTTACAATTTATAAAAAATGGAAAAGTTAATAAATCAGTTTGAGTTAGGTTTGTTCTTCTGGCAAGTATTAATATTTGTTGGGTTAATATTCTTATTGAAAAAATTCGCTTGGAAACCTATTCTTGATGCTGTAAACGATAGAGAAGAAGGAATTAAAAATGCTTTGCTTTCTGCTGAAAATGCTAGAAAAGAAATGCAAAACTTGCAAGCAGACAACCAACGTATTTTACAAGAAGCAAGATTAGAGCGTGACAACATGCTTAAAGATGCTCGTGAAATGAAAGAGAAAATGGTTGAAGATGCAAAAAATGAAGCTCAAGCTCAAGGTCAAAAAATGATCGAACAAGCTAAAGCGGCTATCGAAAGCGAAAAAAATGCAGCTATGGCTGAATTGAAATTACAAGTTTCGACTTTGTCTCTTAGCATTGCTGAAAAATTATTGAAAGATGAATTATCTAACAAAGAAGCTCAAACTAAATTGGTTGAGAAAATGTTAGGTGACGTTAAATTGAACTAATTATGGCAAGTACTAAAGCAGCAATTCGTTATGCGAAAGCAATTTTAGATTTATCCAATTCAAAAGGGGTAGCTGAATCTGTAAATAACGACATGAAATTGATTGCTTCAACTATCAATGGAAATTTGGAATTGAATACTTTTATTCAAAACCCAACCATAAAAGTAGAAGTAAAAGAGAGCGCACTTTTAGAAGTTTTTGCTAGTGTTGACAATGTTACTAAAGGATTACTTCATTTGTTATTTGAAAACAAAAGATTCGAAATTCTTGAAGCTATTGCAGTAAAATACAGTGAATTATTCGATATCATGAATAATGTTGAAGTGGCCAAAGTAACTACAGCAATTGCTATGGATGCTGCACTTGAAGCTAAAGTTTTAGCTAAAATTGCAACCCTTTCAGACAAAAAAATCACAATAGAAAATATAGTAGATCCTGCTATCATTGGAGGATTTATTCTAAGAATAGGTGACCAGCAATATAATGCTTCAGTTGCCAACAGATTACAAGTATTAAAAAGAGAGTTAAGTAATTAAATTTTAGAAATGAAGAAATTTTTATTTTTTTTAGTATTTGCATTTTCGATAGTATCTTTTTCTCAAGATATAGCTGTAAAAAAAAATCAAGTTCTTTTTGATCAGGTTTCAGTTGCAACCTTTGAAAAACAAGGAGATGATTTTAAGTTCAAATCGTTGAATAATTCAAATTCAATAACTGTTACTTGGACTTATTTAAAAATAAGTGAATCAGACGTTAAAAATTTTTTAACAATAACAGATGATGCTGAAGGGAAAAGAAAATCTGAAGTAAAAATGGAATATCTTCCATCTACTTCTAATCTCAATATGAAAAAAGCGATTACTGTTCTTTTAGCTAAAAAATATAATCTAATTACGGTTAATGGAGTAGAAAATTTAGATGCTTTTTTCTCAGTAGAACGTACAAGTATTACCGCAGAAGCCGAAAAAGGACAAAAAGAGAACGAAGCAATTCAAAAAGAATTAGCTACTCTTGATTACCAATTATTTTTACGAGACAAACTTATTTTTTCGGGTAATATTCCTCAGGACGCATTTACAGACAAATATTCTAAAGAGCAAAATGCTACATTTATGAACCAAGTAGTAGCAAGTTATAACGTTTCTATGAAGGAAGACCAAAGTCCATATCCTGTTTTGGTTGTTGATATTTTGTCATTAAACGGTAGAGTGCTTGTTCACGCAGTAGAAACTGGAGGTAAATTGGCTGTTGCATTAAGCGAATCAAAAAAGACTTTTATTTATAAGCCTACTTATAATATAGATGTTAAGGATCAAGCTAATCAGGGACCTTTTTTAATTCAGCTAGTAAATAATGCCTATTTAAATGGTCAAAAATTCATGACTTTGGGAGAAGCGAAAGTTCTTTTAGATGTGAAAAAATCTGATGAAGTATCAAAATTTGAAGAAGCCAAAAAAAAATCTTCAAATATTTATGAAAAAAACGGATATGTAGTTGAATCAAATGGAGAAAAGTTTGAAGGTTTAATATCTATTGATTTTGAAAATTTAACTACTTCTCAAAATGGAATGGCTGATTTAGATGGTGGTGTAGGAAGTTCATTGAAAGTAAAAGGAACAAACAAGAAAGGTAAACCAGTGATTTATCCTTATAATGCTAAAGAAGGCGTATCTTTTGTAGTATTCAATGATGACGGAACCGAAGCAAAGTATAGAGCTATTTATGTAAAAATAGAAAGTATGCCTACTACTACTACTTCAGATTCATCTGTTCTTGATTTAAATCAATTGGCTTCAAAATCCTTGGGATTAGGTTCTCTAAGTTTAGGCTCAGCATCTTGGAAATTTTTTAAAGATATTTATTTATCAGAAAAAATTAATATTTGTCAAGATGTTAAAAATAAAAGTTTTGTTTTAGAATTGCCTAATAAAGATAAAGGATTTCAAATTCTAATTAAAAAAGGTAAGGAAGATAAATTTTATAAAAAATTGAATGAATATTTAGGTGTTTCTTTAAATATTGATGACTTAGAAAAAATTGATTACAGTAATATAGATGGTTTAAAGGATTTAGTTGATTTATATTCTAAATCTATATAAAAAAATAGGTAAAAATAATTATTATGGCGGAAATCAAACCTGCTGAAATTTCAGCAATATTAAGAAAGCAAGTCGAAGGTTTTGAATCTGGTGCTACGCTAGAGGAAGTAGGAACAGTACTTCAAGTTGGAGATGGTATTGCTCTTATTTATGGGCTTTCAAATGTTCAATACGGTGAATTAGTTGAATTCGAAAACGGATTAGAGGCTATCGTTTTGAACCTTGAACAAGACAATGTTGGTGTGGTACTTTTAGGACCATCAACAGGAATCAAAGAAGGATCTACAGCAAAAAGAACACAACGTATTGCTTCTCTTAAAGCAGGAGAAGGAATGGTAGGTCGTGTAGTGAACACTCTTGGTTTTCCAATTGATGGAAAAGGACCAATTGGTGGTGAATTATTCGAAATGCCTTTAGAAAGAAAAGCTCCTGGAGTTATCTTCCGTCAACCCGTTACTGAACCTTTGCAAACAGGGGTAAAAGCGGTTGATGCTATGATCCCAGTGGGTCGTGGACAACGTGAACTTGTTATTGGTGACCGTCAAACAGGAAAATCTACTGTTTGTATTGACACGATTTTAAATCAAAAAGAATTTTACGATGCTGGGAAACCAGTATTTTGTATCTACGTTGCTATTGGTCAAAAAGCTTCTACTGTTGCAGGAATTGCAAAAATGTTAGAAGAAAAAGGAGCAATGGCTTATACAGTGATCGTTGCAGCTAATGCTTCTGATCCAGCTCCAATGCAAGTTTATGCTCCTTTTGCAGGTGCAGCTATTGGAGAATATTTTAGAGATTCAGGTCGTCCAGCTTTAATTGTTTATGATGATTTATCTAAACAAGCAGTTGCTTACCGTGAGGTTTCTCTTTTATTGAGAAGACCACCGGGACGTGAGGCATATCCTGGAGACGTTTTTTACTTACACAGTCGTTTATTAGAGCGTGCTTGTAAAGTAATTGCTGATGATGGAATTGCAAAAAACATGAACGATTTGCCAGCTTCATTAAAAGGTATCGTAAAAGGGGGTGGTTCATTGACTGCTTTACCAATTATCGAAACTCAAGCGGGTGACGTTTCTGCATATATCCCAACAAACGTAATTTCGATTACTGATGGTCAAATTTTCTTGGATGGAGATTTGTTTAACTCTGGGGTTCGTCCAGCGATTAACGTAGGTATTTCGGTATCTCGTGTTGGAGGTAATGCTCAAATTAAATCAATGAAAAAAGTAGCAGGTACTTTGAAACTAGATCAAGCGCAATTCCGTGAATTGGAAGCGTTTGCTAAATTTGGTTCTGATTTGGATGCTGTTACCTTAAACGTAATTGAAAAAGGAAGAAGAAACGTTGAGATTTTGAAACAAGGTTTGAATGATCCTTATACTGTTGAAGACCAAGTTGCAATTATCTATGCTGGATCTAAAAACTTGTTGAGAAGTGTTCCTGTGAATAAAGTGAAAGAATTTGAGAAAGATTTCTTAGAATTCTTGAACAACAAACACAGAGCGACTCTTGATGCTTTGAAAGCAGGAAAATTAACAGATGAGATTACAGATGTTCTTGAAACTGTTGCAAAAGAAATTTCAGCGAAATATAATTAAGATTGAAGTCAGAAGTTAGAAGTAGGAAGTTAAATCCTTACTTCTAGCTTCCATCTTCCATCTTCTAACTTTACCAAAAATGGCAAATTTAAAGGAAATCCGTAATAGAATTACTTCCATTTCATCAACGATGCAAATCACATCGGCAATGAAAATGGTTTCTGCAGCAAAGCTTAAGAAAGCACAAGATGCGATCACGGCAATGCGCCCTTATGCCGAAAAATTAACAGAATTATTACAAAATCTTTCAGCGACTCTTGATGGTGATGCTGGTGGAGAATTTACAACACAACGTGAAGTAAAAAAAGTTTTAATTGTAGCCATAACTTCAAATAGAGGTTTGTGTGGTGCATTTAATACCAATGTAATTAAGGAAGCTAAAAGCCGTTCTGAATATTATGCAGGAAAGCAAGTTGATATTTTTGCTATAGGTAAAAAAGGTAATGATATTTTATCAAAAACACTTAAAGTTGTTGATAATCAAAGTACTATTTTTGATCATTTATCATTTGACAATGTGGCTGTAATTGCAGAAACATTAACTCAAAAATTTGTTTCTGGAGAATACGATAAAATAGAATTGATTTACAATCAATTTAAAAATGCTGCGACTCAAATTGTTCAAACGGAACAGTTTTTGCCATTAGCGCCTATAAAATCAGATAAACCAGTTTCAACAGGAGATTATCTTTTTGAACCTTCAAAAGAAGAAATCGTTTTAACATTGATTCCTAAAGCATTGAAAACGCAATTGTACAAAGGAATTCGTGATTCATTTGCCTCAGAGCACGGAGCGCGTATGACTGCGATGCACAAAGCAACGGACAACGCAACTGATTTGAGAGATCAATTGAAATTGACTTACAATAAAGCACGTCAAGCAGCCATTACTAATGAAATCCTTGAGATTGTTGGTGGAGCAGAAGCCTTGAAAGGGTAATAGATTTTAGTCCCGATATTTATCGGGAGCAGATTAACGATTTAAGAATTTTAGATTTATAAGAAAGCCAGCAAAATTTGCTGGCTTTCTTGTTTCCACATCAAAAAATCTTGTATAAAATTTAAAATTAGATTTTATATCTTTGATAAAACATTTTGAAATGACAACAGTAACTAAATTTTCCGATCTCGATTTGACCAAGCAATATTCGTATTCGGATTATTTGTTATGGCAATTTAAGGAACGTGTAGAACTCATCAAAGGGTTTATTATGAAAATGAGCCCTGCTCCGAGTATGGTTCATCAAAGAATTTCAAATAATCTTGCAGGAAGTTTTTATGTAAATTTTAAAAGAAAACCCTGTAATGTTTTCGCAGCTCCATTTGATGTTCGTTTGCCGATACCTTCAGCAAAGAAAGACTCAACTGTAGTGCAGCCCGATTTATGTATTATTTGTGACGAAAGCAAACTGGACAAAAGAGGTTGTAACGGAACTCCTGATCTGATGGTCGAGATTATATCGCCAAATAATAGTAAACATGACGTACATACAAAGTTCAATTTATATCAAGAAGCTGGTGTAAAAGAGTATTGGATAATTGAACCTTTTGATAAGATTATATTGGTTTATACTTTAATCAATGGTGAATTTATTGGTTTGAAACCACAAGTGGAAGGAGAAAACATAAAGAGTCCTTTGTTCCCAGAATTAGATATTGCTATTGAAGACGTCTTTTATAAAGTATAATTTGTATTTGATGAATTGAATTTAAGCTTTTATTCCTTTTCTAGAGGAACAAAAATCAGTAACTTTGATTTAAATTGCAACCAAAATGGAAACACTGACTCAAAAAAAAGAAATCATCGACTGGATTGAAACTTTGGATGATGTATTAATTCTTAATGAAATTTCCCGCATCAAAAGACAAAATACTTTTAATTTCGAAGAAGAATTAAAAACAGCAATTACTGGGGAAGAATTGAAAAGGAGATTATTGGCTCACATCGAAACTTTGCCTTGGAAAAAATAAATATTACCTATCGTACTTCTGCGGAAAGCTATATCAATGATTTGGTTGATATTCTTTTTGAAGAAGAATATTTTGGATTTAAAAGTAGTGCGCAAAATTACGCTGTTAAGATTGTAGATTTTATAGAAGACAACATAACCACTTTCCCTTCTAGAAGAACACCAATTGAACTGAGTTCTTTTGGTTCCAATTATATTTTCTATAAATCCAATAAAAGAACGACTTGGTATATTTTCTTTGAAAGAACAGAAAATAATTATCTCATTACAAACATCATAAACAGCCATTGCAAAGAAGCAAAATGGCTTTAGACAATTTTAGGGCTCGACTTTGTTTGGCTCTTTTTTATTTTTTTAAATCTAATTTCCTATAATTGAAAACAATAGAACTTACCACGATTGAAGATATGCTTGCTCAAATAGAAGTAATGAAACATCTGTACCCCAACCTTACCGTAGAGAAATATGAATCTTATTTGAAGGAAATGGTTCCTCATAATTACAAACAATTAGCTGTTTTTGAAGAGGCTACTTGTGTTGGGGTAACTGGTTTTTGGACAGCAATGAAACTTTGGACAGGAAAATACATCGAAATTGATAATTTTATTGTTCATCCAGATCACCGAGCTAAAGGCATAGGTAAAATCATGACCGATTATATTGATGCTAAAGCCAAAGCAGAAGGTTGTAATGCCATTGTTTTGGATGCTTTCACGGGTAATTTTACCGCTCACCGTTTTTATTATAATCAAGGATATGTTCCAAAAGGTTTTCACTTTTTGAAAATATTAAATGAAGAGGGATTAACTTAGACGTAGGTAATAGACATCATATAATGTCGTATTTTGTTTCTTCGTTGTTAGCTGCAACTAGTATTGGTACAGCGAATTAATCAATTCTATTATAGGAAAAAAAATCATACAGATTACTTATATACTTTTGTTTGTTGAAAAAGTTTACATTTATGTTTTTATTTTAGTAACTTTTTAACAAGTTAAGCGTATAATAGTAGAAATTGTTTTACAACTCCTTTAATTTTAGATTAAATAATATACAAATGGCAAAAGAAAGTTTTAATTGGAAAGGTCTTTTTATTAATGAAGAAGAATCAACAAATCAACCTCAAGTTGCAATAACACCTACCCCTAGTGAAGTTACTAAATTTCCAAATCATGCTTCTCAACCAAGTACTTTGGATTCTATATCCAATCCTTTTTTAAAAGAAATTTTCGAAGTTTATGAAAAAGGCTTTGAGTCTTTGAATGCTGCTGGTTTTGATTTTTTTGAATTGTATAAATCGGTTGTAGCAGTTGGAATTTCGAATCCTCAAAGTTATCAAATGGCCTTCACAATGGGTAAAACTATTCAGCCTGATTTGACGAAACAATTTCTGCTTGAAAAAGCGAATTTTTATGTTACTGAGATTGAAAAAGTTTATGCTAAATACGATACTGTTGGTAAAACCAAAAAATCGGATTTAGAGAATAATTTGACCAAAGAGAAGTACAATCTTTCTAAAAGTATTGAAGAATTGAATACTAAGATTCTTCAGCTTCAAAATGAATTGGAAACGAAAAAAGTAGAATTTCAAAAATTGGATTCCAATAATATAGAGCAGTTTTCAGAGATTAAATTAAAGATGGAAGCTAACGATTTGGCCAAGCATAAAATCCTAGATTCAATTAACACAGTAGTAACAGGAATTAATCAATATTTATAATTAATGGACAAATTCGAACAAGAAAAGAATACACTATTATCGCTACCAATATTAAAACATTTTGATGAGTCAAAAGGAGAAATTGCCTTAAAGCCTGGGACTTTAAAAAAAGGGGAGCAAACATTATTTTGGGGTTTGGCGTTAGGTTTATTGGGCATTGGTGGATATTTAACCTGGACGTATATTATTCCGCCGCTTTTTACAATGTTGGGACAAGCAATTGCATTATCGGCGACAGGTGTTTTTTTAGTTTTTTTGGTAATGATGTTTCCGGTTATTATGAAGGGACTAAGATTTGCTACCAAAAACCTTCACAAAGCATTAATTCAAAGTAATCCTTTTAATGAATTGGAGGAACAAAAACTTAAAATGGTTAAAAACCGTGAAGTTTTTAAGAATACCAAAGCCAAGCTGAAAGGACTTAAAAATGAGATGGAAATCGAAGCCAGTAAATCTGAAAAAGAGGCCAAATCTTTTCAGGAAGATGTTTTAAGTCTGAAACGTCAGTGTGAGAAGTTAAAATCAGCAATGGATGAAATGGTTAGATTGAATGGAGTTGCTGCCAAAGACACAGATGAGTATGTTGCTCTTCAAAGTGAGTTGGCTAGAAAGCTAAGTGATTCTCAAAGGATTTCCACACAATATGAGCAAAGCAAAAATTTTATTCAAAAATATGGTGTTCGTGCCAATGTTTTGGGTAAAATGGATAGAAAGCTGACTCTGGCAGGAACAGCAATAGATATAAAAATTGCCGATTTTGACGCTACAGTTACGATGCTTCAAAAGGAATATGAGTTTGCCAGAAATGCTAAAGAAGCAACTGAAAGTGCCAAAAGTGCCATGATGTTTACCAAAGATTGGGAATTAGAATATGCATTAGAGGTAGTAACTTCAACAATTGCGCTAGATATAGCCAGAACTTCTGAGAACTTAATTGATATTGATTCACTTACCTCTAAATATTCTGTAGATAACGACGAGTTGTACTCCAGATTAGATTCATTGGCAGATGAAATTAAAACAGGCGACAATACAATTCCTGATTCAACGAAATATACGAGTCCAAATTATAAAATGACCAAAGAAGATAAAATGTCTAGTGGTGGTTTTGGAGATATTTTTTAATATATAATTTAAATTTTAAAAATAAAATGGGAAAAATTTTAAGAACAGAAAAGCTAACCACTTTTTCAGAATTATTAATTGTTATTGTTGCAATTGGAGGGATTTTAGGAGCGGTTTATTACGTTTCTCCAGGAATCAAAACAGCTGTTTCAAAACAGTTGAATGGAATGGAGTTGAATGGTACAGATGTAAATAATGTTACGAACGCAGATAAATTAGAGTTACCTTCTAAGGAAGTTTCTTCAGAAGTAAGCGGTAAGCCTTTAGTAAGAATTGCAGGATATGCCTGGAATGCTGCATCTGGATTTATTGTTTCTAATGGTGGACCAAAAACGACAAAAGGTTCTTTAATGGAAAAAAACGGAGTTAATCTTGAAATTATTAGACAAGACTGGCTCTCGGAATTGCGTAATATGCAAATGAAATTTATCGAAGAATTTGATGGCGGAGAAGCTTTTCCAACATCCGATAAAAGTGTATTTGCAATTGTGATTATGGGGGATGGAGCTCCATTTTACATAAGCTCTGCCCAAAAATCACTAGACGAAAAATACGGAAAAGGAAAATACCATTTACAAGTAATGGGTGCTGTAGGGATGAGCTATGGTGAAGACAAACTGATTGGGCCGCCAAATTGGAAATCAGATCCGAAAAGTATGAAAGGTGCTGTTATCTCTGCAGTTTTAGGAGATGGGGATTGGGTTACGACCGTAAATTATTGTTTTGCAAATGGATTGAAAGTAAATCCAGATCCTGCAACTTATGATGCAGATGCAGTAAATATTTATCCATCAGAAAATGATGATTATATCAAATCGGCAGAGGAGTTGATTAAATCCCAAACTACAGGTTGGACGGTTACTTTGAAAGAAGTGAACAACGGAAAATTGACAGGAAAATCAGTAAACAGAAAAATTGACGGTTGTGCCACTTGGACTCCAGGGGATAAAACGGTTTTTGACAAATTATCTGGTTTTGTCGATATTGTTTCGACTAAAGAATTTAATAACCAAATGCCAGCTGTTTTAATTGGTGTAAAAGAATGGGCAACCAAAAATCCAGAAATTGTTTCTAATATTTTGAAATCGGCATTAACGGCTTCGAACCAAATGAAGAATTATGAGGATTGGAAAGTAAGAGCTTCTGAAGCAGTAGCTACTACTTATAATATGGAAACTCCAGAATATTGGTATAAAATGTTCAAAGGACAACAAGGAACAAAAAACGGATTGACGTATAATATGGGTGGATCCAAAGTTTTTAATTATGCTGATGGAATGCAATATTTTGGAATGTCAGATGGTGTAAACAGATATAAATCGGTTTACAATCAAGTTTCAAGTTATTTGACTGAATTAAATCCGTTTGGTTTTAATGAAAATGTTGGAGCAGTGGTTCCTTATGAAGAAGCTGTTAACTTATTTTTCTTAAAGAACATTAATGACATTGAATCTACTGCTGCTGACAAAGCGGATTATTCTACACAAGCTACAGAGGTTATGGCTTCTGGCGAATGGAAAATAAATTTTGGTTCTGGAAGTGCTGCTGTTCAAAACAGTTCTAATAAAGATTTAGAGAAAATTTACAATCTTTTGGTTCAAGCAGAAAACAGCAAATTAACGATTGTTGGACATACTGACAATGTTGGAAATAGTGAGGCAAACTTAGCTTTATCAAAAAACAGAGCACAAGCAGTTGTAAATTATTTGAAACAAAAAGGTATTCCAGAAAATCGTTTTCAATTAATCGACGGTAAAGGGCAAAGCGAACCAATTGCTGATAATAGTTCAGAATCTGGTAAATCTAAAAACCGTAGAGTTGTAATTACGTTCTTAAAATAAACTTACATTTTAGCAAAGACACAAGTAATTCATTAGTGGAAAACTGTGTCTTTGTTTTTTAAAATATTTTTTATGATAAAAATTTTAACCCCCTTTGAGAAATTATCAAAAACCAATAAAACACTGATTTTATTGGGTTGGCTGTTTCTTTTGATTGTAACTTGGTTTATTGGCACTTCAGGGACAAAGCACCTTTTTCCGTCTCCGAGTCAAGTTTTTACTGGTTTTACGGATTTGTATAATGAAGGATTAGTAGTGCATATTTTGCATTCGTTGCAATTGTGTTTTTTATCCATATTTTTGGCAACCATAATTTCGCTGATTTTGGCTTATTCTTGGCCAATACCGCTGTTGAAATCCATTTCAGAATTTGTAACTAAATTTCGTTTTTTGCCTTTTACAGGTTTGTCATTTTATATCACAATGGTAATCCACGAAGCGAGAACAATGCAAGTTTGGATTTTGGTTATATTTTTGACCACTTTCTTGACGACGTCATTAATTGCGGTTATCAAAGACATTCCACAAGAAGAATTCGACCATGCCAAAACTTTAAAATGCAGTCGATTGGAAGTGCTTTGGCAAGTTATTATTTTAGGAAGATTGGATTATGTTATTGATGTAATTAGGCAAAATATAGCGATTACATGGATGATGCTGGTTACTGTGGAATCTATAGTTGTAGCGTCTGGTGGATTGGGGTTTTTAATAAAAAACTCGGATAAATTTATGAATACTGGTCGAATAATCGCGCTTCAAATCATTATTTTATTAATAGGATTGGGGCTTGACGCGGGCATTAATTTTTTAAGAAAAACAATATTTAGATATTCAAAAATATAAGTTATATGAAACACGAATATAAAGAAACACTTTTGTATGTTGAAAATCTTAGTGTTGCCTATGATGATGCTATTATTATAAAAGACATAAACCTTACCGAAAAGGATGTAATACGTGAAGGAGTTGATTGTACAGGACAAGTGATTGCATTTGTGGGAAGATCTGGAAGAGGGAAATCTACTTTTTTTAAAGCGTTAACTGGATTGGTTCCCTGTACGGATGGGAAAATATTGATTCGCGATTTTGAGAATAGCGAACCAAATGCAGCTAAACTTGTTAAGGAAGGGGATATTGGTTTTGTAGATCAAAAATACACTTTGTTCAGGCATAAAACAGTTCATCAGGCACTGAAATTTTCATTAAGAAAAACGACACTTTCGGATGCTGAAAAGGAAAGTAAAATAAAAGAGTATATAAAAGTTTGGGGTTTAGAAAATTGTATAGATAAATACCCAAATGAACTTTCGGGAGGACAAAGACAAAGAACGGCAATTATTGAGCAGTTGTTTTCATCAGATAATTTTATAGTTTTAGACGAACCTTTCTCTGGTTTGGATGTTGGGAATATTGAGGAAGTAAAGAAATCATTTAACTTACTTTGTAAAACATCTGATTATAATACTGTTATATTTTCTACTCATGATATTGAATTGGCTTTGGAATTAGCACAATCCATTTATGTAATTGGGCATCCAACAATTAATGGAAAACAAGAAAAATACGGAACGATAGTTGCAAAGTATGATTTAAGGGATATTGGATTGGCTTGGACAGAATTTGGAGAAGGACATAGAAAACTTTGTAAAGAGATTGTGCATCAAATGATGATTTCATAATAGAACATATTTTAAAAGAAACTCAATTCAATCGGTTTCTAGAGTTTTTATAGCTAGAAAAAGATTTTAGCATCAGAAATAAACACGAAAAAGATGGTTTTTACCGCTTCATTTATTCAAGTATTAAGAGAAGAAACTTCGGAAATTATTGATATTTGTTCGTCATTAAATAAGAATGAAGTATTTATTGGAAGGATAAATGAAGTTGTTGTATTAAATAATTCTAATGGATTGTTACTAAAAGCTGAGCATTTTTTCCTTTCAGATTGTATAGCAACATACAATCTGTGCTTAGTGAAAGAAGAGGATAAATCTAGATTTACGTTAGCTTATTATTATGATGCATTGAGGAATGACAGTTTTGCTGATGAAAAAGAGGTTAAGGCTCTAAACACTTTAGTTTCTACTGAAAATTTCAAAAAGCATATTTCAAAAATCAGAAATGAAAATAGTTTACTTTGGTCAGAACAAAATGACCAAAAATACTTTATCCCAAGCGTTTTATTGGAAATCAACGATCCTAAATACGAATGGATTTTAGATAAATATCAAAATTTCCTTAAGTATTCTTATGGAGTAAAGTTTAAGGACAAACAGGATTTTGGCACATTTATTGGCTTAAAGAGTAATCCAAAAGATGTTTCAAATTCGGATGTCACCTCTATTTCAAAGAATGATTCTTTGGAAATTGTACTTCAAGAATTAGAGCAATTAATAGGATTGGAGGAAGTGAAAAAAGATGTTTATGAGCTGATAAACCTTTTAGAAATCCAAAAAAAGAGATCTTCTGAAGGGTTGAAAAATATTGAAGTTACTCTACACACTGTGTTTTTGGGACCTCCGGGAACAGGAAAAACATCTGTTGCCAGACTTTTAGGTAGGATATTCAAGCATTTGGGGTTCTTGTCAAAAGGTCAAATGTATGAAACCGATAGAGAAGGAATGATTGCTGGCTATGTAGGACAAACGGCTGCAAAAGTAGACAAAGTTGTAGAAGAAAGTTTGGGAGGTGTTTTGTTTATTGATGAGGCTTATGCATTAACAACAAATGCGACCGGTAATGATTATGGTTCCGAAGCTATCAATACTTTATTGAAAAGAATGGAAGACCATCGTGGAGATTTGGCAGTGGTTGTTGCGGGATATACAGAACCAATGAAGGATTTTGTGGAATTCAATCCAGGATTACGCTCTCGATTCAATCGTTTTTTTCGATTTAATCATTTTGCTCCAGAACAATTATTTTTAATCTTTGAAAATTTTTGTAAAAGCTCCGATTTTGTAATAGATGCTGATGCTAAAGAAAAATTAGCTGATACTTTCGAATTGTTGTATTCCAAAAAGGATGAAAATTTTGGTAATGCAAGGGTAGTTCGTAATTTATTTGAAAAATGTGTTCAAAACCAAGCTAATAGAATAGTACTTTTACCTTCAATTAATCAAGAAATTTTAAAGACGTTTACCGAAATTGATATACCAGAACCTAAGGAGACGCAAAAACAAGTTAGTTTTTTTCAAGAATAGTTTTTAATTAAAAATCGGTTCCTATTTTCTACTATAATACTAAAGGCCTCATTTTGTAAAAATATTGGACGATGAATGATTAACTTAAAACTCTAAATTACTTTTCAACTTTATTCAGCAACAAAACCCCAAAAATAACCAAAGAATTGGTTATTTTTGTGTTATAAATAGTAAACAGACATTATATTTTGGGATTATATAAAAAACTTTTTCAACAAACAGCCATATATGGACTAGCCACAGTAGTACCAAGAATGTTTGGTTTCCTCTTGGTACCTTTATACACAGGTTTGTTACCAAAGGAAGAGTACGGGAAAGTGTCCATCATTTTTGCTTATATGATTTTCTTTAATGTCATTCTGGCTTACGGAATGGAAACTGCTTTTTTTAGATTCTATAATAACAAAGACGAAAGTAAAACAAGCGTGGTTGAAACGACTACTATTTCAATTTTCTGGACGACTATCCTCTTCATTTTTATAGCTTTATTGTTTCGAAATTCATTAGCCCTATGGTCTGGTGTAGATACGCAATACATCACATATTCTATTTGGATTTTAGCATTGGATGCTTTGGTTATTGTCCCTTTTTCTAAGTTAAGGGCCAACCAAAGACCTAAATTTTATGCCTTAATTAAAATAGGGAATGTTGTAGTCAATCTATCGTTCAATTTGTTCTTTCTGTTGTATTTACCAAGTGTTTCGGTGTCTCATCCCGATAGTTTTTTAAGTTCAGTTTACATTGAAAATTTCCAAATAGGCTATATTTTCCTTGCCAATATCATAGCTAGTTTTCTAACTTTTGTGGTACTTTTTCCAGACTACTTTACGATTAAATGGAAATTTGATTACGAACTTTGGAAACGAATGATGCGTTATGGATTGCCAATTATGATTGCGGGAATAGCCTTTGCCATCAACGAACAGTTTGACAAAATCCTTTTGGGTAAATTATTGCCTGTCAACATAGCGGCAGAGCAAGTAGGAGTGTATTCGGCTTGTTATAAATTGGGACTCTTTATGGTTTTGTATAGAACGGCTTATACGTTAGGGATTGAGCCTTTCTTTTTTAGCCATGCTTCCAATGAAAATGCGCAGCAAACTTATGCAACGATCACTAAATATTTTGTGATTTTTGGTTCTTTTATATTATTATCCGTTATCGTATTTGCCGACCTTTTAAAACAGGTTATGATTCCAAATCCGTCTTATTGGGAAGCAATGAAAGTGGTGCCTCTGATTATTTTGGCTAATTTTTTTCTGGGTATTTACACCAACCTTTCCGTTTGGTACAAACTCATCGATAAAACCTATGTTGGAGCTTACATTTCAATAGTTGGAGCGGTAGTCACTTTGGTGTTAAACTATTTATTGATTCCCAAATACAGTTATTATGGTTCGGCGGTTGCTACCATTTCAGCTTACGGGAGCATGATGTTTATTTCCTATTATCTTGGAAACAAATATTATCCAATTCCCTATGACAAGAAAAAGATAGTCGGCTATCTTACTTTATCTACCGGTTTTTCATGTATTTCTTTTTATGGTTTTAGAGAGAATTATTATATTGGAATTTTACTTTTAGCCGTATTTATGGGCTTTATCTATTACAATGAAAAAGAAACACTTTTGCGAATTTTAAAACGTCCAATTAAAAATTAGAATATCTGCCTGTATCTTTTTTATTAAACCTGACGGGTTTTTAAAACCCGTCAGGTTTAATAAAAAAAACAGGGCTAGGCTATTCCGTAATCAATACATTTTATATTTAAAAAGAATGACAATAAACATTATCAATAAATCACAACACGCGCTCCCAAACTACGAAACCATTGCTTCAGCAGGAATGGATTTAAGAGCCAATTTGATACAATCCATAACATTGCAACCTCTGGAAAGAACCATTGTGAAAACAGGTCTTTTTATAGAATTGCCAATAGGTTATGAGGCTCAAGTGCGACCTAGAAGCGGATTGGCAGCCAAAAACGGGATAACCGTTCTTAACGCGCCCGGAACTGTCGATGCCGATTATAGAGGAGAAATTGGTGTAATTTTAGTAAATTTATCCAATGATCCATTTGTTATCGAAAATGGAGAACGTATCGCCCAACTCATCATCGCCAAACACGAACGTGCTGAGTGGATTGAAGTACAAGAATTAACCGAAACTTCAAGAGGAGCGGGTGGTTTTGGAAGTACGGGAGTGAAATAAGTATTCAGTCCCGATAGCTATCGGGAGTCTCAGTTATCAGGATTTAGTACGCACTCAAATAAGTATTAAAAAATCAGTTTAATCCGTTTAATCTGTGGCCAAAATTAATATAATAAAACCTTCGTGAACTTTGCGAAACCTTCGTGAACTTTGCGGTTAAATTAAACCAAACCAAATGAAAATAATCGTACCAATGGCAGGACGCGGATCACGCCTTCGCCCACATACTTTAACCATTCCTAAGCCTTTAATTCCAGTTGCAGGAAAACCAATTGTACACCGTTTAGTCGAAGATATAGCAGGCGTTTTAAATCAGGAAATTGAAGAAATTGCATTCGTTATTCACGAAAGTTTTGGAAAAAAAGTAGAAGAAGATTTAATTGCAATTGCTCAAAAATTAGGCGCCAAAGGAACTATCTATTATCAAAATGAGGCACTTGGAACCGGTCACGCCATTATGTGTGCCCAAGATTCTTTGAGTGGACCAGCTGTTATTGCTTATGCCGATACTTTAATCCGGGCCAATTTTGATTTAGATACAAATGCCGATAGTGTAATTTGGGTAAAACAAGTAGATCAACCGGAAGCTTTTGGTGTGGTAAATTTAAACGAAGCCAATGAAATAATTGAACTCGTTGAAAAACCAAAAGAATTTGTCTCAGATCTTGCCGTTATCGGAATTTATTATTTTAAAGATGTTGCCGTTTTAAAGAATGAACTTCAATTGGTGTTGGATAATAATATCATTCACGGTGGAGAATATCAAATTAATGACGGAATAAAACAAATGATGGCCAAAGGCATGAAATTTGTTCCAGGAGAAGTAGATGAGTGGATGGATTGCGGAAACAAAGACGTTACTGTAGAAACCAATTCTAGAATGCTAGGTTTTTTACAGGAAGATGGTGAAAATTTAGTTTCTAATTTAGCGGTTTTCGAAAATTCAACGATTATTCCGCCTTGTTATATTGGGGATGATGTAATCCTGATGAATTCAACCGTAGGGCCAAACGTCTCTTTAGGGGACGGATGTCACGTACAAAACAGCACAATTAAAAACAGTTTGGTGCAAACCAACGTTCGTATAAAAAATGCCAATCTTGATAATGCCATGATAGGGAATTATGCCAGTTTTGATGGGAATTTTACCAATATCAGCATTGGGGATTATTCCGTTTTAGAATAATTAAAAAGCGTACATTAAAAAATCATCAAGCAGCATTTTTAAGTTTTTATTATGCTGCTTTGTTGTTTTTTTAATTTATTTTGCAATGGTTAACAATACTGTTGATTTTGTTTTCCAAAGACTTCTTTTTCAATGATAAAAAAATGGACTTTCATATTCACTTTTTCCGTTTTGCTGAGCAATTCAGTTGCTGTATTGGCACAAACGGAGCCAGAGGAAATTAAAGTGGAAGGAGATAAATTTCAAGATTTTTTTTATGAATCTTTATTTCAAAAAAGCATTGAAAACTATGATAAATCTTTAGCCTCATTAGAACAATGTTTGAAATTAAAACCCAATGAAGCAACGGTTTATTTTGAATTTGGAAAAAATTACTTCGCACAAAAAGACTATAAAAATGCTTATGATTCTTATGAGCATGCATCTCAAATGGATCCCAATAACAAATGGTTTTGGGTAGGGATGTACGATGTATGTTATGCCACCAAGGATTTTAATCAAGCCATAATCATAGTCAATAAAATCATTCCTTTCGATCCAGAATACAAAGAAGATTTGGTTTCATTGTACATGGCAACGAAGCAATATGATAAAGCTCTTGAAGGTATAAACGAACTGAATGAAAAAACAGGAAAAACAGACAGAAGAGAAATGTACAAAATGGAAATTTTGTCTGAAGGGAAATATCAAAATGCAGAAATAACAAACTTAATAGATCAAATAAACAAAAGTCCTAAAGAAGAATCGAATTACATTGCTTTGATTTTTTTGTATTCTAAAAACAATGAAGAATCAAAAGCATTAGAGATCTCGCAAAAATTAGAAAAAGAAATCCCCGAATCAGTTTGGGCGCAAGTGAGTTTGTTCAAAAGTTATTTGGAAAAAAAGGATGGACAAAATGCGGCAAAGGCAATGAATATAGTTTTGGCTAGCCCGAAAATTGATTCAAAAATCAAACATCGTATCTTTAATGAGTTTTTACTCTTTGCCAATACCAATCCACAATTTATTCCCGATTTGGATAATGCAATTGGGTATTTTAAGAACGACAAAGAAATAAACGTAGCCAAAGAAATAGGGAAGTTTTACCATAATAAAGAACAATGGGCAAACGCGATTAAATATTATGAACTATCAGAGAAAAATAATTCGGAAGTTGATTTAGAGACCAATATGCTTTGGCTTCAAGCCAATACTGAACTCAAACAATTTGAATCCGTAGTCAAAAAAGCCATGGTAATGATTGATACCTATCCTGCCGAACCTCAATTTTATTATTATGCAGGAATGGCAAATAATCAATTGCATCAATTTAAAAAAGCCAAAGAGATTCTTGAAATGGGCTTTGATTATGTAGTGGAAAACGTAAATTTAGAAATTAATTTTAATATTCAACTTGGCGAAGCTTTCAATGGTTTAGGAGATGCAACCAAAAAAGAGTTTTATTTTAGCAAAGCCAATCAATTAATAAAAGAAAAAAAATAATGAATCGATTTCTAGTAAGAGTACTTTTTGTTCTAATGATTTGCTTGAGCAGTTCGCTAACATTAGTGTCTTGTAAAGCAAAGGCAAAAGTTATAAAAGAGAATAAAAGCACAGATTCGAACAGCATGAATGCAGAGCGGATTGTAAAAAATTATTACAATAATAAAAGCGAATTTTCAACATTATATATTAAATCAAATGTGAGATATAGTGATGATAAACAAACTCAAAATGTAACAGCCGAAATAAAAATCAAGAACAACGAGCAAATTTTGGTCAGCATTCGATTTTTGGGAATAACAATGGCCAAAGCCTTAATTACTCCAACGGCAGTAAGCTATTATGAGAAATTAAACGGAAGTTATTTTGAAGGTGATTTTAGTACATTAAGCGAATGGCTGGGAACTGATTTGGATTATAAAAAGATTCAAAACATGTTGATTGGTCAAGCAATGGATGATTTAACTAAAGGGGAATATCAAGATTCGTTAGTAGATCAGTCGTACCGTTTGGAAGATATTTCTAATAAAGACACCAAAAAATATTTCTTTTTTGACACTCAAAAGTTTCTACTGAATAAGCAAGAGATTACTCAAACTGCTAAAAATAGAACGATTCAGGTTTCTTATTCTGATTCTAAGCTGTATAATGAATCTATGTTTCCTTCAAATATTGCAATCAATGCCAGTCAAGATAAAGGGAATACAGAAATAAATTTAGGATATAATACCATAACCATAAATGAAGAACTTTCTTTTCCATATAGTGTCCCAAATGGTTATAAAAGAATTTTAATTAAGTAAATTTGAACAAATTCAATAGTAAGATGCCGAGATTTATTTTAAGCCTACTTTTTTTAAGCATGACCTCATTGATGTGGGGACAAGATTCGCAACAAGAAAAATTAGAAAAACGTAAAGCCGAAATTCAACAAGAAATTTTGGCTAATGAAAAGTTATTGCAAACGGTTAAGAAAAAAGAGAAATCTGCCGTTAATGTAATTGTTCTTCAAAATAACAAAATAAAATTAAAAGAAAAACTGATTCATACTACAGAAAAGCAAACCAAGATTCTTGGGAATGACATGTATATCAATCAGATGAAAATCAATAAGCTAAATAAGGAGTTGGTTGTACTTAAAGATGATTATGCTAAGATGATTGTGAAATCATACAAAAGCAGATCCGAACAAAGTCGGGCTATGTTTTTATTATCATCCGAGAATTTTTTGCAAGCGTATAAAAGAGCTCAGTATATGAAACAATATACGAGTTATAGAAAGCTGCAAGGGGAAGAAATTAAATCAAAAACGAATGAACTTTTAGGGTACAATGAGAGGTTGAACGTTCAAAAAGTAGCCAAAAAGAAGTTGTTAGCCGAAAACACCAAAGAAAAATTATCTCTTGAAAAAGAAAAAAGGGAGCAATTGAAATTGGTAAATGCGATTAAAAAAGACAAGAAAAAAATTATAGTCAGTATCAAGAAAAAGCAGCAAGAGTCCCGAGCTATAGATAGACAAATAGATCGATTGATCCGAGAAGCCATTGCAGAGGCCAATAGAAAAGCGGCTATTGCCAATCCGAATGCTCCGGTTGCGAACTATACTTCATCAAGAATTGTATTGACCGCCGAATCAAAAATATTGGCAGATAATTTTAAAGCCAATAGAGGAAAATTACCTTGGCCAGTAGAAAAAGGTTTTGTGTCTTTAGGATATGGTGATCAACCACATCCTGTTTACCCAACTGTGATCACTCACAATAGTGGAGTAGAAATTACCACAGATCAAGGATCAACTGCAAGAGCGGTTTTTGGAGGCGAAGTAACGAGTGTTATTGTTTTGTCTCCTGTAAATAAAGCGGTAGTGATACAACATGGAGATTACTTTACGGTATATCAAAATTTAAGTTCGGTTTTTGTAAGCAAAGGAGATAAAGTAAACATCAAACAAAGTCTTGGAAAAATTAGAACTAACGGAGAAGGGAAAACCGTTTTAAAGTTTACCATTTCTCAAAATACTAGCTATAATAATCCAGCAAGTTGGCTGTATAATATGTAGTTTGGGAACTTTCAGGAGACACTAAGTTTCAGCGATTTTAGATTTTAGATTGAAGATTAACGATTGTTGATTTTACGGTATCCATCACATCTGAAATCAAAAATCGTTAATCAAAAATCAGCAATCATTTTATATTTAATGATACTTAGTGTCTTAGCAACTTTAATTTGAATACTTAATTTTGTCGTTTTTTAATAAAATCATTCATTAAATTTGCACCATATATATTTAAGATGCCAAAATTTTTTATAAGCCTTATCTTTCTATTTGCAACTTCTGTTCTTTGGAGTCAAGAATCACAACAAGCAAAATTAGAAGCGCAAAAAGCCAAAATTCAAAAAGAAATCCGAGAAAACGAAACCAAACTACAAACGGTTAAGAAACAGGAAAAAACAGCAACCAAAGCCATTGTTTTACAAAGCAATAAAATCAAGCTAAAAGAAGAATTAATTTCTACTACCGAAAAGCAAACAAAGCTTTTAGGAAATTCTATTTCTGTAAATCAAGCTCAGATAAACAAGCTTGAGAATGAACTCAAATTACTGAAAGAGGATTATGCTAAGATGATCGTTAAATCATATAAAAGTCGTTCCGAAGAAAGCCGAGCCATGTTTATCTTATCCTCTGAAAGCTTTTTGCAGGCCTATAAAAGGATGCAGTATATGAAACAATATACCAATTATAGAAAAACACAAGGGCAAGAAATACAATCTAAAACCAATGTGCTTTATACGTTTAATGCCAAATTAGATATTAAAAAAAATGCCAAGGAACAGCTTATTACCGAAAATAATAAAGAGCGATTGTCTTTAGAAAAAGAAAAAATAGAGCAGCAAAAAC
This sequence comes from Flavobacterium sp. ZT3R18, assembly GCF_007097385.1. Classification (GTDB taxonomy): domain Bacteria; phylum Bacteroidota; class Bacteroidia; order Flavobacteriales; family Flavobacteriaceae; genus Flavobacterium. The sequence continues at coordinate 140,040 of NZ_VJZS01000002.1, forward strand.
TAGTAGATTCTTTAAAGAAAGACAAAAATAAAATTATTGCAGAAATTAAGAAAAAACAAAAGGAATCTAGAGGGATTGACAAAAAAATAGACCGATTAATTCGCGAAGCCATAGCCGAAGCTAATAGAAAAGCGGCCAGAGAAAAAGCGGCAAAAGATAAAGCCAAAGCAGATGCTATTGCAAAAGCAAATGCTATAGCCAATGCCATTGCCAAAGCTAAAGCCATTGAAAAGGCGAAGGCGATTGCTGCGGCTAATGCAATTGCCGCCGCTAAAGCAAAAGCCAATTCGAAACCAATTCCGAAACCCATTCCAATTCCAAAAGAAGTGGCAAAAGCGATTGCTAAAGCTGAACCGAGTGTTGCCCCAGTAGCGGTTTCATCTACTAAAATAGAATTAACATCGGATGGGAAAGTAGATTCGGATAACTTTAAAGCGAATAAAGGAAAACTACCTTGGCCTGTTGAAAAAGGGCATATAACACTGGGATATGGAGACCAAGCACATCCATTATATAAAACATTGGTAATCCATAACAGCGGTCTGGAATTTGGCACTGATTCTGGAGCCAACGCCAGAGCTGTTTTTGCAGGAGTCGTAACGAGTGTTATCATTATTTCTCCCGTAAATAAATTGGTAATGTTACAACATGGAGACTTTTTTACCATCTATCAAAATCTGAGCTCAGTGAATGTAAGCAAAGGGGATAAAGTAAGTATAAGACAAAGCTTGGGGAAAATAAAAACCAATGGAGATGGAAAGACAATTTTAAAATTCGCTATTACCCAAAACACAAACTATACCAATCCTAAAACGTGGTTAGTAGGTAAATAGCAGAAAAAAATTAATAAAATTTAAACAGTCTTCTAAAAAATAAAAATTACTTTTGATAAAATTAAAATCTGAAAATTATGAATTCGAATAATCCGTTTTTAAATAACAAAACATTTTCAACCGCAGTTTCCAGAAATGACGAAGTGCATAAAGCAACGATTATTGATGATAATCGAGACATGACTTTAGCAGGAACAATCAATAGGAGTTTAATCCTTTTTTTATTGCTTACTGCTTCAGCAACTGTAATCTGGTGGGCCACTTTTAATGGAATGAATCCAATAGTTCCTGCATTTGGTGGAGCAATAGTTGGATTAATTTTAGTGGTAATCGCTGCATTCAAACCACAATATTCTCCATATTTAGCCCCTGGATATGCCCTTTTTGAAGGATTGTTCATAGGTGGAATCTCGGCTATATTCGAGACGATGTATCCTGGAATTGTAACCCAAGCGGTTGGTGCTACTTTTGTCACTTTTGCTGTTTGTCTAGGATTGTATAAATATAAAATTGTAAAAGTAACCGAGCAATTCAAATCTGTTGTTATGGCTGCAACTCTAGCCATTGCCACCTATTATATCATTTCTTGGTTGTTCTCTATGTTTACCAGTTTTACGCCAGTACACTATGGAAATTCTATGATGAGTATTGGGATTAGCGTGTTTGTCATTGTAATTGCGGCCTTAAACTTGTTCTTGGATTTTGATAGAATCGAAAAAGGAGTAGAGCAAAAAATGCCTAAATACATGGAATGGTACGGGGCAATGGGATTGATGATTACGCTGGTATGGTTGTATATTGAATTCTTAAGATTACTTTCAAAACTGTCAAAAAAATAAGATTCAACAATTGTTTTTATAATGATACCCTTCTGAAAAGAGGGGTATTTTTTTTTTAATTCCGAATCATAACTTATCAGGATGTTAATTTATAAAGCGATTAAAGGAATTGTAGCTGTCAAATCATTAAATTTGTATTCTTATTTAAAGACATGTTAGAAAAAGAAACAATAAATTTCGAAAAAACGGCTATAGTTGGTATTGTTACCCAAAATCAAAGCGAAGAAAAACTTAAAGAATATCTTGACGAATTAGAGTTTTTGACTTTTACCGCAGGTGGGGAAGTAGTCAAACGCTTTTCGCAAAAGATGGAACGCCCGAATCCTAAAACCTTTGTGGGAACCGGGAAAATAGAAGAGATTAATCTTTTTGTAAAAGAGAATGACATCTCAACTTTGGTCTTTGATGATGAATTATCGCCTTCGCAACAAAAGAATATTTCTAAAATAATTGATTGTAAAATATTAGATCGTACGCACCTTATCCTTGATATTTTTGCGCAAAGAGCCGAAACCTCTTATGCAAGAACCCAAGTAGAACTAGCACAATGCCAGTATTTATTGCCTAGACTTTCTGGAATGTGGACCCACTTGGAACGTCAAAAAGGGGGTATCGGGATGCGTGGACCTGGAGAAACCGAGATTGAAACCGATAGGCGTATTGTTCGGGATCGAATTGCGTTATTGAAAGAGAAGATAAAAACCATTGATAAGCAAATGGGCGTGCAACGCAGTAATCGTGGCGCTATGGTACGTGTCGCTTTGGTAGGATATACCAATGTTGGTAAATCGACTTTGATGAATGCCGTTGGGAAAAGTGATGTATTTGTAGAAAACAAACTTTTTGCGACATTAGATACCACGGTTCGGAAAGTAGTTATTAAGAACTTACCTTTCTTGCTTTCGGATACTGTAGGGTTTATTAGAAAATTACCCACTCAATTGGTAGATTCCTTCAAGAGTACCTTGGATGAAGTTCGTGAAGCCGATTTGTTATTGCATGTTGTAGATATTTCACATCCTGAATTTGAAGACCACATCGAGTCAGTAAACCAAACGTTGTTAGATATTAAGGCAAATGATAAGCCTGTTATCATGGTTTTCAATAAAATTGATGCCTACAAACATTTGACTATAGACGAAGATGATTTAATGACCGAAAAGACACCAAGACATTTTACATTGGAGGAATGGAAACAAACCTGGATGCACCGTTTAGGTGAAAAAAATGCTTTGTTTATTTCGGCTACACAAAAAGAGAATTTTGAAGACTTTAGAGAAAGGGTTTACGAATCCGTTCGACAAATACACATTACCCGTTTCCCCTACAATAAATTTTTATATCCAGATTATAAAGATGCCGTAGAGAAGGAGGAGGAAGTAGATAATGAATAATATAAAAGCCCTTTTAGAAAATTTCCAAAAGGGCTTTTTTTATGTTTGAATTCAAGAATAGCTTATTTTTTAGTAGACTTATACAGAGGCACAGCAGAGCAGGCTTCTCCGTACATTATACTTCTGGCATAAGGTTGTAGATACTGTGCTGCCAAAACATAGGCACGCATAGGAACAGGTTTTCTGGAACAGCCTTTTATAATAATAGGTTTGTCCTGATAAACGGAATAATCAATTTCAGGAAGCAATTCCCCATACAAAGCCGAATCTAAATCTTCTATTGAACCGTTTATGATTTTCTTGGCATAAGGAGCGAGATGCATAGTGACTAAAATGATAGCCCACTTTGGGATTATCGCATCTGTACCACAAGCAATAGCAACATATTGGCCTTGGTATTTTGACCAATCTTGATTGTTAAGTTGCTCTCTAAAGTCACTTTCCTTTAATAAAAAACCATCAATAAGCCATTGCGAAATATCGATTTGCACACGAACTCCCGCTGGATAATAGTCTTCAAGATCGAAAACTTCCAGTACACTATTCGCTACTTTATTGATTATTTCTTCCATTTTTTTGTTTTCAGTCGCAGTCTCAGTTCACAGTCTGAAAACTGAAAACTGAGACTGAATACTTTTTTATAGCATTCCTAATTCTAATTTTGCTTCTTCGCTCATCAAATCTTTGCTCCAAGGTGGATCAAAAGTAATTTCTACTTCAGCATCTTTTACATGCTCGATAGATTTTACTTTTTCTTCTACTTCTCTTGGTAAACTCTCGGCCACTGGACAGTTTGGAGAAGTAAGCGTCATTAGAATCTTTACTTCGTATTCGGTATTAACCATTACATCATAAATCAATCCCAATTCGTAAATATCTACAGGAATCTCTGGATCGTAAATGGTTTTCAATTTTTTTACAATAGATTCTCCTAATTCTGCGGTGTTTATTTCTTGTTCCATATTTTTAGTTTTTTTTAGCATCAAATGCCAGAGCGTACATTTTTATATTTTTTATCATCGAAACCAAACCATTGGCTCTTGTTGGCGAAAGATGCTCTTTCAATCCTATTTCGTCTATAAATTCCGTATCGGCGTTTAAGATATCGACTGCTTTTTGGTTAGAAAAAGTACGAATTAAAATTGCGATTATACCTTTTGTCAAAATAGCATCACTATCGGCTGTAAAGACAATTGTATCATCGTTTTGTTCTCCTTGTAACCATACTTTGGATTGACATCCTTTGATCAGATTATTATCGGTTTTGAATTCCTCTTTAATTAAAGGAAGGTTTTTACCTAAATCAATAATGTATTCATAACGTTGCATCCAGTCGTCAAACATGGAGAATTCGTCTATAATTTCGTTTTGTATTTCTTTTATTGTCATTCTATTTTTTTGAAAAGGATAGTAGTGTATTTACTAAATTTTTTATTTTATCGGGTGGAAATCCATTATCGAAAGTCTGGCTTTCATAGGTTTTCCCTTTATAGGTTATTGTCAAATTAGCCATTGCCGCACCATCGTGAAAACGTTTTTGAGTGGGCGCTTTCAAACTTGGAATTTCCTCCAAATTCACTTTCTGGAATTCTTTGATTAAAGTATTCCATTGGGCGTCGGTAAGCGAATTTGAAACAGGTTTTCCGTCTCTGGTACTTGTAACTGATACGGTTTTGTTCTCTACAACAATATTATTATACAATCCTCTTGAATTGGCCGTGTATTCTAATTTTGCAGTCTCCAGATCAAGATTGTTTTGACTTTGACAGTTTTTACCAAGAAATAGGGTTAAAAACAAAAGGGATATAATTTTCATAGTTCAGTTTTTTTAAGTCAACATCATTTGCGCTTTTTTTACGGCATCGACCATTAGATCAATTTCTTCTTTGGTATTGTAAAAAGAAAAGGATGCTCTTATGGTTCCGGGAATACCAAAGAAATTCATAATCGGTTGAGCACAATGGTGCCCCGTTCTTACGGCGATTCCCAATTTGTCTATGATGGTTCCAATGTCATACGGATGAATACCCTCTATATTAAAGGAGATTACCGAAGTCTTTGCCTCGGATGTACCAAAAATTTTCAAGCCGTCGATTTCTAATAATCGCTTTGTGGCGTAGTCTAGTAATTCTAATTCTTGTTTTTGAATATTCTCAAAACCAATTTCATTCATATAATCAATGGCAGTTCCTAGAACAATTCCGCCCGCAATATTGGGTGTTCCTGCTTCGAATTTATGGGGTAAATCGGCATAAGTCGTTTTTTCGAAAGTCACTTCTTTGATCATTTCACCACCACCTTGATACGGAGGGAACTTATTTAGCCAAGCTTCTTTTCCGTATAAAACACCTGTTCCTGTTGGACCACACATTTTATGTCCTGAAAAAACATAGAAATCACAATCCAAAGCCTGAACATCAGGTTTTAAATGCGGTACAGCTTGTGCGCCATCGATTAAAATGGCAGCTCCAACTTTGTGTGCTTCGTCAATCATGTACTTGATAGGATTGATGGTTCCCAGTGCATTCGAAATATGATTTACAGCTACAATCTTGGTTTTTGGAGACAGTAATCGATCATACTCCTCCATTATCAATTCGCCTTTTTCATTCATCGGAATGACTTTGAGTGTGGCTCCTGTTTTTTCACACAGCATTTGCCAAGGCACAATATTACTGTGGTGTTCCAATGAAGAAACCAGTACTTCATCACCTGGTTTTAGAATGGAAGTAAATCCATTGGCTACGAGGTTAATACCGAAAGTAGTTCCCGAAGTAAATAGCACTTCATGAGGATATTTAGCATTGATATGATTTTGGACTTTTCCTCTGGAAATTTCATAGGCATCAGTAGCCAATTGGCTTAACGTATGAACTCCTCTATGAATGTTGGCATTAATTTCTTGATAATATTGGGCTATTGCATCAATTACCACTTGCGGTTTTTGTGAAGTGGCACCGTTATCGAAATATACTAAAGGCTTTCCGTTTACTTTTTGTGAAAGAATAGGAAAGGCGGATCTTATTTTTTGAATATCTAACATTACTTTATTTAGAATTTTTCTAAATACAAAAGTAATACAATTGATTTAGTTTTTCAGAAAACAATAGTTAATAATTGCAAAAATATTGATTCCTTAACTCGGCTGATTTAAAATGGGTTATATTTTTTTGGGATCAAATTAATTACTAAATTGCCATATTAATCTTTCAATATGAAAAAATATTTAAGAATAGGCGTTTTTCTTTTTTTACTCCTTTTAGGCTATTTTGGTTTTACGAATTATCCCAAACTAGAATTGATATCTGGATTTTCGGCTAAAAGTGTTGCTTCTGGACATTTTATAGCCAATCGCTCGCAAGAGGCTATCGAAAAAAGCGATAATGATTTCGATGTGATAGGTTGGGCGACCAATCAAATAAATGAATCTGGAAAATTTGCTACGTCGGCTGTTTTTGGTCTAATAAAACGAAAAGCAATTTATAGAGCAGGTTTGGGAGCCACATTAATCAACGATGATTTTGATCTTAGCAAGCCGTATGAAGTTCCCAAAAGAACAAAAATAAAAAATAAATTACCGTTTCCTTATGGCGATATTGAGCTTAAAGACACGGTTTTTGCCAATGTGGATTACGCAAAATTAGATCGGGCTGTAGCCAAGGCATTTGATGCTGAGGGTTATAATGATAAAAGAACCCGATCCGTTTTGGTTATTTATAAAGACAAAATCATAGCCGAAAAATATGCGGAAGGTTTTACGAAAAAGAGTATTATTTTGGGCTGGTCCATGACCAAGAGTATTACAGGAACACTTTTTGGAATACTTCAAAAGCAAGGTCAATTTGACATTTATAAACCCGCTGCCATAGCAGAATGGCAAAACGACAATCGAAAAAACATTACGACCAATGATTTACTCCACATGAATTCTGGGTTGGAATGGGAGGAGCATTATGACCAAATTTGTGATGCGACAAAGATGCTTTTTCAGACCGAAGACATGACTCGGTCACAATTGCTAAAACCCGCGCTTTTTAAACCCAATACACATTGGAATTATTCTTCGGGAACAACAAATTTGCTGTCGGGAATTTTGCGGAAGCAATTCAAAACACATCAGGAGTATTTGGATTTTTGGTATTCGGCTTTGATTGATAGAATAGGGATGCATTCAATGCTTACTGAAACGGATATGGCGGGAAATTATGTGGGTTCATCCTACGCTTGGGCAACGACAAGAGATTGGTCTAAATTGGGATTGCTATATTTACACAAAGGCAACTGGAACGGAGAACAAATATTTGATGCCAATTGGGTAAAGTATGTATCTACACCTACAAACACTTCTCACGGAAGATATGGTGCACAATTTTGGCTCAATGCTGGTGGTCATTTCCCCGATGTCCCAAGAGATATGTATTATTGTAATGGTTTTCAAGGACAAATGGTTGCCATTATTCCGTCGGTGGATTTAGTGATTGTGAGAATGGGTTTGAAAGAGGAACCGGAATTTGATTTTAATGGGTTTTTGAGTGGGATAGTGGGGAGTGTAAATAAATAATAGTATGGGAAGTAGTAAATTTTTAATATCATTTCTATTAATGATAATTGGTTTTGTTTTTAATGCTTTGGCCTGGTCAACAATTATAAGTCGTCCATATAATTCGATATGTCTTAATTTGGGATTAGGATTATCGTTTTTTGGATTTATACTATTAATTTATAGTTTAGTAAAAAAATGATTTTGCTAAAAACTTCTAAAAGGTTGAATTATTGTTTTTTAAATTCTAATAAGGTGGATTAATTTTCAATAAGAATTAGTCTCTAAAAATTTCCTCCACATTAAAACTCAATTTCGGAAATAGCGGACTGTGTACAAATCCTTCTTCGGCAATGGGTTTTAGTCCGATGTATTTGTTATTTTGAAGGGTATAAATTAATATTGATTTTTGAAAAGGTTCTACTATCCAATATTCTTTAACACCTGCTTTTTCGTAGATCTCGAATTTATGTTTTAGTTCGTTGTCGTAATTCTTGGATAATGGAGATAGAATCTCAATTGCTAATAATGGGGCATCAATTCCACCTCTTTCCTCTAATTTTGTTTCAGAATCAAAAACACTAAAATCAGGCTGAACAACTGTAAATGTATTATCATCTGATATGGTATTACTTTGATTGAATATTCGAACATCAAAAGGAGCTTGGTAAAGAAATAATTTTTTGGTTTTTGTATAATGATGTAGAAGAAGCAGTAGTCTTCCAAAAATGATTTGGTGTAAAGTACCAGTATTGTCTAAAATGACCATTTTTCCATTATGTAGTTCGGTTCTTTCGTAAAAATCCCAAGTAAGATAATCGGCGTAAGTGTATGATTTAGTTAAGTATAAATCGTTTATGTCAGTTATAACGGTCGCCATAGCATATTGAATTTAATACTCAAAGATACTGATTTTTTTAATCGTTGTGTGTTTTGCCCCTGATAGAAATGGAAAGCCTTTTGTAGCAATGGTGCAATTTTTCTAAACAAAAAAGAGCGACCAACGGAAGCTCTTTTTTTGTTTTTAGAAAAATGCAGTAGTGCCAAAAAGCTTGCAATGGATAGCAGGATTAGGCACTAATTATAATTTATCTACAAATCAAATCCAATTTTAACGCCCAATTTATTAGCGATAATGGTTGTGATTCGTTGTTTCAATTCCGGTATTTTGATGTTTTCGATAACGGCATTTGAGAAAGCGTACATCAACAATGCTTTGGCTTCCTTTTTAGGGATTCCACGTTGTTGCATGTAGAACATAGCAGTTTCGTCCAGTTGTCCGATGGTACAACCGTGTGAACATTTTACGTCATCGGCAAAAATCTCCAATTGCGGTTTGGCGTTAATGGTTGCTTTGTCGCTCAACAGAATATTATTGCTTTTTTGAAAAGCGTTTGTTTTTTGGGCTTCTCTTTCTACATATACTTTTCCGTTGAAAACTCCAGTAGAACGGTCGTTAAAAATTCCTTTGTAATCTTGAAAGCTTTCACAGTTTGGTGTTGCGTGGTTTACCAGTGTATAATGATCAACGTGTTGATTGCCACCAATAATCGTGATTCCGTTTAAGGTACTGGTCAATCTTTCCCCAAAGTGGTAGAAATTTAAATTGTTTCTGGTTAAGTTTCCTCCAAAAGAGAAAGTATGCACCGAAACATGACTTTCCTGTTTTTGGGAAACATAAGTATTGTCAATTAAGTTCGCTTCTAGATTGTCATTTTGAATTTTGTAATAATCGACAATAGCCCTTTTTTGAGCAAAAATCTCGGTAACCGAATTGGTTAAAACTGGATTTTCATTCAAACTTTGGTGACGTTCTATAATTTGTACATGTGAGTTTTCACCAACAATAACCAAGTTTCTAGGCTGAACCAAAAGTGCTGCTTCGCTTCCTGTAGAGAAATACATGATCTCGATAGGCTTATCGGCAACTTTGCTTTTTGGGATATTGATGTAAGCTCCTTCATTGGCGAAAGCCGTATTTAAGGAAGTCAAACTTTCGTCTTTACTAGCAATTTGATTGAAGTAATTATCAATAATCATTTTATATTTCGGCTTGTTTAATGCCGATGACATTAAGCAAACATCGATAGCTTCGTGGGTAGTTGATGATAAATGCGAACTAAAAACACCGTCTACAAAAACTACTTTGTAGGTGTCTATTTCGTGTAAAAAGTATTTTTTTACGTCGCTATATTGGATGGTATTTTCTGTTTTTGGAAAAACGCTAAAGTCATTTTTTAGGATGGCGTTTAGAGAAGTGTATTTCCAACTTTCTTCTTTTTTGGTTGGGAATCCTTTATTTTCGAAGTTTTTTATAGCCGCTGTTCGCACATTGTGAAGTTCGGAATGAACATCGATACGCTCTTCAAAAGCCATAAAAGACGATAGTAATTTTTCTTTTAGCTCCATCTTAGTTTTCTGCTTTAATCCAATCGTATCCTTTTTCTTCTAGTTCGTGCGCTAATTCTGCTCCGCCCGATTTTACAATTTTTCCATTGTAAAGAACGTGTACAAAATCAGGAACAATATAGTCTAACAATCTTTGGTAATGAGTGATTACAACGATAGCATTTTTATCGCTTTTCAATTTGTTTACCCCATTGGCAACAATTCTTAAAGCATCGATATCAAGACCGGAATCGGTTTCGTCAAGGATGGCTAGTTTTGGTTCTAGCATTGCCATCTGGAAAATTTCATTTCTTTTTTTCTCTCCACCAGAGAACCCTTCGTTAAGAGAACGCGAAAGAAACTTTCTGTCGATTTCTAATAATTCTGATTTTTCACGAATCACTTTTAACATTTCGTTGGCTGGCATTTCTTCCTGACCGTTTGCTTTGCGTGTTTCGTTGATAGCAGTTCTCATGAAGTTGGTTACCGAAACTCCTGGGATTTCTACAGGATATTGAAACGAAAGGAAAATACCTTTGTGGGCTCTCTCTTCGGGAGCAAGATCCGAAAGGTCTTCACCGTCTAAAAAGATTTCCCCATCGGTTACTTCGTAATTTTCGTTTCCGGCAATGATTGAAGCCAAAGTACTTTTACCAGCACCATTTGGTCCCATTATAGCATGAATTTCTCCTGCTTTTACTTCAAGGTTTATCCCTTTTAATATTTCTTTGTCACCTATTGAGGCGTGTAGGTTTTTTATTGATAACATTATATTATTTTTCTGTGTTATTATCGTCTGCTAATTTCAAAAAAGCATCTATTATTTGTACTCTCCTTGGATTTTTATATTGAAGAATCATCGAAATTAAGTAAAAATTTCCGTCTGAATCTTTTAATTTTTCATTCATTTTTGCAAATGTATTGTCTTGGTATTTTTCATACCATTCGTCAAATTTCCTTTTTCTTAATTCTTGTTTTCCATCCGATGAATCACAAATATAAAGAGCAATATTATTATCGTGTTTTAGCAAAAAATCCTTGAAGATTTCAGCAATTGTTCGAGATACTTTAATATCAAAAGGGGGATTTTTTCCCGTTTCGTTTTCTGAAACTTCAATAACAAATTCAAAAATATATTCAGAAATTTTTCTGTCAAAAATATTAATATAAGAAGAGGGCTTAAATTTTATTTCATAAATAATTTCCAAACGTGTAGCAAATACGTAACTGTTATTTTTTCCACCTAAAAAAAAATAATTATATTGCATTTGCTTTTAATTTCAATTTAGCTTTCAGTATTTTAACAGCATCTTTGTATTCTTTAGTATGAACATCATTTTTGATTTCCTCCTGAAGTTCTCTTTTGCTATTCATCAAATACTCAATTATTTCGTCTTGTCTGGTTCTCTTTTTAGTTTCCATATTCTATAAATTTTAAATTATATAAAATCTAATTCTATTTTGTCTTTTTGGTCAAATTGATCTGCATTGAAATGCTTGTCTCCAAGATAATTCATTCCTAAATACTCGGCAGATTTTCGGAAAGGAATGTAAAAGTCAAAATCAATTTCGTTATCGTGAGAATTTGAAATTACTGCAAAGTTTTTACCTCGAAGTTCTCTTCCTGTTTCTTTTTCTATTCGAATTAAATCCGAAAATCTATCAAAAAACACTTTCATAATGCCACTCATACTATACCAATATATGGGTGTTGCAAAAATCAATGTGTCATATTTCTCTAGAATTGATTTTATTAAAGGTAAAAAATCATCTGCTACATTCTTACTTTCATAATCATAATAAGAAATGGAATAATCTCTTAAATCAATAACATCGGCGTTTATTTGAATAGAAATTTCATCAACAATTTTTGATGTATTTCCTTTGCTTCTAGAAGATCCGACTATAATAACTTTCCTGTTTTTCATCATTATCCTACACTTCCTTCCAGTGAAATTTCCAATAATTTTTGTGCTTCCACAGCAAACTCCATTGGTAATTTATTCAAAACGTCTTTACTGAAACCGTTTACGATAAGCGCAATCGCTTTTTCGGTTGGGATACCACGTTGGTTACAATAGAAAACTTGGTCTTCACCAATTTTACTCGTTGTAGCTTCATGTTCTACTTTTGCCGTTGGATTTTTGCTTTCGATGTAAGGAAAAGTATGCGCTCCACAATGGTTTCCCATTAATAAGGAATCACATTGTGAAAAGTTTCTGGCATTGTCTGCTCTAGCGCCAATTTGAACTAAACCTCTATAACTGTTTTGCGATTTTCCAGCAGATATTCCTTTAGAAATAATAGTCGATTTGGTGTTTTTACCCAAATGAATCATCTTGGTTCCGGTATCGGCTTGTTGGTAATTATTGGTAACGGCAATCGAATAAAATTCGCCTACTGAGTTATCTCCTTTTAAAATAACAGATGGATATTTCCAAGTTATGGCAGATCCTGTTTCTACTTGTGTCCAAGATATTTTGGCATTTTTCTCGCAGAATCCTCTTTTGGTCACAAAATTGAAAACCCCGCCTTTACCTTCTTTGTTTCCTGGATACCAGTTTTGAACGGTAGAGTATTTTATTTCGGCATCATCCAGGGCGATCAATTCTACTACTGCGGCATGCAATTGGTTTTCGTCACGAGATGGTGCAGTACAACCTTCTAAGTAAGAAACATAACTACCTTCGTCTGCCACTAACAGTGTTCTTTCGAATTGTCCTGTTCCTGCCTGATTGATTCTAAAATAAGTAGATAGCTCCATTGGGCAACGAACGCCTTTTGGAATATAACAGAAAGATCCGTCTGAGAAAACAGCTGAATTCAAGGCTGCATAAAAGTTGTCTTTTTGAGGAACAACTGTACCAAGATATTTACGAACTAAGTCTGGATATTCACGGATGGCTTCGGAAATACTCATAAAGATAATTCCTTTTTCGGCTAATGTTTTTTTGAATGTTGTCGCTACCGAAACCGAGTCAACTACGATATCCATGGCCACATTATTCATCATTTTTTGTTCATCAACAGAGATACCTAACTTTTTGTACATTTCTAAAAGTTCAGGATCTACGTCGTCTAGCGTTTTGTTTGGGTCTGCTTTCTTTGGGGCTGAGTAATACGAAATGGCTTGAAAGTCTGGTTTTTCATATTTTACATTTGCCCAATTTGGCTCAATCATTTCTTCCCAAGCGCGAAAAGCTTCAATACGCCAATCGGTCATCCATTGTGGTTCTTCTTTCTTTTGAGAAATAGCGCGAACAATATCTTCATTTAGACCAATAGGAAAGGTCTCCGATTCTAATTCGGTATAGAATCCGTACTCATATTCTTTGGTCTCTAATTCGATTTTTAAATCGTCTTCGGTGTATTTTGACATATTAGCCCCCTAACCCCCGAAGGGGGAACTCCTATTAGGGGTAAATAGGAATTTATAGTTATTTAAATAATTTATAAGTTCATTATAGCTTTTTGTTCCCCCTCCCGATAGCTATCGGGAGGGGGTTAGGGGGCTATAGTGAGAATGATTCCCCACAACCACAGGTTCTATTGGCATTTGGATTATTAAAAACGAAACCTTTTCCGTTTAATCCTCCTGAAAATTCCAATATCGTTCCAGCTAAATATAGGAATGATTTTTTTTCGACAGCAATAGTGATGTCGTTGTCAACAAAGATTTTGTCGTCTTCGCCTTTGTTTTTGTCAAATTTCAAATCATACGACAAACCAGAGCATCCGCCGCTTTTTACGCCTACTCTCACGTAGTCTACAGCAGCATCAAAACCATCGTCTTTCATCAGATCGATGATTTTCTTTTTGGCAGTATCAGAAACTTGTATCATGTGTTGGTGTTATTTGTTTTAGAAGTAAATAGCTTAGAATGAATCTCCAAAAGGAGTGTCTATCTATGAAAAGCATATTTGCTTCTTATGTTTATTACGTCTAAATTAACCGCAAAGATACTATATAAAATACTTTTTTCCATAACTGATAACATTTATATAACTAATGGCAAAATAGAAATTTGTTATATAAGGGTAGAATTTTCAATTTAAAAAGATATATTTATGATCTATTAACAAACTAAATAGTATTAAATCAAATTATGGAGAAAACAGTACAAACACCAACAAATTACCAACTTGAATTTAATGGTAAAGGGAGCGAATTTTTTAGCGTGATTATCGTTAACTGGTTATTGACAATTCTTACTTTAGGATTTTATTATCCATGGGCGAAAGCAAGAAAACTGCAATTTTTATATGGAGAAACTTCTTTGAATGGGGATTCTTTCTCATTTCACGGAACCGGTAAAGAAATGTTTAGAGGCTTTGTAAAAGCAATACTTATAATTACGTTTCTGTATGCTTTATTTTTTTTATTCCTCTATCTCAAAACACCAGTTCTGGGAATTGTGATACTTTATCTTGGTATTTTGGCGCTATTGCCATTTGCCATACATGGATCCTATAGATACAGAATGTCCAGAACATCTTGGAGAGGAATTCGTTTTGGATACAGAGGAGACCGCAAGGAGTTCAGTATAAATTTCTTCAAATGGCTTTTCTTTACCATTATTTCTTTTGGATTATACGGTTCTTGGATGTCAATCAACATGAGGAATTATTTGCTGAGCAACATTCGATTTGGAGATGTTGAATTTAATAGTGAAGGAGATGGAGGAGATTATTTTATGTTAAACCTTAAAGGCTATTTATTGACGGTATTTACTTTGGGGATTTATGGGTTCTGGTGGCAAAAAGACCTTTTTGAATACTACATCAATAATTTAAGTATGAATAAAGAGGATAAAGAAATTGCCTTAAATTCGACTGTAACTGGAGGTGGGGTTTTTAAATTGGCAATTGTAAATATACTAATCATCATTGGGACACTTGGTATTGGGTATGCTTGGGTTGTAACAAGAACGATGAAATATGTTTTTGATAATATTGAAATGGAAGGAAATATCGATTTGAATTTATTGTCACAAACCGAAGAGAATTATAAGGATGCCACAGGAGAAGATATTAGTGATTTTTTTGATATGGATTTTGTGATGTAATGTTATGCAAGAAAAAATAATTGGGATTTTCTTTGATGGAGAATCAGCTATTCCGCAAGAAATTGAATTAATTTTTGATGTTGAGAAAAGTGTTCTTGTTTTTGAAACTATCAATAATCAGCAACATTCTTGGGATCTAGATTTGGTTGTTTTCGAAATAAAGTCAAAAAACGTATATCTTGAATATGGAAATGATCCTATTCAAAATATAAAAATTAGTGACAGCGATTTTATAAAAAGGATTCATGATTTTAGAAAAAAGAAAGGGAATCTAAGTTGGTATCAAAAACTAATGGATATGGGAATCAAAGCCCATATCCTTTTTACCGTTTTTATCTTTGCAATTATTGGATTAGGTTATTTTTATGTCCTTCCATTTGTAGCAGAAAAAGCGGTGGTACTCATTCCAGAAGATTATGATTCTCAATTAGGAGAAACTTTTT
The DNA here is from genome assembly GCF_007097385.1 of Flavobacterium sp. ZT3R18. Taxonomy (GTDB): domain Bacteria; phylum Bacteroidota; class Bacteroidia; order Flavobacteriales; family Flavobacteriaceae; genus Flavobacterium. The sequence continues at coordinate 155,542 of NZ_VJZS01000002.1, forward strand.
TTGACCAAAACATGCTTTTTAATGATGTTGATACTGAAAAGACAAGAGCTTTAAATCGATTTGCAAGTGAGTTGAACTTAAAAAACACCAAAAAATTAAAATTCACGGTTGTAAATTCAGAAATGGTGAATGCTTTTGCACTTCCGGATGGAAATATTGTCGTTTTTTCGGGGATACTTAATACCATGAAAGATTATGACGAATTAGTTGGACTTATTGGTCATGAAGTGGCTCATGTGAATCATCGGCACTCTATGAAAATGGTGTGCAGGAATTTATCAGGCTATTTATTTGTATCCGCAGTTTTGGGAGATGCCAATGGGGTTATGGCAACAATTGGTGATAATGTGAATAGTTTGCAATCGTTGTCTTACTCTAGAAAATTTGAACATGAAGCTGATGTGGAAGGGTTTGAAATTATCGCTTTAAATAAAGTAAACCCAAAAGGGATGTCTAATTTATTCAAGCGATTACAGGATGAAGAGGTTGTCAGTATTCCGGAATTTTTAAGTTCGCATCCTGTTACTACCGAAAGAATAAGAGATATTAATGAATTGATTAAAATAAAACCTTTTCAGTTTAAAGAAAATTTGCAACTGAAGAAATTGTTTTCAGCCATTAAAAATTAAATTGAGCCTGAATTCCAAATGGAGTTCAGGCTTTTTTATTTGCTTGAATTCTGGAATTCGTTTCAAAATGGTTTTAGGTTGTTTTTGAATCCTATATATTGGGATCCACATTCTATGGACAAAGCTTTGGCTAAATTGGAGCAACTATTGCCATTAAATAGCAGGTACTATTTTTAAAATGATTAAATTTGTAATGCTATGGAAACGATGAAAAAACCAAATATACCAGCATTTTTACTCTGGGAATACGATTTAAATACCTTTAATTACGATAAATCGTATAAAATTGTTATTGAAAGAGTTTTAGAAAGAGGGACTATGGAAGATTGGAAAGAAATAGTACATTATTATCCCCACGAAAAAATTATTGAAACAATAGAATGGTCGGCTCAATTGCAAAACAGAGACAAAGAATTTAGTAAATTATTTTTAAAATCAGATTATTTCGATGTTCTGTAAAGACCCATTTATCATAAATCCAGAAACTTTTTCGCTAATTCAAGAACTACAAAGGCTAGATTTCTTGAAGGAATTTTATTTGGTCGGAGGAACGGCATTAGCATTAAAATTAGGTCATAGAAATTCTATTGACATCGACTTATTTACTCAAAACGAATTTTCAACGCAAGAATTTGTTGAAAAATTAGCAGAAAACAAAGAATTTTTCAAGTCTTTTGAGAGAGAAAATACATTGATGTGTTTTATCAATTCTATTAAAACTGATTTCATTCGCCATAATTATCCATTAATAAATGAACCCATTACCGAGGAAGGCATTACTTATCTATCCTTGGAAGATATTGCCGCTATGAAACTCAATGCAATAGCTCAGTCAGGTAAACGATTAAAGGATTTTATTGATATTTATTTTCTGCTTGAACATTTTTCTATCAATCAAATGCTCGGTTTTTATGAACTTAAATACGCAAACAGTAATAAGGGGATTGGAATACTTTGGAGATATTGACCCCGAAATTGGCCCTCCAAAATTAAAAAAACCACTGCCTATTTCTAAAATTAAAAAGAGAATAATTGAAGGCATATTACATTTGAATAAAATTTTTTAAAAATGAAACTTTATCCTATAGAAACAGGCAATTTTAAACTCGATGGTGGAGCTATGTTTGGTGTGGTTCCCAAAACCATTTGGAACAAAACCAATCCTGCCGACGAAAATAATCTGATTGATATTGCCGCACGCTGTTTGTTGATTGAAGACAGGAACCGATTGATTTTGATTGATACCGGAATGGGAAACAAACAATCCGACAAGTTTTTCGGGTATTACTCGCTTTGGGGAACGCATTCTATGGACAAATCGTTGGCTCAATACGGTTTTCATCGCGATGACATTACCGACGTTTTTATGACACATTTGCATTTTGACCATTGCGGGGGAAGCGTGCAATGGAACGCAGCCAAAACCGGCTATGAACCCGCTTTCAAAAACGCCAAATTCTGGAGTAACGAGAATCATTGGGAATGGGCCACAAAACCGAATCCGAGAGAGAAAGCGTCATTTCTTTCCGAGAATATTTTGCCGATGCAAGAAAATGGACAATTGCATTTTGTTCCTAGACCCGATGGAGATTTTGGAATTTCAAATGAGTTGGGATTTGGAATTTTTTATGCCGATGGTCATACCGAGAAGCAAATGATTCCGCACATTCAATACCAAGATAAAACGATTGTTTTTTGTGCCGATTTATTGGCAACAGCTGGACACTTGCCTTTGCCGTACGTAATGGGTTATGATACCAGACCTTTATTGACGATGCCCGAGAAAGCAAAATTCCTGAACGCCGCCGCCGATAACAATTACTATTTGTTTTTGGAACATGATGCGCATAACGAAATTATAACCGTAGAGCATACCGAGAAAGGAGTGCGATTGAAGGAAGTATTTAGTTGTACAGATATTTTTTAAAATCTAGATAAAGTTAACTCTAAAAATAAACCCCCATTTTCATCGATTTGAAAATGGGGGTTTTATGTGCAGTTTTTGTGAGGAACAAAGCAATCTCACTTGGATGATTTATTACTTACTCCACTATAATTTTCTTAGCGGTATTGGCTCCTTCGCTTTCTAGAAACACATAATAGATTCCTTTTGGCAATCCAGTTAAATGTATCGTATTGTCATTAGCTCCAGAAGTAAATGTAGTTGTTTTCACTAACTTTCCTAAAGCATCATAAACAGTTACTTTTTCAAGAACAATATTGTCAATGTGCAATTCCCCTTTGGTTGGGTTTGGATAGATAGCGATTTTATCAAAAATAGATTCTTCTATTCCTAATGTCGTGCAAACCGTATTATAGGTTGCTGTAGCATCTTTTAAAGTTGACCAATTATTGTTTGAATAAGCAGCATCATCAACTTGTATGCATTTCAGATTAGGATTGTTTTTGAAATTAGGAAGATTATTCGTGTCAATACTTGAGTTTTTGCCATTTTTAAAATTTATACTTAATAATTTATTATTGTTACATTTTAAAAGTAGCAGAACTGAATTTCTCGAAAGATCAAGACTTGTCAATTCATTTACATGACAGAAAATACCAGTTAAAGCCACATTTGCAGAAATATCTAGGGTAGATAATTTATTATTTGAACAACCTAAACCATATAAAGCTGTGTTTTTATAAAGATTTAAGCTAGATATTTGATTGTAAGAACAGCTTAAATAAGCTAAAGCGAGATTTTTGGAAGTATTTAAACTTGTTAATTGATTTTTTCCACAACTTAACTCTATTAGAGATGTATTATTTGTAATGTTTAATTCAGTAAGTAAGTTTGAATAACACTCTAATTTCTCCAACAAAGTATTTGATGAAACATCAATTACAGTTATCTTATTATAATTAAAAAATAAATTTGTTAATACAGTATATTTAGAAACAACTAGTGAATTTAATTGATTAGAATCGCAGTTTAAATGTGTCAAATTTAGATTGCTAGTGTTGATGAAACTGGTTAATTGATTTGTAGAACAATTTACATCTGTCAATTTTCCGTTTTTAGAGAGATCTAAAATAGTTAAATTGTTTTCTTGACAATCTAACGATTCTAAAGCTACAAAATCCTGAATACCTGTTAAGTCAGCAATTGAGCTTGAAGAAACATTCAACGAAGTCAATGTGTTAATTTTGTTTGTTGCTACTTTCCCATTGGCAGGAGCAGAATCAATTCCCAACTCAATTAGTTTTTTCTCAAAATTTAGATCAGGGATTAGGGTGTATTGCTCAGTTGCTTGAACAAACACTTGTACGTCATCAATCAAAATATTAAATGCCTCAGTATCAAAAGTAAATAAGGAAATACTCAAGTCATACGACATGTTTTGGTCTGGGGTAAAAGTAGTTTCTTTTACAGTCCAATTGTTGTCAGTGGCAAAAGTACTGCTGGATATCGTTGTAGAACTGCCGTTTTGCTTAATGTTTAAACTTATGGGATGTTGACTGTTAAAGTTTCCGTTTGGATCCTTATACTTAAATTTTACAGTATACGTTTTACCAGCGGTCATAGGAACTTGAGCTATTATTTCTGGTCTAGTGGTGTTGTTTGCAATAGACAGTTGTACACTTTTGCTCCCTTCGGTAAAACTAGAAGTGTTTTGGGTTACATTGTTTTTTATTGTCCAGTCGGACAATGTTGTACTATTGGTCCAAGTTTCGAATCCACCGTTTGGGACTACATTGGTTTGGGAGAATAAATTAAAAGTGCAAAATGCAAATACAATAAGTAATTTTGTTTTCATAAAAGTTGTCTTTAAATATAAGGCGGTGCAAGAGTACGAAAAATAATCCATTTTCTTACGGTATTATTTAGTGATATCCTACTAATATTATTTTTGTAATAAAAACCTTTTTCCAGAGGTGTTTTATCTTAAAATACCGTTAACGATTGCGTAATATGTAATTTACTTCTACTATTTTTGGAGTTGATTATTAAAATTGGAAAATACGTACATGAAAAAAATAAATCTAACTTCATTAGCATTACTCGCGGCTTTGTCATTATGTCTTTCGGCCAATGCGCAAACATCGACTACATACACTGGTAAAAAAGGAAAACTGAGTGAACCCGAATTGCAAAGATGGTCGCATCTGGATTTGGCCAAAGACAGTATTCCGGGAATGAGCGTAGATAAAGCTTATGCGGAATTACTAAAAGGCAAAAAAGGGGTTAAAGTAATTGTTGGGATTGTAGATTCGGGTATTGACATTGATCACGAAGATTTGAAATCCATAGTTTGGACCAATAAAAAAGAAATTGCCGGAAACGGAATAGATGATGATAAAAACGGTTACATTGATGATATTCACGGTTGGAATTTTCTGGGTAATGCCGGAAAAGAAACACTAGAAATGACCCGTAGCGTAAAAAAAGGCGATGACGGATCCGCAACCTACAAAAGTGCACTGGCTGCGTATAATGAAAAATACAATAAAGCATTGCAAGACAAACAGCAAGTCGATTTCTTGATGGGGGCAGATAAATCCATTCAAAAACATTTGAATAAGGAAGTCTATACTGTTGAAGATTTGAACGCAATCATTACTACCGATCCTGATTTGACCAAAAGTAAAATGGTCATGACCCGTATTTTGACCAATGCAGGGCCTACTTTTAGAGCGGAAATCGAAGAGTATAGCAAATATGTTTACGATCAATTGAACTATAATTTAAACAAAGAGTTTGATGGTAGAAAAATTGTAGGTGATAATCCAGAAGACATTAAAGATACCAAATACGGAAACAATACTGTTTATGGACCAGACAAAGAAGAAGCCCTTCATGGAACTCACGTTGCTGGAATTATTGCTCAAGTACGAGGCAATAATCTTGGGGGTGACGGAGTTGCCAATAATGTTGAAATCATGGCCGTAAGAGCGGTTCCAGACGGAGATGAGTACGACAAAGATATTGCACTGGCCATTCGTTATGCAGTAGATAATGGAGCCAAAGTAATCAACGGAAGTTTCGGAAAAAGTTATTCTCCTCACAAGCAATGGGTTTTTGATGCCATTAAATACGCTGAAAAGAAAGACGTTTTGTTTGTTCATGCCGCTGGGAATGATGGAAATAATATCGATTTGGCTGAAAATACAAATTTCCCAAATGACTCCGATGACAATAAAAAAGAATTTGCTTCGAATGTGTTGACCGTAGGTGCTTTGAATAATGCATACGGACAAAGTGTAATCGCAGAGTTTTCAAATTATGGTACTTTTAACGTAGATGTTTTTGCTCCTGGGGATGAAATTTACGCAACCATCCCAAACAACAAATACAAATATTTACAAGGAACTTCTATGGCTGCGCCTAATGCTGCTGGAGTTGCCGCTTTGGTTCGTTCGTATTACCCAAAATTATCAGCCAAACAAGTAAAACAAATCTTGATGGAATCTGGAATGCCACTTCCTGCCACCGTACTTTTGGGCGAAAAACAAGAATCAAGCACAGCAGCCAATTCTTCTAAATCAGGAAAAATGGTCAATGCCTATAATGCATTAGTGATGGCCGAGAAAATGTCTAAGAAATAATTGTAACTACTATTAATCCAATGGAAGGGCTTTTGTTCTTCCATTTTTTATTTTTAAATACCATGCGCAAACTCTATTTATTCGTATTCTTTTCTGTAAGTATTGTGAATCTATCCGCCCAAAATTCGGGTTACTGGCAACAACAGGTCGATTATAAAATGGACGTCACTATGGATGTCAAAACCTACCAGTACAAGGGAAAACAAGAACTGGTTTACACTAATAACTCTTCGGATACGTTGAAGAGAGTGTACTATCATTTGTACAATAATGCTTTTCAACCGGGAAGCGAAATGGATGCTAGACTGCAAACCATCAAAGACCCTGATGGTCGTATGGTAACCAAAATAAAAGTAGATGACAAAGAGGTAAAAGAAAGCCGAATCAAAAACCTTAAACCCAACGAAATTGGGTATTTGAGAATTTCAAATTTCAAACAAGACGGCGTTGTGGCTGTTGCCAAAGAAGTAGGGACGATTCTAGAAGTTACTTTGGCCAAACCGATTCTGCCAAATTCAAAAACGACTTTTACCCTAGATTTTGATGGTCAAGTACCGGTGCAAATTCGTCGTTCGGGACGCAATAATGTCGAAGGTATCGAATTATCAATGGCACAATGGTACCCAAAAATGGCTGAATTTGACTTTGAAGGTTGGCATGCTGATCCTTATATCGCCAGAGAATTTCACGGTGTTTGGGGGAATTTTGATGTCAACATTACAATCGACAAAGACTATACTTTGGGAGGTTCTGGTTATTTGCAAAATCCAAACGAAATGGGGCATGGCTACCAAGATGCTGGAGTTACCGTAGTATATCCAAAAAAAACAAAAACCTTGACTTGGCATTTTGTAGCCCCAATGGTGCATGATTTTACTTGGGCTGCCGATAAAAATTACGTGCACGATATAGTAAAAGGACCCAACAATGTCGATTTGCATTTCTTTTTCAAAAATACACCGGCTGTTGTAGAAAACTGGAAAAAACTAGAGCCTTTGATGGTAAAAGTGATGGATGATTACAACAAAACGGTTGGTGATTATCCATACAAACAATACTCGTTTATACAAGGAGGTGATGGCGGAATGGAGTATGCCATGTGTACTTTGATGCTGGGTAACGGAAAACTGGAAGGAATTTTAGGTACGGCTACACATGAGCTGGGGCACTCTTGGTTCCAACATATTTTGGCGTCCAACGAATCCAAACACCCTTGGATGGACGAAGGTTTTACCACCTATATCGAAGATTCGGCACTGAATGAATTGAAAGACAAAAAAGAAGAAAACCCATTCAAACCCAACTATGCAGCCTATTATAAATTAGTAGAATCTGGTAAGGAGCAACCACAAACCACGCACGGAGATCGTTATGATGAAAACCGTCCGTATAGTATTTCGTCTTACGTAAAAGGAAGTATTTTCTTGTCGCAATTGGTTTATGTGATTGGTCAGGACAACGTAAACAAAACCCTGAAAAAATACTATCAGGATTTCAAATTCAAACACCCATCACCAAACGATATTAAGAGAACTGCCGAGCGTGTTTCGGGAGCCAACTTAGATTGGTACTTGGTCGATTGGACAGAAACACTGAACACTATCGATTACGGAATCAAAGAAGTCAAAGACAATGCCGATAAAACAACCGTAACCCTTGAACGAATTGGTAGAATGCCAATGCCAATTGATCTATTGGTAGAATATACGGATGGTACCAAAGAGAGTTTCTACATCCCGTTGCGCATGATGAGTTTCGAAAAAGAAAACCCAACTCCCGCCATTACCAGAACGGTCCTTAACGATTGGGCTTGGGCGTATCCTACTTTTGAATTTAACATCTCAAAACCGAAAGCTACCATCAAGAAAATTACCATAGATGCTAGCGGTTTAATGGCAGATATCAAACAAGGCAATAATATTTATGAAGTGAAGTAATATTTCATAAAAATATAAAAAAAGGCTCTTTTAAAATGTAACGTTTTAAAAGAGCCTTTTTTTATACAACAATTATTTGGGGGTAACACCACTAGCAAAAGGGGCTACTTTTAGTGCTGCTTACTCGCCCCTTTTGCTACTGCTGTCGGGCTATTTGCGCTACTTCGGTAGCCAGCGTCTATCCCTTACCCAATCCTAAGATCATTAGGGTAAACTTAGAAATTTAGGGTTTTCAATGAGATCTCTTTTTAGTTGGAATAAAGTTTTCGTGTGTCTTTGCGAGGAACGAAGCAATCTCATATCGTATGTCCGTTTCAATAATTCACTAAGTTGCCCTTGTTAGTGAGATTGCTTCGTTCCTCGCAAAGACACAAAAAGACTACCTATTCCACTTCCTCATGCAAGTGTCTAATAATTTCAGAAATCAATCCCGTCCATCCCGTTTGATGATTGGCGCCTAGACCTTTGCCAGTATCTCCATCAAAATACTCAAAGAACAAATGGTTTGTATTGAAAAGAGCATCCTCTTGAAACTTCTCGTATTCTCCATACATCGGAATTTTCTCGTTGGCATCCGGTATAAAAAGCGATAATAATCGTTTGGCAACTCCTTCAGAAGCTTGCTGTAGCGTGACCATTTGCCCCGAATGGGTTGGGAATGCTACCTTGAAGTCCGTTCCGTAATAGCTGTGAAATTTTTCTAAAGAGTCTAAAATCAAATAATTCATGGGGAACCAAATAGGCCCTCTCCAATTCGAGTTTCCGCCAAACATATCTCCGGTGGCTTCGGCTGGAGTATAATCGACTTGAATGGTTCCTCCGTCATGTTTGAATTTATAGGGATGTTCTTTGTGGTATTTGGACAAAGATCGTACCCCAAAATCCGACAAAAATTCATTTTCATCAAACATGCGTCTTAGGATCATTTTCATTCGATGCCCTCTAAGGGTAGAAAGCAAACGACTTTCTCCTTTGCCATGATGATACCAACTCGAAACTAAACTCGCTAAGTCCGGACGGTTTTTTAGAACCCATTCGACACGACGTTTAAAAGCGGGTAATTTCTCTAACAACTCCGGAGTTAATACTTCGACGGCAAATAGAGGGATCAACCCAACCATTGAGCGTATTTTTAGCAATTCGGCATCGCCATTTTCTTTGTGGAGCATGTCGTAAAAGAATTTATCTTCATCGTCCCAAAGATTAAGTTTGTTGTCTCCCATTGATTGCATCGCTCCCGAAATTTGTAGAAAGTGCTCAAAGAACTTGGAAGCCATATCTTGATAAACGGGATTTTTCAATGAAATTTCACAGGCTATTCGCAACATATTTAGGCAATACATGGCCATCCAACCCGTACCGTCGGCTTGTTCGAGATGACCTCCTGTGGGTAAATCGGCGGAGCGATCAAATACTCCAATATTATCCATGCCAAGGAATCCACCTCCAAAGATGTTATTCCCATTTTCATCTTTGAGATTTACCCACCAAGTGAAATTCAGTAACAGTTTGTGAAAAATACGTTCCAAGAAAACGGTATCTCCAACGCCACCATTGGCTTCTTTGTCAATTTCATATACTTTCCAGGTGGCCCAAGCATGAACTGGTGGATTGACATCCGAGAACGACCATTCATAAGCTGGGATTTGCCCGTTTGGGTGCATGTAATATTCCCTAAGGATAACTGACAATTGTCTTTTGGCAAAATCAGGATCCAATCTGGCCAAAGGCAAGGTATGGAAGGCCAAATCCCATGCCGCAAACCAAGGGTATTCCCATTTGTCTGGCATAGAAAGAATGTTGGAAGTATATAAATGTTTCCAAGTACTATTTCGCCCAGTCTTTCTGTTTCCTTCTGGTTTTGGAGTAGAGGGATCTCCTTTTAGCCATTCAAAGACATTGTAATAATACCATTGTTTGGTCCAAAGCATTCCCGCATACGCTTGACGCTGAATGGATTTTAATTTCTCATCTGTAACTTCTTTCTGGAGGGGAGCATAAAATGCATCGGCTTCCCGAGTTCTTTTTTCGAAGAGGGTATCAAAATCGGCAAAAGGATTATTTGTAGTGGTATTTGTAAATCGAAGGCGATAGACTTTTTGACCATTGGCAGGAATGATATCGTCATATTTTACAGCTGCTTTGGTGCCTGTACCCTTTGGATTTATGCTTGCTGCATTTTTATTGATAATATAATCATTGATGCCGTCTTTGGTATAAGCAGTGGGATTTGGGGTTTTGTACAAGCGCTCCAAATTGGTTTCGTTTTCGCAAAATAAAAGTTCTTCGGCATGATCGGCATACAAATGAAAGTGACCCACTAAGCGATGGTGGACTTCAATTGCAGCTTTTCCAACGCCAGTTAAGGTTGGCTTGTGTTTGTAATTCTCATATCCCCAACTCCAAGTGTTCCTGAACCAAATGGTGGGTAATACTGTAATTGGAGCGGCTTCCTTTGAGCGGTTCTCTACGGTAATTTTGATTAAGATGTCCTGTTCCTCGGCTTTGGCATATTCTATGGAAATATCAAAATAGGCATCGTTATCAAAAATCCCTGTGTCCAGTAGTTCGTATTCGGGTTCCTGACGGGATCGTTTTTTGCTTTCTTTGATTAGTTTTTCATACGGAAAAGCAGTTTGAGGATACTTATAAAGCATCTTTTGATAGGAATGGGTAGGGGTGGAATCTTGATAGAAGTAGATTTCTTTTACGTCTTCTCCGTGGTTCGACTCGGAAGGGGTTAGTCCAAAAAAACGTTCTTTTAGAATATGGTCTTTGTGGTTCCAAAAAGCAAAAGCCAAACAGATGTGCTGTTTGTTGTCTGAAATCCCCCCAATACCTTCTTCTCCCCATCGATACGCTTTGGAGCGGGCCATGTCGTGAGTGGTGCTTCCCCAGGCATAACCATTTTGAGAATAGTCTTCTCGTACGGTTCCCCATTGGCGTTCCGTTAGATAAGGACCCCACTTTTTCCAGCCTTTATTGTCGGTTCTTAATTTTAGGCGCGCTCTTTCTGGATCTATTTCTGACATACCATTTTCCTGTTTTTAATGCATTTGCAATTTAAATAAATCGCAGGGACAAACCGTTAAATAATTGGCAAAAATCAAAGAGGATTATTAGTGAAACGTTATTTATGAATTGTTTTTATTGCAATTAGTACGGAAATTCTATAAACCCGTAATTTGGGTCAGTACAGTTTTTTGTTCTCAAACTTTTCATCATAATATTGTCATCTCGACGAAGGAGAGATCTCCGCGAGTAGCTCGACAATCTTATTCGACTAAGAAAATTAAAAAAACGGAATAGCATTGCGGAATAGTATTGTGGAGATTCCTCGTTCCTCGGAAGGACAATTTTGAGGTGAGACAATATTGAGTGAGTGGTTTGTGGAAGAACAGGTTCTTTAAACGAATAATATCTTCGGGACACGGATGCTGCGTGAAGGATAGCGCCAAGTTACCTTGTAACGGCAATAGCCTGACAGCATTAGGGAAAGAGGCCGAATACGCGCTGCGATAAGTAGGCCTCTTTTTCTAATGGTGGCACGCCCAATGGATGATTATGGACGTGAATTTTTGGAATTATTCTATAAGTCGGTACTGTATTGCGGACTTAGATTTTTGATCATATCGACGGTCATCATTTCTAGATCAAATTCGTGTTTCCAGCCCCAATCTTCTCTAGCGCGGCTGTCGTCAATGCTTGCAGGCCAACTGTCGGCAATTTTTTGACGGAAATCCGGTGCGTACGTTACTTCCAGTTCTGGAATGTGTTTTTTGATTTCGGCAGCAATTTCGGTTGGGGTAAAACTCATCGCCGCCAAATTATAGGAAGATCGAATCTTAATTTGTTCAACCGGTGCTTTCATAATATTGATGGTAGCTGCAATGGCATCATCCATATACATCATCGGCATTTTGGTTTCTGCAGCTAAAAAGCATTCGTATTTTTTATCAGAAAGTGCTTTGTGATAGATGTCAACAGCATAATCGGTAGTTCCTCCGCCTGGGAGTGTGGTCCAACTGATTAAACCAGGATATCTGATACTTCTCACGTCGACTCCAAAGATGTTATGGTAGTATTCGCACCATCTTTCGCCGGCTTGTTTGCTGATTCCATAAACGGTAGAAGGTTCCATAACAGTGTATTGCGGGGTGTTTTCTTTGGGTGTTGTTGGCCCAAAAACGGCTATACTGGAAGGCCAGAATATCTTTTTGATTTTTCCGGCTTTCGCCAAATTCAGAACGTGAAATAACGAGTTCATATTTAAATCCCAAGCAAAAGCAGGATTTTTTTCGGCTGTCGCAGAAAGCAGGGCTGCCATTAAATACACGTCGGTAATTTGATGCAATTCTACCAAATTTTCAATTTGGTTAAAATCTAAAGCATTGACCACTTCAAAGGGTCCTGAATTGACGACATCGGTATTCAATTTTCGAATGTCGGAAGCAATAACATTTTCCGTTCCGTATAATGCTCTAAGTTGGTGCGTTAGTTCGGTGCCTATTTGCCCGCAAGCGCCTATAATTAATATCTTTGGATTCATTGTAATTTGTTTTGACCACAAATATAACGATTTCATAAATAGTTAGATAAATTTAGCCACCGGTTTGTTAATATCAAAAAAAAACAGCCGTTATTGTTGTTAGTCCATAGTTTTCCTAAACGTGATATAGTTGAAAATTGAAATTTATTGAAATTTATACCCCATGGTGACAAAAAAACTTTGATTGTAAATCTTCCATTGCTCTTCTTGTGTATTTGCATTTTCAATCAGGGGCACAAATCCACGAATACAGCGCGCTCCAAAATTAAGTCCGTTTGGTAATTCATAATTTAAACCCATTACAATTCCAGCATCCATTTTCTGGCTATAACCACCGGAAGATTCACTAGAGCCAAAAAAAGTTTTATCAGTATATAGGTTTCCATCATCATCTTTGCGCTGAATGGAGGCATTTAACAAAATGCCTAAATAGGGACCTGCATAGAGCTGAAATCCTTTGTAATAAAAAGTTGGACTAGCGGGAAATAGATCAAGATATTGACGCCTAAGGCTACTGGTAAAAATAGGGTTAATAGCATCATTCATCTCTACTGTAGTCAATCGTCTGCTGTAAAAAAGTTCATGTTTTAGTCCAAAATGCTTGGTTGTTTTGTTGTCGAGAGTGATGCCGATTACAGCACTGATTGACCCTTTTGATGCACCCCCAGTTGATAAACTGTCGATGTCACTGCCTCTGAGTGTCGACCAGTTCATACCGCCACTAATGCCAAAAGTGATCTTTTCCTGTTGTGCACTGGCTGTTATTGACAAAAATAACATCAGTGCTATTGTAAGTATTGTTTTCATTGTTTCTTTATTTTAAAAATTAATATCCCAAATGCCAGCTGTTTTTTCCAATTCTACTAAGGCTGCTGCGTAGTTGTATAACGTTTCATAATAATTGAGCTGTGTTTCGTTATAGGTTTGTTGTGCACTCAATACTTCCAGCAGCGAAGTTTCTCCTCGCTTGTAACTATAAATCTTACCGTCTAATACTCCTTTTGCATCAGCAAGTAAACCAGTATTAAATTGGCGAACCTGTTTTTGTGCCGTGTGGTAAGCAAACCAGGCTTGCCTAACTTCAACCTGAATTTGTAACTCCGTTTGTTTGTATAGCACATTGGCTTGTTGCAAGCCATATTCTGCGGCTTTTAATTCGCCTCTGTTGTTGTTGGAAAATAGTAGTGGAATGGTTATTCCTGCCGAAACTGCGGTTGAAGAGGGCGTTGGTGCAACAGCATTACTTACAACAGCAGCGCCTTCTACTCCCAAACTGAATCCCAGGTCGAAAACCCGATTCGCTTGGGTTAATTTTAAAGCATCTTGGGATACCGTTTTATTCTTGAGCGCAGCCAACAAATCGGCTCTGTTGTTTTGGGCGGAAGTAATCAGTTGGTTTAAATCGAACACACGATCCATTTTTGCTAAATCTCCAGAAGGCAGCAACAAGGCGTCTGCTTTTTGCTCCCCCACTAGCGTCCCTAATTGCAAAAGGGCGGTCTTCCAATCGGCTTCGCTTTGATAAACTTCATTCAGCATGGCATTGGCTTCTAGTCTGCTTTGGCGGGCATCAATTTCGGAGATACTTCCTAACTTGAAACGAATGCTGTCCGAGACGGCTATATTTTTTAGAATCGTATAAGAGCTGAGCTGTACTGCAAAAAGCTCTTTTTGTTTCAAACCCGTGAGGTAATTCAAAGTAGCTTCGGCACGTAGGTTGCGGAAGTAGTCTTCAAGTAAGGCCTTGGTGAGTTCGTTGGTGCTTTTTGCCAAGTTGATGCGTGCTTTTCGCTTTCCTCCCAATTCTAATGACCAGCTTAATTCACCAGAAAAACCATAACCCATCTGCATTCTTCGTTGTCCAGTATCACTTGCTCCGATGGTTAGTTCTGGATCTGGGAAAACTTTGGCCGCTTCTACATTGGCGTCTGCAATATTCATGTTGAATTTTTCGGCAGCATAGCCTAAATTGTTCTTACTGACTAAGGTTAGAAAATCCGAATAATTTATTATTGTTCTTGTAAATGTGGTGTCAATTTGAGCATTTGCCACTCCCGGAATACCGATCAGTAAAACAAATGGCACCCATTTATATTTTATATTTTTAATCATAGTATTGAATTGTTTATTTGGTTATTTGTTTATTCTGTTAATCGTTAAATAAATCAACGCTTAAACGTTTTCTAACTCCTCCTCCTCTTGCTCAAATTTTTTCTCAATCAGATAATAAAGAGAAGGCAAAACAAATAAGGTAAGAACGGTAGAGAACAGTAAACCATAAACGATTACCGTTGCCAGTGGCCTTTGTACATCGCTGCCTATACCAGTGGTTAAGGAAGCAGGAAGCAATCCCAAAACAGCAACTGTTGCGGTCATCAATACGGGACGGAAGCGTTGTTTGGCACCGTTCGTTACGGCATCAAGCAAGGCCATTCCTTTGTTGCGAAGTTGATTGATGTGTGAAATCATAATTACGCCATTCTGTATCGCCACACCAAACAAGGCAATAAAGCCCACCGCAGAGGAGACATTGAGTGTCATTCCACGAACATTTAGGGCTAACATTCCTCCAAACAAGGCCAAAGGAACGATGCTCATCAGCAGTCCTGCCTGACGGAATTTGCCAAACGCACCGTACAATAAGACAAACATAAGGGCTAAAGCCAAAGGGACGATTACGGCAAGATGCCCATAAGCGCGTTCTTGATTTTCAAATTGTCCTCCCCATTTTATTTTAAATTGTTCATGGTCGTATTTTACTTTTTCTTCAATTTC
This sequence comes from Flavobacterium sp. ZT3R18, assembly GCF_007097385.1. Classification (GTDB taxonomy): domain Bacteria; phylum Bacteroidota; class Bacteroidia; order Flavobacteriales; family Flavobacteriaceae; genus Flavobacterium. The sequence continues at coordinate 170,979 of NZ_VJZS01000002.1, forward strand.
AGATTGAGCTTCGGCTAGGAACGAACTCAAATCACTCCCTCTCAAGTTCAAACGAACGGTTAAATGTCGTTGATTCATCTCTCGAGAAATAGTACTTTCTCCTGTATTGAGTTTGATGTTGCAAACTTGGGACAAAGGAATCTTGCTCCCTTCGGAATTGGTCAACATTAAATTTGCTATTTTCTCAGGACTATTGCGACTTTCTTCGTCATAACGCGTCATAATATCATAGACTTTATTGCCTACAAAAATTTGCGAAACCGCTTTTCCTCCCAGGGCAACTTCTATCAATTCCGATACATCATCTACATTCAAGCCATACTGGGCAATCTTTTGGCGATCCGCAATAACTTGTATTTGCGGCAAAGGCGGTTCTTGGTCTATAGCCAAATCAACGGCTCCCTTTACACCTTGCAATGTTTTGATGACATCCTCTGCAATTCGGCGGGTTTCTTTATAATCTTCGCCATATATTTTTACCACCAATTCGCTGTGTGCTCCCGAAATTTTATCCATAACCCCATCAATCATGGGTTGCGAAAAACCAACATTATATCCTGGCATAGTGGCGTATTCTGCGGCAAGTTCTTTAATTAAATCGGCTTTGGTTCTTCCTGATTTCCACTCGCTGTAGGGTTTTAGACCAATACTGCATTCGTAGTGCGAAGGGGTCCACGCATCTGTTCCGTCATCATTACGTCCGGCTTGCACCATCATATAGGTTACCTCGTCGTGTTTTAGTGTACGATGACGAAGGGTGTCGCTCATCTCTTTCGATTTTTCTAAAGTGATACCCGGCGGTAATGAAACTTGTAACCAAATAGACCCTTCGTCTAATGGAGGCAAGAAATCTTTTCCTACCGTTGCGGTAAGAATACAAGCAAGAGACAATACCGCAATTAATGGCACAAACACTTTTTTGGGAGCTTGCATTATTTTTTGAATGCGACTGTGGTACGCATTAGTTAGTTTATCGAGCCACTTGTTGTGATACATTTTTTGTGGCTTGCGATAAATGAAATAGGCTAGTCCCGGTATAAGAAATAAGGCAACTAGTAAGGCACCAAAAAGAGCGTAGCCAACGGTAAATGCCATGGGTGTGAATAATTTTTTCTCCACACGTTCAAACGCAAATAGCGGCAAGTAAGCAGTAATAAGAATCAAGGTGGCAAAAAATATTGGACGAGCCACTCCTTTTACCCTTTCGGCAATACTTTTCTCGGTTAGTTCTTGGTCTTCGTTATCTTCTCGTTTCTTCAAAACGGTCTCCATCATTACAATAGCACCATCTACAATAATTCCAAAATCGATTGCCCCTAGGGAAAGCAGATTTGCCGGAATATTGGTCAATTTCATTAATATAAAAGCAATCAATAATGAGATTGGAATCGTAATTGCCACTAATAAAGCCCCTCTCCAACTACCCAGAAAAACAATTAGCACAATAATTACCAAAGCCATTCCCTCAAGTAAAGTGTGAGAAACGGTGGTAAGGGTAGTGTTTACAAGATCAGTTCGGTCTAAGAAAGTATGGATTTTTACTCCCTTTGGAAGCACGTTTTCGTTCAAATCTACAACGGCCTCATTCACGCCTTTTAGGACAACCGATGGATTTTCCTGTTTTAGCAAAAGCACAATGCCTTGAATATTATCGGAATAGTCAGCCCCACGTTTGTCAGAATACCCAAGTGCCCCTTTGCGTTCTAGGTTTCCATATTTTAGTTTCCCAATATCATTGAGATAAATGGGAACGCCATTTACCGATTTCACGACAATTCGCCCTATATCATCCAGATTTTTTGCCAAACCGATTCCACGCACCACGTAGGATTGGTCGCCACGATCCACCATGCTACCGCCCACATTGGCATTGTTTTTTTCGATAGCTTCGGTTACTTCGCTTAGCGATAAATTGTATTGCTCTATTTTTCGGGGATCAAGCTCTACTTGATATTGCGTTGTGATACCCCCAAAATTGGTGATGTCTGCCACACCCGCTACTTGCTTGATACGGGGAATAATTATGTATTCTTGTAGCTCGCTTAGTTGTCGCAAATCATGGTTTTTGCTTTCAATGATGTAGCGGTAAATTTCACCAGTTGGAGAGGTAAGAGGGTCTAAACCCGGTACGGCACCATAAGGCAATTCGACATCATTTAAGCGTTCTTGAATTCTGGCTCGGGCAAAGTAATCTTCTACCCCGTCATCAAAAACAATGGTCACCATAGACAAGCCAAAAGTACTTTTGCTTCGCATCACATGCAGACCAGGCAATCCGTTTATGGCGCGCTCGATGGGAATCGTGATTTGTTGTTCCATTTCTTCGGCGGCCAAACCGGGAACTTGTGTTACCACTTGCGAGGTAACATCTCCAATATCGGGGTAAGCTTCAACCGATAGTTGGGTCCAAGAGTAATACCCAAATAAAGAAAGTAGCAAGAATAATGCTAAAATTAACCAGCGTTTAGTAATGGCTGTTCCAAATATATTTTCTTTCATATGTGTTTTATTTTTTAATTCCGATAATTATCGAGAGATATCTAATTATTTTACTTCAAGGAGATAGAAAGCACCTTCACTTATGATGGTTTCGTCTGATTTTAGTCCGGATAATATGGCTATTTTTCCATTGTCTGAAATTCCAGTTTCCACGGTACGTCTTATGTATTTTCCTTTTGCGATTTGAACGAATACGAAACTTTGGTCGTTAAACTGCAACACCGCTTTGGCTGGGACGAACAAAGTGCTTTGAGGCGTATCAATAAAGTTTACGGTTACATACATGCCGGGTTTAAGTGTATTGTCATTATTTTGGCACTCGATTAAAACCTGTACACTTCGGGTGGCTTCGTCAACGCTTTCTTCAACATGATACACCTTGCCTGTTATTTTTCTGTCGGGATAAGCCGCTATCTGGATTGTTGCAGCATCTAATTCATGTATAAACCGAATGTCTTTTTCCTTTACCTGTCCCACGACCCAAACTTTTTTTAGGTTGGCAACTTTTGCTCGGGGGGCATCTTCGGTATTTATATACTGTCCCATGACCACTTCGTTGTGTACCACTTCGCCTGGAATGGGAGAGGTAATGACCAGCGGTTGTCCAAAGGCTAACGTATTGGCATTTACCCCGAATATTTTTAAGCTGACGATGGCATTTTGATATTCTTTTTCATTTATTTCAAAATTGGTTTGCGCCTCTTCTAGATCCTTTTGTGCGCCCACACCATTGGCACTTAAATCCTTTTGGCGTTTCAACGAAAGTTGGGCTATTTGAAATCCTGACTTTGCCTGAAAAAAATTCTTCTGTGCATCGACGAAATCTGGGGAAACAATTTCAAAAAGCGGTGTTCCTGCTTGTGCTTTCATTCCTAATTTCAAATGTACTTTGGTTACCCTACCAGAAAACGGTGGGGCTATTTCGGCATAATAATTCGGAATCGCTTTTACGGTACCCGCTGTTATTAGATTCAAACGGTAAGGCTCTTCTTTGACCGTTTCCATTTTTAGTTTGGGCGCAATCGATGATTGGGCAGGAACTACAATGGTGTCTCCCTTCAAAGAAAAATTTTCTTCTTCTTTGGTTTCGGCTGTAGTACCGCAAGCAGTAAGAACGGTTGCCGTAATTAGAGCCAATAAGAGGTTTCGATTTTGAACTTTCGCTATTTGAAACCCGCAATTTTTTGTTTTGTTTAGTATCATATTGTATTCTTCTTTAGTGTTATAACCACTCGTTAAATTTTTTTATAAACCACGTTTTTACCCATTGCGTTAGCAAACAATAGCTGGTGAGTATTCCAAACAGCCAAGGGAAATAACTCAACGGAAGTGGTTGCATTTTTAATATTGGCGCTAATGGCGAAAACGGAATAGCGATACCAATAAACATAATTATGGATGTTAATGCTACCACAGGAGTTGTTGCCCAACTTTGTAGAAACGGAATTTTTTTGGTGCGTATCATGTGTATAATTAATGTTTGAGACAACAAACCTTCTATAAACCAACCGCTTTGAAAAAAGGATTGCAGTTCTGGAGTATTGGCTTTGAAGAAAAAAAACATCACGGCAAAAGTTGCAAAGTCAAAAATGGAACCGATGGGTCCGATAAAAAACATGAATCTTTGGATACTTGAAGGATCCCATTTTTTTGGTGTTTCTAAGAAATCCTCATCCATTTTGTCCCAAGGGATGGTTGTTTGTGATATATCATACAACAAGTTTTGAGCTAACAACTGAACGGGAAGCATCGGTAAAAAGGGCAGAAAAGCACTTGCTCCAAGCATGCTAAACATATTTCCGAAATTGCTGCTAGCCGTCATTTTTATGTATTTGATGATGTTACCAAAAGTTCTGCGGCCATAAATGACCCCTTTGCGTAACACCATTAAATCCTTTTCTAACAGAATAATGTCGGCACTTTCTTTGGCAATATCTACGGCGGTATCTACGCTAATACCTACATCTGCTTCCTTAAGTGCGGCGGCATCATTGATCCCATCTCCCATAAACCCTACGGTATGCCCTTTGGCTCTTAATATTCTGACAACCCTTACTTTTTGTAATGGACTTAGTTTGGCAAAAATCGAAATGGTATCAATGCGTTGGGTAAGTTCGGCATCGGTCATCATTTCCAACTCGGCACCCAGCACAATATTTTGTACTGGAATTCCAATATCATTACAGATTTTTTTGGTAACGATTTCATTGTCGCCAGTAAGCACTTTTAAGGTCACCCCTAATTTGTGAAGTGCCGCAATACTGGGTTCTGCCGATGGTTTTGCGGGATCCAGAAAACCAATAAAGCCAGTCAGTGTAAGCTTGTTTTCGTCTTCTACTGAATAAGTCAACGGACGTGTTCCGTCAAATTCCCTAATGGCAACTAACAGGACTCTTAATCCTTCCTCATTCATTTTCTTTGAGGTTTGCAAAACGGTATTTCGCATTTTCTGATCCATCGGAATTACTTTGTCATTTTCGAGATGGAGTTGCTTGTCTTCGCCAGGATCAAAACTATGGGAACACAAATCCAACATTTCTTCGACTGCTCCTTTGCAAATCAACAGATGATTTCCGTTTTGCATTTTAAGGATAACCGACATGCGTCTGCGTTGAAAATCAAAAGGTATCTCATCCACTTTCATAAAGGATTCCTCCACTTTCAAATAATCGTGAAGTTCGGCATGTTCTAAAACGGCTTTATCCAGTATGTTTTTTAGTCCCGTTTGATGAAAACTGTTGAGGTAGGCCCACTTTAAGACTTCATCATCTTCGACACCAAAAACATTTAGGTGTTTTTCCAGTACTATTTTATCGAGTGTCAATGTTCCGGTTTTATCGGTACAGAGAATATCCATAGCACCAATATTTTGGATGGCGTTCAATCGTTTTACAATTACCTTGTGTTTACTCATGTTCAGTGCGCCTTTGGCAAGATTGGCGGTAACAATCATAGGCAACATTTCGGGCGTTAGACCTACGGCAACGGCAATTGCAAATAGAAGGGCCTGCATCCAGTCGCCTTTTACAAAACCATTTATTAGGAAAATTACGGGAACCATCACCAACATAAAACGGATGAGCAAGTAACTCACTTTGTTCACCCCTATATCAAAAGCCGTTTCGGGTCTGTTTCCTAAAATGGTTTTGCTAATGCTCCCAAAATAAGTCTGGCTTCCAGTGGCAACGACTATGGCGGTTGCTGTACCACTCACCACATTGGTCCCCATAAAACAAAGGTTGTTGAGTTCTATGGGTTGTTTTTTGTCGGCATCACGAATGGGAAGAAAAGTTTTTTCAATAGGCAATGCTTCTCCTGTAAGCATCGACTCGCTAACGAATAAATCTTTGCTTTGCATAATACGGCAATCCGCAGGAATCATGTCACCAGCCGAGAGAAAGATAATGTCGCCAGGAACTAATTCGGTCATGGCAATCTCTCTTTTGCCCATAAATTTTCTTAAAACGGTAGCCGTGGTTTTCACCATTCCTTTTAAGTTTTCAGCGGCTTTATTGCTGCGGTATTCTTGAAAAAATCGTAACAACGCACTAAATAAAACCATCATGGCAACGACGATTACGGTTTTGAAGTCTTCTTCTCCCAGAGGTACCATCCATATATCAATGATAAAGGAGATTATAGCAATGATAAGCAATATGAAAATAAACGGATTTACGAATGCTTTCAATAATTGGCTTATCCAAGAGGGCGCTTTGTCGTGCTGTACTTCATTTAATCCAAATTCTCTAATTCGTTCTTCAGAGGCAGGTTTTGTAAGCCCTTTTTCTGAGCTTTCCAGCATAGCATATACAAAATCGTCGTTGCTTCGAGAAGCAGTACGCAGTTTTGTAATAGCCCCTAAATTCATTCCGTTGCTACTGGCTAAGGAATAAAAAGGTTGTTTCATTTTATCTTTTACACTCATCTTTTATAATTTTAAATAATAATTGGACTGTTTTTAATATGTTGATTTATAGATCTGTTTGGGTTCCAATAATTTCCCAACTCACTTTTATTACTTTTTCTTCAATGGTTAATCGGCTAGCCATTTTTTCTATTAAATTATCTTGTGCCGAAACAGCTTTTATTTCGGCTGTTATGATTGCAATAGAAGGATCTTCATTATCATCACTTGTTAATGATTTTAATAATAAGGTATCGTGCAACCCTAAATTTTGCATGAGCATCACCCGAAGATGATTCTCAACTTCTGTTTTACAGTTTATGGTAATCAAATAATCCGTAGCGGCATTTGTGGATTTTATGGGTTGTAATTGGTTTAATTTCAAACCAACTGGGCGAAGCAATAAATGGGTAAGCATTATTGCGACACTAACGATTGTCGCTTCCGCAAATAAACCAACACCTGCTAGTGAACCCACTGCTGCCGAACACCAAATGGTTGCCGCCGTGTTCAGCCCTTGCACACTTAAACCGTCTTTCATAATCACTCCAGCACCCAGAAAACCAATTCCTGTGATAATTTGAGCGGCAATTCGACTTGGATCTCCTCCATTACCCGTTAGCGAAACGGAGAGCAGGATAAAAGCGGCAGCGCCTAATGAAACCAATGTGTTGGTACGGAGTCCAGCGCTTTTTTGGTGCCATTGCCGTTCAATGCCTATAGTGGCTCCCAGTAGTAAGGCTGTCGAAAGACGAACCGTGAATTCATAGGTTGTAATCATAGAGAAAGTCTCTTGTTTTAGAATTAGCACTACTCAAATAGTCGAAAATATTCGAAACCCATTTTAGTTTAGGGATAACCGTTTCTTTTTTTAAGAAGGCGACTGTCGGGCTTGCTTCGATTCCGAGCGGATAGTTGTAACTCTCATCAAGAAGGCGAATTGTTTTATTTTTTGAAGGTGTTTTTAACATGATTTTTGTCTTTAATTCGCAACTGCGAAAAAACCAATGGCAATCATGCAGATGAGAAGTTTATAATTTTTGTTTTCTAGGGGGAGGGAGATCCATTTTTAATTTGTACTGTTTTTTAAATTTTGAGCTGCAAAAGTAGAGCAGCAACTTAGATAGAGCCGTTAGAAAAGGTTTAGAAAAAAATTAGAATCTTATTAGAGTTACCGTAATCTATGCAGGTTTACTTTAACACTTAGGGTCTATTAAGAAATCAAACAATAATTGTGGCAAAAAGCAACTTAGTATTTGCGATACCGAATGGTTACACAGGGTGTACGACAAAATGCACCTTTTCTAAAAGTAATGTTATAGTCGGAAGACTTATAGCGACAATATAGTTGGGTATATTTAAACAGATAAGTTCACTTTGCTTTCTTACATAAACTTATATGTTGGAATTTCGACAACAATGAGAATTAATTTTGTTTTCTCAAAAAGTGCAATCTGTCGTGTATCCGATTACACATGTATTTATGGTAATGAATAGTTATAAGTCTCTTAAAAAAAACCAAAAAAAAATAAATAAACAGTTTGACTATATTTTACGAAACCGATTGAAATTAAGGAGTCAATGTAATATATTGCGTTAAGTAGTTGACTTATAGTCGCTTGCTTGGTTTAACTTTACTTTATGGAAATAACAAAAGGTTTCGGTTTTGTGATATTTACCTTTGCAGCTCATAATTTAAAATAAATAAAAAATGAAAAAAGGATTGACAGTATTGGTATTATTAGCTTTTGGTTTAGTTGTTAATGCACAGGAAAAACAAGGAAAAAGTGAAATTAGATTTTCTTACGGTCTTGGAACCGTTCCTCAATTTGCTGATTTAATGTCGGATGTTTGGAGTGTTGGATTAACAGGTGGATATTATAAAACAGAGAATAACCAGGGAACCGGAGCAATTGGATTAGAGTACTTATATGATATTACTCCTAGAATTTCACTTAAAGGAGGTTTTGTATATGAAAAAGTGGGTAAAGATATTATCATTGCCAAAGTAAAAAGTGGCAGAATGGAAGATAGCTATTATACAGTTCTAGCTGGAGCGGATTTTAATTATTTCCAGAAAAAAACGGTTAAGTTATACTCTGGTGTTTCTGGGGGTGTTTCTGTAAATCATCACGAATATGCTGGACAAACAGATACAACAAATCTAGTTGCTTATCAAGTGGATGCCATTGGGGTTCGTTTCGGAAATAAATTTGGGGGATTTGTTAATTTAGGATTCGGTTACAAAGGGATTTTAAATGCTGGTTTGTCATATAAACTTTAATTTTTTGTAAATAGAGCAGGGAAAAAAGTATTAATTGCTTACAAATTTAATTGTATGCTCTTAAAGTGATTCTCGTGATTCGATTTATTCAAAAAAGGCTGTCCTATTTCGGACAGCCTTTTTTTGTTGGCAATAATGGGTTGGCACCTCTTTTATATCGATAAGAAATGCAGTAATTATTGAGCCGTTTCTATTTTCTATATTTATTTACCCAAAGCAGTCAATTGCCTCCAGCTTTAACTGGAGGGTGTTTAAAATCGGTGATTTAAAGTTTTGGAATTTATAAATGAGGAATTTCAACCTTGAAATTGGTTCCCACAGCAACATTAGAAACCACCGATATTTCCCCTTTGTGCAGCGAGACAATTTTCTTGGTCAAGGACAAGCCAATACCATTTCCATCAGCGTGAACTTTGTTTGAACCCCTATAAAATGGAGTGAAAATATGCTTTAAATCTTTTTTTGTAATGCCAATACCGGTATCTGTAAACTGTAAACTGATTTGATTTTCGGTAAACGAAATAGACACCTGGCTTTTATGGTTATTCGAAAACTTGCATCCATTTTCAAACAAGTTGGCAAAAGCAACTTTCAAAAGATATTCATTTCCGTTTACTGAAATGTCATTTTCATTTTCAAAATCATTTTCAAAGTGAATGCTGACATTGTAACTGGAATTGGATTTTTGGACCTGTTGGCTGGCGTCTAATAAGATCTCGTCTATACGAACGGGCTTAAAAGAAATTTCAGATGGATCATAGCTCGCTTTGGCAAGATCCAATAAACTATTGGAAAGTTTGGCTAATTTTTTGGCATCATTCAAAGCAAATTGTATGGCAGTTTTATATTCTTCGGTGCTTCGCTCTTTGTTGGTGGATAATTCTAATTCGGTGATAATTGCGGCTAGCGGTGTTCGTAGTTCGTGTGAAATATTGGAGACAAAATGTTTTTGTGCATCAAATGAATTTTCCAACCGGTTGAGCATTTCGTTGAATGTATTCGCCATTTCAGAGAGTTCGTCTTTACTGTCGCTGGAGCTTAACCTCAAATCAAGATTTGTGGCCGTAATGTTTTTTGCTTTGTTGGTGAGTTCAACTATAGGTTCAAATGCTTTTCTCGAAAAAAAACGGCCTGCTATATAGAGAAATAATATTGAAATAATGTAAAAAAGAATGATGTTTTGCTGTAAATCCTGTAACTTTTTATAGCCATATTCGTCATAAGCGGCGGCCGTAATAACAAAATCCTTCCCTTTAAATTTAAAGTTCAAACCAACTACTTGTCTGTTTTTTTGATAAAAATACAATTCGTTTTTTTGAATGATTTCATCAAACATGGGTCTGGTTTCTTTCACCACATCGATATCGACGGCATCGTGATAGAGCAATTTAAAAGAATCGTCATAGATCGCAACTTCTACTTCATTTAGGATCTCCCTGTTATTTTTATAAATGTCTTGTAGGGTCTTAGTATCAACTTTCGCATCAAAAATTAAGTTTGCCTTGGTAATGGCTTCTTTTTTTAAACCAAAATAAAACTCATTTTCGCGATTTTCTTTAGCTGAGAGATAGATAATAGAAGCAAACACAAATAAAATCGTGGCCGTAATAAAAGTAAATAATAAAGTAAGGCGGTTTCTGATTTTCATTCTACTTTAAAGATAAATCCCATTCCAGATTTGGTGTGTATGAGCTTATGGTCAAAATTTTTATCAATTTTTTTCCGTAAATAATTGATATATACATCTATGAAATTAGTGCCAGTGTCAAAATGAGTGTCCCACACTTCCTCGGCAATTTCGGTTCGCGACAAAACACGTTCGGGGTTTTGGAGTAGGTATTCTAAAAGTTTAAATTCTTTTGGGGTAAGATTTATTTCGGTATCGTTTCTTCTTACGCTTTTGGTTTGCAAATTCATTTCAAGATCGGCATATTTCAAAATAAATTTAATGCTATTGGTATTGCCTGTACTCCGTTTCAACAAAGCCCGAATTCGAACCAAAAGCTCTCTCATTTCAAAAGGCTTTATCAAATAATCGTCTGCACCGGCATCAAATCCCTCTACTTTGTCGTCGGTAGTACCTAGAGCGGTAAGCATAATTATTGGCAGATCGGGTTTGGTCTTGCGTATTTCCTTGCACAAATCGAGTCCGTCAAGTTTAGGCAAAACAATATCAGTAATAACCAAGTCATACTGATTGTTCAATGCCAATTTCTTTCCCGAAATCCCATCATAAGCTAAAGTAGTGGTAAAGCCTTGCTCTTCCAGCCCTCTTTGGATAAGTGCAGCTACCCTTTGGTCGTCCTCTATTATTAGAATTTTCATCGGTACAAAGTTACGCTTTCATTTTTCAAATCGACGCTATTACAAATTGAAGATAAACGACGATTCGATATCATATTTTTACTCTAATTAACGTTAATTGTGACGTATATTCCTGACAAGAAAACACGAAACCTTTGTTAAACCTTTCTTTTTTGCTATTAAATGCAATGTGATAGTGGTATTTTTGCAAAAAATATTCGAAAATGGTCTGTTTTCGATAAAAACAAATTTATGAAAAAAGTTATAAGCATAATAGTGTTGGCACTATTATTAACAAATTGTACAAAAGACAATCTCGTTGTAAGTCCACAAGAAAAAGCTGCCGATTTACCAGAATGTTCGTTCGTAATCAAGATCAATAATGCCCTAAAATACAAATATGATTTGTGGACACCCAATAGTATTGGAGGAGTAGATTTTGAAAGATCGATTTTAAATTTAAATGTTACAGAAGCACCAGCAACCGTAAAAACCATTGAAAAAGTGTTTTATAATAGTGGGAAATTGGTAACTTTCAGCTATACGAATACAGACGATGTGGACAAAACAATTAATTTGTCATTCAAGGTTAAGCAAATTCAAGCTTTAGGATCTCAAGAAGTGGAATTGAAAGGTCTTGATTTTACTGCGCCAAAAGGAAGGAAAATTTCAATTTATATAAATCCACGTGCAGCCGTTGCACAAATGGCAACTTCAGAAATAGAAGCATTATAAATATAGTTACACCGTTATTAAATTAAAAAGAAGCTAAGTGTTTTTTACATGCTTAGCTTTTTTTTATTGTTTTTTCTTTAGGACTTTCGTTTTTTCGACTATTGTAAAATTACTTTGTAACTTTGTGCTTGAAATAGTTCAAAAGATAGGAGTAATACTGAATTTCTTTGCGAAGGACATTTGACCATTAAAAAACAAATAATTGCTACAAATGAATACTAAATTAACGCTGCTTTTTTTGATAATTTCGCTGCAGTTTTCGTGTAAAAATAACAACGAACAACGTTTTGCCGATAACTTAAGGGATACTAAAAAGAAGGAATTAATTTTCACAACTATAAATAAAGGGTGGAATTTTCACGACACTCCGATCAATTCGACTTCGGAAGCTACCTTGGCCACTTGGGGTGAATGGCGTGCTTTTATGGATGAATTGGCCATCAAGCCAAAGAAAACAATTGGTGCTTTTCAAAAGAAAGCCAAAGCCTTATCGACCAAAGCGATGGCTTTGAACACCAATATTCCTACCCAATTTGATACACCACAAATAAGAAGCCGTATTGCGACTTTAGTCACGCAAGTTCAAATGTTAGATTTATACATTAATTTGGATAAAGTTTCGGATAAAAGAGTGACGAAGCTCGTTTCGGAAATTAATATCGAGTTGGTTTCTTTGCAAAGACAAATGGATAAAATTGTCGAGAAAAGTAAAATCCCATTGGAAGTTGGGGAGTCCGAATTATTAAAGATGCTGGACACCACAAGAGCCATTCAGTCTGGAAGCCCTGTGATTCCAGGTAATCCAAATAATTTGAGCAATCCAAATAATCCAAACGCAGCACACGTTGAGTAAGGCCACTATATATTCGGTTTATGATTCTTCTCCAAAAACGGCTCAGATTGTAGCCCGTTTGCAGGAAAATAATCAGATAAAAATACAATTGGAAGGTTTGTTGGGGTCGGCAGCTTCCTTTGTGATTCAGTCTCTTTTTAAGAAATCAGAGCTTCCTTTTTTGGTGGTTTTTAATGATAAAGAAGAAGCAGCCTATTATTTTAACGACCTCGAACAAATGATCGGTGAACCCGATGTGTTGTTTTATCCCGGTTCTTTTCGTCGTCCGTACCAAATAGAGGAAACCGACAATGCGAATGTTTTGCTTCGCGCTGAGGTACTCAATCGAATCAATTCCCGAAAAAAACCCGCTGTCATTGTTACCTACCCCGAGGCGCTTTTTGAGAAAGTAGTGACTCGAAAGGATTTGGATAAAAACACTTTGAAAGTAGCAATCGGCGATAAAATTTCGATTGATTTCCTGAACGAAGTATTGTTTGAATACGAATTCAAAAGAGTTGATTTTATTACGGAACCTGGCGAATTCTCAGTTCGTGGAGGAATTGTCGATGTGTTTTCGTTTTCGAATGACAATCCGTACCGAATAGAATTTTTTGGCAATGAAGTCGAAAGTATCCGTAGTTTTGATGTGGGGACTCAATTGTCATTAGAAAAACAGAAAAAAATCACCATCATTCCGAATGTCGAAAACAGAATTTTTCAGGAAAACAGGGAGAGTTTTTTAGATTATATAGCTGAGAAAACGGTTTTGTTTTTTCAAAATACCGAGAATCTTTTATACGAATTGGACAAGCAATTTGGCAAAGCCGAAGAAGCTTTTGAAAAATTGTCCAAAGATATCAAACATGCGACTCCGGAACAATTGTTCTTGAACCAAAAAGCATTTGTGCAACGAGCGTTGGATTTTTCGATTGTGGAATTTCATTCGAAGCCTGTTTTTAAAACGACCAAGAAGTTTGAATTTCATATTCAGCCGCAACCGTCGTTCAACAAACAGTTTGATTTGTTGTTGAATAACTTAAGCGAGAACCATTTTGACGGTTATAAAAATTATTTGTTTTGTTCGAATGAAGCGCAGGCCAAACGTTTTCATGATATATTCGAAACCTTAGATGAAGCCAATTCCGAGAATATCCGCAAGCAATACAAGACCATCGTATTGCCTTTGTATCAAGGCTTCATCGATCAGGAAAACCAAATTTGCTGTTATACCGATCATCAAATTTTTGAACGCTATCATAAATTTAGCATCAAAAATGGGTATTCGAAAAAGCAAAATTTAACCTTAAAAGAACTCACGACTTTGTCCGTAGGCGATTATGTAACGCATATCGATCATGGAATTGGAAAGTTTGGCGGGTTGCAAAAAATACAAGTCGAAGGCAAAACACAAGAAGCCATCAAGCTGGTGTATGCCGACAATGATATCGTGTATGTGAGCATTCACTCGCTACATAAAATTTCGAAATACAACGGGAAAGACGGAACACCACCCAAAATTTATAAACTGGGTTCGAATGCTTGGAAGGTTTTAAAACAAAAAACCAAAGCAAGGGTTAAAAATATTGCATTCAATTTGATTCAGTTGTATGCCAAGCGACGATTGGAAAAAGGATTTCAATTTGCTCCCGACAGTTACTTGCAAAACGAGTTGGAGAGTTCGTTTATCTACGAGGACACGCCTGACCAAACCAAATCAACCCAAGAAGTAAAAGCTGATATGGAAAGTGAGCGTCCTATGGATCGTTTGGTTTGTGGGGATGTAGGTTTTGGTAAAACCGAAGTCGCCATTCGTGCCGCTTTTAAGGCTGTTGATAATAGCAAACAAGTGGCGGTTTTGGTACCAACGACTATTTTGGCGTACCAACATTACCGCACTTTTACCGAAAGGTTGAAAGACATGCCCGTTTCTGTTGGCTATCTGAACCGTTTTAGAACCGCCAAACAAAAAGCGGAAACCCTAAAACAATTAGCCGAAGGTAAACTCGATATTGTGATTGGAACACATCAATTGGTTAACAAAAATGTGGTTTTCAAAGATCTTGGATTATTGATTGTCGATGAGGAACAAAAATTCGGAGTTAACGTAAAAGACAAACTCAAAACCATTGCTGCCAATGTCGATACCTTGACTTTGACGGCAACGCCTATCCCGAGAACCTTGCAGTTTTCGTTGATGGCAGCACGGGATTTATCGGTAATCACGACACCACCGCCAAACAGATATCCTATCGAAACCAATGTAGTTGGTTTTAATGAAGAATTGATTCGGGATGCGATTTCGTATGAAATTCAGCGCAACGGGCAGGTTTTCTTTATCAATAACCGAATCGAAAATATCAAAGAATTTGCAGGAATGATCCAGCGCTTGGTGCCTAATGCCCGAGTGGGAATTGGTCACGGACAAATGGAAGGCGCCAAACTCGAGGAGTTGATGCTTGCCTTTATGAACGGAGAATTTGATGTTCTGGTAGCCACCACCATTATCGAAAGCGGATTGGACGTTCCGAATGCGAATACCATTTTTATCAATAATGCGAATAATTTCGGATTGTCAGATTTGCATCAAATGCGAGGTCGAGTGGGACGTAGTAACAAGAAAGCGTTTTGTTATTTCATCTGTCCGCCGTATTCGCACATGACCGAAGATGCCCGAAAACGAATTCAGGCTTTGGAGCAATTCAGCGAGTTGGGAAGTGGTTTGAACATTGCCATGAAAGATCTCGAAATTCGTGGTGCCGGAGATTTGTTGGGAGGAGAGCAAAGCGGATTCATCAATGACATTGGTTTTGATACGTATCAAAAAATCATGAACGAGGCCATAGAGGAATTGAAGGAAAATGAATTCAAGGATTTGTATCCTGAAGAGAGCAATATAGAAACCAAGGAATATGTAAAAGACCTGCAAATCGACACCGATTTTGAGTTGTTGTTTTCAGACGAATACATCAATAATGTCACCGAGCGTTTGAGTTTGTACAACGAGTTGGGTAACGTAAAAAACGAAGAGGAACTGATTGTTTTTCAAAGTAAACTTATTGACCGTTTTGGTCCAATGCCGCCACGAGCCCTTGCTTTAATGAACAGCATTCGTATCAAATGGATTGCGACCCGAGTGGGAATCGAAAAACTGGTGATGAAAAAAGGCAAGATGATTGGTTATTTTGTCTCCGATCAACAATCGGATTATTACCATTCTACACGTTTCCATAAGGTGATACAGTTTGTGCAAACTCACAATTCTATTTGCCAGATGAAAGAAAAGCAAACTCCAGCAGGTTTGCGACTGTTGTTGACCTTTGATAATGTGAAGAATACAAGAAGGGCTTTGGAATTGATGGAGTTGTTGGGAGGGGAGTAAGGATAGTCAAGTTGATCAATATTTTAAAAACAATTACGGTACTTTAATTATGAAATTGAAAATCATCTCTTTATTATGCTTCCTGATGGTATTAGGAATGCAAGGGCAGGAATTAAAATCGAATCAAATTCAAAAACTTGAAACTTTCGGTATTGAATACAAACCACTCATAATCGAAAATCCAAACTATGGAGTTGAATTTATGGAAATCCTGAAAAAAGAGCGCAAAAGAAAAACAAGCAAAACAGTTGGCTATATTTTTAGCGGACTAGGGTTACTTACAACTACAGGGGGGATTTTAATATTAACAAGTATTAAGAATAGTTCAAATAATTCAAATAGTGAAATGGACGAGTCTGGAGCATACGTGGCTTTGGCAGGTGGTATTATAACTGTGATAGGAATAAATGAAATTGGAATCTCAATACCATTATTCTTCTCGTCAAGAAAAAACAAAAAGGAAAGGGATAAACTGATTATGAAATTTAATCCTAACTTTAAAGAATAAAAAATATTTGTCATTATCGCGTCACTTCCTCAATCAAATAAAAAATTGATTTAAAATCAATACCGCTCCTATTTTCTAAACCAATTTCGCAGGTTCTGCTGGTAGAAAAGCCTTCTTTACAGTTGGTGGGAATTTGTTCTTTTAATTCACGCAATCCGTATTCGTTCAATTCGGGAATTAAGAAACCTCTGTCTCCTGCAAAACCACAACAATTGCTGTCGATAATCGTCACATTATTGGCGCACAGATTGGATAAGGAAAGGAGTTGATCCATCTTTCCGATTTTTTTAACGGAGCAAACCGGGAAAACGGCTATGGTGTCTTTTTTGTTTTTTACAACCAATTTTGGCATGACGTAATCCAACATAAATTCGATGGGATCCACAATTTTTAAGGCTTTCGAAAATTCTTCTTTTGAATGGTAAAAACAAGGACTCATGTCGTACAATATGGGATATTTTCCATTTTCTGAAGCTTTCAACAGGGCCGCCTCTAAAGATTCGGATTGAGCGTGATTGGCTTCTGCAAATCCTTTGCTCGAAAACGGCATACCACAACAATGAGTGTTCAATGATTCGGGATAAATTATCGTAAAACCGGCACGAACCAATAATTGATGGGTAAGTGTTGTCAATTGAAGATCATCGGAGTCTTGAAAACTATTTTTACCCATACTTCTATTGATACAAGAAGGGAAGTAAACTACTTTTAAATCGGGTATTGCACTCATTGTTTTTTATTAAAAGTTTAACCGCGGATTCGCAGATTTTTATTGTAATCTGGTAAATATTTTATTCAAAATAAAAAAATTAATCTGCGAATCTGAGGTCAATTTTTCGTGTTTATTTTATTTGCTCCTTTGGGCATTTCAGGAATCCATTTCGGAACTTTTCCAAAACTTATATAACGGAACCCATTGGATAACAAAGTCATAATAGTGGTTCCAAGTAGGGCATGAAAAACGGAAACTATTTTCAATCCGATTCTCAAAATCGCCGTAGTTCCAGCCATGTGAGAACCAATGTAAGCCGCTATTTTTTTATCGCCAGAGTCCAATTTTCTGGCTCGCCATTCTTTTACAAATTTTCCGGTATCAATGTGAACGGGACAAGCCAAGGCACAAAGTCCATCGGTAGCACAGGTTTCGTCCAGTTGGTAGGTTACTTCTTTTTGAATCGCTGCCAATCGCTGCGGATCGTCATTTGTACTTTCCAATCGGCTAATTTCTCTGGCGATCACAATACGTTGTCGCGGGGATAATGTCAATCCTTCGGAAACACAATGCGGTTCACAAAAGCCACACTCGATACATTTGTCGATAATAGCATTGGATTCTGGTAACGGTTTTAAATTTTTGAGATGCGCTTTGGGATCGGGGTTGATTAGTACATCGGGATTGATTTTATTATTCGGATCAAAAATGTTTTTGATGCGTTTCATGATTTCGTAAGCTGCAGTTCCCCATTCTTTTTCTACGAATGGCGCCATATTACGTCCTGTTCCATGTTCTGCTTTTAAGGAACCTCCAAAACGATCTACCACCAAAACTGCCAATTCTGACATTAGTTTTTCGTACCGATCGATTTCATTTTGGTTCGAAAAATCTTGGGAAAACACAAAATGCAGGTTTCCTTCCAAGGCATGACCAAATAAAACGGCATCGTGGTATTCATATTTTTTAAACAAATCTTTTAATGCCAAACAGGC
The DNA here is from genome assembly GCF_007097385.1 of Flavobacterium sp. ZT3R18. Classification (GTDB taxonomy): domain Bacteria; phylum Bacteroidota; class Bacteroidia; order Flavobacteriales; family Flavobacteriaceae; genus Flavobacterium. Next base: position 189,134 of record NZ_VJZS01000002.1, read on the forward strand.
ATCAGCCAGTTGAGGTAACGGGAAAGCGACATCTTCAATGATAACGGTTGTTCCGTTTTTTCGCAGTCCGCCAACTGTTGGCAACAATCCTTTTCGGGCTTTCCAGTTAAAATAATATTGTTTGGGATCACTGGTAAATTCATAATCCGTATAGGTAGGAATGAATTGAATTTGCAGTCGAATCGCTTCTTGTTTCTGATTTAAAACAGCCAAATCATTATCCCTACATTCCACCAATAAAGCACAAGCCGATTCGGGTAATGTTCTGAAATAGTCTGGTGCATCATTGTCATTTTCTACTGATCGAATGGATTCCCGATCCAATAATTCTACTGCTGCAACTGGGCTTGATTTTAACAATATAGTAGCATTACAGGCATCCTGAATTGTATGGAAGAAGATCAAAGAGCAAGATTTGTATTTTTCGTCAATAACCGTTTTGAAAGTCACATTCGAAATAAAAGCCAAAGTTCCCTCAGATCCCACCATCAAATGTTTAATGATTTCAATAGGATCCTCATAATCGACCAAGGCGTTGATACTATATCCTGTGGTGTTTTTTATTTTGAATTTATTTTGGATACGCTTATAAAGTTCATCGTTACTTTTAATCTCATCTCTAAGACTTTCAATTTCTTGAATTAACGCCTTTTGATTGTTCTTGAAAGCAGTAACACTATCGGAATTCGCTGTGTCCAGAATAGTTCCGTCATTCAATACAATTCGGATATCGGCTATCGTTTGATAGGAGTTTTGAGCCGTTCCGCAACACATACCGCTGGCATTATTGGCGACTATTCCACCAATCATGCATGCTCCGATAGAGGCTGGATCAGGGCCAATTTTTAAACCATGGGGAGCCAAGTAATTATTGGCTTTGGCACCAATAATACCGGGTTCTAGTTTTATTTTTTGATTGTTATCTAAAAGTTCAAACCTTTTCCAGCCGTGAGTGGCCACCACCAAGACCGAATCCGTAATGGCCTGACCAGACAAACTGGTTCCAGCAGCCCGAAAGGTTAGTGCAATATCGAACACTTTAGCTTGCTTTATAATTTCAATAACTTCAAACTCGTTGTGGGCAAGAATTACAATTTTGGGAATGAGTCTATAAAAACTGGCATCAGTTCCATAAGCAAGAGTTTGCAAAGGATTGGTCAAAATACGTTTGGGATCGATAAACGCCGACAAAATGTCTTTAAACTTTTGATACGAAGGAGCTAACATAGCGATTGTGTTTTAAAATGCAATATTCAAATATCTTGAACCATTAAGATAGTAAGAAAATTAAGTTTCGTAATCTTTCTTAATAAAACTTAATCCCTTAATGGTTTAAAAAAATTAGTTACACATTTCTAGGATAGCATATAAAAAATATAAATCTTAATTTTTTAAATCTTTGATAACCTTAAAAGCTACATCTACTTCATTTTCGCTTACTAAAATGGTAAACTCATTGGAAGTCGAAATTACCTCATTGATAATAATCCCTTCCCAAGCCAAACGCTGAAATATGAAATAATAAATTCCAGGAACTGCGATGTTTTCTTTGGGTAATTTTACCGTTATAGAAGCTAAATTATCCAGTTTCTGAATCATTTTTTCAGAAGCAAAATGTTTTTCAACCAAGTGATTGACGCTATTACTAACCACAATATTCGTTTCATTTACTCCTTTGGATGAGGTATAAAAAATGTCTGGTAATGCATTAATGTCAGTAATCAAATCGGCTTGTTTGTTTAATACGGTATCCGAAACGGCATAAGTATAATCAGTCAAAGCAGATCGAACCGTTATTTCCCCTATGTTTTTGATTACTTTATTGATTTTGTGATTCAATCTAAAATCCAATTCTTCAGTTAGTCTTTTAAGTGCCATTACCACAGCTCCTTGTTTTACTTCTTTGCCAAATTCACTTTCCAATTCGATCATAATATTTCGAGACAACGAAGTCAAGTTGATGATGCCAAGTGATAAAGCGTTCAATAAAAACGGTTTTGTTTTAATGTAATTTTCAACAATTGAAGATACTGTTTTCATAATGGATGTGGTTTTTACGTAGTTGGTACTTAGTTTTTGGATCTAAATTCTCGGCAAAGATACTTAAAAAACAATTTGTTACAAATATAACATTGTTAAATTTTTTTAGAAATGATAAAAAGCGTCTATAAGATGCTCAATTGCAAAGGATTTGCCTTCTTTATGGATGGCAATGATGTCAAAACGGACTTCAATGTCCAAATTTTTTCGATTTACGTATGCATTGACTGCTTTGACCAAGAGCTGAATTTTTTTTGGCTTTACAAAATCTTGTGGCAATCCAAATTCCAGCGATGAACGTGTTTTTACTTCTATAACAGCAAGGATTCCCTCTTTCATGGCAATGATATCAATCTCCGCTTTTTGGAATGTCCAATTGGTTTCCAGAATTTCATAACCCTCTTTTCGAAGGTATTCTACAGCCAGATCTTCTCCAAGTTTGCCAAGTTCGTTGTGTGCAGCCATTGAAATTTTAGATTTTAGATTGAGGATTTTAGATTTAAGAAGTTAGAAAAAAGAGAATTAAGATTTTTGATCTTAGAAGTAGAAAATAAAAGATTTAATCCTCAAATTTCGGTTCAAACAAATCTGCAATCAAAAATCGTTAATCTTCAATCAAAAATCATTTTTATTTTTCAAAAACTACGGTATTACAATTTTCATTCACATCCATACTCACGACATTACCCATAATCAAGGCTCTATTGTCATGAACGTGTCCTGCAGGAAAATTATAAAGTACAGGAATGTTGTATTTTTGGGTCACATCTTGAACAATTTCCATTGCATTTTTCCCCCATGGAATGTCATTGTCTTTCATTTTTGTCATGCCTCCCACAATAATACCTTTGATGCTTTCGAGGCAACCATTGCGTTTTAGGTTCATCATCATTCGGTCAATATGGTAGAGGTATTCGTCCAGATCTTCTATGAATAAAATTTTATCGGTACAATCAATAGCCGATTTAGACCCCATCAAACTATATAAAATAGACAAGTTTCCACCCACCAATTCCCCCGTAGCTTTTCCAAAACGATTCATCGGGAAGGGGTCGATCTGATATTCTAAAGGTTTTCCAAATAAGGCTGTTTTCAAAGATTCTATAGATTCTGGAGCCGTTCTTTCGATACTAACGGGCATAGTTCCATGAATGGACTTGTAGCCCATGGTGTTGAGATGATTATGTAAAACAGTAACGTCACTAAAGCCAACAATCCATTTTGGATGTTGTTTGAATTTGGTAAAATCCAATAAATCAATTATTCGTACCGTACCATAACCACCACGGGCACACCAAATTGCTTTGATATTTGGGTTGTCCATTTGATGCTGTAAATCGGCTGCGCGTTGTTCATCGGTTCCCGCCAATTGATTTAGATCGAGTCCGATGGTATTGCCAATAACGACTTCTAAACCCCAAGAATGCAATAAATCTATAGTTGGTTTTAAGTTGTCATCAACATTTTTTCTGGCGGTTGCCACAATTGCAATGGTATCTCCTTTTTGTAAATAAGGTGGTGTAATCATAGTAGTTTGTGCTTGACTGTTTATAGCTTGTAAAACAAAAATAAGGAATAGCATCGGATACAAAACACATTGTTTTTGAATAAAAGAAAATGGATTGGTATTCATGCTGTATTTTTTGGAAAATGAATTGTTATACTGATTCTGAGTTAAAGCAAAGATATACATTTCTGAAACAAGACAAATAATTGTAATTGAATTACTATATTTACTTAATATAAAAAAATTATAAGGTTTTGCCCTCAACCGTGTGGGTAGCCATAAATGAAAGAAAAAAAGTAAGCCACGAATTGCACAAATTCACACAAATTCTTTGAAATTCACACAAATTAATTCGTGAATAATTCGTGAAATTCGTGGCGAAATAAAAGTAATCCACACATATCGTGGTAGAACCATTTATAAAGTGTAATGATGTTGAAAAAGACCTGTTTTTATCTGATTTTACTTCTTTTGCTATCCAAAGGCCATGCCCAAACCAAGGCATTTGTGGTTCATACGGTAGCTTTTTACAATTTTGAAAACTGTTTTGACACTATTAATGACCCGATTACCAATGATGATGAATGGACGCCCACGGGAGATCAACATTGGAACACTAAAAAATACCATCAAAAACTAGAAAATTTATCCCGTGTTTTATCTGAAATCGGAACTTCCGTAAATCCCAATTCCCCAACATTTATTGGTGGTGTCGAAATTGAAAACCAAGGCGTTCTAGAAGATTTAATCAAGCAACCCAAATTGAGCGACAAAGATTATGGGATTATCCATTTTGATTCACCCGACAAAAGGGGAATCGACGTTGCTTTATTGTATCAAAAAAAGCAGTTTCAACCCACGAGTTATAGCAATATTCCTTTGTATGTATATAAAGGAGAACAACCGATTAAGGAAACATCAAAAGCGGAATCTCTGGAGGATTTAGAAACCGAAGATGTTATTGAAGTCAGCACCAAAAATTACCGAGTTTACACCAGAGATCAATTGCTGGTAACGGGTTTTTTGAATGGGGAAGAAATCCATATTATTGTCAACCACTGGCCGTCACGATCTGGAGGGGAGAAGAAAACCAGTCCGTTTCGGGAGGCTGCGGGAGCTTTAAACAGAAAGATTATTGATTCTTTGCAGCACATCAACCCCAATGCCAAGATAATTACGATGGGAGATTTAAACGACAGTCCTTTTAATAACAGTGTGAAAAGAGCACTTGGAGCTAAAGGAAAAACACAAGAAGTTCAGTCCTTTGGGATTTACAATCCATTCGAAGAGATGGTCAATAAAGGATTGGGTACGATTGCTTTTCGGGATTCTTGGGATATTTTTGATCAAGTCATGGTTTCGGAATCGCTACTGCAAAAGGACTACAGCTCTTTTCAATATTGGAAAGCGGGAATTTATAACAAACCCTTTTTAATTCAAAAAAGCGGTAAGTACAAAGGATATCCGTTACGGCATTCGCTCACCGAAATTGGTTTTAGCGACCACTTTCCGGTTTATATTTATTTGATAAAGGAGAGAAAGTAAAGGTTTTTTTTACTGCAAAGGTGCTTTTGTCGCAAAGGCACAAATTCTTAAATGATTTGTAACTATTCAGCCTATTGCTTATTTTGAATTGCCTCCAGCTAAAGCTGGAGGTAAATGAATGAATAATAAATTGGCTTTAGCCAAAAAGCATGCTATTTTGGCTAAAGCCATTACATAACATACCAATTTTATTTCTCCAGCTAAAGCTGGAGGCAATTAATGTTTTGAAAACAGAATATGTTGAGTAGTTACCCTTATTTTTTCTTTGCGTCTTTGTGCCTTTGTGGCAATTTTATTTCTTACTGTAAAAGGCTGTCTTGCTGTATGCAGCTATAATTCAAAACGTTTTCCTTGTTCAGGAAATATGAGTTGTAAACCTAAATCATTTTGTTTTTGCAATTGCTCTTGAATTTTTACAATATTTTGAGTCGGTGGTTTCAAATGAGTAATGATAATTTCGCAACTTTTCAAGGCTTCTTTTCCACTTAATTCACTAAGCGCATGGAGTTCTTTCATTAAATAATTAGGAGTTAAATGTCCAAATAAAGAAGAATCCGGTTGTTCATTAGGAAAAGAAACTTCAATAAAAATCCCTCTTAATTGTTTGTGTTGAATTAATGGAGCGATCGCTTGCCATAAAAGATTTAATTTGTCACTTTTCTCTACCGAATCAGGGCCTGTGTCACCCAAATACAAAACATAATCATTTCCATTTTGGATTAAAAAAGCAGTACTCTCAAAAGGGTTTCCATGACTCAATGCAAACGCTTTTACGGTCATGGTGGTATTGGTAATTTTGGTTTCTTCCCCAATAGCAAGAGTTTGAAAATGATATTTTTTCAACTTAAACCCCACGCCTTCGTCACCAAAATTGGCCCAAGCCTCTCCGTTGAAATAATGGTTTTCCATCGTCTCCATGCATTTTTTGGTGGCATAAACCGTTTTTTCAGCATCGGCAGGCGAGTTAATGATTAAACCCGAAACATGATCCAGATGGGCATGAGAAATAAAGTAGCCTTTAATGTATTGTCGCAAAACTTCAGTAGGTGAAACGGTAAAGACTTTATTCGCTATCGCTTTCTCAATTCCCGAATTTAGGGTTCCTGCATCGAGACAGATGTAATCATGAGTGTGAATGGGAGCGACTAAATAAGCCGAAAGATTTTTTTCATCAATTCCGCCTCTTACTCCCAACGGCACTACTTCAAAAGCAGCAGATTGTTTTTGTTGAGCAAACACATGAATGGTTATCAAAAAGAAAACAATAAGATATCGATTAATGGTAGTCATGGTCAAAAGGGTATTATTTTAAGTTTTATTTTCGAAAACATTGTTGTTCTACTAAGATTTTAAGGTATTCTGTTATGTGCTGTATTTGAGTTGCTTTTAAAAGACAAACGAATAGCACGCTTGATTTTTAAAATTTCTCGCAAAGTCTAGCGTTTTTTTCTTTGCGTCTTCGTGACTTTGCGAGAGAATAACACAAAATAAATTTTGGCTTTGAATTTAATCGGACAACAATGTTTCCGATTATAAAATTACTCTCTTCGTTATTACTGAACCCTTTTTTTTATAAAAATCAACAGCAACCCGTCAAAAAAGTATAAATTTACTCGCTTTTTTAATATACTTCAGTATGTTTTTGAATCTTAATCGTGTATCCGTACTTTGATTTTAACATTTGGAGTGTGTCAAGTTAAGCTTAAAATAATATCTTTACACAAAAATATAACAAATTTAACCAAAATAGTTACAATGATAACAATAGCAGAACAATTCGGAATGAAAGAGGCATTAGCGCAATTGGGAGTTAAAGCCATAAATGAAGGGACTTCAACAGGAATTAACCATTTTTCAAATGGAGAAATACTGGATAGTCATTCGCCAGTAGACGGAAAGCTAATCGCTTCCGTAAAAATGAGCACCCCTGCCGATTACGAAAAAGTAATGCAAACGGCAACCGAAGCTTTTAAAACATTCAGATTGATGCCAGCTCCACAACGTGGAGAAATTGTGCGTCAGTTTGGGGATAAATTGCGTAAAAACAAAGAGGCTTTAGGTAAATTGGTTTCTTACGAAATGGGGAAATCTTTGCAAGAAGGATATGGAGAAGTTCAAGAAATGATTGACATCTGTGATTTTGCAGTGGGATTATCGCGTCAATTGCATGGTTTAACAATGCATTCTGAGCGTCCAGGACATAGAATGTATGAGCAATACCATCCTTTAGGAGTTGTGGGGATTATTTCTGCCTTCAATTTTCCGGTAGCTGTTTGGGCTTGGAACACTGCATTAGCATGGATTTGTGGAGACGTTTGTGTTTGGAAACCATCAGAGAAAACACCTTTGTGCGGAGTTGCCTGTCAAAATATTATTGCGGAGGTGATCAAAGAAAATAATCTTCCAGAAGGTATTTCTTGTTTGATCAACGGAGATTATACGATAGGTCAATTAATGACTGCCGATAAACGTGTACCTTTAATTTCTGCTACAGGTTCTACTCGTATGGGGAAAATAGTTGCTCAAGATGTTGCGGGTCGTTTGGGAAGATCTTTATTAGAGTTAGGGGGAAACAATGCTATCATTGTAACGCCAGATGCCGATATCAAAATGACTGTTATTGGTGCTGTTTTTGGAGCGGTAGGAACTGCAGGACAAAGATGTACATCAACTCGTCGTTTGATTATTCACGAAAGTATTTATGACAAAGTAAAAGACGCTGTAGTGGCTGCTTACGGGCAATTGCGAATCGGAAATCCATTAGACGAAAACAATCATGTTGGACCGCTAATTGATACTCATGCAGTTGAAATGTATGCCAATGCTTTGACAAAAGTAGTAGCCGAAGGAGGAAAAATCCTTGTTGAAGGTGGAGTACTTTCTGGAGAAGGATACGAAAGTGGTTGTTATGTAAAACCAGCGATTGCCGAAGCACAAAATTCATTCGAAATTGTACAGCACGAAACTTTTGCTCCTGTTTTATATTTAATCAAATATTCAGGAACAGTAGAGAATGCTATCGACGTTCAAAACGGAGTAGCACAAGGATTGTCATCAGCGATTATGACCAACAATTTACGTGAAGCGGAACATTTCTTATCTGTAGTAGGATCTGATTGTGGAATTGCCAACGTAAACATAGGAACTTCTGGAGCCGAAATTGGTGGTGCTTTTGGTGGAGAAAAAGAAACAGGTGGTGGACGTGAGTCTGGTTCTGATGCTTGGAAAGTTTACATGCGTCGTCAAACCAATACGATCAATTATACTACAAGTTTGCCTTTGGCACAAGGAATCAAATTTGATTTGTAGATTTGATTCAGTACTAATAAAAAAAGACCATTTGAAAGTTAAATTTCAAATGGTCTTTTTGTTTTATACCTCTTTTCGAGAACTTATTGAAAAGCGGAGTGTTTTTTGAAAAAATGCCTTTCTATAAATTAAAAGATGCTCCAAGGCTAAAAGTGAATTGGTTGTTTAAATTGTAAAACACTTTGTCTTCATTTCCGTATTTTGCAATTGGAAATCCAAGTTCCGTAAATACACCAAATCCTTCAGTAAAAAAATAACGTCCACCAACATGACCACCAAAATTTTTCAATCCTAAACTTAATCCAGGATAGATGTCTAATTTTTCGTCTATATTAATCACGCTTCCTAAATTGGCATTAATTCTAAATTTAGCATCAAATCGATCTTCAAACTTTGGTTTTTCACCATAATATAGTGTTGGGACATTCCCGTAAAGCCCATTAAATTCGTCCACTCCTAATAAATAACTAGAAACAAATCCGTAAGAAAAATTTTCTCCAAGACCAAAATCAGCGGAAGCTTGAATTCCTGATCCACCATTCTGGATGTTAGCTCCGATATTAATTTTCGTGTCTCCTTTTCCTTTAAAAGCCTGTTGTGCATTTGTTAAACCAAAAGATGCCAAAAACACAAGTGTGATAATCTTTTTCATAAATATAAAATTAAGTGCTATTTTTCTGCAAATATAGTGTTTAGATTTTATTTCTCCCTTTCTCATTAGGATATAAACTTGGTAAAGGTTCGCTTTGCCAAAATTCTTTGGTATCGGCATCTAGAATCGTCAGCGGTCCCTTGAAAGCGGCACTGGTATCAATGTTCCAAACATTGGCCATTTGTACCGGAGTTGTGGCTTCTATTCGTGAAACAGGAGTGTGTCCAATGTATATTTCTTTGTATTGAATGAACCTTTTGGGATACAATAGATCAGAAGGTTTCATACTTTTATCTAATGCCAATGCGGTTTCCCAAAGTGTTCGATCCCAATAAAATAATTTTGGAAAATATTCATAGTCAACACCATTCATATGGGTAAAACCTGCATGAATAAACAATCTGTTTTGCTCGTCCAGATAATAATTATCTAAAGAGCGCAAAAATTTAATATGCCTTTGTTTGGTCTCGGCAGATACAGTTTCATAGGCCAAAACGGTTGCTTCTCCTCCATGGTTGTACCACAGCAAATTATCTTTGCTTTCGCTGAGCCATTCCTCTAATAATTCATCATGATTCCCTCGAATACAAATAATATCGTGGGAGGTTTTCATTTCAATCAAAAAATCGATCACTTGCGGGGATTGACTCCAGCCATCAACATAATCGCCCAAGAAAATGAGTTTATCTTTTGGGGTTACTTTGGCTCTTTCTAGAATTTGATGCAAAGCTCGTAAGCCACCATGTATGTCGCCAATAACTAATGTTCTCATGTAATTCATTCTGAAATTGTTCTTTTACAAAAATAGGACAAAAGAGGTGTTGTTTTTTTATTTTTTAACCTTTTGAGAAGATCAACTTTGATTTTATATGAAATAGATTGATTTTAGAAATGGATCATTCTCGTTTTCTAAACTACAAGAAAAGGAAGGGTTTTAAAATGTAATTTTTTTAGTGACATATTTTAATTTTCGAAATATCTTTTCGAAACCAATGAATGTCAATTAGTTAAATTGTTTTTATTGGGTAAAATTCATTATTTTTGATTTTCAAAATATCACTATATTTAGTGATTGTATGCTGTAAGAAAGTATCGTAGTTTTACCAAAAAATTATAAAAATGAATGCATTACTCACTTTAATATTACTAATGACTAATTTTGCTTGTCAAGTAATAAATGATGTTGTACTTTGGATAATAGGTTTGTTTGGTTAATGGGGATAAAACGACTCTCAAAAAGCAAACTTACTGCACATCATATTTCATTTTTCTCAGAATACGGAGTGCTTCTTTAAACGAAAGATACACTTGCGTAAATGGTTTCAATAGCGGTTTGGCGTCAATCAGTTTTTGTTTGGCCTCCTCAAAACCGTTGAGGTAACAAATCATAAAAGTCGATGGTAAATTTTCTAAATCTTTGTGTTCCCGTTCCGATAGTTTAATCTCTTTCTGGAGTTTGTAAAGTAAAGAGATGTTCGAATTATAAATGTGATACAACATTTTTCTATTGAATTCCGGCGGTTCAAAAAGTATTTTTCGATCAATTTTGTAGTATCCATTGTCATGAAAATGAATCGTTTGTTGTTCTAACGGATAGTAACTGGTTTTGTCATTCAACCCCAAAGGAACATACTCAATAATGGTAAAAGTATCTTCATTATACGTAATTTCAACCACATCTTGAGCCGAATAGAATAGTTTGATTTGCTCGTTAATCAACTCAATATCTACCCGAGATAAATAGGTTTTATCACGGGATTTTTTGGCAATTCCAGCCCAACAAATAACAAATAATTCTTTAAAAACTTTATACTTTGGAGCCATGTCCTTGTGACGGAAATTCATAAAATCAATAACGCCGTCAAGGGTGTATTCTATGCTGTTTCTCGAACTGTTTTCAATGTCAATTACGGTTTCGGTATTCTGATAATTTTTTTCAACTTCTCCCTCAATTGGCATGGTATTGCTGCCGCGACGTATAAAAACACTGTTCGCAGGAATAGTGTGAATTCCTTTTTTGAAATAGGAAGTTTTGCTGTTGGGTTTTATGGTTACGAGCCCAATCACTTTGTCCTTTGGTAAATTAGGAAAAGGTACATTTTCGTATTGAATTTTGGGCGGATTTTCCAGAAAAGCATTTACTAAATTCTGAATCCTACTATCATCAAAAAAATCATCTCCCACGATATCATTATTCTCATCTTCAACACCTACCACGATATAGGAATTATTGGTGGGATTCGAATTGGATAACGCACAAATATGTTTCAAAAACTTCCCTTTTCCCTCTCTAGAATGCAAATTCAACTGCCGTTTTTTATCATAGAAACTGCTCTCATCATTGTGAGCGAGCAGGTTTTTGATAAGAAGACGTTTGTTAATCATTGTTAATCATTGTTAAAATTGAATCGTTTGTATTAAAAGGGTACTAAACTGAAATCTTATGCGTTCAAGTTTTACCAAATTTACTAAAAACGAAATAAAAAAAAGTATGAGAAAGATTAAATTAAGCACAGTAGGTTTTTTTGCGATGGCAGTGTTGGGTCTGTTTTTGACGGGATGTAGCAACAGTGGTGATTCTACTGGAACATCAGGGGTTATGGTTAGATTGTCTGATGCCCCAGGAGATTATAAAGAAGTAAATGTTGAGGTGAAAGATGTTTTGATAAAAAGCAACTCAAACACAGATGACCAAGGATGGGTAAGTATTGGGAAAAACCCAGGCGTTTATAATTTACTGGATTTAACAGGGGGCGTTACTGCTTTATTGGCAGATAATACGATTGCTTCAGGAAATTTGGGGCAAATTCGATTACTGCTTGGGGATAACAACACTGTGGTACTTAAAGACGGTACAACACATAAATTGAGTACTCCAAGCGCGCAACAATCTGGATTAAAATTAAAAGTGAACCAAACTTTGTTAGCAGACAAAACCTATGAATTCTTATTGGATTTTGACGTGGAACACTCTATCGTTGTCCAAGCTGGGGGTTCGGGTATTTATAACTTACACCCAGTAATCAGAGTTTCAACAAAAGAAACTTCAGGGAGCATCAAAGGGACTATTAGTCCATTGCTAGTGGGATTTCAGGTTTTGGCTTCAGTTCAAGTTGGAACAACCACAGTCTCAGCCTACGCAAATGCAGAAGGTGTATTTCGATTGGATGGACTTCCTGTTGGAACCTATACGGTTACTTTAACGCCAGATATAGCTTCGGGGAAAGTGGTGAAAACTATTGCAGGAGTAGTTGTTGTTAATGGAACAATTGCAGATATGGGTAATATTTCGTTATAGAATCATTTAAATTCAAACAAAAAAACAGCTAAATTTTAGCTGTTTTTTTGTTTTCAAATAAGGGATAATGAATAGTTAGCCCTTATGATTCGTTTTAATCAAGGTACCGGATTCCCTGTACTCGCTATCCAAAGGGCAAACCAATCCTGCAATTCCATTTCAAAAGTGGTGGCTTGCATCAAATTTGCAATTCTATTTTTGTCGGAAGTCCCGAAAACCGGCAAAATTCCAGCGGGATGTTTCAATATCCAAGCCAATAAAATAACATCATCAGCCACATTATATTTTAACGAAAGTGTTGTCGCTAGCTTTTTTATACGTTGCGATTGTTCATCATCTTTTCTAAAAACGGTTCCTAAAGGAGACCAACACATCGGTGTAATTTGGTTGGTTTGCATATGGTCTAAACTGCCGTCGAGCATAGGGTCAATATGTGTGATAGAAAATTCGATTTGGTTGTAATTGATTTTAGTTTTAGTTTGAATCAAATCGGTTTGGCTGGGTGTAAAATTAGACACCCCAAAATCCAAAATCTTTCCTTCGGTTTTTAGTTTTTCTACAGCTTCCTTAATTTCATCGGCTTGCATCAATGGACTGGGTCTATGTAAAAGTAGAAGATCCAAATAATCAGTTTGTAAATTTTGCAGGGATTGTTCAGCTGACCAAATGATGTAGGACTTAGAATATTCATAATGACCAACGCTGTTTTGGCTTCTGTTTTTATTCTTATGTTGAATGCCACACTTTGAAATCAGCTGTATTTTTTGTCTGTCAATTTTGCTTTTGCTAAAGGCATTTCCAAAAGCGTTTTCGGTAGTATAAGCCCCATAAATATCGGCATGGTCAAAGGTCGAAATACCACTTTCGAGACAAGAATTCATCAGGTCTATCATCAGATTTTTGTCTAAGTTTTTACCCCAAATTCCCCATGTCATGGTACCCGCGATTATCTTAGAAAAAGGTGTTTTAGTCATGTTTTACTTTTAATGTTTGTTCAAAAATTACGTCTTCAATTCTGTCCGATTTATTTGGGAACAGGCCCTAATGATTTAGAGGTTAAAGTTGTGATTTTGACGGTTGTTTTATTGAGTTCTTAAAAATAGGTAAATACAATCACAATTCGAGCTTAAAATTAGGGGATTGTCCGAAGTTTTAACCATTTTTTAACATCTTACTTCTAAAAAAAAATTCAATTTGCACCATCAAACGAAAGATATAAAAATTTAGGGTTTAAAAATATAAATATGGAAGAGAATACAACGACTTTAGACATTAGAGCAATCAATGAAAAAATCGAAAGAGAAAGTGCTTTTATAGACCTTCTCACCATGGAAATGAACAAAGTCATTGTGGGACAAAAACACATGGTCGAACGATTATTAATTGGACTTTTGGGTCAAGGACATATTTTGTTGGAAGGTGTTCCTGGATTGGCCAAAACATTGGCCATAAATACCCTTTCACAAGCCATTCATGGTTCTTTTAGTAGAATTCAGTTTACTCCTGATTTATTGCCAGCAGATGTTGTAGGAACCATGATTTATAACATTAAGCAAAATGAGTTCTCTATCAAAAAGGGACCAATTTTTGCTAATTTCGTTCTTGCGGATGAGATCAACCGTGCGCCTGCCAAAGTGCAATCGGCTTTATTGGAAGCGATGCAAGAAAAACAAGTCACTATTGGTGATACCACTTTTAAATTAGACCGACCATTTTTAGTTTTGGCAACTCAAAACCCTATTGAGCAAGAAGGTACTTACCAATTGCCAGAAGCACAAGTCGATCGTTTTATGTTAAAAACAGTCATCGATTATCCAAAGATGGAAGACGAGCGTTTGGTGATTCGTCAAAATCTTAAGGGGAGCTATGAAAAAGTAAATCCAGTAGTTTCAGTAGAGCAAATTATACGCGCTCAAGAAGCGGTTCGGGAGGTTTACATGGATGAAAAAATAGAGAAATACATACTAGATATTATTTTCGCCACTCGTTACCCAGAGAAATATAAATTGGCTGAATTGAAACCTTTAATCAGTTTTGGAGCCTCCCCTCGTGGAAGTATTAACCTTGCTACCGCTGCAAAATGTTATGCTTTTATCAAACGTCGTGGGTATGTGATTCCAGAAGATGTTCGCGCTGTAGTTCATGATATTTTGCGACATAGAATTGGAATTACTTATGAAGCCGAAGCCGAAAATATTACATCGGTAGACATTATCAATAAAATCATCAACGAAATCGAAGTACCTTAAAAATAGTTTTCAGTTTTCAGTCGCAGTTTTCAGACTATAAGGGTCAACTGCGACTGAAAACTGCGACTGAAAACTAAAGAAATGGATACAAAAGAGCTTTTAAAAAAAGTACGTAAAATAGAAATCAAGACCCGAAGATTGAGTGATCATATCTTTTCGGGGGAATATCATACGTCGTTCAAAGGACGTGGAATGACTTTTAGTGAGGTGCGCCAATATCAATTTGGCGACGATATACGCGCCATAGATTGGAACGTGACCGCTCGCTATAACGAAGCGCATGTTAAAGTTTTTGAGGAAGAACGCGAATTGACCATGATGTTGATGGTTGATATTTCGGGCTCCGAAAGTTTTGGTTCTAAAAGCCAGTTTAAGAAAGAAATTGTTACCGAAATCGCTGCAACAATGGCATTTTCGGCTACTCAAAATAACGATAAAATAGGATTGATTTTATTTTCGGATCAAATCGAATTGTATATTCCACCTAAAAAGGGGAGATCACACGTATTGAGAATCATTCGTGAATTAATAGAGTTTCACCCCAAGAGTTACAAAACGGATATTGCTCAAGCCTTGAAGTTTTTATCGGGTACCCAAAAAAAGAAAGCCATCGTATTTGTCATTTCCGATTTCATGTCGGGAGATTATGAGCAAACACTGAAAATTGCTTCCAAAAAACACGATATTACAGGCATCAGAGTGTATGACATTCGAGAAGAAAAAATGCCCAATTTAGGAATGGTGTCCATGCTTGACGCAGAGACAGGCAAAACACAATTGATTAATACGGGTTCAAAATTGGTACGAATGAATTATGAAAAATACTATCATGATAATGTGAATTATTTTAAAGAGACTTTTAGTAAATCGGGTTCAGGTGTTGTAAATACTAGAGTCGATGAAAGTTATGTTACCAAATTATTAGGCTATTTTAAATCAAGATAAGACAAACCCGACAGGTTTCAAAACCTGTCGGGTTTAAATTAAGAACTAAATGAAAATTAAACTTTACCTACTATTTTTACTTATAACAACTTTTGCTTTTGCACAACAGCAAAAAGTAGTTACCAGTATCGATACTACAAAAAATAAAATTGGAGCTGAGTTTAAATTGACTTTAAAAACTTCGGTAGATACTTTGTCTAAAGTTGTTTTTCCAAAACTAAAAAACATTGGAGCGCTAGAAGTTATTCAGTCGTATCCAATTGACACTATCAAAAAGGACGACCGTTACGAATTAATCAAAAAGTACGGTTTGACTCAATTTGATTCGGGGAAATATACGATTCCAAGCATCAAAATTCTGATCAATAATAAAGCTTTTATGACCGATTCGATAAAAGTTGAGGTTGCCAATGTTCAAGTCGATACATTAAAACAAAAAATGTATGACATTAAAGACATTGTAAAAGCCCAAGATTCATGGGGCGATTGGTGGAAATATCTTTTGGGCATTGTATTGATCTTAGGAATTGGAGCTTTCGTTTATTGGTACATAAAAAAACACCAAAAGAAAAAAATTGAAGAAGAAGTTTATAAAACGCCTATAGAAAAAGCGACCAGTTTACTCAATACTTTAGAGAAAAAAGAACTTTGGCAACACGGAGAAGTGAAAGCGTATTATAGTGAATTGACAGATATTGCTCGAAACTACATCGAAGAAGCCATAGAAATTCCAGCGATGGAAAGCACCACTTCAGAATTGATTGCAGGACTTAAAGTAGCATCATTAAAAAAGAAAATGAAGCTTTCTCAGGAAACGATAGAAAATTTATTTACCGTTTTGAAACAAGCCGATTTAGTGAAATTTGCGAAATCAAAACCTTTAGAATTTGAAATTACCGAAGACAGAAATAGAATTCAAAGAGCGATTTTAACCCTTGATGAAGCTATTCCGGTTGAAGTAGCAATCGAGGAAGACACTATTTTGAATGAAGCACAGAAGCAAAAACAAATCAAAATTTTGCTTAGAAAAAAGAGAACTCAACGTATTGTGGTTTCAGTTTTATCCGTTTTTCTTTTACTCTCTACCATAACAATCTACTTCATGGCTACCAAAGGCTATAATTATGTAGTAGACAATGTGTTTGGGCATCCAACCAAAGAGTTGTTGGAAGGTGAATGGGTAAAAAGTGAATACGGAAACCCTGGCGTTATTGTAGAAACTCCAAAAGTGTTGAAACGAATGGATTTGACAAAAACATTGCCAAAAGATGGGATGGCTTTGATAAAAGAGATGCAATCTTTTGGTTATGGTAGCCTCTTGGATAATTTTTACATTATGGTCTCTACTATTAAATATAAAAAAGAAGGAGCATTAGATTTGTCTAAATCGATCGAAAGTTCTTTGCAGGTTTTAGAATCACAAGGAGCTCAAAATATGATTGTAAAACAAGAAGATTTTCAAACCAATGCAGGAATTACCGGCAAGAAAGGATACGGAACTTTTACAAGAATAGATGGCAATACCCAAAGCAGTTCTAAAATTTATTATGAAATTTTACTTTTTGGACAAGAAGGAGGATTGCAACAAATTATGATTCTTCATGAAGAAGGAGATCGATATGCAACGGAATTAACAGACCGTCTTTTGAATTCGGTAGAACTTAAATCAGCGAGTAACTAATGGAAAAAATAACCTTTTTAAATCCAGAATTTTTTTGGTTGTTTCTTCTGATTCCAATTGGAATTGCTCTGATATTTTGGAGAAGAGAACAACAAACGGCCTCCATGCAGATTAGTTCTCTCCAGGGATTCAAGGGCACAAATTCTCTAATGGCCAAGCTAGAACCACTATTAAATATAATTCGTTTATTGGCATTATCGTCTCTAATTGTGGCTATGGCAAGACCTAGAACGGTTGACGTAAGCAATAAAACGAAAACGACAAGAGGAATAGATATTGTAGTGGCAATCGATGTTTCAGGGAGTATGTTGGCCAAAGATTTGAAGCCTAATAGAATGGAGGCCCTGAAAAAAGTGGCTGCCGACTTTGTGGACGAAAGGCCAAATGACAGAATTGGACTTGTGGTCTATGCCTCTGAAGCGTATACCAAAACACCTGTAACTAGTGATAAAGCTGTTATTCAAGATGCAATTCGAAGTATAAAATATGATAATGTTTTGCAGGATGGAACTGGAATTGGAATGGGATTGGCCACTGCCGTAAACCGTTTAAAAGACAGTAAAGCCAAAAGTAAAGTGATTATATTATTGACTGATGGTGTTAATAATGCAGGGTTTATCGAACCTGAAACCGCATCGGATATCGCACAACAATATGGAATAAAAGTATATACCATTGGTGTTGGAACCAATGGGATGGCCGAATCTCCATATGCAGTTGCACCCAATGGACAATTGATGTTTCAAATGATGAAGGTAGAAATTGATGAAAAGTTGATGCAGAGTATTGCCAGGAAAACGGGCGGAAAATATTTTAGAGCAACTAGTAATTACAAATTAGCTCAAATCTATGATGAAATTAATAAATTGGAGACTACTGAAGTCGAAGAATTAAAATTCTATGATTATGACGAAAAGTATAGGCCTTTTGTTTTGCTGGCCGGTTTCTTTTTGTTATTGGAATTAGGTTTACGTAATACTGTGTATAGAAGCTTTATATAAAAAAATTTAAGAATGAAGATTAACGATTTCTGATTTCTGATTTATTGCTATCTGCAATCAAAAATCGTTAATCAAAAATCAAAAATTATTATGGAATTAGACGAACAAAAATACTTATATCTTCTTTTTATACTACCCGTTTTGGTGGTAATTTTTCTAATTAATTTATATTGGAAAAGGAAAAAGCAACGAGAATTTGGTGATTTGGAATTGCTAAAAAGACTAAGTCCAGAACGCTCGGTTTTTAAACCTGTTTTAAAATTGACCATAATGCTTTTGGCCTTGGCTGCTTTGATTATTGGCTTGGTAAATCCTAAAATCGGAACCAAGGTGGAAACCGTAAAGCGTGAAGGAATCGACATTGTGTTTGCAATGGATGTGTCCAAAAGTATGCTTGCCGAAGATGTAGCGCCCAGCCGATTGGAAAAAAGCAAACAAATTGTTTCTCAAATCATCAACCAATTGGGGAGTGATAGAATAGGAATTGTGGTTTATGCCGGCAGCGCATTTCCGGTGCTCCCCATAACGACGGATTATGGTGTTGCCAAAATGTTCTTGCAAAGTGTTAACCCTGAAATGGTTTCGTCTCAAGGAACCTCGCTTGATGAAGCCATAAAATTATCGGCAACTTATTTTGCCGAAAAAAGTAAAACGAGTAAATTGTTGATTATGATTTCGGATGGGGAAGATCATTCCGAAGGTGCCGAAGCCGCTGCAGAAGATGCCAAGAAACTAGGAATGAAAATCATTACCATAGGACTAGGAACCGAGAAAGGAGGGACGATTCCTTTAAAAAAGAACGGAATTGTAGAGAGTTACCAAAGAGACAATAATGGAGAGGTCGTTATAACCAAATTAAATCCAAATAGTTTAGCAACCATTGCTAAAATTACGGATGGTGGTTATATAAATGGGAATAATACCAAGGAAGTGCTGGAATACATAAAGAACACCCTAGACAAAATACAAAAAACCGAATTTGAAGCTACCGAAATGGCTGATTTTCAATCGCAATTTCAATGGTTTTTGGGAATTGGATTTGTCTTGTTATTTCTGGATATTTTCTTTTTGGAAAGAAAAACCAGATGGGTGAGAAAGTTGAATTTATTTAACGAAAATAAATAAAGGTAATAAGATCTTAGTAAACCAAAAGAGTAATTACAGCTCATGGAATGCTTTGAAACTTACATCAAAAGATAAAATGAAAAATAGAATTGTACACATACTACTGCTTTTAGCTTTTGTTGGCAATGCGCAACAGAAAGACAAAGTGTTGCCTAAAGCGAATGAGGAATATGTAGAAAAGAATTTTGTGGAGGCAGAAGCCAATTATAGAATTTCTAAATCTAAATTTCCTAATAGAACCGTTGCATCTTATAATTTAGGCAACTCAATTTACAGGCAAAATCAGTTTTCAGAATCTAAATATGCCTATGGAAATGCATTAAAAAATGTAAAAACAAGAACCCAAAAACACAAAGCTTTCCATAATTTAGGCAATGTTTTTATGAAAGAGAAGGATTATACCCAAGCAGTTGAAGCGTATAAAAATGCATTACGCAACAACCCTGAGGACGAAGAGACGCGCTACAATTATGCATTGGCCAAAAAAATGCTGAAAGATAATCCTCCTCCAAAAGACGATAAAAAGAAGGATAAGAACAAAGACAAGGATAAAAAAGACGATAAAGATAAAGATAAGAAGGACGATAAAAACAAGGACGACAAGAAAGACGACAAAAAGGACGGAGATAAGGATAAGAAAGACGAAAAACCCAAAGATGATGGTCAGCCTAAACCAAAACCTGGGGATATCCCAAAACAACGATTAGAAAATCTTTTGGATGCCGTAAATAACGAAGAAAAGAAAGTTCAAGATAAAGTAAACGCCAATAAAGCAAAAGGTTCTCCTACGAAAATGGAGAAGGATTGGTAAGAATATACACGGTTTAAAAGTTTAAAAGTTTAGAAGTTTAAAACGGTTTAAAAGTTTAGAGGATTTGAAAATTTAAAAAGTGTAAATAGCTTAAGATCGCTCCGACGGACTCGAAACATAGAATTTTGCCATTTTCAACAAAATAAAACCTTAAAATAAATTAGTTATGAACTTTAAACAAGTTTTTTTAGACAAAGTAGGTTGTATAGTAACCGCAATACTCTAAACTTTCTAAACCTTTAAACTTCTAAACACATAAAACAATTAAAACAAGTAATGAAAAGATATTTAATTCTATTACTAATCCCTTTTCAAGGACTTTTAGCCCAAGTGCAATTTGAGGCTAGAGTAAGCAAAACAACGCTTGGACTTAATGAAAGACTCCGTATCGATTTTGTGATGAATATTGATGGGGATAACTTTGTTCAGCCTTCTTTTGATGGGTTTCGAATTATAGCAGGACCAAGTCAGCAAGTTAGCCAATCCTGGATTAACGGGAGAAGCACTTTCGAGAAAAGTTATTCTTATTTTCTTTTACCCAATCAAAAAGGGACTTTGGTAATCAAACAAGCGGCCATAGAGTATAATGGGCAGATCTACAAAACATCTCCTATAAAAATAAATGTAACTGCGGCAATAGAGCAACCTCGTGACCCAAATGACTCGCAAATTTCAGCCGATGACAATCTATATTTGGTTGCGGATATTTCGAACACCAATCCGTATATCAATCAACCTATTACGGTAGTGTATAAATTGTATTTTAGTAACAATATTGGAATAACCAAATGGAATGAGCTTGGAAAACCCAAATACAATGATTTTTGGAGCCAAAATATTGAGATTAAACAATTGGTTGCCGAAGAAGGAATGTTCAAAGGCGAACGATACCGTTTCATTGTATTAAAAAAAGTAATCTTATATCCTCAAAAATCAGGAAAGTTAGTTATTGAACCTTTGGCACTCGATATTGATGTGCAATTGCCAACCAATCGTAGAGATATGTTCGGGCGAGTAATTATAACAGAGGGTAATAAAAGGGTTTCGGCTGGAGCCAAAACTATTCATGTAAAAGCGTTGCCAGAAGCAGGAAAACCATTAGATTTTTCGGGTGCTGTGGGTAGATTTGATTTTAAAGCTATACCTTCAAAAACAACGTTAAAAAACGGAGAAAGTCTGGATTTAGTTTTAAGTGTAACGGGTACTGGTAACCTTAAATTATTTACTTTACCAAAGCCAGAAGTGCCCAATGCGTTAGAAATGTATGATGCGGTTCACGATGAGAAGGTAAATACGCCACTTTCTGGAATGACAGGCAAAATCTCAGATTCGTACACCATTATACCACAATACAAAGGAGATTATGTCATTAAACCGATGCATTTTTCATATTTTGACTTGGGGTCGGGTACTTATAAAACAATAAGTTCTTCCGAAATAAAAATTAATGTGCTCGATGGCCCTACACAAACTGCTGAGACGCATGAAAATACTACTGCTGAAAAAAATGCAATTACAGGAATAGAACAGTTTAAATTTATTAATTTAAAAACAGAACTTACCACAAGTAATGAACACGCTTTTTTTGGTTCTAATACCTTTTATACTTTGTTGTTTTTACCATTTTTAATGCTTCCAATAATTGTGTTATTCAAAAAGAAAAAAGAAGCAATTGATGGTGATGTTTTTGGAAACAGAATCAAAATGAACAATAAATTGGCCAAGAAATATTTATCAGAGGCCAAAAAGCAAATCAACAATAAAGAGCCTTTTTATGTTGCCTTAGAAAAAGCAATGCACAATTTCCTGAAAGCCAAACTGCATATCGAAACTTCGGAAATGAGTAAAGATAACATTCAGGAATTATTGTTGTCCAGAAAAGCAAATCCAGAAGCAGTAGATAGTTTTATTGCGTTGACCGAGAATTGCGAGATCGCAAGATATGCACCTTCGTCTAGTGCAACGATACAACAGGATTTTGATAAAGCGGTAACCATTATTTCCGAATTAGAAAAACAGATATGATTTCAATAGAGTCTAAGTTTCTTAGCAACTTAGACTCTTAGAAACTTAACAACAATTAATTAAAATGAAAAATATATTTTACATACTCTTATTAACTACTCAGATTTTCTTTGCCCAAAGCGGGTTCGAGAAAGGAAATCATTTGTACCAAAAAGGGAAGTACGATTTGGCTGCCAAAGAGTATGAATCGGTTTTGAAAACTAACAAAGAATCTGCCGAACTGTACTTTAATTTAGGAAATTGTTATTATAAATTGCAGCAAACGGCTGCAGCGATTTATAATTACGAGAAAGCTTTGGTTATAGACCCTTCGAACGCAGCCGTTTTAAACAATATAAAATTTGCTCAAAAGCAAACGATAGATGAAATCAAAGTAGTTCCAAAAGTTGGTTTTGCAAAGCTACTTCGTGATTTTACCGGAATTTATCCTTTTGATACTTGGGCCTGGATAACCATTGCTTTTGCGATGTTGTTCTTGTCGTTTTTCTTGGGCTATTATTTGTCTCAAACAGTGGTTATAAAAAGAATTTTTTTCTTGGGAATGTTTGTAATTCTATTGTTAATTCTAATGAGTATTTCGGCTGCCTTTTTTGAAAAAAGCCATTTTGACAATGAAAAACCAGCTATAGTTTTTGTTTCATCTGCAGCCGTAAGAAGCGAACCTCAAAAAGCGAGTGCAGCCACTTTTGTCTTGCATGAAGGTACGAAAGTATACGTAGAAGAAACTTTAGAAAACTGGAAAAAAATTCAATTGACCGATGGAACCGAGGGTTGGATTGATGGTAAGGCTATTAAGGAAGTGAAGTAGTAGTTAGTATTCAGTTTTCAGTCTCAGTTTTCAGTCGAATACGAGTTCTACCAGCTAAATGCATTCTTAAAAACAATAGCCCATAGTTTTGACTACGGGCTATTGTTTTTATATGCTAATAAACCAAATCCTTTAGCACTCAGACTGCAAACTGATTACTGCAAACTGAAGACTGAGACTGAAAACTGAGACTGAAAACTGAAAACTGAGACTGCGAACTCTACCTCCTCGCTTTATCATACCACTTCTCAATAGACGGAAAAATAAATCCAGACACTTTTTGAATCGGATTAAAGAATAGGGATTTGTCAAGTGTTTCTTTTTTGGCCAAATAATTATGATAATTTATTTTTTCGAAAATAGTAAGAAACACACTGATGATCAAAATGGTTTTTAATACCCTAAAAAAACCACCGCCAAGACTGTTTATCCACCCCAAAAAAGCAAAATCAGCTATATTGGTTAGGAATTTACCCAGCCAATAAATCCCAACAACCACAACGATAAAAGTGAGAATAAAAGCAATAACCTGAATGGTGTAGGGATTCCAATGCACCCAACCGGATAAGATAGTTTTTATCACAGCAGAAAATTTTATGGCAATATAAATTCCCAAAATAAGGGAAAGCAATGAAGCCAATTCTACAAAAAGCCCATTACTAATTCCTTTATACAACGAATAACACAGTAATCCACCTAAAACAATATCAAGAAAGCTCATTTTTTAATTTTAAAATTGAAACGACAAAGATAAAAGAATTGTTCCTTACCATTGTCAAATTTCAAGTTCTTATCTTTGCGTAAAATAATTTTAGATTGTAGAGCTCAGATTGTAGATTGATGCAATCGTCACAACTGTATTCTAAAAATCTAAAATCTAAAATCTAAAATCTAAAATGTCAAGAGACACACAATTAAAAGAACGCTGGGAAAAGCTTGTCAATATACTTTCTAATCAATTTTCACAAGGAGAAGATCTAGATCTGGACGCCATAATTTATTTAATTGGCGTACAGGAATTGGGAAAAGTACACCGTGAATACAAAAAAGACGAGAAGCTCAATTTGATGCACATAGCAATATGCCGATTATTGGAGCCTTACGGATTCTACGAATTCGAGTTTTTTGATGAAGACGGCTGGCCACATTACAAAGTAAAAGAAGAATTACCCCCTTTAAAAGCAGGAGAACAATCAGTTTTGATGAAAGAAGCAATCGTTAATTATTTTCTGGAAAGAGAAGTGATTGATTAACTAATTAAGATTAATGAATCTGGTGGTTGAGCTTAGTCGAAACCAACGATTTAAGATTTTGAAGCGGATGTTTAGAAAAACTTCCAACTTCTAACTTCTAACTTCTAACTTTTTCCTAAATTTGCACTCTCAATTATAGAATGAAAATGATAGACAAGATAAAAGAATATATTGGCGAAGCACAGGCTTTTTCCACACAAGACACAGCAGAACTAGAGACTTTTAGAATAAAATTCCTTGGAAGTAAAGGGTTGTTGAAAGACCTTTTTGCTGAATTCAAAAATGTACCCAACGACCAAAAAAAGGAATTTGGACAAGTGATCAATTTGCTTAAAACTTCTGCCGAAGACAAAGTAAAACTAATCCAAGAAGCCCTAGAAAGCAAAGAAGAAACCAAAGGATTTTATGGGGATTTAACCCGTACGGCTGAACCAGCAATTATTGGTTCACGCCACCCAATTTCTTTAGTGAAAAATCAAATTATAGATATCTTCTCGAATGTTGGTTTCAACGTTTCCGAAGGTCCGGAAATTGAAGACGATTGGCATAATTTCACAGCATTAAACCTGCCAGAATACCATCCGGCGCGTGATATGCAGGATACTTTTTTCATACAAACCAATCCTGATATTTTGTTGCGTACACACACATCATCCGTGCAAGTGCGCTACATGGAGAACAACAAACCGCCTATTAGAACCATTTCTCCGGGTAGAGTTTTTCGTAATGAAGCCGTTTCGTCACGCTCACACTGTATCTTTCATCAGGTAGAAGGATTGTATATTGACAAAGACGTTTCCTTTGCCGACTTGAAACAAACCCTTTTGTATTTCACCAAAGAGATGTTCGGGAAATCAAAAATCCGTTTGCGTCCTTCCTATTTTCCATTTACGGAACCAAGTGCCGAGGTTGATATTTATTGGGGTCTAAAAACCGAAACCGATTATCGTATCACCAAAGGAACCGGTTGGTTAGAAATTATGGGTTGCGGAATGGTAGATCCTAATGTACTTAAAAACTGTGGCATCAATCCAGACGAATACAATGGTTTTGCTTTCGGAATGGGAATCGAGCGTATTGCGATGTTATTGTACCAAATCGGAGACATCCGTATGTTTTATGAAAATGACGTACGTTTCTTAGAGCAATTCAAATCTAGCATATAAAGATTTAAGATTTTTGATTAACGATTTCTGATTTAAGATTTTAAAATTATTAATCATAATCGAGGGGAGGAGCTATTTCCAGCTGTCCACTATATCTTTTTCTTTTTAAAGAAAAAAGAAAAAGGATGCCGTTTCCATCTGGGCTAGGGCATTCCGTATTCAAGATGTTTAGTTTAGTACAACAATAAATAAAAATTTAAGATTAACGATTTTTGATATTAGAAGTTTAAATCTGAAATCAAAAATCGTTAATCTGCAATCAAAAATCGAATGAAATCTGATATTACCATCCCCGAAGTAGAAAACGTATTCCTTGCTGCCGTTCAAGAATGGAGCGACGATTTTATGGAAAAAGTGTGGTATGCCTACTTAATAAACGATAGTGATTTCCAAATAGATAGTGTTATGGTAGTTTCCAAAGCTTTTGGAACCCTAGACGGCGAAATGAAAAAAACATCTCTTTTGCGTCACGCTTTCATGGAAGTTCCGCCCGTTTCGGTGGTTAAAATCGAAATGATAGAAAAAAGTGTATTGTCCCTCAACAATGAGTTTATGGTTACTTATTTCATCGGAAACACATTATACGACAAAAAATTTATTTTCAAAGCCAACACCATCAATGAAACTGCGGTAGAAGAAGTGCCGATTTTGTTTGTTGACGGAGTGATTGTCAGATAGACTGACTTTTTGTTTTTATTATAAAAGCACTATCTTTTGTCAAAAGGTAGTGCTTTTTTGATTTATAACGATGCTCAAATAATGCCAAAGAAAGACTGTAGACTGCTTAGCGTTCAATCCATTTTTTAGTTTTCAAGTTCATTGTCATTCAAAATAAAATTTTAACAGGAAAGTTAAGATTGATTTGTGTTTCGTTTATGAATGAGATAAGAATCTAAATAGCAGAACAATATGACTATGTTTGATGATTATTAATTAACCAAACCTAGAAAAAATGAAAAAAACCATTAAATTAGTTGCCGTGTTATTTGTAGCTGGAATTTTTGCAGTAAGCTGTAATGATGAATCAGATTCGACAGAAAAAACAAACGATCAAGCAGTAGCCCCTATAGATAATTGGGAAACTACAAATCCTACAATTATAGCATCCATAAATGCAGAAATTGAATTAAAAAGAAAAACAGGAAAACTCGCAGCTGCTCAAGTGTATCGTAATTTTAGATTAGAGACCGATTCCCAAACACCTGCTGATGTCATTGCATTGATCAAAAAGGAAATTGATCAAATGTACACATCGGGATTAAAAACTACTACATTGGCAAAAATGGACGATGTTACTTCAATATATTTGGCCTCTTCGGCCTCACGAGGATTGTATTACAGTAATAGCAGAGTAGTTATAAATGATTATGCTACTTATAGAAGTGTAAAGCAGTCTGTAAGCGGAGTTGTTGTTCATGAACTTACTCATTATTATCACGACAGACATGTATCGGGTGGATTTAATAATTCTACAGTAATAGCATCTTATAACAGCGCTAAATCTAGAAGGATATATCCATCATCGGCTTATGTATTATCCAATAATGTCGAATATTTAGGAACCAGTGCAGAAGCTTATTTTGCGGGAACCAGTCGAGATCCTTACAACAGAGCAACTGTGACTCAAAAAGATCCGCAATTAACGGCTTTTATTAATGCTAATTTCTAAAACGTAAAAAGCTTAGTTATCATTTTTTACACTTTAATCTAACAATTTTATAAAACAAAAGGGCACTAATCTTTGAAAAGATAGTGCCCTTTTTAAGAACTCATTTGTTTTTAATCCAATTCCTCAGTCAACTTTTTAAATACGGCTTTGGCTTCTTTTCCTTCGTACAATACTGCATAAACAGCATCAATAATAGGAGTTTTGGCGCCGTAACCTTGGTTGAGTTTATACGCACTTTTTACGGCATAATATCCTTCGGCAACCATACTCATTTCCATTTGTGCGGCTTGTACGGTATATCCTTTTCCAATCATGTTTCCAAACATTCTATTTCTCGAAAACACAGAATAACCCGTAACTAATAAATCTCCCAAATAGGCGGAATCATTAATGTTACGCTTCATTTTATGCACTTTCTTGATGAACTTTTTCATCTCACGAATCGCATTACTCATGATAACCGATTGAAAATTATCTCCATAACCCAATCCATGTGCGATACCTGCAGCAATAGCATAAATATTTTTAAGCATAGCGGCATATTCAGTACCAATTATATCGTCTGTGATTTTTGCTTTAATGTAATTTCCAGATAAATTTTTGGCTACGATAGAGGCTTTGTCAGGATCACCACAGGCAATAGTTAAGTAAGAAAGTCTTTCTAAGGCCACTTCTTCAGCGTGACAAGGTCCAGTAATTACACCAATGTTGTAATAAGGAATGTCGTATTTGTAATGAAAATGCTCCCCCACAATTAAACTAGTTTCAGGAACAATTCCTTTTATGGCAGAAAAAATCACTTTGTCTTTGAGAGAAACCGTTAATTTTTCTAATTCATCATTCAAAAAAGCAGAAGGAATAGCAAATATAATGTAATCTGCATAAGCAACAGCCTCGTTGATATCATTGGTAAGTTTGAGTTTGTTGTTGTCAAACTCTACAGAACTTAAATAATTAGGATTGTGTTTGTAGGCTTTAATGTGTTCAATGGCAGCTTCATTTCGCATATACCATGAAATCTCAGGAAGATTAACACATAACATTTTTGCTATAGCAGTTGCCCAACTTCCGCCACCAATTACTGCAAATTTTAAATTTTCGGCCATTTTTTTATTAAATTTAATCAAAAGTACTTATAAAAGTGGCAATAATACAAATTAATTTTAATACGATCCTTAGATTTTGTGGGACTTTAGGAGGAGAATAAAAAAAATAATCAAAAAATAAATTATTTTTTGATTATCATGCAATATATATTGATTAGCTGCGTTGTAACTCTCTATAATTAAACAATTTAGAAGTTAAATATGAATATTGAATTAGTTAGTTTTGTTTTAGTACTTTGAAAAGGCGTTCCTAATGGTTAATTGAACGCCTTTTTTTATTTCTATATTTTGTTTTTCTCCCAACGCTTTCCAACCTCTTTTTTAAAAGCGTTCGACTATAAAACCATTTGTTTGCCCAATGTTTATGTTTTCTACATTTTACATATATTTGGTACAACAGTTTTATTTTTTAGAATTCAATTGAGCTAATAATTGCTCGGCCACCAGTTTGGATGAAGCCGGATTTTGACCTGTAATTAATAAACCATCTTCCACCGCATAAGGATGCCAATCGGCGGCTTTGCTATAGGTTGCTCCATTGGCTTGAAGAGCATCTTCCAATAAAAAAGGTACAATTTTGGTTAATCCTACTGCCTCTTCTTCGGTATTAGAGAATCCAGTTACTTTTTTGCCATTCACTAAAAATACACCATTAACTTTTACATTTTTCAAAACGGCAGGCGCATGACATACAAAGGCAATTGGTTTTTTATGTGCATAAAACGACTCAATCAAAGCAATGGAATTTTTATCTTCTACAAGATCCCAAAGTGGGCCGTGACCTCCGGGGTAAAAAACCGCGTCATAATCCGCTTGATTAACATTGGCTAATTTTTTGGTATTTTTTAGTTTTTCCAATAAAACAGTGTCGGCATCAAATCGTTTGGTATCTTCGGTTGCCGATGATGGATCGGCGCTTTTTGGGTCAATTGGGGGTTGCCCTCCCTTTGGTGTAGCAATGTCTATACTCACGCCTTGATCTAGCAATGCATAATACGGCGCTGCTAATTCTTCCGTCCAAAATCCTGTTTTCTCCCCTGTGTTACCCAATTGATCGTGACTGGTAACTACGAATAATACTTTTTTCATCTTTTTGTTATTTTGTTTTTGTGCTGTTGCCATAAAGCAACCCACGGTTAATGCTAGAATAGTTAATACGGTGATTTTCTTCATTGCTTATTTTTTGATAGGACAAATTTAGAGCGAATATGGTATTTGTAAAAATAATTTAAATTATGTTTGTGATAAATATATTTATATCATGGTTAATCTCGAATGGTACAGAACGTTTAAATCGGTTTATAAAAACGGAAATTTTTCTTTAGCCGCCAAAGAATTATTTATAAGCCAACCCGCTGTAAGTCAGCAAATAGTAATGTTGGAGGCGCATGTGGGCTACAAGCTTTTTAATCGAAAGTCCAAAGGGGTTGAACCTACTGAATACGCTAAGTTACTCAATAATCTAATCATTGATGCCTTAGACCGATTGGAAAATGTAGAGAACGGTTTTCGAGCCAAAGCTTTTAATGCCAATCGTTTACTTTCGGTTGGGATTTCCAGACATTTGATGAGTAGCATCGGGAGTGCCTTGCTCGCCAAATTTGATTTTATCGATTTTACCTTCCATAATAATGATGCACTGTTTGATTTGGTAAATTCCAAAAAACTCGATTTTGCAATTGTTTCCAAAAAATTTGACACCTTTGATACCATTCAGAAAAAAGTGGGGGAGATCAAGCAAGTTATTGTAGGGTCAACAAATATTGATCTTTCCGTAATAAAAGCGAAAATTAAAATCAAAGAGTTGGAAACAATAGAAAACTGGTTGAATGAACAAAAATGGTACAGTCATGATGCGGGGATTCCTCACATTAAATTATTTTGGTTGCATGTTTTTGCCAAGAAAAGACCATCGATGATTGCCAATTACATCATTCCATCCGAATATGAAATGCTGGAAATTCTTTCTAAAAACACAGGAGTAGCGGTTACTTGGAATATCAATGCTAAAAATTTGATTCAAGAAAAGAAATTGCAAATGATTTGGAACAGCAAAGAAATGCCGAGTACGGATGTGTTTTTACTATCGGGCAAAAACGATAATTTGACTGCTATTTTTCAGGATATAGAATTGGAATTGAAGGGAGTTTTGGGTTAACTACTTCTTATAAAAATTATTATGATCAATATATTCCCAAACTTTTAGGGGCAATAAAGGTTGAACATTCTTTCCGTTTTTAACATTTTCCCGAATAAAAGTCGAGGATATTTCAACAACTGGAGCGTCTATCAAGTGAATTTTTGGATGGTTTTTTAAATCTAAATTTTCAATTTCTGTAGAGATTCTCGGATAAACATAAATGTCATGATGTTCCAAAATAGCTTCGTAGTTTTTCCATTTGTGGAAAGACTTTAAGTTGTCTTCTCCCATAATTAAGGAGAACTCGTGATCAGGATATTTTTCCTGTAAATGAACCAAAGTATTCACAGTGTAATTAGGTTGCGCTAACTTAAACTCAATATCCGAAGGTTTTATTTTAGGAAAATCTTCGGTGGCCAGATACACCATTTGCAAACGGTGGTAATCGTCGAGTAAGGTGTTTTTCTTTTTGAGTGGGTTGTGTGGCGTAACGACCATCCAAACTTGATCCAAATCGGAATGTTCCGCCATGTGATTGGCAATGATAAGATGCCCAACATGTATGGGGTTAAACGTTCCGAAATAAAGTCCTGTTTTCATGCGTATTTAGTGGTATTATTATGGGGTTTTATTATTACAGTTGTAAAACAAAAACGATTTAAACAAGTCTTCGGAGTTCATTTTTCTAATAAAATCTTCATTGTTTTAGATCTTCTATGATTTTTCTCTTTCAAAAATAGTTAGCAACCAAATTCTAGACATCGGTAGTTTCTTGTTTAGATAGTTCTACTTCTGATAAATAATAATAAGAAGTGCAACTAGAAGTAATTTAAATTTCTAGCAACTGAGTTCCTAACGCTGTTTTTAGAGAGTAAATTTAGAGAAATAAAACAAAGAAATCTAATTCTAAAGATTGTCGCTAATTAATTGACGGATTATGGGATTGAAATTGTAGAAATTTGAGTCCACCTTGTTATGCAGTGGTTTCTTTATTTGATATTTTTTTAATTTATTTCCAGCATCATGTTTTGATACCGGCAAGAAATATCTTTGCACCATTATGACAGAGAAGGATTATGCCGTTATGAACTTGCGGCAGTAAAAAAAACAAAAATAGATTATGGAGAAGATTATTTTAGGGTTAGTGTTTATGTTAAGTGTAGTGAGTTTTGGTCAAGAAAAGGAATTTTCTTTCACTAAAGAAAAAGGTTTTACGGAATATGTTGTAATAGACAAAATCGGTCAAACAGATAAGGAATTATACCAAAAAGCATTAGGTTGGATTAATGAAACTTACAAGAACCCCGAAAAGGTAATATTAGCCAAAAACGACAACTCTTACATTAGAATTGAAGGTATGGATTCTAATATTTCTTGGATGAAGGTTATGGGTATGACAACATATTACTCAACTAAATACGAAATTGAATTTTACTTTAAAGATGGTAAAGTTAAGTTTGATATTACGAGTGTTAACACCTATACTGAAGCTACAAAGTATGCTTCTGGTGGTTGGTCAAAGAGACATTATTATTCAATGCCGTTAGATGAAAGAACATCTGATTTAATTTTCAAAGAGGATGGTACATTTAGAAATAACTATCGAGATATTCAAACAAATGTTGAATATTACAATGGCTTAGTAAAATCGATGGATATTTATTTAAGAGGTGAAGCAAAATCACAAGCATCAAATTGGTAATTTGACATATGCCATTAGAGATGTATATGACGCTAATGGATTTCCAACGGAAATATAAAACTGATAAAACGTAGATAACTTATAAGTATCTTTAAAAAAAATAATTGATCAAAACAGCATGAATAAAGAAATAATAGAAAAAGTAACAAAGTCTTGTAATGAAATTTTTGCAGACCAAAAGAACTATAAACTCCCAGATGAGTATAATTACGGACATTTGCCACTATGTGTAATCGACTCCATATTTTCAATTGGGGTGAAATACGAGGCCGTTAAAAATGTAGTCAACCGTTTTTGCGACCATTACAAAATCGACAAATCCTCAAACACTGAAGAGCTGACAACCTCACACTTTTTGGAACTAATGGAGCAGCAAACTGTTCAGGAACTAGCTGAAAACATATATAAAAACCGCCAAAGAACCTCCACGGTCAGTGGAATTCTGAAATCAGAAGCAGTTGTGTTATTCCTAAAAGTGTTACAGAAGTACAAAGTAGAAAGCTTAAACGACATTGATAAAATCATCACTAACGACCAATTTGAAATTGAAATAAAAAAAATATCTGGACAAAAAAGTGGGATTTCTTTACAATATTTCTTTATGCTTGCTGGTTCAGATGATTTAATAAAACCAGACAGAATGATTCTTCGTTTTTTAGAGAATATTTTAGAAGAAAAAGTAAGTTTAAATGATTGTCAAGTTATTCTTACTGGTGTGACAGAGCAATTAAAAAATAATGGTTTTAATATCACAGCTAAAAAACTTGATAATTTGATTTGGAACTATCAACGAGATATTCAAACAGATTCTCCGACAATTCAAGATGACACTCTGTAATGTGAGTGTAAATAGAAAAGCCGTCAATCACTGACGGCTTTTTGCATATAAAGGAATTATTGATTCCGCTCCATTGCTTCCTTGAAATAGTTGAAAAATCTTTCACGCAAGTGCAAAGGCTCAATGATTTCAATTGAACGAGCATGAGACAATAGTTCTGTAAATAAATCGTCAATAATTTTAATATTGAGAGTGACCTCCACACGTCCATTCTTTTCTTTTATTTCTTGTTCGGGAAGGATTGGGTACGATTTGATGTAATTAGCTTCTTCCTTGCTGTAAGACAGAATTACCTTTTCGGCAGGGCTTTCAGAAGTATACATGGCAAAACAATCTTCGTATTTTTTTATCAACTCCAACTTGTTTAGTTTTCTTTCGAATTTGTTTCCGTTTTCTTCTAATAATGTTATCCTATCAAGTCCATAAGACCGAAACGTTCCATCTTCTTTAGTTCCTAAAACATACCAACGTCCACGACTTTCTTTTAGAGCAAGAGGCTATAAAAAGCATTCTTTTAATTCCCCCGATTCGTTATTGACGTAATTGTGATGTAAAAATGTAACTGCTTTTTGGTCTTCTATACACTTTTTAAGTATAAAAAAATGTTCCGTACCTGTGGCTTTTCTTTTCTCGGGAATGATAAATTCATTTACCCCATCAGTACTGTGAACAAAAGCAAGTAACTCAAAAGTTTCTAGGATTAAAAGAGCTTCTCCCTCGATTTCGCCATCAATTTTATATCCTTTTGCTTTAGAATCGTATCTTAAATTGGGAGTGAAAAATTGTTTTATAGCTTCAATATCACGCTTAAAAGTTGCTGGTTTTATATCGAATTTTTTTTGTAACTCAGCCACTGAAGGGCATTCTACTCTTTGAATTTCTCTCAAAATGGAAACCTGCCGTTTTAACGGTTCAAAATTTGACATAGTTTTTTGTTTTAAAAGAGAAAAATCTAAACAATCACTTTTTTTGACAGTTTAGATTTAATCCTTTACTAATTGACATCAATATTATTGTCTTCGATTGTTTTCTTATAATAGTATTTTGCTACCTTAATTTTTGATATTTTTTGTGAAAATTCAACTTCTGAAAAATAGCGTAAAAAATGTAACTGTAAGTTGTTAAGATTTTTGGCTACTGTGCTTATTTTTTTACTTTAGAAGTAAATTAAACCAAAGAGTTTTTTAAATGCAAATAAAGAAACTAAATCCGTGGGTACTAGTTTTATCACTTAAATAAATCACTATGGGTTCCTGTTCTGGCCAAATAGATCGTGTTTCCATCAACATAATACCAAATTAGTAACCAATCGGGTTTTATGTGACACTCCCAACAACCAGCATAATCCCCACTCAAAGTATGAGGTCTGTATTTTGCAGATGCTTCTCCTGTACTTTCTAATTCGGATATTATTTTTTTAAATTCGGAGAAATCATAATTCCTTTTCTGACAAAGTTTAACATCCTTTTTGAATTTTGATGCGTAAATTAACTCGTACATTAAATCCCAAGTGATTTGAATAAGTCTTTAGAATTCTTTGTTTTAGTAAGACCTACACCGTTTTTTATGTCGTTTATAGCCTTTACAGTTTCAGCATTAGGAATGTTGTTAGTTGCGGGATGTTTTTTTTCTTTAGCCGTAGTTTTATCTGATGCAACAGGATTTTTAATTATTTCTAATCCTTTCACATCTTTAAAAAAAGTCTCAGCCATTGCCAAAAAGGCTTTTCCAGCTTTGCTGCTTTCGTCTAAATTTACAGTAAATGAAGTCATCGTTTTGTTGTTTTATAGTACAAATGTACAAAATTATAGAATCCTTCATTTTTTAAAACACAAAATAAAACTGTAACCAGTTAGTAATTAGTCTTTAGGTTAGAATCAAAATTTCTAACCTAAAACAACCAAAATAGTTTTTAATTACAGATTTTTTTCCTTTAATCCTTCACAAAATCCTTTACCAACTGATAGGCTTCTTCAAGGGCGGTAGGCAAATCGTAGTTTTTGATAATCACATCAAATTGCGGTGCAGTAGCTAGTTCTACAGATGCTTTGGCGATTCGCATATTGATTTTGTCATCGCTTTCGGTAGAGCGTTCCTTCAATCTTCTTTTGAGTTCATCTACGCTTGGCGGTTTTACAAAAACAGCTAAGGTTTCCTCTGGAAATTTATGCTTGATACGCAATCCGCCCGAAACATCGATGTCAAAAATCACGTTTTTTCCTAAAGCCCAAATACGTTCGATTTCGCTTTTTAGGGTGCCGTAGAAATTATCTCTGTACACTTCTTCCCATTCCAGAAAATCTTCGGCTTTGATGTGTTTTTTGAAATCTTCGGTAGAGATAAAATAATAATCTGTTCCGTTGATTTCTTCGCCACGTGGCGCGCGTGATGCAGCAGAAATGGAGAATTCCAGATTCAAATCTTCTTTTCCTAATAAATGCCTAACTATAGTGGTTTTCCCAGATCCAGATGGTGCTGAGAATACGATTAATTTCCCTTGTTTCATTTTGTAATATTCTAATTCAAAATCTGATGTCAGACGCGATAAATCGCGTCTCTACAGTACATTCAATACCTGTTCCTTAATTTTTTCCAATTCGTCTTTCATCTGCACGACCAATTTTTGCATTTGTGCGTGATTCGATTTGGATCCCATAGTGTTGATCTCACGACCCATTTCTTGGGTAATGAATCCTAGTTTTCTACCGTTGGCTTCGGTTCCGTTAATGGTTTCTAGGAAATAATCAAGATGATTGGTTAGACGTACTTTCTCTTCGGTAATGTCTAGTTTTTCTAGGTAATAAATTAACTCTTGCTCAAAACGGTTTTCATCTACGTTTACTTTTAATTCTGAAATGGCAGTTTGCAAACGGTCTTTTATCGCTTGAACGCGCTCTGGGTCTAGTGCCAAAGCTTCAGTCATGTATTGACGAATGTTTCCGATTCGCAACTGAAATTCGTTTTCTAGTGATTGCCCTTCGTCTTTTCTGAAAGTCAGGATATTTTGCAACGCTTCTTCGATAACGGTCTGAATTTGAATCCAATCATTTTCGTCGATCTCGTCACGTTCTATTTTCATTGTGTCAGGCATACGAACCGCCATTTTCATCAATTCGGTTTCATCGGCATCGGCATAAACTTCTCTCAATTGGCTGATGTAGGCTTTCACGATTGGCACATTCACTTTGGTGGTGGTTTGTTCTGCGGTACTTTCGATAAAAATAGAAAAATCTACTTTACCTCTTTCCAGTTTCAGGGCGATTTGGTTGCGAAGACCCAATTCCATTTCGCGGTAAAGCGAAGGCATTCGAACGTTTAAATCTAAACCTTTGCTGTTTAAGGATTTTACTTCTATTGTAATTTTTTTGGATGGTAATTGCAAAGTGGCTTTACCAAAACCCGTCATCGATTGTATCATATTGTTTTCTAAAAGAGGTCAAAGATAAGGAAAAAGTTTTTCAGTCTCAGTCCCAGTTTTTAGTCTCAGTAGCCAGTTTGACTCTGAGACTGAAAACTGAGACTGCTAACTCTTTTTCATTGTTACCAAATAAACTCCGGAAAACACCAAAATAGCCGAACCAATTTTGACCAAACTCAGCTCATCTTTGCCTAAGCTAATAGCAAAAACAGTAGCGAACAAAGGCTGTAAATAAATGAAAACAGCAACAGTGGTTGGTTTTAATTCTTTCATCGAAAGGAGATTTAGCAAATAGGTTAAGAAGGTTGAAATGACAACTACAAAACCTATTTTCCAGTAAATATCCGTTGGTACAATAGCCCAATCAACTGTAGCAAATTGGCTCCAGCCAAAAGGCAAAACCATTAGGAATCCAAATAAATAAATCCATTTTACAAAGGTAAAAGCATTGTATTTATGCATCAATTTTTTGACGATGATTAAGTAAAAACCATAGGAAATGGCATTGACCAAAACCAGGAAATTACCCAAGCTAGCATTCGTGGCGCTCCCGATAGATTTTCCGTAAAGGATCAGAAAAGCAGTTCCTATTAATCCCAGAATAATCCCAAACACTTTGCGTTTCTGCATGCGTTCTTTCATGATTATTGCCGATAGCACCAAAACAATCATTGGCGTTGTTACCATAATAACGGCGGCAGAAATAGGAGATGTCAAACTCAGTCCCTTGAAAAAAGTCAACATATTAAAAGCCACACCAAAAAAAGCTGACGCAATGATACGCGGAAAATCATTGAGGGCAATTTTTTCATTTTCGTTTTTATTAAAAAGGCTCATTAGGAACCACACCAACCAAAATAAAAGCATAGAACCTCCGGCGCGTAATAAAATAAATCCGTAGGCATCAATGTATTTTGGCATTACATCCTTGGCAATGGTAAAAGTTACTCCGTAAATTATGGAAACGATGGTTGCGCCGATTAAGGCTAGATTTCTTTTTGACATTAAAATTTGGGGTTTTGGTTTAAATTTTTTCTTTCCTCATATTGTAGGTTTAGAGGGAGAGGCTTTTATTCTAAATCTATACTTTTTATCAGTTCTCGAATGGTAGCATCAGAAATTGTAGTGTGATCTGATTTATCGTAAATAGAAAGTAAATAAACGGTTTCTTCTTGAATGTAAATATAGGTAATAACTCTGGCACCACCACTTTTACCTTTCCCTTTGGAAGTAATTGCCATTCTAATTTTATAGCAATTTTGAATGATTTCATCGCCCATTTTTGGGTTAATTTCTAAGTTATCCAAAAGTTTTTCATAGTCTTTTGGAATAGAACGATGTTTTTTTGACAATGATTTTAGTTCTTTATCAAATGTTGGGATAGAGATGATTTTATAACTCATCTAATAATTCTCTTGCGGGTCTTCCTTTTAGTTTTCCAGCTTTTATCAGCTTCATTTCTTCAACAGCTTGTCGAATGTTGTTTAAGATTTCTTCTTCTGTTTGTTCTGGTTCTTCCCAGATTTTCAGATTTTCATACATTGCTTTCATTTGTTTCCATTCTTTTATTGGAATAAAAACTCCCGCAGGTTTTCCATTTTCGTTTTGAATGATTTGTAAACTCATGGCATTGATATTTAGAGTGTAAAGGTAATTAAAAGTTTTCAGTCTCAGTCCCAGTTATCAGTTTGAGATAAGAGACTAAAAATCGTAGCTACTAACTCTTCTTCTGTGTAACCAAATATACTCCAGAAAATATTAGAATAGTCGAACCAACTTTAACGAAACTCAAGGTGTCTTTTCCTAAGCTTATTGCAAAAATGGATGCAAATAAAGGCTGTAAATACATAAACACTGCGACTGTGGTTGGTTTTAATTCTTTCATCGAAAGTAAATTTAATAAATATGTTAAGAAAGTCGAGATGACTACCACAAAACCTATTTTCCAGTAAATGGTCGTTGGTACAATAGCCCAATCAACGATAGCAAATTGGCTCCAGCCAAAAGGCAAAACCATTAGGAAACCAAACAGATAAATCCATTTTACAAAAGTAAAAGCGCTGTATTTATTCATTAATTTTTTGACAATAATCAGATAGAACCCATAAGAAATGGCACTAACCAAAACCAATAAATTCCCAAGTTCTGATTGGGAAGTATCGCCTATAGACTTACCATAAAGGATCAAAAAAGCAGTTCCAATCAAGCCTAGTACGATTCCCAAGACCATTCTTTTTTTGATGTGTTCCTTCATAATAATAGCCGAAAGCACCAACACTATCATAGGAGTAGAAACCATAATTACAGCTCCTGAAATGGGAGAGGTCAAACTCAAACCCTTGAAAAAAGTGAGAAAATTAAAGGCCACACCGAAAAAAGCTGACGCAATGATACGCGGAAAATCATTGAGGGCAATTTTTTCATTTTCGTTTTTATTAAAAAGGCTCATTAGGAACCACACCAACCAAAATAAAAGCATAGAACCACCGGCACGTAATAAAATAAATCCATAGGCATCAATGTATTTTGGCATTACATCCTTGGCAATGGTAAAAGTAACTCCGTAAATTATGGAAACGATGGTTGCGCCCATTAAGGCTAGATTTCTTTTTGACATTAACCCAAAGCTTTCATTACTTGTAACATATTTTGTTGCGTATTACCAATGTATATTTTGTCGTTTATGATAAAAACGGGGCGACTCAAGAAGGTATAATGTTCCAAGATGTATTTCTTGTAATCATCCTCAGTAAGGGATTTGTTTTTTAAATCCATCGATTTGTAGAGTACTGCTTTTTTGCTAAACAAAGTTTCGTAACTTCCAGAAAGGCAGTACATTTCTTCTAGTTCTTCAGCTGTAATTGGGTTTTGTTTGATGTCGTGAAAAGCCAGATCATGGTCTTTCGGAAGAGATTTTATAATTTTTCGGCAAGTATCGCAGGAAGCGAGATAGTATATTTTGTTCATATTTTCTAATTTCTAAATGCAAAGGAAAACATTTGACACTTAAAATGTTTAATTTTATCGAAAATTTCCAAATCGCAAGAAAAATGCACAAAATGTTTAATGTTACTAGAACGAGCAGAAAAGTACTGTCCCAGTTTATAGAAAATTTTACTTTAGATCAATTGAATGAAATTCCGGATGGATTTAATAATAATTTGATTTGGAACATCGCTCATATTGTGGTAACGCAACAACGATTGGTTTATAAATTTTCGGGGTTGCCGTTGAGAATCTCTGGCGAAATATTCGAAAAATACAAAGGCGGAACCAAACCAAACGGAGCTGTTTCTCAATCTGAAGTTGAAGAGATTCAGTCCTTGCTTTTTGAAACCATTGATCAAACCGAAGCCGATTTTAACAGTGATGTTTTTAAAAATTATCAGGAATATACAACTTCTATCGGTTTGACTATTACAAGTATTGAAGATGCCATTTCTTTTAATAACTATCATGAAGCGCTGCATACCGGAGTAATAATGAGCATCAGAAAATTTATTTAACCTTCGAATTTATTATTTTCATTAAAAATTAGAAAAAATGCAACAAACATTAGACATTACAAGAGTCAGCAGAAAAATGGTAGCTCCATTTTTGGAGAACTATACCTTGGAACAATTGAATAAGATTCCAGAAGGATACAGTAATAATTTAATTTGGAATATTGGACATATAGTTGTGGCACAGCAATTATTGGTTCATAAATTATCCGGTTTGCCGATGATGGTATCTGAAGCAATGATTGGTAAATACATGAAAGGAGCCAAGCCAGAAGGTATAGTGACGCAAGCCGAGGTAGATGAAATCAAAGCATTACTGTTTAAAACACTAGATCAAACTGAGGCGGATTACAGCAATAAAAAATTTAATAATTTTCAGGAATATCCAACTTCAACAGGATTTGTCCTAAAAAGTGCCGAAGACGCTATAGCATTCAATAGCTTTCATGAAGGACTTCATGTTGGAATAATGATGAGCCTTAGAAAGTTGGTGTAATATTTAGAAAATAAATTGGTTAGCGTTGAGACTAACAAAAAAATAAAAATAATGAAATTCAATACTAAAGTTATTCACGGAGGACAACACCACGATCCTAGCACTGGAGCAGTAATGCCACCGGTATATCAAACCTCGACATTTATTCAAACCAGTCCAGGTAAACCATTAAATCCAGACTACGAATACAGTAGAGCTGCAAACCCAACGCGATCTGCGCTCGAAAATGCTTTGGCTAGTATAGAGAACGGAACTAGAGGATTGGCTTTTTCATCTGGATTAGCAGCAACCGATTGTATTCTAAGATCTTTTAAAGCCGGGGACGAAATCATTGCTATGGATGATTTGTATGGTGGAACCTATCGCATGTTTACCCGAATTTATAAAGACAGCGGAATAAAATTTCATTTTGTAGATATGAATGATTTGGAGAAATTCAAGTCGTTAATCAATGAAAATACCAAATTGGTTTGGGTAGAAACACCAACTAACCCATTGATGAAGTTGGCCGACATTCAAGAAATTGCCAAAATAACTAAGGAAAAAAAGATTCTTTTTGCAGTCGATAATACTTTTGCAACGCCTTACTTGCAAAAACCCTTAGATTTAGGTGCCGATATCGTGATGCACTCGGCTACAAAATATCTGGGAGGACACTCGGATGTAATTGCGGGAGCTTTAATTGTAAAAGATGAAGCCTTGGGAGATCAATTGCATTTTCAGCAATTTGCCACGGGAGCCACTCTAGGGCCAATGGATAGCTTTTTAGTTCTTAGGGGAATAAAAACCTTGCATTTACGTGTGCAAAGACATTGTGAAAATGGAGCCAAAATAGTCGAATTCTTAAGCAATCACCCCAAAATAAAAACGGTTTATTATCCAGGATTGCCAAGTCATCCGTATCATGAAATTGCCAAAAAGCAAATGAGCGGTTTTGGAGGTATGGTTTCGTTTACATTTGTATCTGGTAAAAAAGAAGAAGCTGTAGATTTTCTAGAAAGATTAAATGTGTTCACTCTTGCAGAATCTCTTGGAGGTGTAGAGTCATTGGCGAATCATCCTGCCTTGATGACACACGCATCAATTC
This sequence comes from Flavobacterium sp. ZT3R18, assembly GCF_007097385.1. GTDB lineage: Bacteria > Bacteroidota > Bacteroidia > Flavobacteriales > Flavobacteriaceae > Flavobacterium. The sequence goes on from NZ_VJZS01000002.1 coordinate 230,508, forward strand.
CTGAAAACAAAAGAAAGGAAATTGGGATCACTGATGATTTAGTACGTTTGAGTGTGGGTATTGAAGATGCCGAAGACTTGATTGCCGATTTGATGCAAGCATTAGCATAAGTCATAATTAAAAAAAAATCCCAACCTTAAAAAACTAAGAGTTGGGATTTTTTTTAATAATCTAAATAAATAATATAACCTGCACCAATAAAAGTTAGCCAATCATTGGATTTGTTTTCTTTGTACAAATCTTTATTAGGATTAAGTCCGTCAACCCAATCCGAATTGAAATATTGGGCTCTTATATCAAATACTAAATCCGACATTCTGTTTAATTTATATCTAGTTCCTAGGTTTAAAACTTGAGAAGTTACAGCTTTACTTTCGTTAGAATATCCATAAGAGCGACCTTCAGACGGGGCTAAATATTTGGAAAAAGTGGTAATAGGATTGCCTAGTTCGCCCATAGTAGATGTAGCAGTGGTGGTATAAGAAGTGATTTGCATTCCCAAACTAATGTAAGGGGCAAAACTTCCTATTGTGTTCTCAAAGTCATGAATGTCGAAAGGGTAATATTCTAGTTGTGTACCCAAGTTAATTAACATAGTAGAGCCTCGCATTGCTTGAAGTTGCTTAGATCCTACAGACGTTCCTTTGGTCCAAACTCCATAATGTTGTAAATTGGTTTTACTGTATGAAAGTTCAGATCGTACCTTGAAGTGTTCATTGAAAAAGCGATTTGAATTGTCATTATATGAAAAGTTCATATAATCAACAATCGCAATTCCAAAGCTCATATTGTTTAAGTTGGTTGTTACATCGCCTCGTTGACCGTAGTCGGATCGAAATTCAGTCCCCCCAATAATAACGCCAATTTCATGGACAATTGCTGATTGTGAAAAGGAGCTATAAGGGAGGTTTATTAGTAGTAATAATGCAAGCGTTCTTAGTTTAATCATGGGAGTAGGTGGTATTTTTAAGGCTCGGCAAAAGTATAACGTATATCGGAATAAAAGAAATGTCTTTTTATTAAAATGCTGTTATAGATGCTCATTTCAAGAAGATTATGGGGGTATTTGTAGCCAATAGTTTGAACCCGGAAAGAGGTTAGGCGGATAAAATAGATGTAATGCGTGGAAAAACAGGCATTTATAACCGGTGTTTCAGTAGGGGAGAGAATTGCATTATTAAGTTAATGAGTGTCAAAGTTTTTTTGAATAAAAATAGAATTGTATCTAGAGATGAAATAGAATTCTGATTTTTAAGAGAATATAGAGGGAGGAAAGATCGAATGCAACTGCAAAATCAAGACTTATAAAACTAAAAACAGTAGAAACTTTTGTTTACTATTGTCTGAAAATTGTAATTTTATTTTTTTAATTGTCTAGATAATAGATGTATCCTAAAGCAATCCATACTGTAGCGTCATTGCTAGTGTTTTCTTTATAGATGTCTTTATTTGGATTTAGTCCATCAACCCAATCTGAATTAAAATATTGTACCTGAATATTAAACAACAAATCCGATATTGGGGTTAATTTATATCGTGTCCCTATAGTTGCAACTCCAGAGAAAACGACTTTACTTTCGTTAGAAAAACCATGAGGGCGACCGTCTGATGGAGTTAAGTATTTAAAAAAGGTTGTCGAAGAATTTCCAAGCTCTCCTAAAGTTGAGGATGCCGTGGCTGTATAATAGCTAACTTGTATGCCAAGACCTACAAAAGGGCCAAAAGCACCATAGGATCTCTCGAAGTCGTGTATATTAAATGGAGAATATTCTAATTGTGATCCAAAATTTAAAAGCTGCGTTGAGCCATACATTGCTCTAAGTTGTTGAGTCGCTATAGAATTACTGCTGTTATCAACCCATTTTCCATAATGTTTCAAATCAGTTTTGCTATAGGACAGTTGGTTTCTTACTCTAAAATGTTCAGTAAAAAAGCCGCCTCGGTTGTTGCGGTAAGAAAAAGATAAATAATCAAGGACACCAAAACCATATCCAGAATTTTTTAAATTCGTTTTTTCATTATTTTTTTGACCATAGTCCGATCGTAACTCTAGTGGTCCGGCAATCACACCTATCTCATGTGAAATCCCAAACTGTGAAAAGACGTTATTAGACAATCCTATAAAAACTACTAAGGTAATTGTTTTAAGTTTGATCATGATAGGTGGTATTTTCAATGCTATACAAATATAAGGAAAAACAACGACTACTGAAATACCGAAAAGGAGAAATAAAAAACAACCCCTAATTGAATATTCATTGTAAAAAATGCAACGATTTTGCTAAAAATGCAATTTTCGGAGCTTAATTCGCAATTAATGACTAATAAAAAGATAATTCGATTAATATTATAAAAAAATAAGCCTTAAATAGTCGCATAAAATGTATCTTTGTCCGATCTAACGAAAACGTTTTCTTAAAACGTTGATAATTTAATGATCATGTCACAAAGTATTACAAATTTTATCGAATTGGTTGCCAAAAAAAATCCGAACGAGCCGGAATTTATGCAAGCTGTTGTGGAAGTTGCTGAAACAGTAATTCCTTTCATCGAAGAAAACAAAAAATACCAAAACAAAATGATTTTGGAAAGAATGGTCGAGTCAGATCGTATCATTATGTTCCGAGTAGTTTGGGTAGATGATAAAGGGGACACGCAAGTAAATAGAGGATACCGTATTCAAATGAACTCGGCCATCGGACCATATAAAGGAGGAATTCGTTTCCATCCTTCTGTAAATCTAAGTATTTTAAAATTCTTAGCTTTCGAACAAACTTTCAAAAACAGTTTGACTACATTACCAATGGGTGGTGGAAAAGGTGGAGCAGATTTTGATCCAAAAGGAAAATCAGACAATGAAGTAATGCGTTTTTGTCAAGCCTTCATGACAGAATTGTCGAAACATATTGGTGCTGATACAGATGTACCTGCTGGAGATATTGGTGTAGGAGGAAGAGAAGTAGGGTATATGTACGGTCAATACAAAAGATTAAGAAACGAATTTACTGGAGTTTTAACCGGTAAAGGAATTTCTTTTGGAGGATCATTAATTCGTCCAGAAGCTACAGGATACGGAGATGTATATTTTGCACAAAGTATGTTGGCTACCAAAGGCGAAAGCTTTACAGGGAAAACAGTAGTAATCTCTGGATCAGGAAACGTAGCACAATACGCTGCCGAAAAAGTAACTCAATTAGGAGGTAAAGTAGTTACTTTATCTGATTCTGCTGGATACATCTACGATGCAGACGGAATTGATGCTGAGAAATTAGCACATGTTATGGAAATCAAAAATGAGCAAAGAGGAAGAATTAGCGAATATGTTGCTAAATATCCAAATGCAAAATTTGTAGCAGGTAATCGTCCATGGGAAGTAAAATGTGATGTAGCCTTGCCTTGTGCAACTCAAAATGAGTTGAACGAAGAAGAAGCTAAAACACTTGTTGCCAACGGATGTATCTGTGTTGCCGAAGGAGCAAACATGCCTTCTACTCCAGAAGCGGTTCATGTTTTCCAAAAAGCTAAAATTTTATTCGCTCCAGGAAAAGCTTCAAATGCTGGTGGAGTAGCAACTTCAGGACTTGAAATGTCTCAAAACTCATTGCGTTTAAGCTGGAGTTCAGAAGAAGTAGACGAAAGATTAAAAGTAATCATGAAAGATATCCACGCGTCATGTGTGAAATATGGTACTGATGCAACTGGTTATGTAGATTACGTAAGAGGAGCCAACATTGCAGGATTTGTAAAAGTAGCCGATGCTATGCTTGCTCAAGGAGTGGTATAAGAATTTTAGATTGCAGTCTTCGGAAGCTGAGCTTAATCTTCGGAAGCTGAGCTTGTCGAAGCTTAGATTTAGAATGTAAAAATCATAAATATTTTAAAAATGCCTTTTTTCTGTAAAGATTAAAGGCATTTTTTTATGCTTATAGAGGGCGGAATCCAAATTCCAAATCCCAAAAAATCTAAAATCTGCAATCTAAAATCATTTGGGCGAAACCCCATTATAGTAAGTGGGCTACTTTCGGTGCCGCATATTCGCCCACTTTCTATAATGCGGTCGGGCTATACGCGCTACTTCGGTAGCTAGCTTCTATCCCTTTCGCGAACACCACAACTTCAAGGGAAGCGAGAGATTTATGTTCTTTCAAGACCAAAAGAAAAATCACACATTCAAAAAAACTCTTAGGAAATTGTAAGGATTATTCAATATATTTGGGAACAATACACAAAGGTTATGGAGTAGTCTGTATTCATCTAGTTTTGGGTGGATTTGCGATACTTTGTAGCGTGTATATACTAGTTGTGCGTAACTTTAACACATATAACTCTCTAACAACAACTTTGATATTATTAAAACTTTTAAATTAACAAATACAAATATGAAAAATTTTACTATTCGACTTCAATTACTATCAATTATTTTACTTCTTACAGCGTGCTCTCCACTATATTTAGTAGGGAAAAATGATTTTCAACAAATCCCAAAGGGATCAAAAAAAGTAATTGTGAATGTTTCTTATGCCACAGACAGCTTGTTTAAGATTGTATCCAAAAATTTTGCTAGAGAGGGATGTCCTGTTCAAACAGACAAAAATGCTATGCAGATTTATTGTAACGGAAAATCAGTAGAAGGCGGTACTCTTTTGAAGGCCATGGCATTTGTTGAACCAACAGCCACTGGAAGCCAAGTTATATTTTCAGGTGAATGGGGATTAAATCAAGAGGGTCAAATAATGATGCAAGCAGCTACAAATATTCAATATAATGCAACAAGTCCAATAGTGTTTGAGAAAAATGGAACATCCAAAACCGATGTTGCATTCCAATATTTAGTTCTTTTTGCTCGCCAAATCGAGAACGGAAATATAAGTTATTCAAATTAGAAAAGCTACGCACAACACTTGCTCACAAGAGATTTGGGCAATTGGCTTAATGGAATAATGGTTTTGTATTTGGGATGTTTAGGCAAATCCGAATATAAGGCTTAATTTAACCCCAAACCTCTTGTAGCAAGGGAACGTTAATACAATTATTAAAAGACAAATCACAATAATGGATTATCACTTTAGAAAAGCTAAAATTTCTGAAATCCCTCTAATATGGGATATTTTACAATTAGCCATAATAAGGAGAAAAGAGGACGGAAGTGATCAATGGCAAGATGGTTATCCAAACCCCGCAGTGGTGCAAAAAGACATTGAAAAAGGGGAAGGATTTGTTTTGACCGAGGGAAAAACGATCGTCGGATATAGTGCGGTATTGATCAATGATGAACCTCAATATGCAAAAATTGAAGGAAAGTGGTTAACCAATGATGATTTTGTTGTGTTTCACCGAGTGGCTGTTTCCGAAAAGTATTTAGGAAAAGGCTGTGCCCTAAAAATGATTGGGTATATAGAAGATTTTGCACGCAATAACAACATATACAGCATAAAAGCAGACACGAATTTTGATAATAGTGCAATGATGAAAATTTTTGAAAAATTGGGCTACACTTTCTGTGGTGAAGTGTATTTCAGGGGAGGGCAAAGAAAAGCATATGAGAAAGTGTTACAAAAAGCTAAAATCTAAAATCTGCAATCTAAAATCTCTTTTCCTTTGTGCTATATTTGTGAACCAATATTCATTCAATGCAAAAAAAGCTCCTATATCTATTTTTTTTATTTGTGCTGCAAATCAGTTTCGCCCAAACAAATTTGTCGTGGCAGGGCTATTTCTCCTACACCCAAATCAAAGCTGTTTCCCAATCGCCAACGGCAATTTATGCCGCTTCCGAAAACGCCTTATTTTCAAAAAATGCAAACACGGGCATTATAAAAACCACCACCACAATCGATGGTCTTTCGGGCGAAACCATCACAGCATTGTATTATAGTCCAACTTCCAATAAAACCATTGTAGGCTATCAAAACGGCTTGCTAATCGTCATCAACGAAGCCGATGGATCGATGCTGAAAGTAGTCGATATTATCAATAAAAATATACCTACGAACGTAAAACGAATCAATAATTTCATGGAATATGGCGGAATACTATATGTCGCTACCGACTTTGGAATTGTGCAATTCAACTTGACCACTTCTCGGTTTGGCGATACGTATTTCATAGGAGATAATGGCGCCGAAATCAAAGTGTCTCAAACCACCGTTTACAATGGATTTATTTACGCTTCGACTTCAAGCGGAATTAGAAAAGGAGATATAAAAAACCCTAATTTAATTGATTACAAGCAATGGCAGGTGATAAATGCCGGCAATTGGTCAGGAATTACCGCTTTCGAAAAAGATTTGTATGCAGTAAATGCAGCGGGCTATGTTCATAAATACGATTCAGCTTCCAATACGTTTACTGGATTTTTGCCATTGCCAGAGATGACAACTGACTTTCGAACCGCTACCAATTATTTTGTTATAACCACTCCCAATACTGTATATGTGTACAATAAACAAATGGTATTGCAGCGTCAAATAAACAAGAGTCAAATTTCAGGGATTAACTCGACTTTTAGCTGTGCTACGATAACAAATGATTTTATTTATATAGGAACCACCGAAAACGGATTGATTAACACCTCGCTTTCGACTGTTTCAAATTATGAAAATATAACACCCATTGGCCCTTCCAGAAATACTATTTTCTCGATGCAAGTCAGTCCCACACAGCTTTGGGCGGTATATGGGGATTATGATATTTATTACAATCCTTACCCATTAGATGATTATGGTCTAAGTAAATTTACAACTTCGGGATGGTCGAATATCTCTTATGACAAAGTGTTAGGGGCAAAATCCATGACTCGAATTGCCATAAACCCAAGCAATGAAAAGGAAGTCTATGCCAGTTCATTTTTCTCCGGTTTATTAAAAATAGAAAATGATGTGCCAACAGTTTTGTACAATCAAACCAATAGTGGTCTGGAGTCGTTGTCTATAAGTCCACCAGATCCTAAATATATTGACATAAGAATAAACGGAGCAGCATTTGATAAATTAGGAAATTTTTGGGTAACCAACAGTAGAGTTGGAAATGGTTTAAAAGTAGTAAGTGCAAGTGGGCAATGGAAGAGTTATGCCATGGATAAAATTCTAGTTGGGTCTTCGAGTAACGATTTTGGGACTATGGTCATTGATAAAAATGGAACAAAATGGATGTCTACCAGCAAAAATGGAGTTGTTGGTTTTAATGAAAGCAGTAATGCATTCAAAAAAATCACTTTTGGACCAGATCAGGGAAATTTACCAGTACAAGATGTTAGGGCGGTAGCGGTTGATAATAAAAATGAACTTTGGATTGGTACAACAAAAGGGTTGCGCATTTTGTCTAATGTAGGGAGTTTTCAAACCGATAATCAATTGAAAACACATTCCATCATTATTATGGAGGATAATCTTGCTCAGGAATTATTATACGAGCAATTTATAACCGATATTGAAGTAGATGGTGCCAATAATAAATGGATAGGAACTGCCGATGCAGGCGTGTTTATGGTGTCTCCAAACGGTCAAGAAACCAAGTATCATTTTACCACAGACAATTCTCCTTTGCCTAGTAATGTTATAAACGACATTAGTATCAACAGCAGTACGGGAGAGGTTTTTATAGCTACATCCAAAGGGTTGATTTCGTTCAAAGGGATTGCTACTTCGGCTAGTGAAAATTTAAATAATGTGTATGTATTTCCCAATCCTGTTCGTCCAGAATACGAAGGAACGGTAAAAATAAACGGACTGCTCAACAAAGCCAATGTAAAAATTACCGATGTCGCTGGCAATCTGGTTTACGAAGCCACCTCCGAGGGAGGAACCTTAGAATGGGATACCACCGCTTTTGGAAAACACAAAGTAGCATCAGGGGTGTACATGATTTTTGTGTCTGCTCAGGATGGTATGGAAACCAAGGTCAAGAAAGTGATGATAATCCGTTGAAAAAACAGATAGCAGTTTTTAGATTTCAGATAGCAGTTTCAGAAATCTAAAATCTAAAATCTAAAATCTAAAATCTAAAATTGTTAGTCAAAACCAAAGCCATAGTAATTTCGTCTCTAAAATTCCAAGAGAAAAGCTTGATTGTAAAATGTTTTACTTTATCCAATGGATTGAAATCATACTTTGTTCGGGATGCTTTTTCGTCTCGAAAAGCGAGTCAAAAAATGGTATATTTTCAACCTTTGACGATTATCGAGATTGAAGCCGTTCATAAAAATAAAGGAACCTTAGAAAATTTCAAAGAAGTAAAGATATCGGCTCCTTTTCATTCGATACATTCTGATATTTTCAAAAGTACGATGGTACTATTTCTTTCCGAAATTTTGCACCATTCAATACATGAGGAAGAAAAAAACGAATCGTTGTTTACCTTTCTCGAAACCGCTTTGCATTGGTTAGATGAACATGATGAAATAAGTAATTTTCATTTGATTCTAATGTTGGAAACTACAAAATATTTAGGTTTTTATCCGGATACTTCCGACATGGACATGCCTTTTTTCGAAATGACAGAGGGCGTTTTCACCCCCTTTCATGCCATTAGTTCTCTCTCGGAACATGAAACGATGTTGTTTAAAAAGCTAATCCATTTGAAGTTCGATAACGATCAAAAAATATTTCATGTCATTGAAAGACAATTACTTTTGAAAGTTTTAATTGATTATTATAGTTTTCATTTGGACGGTTTCAAAAGACCTAAATCATTGGAGGTTTTGAAAGAAGTTTTCTCTTAGTAAAGGTTTTGAAATAAAGCGTCCAAAATTTGGCGAAGTTATTTTGGTCTTTTTCAAGGCGAAAAATCTTTAAATAGCTGGGCTATTGAAAGATTTTTTAACGAAGAAAAAGGACAAAAGAACGAGAAAAATTGGATGATTTATTTTAAAACATTTACTTAATTCAGTAAATAATGATTTTAAATGCACTTCATATTTAAATTCATAAGCGATTAATGCTATTTTTTCAGTTCTTTTCTTTGTTTTATTCAAAATTCCTTACTTTCGCACCTCGATTAAGAAAAGGATAAAATGAGCACAAAATTTACTGAATACAAAGGACTTGACTTGCCTACAGTGGCGTCAGAAGTACTGGATTTTTGGAAGAAAGAAAACATCTTTGAGAAAAGTGTAACCACTCGCGAAGGAAACACTCCTTACGTATTTTTTGAAGGGCCGCCTTCTGCCAACGGATTACCTGGAATTCACCACGTAATGGCACGAGCTATTAAAGATATTTTTTGCAGATATAAAACTCAAAAAGGTTTCCAAGTAAAGCGTAAAGCTGGTTGGGATACGCACGGATTACCTGTAGAATTGGGTACAGAGAAAGAACTTGGAATTACCAAAGAAGATATTGGAAAAAAAATAACCGTAGAGGAGTATAACGAAGCGTGCAAGAAAACCGTAATGCGTTATACCGATGTATGGAATGACCTGACCGAAAAAATGGGATATTGGGTTGATATGGAGGATCCGTATGTGACTTATAAATCCAAATACATGGAATCGGTTTGGTGGTTGTTGAAACAAATCTACAACAAGGATTTGATGTACAAAGGGTATACCATTCAGCCGTATTCTCCAAAAGCGGGAACAGGTTTGAGTTCGCATGAGGTAAACCAACCAGGAAGTTACAGAGATGTAACCGATACAACAGTTGTAGCTCAATTTAAAGTAATGGAAGATCAAAAAGAATTGGTTTTCAATACTTTTTATGACTACATCAGTTCTAATAATTTAAAACATTATAAGTTCGAAAGATTAGATTTGGATGAAATTCATTTTCTAGCTTGGACGACTACACCTTGGACTTTACCAAGTAATACCGCTTTGACAGTTGGTCCTAGAATTGAATATGTATTAGTAAAAACATTCAATCAATATACTTTCCGTCCATCGAATGTGATTTTGGCCAAAAATCTAGTGGGGAAACAATTCGGAAAAGGATTTTTTGAAAGTACCGATCCAGCTGATTTTGAAAATTTCAAAGAGGGAGATAAAAAAATACCGTTTCACATCCTTGCCGAATGCAAAGGAGCTGATTTAGTTGGGATTCGTTACGAACAATTAATGCAGTTTGCATTACCATACCAAAATCCAGAAAATGCTTTTAGAGTAATTTCAGGAGATTTCGTAACAACCGAAGATGGAACCGGAATTGTACACACTGCCCCAACTTTTGGAGCAGATGATGCCAAGGTTGCCAAAGAAGCTACACCCGAGGTACCACCAATGTTGGTTCTTGACGAAAATGAAAACCCAGTTCCATTAGTAGATTTACAAGGAAAATTCACCTCGCACATGGGAGAATTTGCCGGTAAATATGTGAAAAACGAATATTATACTGAGGCAGATGCTCCAGAACGTTCTATAGACGTAGAGATTGCCATTCGATTAAAAGAAGAAAATAAAGCGTTCAAAGTAGAGAAATACGTGCACAGTTATCCTCATTGTTGGAGAACCGATACACCTATATTGTACTATCCTTTGGATTCATGGTTTATAAAAATCACTGAGGTTAGAGATCGTATGTTCGACCTTAACGAAACCATCAACTGGAAGCCAAAAGCAACTGGAGAAGGACGTTTTGGAAATTGGTTGAAAAATGCTAACGATTGGAATTTATCGCGCTCTCGTTTTTGGGGAATTCCATTGCCAATTTGGAGAACCGAAGATGGAACCGAAGAAGTGCTGATAGGATCTGTTGAAGAATTATACAACGAAATTGAAAAAGCAGTTCAGGCTGGTGTTCAATCTGAGAATCCTTTCAAGGAATTTCAAGTAGGAAACATGTCTGAAGCCAATTATGATTTAATTGATTTGCATAAAAATGTAGTTGACCAAATTACGTTAGTTTCAGCTTCTGGAAAAGCCATGAAGCGTGAAGCCGATTTGATAGATGTTTGGTTTGACTCAGGAGCAATGCCGTATGCACAATGGCATTATCCTTTTGAAAACAAAGAAAAAATAGACGATAACAAAGATTATCCAGCCGATTTTATTGCCGAAGGAGTCGATCAAACCAGAGGTTGGTTTTATACTTTGCACGCTATCGGAACTTTGGTTTTTGATAAAGTGGCTTACAAAAATGTAGTGTCAAACGGATTAGTTTTAGATAAAAACGGACAAAAAATGTCTAAACGTTTGGGTAACGCTGCCGATCCTTTTGAAACTTTAAAAGAATACGGTCCAGATGCCACACGTTGGTACATGATATCGAATGCCAATCCTTGGGATAATTTAAAATTCGATTTAGAAGGAATTGCGGAGGTGCGTCGTAAGTTCTTTGGGACTTTGTACAACACCTATTCGTTCTTTAGTTTGTATGCCAATATAGACGGATTCAAATACACAGAAGCCGAAATTCCGGTAAACGAAAGACCTGAAATTGACCAATGGATTATTTCTGAGTTGAATACCTTAATTGCAGATGTGGATGGTTTTTATGCCGATTACGAGCCTACAAAAGCCGCTCGTGCCATCTCTGAGTTTGTTCAAGAAAACCTAAGTAACTGGTATGTTCGTTTGTGTCGCCGTCGTTTCTGGAAAGGCGAATATGCACAAGATAAAGTAGCGGCTTACCAAACACTTTATACCTGTTTGTTAACCATAAGTAAACTGGGTGCGCCTATTGCTCCTTTCTTTATGGACGGACTTTACAGAGACTTAACAAGGGCTACACAATCAGAAAATTTTGAGTCAGTACATTTGGCTCAGTTTCCAGTTTCGGTTGAAAAGTATGTTAATAAAATGTTAGAGAGTAAAATGCAGAAAGCACAGACTATCTCATCGCTTGTTTTATCGCTTAGAAAAAAGGAGATGATTAAAGTGCGTCAGCCCTTGCAAAAGGTAATGATTCCGGTGCTTGACGAGAGTCAAAGACTAGAGATTGAAGCTGTTTCTGATTTAATAAAAGCAGAAGTAAACGTAAAAGAAATCGTTCTTTTGGATGATGCTTCAGGTATTTTGATCAAACAAATAAAGCCAAATTTTAAAGCATTAGGTCCAAGATTTGGAAAAGACATGGGATTGATTTCCAAAGAGATACAAAATCTGTCTACAGAACAAATCTCACAATTTGATAAAGAGGGTAGTTTAAGCATTATTATTGCAGGAAATAGTGTAACTTTATCCTTAGAAGATGTGGAAATATCGTCACAGGATATAGAAGGATGGTTGGTTGCCAATTCAAACGGAATAACAGTTGCGTTGGATATTACAATTTCTCCAGAACTGAAAGAAGAAGGGATTGCGAGAGAATTAGTAAACAGAATCCAAAATATACGTAAAGATACTGGGTTTGAGGTAACCGATAAAATTAAAGTACATTTGCAAAAAAATGACACTTTGGAAACAGCAGTAAAAGCCAATGAGGACTATATTAAATCAGAAACATTAACAGAAGTACTTGTTTTTGAAGAGATTATAGTAGACGGCACGGAAATTGATTTTGACGGAATAACAACAAAAATAACAATCACTAAAAATTAGTATTATGGTAGATGAAAGTGTAAGATACTCTGACGCTGATTTAGCAGAGTTCAAGGAAATTATTCAAAAGAAAATCACTAAAGCTCAAGAAGATTTAGATTTGATAAAAAGCGCTTACATGAATGACCTTAATAATGGGACGGATGATACATCACCAACATTTAAAGCATTTGAAGAAGGAAGTGAAATCATGTCTAAAGAAGCCAACTCACAACTTGCGATTCGACAAGAAAAGTTTATTCGTGATCTAAAGAATGCACTTTTCCGTGTTGAGAATAAAACATACGGAGTTTGTAGAGTTACGGGACAATTAATTGGAAAAGAAAGATTAAAAATTGTTCCTCACGCTACAATGAGCATTGAGGCCAAAAATTTGCAAAAATAATTTTGCTGCAATAAAATAATTAACGCTCCTTTTGGAGCGTTTTTTTTGATTAAATTGTTACTTTTACGCCATTAAATTATCAAAAAATGTCATTATTTAAAGCATACTTCCTGGTTATTCTTATACTACTAGTCGACCAATTCTCTAAAATATATGTAAAAACCAATTTTATTTTAGGCGAAGAAGTTCACGTTTTCAATTGGTTTCAAATTCATTTTATTGAAAATGAAGGAATGGCTTGGGGTACCAAAATTCCCGGTGAGTACGGAAAATTAATCTTAACAGTTTTTAGACTCTTCGCCGTAACGGGAATTGGCTACTGGTTGTGGGATGCTGTAGAAAGAAAAAAGAGCTCCAATTATCTTGTTGTGGCCATTGCTTTGATATTGGCTGGTGCATTTGGAAACATTATCGATTCTGTTTTTTACGGAGTGATTTTTGATGATAGCCACCAACAAGTGGCTACTTTATTTGCAGACAAACCGTATGGAACTTGGTTAAACGGACAAGTTGTCGATATGTTTTATTTCCCTTTTTGGCATGGAGTTCTACCGAGTTGGATGCCAATTTGGGGCGGAAAAGAATTTACCTTCTTCAACGCTATTTTCAATATTGCCGATATGGCCATCTCAACAGGCGTTGGAATTTTAATTGTTTTCAATAAAAAAGCATTTCATAAAAATAATTAAGGTTTTCAATCCAATCCTTTTTAAAAATATTAGGGCAAGACCACAATAGAAAAAGGGGCTACTTAGCATATCGCTTGGTCGCCCCTTTTTCTATTGCGGTCGGGCTATACGCGCTACTTCGGTAGCTAGCTCCTATCCCTCTTGCGCTCGTATATCGAGATGTTTATTGGTATATGGGACAATTTTGCTTTTGATTTTAAACTAATAAAGAATTAAAATTTGTCACAGTTTAGTATTCACGAAGCTTTCTAAATCCTATTTTTATTTCCCACCTTAGAATAATAGTATTAATTGCATTTTCTACTCATTTTGTAATAGAGTTTTATTTTGAATTTAAGTAATTATTAATTTACAATTTAGTTTTTAATTTTCAGTATAGGCGCATTAATTCTGTTTTATTTTAAAATATTATAGGAAAATATTTAAATAATCGCTTATATTTGAACAAAATAATTTAAGCTAAAATTACAGTATCATTCGTTAAAACGCACAATGTTAATAATGAGTGGGAAGGGAAGTATAGAAGCTTTAATTTTTATTAAAAATAGTATTTAGAATATGAAAGAAAGAATTTTAGAGTTTGTTTTAGAATTGGATTTATTTACGAAACCTGATATTTTGCGGGTTGTAGCGATTATATTTTTACTCCTGATTACGGCATCTTCCCTCTTTTTTGTTTGGGGAAAATTAAAACCAAAAGCCAATTTAAGTGAATTAAAATCAAGAACCAAATCTTGGTGGGTAATGGTTGTTTTTTTTGTTTTTTCGGCTCTTTTAGACAGAGAAATTACTTTTCCAGCTATAGGGCTTTTATCTTTTATCGCGTTTCGAGAATTATATTCTATACTTGATTTTAGGGATGCAGATAGAAGAGCAATATTCTGTGCCTTTCTGGCTATCCCTATTCAATATTATCTAGCATATATTGGTTGGTATATGTTGTTTATTATTTTTATTCCAGTGTATATGTTTTTATTTATTCCTGTACGATTAGTCATTATAGGAGAAACAAAAGGAATCATTAAATCAATGGCCTCGATGCAGTGGGCTCTGATGCTTACCGTATTTGGAATAAGTCATTTAGCTTATTTTCTATCATTGCCTGTAAATGTTCCGAATTTTAAAAATGGAGGACAAGGACTTTTGCTTTTTCTAGTTTTTGTCACAGAAATCAATGATGTTTTGCAATTTGTTTGGGGGAAATTGCTGGGTAAGCATAAAATTACCCCAAGCGTAAGCCCCAATAAAACGTGGGAAGGATTTGTAGGAGGTGTCATTAGTACTACAATTGTAGGTTATTCTATTGGTTTTTTAACACCACTATTGGGCTGGCAAGTTGCATTGGCGAGTTTCATAATTGCATGTACAGGTTTTTTTGGAGATATTGTAATGTCGGCTATTAAAAGAGATTTGGGAGTAAAAGATACGGGGAATAGTATTCCGGGTCATGGAGGTATTCTGGATAGATTAGATTCTTTGACGTATACCGCACCTATTTTCTTTCACTTGGTTTATTATTGGATATTTTAATGAAAAAGATAGTACTCATTCTGTGTTATTCCGTAGTTGTTCGGAATTTTTTAAACATTATTGTTGGTGTAAAATTCTCGAAGTCTAGTTTTCTAAAAGAAGAAAAGCAATTTATACTTATTGCAAACCACAATAGCCATCTCGACGCAATGTCTATCATGGCTTCGTTGCCAAAATCTATGCTCCATAAAGTAAAACCAGTAGCGGCACAAGATCATTTTGGTAAAACTAAATGGCAGGCATGGCTTAGTAATTATTTTATAAATACGTTGTTGATTCAGCGTAAATCGGACAAAGAGAATCCGGAGAATGATCCCATTTTCAAAATGAATAAAGCACTAAAAGAAGGACATTCGTTAATTATTTTTCCAGAAGGGACCCGAGGTGCTCCCAATTTAGCCAAAGAATTTAAAGCAGGTGTGGCCTTGGTATTAATAGAAAATCCACATATACCTTATGTTCCTATTTATTTAAAATCGATGGGGAAAGCAATGCCAAAAGGGGATAATCTTATTGTTCCTCACGAAAGCGCTATTGTATATGGAACTCCCGTAAAAATTTCAAGTGATAATGTAACCGAGATATTAGAACAGATGAAAAGAGAAATTGAGAATCTAAATAAAATTAATCTATAAATATAAATGATATCAATCTATAATTTGAAACCTAAGTTTCAATCACTCTTAAGGCCTGTTTTAGAATTTTTACATTCAAAAGGCGTTACGGCAAATCAAATAACCTTGGCTTCTGTTTTTTGGTCTTTTCTAGTGGCAACTTTGTTTTGGTTCGCAGATTCCAATTCTTATTTTTTTCTGGCACTTCCCATAGGCTTATTTGTTCGTATGGCATTGAATGCGCTTGACGGAATGATGGCAAGAATTTACAAACAACAATCTAAACTTGGAGAAGTTTTGAATGAATTGGGTGATGTGATTTCGGATGTGGTTTTGTTTTTGCCTCTACTAAAATACGAGCCAAATGCCTTATACTTTATCTTGATTTTTATTTGCCTAAGCATCATCAATGAATTTGCGGGTATTCTGGCCAAAGTAGTTTCTGGAGAGCGCCGTTATGATGGACCAATGGGCAAAAGTGATCGTGCTTTTATGATTGGCTTCTATGGATTACTATGCTTCTTTGGGCACTATCATTTTGAGTTTTCATCCTATATTTTCATTTTCTTAATAGCATTGGTAGGCCTAAGTACATTTACAAGATTAAAAAAAGCATTAATATAAAATCATTAACACTATGAACATTAAAAGACAAGCAACAGAGCATACTTTTACAAGCCATGATGGGCAAGTTATATTTTATAGAAATTGGAAAGAAACTACCGAACAACCTGCGGATAGAGTTATAGTATTACTACACCGTGGGCATGAACATTCTGGAAGGATTGAGCATATAGTCAATGAATTAAACATGAATGATACTGCTTTTTTCGCATGGGATGTACGTGGCTGTGGACGTACAGAAGGGCCAAGAGGTTACGCGCCAAGTTTTATGACATGGGTTCAAGATTTGGATGTTTTTGTACAACATATAAACCGCCAATATGGAATTCCAATTGAAAATATAGTCGTCATTGCACAAAGTGTTGGAGCCGTAATTGCGGCTACTTGGGTACACGATTATGCCCCAAAAATAAAGGCTTTGATCTTGGCTTCGCCTGCTTTTAGTGTAGATTTAATTTTCCCTGGAGCAAAACAAGGAATTGCTTTGTATCAAAAACTTTTTGGTCAGTTTTTTGTCAAATCCTACGTAAAAGGAAAGCAATTAACTCACGATCCTGAGCGTGTAAAATCATATCATACGGATCCCTTGGTGGCTTTGCCAATAGCTTCAAATGTTTTGCTGGATTTGTATACGGTTTCAGATCGAATCATTTCAGATGCTGGGGCAATTGTTACCCCTACTCAAATATTAATATCGGGGAAAGACGCCGTGGTGAGAGATAAACAACAACATCAATTCTTTGATAGTTTAAGCTCTGCTATAAAGGAAAAACATGTTCTGAATGGATTTTTTCATGATACTTTGGGAGAATTGGATAGAGAAATAGCATTTGATTTGATTCGTAAGTTTGTCCAAAAAGTAGAAAGCAATACAACCAAAGTTGATTTATTAGATGCTGATACAAAAGGATATACTTTTAATGAATATCAGGAATTATTAAAGCCAAAAGCATCTTCTTTTTTCAATGAAATTAATTTTGCTTTGACTCGTGGTTCTATGAAATTAATTGGGAAACGAGCTTCAAAAGGAGTGAAAATTGGGGTAGAAACTGGTTTTGATTCGGGTAGTTCTTTAGATTACGTGTACTTAAATAAAGCTCAAGGATTGGGGTTTTATAAAGCAATTGGATTAGGAAAAATTATTGATCGAGGTTATTTAGATAGTATTGGTTGGCAAGGAATCCGTATTCGAAAGCAAAATTTAGAAAAATTAATCGGTAAATATATTGAAGTCCTTCATAATGAAAATATAGAAGTACGCATAATGGATATTGCCTCTGGCCACGGTAGGTATATTCTAGATGCTATTGTTCCTCATAGAGAAAAAGTTTCATCTGTTCTATTACGAGATTATAGTGATATAAATGTAAAAGCTGGTTCTGAAATGATTGCAGAAAGAAAACTAACCGCTTTTGCCGAATTTAAAAATGCAGATGCCTTTTATGAAGAAGGAATTGCAAGTGTGAATCCCAAGCCAAGTATTGCTGTAGTCTCTGGAGTGTATGAATTGTTTTCGGATAATAATTTATTAAAAGCGTCTTTGAGCGGATTAAATAAAGCCATTGTAAAAGGAGGATATTTAATTTATACGAACCAACCTTGGCATCCGCAGGTAGAATTAATAGCTAGAACACTAAACAATCACCAAGGAAAAGGGCGCTGGGTTATGCGCAGAAGAACTCAAGCCGAAATGGATCAATTGGTCGCCAATGCAGGTTTTGAAAAAATTGAGCAATTGCAGGATCAATGGGGGATTTTCACGGTATCGGTGGCTAGGAAATTATAGGAAAAAGGTCGGTTATGAATCTTTTTTAGAATAAAAAGGAACTCTTTTATTTTAAAAAATAAACAAATGAAAACAATGAAATTTATGAATACAATAAAGAAAGTAATAATTCTATTTGCAGTAATTGCAATGGCAATTGGATGTAAAAAAGGAGATGTGCCCACAGAAGAAATGAATATTGCAGTTGGAGATTCTGTCTCTAGTGAAGTTGTTGATACTGCCTCCGTTGATACTGCTTCCCCTGACTCTACATCAACTCCATCTCCATCATCTTCAACTTCTGGAAAAGCTCGCATTCCAGCAGGTAAAGCGTATAAAACAGACAAGAGTGAGGAGACTGTCGAACCAGTTACGGGTGATAAAAAAATCATACGCACTGCGGATCTAACGATTAAAGTGAAAGACGTGACACGATCTACTTATGAAATCGAAGACATAACGGAAGAGTTTGGAGGCTTTGTAGAATCTGCGAATCAGTCCAATGAAATAATTGAGCAGTCTAAAACTGAAGTAAGCAAAGACAGCATACTGGAGATAACGAAATATAGCATAAAAAGTAATATTGAGATTCGTGTACCTAGCAAAAATCTTAGTGCGACCATTAAAGCGATTTCTAGGCAAATAGGTTTTGTAGATTCCTATAATATAAAAGCTGATGATGTTTCCTTAAGAATGCGTTCAAACGAGCTTACTCAAAAAAGGAGCATCAATACAGAAAAAAGGGTTGAAAAAGCCATCGATACGAAAGGAGTAAAGATGAAAGATGTTATCAATGCTGAAAACAGTTTGGCGGAGAAAAAAGAAGAAAGAGATAATGCTAGATTAGAAAACATATCAATGCAAGATCAGGTAAACTTTAGTACACTTAGCATTCAAATATATCAAGATGAGCTTGTGAAAAAAGAATTAATTGCCAATGCAACGGACATCAATTCTTACAAGCCTAGTATTGGAACACGAATTGCAGATTCTTTAAAATCAGGCTGGTATGTATTGGCCAATATCATTGATTTTATTTTTAGAATATGGTGGTTTATAGCTTTATGTTTTTTAGCTTTTTGGCTTTACAAAAAATATATAAAAGAAAAAGAATAAAAACTTCAATATTAAAAAGTGTTAAGTGACTCGGATAATTTAATGTCGTATTTTATAATGCAATTTTTCCGAATTTACTGAAATCTGCATCGAAAATAAATACGGGATTATTTATTTCTAAATTACTAAGTAGAATTAAGGAGCATTGTCACTCCTCAGCTGTCAAAAAGCACTACAAAGTAGGTTACTGCACAGTTGTTTACCACGAAGGCAAAGTACTAGGAAAAGGTTTGTCCTTGAGACACTCAAATTATAAATAAACTTAGTGACTTTGAAGCTTCGGGACAATTTCTATTCGTTATTTCTTTGTAGTTAACCGTTTGTTTTACCTAAGTAGTTGTGACAACTTTAAATTGTGACTTTTTTTGAATCGAGGTATAAAAGAAACAAGTGCTAAGGGAAACCTCTTGCATAAAACAAGTAGTTGGCAGAAATTTTGAAACAACAGTTCGTTTAATAGAAAATTTATACAAATGACACACGCTGAAATATTAAAAAAAATAGAATGGAAAGACTTAAAAAAACTTTCTGTTAGAGAAATGCTTATTGAAAATAATTTGACAATTCCGTGGCTGGTTATTTCTTTAACATTGGCATATTTTAAATTTTATTTATTGGCTTTGCCTTTTTCCGGTTTTTATTTTATAACCGCATTAAGACAAGTTCATAATGGTTTTCATAACTCACTTGGAACAAATAAGTTTTTAACTTGGCTAACTTTGTATTTGAATAGTCTATCAATGGTGTCTTCAATTCACGCAGTAAAATTTAATCATATTCGGCATCATAAATATTGTTTAACGGAAAAAGATTATGAAGGTAAATCAGCAGGAATGTCTTGGTATGGAGCAATTTTATATGGACCGATTCATATGTTTTTAATACATAAAGTCACTTTACAACTTGGAAATAAAAACTATGTGAAAAATGTAATCTTTGAATTAGTATCTATTGCTATTTTCACTTGTATAGTCTTTTATTTCAACATAAATTTTCTAATTTATCATATTATTGTTATGGTTATTGGGGAATTTCTTATGGCATTTTTTGCTGTTTGGACAGTTCATCACGACACAGATGATAACCCTGAATTTGCACGAACACAAAGAGATGGTTGGAAAAATAAAATTACATTTAGTATGTTTTACCATTTAGAACATCATTTATTTCCAGCAGTTCCTACAATTAAACTACCTGAATTAGCGAAGCGAATAGATGATAGTATTCCTGAATTAACCAAAAAACAAACTTTTTGACAATCGATTAAAAATAACGTTTGCCAATACACGTTTTGCAGTATTTGGGCATTTAGTGGAATTAACGTAATCAAGAACATTTTACGTAAAGCAAAAAACTCATTTCATAATTCCCCACCATCGCAAGAGCGCGAGAACCTTCTTAATATAGATAAACGCTTTGGAAAGGGATAGTTTTAGATTACAAATAAAGCATAATGAATTTACAACTTTATACAATAAAAACAAGTAATACTTATTTTATTAAAAATTAAACAGATGAAAAAAAATAAATATTTAGCTTTAGTTGGCATTATCGTAATAACAACATTGTCTTTTTTTTCTTGTAAAAAAAACTTATCAGAAAATCAAAAAGTCTTTTTAGATTTTGCGAAAGCGGAAGATACTTATTCGGGTGGTGGATATTATTATAATTTGGACTTACATAGTAATTATGACCAAGAACCTATTTATTACGACAGCATTTTTAACATTTCAAAACTAAAAAAAGAATTACAGGACTCATTGCAATTACTAGAAAAAGAAGGAGGTGGTTATATAATTGATTATTCCAAAACAAGTACACCCATTCAATATCCCCATAAATTTTCATTTAAAAAGATAAAATCTAATTCTTACAATGTAAAATTATCAATTTTTATACCTGATGGTTATGAGCATTTTTCTCTTGGAAAGGAAGATATTGGTGAAAAGTTGTCAAAAAATGGGATGAATATAACCTTATTAGATATTAGAAATGATGCTGCTACATTATTGATTGAAAATACTGCTGAAAAAATGGATTATTCCTATACCTATGGAATAAGGGCCAATGAAGAAGATAACAATATTGCAAAAGGAGCGCCGATAGCTTATTCTAATTGCCTTTTTAGTGAAGAGTGGATTGAAAAACCTAATTTACAAAGTAAGCGCAGAAATGAAAATAATAATGATGTTTTGCAATTTGACTTTAGCAGATTAAATATGAGCTTAGTTGATCATGATGGGAGAACCATACAATCCGAAGGAAGGATTATTGATTTTAGACATTATTTATGGTATCGAAATCATGATATGCCTTATCCTGAAATGAAAAGTTCCTATTTAGATTTACAACGTCGTTATAAAGAAGGAGATAAAAATCCTAATCATAGATATAATGGAATTAGTGTTGTAAATGTACGAGGGTTGGGGAAAATAAAGAAACTCGATTTTTTCTTACGTTCCAACAAAGGTCATATTGAGGTAATTGATTTTGGAGAAATTTTTCTTCAAAAAAATAAAGAAAAAGAAGATAATGAAACTCAAGATTTTTCGCAATATAAAACTTATACAAATTTAAATGATTCGATTGTAAAGAAGCTGTTAAAAATAGATATTGCTGCCTTAGTCCAAACAAATTCTCATTTGCTTTATGCTTCATTGCCGTTAAAGTATTCTGAATCACTTGGATTTTCATTTGATGATATGTATTTAAAAACAGATAAAAATGATTCAATTAAAATTACCGATTATGAAAAGACATCTATTATAAATAGAATAGGAAATTTTGAAAGTACAAATAATAAAGGAATAACTATAGAAAGTGTTGATCCTAAATATACTTATGTTAGTGGAAAAGTTGGAATAAATAGGCCTGTTTATGAAGATAAAAAATTTACAATTAATAATTTACCTAATGGGTTTATTTATAATAAGGAAAATAATACTTTAGAAATTGAATATGAAATGTATTATTATGAGAATGAGATATATGGATTTGAAAATTTAAATTCAAAAAAAACAATTCCTATTTATCTAGAGTCGAACAGCAATCAAATTGTATACAAATTCAAAATGACTCCATCTCATATAATTATAAGAGAAAAAAAATCTGCAAACGATATCGAAATTCCATTTAAATTAAAAATTCCCAAAAAGCAATACTATATTAATACCTATAATAAAACTTAATCCTATTCAAGGTCATTTCTGGTAACAAACTCTTTGGGTTGGGGTGTATGGATTTTTTGAATGTAGAGCCTCTGTTAAAATTAATGTAAGTTTTGAATTAAGGAAATCGTTCCAGCTTCAAGATGTTTTTTGTCAACAGTATTATAATGCGTGAAGAAATGGCTTAACCAGAAGTTGTTGAATACCGCCCAAATTAAAGGAAGAAAACGAAATGTTGTGGAAATTGAAAGAAATGGAATACGTTGAAAAATCGCGGATAAAATTAGTGAGAAGCTTTTCCAGGAATTATCGCTAAAAAAGTATCAAATGAAAAAAACATTATTGCTTTCACTGGCCATCGTTATTATGAATTGTGGAAATAAAGCTGAATCAAATTCAGATAAAATCCCTGAAATTAAAATAGATACATTACAGGATTTCAAAGAGAAAAATGAAAAATACAAAGTTACTTTTGAAAAGCACTTTAACGTAAGTAATATTAATGATACTGTTTTTAAAGATGTTATTGAAATAACAGATAATAATGTTGCAACAAATGGAAAAGATTATCTATTTGATATTTCAATCTCTAAAACAATAAAGGTACCTGTTGTTTTTGTTCAAGCTCAAGTGCCATTAAATCTGTTGCCTCACATCTATCCTGAATTTTCCAGAATAATTGTTGTTTCACCAAATTGGAAATATTATCAAGAGATGTCTAATCAAAAATTAGGTGAAGGTTTGGCGTGTGAACCTATGGCTAGTTCCATAATTTATGAGTTTAAGAGAGAAAATAATAGAGTAAAGAAGGACAGTTTAGTATTAATGGGGAGTTTTCCAAAAATGGAATTTGCGAATAAAAGCAAACCTGAAACCAATAAGGTGGAAGTTTATTTTAGTGAAAGTTACGGTTCTGTCTGTTGTCCAAGAGATGAACAATGGGATAATAGACCAAGTCGGGATGAATTTGCAGCAAATTTTGAAAAAATAAATAAAATAAAAATAACTAATACTTATAGGGAGCCTCATGGAAAAGAGGGTGAAGCATTTTATTATTATTCATTAAAAGGATTATCAAATAAGTTAAAATTAAATTTTATTTTGGAAAGAACATTTTCCCGAATAATCAACAGACATTTGAAAGACCTAATGATAACCCCAAAAATTTATACTCCAACGATATTGGAAGTTAATAACAGAATGAAAAAAACATAAAAAACTACACCGATGTCTCGAATTTAGACAAATTGCAATAGTTGAAAGTCAAGTTGTAAATAGGGACTTTTAAACAAACAATAAAACAACAACAAACCCCGGCTCGCACGTAAACAAAGTTTACTACCATAATTATGAAAACTATACTTACATTACTATTAGTATTTATTTCGATGCTGACTTTTGGACAAAAAAAAGTTAGCAAAGACTGTTTAATTGCTTATATCGACACAACTTCTGGAAAAGAATTAACAGGTTATAAATCTTTGAACGGTGAAATCATAATTAAAGCAAAATATCTAAATGGTTCTGACACATTATGCGGAATGGCAATTGTATTGAATTCCGAATTTGGGTTTGTAGGAATAAACAGAAATGATAGTATAATACTAAAACCTTACACTTATGACAACGGACCAGATTATTTAGAGGAAGGGTTATTTAGATTTGTAGAAAACGGTAAAATAGGTTTTGCAAATTTAGAGGGACAAAAAATAATAAGAGCTAAATATGATTTTGTAACACCTTTTTCTGATGGAATTTCCGAATATTCAATTGGTGGAGAAGAAATTTATGAAAATGGAAAATCCAAAAAACAAATAATTCAGGAAAGCGGATATGAAGGATTAGTTGACAAACATTGGACTTGGAGTGGAGATGTCAGAGAAAGTGGATACTTAAATAAATATGGACAACAATTTGAAAAGGTGACAGAATTAAAAAATAACAAAAGAGAAGCTTGGACAAAAGATAAAAAACATTTTTTACTCAACCAAAAAGGACAAATAATAAAAACTTACAATAAATAAGGTGGCTAAGAGGACTCAAAGCACTGGGACGGGGACGATAGCGCGAAACTTTTTTTCATTCCCAACATAATAAACAACTAAGACTAACGCATAAACGTTAAAAAATAAATAATCAAAATGAAAACATTAATTACTTTATTGATTCTTTTTTGAAAATAAATGGTTCTGCTCAAAACTTAAATCTTCGCAAAGCTATTCTAAAAAGTGACTTAATAATCGTGTGCAATGAATTCATTGTAAATAGTTTAACCAAATAATTGACAATATGAAAATAACTTTTAAAACATTACTTTTTTTAATTCTGATTTTTCAACTATTTAGCTGTAAAAAATCGAATAAAGAAAAAATTGTTGAAAAAAAACCAGTAAATGAAATTATTAGCAATTCTAAAGTTACAACCACAAATACTAAAATTGACTCCACGGATAACTATTCGTTTCCTGTTGATAGTATTCTAAAAGTTGAAATTCTTGCAACTGGAAATTTTCACGAAGATGAAGTAAATGAAAAGACAAATGAAAAAAAATGGTTTGGTCTTTTTAAAACCTTAAACGGGTATAAACTTTATGAAACCGAATTAATAACAAAACGGGTAAATGACCCTGTAGTTGATGAAAACGAAAATGATGAAACAGGTTGGGAAGTGAACACAACGATAAATGACACTTGCTTAATTTTAATCGAAAAACTTCCTTACTTAACGGAAAGAGAAATTGCAACTATTAAAATTCCTGAAACTATTCATCTGGGAGAAAAATTAAATTTTTCCTTTTCAGGTATTAACTATACTCTGTTTGCGACAGGAGAGAAAAAAAGGGAGGATGAAAATTCAGATTCATTTGTAGTTTCCAATTACAAACTATATTTAACAGCAAATAAAAATGGAAAAGAACAGACTGAACTTATTGTTGCCCAATCAAACTTTGATGATAAAATGATTCAAATAATTTTTGCTGGAGACATTGACGGAGATAATAAACTCGATCTAATTATTGATACTTCAAATCATTACAATGTTTCTAGACTAACAATGTATTTATCTAAGCCTGCTGAACATGGAAAAATTATTAAACCAATTGGAATGTTTACAAGCGTTGGATGCTAGTTAAATTACCTTGCGATTGAGTGTCATCGGCTTGCATTTTAATTGAAAATTAAAAAAATAACCCCTCTTCTCTATGATTTACATTTTATTATGCCTTTTAGGAATAATTATCATTACTGCTTTCGTTTTAAAAAGAATAAAAAAAAGCACTTCAATTTTAGAAATTATTATAGGAATTATTTATGTAAGTGTACACGTTTTACTATTTGTCGGATTGCAAATTCATAATAATCAATATTATATCGCTATTGACCCCATTGATGTGGAATGTTACACTCCATTTGGAGGAAAACATATTATTACTTTAATTTTTTATTATATAGCTTTCAATGTTTCAATTCTAATGATTTGGTCAAGAGGTCATAAATTACCGCCATTAGCCAAAGTGTTATTGCTCAGTGTTTTTTTGATTGGAATAATAGTCAATTTTTTTGTTTTGTTACAATTATCAAAACATAACGTAGATGACCTAGATGGTTTTGATGCTTATGGGAAATCAGACGATTTATATTTTTTCTTACCTGCGCCAATTATGAGTATATTGATTTCGATATTTCTTACTATCCATATTGTTAAAAACAAAATGATGATGGCTAATGAGAAGACTTATTCAAATAAATTTCTCAATAAAATAAATCTGTTTTTAGCTCAAAGAAACAATTTACCATTATGGAGCATTATCCTTCTAATTCCTCTATTGCTGGTTATCACCATAATTCTAATTTTATTTGGCCAAGATTCAAATTCACTGGTAAAAGTATTTACAGATACTGCAACCTGGAGATTATCCCAACAAATACATCCTTCTTTTTTAGACCATAAAGGACATTATCTATGTACGGTTGCAGTATCAGGAAATCCCAAAATTGTTAAACCTATTCGATTAGGAAAAAGACATGGGAAAACAATAATAGTTAACCGTCAATTGCTTATTGCAAACGCATTTGAGGAAATGATAGAGAACCTTTCTCCTAAATCACATCGATTAATACGTAGTAATTATGATAAATATGGTTATAATTTATCGAGGAAAATCAACACCGAACAAATGTCTAATTTGACTTATATTTTGATGAAACCTTTAGAATGGATATTTCTAATTTGTTTATACCTGTTTTGTAAAAAACCAGAAGAGAGAATTAATAAACAATATGCGATATAAATATACAAACGCAAAAGATGAGAACATTAATAAATACCAAACCAAGATAATGAACATACTTAAAGATATACCCGATCTTATAACGGCTGGTGTAATAACCCAAGAAACTGCGGATAGAATACAAGATTATTACAAGAGCAAAGCTGGTTCATTTACCAATAGGCTTTTTATTGTTTTTGGAATATTGGGTTCACTATTGCTTGGGCTTGGCATTATCTTAATTTTGGCTCACAACTGGGACGAACTTTCAAAAGAAACAAAAACAATAATTGCTTTTTTACCTCTTCTCTCAGGACAAGTATTTTGTGGTTACACACTACTCAAGAAACAAGACAGCGTTGCTTGGAGAGAAAGCAGTTCTTCTTTTTTGTTTTTTGCTGTTGGAGCAATTATGGCACTTATTGGTCAAATTTATAATATCCCTGGAGACATATCAACTTTTCTACTCACTTGGATGTTACTTTGTTTACCGTTGGTTTATCTAATGAATTCCTCTATCACTTCCTTACTTTATATAGTCGGAATCACCTATTATGCATTTTATACAGGTTGGGGATTATATTCAATAATTCCATATCAATATTGGGTGTTAATATCAGGTGTTTTTCCACATTATTATAATTTGTACAAAAAAAGACCTGAAAGCAATTTCATGATTTTTCATAATTGGCTAATTCCTATTTCTGTATCAATTGTTTTGATAACAGTTATAAAAGAAACGGAAGAGCTAATGTTTATTGCATACATGAGCCTTTTCGGATTTTTTTATTTGGTGGGAAATTTAGATTTTTTTGCCAGAAAAAAATTGAGAAATAACGGATATACAATTTTGGGTTCTCTTGGTACAATTTCATTATTGCTTTTTTTAAGCTTTGATTGGTTTTGGGAAGATTTGAAAATAGAAAAATTATCCTTCAATGAGGTAATTGCAGCATCAGAATTTTATGCCTCAGTAATTACTTCATTATTAGCTGGAGGACTTTTTTACATCCAACATAAAAACAAAAATCTTACAGATATAAAACCATTATCTGTTGTCTTCATTTTGTTTATCATAACATTTATCATCGGACTGTTTTCACCAATTGCCGTTATACTTATCAATATTTTTGTTTTGGCAATTGGTATCCTAACAATTAGTGACGGTGCAAAGCAAAATAATTTAAGCATCTTGAATTTTGGATTATTGATCATTACGGCACAGGTTGCATATCGATTCTTTGATGGTGATCTGAGTTTTGTAATAAGAGGCCTTTTATTTATGAGCTTGGGGATCGGATTTTTTGCGTCAAATTATTGGTTACTTAAAAAAAGAAAAAAAAATGAATAACAAGAAAATAATACTCATCGCTTTTGCTCTTATTGCATTGGTGCAAATGTATTTGCCCGCCAAAATGATTTTGGACAGAGAGAATGTGATACAAACCGGGACAGAATACAAATTCAGGACAGCTCCTGTAGATCCAAATGACCCATTTAGAGGGAAATACATTACACTTGATTATACAGAAAACAGTATTAAAATTCCGAAGAATCAGATTTGGAGAGAACGTGAAAAAATTTATGTTTCGCTCTCTACAGACAGCACTGGATTTGTCAAAATAAAATCGGTTTCAAAAGAAGAACCAATCGACAACAAAACCTTTGTGAAGGCTGAAGTATCCTATATAGATGGCAATATGCTTATAATTAATTATCCTTTTGATAGATTTTATATGGAAGAATCAAAAGCATACGATGCCGAATTAGCATACAGAGAATCACAAAGAGACACTGTTCGCGTAACATACGCATTGGTAAGTATTAAAGATGGCGATGCGGTATTAAAAGATGTGCTAATTGGCGGAATTTCAATAAAGAAATTAGCTTCTACAGAAATTTTAACGAAATAATCGTCTCGACAAATGCATGAGTTTTTTAAAGTGATGACCTATTCGATAATTTGTAGGCTTCGAAAGTCTAGAAATTACGACCACAAAGATTTTTCTTTAATAGGAAAATAGAAGCGTTCTAAAATCAATACGTATCAAATTTGATTTGCATTTTAATGAACCTTTAGAATCTGAAAAACCAGAAGAGATAATTACTAAACAATACTTAGCATAAATGTACCACTCTATCAAAAAAGCAAAAAAGCCAATGAGTAAATTCAACATATTATTCCTAATACTTTTAATTTCTTGCAACAATAAAAAAGAAGAAACTAATGCTTTAAAAAGAAAAAATGACTCTCTTAAAATTGAAGTAAAGAGTCAGGGATCAAATCAAAAAGTTCAATCTGCGGACACTATAAAAATTGCTTCAAAGGAAACACATTAAATTACAAATTCATTCCTGAATTGAAAAAATTCACATTGGAAAGTATAATTTGGAAAATAAAAGAAAAATAAAAAACCGGTTTAGCACAACAGTATCATGAAATTAAATTTACAATTAATTCTAGGGCTTTTTTTTATTTATCTAGCCTGTTTTCCATGCGCAATTCATCACAACAGAATCCAGTATTTGGATAAACTAGCTCAATTAAAAAACAATAACAAAAAACAGAATTGAATTTAAGAATGATACAATCAATATTTTAATTATAACCCGAAACTAAAATCAAATATGGCAACAAATCAATTGAATTCATTTGTTTTAAAACTAACTTTTTTATTTATACTATTTTCGATAAGTATGCATCAAGCATTTGCACAAGCACAACAAGACATAGTTGGATTTTATCAATTGCGTGGCGGTTCCCATTATTTAAAGGCAGATAGTACTTTTGTAATTATTGGATATGCAACTTTAATAACGGGTAAATGGCTTATAAAAGAGGGAGGCGAAGTTATATTTACCCCAGATCACCCCGACAAATCATTTTATATTTATGGGAGACATGACAAAAACCTGAAAAATGAATCAAAATTTATGCTTTCAAATGGTCTAGGTGAAGAAGAAACTTTTATAAAAATGGGAACTTTAGATGGCAAAACACCTCAATTAAAGCGAATTTTTCAAAAGGGCAATCATTGTTTTAAATACCCCGAAGTATATAGTACAAAACAAAAAACAGATACAATTTCTGTATCTTCAATTCCTTATGGCTATCAGGAGGAAAAACTCACACCAACTATATATACTTTTTACAACACTAATCATTACAATGACTTTGTTATAATTCATTATAAACAAGATTATAAATATGAACCTTTCTCATATCTTTTTAAAGATAATATCTTGTATTATGGTGATCATGGTGGGAAAAAAGAAGATTTGAAAGAACATTTAAAAGAGTCTAATTTTTCGGCTATTTCACAAACGATTTTTAACCCCGAAGAAATACTACTTACACCTCTATATAAGAATTATGTAATTGAAGATAAAGAATTATTTAATGAGCAATATTCTTTTATAGAAAGCAAAAATTCTTTTATAGATAAATTTAATTACACTGAAAATGAAGAAAAAAGCCCTGATTATGAGTATAATAATACCAGTATTTTAAATCAATACAAAAGGATTGATTCATTGATTAAATTTGATAAAAAATTCAACATTGAAGAGGATGCAATTTTTATATACAATTGTAATAAATAATTTTTTTTGTCTTCCTATAATTTGGGAACAAATATAGCCTTGCTTTGCGAAGTCGGGAGACTTCGCGGCAAAAACCAAATCAGGTATAAAATAAAAGCGTTTAAAGTTGTAAAAACATTGTAGAACAGGCACGAAGTCGGGAGATTTCGCACAGCATGAAAAAAATCATTTACCATAAACTTGAAAATGACGATGGATATTAAAACGCAGGTTTTGCGTCAGGCGAGCAAAGTTTAGAGGAATTCTTTATTCAAGAAAATTAAAATTCAAACTATGAAATATATATTTACAAGAATAACAATACTTATTTTAGGTGTAGTTATAATTTATTATATCAGCGTTTACTCACTGGAAAAAGCAAGAGCAGAAGGCAGAGGATTCTGTAATGAAGGTGATGTTTGTTTTTTCAGATTGATATTGTTATTGGCAATTGCCAGTATAGGTGTTTTTTCTTATGAATTATACAAGTTCAACAAGCAAAGTAAAATAAAAGAACGAAATAGAAGTTTTGTATTTATTTTTTCAATTTTGTTACTCGTGATAGTTTTCGGAGGATATTTTATGCAGTATGTGGGAGGATAAAAAAACTCCCCGCTTTGCTAAGTTTCCCGACCTCGTAGTGAAACTATAGGTAAAACAGACATAAAAGTAAAAGGTTTAAAAGTAATAAAAAGCATAGTAGAACTGGTGCCAATTCGGGAGACTTCGCACAGCGTGTACTTCTAATACTATTTTATCTTCTAGAAGATTTCGGAGAGTGGGGAGTTATTTATGGTTTTTGGTGATGTCTATTTATAAAATTTCGCTGAACAACTATATCGTAATTACTGATGATATTGTTGGAGACAGAAATGAATTAAATGAAAATTGCTTCAAAGGATGCACATTAAACTATAAACTTATTCCTGAATTGAAAAGATTCACACTGGAAAGTATAATTTGGAAAATAAAAGAAAAATAAAACAACGGTTTAGCACAACAGTATCATGAAATTAAATTTACAATTAAGTCTCGGGCTTGTTTTTTCATTTATTTGGTCTGTTTCCAATGCGCAATATATTGCTCCATTTGCAATTATTAAAGACAAAGATGGATTTGTAAATGTGAGAGACAATGGTACCCCAAAAGGAAAAGTAATTGATAAACTGGTCAGTAATCAGGTTTTTGAAGATGAAAATCAATTTGGAGTTACTGATGCAAAAGAGTGGATTTATGTATCGTATGGAGATCGAAAACATAAAAAGGGATTGACAAACAAAATGATAGATGAAGCGACAGGATATATTCATCAAAGTAGGATCCTGTATTTGGATAAATTAGCTCAATTAAAAAAAACAGTAGTAAAAAATAGGATTGAATTTAAAAATGATACAATCAATATTTTAATTAAAACAGGGAAATTTATACCAAAAGAAAATAAGATTAGTAAAGACAAAGGTGGTTTTATTTCAAAAATAAATAATGAAGAACCATTTGGAATTGATGGAATCCTTCCCGAAGATTTAGAAGAAATAAAATCAATAATAATAGCGTACAAAGATAAAGAATACCAGTTTCCTGTAAACTCATTAGTAGGTCTGTTTAGTCCTTCGTCAAACAACATGCTTGTTGCGCTTAGTGATTACAACACAATGTTTCTAGTAATGTCAAATGGAGATGCGGCAGGTGCTTATAATGTAGTTTGGACAATTAAGAACAATATTGTTGTGAGTCAATTTGTCAACAGGGACTTTTAGACAAACAATACAACAACAGCCAACAGAT
Source organism: Flavobacterium sp. ZT3R18 (assembly GCF_007097385.1). Classification (GTDB taxonomy): domain Bacteria; phylum Bacteroidota; class Bacteroidia; order Flavobacteriales; family Flavobacteriaceae; genus Flavobacterium. The sequence continues at coordinate 262,507 of NZ_VJZS01000002.1, forward strand.
CAGTTGGTTACTATACTGATAAACTATCAATTATGAAAAAAGTATTATGCATATTAATTACGTTTTCTATGCTTTCTTGCAAAGAAAAATCAAATAAGCCAAAAGCAAAGAATCAAAGGGAATCAGTTTTAATGAAAAATGATACTTCTGAAAGTAACATAGCTCAGTCCGCAGACACAATAAGAAATGATAACAAAATAATTAATATTGGTTCTTTCGACAACCTTCCAAAATTAAAGTTTGATACAATTTCTGAAAATGAATATTTAAAATACTCAACTATAGAAGTTTGGAAGAAGACAAAGGTCAAAAAAATCGGCAATTACTTTTATTTGAAAACACAGAAACAAAATCATAAATTAAAGATATATAAAGATTATGGCGGAGTGGAAAGTTGGAATGGGAGTGAGTTCTTAGGATTTTGTTCAAATTTAGATTGTTATGCAATAACCAACAATTCTACTTCTGAGTATTCAGGATTTGGAGAATTAATGTTATTAAACAATCAAACCGATTTCAAGTATAATATTAATTCATTTGGCGATGGAAGTGTTGAATTACCTATACCTTCAAAAAACACGGAATTCTTAATTTATTATTATAACTCTCCCTATGAAAACAAAAATTGTGATATTGGAATTTTGAAAGTTAGTACAAAATCGGATCCACAACATTTTTTAAGAGAATTTGCAAGTTATCATTCTAATGATTTTGCGATTGAAGAAATCAAATGGGTTGGAGACTATATAATATATCTGAAAGGGTCTGAAGAAATACATGAAGAAGGGAAATTGATAAAGATGTATAAATACTTCAAAACAAAGTTAGAATAAGAACAGCAGCAAACAGCTAGGGTTTCGCATCAGGTGGGACGATGATAAGTTTCCGCATTTATATTCGTGTCACCACAAAAACTAAATCGATAAAATGAAAAAAACATTACTCCTTTTACCAGCCTTATTTATAATGAGTTGCGGAAGTAAAACAGAATCAAATTCAGATAAAATTTCTCAAATTAAAACAGACACATCAAACAATCTCCAAGAGAAAAAAGAAGTTGCTAAAACTAATTTTGAAAAATACTCAAAAGAGGGAATATTATTGATTGGAAGCATAAAATTTTTTGATGAAAATTTTAAAGAAATCGGAAAACTTGAAATTGACGAAATTTCAAAAGTTCAAATTTCAGAAAAAAGTATTACGCTTTTTAATATCGATAAAAGTAAAGATTATTGTTTAAAGTCTAATTTCTTAAAGATTGGTTATAAGCAAAAGGAATATATACTTTTTGGCCAAGATGTGTACGAAATAAATAAAGCAGAAAAAATAGATTTTCAAAATGAAAAAAATAAAGCGTTTTCAATCTTTCCAATTACTAATTTTGAGATGGGTGCCTCCGATGATAATGGCTTAACAGGTTGTGATGATTTTAGCTATTTAATCCTATTAGACAAAAAGAATGAAAAATATTCAACTATAACAGCCCCTAAAAATCAGGAAAACAATTCAACAATAAAGTTTGCAAATCTTGTACACGATGACGGTTCGTTCGAGAAAATCTATAATGTGAAAGTAATCAATGATTCTCTCATATTGGGAATAAAAGTAAGCTATCAGGAAGGTTATGGTTCGTATAATTTAAAATCAAGCTTCAAAGACAACTTAGAAAATTCAATTATAGCAAATCAAAATAGATTTGACGAAGAAACAAAATACAAGGAATTAAAATAATTTTTGCCAATCGCACCAGAACATTAAATAAAAAAAAATCATGAATAAATATCTGTTTTTTATAGGAGTAATTATGATATTATCAGGGAATTATAGTTGTAATGGCCCAAAAAACAATAAAGTAGCAAGTTCAACGAAAGAAATTTCAGAAGGCGAAAAGAAAGAACCTGAAAAAGTTACTGCTATAAGAGAAAGACACAAAAATATAACCTCATTTTTGCCTAAAGGCTACATCATATTTGATAAAATTTATGGAGATCTGAATAAAGACGGTATAGAAGATTGCATTCTAGTTATTAAAGGCACAGATAGAAACAACATCATTAATGACGAATATCGTGGTGAGTTAGACCGTAATCGAAGAGGTATTATTGTTTTGTTTAGAATAAATGGAAATTATGAATTGGCAATCAAAAATTATGATTGTTTTTCGTCTGAAAATGAGGATGGTGGTGCTTATTATGCTCCAGAACTAGATATTGAAGTCAGCAAGGGGAATTTATACGTACGTTATTCTCACGGTAGATATGGCTATTGGTGTTATACATTTAGATTTAAAAATGCAGATTTTGAACTTATAGGTTATGATGACAGCAGTACTACCGGCCCAATAGTTAATAGTGAAACAAGCATTAATTATTTGACCAAAAAGAAGATATTTAAAGAAAACACTAACGAAAATATAGAAGAAGGAGGCGATGAAGTTTTTAAGGAAACCGTGGCAAGAATTAACGCAAGTAAACTAACCAAATTATCTGAAATTAAAGATTTTGACGAGCTTGATGTTTCAGAAGAATAATATGTTATGAAATAACTACCGCCTATAGCCACAGTTTGGCAAGATTGGGGATTCAGGCATCATTTAAAGATGGTTTTAAGCTTGAAAAGTTAGTGCTTAACCGAGGCTTATTGTTTATTCCAACCTTAAATTCGAAACTATGAAATTGCCATGACAAAAGCTGTCGCAAAGACCAATGAAGATCTGGTGATACCATATTCCAACAAAAACAATATTATCTACATATGAAATCGCCATGACAGAAGCTGTCGCAAACACCAATGAAGATCTGGCGATACCATATTCCTTTAAAAACAAATATTATCTACATATGAAAAAAACTTTTTTAATAATTTTCAGCTGTTTGTCATTTGCTGTTTTTTCACAAACAAAAAATAAAAAAGAACATTCAATTGATGTGCAGGAATCAAAGTGTCTTAAAAAAGAAAATATTTCAAATGCCGAAATGTGTAATTGTTCAATTAAAGCGTGCGAAGCTTGGGATAAAGAATTGAATAAATATTACAATCTTTTAAAAGCCAAACTTGCTAAAGAGAAATTTGAAATACTCAGAGAGTCTCAAAAACAATGGATTACTTATCGGGACAAAGAATTTTCATTTATTTCAAAGTTTTATTATGAAGTAAAGGAAGGAACAATGTGGTATTCTATTGCCGAAAATCAAAAAACTGAAATAGTAAAATCCAGAGCACTACAATTGATACAATACTACGAAATTCTCGATTATTAAACCTGTATATAGATGTTTGATAAGATTGGGCTTATGGCGTCTTCTAAACTAGAAAAACACATTTGATCGGGGAGTCCCTGCATTTTCTTTGGTCTTTAAAATAAGAAAATCCTTTCCTTGTGATTATTTATCTATATTTGCTGAACAAAATTGTAAATATTTTCTTCTGACTGATATTTTGAAAAATCGGGAATAAAGCCTTTTTTTGTACAAAAAAAAAAAATTGAATGTTGAAATTGAAAACAGAAAAAAATTACAATTAATGCCAAAAGTAAAATCAACAACTTTAATGCTCACTGTTTATTATACAGAAAGGACAAAAGACCAATTATAATTTATTTTGTTGCAGAGCAACAATGACAAGGATGGAATCGAAGGATATTTAAAATAAGTGTCAATGCCCGCTCGTAATAACAGTACGGATTTGTTAAATCCTAATATCAGAGGGATAATCTGCATAATGAATATGAAAACTTAAAACGAATAAATATTTAAAGGGATGTCAGGTATTAATTAGAATATTATTATGAAAATAAAATCAATGCAAAATGGAAACTAAATTTTTACTGCCCTTTTTAATATTTGCATTGGTAAAAAATACCAATGCCAAAATATTGATGTCCAAATTTTGTCAGCTATAGAAAAAGTTTATATAAACACTTAATATCATTTTTATCCTCTAACCATCATGAACAAATCATTATTAAAAATAATAATTATAATTCTTTCCATATCTGTATTTTCTTGCAATAAAAAAGACATTCCAAAAAAAGACATTCCCAAAAAATCTACATTATTTCTCACAACAAATAACGGAAACCTTTATAGCATAGATTTATTAACAGGAAAGTGCAATTGGCAAAACATAAAAAATATAGAAGATACAAGAAGTGATTCATACTTTAAAATTAATAACAACACAATAATAAAATCGTATGAAAATGGACAAATAATTATATTTAATAAACAGACAGGTGATATCATAAAACAATATCAAGAGAATGAGCCTATGAATGAGAATTCATCACTTTTTATGTTTGCTCAATACCCCCTTGTATATGAGAATGCTTTTATCTTTTGTAATTTAAATGGAAAAGTAAAGTCCGTTAATTTAAATACAATGCAACCAAACTGGGTATATGATGGTATAAAAACCAATGTATTTGTTTCACCTGCTATTATTAAAGATAGAATAATTGTCAACGCCGGCTACAATCTCTGTGCCATAAATGCAAAAAATGGAGAATGGATTACAAGGTTAGAGTTTGTGCAGCCACTACCACAGGAGCCAGTTGTAAGTGATGGTGAAATTTTTGTTGTGGATGAAAAAGGGAATGCATTTTGTTTTGATGAAGAATTAAACATTAAGTGGCAATTCGAAGTAAACAAATATATAAGCGACACGGAATATGATGAGTATGCTAAAGTTAATAAGACAATAGATGCTAATATTCAAATACTAGCGAACCTTACAGCGGGAAAAAAATTGATTGTTTCGGGAGATGCGAAACATATTATTGGTATTGATAAAAAAAATGGAGAAATGAAATGGTTAACAACTATACCAACTCTTGATTTGAATTCACCAGATGATGTGGCTGAGGTAAAAAAGAATATAAAAAACATTGAGGATTTCGATAGTATAATGAATGAAAATGTTCACGTGTTAAAATCATTGCAAATACTAGATGAGGAAGTTGTCGCAAACTCCTCTTCATGCATAGTGGTATATAATTCAAATGATGGAACTATAAAGAGGAAAAAGTTTTTTTTTACCAACGAAATCATTGGAGGAATAAAAGTTACCAATGATTTTTATTATTATTTGCGTAAGGATGGAGTTTTATATAAACTCGACAAAACACTAAAAAATGAAACTGTTGTTTATAAAGGAATTAACTATAAGCCCGAGGATGAATATACAAACCCATATATGCAGATTGAATAAATGACTTATCTACTTTGGTATTAGTTTACAGGCTTGTGCCATAAAAAACAAAGGTGAATATGGAGAATTTGACTGATACAATTTACACGTAATGGGAAACAAATACTGTGCTAGAGCATTTACTAGAAAGCAATCAGAATTGATTAACAATAAACACATTAAATGAAACAATTATTAAGCTTTATGTTTATCCTGATAATTACTTTTTCAGGATTTTCACAAAAAGCAAAAACCCAAAAATACAAAAGAACAATAAAAAAAGTCGAACAAGAAACTATTAAGGGAACTACAGATGACGAAGATGTATATATTGTTCAACCAGTGAATCAAGTTGAGATTGATACCATATATATACCGGCAGGAAAACCCTGCTTAATTATAATTGATGCTAGCCAATCTGCTTCAGATGAAAGTTATTGTTTTAATGAAGAGAAAGAAATAATCCAAAACTTTGGAAAAGATGCCATGCGAATAGTAAAATTAAATAGATTAAGTTATATCATTTTTGGAAATAAGCAAACATTAGATGTGAGTGGTTCTGGAAATTCCTATCAGGGATTTGTTTATTGGAGTGGAAATCTAAAACACAAAGTGCAATCTAAGGAGACAGCTTATTATGCTACTGAATTTGTAGCGAAACAAATGGGTGTAGATAAAGAATCATCTTACGTTGTAAATACTCCTAAATATAAAAAGGAAATTGCTTCTTTGATTAAGGCAGATAACATTACTGAAAAGTCAAAAGAAATAATGTATGCCTTTCTAAATGATTTAATAGTGCCTATGCCATACAGTGAAGATAAAGATTCATCTCTATCCAAACAATGTATTAAAAATTTGAAAAGTGTTGAAAATTTGAAAAGTATTGAAGTTTATTTCATAGAAAAAAGTGGAAAAAAAATATTTTTAAAAAATACTGTTTTCAACAAAAACCAACAACCCATTTTAAGTAAAAATTACGATAGTGAAGGGATTGAACGGGAAGGTACTAATTATATTTATAAAAACGGAATTCTTATAAAAACTATAAATGGAGATTTATGTAGAGATGTTAATTATGATGATAATAAAATGATTTTTTTCAGAAATCTAGAAAATGCTACTGAAGTAATAATATTTTGGCTTGAAAACAATTCACTTCTTAAAAAGCAATATCTTTTAAGAACAGAAGATACTTATCCCTTTTTAAATCTTTTCGGAGAAGAAAAAATTGAAAACAATTGTATTACCAAATATCTTAACAATAGTATTTGGTCTACAGAATGCAGTAGTAATAAAGACATCTTTCCTTTTGTAACCAAAAACACCTCTTTTCAAAATGGTGAAGTGATGGATTACAGAAAAACTAAATTGGTAAAAAAAGGAGATAAGTTATTTGAAAAATATTACTCTACTACAGAACAAGAAAATGTAAAAGACGATTTTAAATTGTTTAGTGTTTTTCATTTGAATGATCAGAATTTATTAAGTTCCTATGAATTAATAGAAAACAAAGAAAATTCTAATGTTAAGATCGAATATACTTATTTTCCTAAAATTTAATGATTTTCGATTATATGTCTTGAATTTGCCTGTTGACATTCATAACTAACCGCATCATTTTATATTATTTTCAATGTTTTTGGCAAATGTTCTATAATCCCAGTAATATTTTCTTTTACCTCGTTCCAAAACGTCAGAATAAGCTTTATGAAATGTCATATAAAACTATATTTAAAATGAAAAAGTATTTTTACGTTTTTGGATTTTTGCTAATCATTTTCGGTTGTTTAGGTGGAATTGTTTTAGATTCTCTAATTTTCCTTATGGCACTAATTGGAATCATTTTAGTTCTCATGTCAAGCCAAAAACTGTGGATAAAACTGCTGACTGCAATTCTTATCCCTCCAATAATTATAATTATTTTTTTTCTCCAATTCATAAAAAATCTATGTTAATGTTTTTTCCAATCTTATCAATTCCTCTTTTCGTGCTTGTATGGTATGGAATTGACAATTTAATAAAGAGAATTTTTAAATCGAAATACGACAAAAAGTATTCAGTCATAACTTTTGCTTTAGCCGTGCCAATTTTGTTTTTGCTTTTTGTTTTGATTTTATTGGCTCTTGCATTTGCTTCAGGAGCAGAATTTCCTTAATATTTAAAACAATGAAAAACTATTTATGATTTATCACATGATTACAGACTTTTGAAATGTTATAATAATATGACATTCAAAAAAAAGACAATCCAAACAATTTTTAGATACCATAAATTAGACCTTAAGTATATGACACAACAGAACAAAATACAATGGCGTAACGGGTTTCTTTGGTTGCTAGTATTAGCACCCTTATTTTTTATTTTGTATGGTTGGGCAAATGGCTATGCTGCTTTATTGCCCAAAGAAAGTGTTGGTGAAATTGTATATAATTGGGAAAAATACATCCCCTTTTTGCCATCAACAATACTGCCTTATTGGAGCATCGATTTGCTGTATGGACTGTCTTTGTTTTTGCCAATGACAAAGTTTGCTCAACGACAGCATGCTTTGCGACTGTTGGTGGCTACTCCTGTTGCAGTATTGTTTTTTTGCTCATTTCCGTTAACTTTTTCTACTCCAAAACCTGAATGTTTTGGGATTTGGAAATCGTTATTTGATGCTTTAATGGGATTTGACAAGCCGTTTAATCAATCGCCCTCATTACATATTATTTTGTTGGTTATTTTATGGAGAATCTATTTGCCTCATTTTAATAAAACTGGAAAAGTACTATGGAATGTTTGGTGTTTTCTAATTGGCATTTCGGTTTTGACTACCTTTCAGCATCATTTTATTGACATACCCGCAGGATTTTTGACAGGTTTAATAATTTGTTATTTGTTTCCTTTGTCAAAAGTTCATTGCTGGAAATGGGGAAAAATAAAATCAAAGCGATTGGCTTTGATATATTCAACTGCTGGGGTTTTGTTTTTTATTTTGGCATTTCTGTTTCCTATTGCTATTGCACTTATTTTTATTTGGATTGGTGTTTCTCTTCTTGTTATAGGACTTGGATATTTTGGTTTGGGAGCTGTTATTTTTCAAAAAAAAGAAAACGGTTCTTTTACTTTTGCAGCCAATATTTTGTTTTTTCCATACCGTTGGATGTCTCGATTGGTTAGAAATGTGTTTTTCAAGTCCTATCAATCTCCTCAAAAAATAACTAACAAATTGTATTTAGGAGCTTTTTGGATGACAAAAGTACATAATTATCATGCCGTTTTTGATGTATGTTCAGAGTATAAAAAATTGAGTCACAATACTCAAAATTACATAAGTTACCCACTTATTGATTTGGCAACACCTACAATTGATGAACTGCATTTAGGAGTAAAAAAATTGGATGAATTAATGCAAAATAATAAGACTGTTTTTATTCATTGTGCATTAGGAATGTCGCGTAGCGCAACACTGGTTTTTGCTTGGTTGTTATATACCCATAAGGTAAAGTCAGTAGAAGAGGGTTTTGCTTTTTTTGAGGATAATAATTATCAATTTAATTTGTCGGGTAATCATAAAGAATTACTGGAAATCTATTGTAAAAACAGGAACTAATGTCAGAACAAGATTGTAAAGAATGTCAAGTAGCGGCTGTTGCTTTAAAAGGAGTTAGTCTTCTCGGGGTTGTATTATTCATTACAATTCCCACTACTTTTATGATGCTTCAAAATCACACTTTGAGTACATTTGAAAAAGGATTTTTCATGTTTTTTTTATTGACTGGTTTGCTTTTTGGGTTTAGATCTTGGCATTTGTATTTTGACAGTCGATTGTTGAAAAGTCTTGGGAACAAAAAACTGTCGCTTTCTGATGTCGATCAAATTGTTATACGTTTATTCCGTAAAAACATACAGGGTAAAACAATACAAGTCCGAATTAAATCCTGCTATAAACTGGTAAAAGGGTTTCTTGTTTTATTGGTTTTGCATTTATTATGCTATAGTGGAGTGATTGTATTGTTTTTATTTTAGAATATATAATGAATTAAGGGGAACTAAAACTCATAAACCCCACTTGGCGTAATACAATAATCCAGCATCACATCACCCTCAAAAACATCCGAAATTAATTCTTCGGGTTCAAAGAAAGAAAGACCAATTTTGATGGTTTCGGGTTTGCATTCGGATAAGAATTTGTCATAAAAACCTTTGCCATAACCCACCCGATGCCCTTTTTTGTCGAAAGCCAAAAGCGGTACAAAAACAACATCAATTTTTGTTGCAGGTACTTCCAGACCATCAACAGGTTCAGGAATATTGTATTCATTTTTTTGTATTCGAGTATTATCCGTCAAAAGAAAATGGGTCATATCCCTAGTTTTGAAATCGCTTTTTGAAACCACAATTTCTTTATCTTTTCCAGATAAAACGTGTAATATAAATTCGGTATCGACTTCTTTGTGTTCTGTAATGGGCAAGAAGATATGGAAATAGGTTTTCTCCCAAATAGGTAGCTTTAGGATTTTATTGGCAATAGCCAAACTCTTTTCTTCGATTTCTATCTCGGTGAGTTGGGAACGCAATGCTTTATATTTCGTTCGTACTATTTTTTTCAACATAAAGTGATTCTTTTAGATCGGTTATAAAAGTACTCAAATGATCTACTTCTACATGATCCATGATCACAATTTTATACCATGAATTATCACCATGGTGTTTTTGGGGAACCAAATCAAATTTTTTGACCAATGATTCTTCTATAAATTGCGCTTGAATGGTTACAATATTCATAAACGGTTCTCTAAAATAAGCGACTTCCAAAGCATCCAATTGATCACACAACCACTGAGTTCTCATTTGTAAAACACGTACTTTTTCGCACCAACCAAAAGGACCGTAGGTAAACAAAATCATCCAAACCGCAACGGCATTAGATCCGGAACGACTACCACAAAGGGTTAAATCCATTCCTTCTACGTATTCGGCTTCTTTGGTCAACACGTTTTCGATTAATCCTTTTCGGCATAGAAAAACACCGGTGCCATAAGGAGCTTGCAGCATTTTGTGGGCATCGATAGTGATCGAACTAATTTTTGAATTTTCGAAATTGAGATCACTGTCTTTGTTGCTAAAAGGATATATAAAGCCACCATAAGCAGCATCAATATGTATTTTATAGAGTAGTTTGTGTTTTTCTAAGACCTGAATATAATCATTCGGATTGTCTATGGCTCCAAACATGGTGGTTCCCATATTGCATACGACAATAAAATATTTTTTTCCGTTTTCTTTAGCCTGAAGGACTATGTTTTCTAATGAGAAAATATCAATCTCTCGTGTTTTAAAATCTACTGGAATTTTCAACCAATCCAGCATTAATAAATTGGATGCTTTTGGGATGGAGTAATGTGTATCTTCTGATGCTAATATGGCAATTTCATGTGGTTTTGCGTTGAGCTTATAACAAAAGTAATTGCGATACATCCAAATGGCTTGAATGTTGGCTTCGGTTCCGCCGGGAGCGATATAACCATCAAAAGAATTGGGTTCTGCTTTAAAAACATCCACGGCAAGCACATTTAACACTTCACGTTCCATTTCCTGCGTGCCTTTAAAAGCTTTCTCGGAGGTACCCAGCGTGTGGCAACCAATATGATTGGGATTGGCCACATAGGTTTGTAAAGTAGGGGCGTCTACCAAGAATGAGGCTTCACCATTATACACTTTTCCGTCCAGTTTTGAGGCAGGATATCCTAAAGAAGTATCCAAAGTAAAATTTACATTTTCGGTTAACGCTTTTTGAATGCGTTCTTGTCTCTCTTTTTGGGATAACTTTTTCCAATACAACATATTATCTATTTTTTCTCAAAAATACAGGTAAAGATTTTTAAAAAATATGATAATTGTTAGGTTTTGGTTTTTTGATTATTAGGATCTATTCTTCGCCTTCTTCTGTAGTATTCGAGAGGTGGTAAATAGCATCTCCTTGATAGACAATAGGAGAGTGGTTGGCATTGATGACATAACCATCGTTTGGGGCTTTAATTTTTCGTTCAAATTTCCCAAAAGGATCTGTAATCATACCCAATACGGTTCCTTTTTTTACAAATTGTCCCACGAAATTATTATCGATTAACAAACCCGAACATTTGGCCCTCAGCCAACCTGATTTTTCAATATAGATTGTTGGCTTTTTTTGTTTTTCAATAATTTGTTTGGGATCTAACATGTCTAAATAGTCTAAAAATCGTTTGACTCCATTGATGCCTTCCTGAGCTACTTTTTCATTGATATCTAATGATTTTCCCCCTTCAAACAGCAGCATTTTTACATTCAATTTTTCACAAGAGTTTCTAAAAGAACCGGATATGTTTTTTGAGAATAGTGTAAATGGAGCGTTAAAAGCATCTGCCAGTTGTTGTGTTTCGGGGTTATTTGGCGAAAGCCTAATTTGAGGAACGTTAAACCGGCTTGCTCCTCCTGCATGAAAATCGATGGCGTAATTTACAATTGGAATAATATCGGTCATGATGTGGTAGGCAAAACGGCTGGCCAACGAGCCTTTTTTGCTTCCGGGAAATACGCGATTCAAATCCCTGCCATCCGGAAAATCCCTGGACCGATTGATAAATCCGTATATGTTAATAATGGGAATACAAATGATAGTGCCTCTTTTGGGTTTGTTTATTTTTTTGCTAATGAGTTGACGAACGATTTCTATACCGTTAAATTCATCGCCATGAATGCCTCCCGAAAAAAGTACCACCGGTCCCTCAATTTTAGACCGTTTTACAATAATAGGAATAGTCAGTTTGGTGGTGGTGTGCAATCGGGCAATTTCTAATTGAATGGTTTTGCTTTCGCCGGGCAAAATACTTTCGCCAAAAATGACCATTGGTTTTGTGTTTTTCATGTTTAGAAATAAAATCTAAATATAGAAATTATTTATTTGGTATAAAAAAATTCATTTTGGTTTGCGTCAATGTTATTCGTAAATTTGAAAAACAAAAAATCTGTGACGATTTGTGTTTTCTGTGTTTAAATCTGAAATCATTAATCTGCATTCTTAAATCCCAATGACCAACCCTAATTTAGCCCTGCAAATCCAAACCCTACCCGATAGTCCTGGTGTATATCAATATTACGACAAGGAAGGGAAAATATTATATGTGGGTAAAGCCAAGAATCTAAAAAAAAGAGTCTCTTCGTACTTCAATAAAATTCATGATACGGCCAAAACCAATGTGCTGGTTAAGAAAATTGTAACCATAAAACACATCGTTGTCCCTACAGAAACGGATGCATTATTATTAGAAAACAACCTCATAAAAACGTTGCAGCCCAGATATAATGTGTTGTTGAGGGATGACAAAAGTTATCCTTGGTTGTGTATCAAGAAAGAACCTTTTTCTCGAATTTTTGCTACCCGTAGAATGGTCAAAGACGGGTCGGAATATTTTGGTCCCTATACGAGTTTTAAGACCGTTCATACGATTCTGGATTTAATAAAAGAGCTTTATCCTTTGAGAACTTGCAATTATGATTTGAGTAAAAGCAACATCGATAGCGGGAAATTCAAAGTGTGTTTAGAATACCATATTGGCAATTGCAAAGGCCCATGTGAAGGATTTGAAACATTAGAGCATTATCAAAAACAAGTCGATGCGATTCGGGAAATTCTAAAGGGAAATTTTAAAGAAAGCATGAAAGATTTTAAGCGACTCATGACCAGTTTGGCACAAGACATGCATTTTGAAGAAGCGCAAAAAATCAAAGAAAAGATAGAAGTTCTGGAAAATTATCAATCACGTTCTACGATTGTAAATCCAAAAATTACCAATATTGATGTCTTCTCTATTGTTTCGGATGAAAGTGCGGCTTTTATCAATTTTTTGCAAATTTCGCATGGATCTATTATTCGTTCCCATACGATGGAAATCAAAAAGAAACTCGAAGAAAGCGATGAAGAATTACTGGAACTAGCAATAATAGAATTACGGGAACGTTTTCAGTTATTGTCTAAGGAAGTGATTGTGCCGTTTGAAGTAGATTTGGGACCAATGATAAAAATTACGGTGCCACAATTGGGGGACAAAAAACAAATATTAGACTTATCGATTCGAAATGCCAAGTTTTATAGAATAGAACAACTCAAACAATTACAAATTGTAGATCCAGATCGCCATACCAATAGAATAATGGCCCAAATGAAAAGCGATTTGCGATTACCGGTAGAGCCAAGACATATAGAGTGTTTTGATAATTCGAATATTCAAGGTACAAACCCTGTTGCCGCTTGTGTGGTGTTCAAAGATGGAAAACCAAGTAAGAAAGATTACAGGCATTTTAATGTCAAAACGGTGGTGGGTCCAGACGATTTTGCTTCGATGGAAGAAATAGTCTATCGCCGTTATAAAAGGCTATTGGATGAAAATGAACCTTTGCCCAATTTAATTATCATAGACGGAGGAAAAGGACAATTATCATCGGCCTTAAAAAGTATAGATGCCTTGGGGTTACGGGGAAAGATTGCCATTATAGGAATTGCCAAAAGACTCGAAGAATTGTTTTATCCTGGGGATTCTATTCCGTTGTACTTGGATAAAAAGTCGGAAACCTTAAAAGTGATTCAGCAATTACGGAACGAAGCACACCGTTTTGGGATTACGTTTCACCGAGACAAAAGGAGTAAAGCGGCGCTAAATTCTTCTATAGAAAGTATTCCTGGAATTGGAGAAAAAACGATGTTAGCGTTAATACAACATTTCAAAAGTGTTAAAAGATTGAAATTAGCTACGGAAAAAGAAATTTCTGATGTTGTAGGAGTGTCAAAAGCCAAAAAAATTACCGACTTTTACAAAGTGGTAGAATAATGATTTATGCTTGTCCGTAATCTTGCCTAACAAAAAAGGCTATGTTCTAAAATAAACAGCATTATATTTCTTATATGGTAATTTTTTTAATTCCGTAGCCAAGGGGATAGTCATATAATAATTTTAGTAAAGCAAGCCTGTTGTAATAAAATAAAACAAATCGATTTTCATGAATAAGACTGTACTGTTACTTCTTATGTTTTTTACTTGTTTGAATGCATTTTCTCAAGATGCGCCAAGAAGACCTAAAATAGGATTGGTGTTGAGTGGAGGTGGAGCAAAAGGGTTTGCCCACATAGGTGTTTTAAAAGTACTCGAGGAAGCAGGAATAAAGGTAGATTATATTGGTGGGACTAGTATGGGAGCTGTTATTGGGGGGCTTTATGCCATGGGATACAATGCCAAACAAATAGATTCTATAATACGGGTAACCAATTTTAGTAACATCCTTAATGATTTTATACCCAGATCCTCTAAAAACTTTTATGAAAAAAGGAATGATGAATTGTATGCACTTATACTTCCTTTTAATAAATTTAGAATAGGTTCACCCGAAGCATTGTCTAAAGGGATGTATAACTTCAATTTGTTGAGTAGGTTGACATTACCCGTTAGACATATTCGAGATTTTAATGCTTTGCAAATTCCTTTTTTGTGTATAGGGACTAATATTGCTTTGGGGGAACAAGTGGTTTTTGACAAAGGAATCCTAGCCCAGGCTTTGGCGGGGAGTTCCTCGTTGCCCTCTGTTTTTTCGCCAGTTGTTATTGATGGAAATTTGATTATTGATGGAGGAGTAATCAATAATTATCCAATAGAGGAAGTTAAAAAACTGGGGGCAGATATTATTATTGGAGTAGATGTTCAAAATGGTTTGCTAAACAAAGATCAACTAAAAAGCGCCACTAAAATTTTCTTTCAAATCACCAATCTGCAAATGATTGAGAAAATGAAAATAAATGCTGAAAAAACCAATATTTATATAAAGCCTAACATTGTAAATTACGGAGTGGTGTCTTTTGATAAAGCTTCAGAAATTGTAAAAAAAGGTGAAGATGCCACATTTGCAGTTTATGAAAAAATTGCCCTTTTAGCGGACAAATCGGAACCTTACCATAAATCGGAGTTGCGTTTAGAAACAGATAGTTTGAGCATTGCTTCCATTAAAATTAATGAATTAGAAAATTATTCCAGAGATTATATCATTGGAAAATTACGAATTAAACCAGAGACAAAAATAAGTTTTAAAGATTTAGAATCAGGAGTGAATAACCTCAATGGGACCCAGAATTTTAGTGCTGTGAGTTATTATTTTGATAAAAATGGTGAACAGGATGATTTGATTCTTAATTTGACTGAGAGTCCCGTTAAAACTAATTTGAAGTTTGGATTGCATTATGACGGTTTGTACAAAAGTGCCGTGTTGGTTAACATAACGAATAAAAAAACTTTTTTAAAGAATGATTTTTTATCAGCAGATTTAGCTTTAGGAGATAATGTAAGGTATTATTTTGACTATTATATCGATAACGGTTTTCGACTCAGTTATGGTTTTAAGTCGCAATTCAATCAGTTTAACGAAAACATTCCAAGTAGTATTTTTAGACGCAATACCCATGATTCAAATTTCATAAACATTGATTATTCTAACTGGTCTAATCAAGTCTATATTCAATCCATATTTGCTCAAAAATTTCTCATAGGGGTTGGTGCAGAGTTTGAATATCTTAAAATAGCTTCGGAAACATTGGGTGTTGATTCCAATATTACCAATAATACGTATTCCAGTCTATTTGGGTATATAAAATACGACTCGTATGATAATAAATATTTCCCTAAAAGCGGATGGTATTTTTCTGGAAACCCTCAATTCTACATGTATTCATCGGATGATTCCTCAAATTTTGAGCCCTTTTCGATACTAAGTGCAGAGGCGGGTATTGCCAAAACCATTTTTGATAAAACGACAATTAAGCTTCAGGCCGAAGCTGGGGCATCAATAGGAAGTAGGAGCGTGCCTTATTTCGATTTTGTTTTGGGGGGTTACGGATTCTATACTACTAATTATTTCAAGTATTTTTATGGTTATAATTTTTTGAGCCTTGCTGCAAATAGTTATTTAGAGTCAACCATTACAGTGGATTATGAAATTTTCAAGAAGAATCATATCAATTTTTCGGCTAACTATGCTAATTTGGAAGATGATCTTTATGATTCATTAGATTGGTTTTCATTGCCTAAATATTCGGGCTATGCACTTGGGTATGGTTTAGAAACTATTATAGGTCCCGTTGAGGTAAAATATTCTTGGTCTCCAGAAACAAAAGGTTCCCATCTTTGGTTTACTGTTGGTTTTTTATTCTAATAGTAGTATATTAAATAAAAATTACGACATTTGTAATGATGAAAACAAATTGGATAGGTTTATTAGAGTATCTTCAATTCTTAATCAAGAGAAATCCGGAGTGATTAATTGTGTCAATTAATCAAGTAGAGCATTAACCATTGAATCTGATACTAGGATTGTTGCACTTTTCTTAATATAGAGTGCTGAGTATTGATTTTCTATTATTTTATCTTTTGCAATAATAAAGATGAAATTAGTTAGGGTTGTTGCTAATTGTTCAAAATCTAATTTTTTAAAAATCATGCCGATATATCACAAACTAGGGAATTTCCCTCAAAAAAGACACACCCAATTCGAAAAGCCTAATGGAGGGTTTTATTATGAACAACTCTTTGGAACAGAGGGGTTTTACGGACATTCTTCGTTGTCTTATCACATTCACAGACCCACACAGGTCAAAGAAATTCTAAAATCCTATTCGGTAGAACCTAAAATTGCAATTGGCAAGAATATAAAGTCATTGTTGTTAAAAGGTTTCGAATTAAAACCCGAAGATGATTTCTTAGACAGTCGTAAAGCCATGTTAATCAATAAAGATTGCATCATAGGATTGGCAGCGCCCAGAAAATCACTGACGGCTTATTTCTATAAAAATGCCGACGCCGATGAAATGATTTTCATTCACAAAGGCAAAGGAAAACTTCGCACCATGTTGGGGAATATTCCTTTCGTGTATGGGGATTATTTGATTATACCACGCGGAATCATTTATCAAATCGAGTTTGAAACCGAAGAAAATCGCTTGTTTTATGTAGAATCCTATGCGCCTTTTTATACTCCAAAACGCTATAAAAATGAGTCAGGACAACACTTAGAACACTCGCCATTTTGCGAACGTGATTTCATTTTGCCAAACGAACTAGAGTCCCATGACGAAAAAGGTGATTTTGTCATCAAAATGAAAAAGGAAGGTATGATGCATGAAGTGGTTTATGCCACCCATCCTTTTGACGTAGTAGGTTGGGACGGTTACAATTTTCCGTACGGTTTCAGTATTCACAACTTCGAACCCATTACAGGACGTGTGCATTTGCCACCGCCTATTCATCAAACATTCGAAACAAGCACTTTTGTAATTTGTTCTTTCGTGCCAAGATTGTACGATTACCATCCAAAAGCCATTCCCGCACCGTACAATCACAGCAATATAGATAGTGATGAAGTGTTGTATTATGTAGATGGTGATTTCATGAGTCGCAATAATATTGAGCAAGGACATATTACCTTACACCCCAAAGGAATTCCGCACGGTCCCGCCCCAGGAGCTATGGAGCGTAGTATCGGACACAAAGAAACGTTGGAATTGGCAGTAATGGTTGATACCTTCCGTCCGCTTATGGTTACCGAAGAAGCGATGGGAATAGACGATGGACAATATTATAAATCTTGGGTAGACTAGGTCATTGCGAGGAACGATAGTTATCTGGCAATATCATTAAGTTAAGAAATTTTAGATTGAAGATTAACGATTTCAGATTTGGAGTTACTCAATGTAAGATTGTCAATTTTATAGGATCGGTAACATCTAAAATCAAAAAGCGTTAATCAAAAATCAGCAATCATTTTATCCTTAACTTAATGACAGTGAGTTAGCAGGGCTTTAGTACAATCAATAACATTTTCGGAATCAAAAAAATCCGAATTAAAAAATAAACACAATGGCAAAAGAAGTAAAATCAGTAGAATACGGATTAGAGAAAATATTTGAAGGAGCACAAGATTTCCTTCCTCTTTTAGGAACCGATTATGTCGAATTCTACGTAGGTAACGCAAAACAATCGGCGCATTATTATAAAACCGCTTTTGGTTATCAATCATTGGCCTATGCCGGATTAGAAACAGGAGTAAAAGACAGAACCTCTTATGTGTTAAAACAAGACAAAATCCGAATTGTTTTAACCACTCCCTTAACACAAGATTCTCCTCTTCACGATCATCTGAAAAAACATGGAGATGGAGTAAAAGTAGCCGCACTTTGGGTTGAAGATGCAAGAAGTGCTTATGAAGAAACTATGAAACGTGGTGCTCGTTCTTTTATGGAACCAACAGTGGAGCAAGATGAATTTGGAGAAGTAGTTCGTTCTGGAATTTATACTTACGGAGAAACAGTTCACATTTTTGTGGAACGAAAAAATTACAAAGGTGTTTTCTTACCAGGTTATAAGGAGTGGAAATCCGATTATAATCCGGAACCAACCGGTCTTAAATACATAGATCATATGGTTGGAAATGTGGGTTGGAACGAAATGAATACTTGGGTTAAGTTTTATGAAGACGTAATGGGATTTGTAAATTTCTTGTCTTTTGATGATAAACAAATCAACACTGAATACTCTGCTTTGATGAGTAAAGTAATGTCAAACGGAAACGGAAGAATCAAATTTCCTATCAACGAACCAGCCGAAGGTAAGAAAAAATCACAAATCGAAGAGTACTTAGATTTTTACGGCGGACCAGGAATTCAGCATATTGCCATTGCAACCGATGATGTTATAAAAACAGTATCTCAGTTAAAAGCAAGAGGAGTAGAATTTTTATCGGCACCACCACATGCCTATTATGAAGCTATTCCAGAGCGATTAGGCGTGCACATGGACATGATGAAAGAGGATTTGGCCGAAATAGAAAAACTAGCCATTATGGTAGATGCCGATGAAGATGGTTATTTATTGCAAATTTTTACGAAGCCAGTACAAGATAGACCTACTTTGTTTTTTGAGATTATTCAAAGGATGGGAGCCAAAGGTTTTGGTGCAGGAAACTTCAAAGCGCTTTTTGAGTCAATAGAGCGCGAGCAGCAATTACGAGGAACGTTGTAAAATTTAATTATTTTTGCATTATCAAAAAAAATAATAGTTAATTAACACTTAAAACTGCAAATGTTGTGTTAAACTCGAATTTTCACTAAGAAAACCTTGGTTTATACAATACCTTTGTAGTCGCAAATTGAGAGGGGGTGGTTTCCTTCTTAGTTTCATATAAATTTTCATAATTTATAGTTTTTTGGTTAGTTAATAGCATAAAAACTCAGTCATTAATTTGACTGAGTTTTTTTGTTTTAATACATTTGAGGATGTTTTAATTTTAATGAATTTCTAACCAATGAAAAAAATTGCAATTTTCTTGTTATTGCTGGTAACCTTTGGCTTTGACACACAAAAAGAAGAGGCTTATTCTGCTGGGGAGTTTCTAAAATTCAAAGTGCATTACGGAATAATAATTGCGGGTTACGCTACAATCGAAGTAAAGGAAGCTACCCTAAATGACCAATCCGTCTATCATGTTATTGGTAAAGGCTATTCTACAGGAATGACTAAATTCTTTTTTAAAGTCGAAGATCTGTATGAAAGTTATATTGACAAGGACAGCAGAAATCCTTATAGATTTGTTCGAAAGATAGATGAAGGTGGTTATACTAAAAATCAAGAAGGATTCTTTGATCAAAGATCGAATAAAATAACAATAAAAGATTACAAACACAAGACCGAAAAAACGTTTGGTTTTTCTAAGAATACCCAAGATATTTTGTCCTCTTTCTATTATTTAAGGAATTACCCCAACATCAATAAAATCAAACCTGGAGAATCCGTTACTATTGATATGTTTTTTGATGATGAGACTACAAAATTTAAGTTAAAATTCATAGGAAGAGAGGATATTACAACTAAATTTGGCGTTGTTTCTGCAATGATCTTTAGGCCTTTGGTGCAATCTGGGCGAATATTCAAAGAAAAAGAAAGTTTAACAATTTGGATTTCAGATGACTATAATAAGATACCTGTCCGAATAAAAGCAAACCTTTTGGTAGGATCGCTAAAGGCAGATTTGGAAGATTACAGAGGATTGCAACATCCGTTTAAATTAAAATTAAAATGACAATAAACGATACCACAGCATCAATTTTAAATGAGATTGATCAAAAATACCAAGCCATAAACCAAAAAACAGAGACTCATCTTGAAGGGCTGCTTTGGTCAAAACCAATAACCTATTGGGATTACATTCAAACGGATGCTTTGTTGAATTTACAAATTCAAAGAACGACGCTACCTGACGAAATGGTTTTTATCATGTACCACCAAGTCAATGAATTGCTTTTTAAAATGATCCTTTGGGAGATGCATCAAATCTCGTATGCTGAATCTCTGACTGCCGATTTTTTTACCGAAAGGTTAATGAGAATTAGCCGTTACTTTGATATGCTTACCACATCATTTGATATCATGGGTGACGGAATGGAAGTAGAGCAATACATGAAATTTAGAAACACACTGACTCCAGCAAGTGGTTTTCAAAGTGCACAATACAGAATGATAGAGATCGCCTCGACGGATTTAATCAATCTGATCGATTACCGTTTTCGAGCGACTATTGATAGAAACACACCTTATGAGCACGCTTTAGACCATATGTATTGGCAAGCAGCTGGGAAAGATCATCAAACGGGTGAAAAATCCTATTTGTTGTTAGAGTTTGAACGCAAATACAAAGCGGCATTTATAACACAGATGAAGGAATACAACACTATAAATCTTTGGCAAAAATTCAAGCAATTACCGGAATCAGATCAAAAAAAACCGGAGTTGGTAAAAGCGATGCGTCATTACGATCATACCGTAAACATTACATGGGTTATGGGGCATCTCAATGCGGCCAGAAAATACATTGACAATGGAAAAGGTGATGGCGAAGCGACTGGAGGAAGCGATTGGAAAAAATACATGCACCCAAGATACCAAAGAAGGATTTTCTTTCCAGAATTATGGAGCGAAGAGGAATTGGTCAATTGGGGAATAGAAAAATAAAATAGATATATAATAAAGAGGTAGTTTGAAACAAGTCATTATAATTTTAGCAGTATTGTTTTCTTTATGGTCCTGTAATAGGAGTGAAGATACCCTAGGAGATGTGGCAGTAAAAAAACAGTCAAAAATCAGTGACTTTGGATTTACTTTGTCTGATTATAACGTGGTTAATGACACCATAAAATCAGGGGACACTTTCGGGAGTATTATCCAAAAACAAAACATTGGTGACAAAAAAGTGTATGACATTGTTGGGCAGGTAAAAGATACTTTTGACGTGCGCACCATTAGAATAAACAAGCCTTATACACTACTTAGATGCAAAAGCAAAACCCATAAACTTGACGTTTTTATTTATCAACCAGATGCGTTGCATTATTATGTCGTTGATTTACGTGATTCTATAGCAGTTGCTCACAAGAAAACGAAGCCTTTAACTTTAAAACGAAGAACGATTGGCGGTGTGTTAAAAGGATCTTTGTCCGAAACGCTAGAATCGGCAAAAGTAGAAGGGGCATTGGCGAGTAAAATTTCAAAAATATTTGCGTGGTCTGTCGATTTCTTTAAACTAAAAAAAGGAGATCGGTTTGGATTGACTTTTACCGAAAGATACATCAATGATTCTATTTACGATGGAGTTGATAGTCTCGAAGCGGCTTTTTTTGAATATAAAGGCAAGATCATTTATGCTTTTCCATTTGAACAAAATCAAGGTTCTGGTAAAATAGAGTACTACGATGAAGAAGGAAAAACGTTAAAAAATTTCTTTCTTAAAACCCCGATCAAATTTAGTCGTATTACCTCTCATTTTACTTCAAACCGTTTTCATCCCGTGCAGCAAATATGGAAAGCGCACAAAGGAACCGATTATGCGGCACCTTATGGAACGCCTATTTCTACAACAGCTGCCGGAACAGTTGAACAAACAGGCTATACAGCAGGAAACGGAAACTTTGTTAAGGTGAAGCATAACAGTACTTATTCTACTCAATATTTACACATGTCCCGAATACTAGTAAGACGCGGGCAACATGTCAATCAAGGGCAAACCATTGGATTAGTAGGAAGTACAGGATTAGCTACTGGGCCGCATGTATGCTATCGTTTCTGGAAAAATGGAGTCCAAGTAGATGCTTTACGATTAAAATTACCCAACGGAGAACCAATGAACGGGAAAAATAAAGAACGATTTTCAAAACAAATCGAGCCTTTGAAATTTGAATTAGATAGCGTTTCTAATCTTTAAAAGATTTAAGATTGTTGATTAACGATTTTGGATTGCAGATTTTCGGTATCGATAAATTCTAATGTTGGTGATTTATAATGAAATAAACAGCATTTAATTTTAACCATATAAGAAATATAAGGTCATTTAAGCTAGATGAAAAAGCAATCACTTATCTGTTCTTACATTCCTTATATGGTAAGCTTTTTCGTCGCAAACCATACGCTTGGGGAGTCGGGAGTGTTTTTAACTTATATGTCTTATATGGTTAAAAATTGACGTCGCTGATTTTAGAATAGGGGTTTTTATTTTCCTGTTTTGCCATTAAATTGTTATATAATAAACTGATTTTAGTCCATTCAAACTTATTTCAGTAAATTTGGGCAATTTAAAAAACTAAAATTAAATGGCTTTAAACACAATAAACCCAACGGAAACATCTGCTTGGAAAAAACTTCAGGCGCACTATACTGAAATGCAAAAGGCTTCGATGACAGCAATG
Organism: Flavobacterium sp. ZT3R18; assembly: GCF_007097385.1. Taxonomy (GTDB): domain Bacteria; phylum Bacteroidota; class Bacteroidia; order Flavobacteriales; family Flavobacteriaceae; genus Flavobacterium. The sequence continues at coordinate 285,488 of NZ_VJZS01000002.1, forward strand.
TTTCAAGCCGATACTTCAAGAACCGAAAAATTTCATTTAAAATGGAATGATTTTTTGGTTGATTATTCCAAAAACAGAATCAATCAGGAAACTATTGATTTGTTACTGGAATTAGCAAACGAAACGGGTTTGAAAGATGCTATTTCCGATTATTTTGGTGGAGCAATTATCAATCAAACCGAGAATAGAGCGGTTTTGCATACGGCTTTACGCGCTCAAGAATCGGCTGTAATCAATGTAGATGGCATCAATGTAATGCCAGAAGTATATGCCGTAAAGAACAAAGTTAAATCGTTTACAAGCGAAGTAACTTCAGGGCAAAGAACAGGATATACCGGAAAACCATTTACAGATGTTGTAAATATAGGGATAGGTGGTTCTGACTTAGGACCTGTAATGGCGGTTGAAGCTTTACAGTTTTATAAAAATCATTTGAATGTACATTTCGCATCGAATGTAGATGGAGATCACGTAAATGAGATTATCAAAAAGCTGAATCCAGAGACTACCTTATTTGTAATCGTTTCTAAAACCTTTACCACTCAAGAAACCTTAACGAATTCGGAAACCATCAAAGCTTGGTTTTTAAAAACGGCTAGTCAAGAAGATGTAGCCAAACATTTTGTGGCGGTTTCAACCAATATTCAAAAAGTAACAGAATTTGGGATCAATCCAGACAATGTATTTCCGATGTGGGACTGGGTTGGAGGTCGTTTCTCGTTGTGGAGTGCAGTTGGGCTATCTATAAGTCTTGCCGTTGGTTTTGATAATTTCGATGACTTATTAAGTGGTGCCAATGAAATGGATGAGCACTTTAGAACTGCCGATTTTGACAAAAACATTCCTGTAACCTTAGCCTTATTGAGCGTTTGGTACAATAACTTTTTTGGTGCCGAAAGTGAAGCTTTGATTCCGTACACACAATATTTACAAAAGCTAGCGCCTTACTTGCAACAAGGAACTATGGAGAGTAACGGTAAAAGTGTAGGTCGTGATGGGAAACCAGTAAATTATGAAACGGGAACTATTATTTGGGGAGAGCCAGGTACCAATGCCCAACACGCCTTTTTTCAGTTAATCCACCAAGGAACCAAATTGATTCCTTCTGATTTCATTGGATTCGTAAAACCATTATACGGGGACGAAGATCATCATGATAAATTGATGTCTAACTTTTTTGCTCAAACCGAAGCCTTGATGAATGGTAAATCTCAAGAGCAAGTACAGGCAGAATTTGACAAGCAAGGTCTTAGTGCCAAAAAAGCAAGTGTACTTTTGCCTTTTAAAGTGTTTAGCGGTAACAAACCAACCAATACAATATTGATTCAAAAATTAACACCTAAATCTTTGGGGTCTTTGATAGCCATGTACGAACATAAAATTTTTGTGCAAGGGATCATCTGGAACATCTTTAGTTTTGATCAATGGGGAGTAGAACTCGGAAAACAATTGGCTAATTCTATATTGGAAGAGATCAACACAAAACAAGTTGCAACCCACGATAGTTCTACTAAATTTTTACTGAATCATTTCTTAGAAAACAAATAGTTAACTTTTTGTAAATAATACCATTAATTATTATAGTCCAATGGTTTTGGTATAATAATTGAGAAGCCCTGATTTATGATAATCAGGGCTTTTTTTATAAATAAAAAAGCATAAATTTTTCATAAATCCAAAATAAAACTATTATTTTGGATTTTCGAATTATTATATTCTTAGTATTTATGTTTAAATTCAGATAAAAACGCAAAATATTAATCAATTAATAAAAATATGCTTATTTAGTATGCGTGTATAGTAAAAAGTGTAATAACTTAATGTTTCCTTAACATTTATTGATTCAAATGTTATAATTTTGCCAAAAATATTTAAACAAACAATGATGACTACAATGAAAAATTGGGTGCTTACTGGATTGCTATTTTTAGTGGTTTCAACCGTGTTTTCACAAGGGAAAATTACTGGAACCATTACAGATGGACAAGGTCCTTTGCCTGGAGCAAATATTGCGATTAAAGGTTCAACTAGTACTTCGACAGGTTTTGATGGTAAATTTACCATTACTGCTTCTGCAAATGCTGGGCAATTAATTATTTCTTACATTGGTTATGAAAACCAAACAGTTAAGTTCACAGCTTTAAACAACGGTACTACAGATTTGGGTAATATTGTTTTGGTGTCTAATTCAAATGAATTGAGTGAAATAGTTGTTAAATCAACTGTTGTTGACGTTGCAAAAGGCAGAAAAACTCCTGTTGCTGTATCTACGATTAAAGCCGCGGAGATTCAAGAAAAATTAGGGACTCAAGAATTTCCTGAAATTCTAAAAAACACACCTTCAGTATATGCTACAAAAGGTGGTGGTGGTTTTGGAGATTCAAGAATTAATATTCGTGGATTTGCTCAAGAAAATATAGCAGTAATGGTTAATGGAATGCCTATTAACGACATGGAAAACGGTCGCGTTTTTTGGAGTAACTGGGCAGGATTGTCTGATGTTACATCAGCGATGCAAGTGCAAAGAGGTTTAGGTTCTTCAAAATTGGCTGTTTCATCTGTTGGGGGAACAATAAATATTCTTACTAAATCTTCTGACAAAAAAGAAGGAGGATCAATTTCTACTGGTTTTGGAAATGCAAATTATTTAAAAACTCAAGCTTCTTATAATAGTGGGAAATTAGATAATGGACTTTCGGCTTCTATTTTATTGGCTCAAACTCAAGGAGATGGGTACGTAAACGGTACTGACTTTCAAGGAGTAAACTATTATGTGGCTTTAGGATATGCTACTAAAAATAATAAACATGATTTTCAATTGACTATAACGGGGGCTCCACAATGGCACAACCAAAGAGCTACTGCTTCTACAATTGCCACTTACCAACAATACGGTTCGATGGATGATCCAAATGTAAGGTACAATGCCGATGCAGGGTATTTGAATGGGGAAAAATACAATATCAATAAAAATTACTATCACAAGCCGATTGCATCTATCAACTGGGATTATGCAATTAACGAAACGACTAAATTATCTACGATACTTTATGCTTCATGGGGTCGTGGTGCTGGATCAAGAACTGCAGGTGGAATTAGAGGAAAAGCATATAACGACGTAACTGCCTTTAGAACGGCTGACGGATTGGTAGATTATGATAAAATTCAAGCCTACAATTCTGGCGTACCTGTCATGATTAATGGTTTTACGGGTCTTCAGACTAGAACTAAAATCGGGGGAGTATATCAAAATAGTACTGCTTCCGGGTCTAATGCTAATACTCCTGCTGCTGCTAGTTCGGGTACTTCTGGTATCTCTCAAACTTCTTCTATTAATTCACATGACTGGTATGGTGGAGTGATTGACTTGAATAAAAAATTAAGCGAAACGTTAACTTTGGATTTTGGTGTTGATGCTAGATCTTACAAAGGGTATCATTATACCGTTTTGAATGATTTGTTGGGTGGGAATGAGTATTTAGATAATAGCAATGTTAATTATCCAAATAGACATCTTACTACAACTTACGATACGGATGTTCAATGGAATGTTTTTGAGAATAAAGATTATGAAAAAATTGCTTTTAATAGTACTGGAAACGTAACTTGGTATGGTGCTTTTACGCAATTAGAATATTCTAAAGACAATTTAACGGCTTTTGTGCAAGGAGCAGTTTCTCAACAAGGATTTAAAAGAGAAGATGATTTTGTATATGCGCCAACAAATCCTTTAGCTTCTACGGATTATGAGAAGATATTGGGAGGTAACGTAAAAGGAGGAGCTAACTATAACATCAACGAAAATCACAATGTTTATGTAAATGCTGGATACTATTCAAAGCAACCATTCTTTAATTCAGTTTATCCAAATAACAGATCTCTAGTAAATCCTAATCTTACCAATGAGAAAATATTAGGCTTTGAAGGTGGATATGGTTTCCGTTCAGCTAAATTTAATGCTAACTTAAACGTTTACAATACTCATTGGGATGATAGATATTTAAGAGGGAATGCGCTTCCAGCTTCTGCAGCTACTTCAACTACTCCAGCTATTATTGCTAATTCAACTTATTCAGAATATTTAGGTATTAATGAGGTGCACTCTGGAGTTGAACTTGAGATAAACTCACCTATAACCGATAAATTGAGAGTAAATGCTATGTTTTCTTATGGAATATGGGAATACAAAGGGAATGCTATTAGTAATTCTTATTTGTTGGCGGATAATACAGCTGTTCCCGGGTTCACTGATGTTACGCTATATATGGACAAAGCTAAAGTAGGTGATGCGGCTCAAATGACAGCTTCTTTGGGAGCTTCTTATGAGGTTTTGACAAGAGTAACTTTAGATGCAAATTATAATTTTAATAATAATTTATATGCTGGAATTACTCCCGCTAATTTCTCATCGGCTACCAATAAAGGAGCGTTAGAATTGCCGTCTTATGGATTGATGGATGCTGGTTTCTCTTATAAAATGCTTGTTGGTGCAAAGAAAGACAAGTCAATGAATTTTAGAATAAATGTGAACAACGTTTTAGACGAAACGTATATTGCTGAATCTAGAACTAACATCTTTGCTGATGATAATATAGATTCAAAAATCCCTGCAAAAGGGACTTATACTTCAAATGGACTGATTTACGACGGAGTTGCAACTGCCAACCAAGTTTTCTTCGGATTTGGAAGAACTTGGAACTTTAGTATGCGTTACGATTTCTAAAAAAAGAATAAAAATATTGTATAGAAAACCCCAATCGCTTTTTAGTGAATCGGGGTTTTTTTATGACTTTTTTGCTTATATTTGTTCAAATTAAAAACTTATTTATGTACACTATTTTACAAAAATTTCACTCAGGTTGGGCTTATGTTGCATTGTTGGTTCTAGTTATTGCTGTTGTTAATGCCATAATAGGAATGTCTTCTAAAAAAGAATTTACTGCCAAAGACAGAAAAATTGCTTTGTTTGGATTGATAGGTACACACGTTCAATTGTTGGTTGGGTTGATTTTGTATTTTGTGTCTCCGCTAGGATTGGCCTCTTTGGGACAAATGTCTGATAAAGCATTGCGTTTAACTTCATTAGAACACCCTTTGGTTAATTTAATTGCTATTACTCTGATTACTATAGGTTGGTCTAAACATAAAAAATTAACAACTAGCGAATCAAAATTTAAAACCTTTTCTATATTTTACGGTTTAGGATTAGTACTTATTTTAAGTAGAATTCCTTGGTCATTGTGGTTTTAATACAATTTTAAAAAGTCCTGAAAAGGACTTTTTTTTACCAATACTTTTTTGCAATTCAAAGTTTCACCTAATAAACTATAAATGAAAAAAATTATCACACTGTTATTTTTAATAGCCAATGTTGGCTTAATGAGCAGTCAGAGTTCTATTATAAATAACAAGAAATTTTCCATTAATAAAGACACGGTAAAGAAAACTAATAAAATAAGTGAGAAAGAAGTTGTAAAAGAAACTGATAAAGTTGAAGCTGATCCAGATACTGTAATAGTCGAAACGGGGAAGTTTGTATTCTTCAAAAAAAATGCACATGCATCTTATTATCACGATAAGTTTAATGGCAAAAGAACGGCAAGCGGCAAGCGATTTGACAACAAAAAACTAACCGCAGCCCATAGGAAATTCCCTTTTGGAACCAAACTTAGAATCACGAATGAAGCCAATGGTAAATCAGTTGTTGTAGAGGTAATAGACAGAGGGCCTTTTGCAAGAGGAAGAGAAATAGATTTAAGTAAAAAAGCTTTTATGGATATTGCTTCTAATAAAGGAAGTGGAGCTGTAATTGTAAAAATGGAGGAATTGCGAAAGTGATAGCCTTTTTAGTAATTAGTGAAAAGTGATTAGCTCTTGACTGTTGAATGAATTTTGAATTCTTTATAAAATTATGTTATTCTTTATTTCTAATAAAATTAGATTTTTTAGTTCTAAGGCGCGTTTTGCTAATCACTAATTACTCTTCACAATCACTTACTCTTCCCAATTCTTAAACGGGTTGTTGCTTAAATAGGAATTGTAATAGCGTTTGTCATTGGTTACTTCTTTACCTAGCCAAATCGGTTTTTCGAAGAATTCTGTTTCTGATGTAAGTTCAATTTCAGCCATAATTAAGCCTTCATTGTCGCCATAAAATTCATCTATTTCTACTGTATGTTTGGCTGTTTTGACTTCAAATCGAGTTTTGTCAATAACGCCAGCTTCGCACAATAGTAATAATTTTTCGGCTTCCACGACGGGGATTTCTTTTTCCCATTCAAAACGAGACAAGCCCGAATCATTCGACGGTCCTTTTATAGTCAAAAAACCGGTATTTCCTTTTATACGGACTCTTACGGTTCTTTCGGGAACGGAGCTCAGATAGCCTTGTTTTATTCGGTTTTGAGTAAAAGCTTCTTTTTTGAACGCATCCGAAGTGACTAAAAATTTTCTTTCTATTTCTATCATTTTCATGAATTAATAATTTTAGTCCCGAAAGATTTCGGGAGATGATTAACGATTTTTGATTTCTCAAAACAAAATCTGAAATGCTTCGCCAGTTCGCTATCGCTGGGGTCAAAAAGCGTTAATCGAAAATCAGCAATCTTCGCTGCTGCATCAAAGATATTCATTTATTTTTTAACAGTCTCCCGGTATCATTTCTTTCAAAACGTTTCTAAATTTGTAACATGCTCGAACCTGTTCCAAATAGAAAAATCATACACATCGACATGGATGCTTTCTATGCCTCGGTAGAGCAAATGGATAATCCGGAATTGCAGGGAAAGCCCATTGCTGTAGGTGGTGCCGAAAATCGCGGAGTGGTATCTGCAGCCAGTTATGAAGCCAGAAAATTTGGTGTTCGTTCTGCTATAAGCGGTGTTTTGGCCAAAAAGTTTTGTCCAGAACTTATTTTTGTAAAACCACGTTTTGACCGCTACAAAGAAATTTCCAAAAAAATCCATAAAATATTTCGTGATTATACAGACTTGGTCGAGCCCCTTTCGCTAGACGAAGCCTATCTTGATGTTACTCAAAACAAAAAGGGCAATCCTAGTGCCGGTTTATTGGCTCAGGAGATACGATTGCGTATTTTTAATGAAGTAGGCTTAACGGCTTCGGCTGGGATTTCAGTCAATAAATTTGTGGCCAAAATTGCGAGTGATTACAACAAGCCCAACGGTCAAAAAACGGTCAATCCAGACGAAGTGATTTCTTTTTTGGAACAACTACCCATTCAAAAATTCTACGGAGTAGGGAAAGTCACTACCGAAAAAATGTTTCAACTTGGAATTTTTACGGGTTTGGATCTTAAAAGTAAATCGATTGAATTTCTGGAAAAGCATTTTGGTAAGTCGGGAGGTTTCTATTACAATGTGGTTCGGGGTGTTCATAATAGTGAAGTAAAGTCGGACCGAATAACAAAATCAGTAGCTGCGGAACATACTTTTGATAGTAATCTTTCATCGGAGATATTCATGGTCGAAAAGCTTGAAAAAATAGCCCATGAATTAGAGCGACGTTTAAAAAAGCATTCTATTGCGGGTAAAACCATTACTTTGAAAATTAAATACAGCGATTTTACGCAACAAACGCGTAGTAAAACCATGCCTTATTTCATTTCGGATAAAGCGTTGATTCTAGAAACGGTTAAGGAGTTGTTGTATCAGGAGAAAATGAAAGATTCAGTTCGGCTTCTTGGGATTTCCTTGAGTAACTTAAATACCGAAATCAAAAAAACTATAGTGGTTCAGCTTAAATTTGACTTTTGATTAGGAAAGGCATTAGGTTGAACAATGGTTGAGCCCTTATTGCTTTTGCTAGTGTTATTGCTTCGTTCCTCGCAAAGACGTTGCGCATGTCATTGCGAGGAACGAAGCAATCGCATTTGCTAAGGCGGCAATCTAAGATTTGATATTTTAAGAAAGTAGATTTAAACAAAAAAAAAAGACTATCATTGCTGATAGTCTTTTTATGAATGCTCCCTCTCTTGGGCTCGAACCAAGGACCCTCTGATTAACAGTCAGATGCTCTAACCAACTGAGCTAAGAAGGAAAGTGTGATTCACTTTTGAAGCGGTGCAAAGATATGATTTTATTTGGATGTAGCAAATATTTTTTTAAATTTTTTAAAACCTTTTTACGTGTTGGTTTTGCTGCGTTTTGAACAAAAAAAAGACTATCATTTTTTTTACAAATTATATCTTCTGCAAGTTTTTTTAAGCTTGAAAAAAAATGAATTAAGTTTGGTTATGAGAATCTTTCGATTAGTTTCTTACTTAGCTCAGGATACTTATTTAGATTTTGTAAGTAGGCTTTGCTCTTCATTGATTTAATATGTTTTTCGATTTTTCTAGCTTGAATAATGTCTTTGCATACGAAGGAAAAAAATATTGTCCAATCATTTGTTATTTTGGAATATGCACTTTTGAATTCATCACTATTGTGCCAATGAAGACGATTTTCTAAATCGGAAGTTTCTCCAATATAATAGGTGTCTTTTATGGGAGAGTATAAAATATAAACGAAATGATTCATAAACAAATATAAACAAAAAAGCCTGACATTGCTGTCAGGCTTTTAAAAAGCTCCCTCTCTTGGGCTCGAACCAAGGACCCTCTGATTAACAGTCAGATGCTCTAACCAACTGAGCTAAGAAGGAAACTGTATATTTTTATTTCATCAATTTAATAACTTTTGCTCTAACCTCCCGATAGCTATCGGGATGAGCTAAGAAGGAAAGTGTTGTTCACTTTTAAAGCGGTGCAAAGATATGATTTTATTTGGTTGTTGCAAACAAAAATTACAAAAAAATCATTCTTTTTTACTTGCCAATTATGGCCTTGTAAATATCGTTTCCATTAGCAAAAAGCAGTAGGCTTATAAGTAATACGAAACCAGCCATTTGGGCGTTTTCTAAGAATTTGTCGCTCGGTTTTTTACCGCTTACGATTTCAAATAATAAAAACATTACGTGTCCACCATCAAGCGCTGGAATAGGCAATAAGTTCATAACACCAAGCATAATTGATAAAATGGCTGTGATACTCCAGAAAACTTCCCAGCTCCAAGAACTTGGGAAAATATCAAATATGGCTTTAAAACCACCTACTTGTTTGTAAGCTTTGGTTTCTGGATTGAAAATCATTTTTAATTGTTTTCCGTATCCTACCAATTGGTCTTTTCCTTTTTCAATACCAAAAGGAATCGATTCTAAGAAACTATATTTTTGATGCGTGATTTTGTAATATCCTAGTTTTTCAAGCGTTTCAAGTCCTAAACCACCAAGTTGAACTCCAAGTTTACCTTCAGTATTTACTTTTACATTTAGATTTACTTGTTTTTGATCTCTCAAAACTAATGCCGAAACTGTTTTATTTTTGTTGTTTTCTAAAATTACTTTGGCTTGATCAAGGTATTTTGTAGTTTGACCATTTAGAGACAAAAGAATGTCTTTTGCTTTAAGATTTTTATTTAAAGATTCATCGTCGGGTACATTTCCAATAACAAATGGAATTCGTATCGATACCAAAGGTACTTTCTCGACTTTAGACAATTGGTCAACAAAGTCATTTGGCATTTTAATGGTTTGTTCTACTCCATTTCTATCACGGACAACTTCTTTGCCCAAAATAACTTTAGAGCTGATTTCCTTGTCAAAACGTACAATCTTTTCGCCATCTACAGCCACGATTTTGTCACCCGATTTGAATCCTGCATTAATCATCGCTTGATTTTCTATCAAAAGACCGTCTTTCATATCAGCATTTGCAATATAGGAATCTCCATAAGCATACGCCATACCTATATATATAATGAAGGCAAGGATAAAGTTTACCGTTACACCACCCAACATAATAATCAAACGTTGCCAAGCTGGTTTAGACCTAAATTCCCAAGGTTGTGCAGGCAATGCCATTTGTTCCTTGTCCATGCTTTCGTCGATCATTCCAGATATTTTTACATAACCACCAAGAGGCAACCATCCAATGCCGTATTCGGTTTCGCCAATTTTCTTTTTTAGAAGGGAATATTTGACATCAAAAAACAAATAGAATTTCTCGACTCTGGTTTTGAATAATTTAGCAGGAATGAAATGTCCTAATTCGTGAAGTATAATAAGTAATGATAAGCTCAATAAAAATTGAGAAAGCTTGATAACTATTTCCATTTTTTAATTTTCGGTTCTTTAATGACGGACAAAAGTACTATTTTCTATTTTATTATTTGCGCTATATTTTTGGGTATCGTTTTAAATGTTTGTTAATTAATGCATTTTTCGGTTTAATTTTAAACTTAGTAGAATAACTTTACGGTATAAAAATCTTGTTTTAATGCTTCTGGGCTTAAAATGTTAATACCCTTGTATTTATGTCGTCTCCGTTATTTTCTCCTTTACAAATAAAAAGTATTACCCTCAAAAACAGAATTGCAATTTCGCCCATGTGTCAATATTCGGCAGAAGATGGTTTTGCTAATGATTGGCATTTGGTTCATCTTGGCAGCCGTGCTACAGGTGGTTCGGGGCTAATTATCCAAGAGGCTACAGCCGTTTCTCCCGAAGCTAGAATTTCTCCCAGTGATTTAGGTTTGTGGAGCGATGATCACATCGAAAAATTACAATCGATTACCAAGTTTATTAGTAGCCAAGATTCGGTTCCGGGAATACAATTGGCTCATGCTGGCAGAAAAGCGAGTGTTTCGTCTCCTTGGTATGGCAATAAAAAACTGGATCGAAATCAAGGCGGATGGGAAACAGTTGCTCCAAGTGCAATTGCTTTTCATGATTATGAACATGTACCTACACGATTGGATTTTGTAGGGATACAAAAAGTAATTTCCGACTTTAAATTGGCTACTAGAAGAGCGGTTCAGGCAGGATATCAAGTGGTTGAAATTCATGCTGCACATGGTTATTTGTTGCACCAATTCTTATCGCCTTTATCTAATTTAAGGACGGATGAGTATGGAGGTTCTTTTGAAAACCGTATCCGATTGCTTTTAGAAGTGTTGCAAGCGGTTGAGTCTGAATGGCCGAAAGAATTTCCTTTATTGGTAAGAATCTCGGCTATTGACTGGGCAGATGGCGGATGGAATAGTGAAGAATCTTTACAACTTTCGAAAATATTAAAAGAAAACGGAGTCGATTTAATCGATGTTTCCTCAGGCGGATTGGTGTCTCATCAACAAATTCCTTTAGGTCCCAATTATCAAGTCCCTTTTGCCGAACAGATAAAAAAGGAAGCGGGAATTTTGACGGGAGCGGTTGGTTTGATTACCACTTCTCAACAGGCCGAAGCTATTGTAGAAAGTGGGAAAGCAGACCTTGTTTTGTTTGCTAGAGAGTCGCTTAGAAACCCAAATTTAGCTTTGGATTTTGCCCAAGAATTGGGAGTTGATGTACAATGGCCGAAACAATATGATAGGGCTAAAACGAGATAAGTTTCTGTTACTTTTAAACGAGGGTAACGATAAATTGAAAAACTGTAATCCACATTATTTGTGGAAGAACCTAATATAACATGCAAAAAATAAAAACCGCTCTACTATCCTACGGAATGTCTGGAAAAGTTTTTCACACCCCTTTTATAGTATTTCACGATGGATTTGAATTGGTTGGTTCCTGGGAAAGAAGCAAGAAACTCATTCAACAGGATTATCCGAATGTAAAAAGTTATGCAACTCTTGGAGAATTACTTCAAGATGATATTGATTTGGTTATAGTAAATACACCGGTGGAAACTCATTTTGAATATGCCAAAAAAGTGTTGATGGCAGGAAAACACGCCATTGTCGAAAAATCATTTACCACAACGGTAGCTCAAGCTCGGGAATTAGACAATTTGGCCAAAGAAAAAGGTTTAAAACTTTCGGTTTTTCAGAATCGAAGATGGGACAGTGATTTTAAAACGGTACAAAAAGTCTTGAACGATAAAGTGTTGGGAGAATTGGTAGAAGCGGAGTTCCATTTTGATCGCTACAATCCGCTTTTGAGTCCGAAGGGACATAAGGAAACTGCGAATTCCGGTGCTGGAATTCTAAGGGATCTAGGACCGCATTTAATCGACCAAGCATTGTATTTGTTTGGGTTTCCCCAAAGTGTTTTTGCTGATATTCGAGTGACACGCGAGCATTCTTTGGTTGATGATTGTTTGGATATTTTGCTGTATTACCCTGAATTCCGGGTAAGACTTAAAGCGGGATTTTTTGTTAGGGAAGCACTTCCTGCTTATGTGGTTCATGGAAAAAAAGGTTCTTTTTTGAAAGCTCGCGGAGATGTACAAGAAGATAACTTAAAAGTAGGCGCAAAACCGAATTTAACTTCTTGGGGGGAAGAGTCTGTAGAAGACGAAGGGTTATTGCATACAGAAATAAATGGTGAACTCTTTCGGGATAAGATTTCAAGCCTTTCCGGAAACTATTATGGTTTTTTTGAAGGCGTTTATCAGTCTATTATAAATGATAAAAGAGAACCGGTAACGGCTCAAGAAGGATTGCAGGTGATGCAAATTATTGAAGCGGCTATTAAAAGTAGTTCTCAAGGGAAAGTTGTAGAGTTATAAGAATTATGTTTTTAGCACTAAATATCTCGTTTTGCAGCTTGGGTGACACCTCCAAATGATTCTTGTTCGGAGGTGATTGTCGACGATTTTTCAACAATAACGTTGTAATTCCCACTAAATGAAACGATTGTTCGTAAGCCTTTTTTTCTTTTTGTACTTTTGAAAAAAACAATCCCTAAAACAATCGTTTTGATAGATTTAAATTTTATTGGAAGGTCGCGTACAAAAGCAAAATACAAGAAAACCTATACCGACATAAAAGCTTCTTATTTGTCTCGAATACGTTGGGCAGTATCTATGTTTTATTTCGGAATGGGTTTGAGTTTTGCGACTTGGGCCAGCAGAATTCCAGATATTAAGACGGCTTTGCATTTGAGTGATGGAAGTTTAGGGACTGTATTGTTTGCTATACCGCTAGGGCAACTCGTGATTATGCCTTTTTCTGGTAAATTAGTCACTCGTTTTGGCAGTTGCCGTGTTTTGATTTTCTCCTTATTGTTATACGTTTTTAGTTTAACCAATTTAGGATTGGCCAAAGAAACGTGGCAATTATCGCTGGGTTTGTTCCTGTTTGGAATATTTGGAAACTTATCTAATATTGCCGTAAACACCCAAGGGGTTTATACCGAAGTCCTTTATAAAAAAACCATTATGTCTTCTTTTCACGGAATGTGGAGCTTGGCTGGGTTTATAGGTGCTTTGGTTGGTTTAGGAATGCTGGCTTTTGAGCTAACGCCCTATGAACATTTTTTGATAGTGGCAGCAATCGTATTGTTGTTGATTGCTTTTAATTTTAAATTTCTGATCAAAGCCAAAGAGACTTTAAAAGTCGAAAAGAAAAAACTGTTTTCAAAACCAGACAGTGCTTTAATTTGGCTTGGGGTAATTGGTTTTTGTTGCATGGCGAGCGAAGGGGTAATGTTTGATTGGAGTGGTGTTTATTTTAAGGATGTGATTAAAGTTCCCGGACCATTGGTTATTTTGGGCTATACTTCGTTTATGATTACAATGGCAAGCGGACGATTTTTTGGTGACCACTTGATTCATCGATTTGGAAAGCAGCTGATTCTTAAAATTGGAGGTGTTATGATTTCGGTTGGGCTTTTTACCGCAGTTATTTTTCCTTTCATAATTCCATCAACTATTGCCTTTATGTTGGTTGGTTTTGGGGTTTCAACCATTGTCCCTACGGTTTACAGTGTCGCTGGAAAAAATCAAACGGTTCCTGCGGGCGAAGCTTTAACTATAGTTTCTAGCGTTAGTTTTTTGGGTTTTTTGATGGGACCACCACTAATAGGATACATTGCCGAAATTTCGAGTTTGCGATTTTCTTTCGCTTTTATCGGAATCTTTGGGTTTCTCATAGCCCTTATGGTTACTCGAATCAAAGTTATAGATTAAGAATAGAATCCTAAACTACTCCTTTGTTTTTTGTTATAATGAAGAAAAAAATGCTTTTAATTAAATACTTAATAGTTTTTTTCTTAAGTTTATAGCTTGGGTTTCAATCGGCTATTATTTTTATTCGATTGAAATTCAAAATACCACATTTGATTTAGTGTCTTAGTGTCACTTTTTTTCCAAAATTTTTTTATCCTTTTTTAAAACGAATCTAATTTTTGGATATGCTGTATGCAATATTTGGCATACAGCATATCCAATAAGTTTAAAAATATGGTATGAATAAATTTTTGCTAGGAATGCTTTTTTTATTGAATATGAGTTTTGTATTTGCCCAAAAACCAACAGGAATTAAGGGGAAAATCATTGATTCTAAAACCCAAAAACCATTAGAAAATGTAGTGGTAACTATCCAAAATACACCCCTCATGCAACTCACAACGAGCGATGGAATTTTTAGTTTTTATGCTGTTCCTTCAGGAAATCAATTGGTGCTTTTGCACAGTCAGGGGTTCAAAGATGCATTGTTTCCTATTGTAATTGTTAAGGATCAAATGCTAGATTTGGGAGCTATTCCATTAGAGGACAATCAAACTTCAGAGCAACAAACAGGAATTATCACACTACTTGAAAGCGATTTAAGTGATGATAATAGTGGCTCCGAAAGTACTTCGGGGCTTTTGCAATCCTCCAGAGATGCTTTTCAACAAGCGGCGGCTTTCAATTGGGGGCAAGCCCGTTTTCGGATTCGGGGGTTAGACAGTCAGTATGCCACTACGATGATCAACGGAGTTACGATGAACAAACTTTTTGACGGCAGACCACAATGGGGCGATTGGGGCGGATTGAATAATGTGATTCGGAATCAAGAATTTACGGTGGGTTCTTTTCCTTCGGATTATGCTTTTGGCGGTATTTTGGGAACCCAAGAAATCAACACTCGCGCTTCGATTTACAAACCGGACATGATTCTTTCTTTTTCGGGAACCAATACTAATTATTCCTGGCGAATGATGGCTACTTATGCCTCTGGAATGAATAACAAAGGATGGGCTTATGTGGTTTCGGCAGGAACTCGTTGGGCAGACGAGGGGTATTTTGATGGAACCAATTATAATGCTTTAGCGGGTTTCATTAGTGTAGAAAAGAAAATAAACGACCAGCATTCTTTGAATTTCTCAGGATTTTACACGCCCAATTCCCGAGCCAAAAATTCGCCAAATACCGCTGAAGTTACGGGATTAACGAGCGAAAAATACAATTCGTATTGGGGTTGGCAAGACGGCAAAAAACGGAATGCAAGAATAAAAACGATTGAGGAGCCCATCTTGATGCTGAATCATTTTTTTACCCTCAACGATCATACGATTCTGAATTCGAGTTTGACGTATCAATTTGGTAAAATAACGAATAGTAACATCGATTATCAAAATGGGAATAGTCCAGACCCGACCTATTATAGAAAAATGCCAAGCTATTACAGTTCGTTATATGCACCCGATAACGGAGAATTTTCAGGAGCATTTATACCCGATTATGAGAATGCAGACAAAAGTGTAGCGCTGTTTCTCGCCAATAATCAAATTGATTGGAAGGCGCTGTATTATGCGAATCAATCTCCTGTTTTGGATGCAAGCGGAAAAATAACAGGTTATGCTTCC
This sequence comes from Flavobacterium sp. ZT3R18, assembly GCF_007097385.1. GTDB lineage: Bacteria > Bacteroidota > Bacteroidia > Flavobacteriales > Flavobacteriaceae > Flavobacterium. Next base: position 301,112 of record NZ_VJZS01000002.1, read on the forward strand.
GCAAAAAGCAATTATGTTTTGTACGAAGATCGTACGGATGACCAAACGATAACGGCCAATTCTACCTTTAATACGCAATTGAGTGATACTCTTTTCTTGACGGCAGGAGGTTTTTACAGTCATTTAAAATCCCATAATTACCAACAATTAACGGATTTATTGGGAGGTTTGTATTTTGATGATATTGATGTTTTTTATAATGGAAATCAAGCTCAATCGGATTTGAATCATCCCGATAGACAGGTTGTGGTGGGAGATGCGTATGGCTACAATTTTAATTATGATGCGAATACGTTAAACCTTTTTACCAACTTTAAATTTACGTATGATAAAGTCGATTTTTATTTGGCACAAAACTTCATAAGTACGAATTATCAAAGAGAAGGCCTGTACCAAAACGGAATCTACGCAACCAATTCTTTTGGGAAAAGCGAGAAAGTAAAGTTTGAGAATTTTGGTTTTAAAGGTGGAATACTTTTTAAAATTTCGGGGAAACAGCAGTTGAATTTTAATGGAGCGTATCTTTCCAATGCCCCAACCATCCGGAATACGTTTCCCAATTCCCGTTTGAACAATTCGGTTGTAGCGGATTTAGAAAATGAAAACATAAGTAGTTTGGATGTGAGTTATTTTTATCGCACTCCAAAATGGCAAACCCGTCTCACTCTTTTTTATGCCACGATAAAGAACATCACACAAACTTCTTTCTTTTACGCCGAGGGAATATTTGATGATGGAGCAGGATATGCCAATACCGATGCTTTTGTGAGTCAGACTTTAACACATCTAGACAAGAAAAACTTAGGAGCCGAATTCAGTTTTCAGTACCAATTAAGTCCAACTCTAATGACTAATTTCTCGGCAGCTTATGGTCAATATACGTACGATAGCAATCCCAATGTCACCATAACCAATGACGCTCAAGCCACTATTGAAAATCCCAATCCCGTATTTGATTTTGGAACTTCGACATTACAAAATTACCATCAGGGGGGAATGCCTCAGCAAGCGTTTGCTTTAGGAATTGAATACCGAGACCCCAAATATTGGTGGATTGGTGTCAATATCAATTATTTGGCCGATAGTTTTATAGATATTTCTCCTATTTCCAGAACAGCTACATTCTATAAAAATCCCGAAAGTGGCTTTAATTTTCCAGAAGTTTCGGAGGAAAGAGCCAGAGAATTATTAACACAAGAAGCTTTCGAGCCTACCACTTTGTTAAACATTTCGGGAGGTAAGTCTTGGAGAGTAAAAGGCAAGAATATCGGGCTTTTTGCAACGGTAAATAATGTTCTGGATTTGACTTATAAAACGGGAGGATATGAGCAGGCTCGAAATGCTAATTTTCGGCAACTCAATCAAGATGTTTCTAGCGGAACTCCCAATTTTGGGAATAAATATTTTTACGGTTACGGGAGAACGTATTTTGTAAACCTGTACATCAATTTATAAATTTTTAAAATAAAGAATATGAAGTTAAAGTACTGCGTTGTTTTTTTAGGAATTGCAATGACTTTTGGTGGCTGCGCAAAGGAGGAATTTGATGTGCCAAAACTAAGTTGTACCCAACCCGATTTGAAAGTCAATCGTACTGTTGAAGAAGTTCGAGCCACTGCAAGTTCCATAGTGACTCAATATAAATATGATGACATTATTGAAGCGTATGTTGTTTCCAGTGATGAGTCTGGAAATTTTTTTAAGACTATTTCGTTTCAAACTTTGGCAACAGCCACAATACCAGCAATGGGTTTTAGCGTCCCTGTTGATGCTTCGAATACCTACATTGATTTTCGATTAGGGAATAAAGTGTATCTCAAAATGAAAGATCAATATACCGACATTTATTTTGGAGGAATGCGTATTGGGAGTATTTATGTCAATACCTATAATGAAGGAGGGGTTGGTAGAATTTCTCCAAACGATTATAAAAAAGTCTTGAATGCTTCTTGTACAATGCTAAGCGAGGAACTACTGGTTCGTCCTATTTCTATACCCGATTTATTGCGCGATTCGAACATCAATACGCTGGTAGAATTGTCGGATGTGCAATTTACCAGTGATGCTATTGGTCGTCATTATTATGAAGAGTCCAATGATGTTGGGGGCGCTACCAATTGGAGTTTGATAGATAGATTAGGGAATCAAGTTTTGTTTCGAACCAGTAGTTTTTCTGATTTTGCTGATAAAATTGTTCCAGACGGAAGTGGAAAAGTACGAGGGGTTTTGACCAAATTTGGCTCGGATTATCAATTGTTGGCACGATCCGAAAAAGATGTGATGTTTACCGGTACTGCTACAGTTCCGTTCTTTGCCGAAAATTTCCAAAGTGTAGTGACCAATACTAAACTCAATCTTCCGGGTTGGGCTAATTTAGTACAAAAAGGAACTAAATTTTGGTTGGGAACTTTGTACGCAGGAAATGGTTATGCCGAGTTTAATGCCACAGGAACCAAAGTAGCATCGAATATAGCTTGGCTGATTTCTCCAAAAATTGATATGGATTTGCATACCAAAGAAGTGCTCACTTTTAGATCGGCACAGCATCACTTGGATGTTGATTCTCCTTTAAATTCGCTCGAAGTATATGTCTCTAAAAACTTTGATGGTTTGAATATTGACAAAGCCACGTGGATTCCACTAAAAGTTATATTACCCAAACAAGCAACACCTTGGTATCAGTTTGTGGGTTCTGGAGGAATTGATTTGTCATCCTATGCGGGTAAAATAAATATTGCTTTCAAGTACACCGGCTCAGGAAAGAATCTTGCTTTGGATGGCGCTTTTCAAGTAGACGATGTTCAGATTTTTGGAGATAAATAAAAAACCGTCTTGAATCTATTTAAGAGACAAGACGGTTTTTAAGTGTTGTTTGTATAAGGGTTTTTGAAACTATTCTATTTCAGAAACTCTTAATGTGTTTACCATTCCTTTTTCAATGATTGGCATTGCAGCTAAGTTAATTAGGAAATCTCCTTTTTTTACAAAACCTTTTTCTTTTACAATCGCATTTACGTCTGTAACGGTATCATCGGTACTTACTCTTTTGTCATAATAGAAAGATTTTACTCCCCATAATAAATTAAGTTGGGTAAGGATTCTTTTATTTGAAGTAAAAACCAAAATATGGGCAGATGGTCTCCAAGCCGAAATTTGGAAAGCCGTATAGCCACTATTGGTCAAGGTACAAATCGCTTTTGCTTTAATCACATTGGCCATAAGGGCAGCGTGATGACAAATTGTTTTAGTGATAAAACGGTTTGTTCTTACTTGTGGTGTGTTTTGTGGAACTTGGATAAGCGGAGAATCTTCAACTGCTTCAATAATTTGAGTCATTTTTTGGATTACTTGTACTGGATAATTTCCTGTAGCAGTTTCTCCAGAAAGCATTACTGCATCGGCTCCATCCATTACAGAGTTGGCAACATCATTTACTTCAGCACGGGTTGGTGTCAAGCTTGTGATCATTGTTTCCATCATCTGAGTAGCAACAATTACAGGAATTCTCGCTGTTTTTGCTCTGCGAATTAATTCTTTTTGAACCAATGGCACTTCATGAGCAGGAAGTTCAACTCCTAAATCACCACGAGCTACCATCAAAGCATCGCAATAAGCAACAATTCGATCTATGTTTTCTAATGCCTCAGGCATCTCTATCTTGGCGATAATCGGGATTTTGTATTCAGAATGTTTGGCAATTAAGTCTTGTAAGTCTTGTAAATCTTGTGGCGTTTTTACAAAAGAAAGAGCAATCCAGTCTAAATTTTGTTCTATTGCAAAAATAGCATCTGCAACATCTTTTTCAGTCATCGCTGGTAAAGAAATTTTAGTGTTAGGTAAATTTACCCCTTTCTTAGATTTTAATTCACCCCCTTGAATTACACGAGCTACAACTTCTGATTTCTTATCAGTTGTAACAATTTCAAAAATCAGTTTTCCGTCATCCAGTAATATTCTTTCTCCCGGATTTACATCATTTGGAAAATTGGCATATTTCATGAATACTTTCTTGGCAGTACCCAGTATATCTTCGGCGGTTGTGAAAGTAATTAAATCACCGTCATTTACTACAACACCATCTTCCATAACACCAACACGTAGTTTAGGTCCTTGTAAATCTCCTAGAATTGCGGTAGTATATCCAAACTCTTCATTCAGACCTCGTATAATACTTATTTTTTGTTTTACATCCTCGTAATCAGCATGCGAAAAATTCACTCTAAATACATTTACTCCTGCATCAATCATGTCTTTTATGATTTCTCTTGTACTACATGCAGGCCCAAGTGTGGCTACAATTTTGGTTTTTTTGTTTGTAAGCATTGGTATTAAAAAATTAAATTGTTTTTTGATTTTAGTTTATTAGTGTCAACAATATACATCGTAGTTATATTGTCAATGGTATTTAATGTATTCTGTATTTTTAAAATATTTAAATCGGCTACGCCGTTTTCTATTTTCAAAAAGTAATCTGCTTTTTTGAATTCTGGAAGCATATACACTTTTGATGAAACGTCCATGTTCATATTAGAAAACAAGTCCAGACTCTCTTTTTTTTGTTTTTGAATGACTTCGTTTTTATTTTGTATCAAATCCCAAGAAATTTCTTTTTTCTTTTCATAATAATGAAATCTCGAAAAATGGACTTCTCCATCTTTTCCAGTAATTTGAATTTCTTTTTTAGATTTACTAAGGCTTACATTAAATTTTTGATTGATGTAATAAGCCAATCGATAATCATCTAATGAGGTATAAATAGCAATTAGACTATAATCTATTTCGTCAAATTCGCCAAGATCTAATTTATGAATTGCCATTTCATTTACATATAAAGCGTAAATATACCATTTCTATTCAAGCAAATAGAAGGCAAATAGCTAGGATTATACTATTTTATTAACGAAAACGATGTAGTATTACTAACGTTATAGTTGTTTTCTGTCAATTTTTTCTTGAAAAGCAAAATAAGCGCGTTGGGATGCTTTCTCTTCTGCTTTCTTTTTTGAAGTCGCTCTGGCTTTGGCGATAACTTTATCGTCAATACTAAGTTTTACACCAAATAAACGTTGACCATCTATGGCATTATCTTCAAAAATGTCATAATGAAATACTTTTTTTTCTTTTTGACACCATTCTATAACCAAGCTTTTATAGCTGATCACTTTTCCTTCTAATCGAGCAATATCTACATAAGGTACGATTACTCTTTTTTGGATAAATTTTTCACAATATTCATAGCCTCTGTCTAAGTAGATGGCTCCAACTAATGATTCGAAAATATTACCGTGTATGTTTTCTCCAAAATGATGTAAAGGAACTTTGCTTTCAATAAATTGAATTAAATTTAAATCCTTTCCTAGTTCATTTAAGTGTTCTCTACTAACAATTTTAGAACGCATTTTGGTAAGGTAACCCTCATCTCCCAAAGGAGCTTCAGTAAAAAGGTAGGCTGCTATAACTGAACTTAGCATGGCATCCCCAAGAAATTCCAGTCTTTCGTAATTAATGGGATTTCCTTTTAAATCCAACCGATTGGAAGAGCGGTGGGTGAAAGCTTTTTTGTAAAACTCAAGAGTTAGTGGGCTAAATCCAAGAATAGGTTGAATAGCATCAAAAAAAATCCCGTCTTCTGGAGAACGGGATTTTGAGAATATTTTTTTTAGGATACGCATCTATTATTCGTTTTCTAATTTTTTAAATAGAACGCAAGCATTGTGACCTCCAAATCCGAAAGTATTACTCATAGCCACATTTACCTCTCTCTTTTGGGCTACGTTGAGAGTTAGATTTAGGCTAGGGTCAATTGTTGGATCTGCAACTTGATGATTAATTGTTGGAGGAATTATTCCGTATTTCATAGCTAGAATAGAAGCTATTGCTTCAATTGCTCCAGCACCACCAAGTAAATGACCAGTCATTGATTTGGTTGAATTTATATTTATATTTTTTGCATGACTCCCAAAAACATGACTAATTGCTTTCAATTCGGCAACATCTCCCAAAGGCGTAGAAGTTCCATGAGTATTGATGTGGTCTACTTGGTCTGGAGTCATTCCTGCATCTCTCAAAGTGTTCTCCATTACGGCAATTACACCTATTCCTTCAGGATGCGGGGCCGTCAAATGATAAGCATCAGAGGACATACCACAACCACCAACCTCACAATATATTTTTGCACCCCTTGCTTTTGCGTGTTCATATTCTTCAAATACTAAAGCTCCAGATCCTTCACCAAGTACAAATCCATCTCGTGTGGCGTCAAATGGTCTTGAAGCAGTCTCTGGACTGTCATTTCTAGTGGATAATGCATGCATAGAACTAAATCCGCCCATTCCTGCAATGGTTATGGCAGCTTCAGATCCTCCAGTAATAATTACATCACACATTCCCAATCGGATATAGTTGAAAGCATCAATCATGGCATTTGAAGAGGAGGCACAGGCTGAAACTGTTGTGTAATTGGGACCCATAAAGCCATTTCTCATAGAGATATGAGCGGGTGCTATATCGGCAATCATTTTAGGAATAAAGAAAGGATTAAATTTTGGAGTACCGTCGCATTTAGCATAATATAATACCTCGTCTTGAAAGGTTTCTAATCCACCAATTCCAGCTCCCCAAATCACACCTACTCTTTGTTTATCTATATTTTCCGGAGTAATTCCAGCATCTTTTATGGCTTCATCACTAGAGGCAATAGCATATTGTGCAAATTTATCCAATCTTCTGGCTTCTTTGCGATCCATGTATACTTCAAAGTTGAAATTTTTAACTTCACAAGCAAATTTCGTCTTATGTTTTTCAGTATCATAATACGTAATGGGTGCTGCACCGCTTATCCCATTAATAAGTCCATTCCAATATTCTTGGATATTATTTCCAATGGGAGTAAGAGCACCAAGGCCTGTTACAACAACTCTTTTTAAAACCATAACTCTTTTGTTTTGTTATCTTTTTAAACAAATAAAGCCCATGCTTTCTATACTGTAATAGTATTGTAAAAGAGCAATGGGTATTATAATATAAATATATTTAGATTGAATTTCAATCGAAAATTTAATTTAAAAAATAATAACACCCGAATACAAAAAAATGTAAACGGGTGTTTAATTATTATTTCTTAGCTTCCTCGATGTAAGAGATAGCTTGACCTACAGTAGCGATGTTTTCTGCTTGATCGTCTGGAATTTGAATGTCAAATTCTTTTTCGAATTCCATAATAAGCTCAACAGTGTCTAATGAGTCAGCTCCTAAATCATTAGTGAAGCTTGCTTCTGTTACAACTTCGTTTTCGTCAACACCTAATTTGTCTACGATAATCGCTTTTACTCTTGATGCAATGTCTGACATAATCTTTTAATTTTAGAATTTAATTTGTTGGCAAAAATAAAACAACTTTATTTTAAAACAACTATTTAGTGAATAAATGTGAGCACTAATTTATAAAATTTATTTTGACAAAGATTTCTCAATCCTATTTATTTTCAATTTTTATTCCTTTTTTTGCATAAATTAATGGATTGAATTATGAAAAAAATTGTGATTTTTGCTTCTGGATCGGGGACTAACGCTGAAAATGTTATCCAGTATTTTGCCACAAGGAGTATTGGAAATGTTGTTGGAGTTTTTACAAATAATGCAAATGCTAAAGTGATTGATAGAGCAAAAAATCTGGAGGTTCCCACGGTTATTTTTTCTAAAGATGACTTAAATTCAGGAAAAACACTACAAGAGTTGAATTTGTTTCAGCCAGATTTAATCGTGCTTGCTGGTTTTTTGTTGAAATTCCCGTCAACTATAATTGAAGTCTATCCCAATCAAATCGTAAATATACATCCAGCACTATTGCCAAAATATGGTGGAAAAGGAATGTATGGAATGCATATTCATAAAGCGGTTGTCGAAAATAATGAAAAAGAAACTGGAATTACTATTCATTATGTAAACGAGAATTATGATGAAGGGAATATTGTTTTTCAGCAAAGTGTTGTTTTGACAGAAACGGATACTCCAGAAGATGTTGCGGCAAAAATTCACACATTAGAACAAAAACATTTTCCAGAAGAAATTGAAAAATTGCTTTTATCCAACCTTTAAGACTTACCTATTGAAATACGACGTACATATATATACAGACGGTGCTGCCAAAGGGAATCCTGGAAATGGAGGCTATGGAGTAGTTATGGAATGGGTTGGAAAACCGTATAAAAAAGAATTTTACGAGGGTTTTAGACACACGACCAATAATAGAATGGAATTGTTAGGTGTTATCGTAGGCTTAGAAAAATTAAAAAATGAGAATACGTCTGTTTTAGTGATCTCAGATTCGAAGTATGTTGTGGACTCTGTGCAAAAGAAATGGGTTTTTGGCTGGGAGAAAAAAGGGTTTGAAGGAAAGAAAAACCCTGATTTATGGAAACGCTTTCTGGTTGTTTACCGAAAACATCAGGTGGATTTCAAATGGATAAAAGGGCACAATAACCACCCCCAAAACGAAAGATGCGATGAACTGGCTGTTATGGCTGCCATGCAAAAACAAGTTTCTATTGATGCATTTTATGAAAAAGAAGTAGGGAAGTTGTTTTAGGAATGATATAATTTGTAAATTTGTTTAAATGCCTGATTATGATAGAGCAAACTTTAATACCAAAGGATACTATTGTGAATCTTACTTTTGAGATTCCGGAAAATCTTGTTGGTAAACCTTTAAAAGTTTTTATTGATTTCGAAAAAGACGACGACGAGCAAGAAATGTCTCAAGCAGATTTTTTGAAATGGATTGACGATGCCGAAAAATCGCCAACAATGTCTTTAGAAACATTTAATGAAAAATGGGAAAAGAAAAAAAAGGAAATTCTGAGTCGTATGCGTTAACTATCTCACAGAAATATTACGAAGATTTAGAACAAATTGTAGATTACATTGAATTTGTTAAGTTTCAACCCCTCAATGCTATTAAAGTGGGTGATGGAATTCAAAAGACAATGAATAAAATCATCTTGAACCCAACCATTTACTCTGAGTGCGAAAACATTCCAACAAAATCTAAAATTTACAGAAAAGCAAGCTACAGATCTTGGTTAATAGTCTTTAAATTCAAAGGAGATGTAGTTACAATTTTGGGTGTTTTGAGCGGCAAAAGAAAATCTTCAAGTTTTAGAAAGAGGAAATAACTGCATTAGCGGTTTTAAATGCTTCATTATAGCTACTTCAATTTCAATAAATCATTATATTCTTCCAGTAATTTTTTATGAAAACTTTGAGAGCCACATCTTTTGCAATATTGCAACTTATAAAGTATCTTTGCGCCTTAATTCGAAACTCATATAATGAATAAATTATTGATTGTTGGAACGGTAGCTTTCGACGCAATTGAAACTCCTTTTGGAAAAACAGACAAAATTCTTGGTGGAGCAGCAACTTATATTGGAATCTCAGCTTCTTTTTTTAAGGTACAATCGGCTATTGTTTCTGTAGTTGGAGATGATTTTCCACAAGAATACCTAGATTTATTAGTGGAAAGAAATATTGATATTTCTGGAATAGAAGTCGTTAAAGGAGGAAAAACATTCTTCTGGAGTGGTTTATATCATAATGATTTGAATTCAAGAGATACTTTGGTAACAGAACTTAATGTTTTGGCCGATTTTCAACCAAAAGTTCCTCAAGACTATAAAAATGCCGAAATTGTGATGTTAGGTAATCTACATCCTTTAGTGCAAAGTAGCGTTTTGGATCAAATGGAAACAAAACCTAAATTAGTAGTGCTAGATACTATGAATTTTTGGATGGATTGTGCTTTGCCAGAATTAATGGCTATCATTAAACGTGTAGATGTTATTACCATTAATGACGAAGAAGCGCGTCAACTTTCTGGAGAGTATTCTTTAGTAAAAGCTGCAGCAAAAATCCATACCATGGGACCTAAATATGTGGTAATTAAAAAAGGAGAACATGGAGCATTATTGTTTCATGGGGAAGAAATCTTTTTTGCACCAGCATTACCTTTAGAAGAAGTGTTTGATCCAACTGGAGCAGGAGATACTTTTGCCGGAGGATTTGCAGGATTTATTGCCCAAAGCGAAAATGTGTCTTTCGAGAATATGAAAAACGCAGTTATTCAGGGTTCTAATTTAGCTTCCTTTAGTGTTGAGAAATTTGGAACAGAACGAATGATTGATTTAGATAAAAAAGAAGTGGTCTCAAGATTGCAACAGTTCAAATCATTGACCCAGTTTGACATAGAATTATAATAATCTAAAGCCTCACACGGGGCTTTTTTTAATTAATACAGATAATTTTCATGAGAAAAATACGAGCTTGCTTCGAATTTTAAGAATGAAAATAAAATTAGTACCATTTAAAATACCAATAACTACAAACAAAAACACAATGAGCGACGCTTTAAAACACGAATGTGGTATAGCTTTAGTTAGACTTCTTAAGCCCCTTGAATTCTACAAAGAAAAATACGGAACCGCTTTCTATGGCATACAAAAAATGTATTTGCTTATGGAGAAACAGCACAACCGTGGTCAAGATGGTGCTGGTTTCGCAAGCATTAAGTTAGATGTAGAACCTGGCGAAAGATACATAAGTCGTGTACGTTCCAATCATGCACAACCTATTCAAGATGTTTTTAAACAAATAAATGAAAGAATAAACGAAGAGATGGTGGCTCATCCAGAATATGCGGATGATGTACCACAACTAAAAGCTAATATTCCTTATATAGGAGAATTATTTTTAGGTCACGTTCGTTATGGGACTTTTGGTAAAAACAGCATCGAAAGTGTTCATCCTTTTTTACGTCAAAGTAACTGGATGCACAGAAACTTGATTTTGGCAGGTAATTTTAACATGACTAATGTAAAAGAGCTTTTTCAAAATTTGGTGGAGTTAGGACAACATCCAAAAGAAATGGCTGATACAGTTACCGTAATGGAAAAAATAGGTCATTTCCTGGATAAAGAAGTGATGCAATTGTATCAAGACTGTAAGGAAGAGGGTTTGTCTAAAAGAGAAGCCTCACCAGTAATTGCAGAACGATTAGATGTTGCTAAAATATTGGCACGTTCTTCCAAAAATCTAGATGGAGGATATGCCATGGCAGGTCTTTTAGGTCACGGTGATGCTTTTGTTTTTAGAGATCCAGCGGGAATTCGTCCAGCTTATTTCTATCAAGATGATGAGATTGTTGTTGTTGCTTCAGAGCGACCTGTAATACAAACTGTTTTCAATGTCCCTTTTGATAAAGTACAAGAGATTGATCCTGGAAGCGCTTTGATCATTAAGAAAAACGGAACGGTATCTATGACTGAAATCCTTCCGCCTACAGTAAAAAAAGCCTGTTCTTTTGAACGTATTTATTTTTCTAGAGGAAGTGATGCTGAAATATATCAAGAAAGAAAAAATCTAGGAAAACTTATTTTGCCTGCAGTATTAGAGTCTATAGATAATGATACTGACAATACGGTTTTCTCTTATATTCCAAACACTGCCGAAACTTCTTTTTATGGATTGGTTGAAGCGGCTCAAGACTTTTTGAATCAAAGAAAGAAAAATTTCATTCTTCAAAACAAAGATCTTTTGAATGAAGATACGCTAGAAAAATTGCTTTCTGTAAAAATTAGAACCGAAAAAGTTGCCATAAAAGATGCAAAATTAAGAACCTTTATTACTGAAGACAGCAGTAGAGATGACTTAGTGGCCCACGTATATGATGTAACGTACGGTGTGATAAAACCAACGGATAATCTTGTGATTATTGACGATAGTATTGTAAGAGGAACAACTCTTAAAATGAGTATCATAAAAATGATGGATCGTTTGAATCCAAAAAGGATTGTGATTGTTTCCTCTGCACCACAAATACGTTTTCCAGATTGTTATGGAATTGATATGGCAAAACTGGAAGGATTAGTTGCTTTTAAAGCAGCATTAGAATTGTTAAAAGAAAGAAACTTGTATCACATCGTAGACGAAGTATATGCTAAATGTAAAGCACAAGAGAATTTTAAAGATAGCGAAGTAGTAAATTATGTTACTGCTATCTATGCTCCTTTTGCACCACAAGAAGTTTCAGATAAAATAGCAGAGTTATTAAGTTCTCCAGAGATTAATGCCGAAGTGAAAATTATTTTCCAAACAGTTGAAGATTTGCATATTGCTTGTCCGAAGAATCTGGGAGACTGGTATTTTACAGGAGATTACCCAACACCAGGAGGAAATCGTGTTGTGAATCGTGCTTTTATGAATTTTTACGAAGGTAAAGATGCTAGAGCCTATTAATAAATTCATTACAGTATTCGATAAACGGATTTGTAGGTCTTTTATCGATTTTATTTTTATAATTTATAATACCTAAGTATATTCGCCTACCGTAATTTTAGTAGGTTAAGTTTATGGTAAATTTGGGGCAAAAAGGGTGGAAGTAACATTCCACCTTTTTTATTGGAATAAAGTCAAGTAATTTAGGTTGAATTTTTTAAAATTACGTTGTGACTTTTTGTAGTTGTGATTTATTAAAAATATTGAGAATTGCTATTTTGGTAAGTCAACGAGTTTATTGGGCATTCATCGGATATGTTTTAAATGGATCGTATAACGTTGTACATTTGACTACCATGATTTTAGTAGGTTAAGTTTATGGTAGATTTGGGGCAAAAAGGGTGAAAGTAACATTTCACCTTTTTTATTGGAATAAAGTCAGGCTTTTAAACTTAATATGTTTCTTTTTAAATGTAAATTAAGAATAAAATAACAAGATAAGTATGCTGTTAATCAGTAAAATAGCTAATTAACGAGTATTTAGGAAGTTCATCGAAAATATTTTTAGTAAAGTGATTATCGACGTACATTTGACTACCATAATTTTAGTAGGTTAAGTTTATGGTAGATTTGGGGCAAAAAGGGTGGAAGTAACATTTCACCTTTTTTATTGGAGTAAAGTCTCAAAAAAGAGAATAGAAGTTAGAAAAGAGAAAAGAGAAACGAGAGAATAGAAAAAAGTAAATCCAAAAAAAATAGACGAACAAACTCTAAGTTCATCCGTCTATTCTCTATATTCTTTTTTCTATTCTCTTTTTACTTCTCTAAAGCGAAACGTCTAGATACTTCAGTCCAGTTAATTACATTAAAGAAAGCTTCAATATAATCAGGTCTTCTATTTTGATAGTGCAAGTAATATGCATGCTCCCAAACGTCCATTCCTAAAATTGGAGTTCCGCCACAACCTACACCTGGCATCAAAGGATTGTCTTGATTTGGAGTTCCGCAAACGTCAAGTTTACCCCCTTTTTGTACACATAACCAAGCCCATCCAGAACCAAATTGTGTAGCACCAGCCTTAGCGAATTTTGCTTTGAATTCTTCAAAAGTACCAAAAGCAGTTTCAATAGCCTCTAGCAATTCACCAGTTGGCAATCCACCACCATTTGCAGACATAACCGTCCAAAACAAGTTGTGATTGTAAAAACCACCACCATTGTTACGAACCGCAGCATTAGCTTTGTCTAAGTTAATCAAGATGTTTTCAATTGTTTTTCCTTCCAAATCCGTTCCTGCAATAGCAGCATTCAAATTTGTTGTATACGCATTGTGATGTTTAGAATGGTGAATTTCCATTGTGCGAGCATCAATATGAGGTTCTAGTGCGTCATACGCATAAGGTAATTGTGGTAATTCAAAAGCCATAATATAGTTGTTTAGTGATTTATAAATATTTTATTCAAAATTAAACATTTAACTTTGGAATTGAAAATTCTATTTCGTTATAATTTCATTAAGTAAATTGATAGTATAGCAAATCGCACACTGAGCATGTCAAAGTGAGGAGCTATTTCCCGCCCCCGATAGCTATCGGGGTTCCAATCTTTTTATCCCGATGAAAAATCGGGATAAAAAGGATTTTCCCTTCCATCGGGGCTAGGGCATTTGGGATTTCAGGAAATTTTAATGTAAATCAGAAATTAATCCCGATAGTTATCGGGACGTTAATCATCAATCTAAATTCCAAATGGAAAGACCTTCTTTCGCTATATACGACGCCTCCGCAGGTTCCGGAAAAACATATGCTCTTGTCAAAGAATACCTCAAAATCATTCTCACGGCACACAAGAACGATGCTTACCGTAATATACTGGCCATTACGTTTACCAACAAAGCGGTACATGAAATGAAAAGCCGAATCGTAGGTAGTTTGTCTGAATTTGCCAAAGACGAACCCAATGCCAAAGCGCTGGATTTGATGCAGGATTTGGCTGTGGATACCGCACTTTCAATCATTCAAATCAAAACCAAATCCCAACAAATCATCAAGCATATTATTCACAATTATGCTGCTTTTGATATATCGACCATTGATAAATTTACACACAAAGTTATTCGTGCTTTTGCACACGATTTGGGGTTGCCTATGACTTTCGAGGTAACTTTGGATACCGAAAATCTGCTGATTGAAGCCGTAGATGCCATCATCGCACAAGCGGGCGAAGATGAAATTCTGACCAAATTACTCATCGATTTCACGATGGAAAAAACTGATGATGACAAATCTTGGGACATCTCGCGTGAAATTCTGGAAACGGGAAAATTAGTGTTGAATGAAAATAACCGAAACGAAATCGTTCATTTTCACGATAAATCAATAAGCGATTTTATAGCCGTAAAAGAAAAATTAGTTAAGGTCTGTGCAGCTTTAGAAAAAGAAAATGCTGCTCTTGCCGAAACATCATTATCATTAATTGATAAAAATGGAATTGATTTAAAATCGTTTTCCAGAGGAACTTTTCCGAATCATCTTCAAAGTATCGCTGATGGTAAATTCAATCCAAAAAACAAGATGTTTCGGGAGTTCGAAGATATTGCCATCAATAAAACGGCAAAAGACCGAGCCTTGATAGAAAACATTATTCCCGATTTGTTGCAAACTCTTGTCGAAATTTACAAAAACTTCGAAAAGCGAAATTTCTACAAAGCCTTCTTGAAAAACATCACGCCTTTATCATTATTAAATACAGTCAGCAATGAATTGGCAAAAATTCAAAGCGAACAAAATGTACTTTCGATAACCGAGTTCAACGCGATTATTCACCGCGAAATACAAAATCAACCCGCTCCTTTTATATACGAGAGATTAGGGGAGCGCTACCGTCACTTTTTTATAGACGAATTTCAGGATACTTCCGAAATGCAATGGCAAAACCTGATTCCGCTTATTGACAATGCGCTTTCGGGTCAAGATGATT
The DNA here is from genome assembly GCF_007097385.1 of Flavobacterium sp. ZT3R18. Lineage (GTDB taxonomy): Bacteria > Bacteroidota > Bacteroidia > Flavobacteriales > Flavobacteriaceae > Flavobacterium. The sequence goes on from NZ_VJZS01000002.1 coordinate 316,360, forward strand.
CAGGACAAAAAGGGACTTTGATGATTGTTGGCGATCCCAAACAATCCATTTACCGATGGCGTGGAGGGAAAGCCGAACAGTTTATCGAGTTGAGTAAAGACCAAAACCCGTTCAGTAATCCCGAAAAAAAACTGGAGCATTTAGATAAAAACTATAGAAGCTATTCTCAAGTAATCGAATTTAACAATGACTTTTTTCAATTCTTGTCCAATGAGTTCAGCAATGCCGATTATAAAGATTTGTACGAAAATCACAGCCGTCAGAAGATAAATAATAAAATTGGGGGCTATGTGAATATCTCTTTTTTGCCAAAAATAGAAGAACAAGAAACCGATGACGAAGAGGTTCTAGATAAATCCGCACAATATGTGTTGGCGACTTTAACTACTATTCAAAAAGTACTCAACGAAGGATTTGAATATAAAGACATCGTAATCCTTACCCGTAAAAGAAGTCAGGGAATTGCGATTGCCAATTATTTAACGGAGCAAAGCATTCCGCTTTTGTCCTCCGAAACATTGATGATTCAAAACGCGACCGAGGTTCGATTGATTATTCACATATTAAAATATTTAAAAAACAGCTCCGATTTAGAGTCAAAGGCTAATTTTTTACAATATTTGGCACAAAACAAACAAAATGAATTGCCTGTTCATGATTTCATAGCCAAAGGGATGGAATTGAAAGAGGAAGTGGCTTTCGAAAAATGGCTGGAAAACTGTAATATAGAGCTCTCTTTTCAGAACATTAGAAAAAAATCATTGTACGAGGCCGTAGAAATTATTGTTAAAAAATTCCTAGCCCAAGCCTCCCCCGCCCCCGAAGGGGGAGCTACTAAGATTGAAGAAGTATCTCCGTCTAGTTCATTAGCTCCCCCTTCGGGGGCGGGGGGGGCTTATGTTCAGTATTTTCTAGATATTGTTCTCGAACGTGATGTCCGCAATCAAGCAGGGATTTCAGATTTTCTGAATTATTGGGATAAAAACTCGGAGAAATTCAGCATTCCTTCTCCCGAAGGTACTAATGCGGTTCGGATAATGACGATTCACAAATCAAAAGGATTAGAATTTCCAGTTGTCATTATGCCTTTTGCCGAAGAAGATTACAACAGAAAACCAAAAGATAAATTATGGCTGAACTCCGAAGAACAAGATTTTGACATGCCGAAAGTACTAGTGGATAACAGCAGTGCTATTGAGGAGTTTGGTACAGCAGCATCGGCAGTTTATAATCTGAAAAAACAAGAAGAGTTGTTGGATAATATTAATGTGTTGTATGTGGCTTTAACCAGAGCCGAAGAACAATTGTATCTTATTTCTCAAAATATTAAGCCAAGGAAAGACGGAGAATATCCAAGCAATATGGCTTCTTTTTTTATAAAACATTTGATCCATCAAGGACTTTATGATGAAAACCAATTAGAATATCCATTTGGTAGTTCAGTAAAGTTGTCTGCAAAAGAAAAACACATTGATACTTCGAAAACCATTCCGTTGGTTTCAGATGTTTTGAATCCCAAAAACATAAAAATTGCACAAAAAGAAGCATTAATGTGGGGAACGCATCAGCTGGAAGCTATAGAATTTGGTAACGTGGTGCATGAAATCCTTTCATTTGTAGCGACAAAAAGCGATGTGGAATTAGCCATAAATAAAGCTATTGAAAACGGTTTAATTACGAATCTTCAAAAAGAGCTAGTTTATAATGCAATTGTAGAAATCGTAAATCATCAAAATTTGACAGAACATTTTGCTGATGGGAATGAAGTTTTGAATGAAAAAACGATTATTCAAAAAGAAGGGGGTACCATAAAACCCGACCGAATAGTAATCAATAAAGCCAAAGAAGTTTTTTTATTGGATTACAAAACGGGTCTTCCTAATCCGAAATACAAATATCAATTAGAAAATTATCAAAGGGCTATTGAAAAAATGGGCTTCAAAGTGCTAAAAAAATCGCTTGTATATATAGGAGTCAAAATCGATGTAGTACATTTGTAAAAAAAAAATAATTGTCAAATAGCTAAGTTTATTGTTTTTTATACTTAAAACGATACCCTTTTAAATTTAAATAAAATGTACGGAAAAATACAACAACACTTACAGTCTGAACTTCAGACTATTGAAGAAAACGGAATTTTCAAAAAAGAAAGAATTATTACCTCTCCACAAGGAGCAGAAATCACTATTTCAACAGGAGAAACAGTTTTAAATTTTTGTGCCAATAATTATTTAGGACTTTCTTCGCACCCCGAAGTAGTTCAAGCGGCTAAAGATGCTATGGATACCCATGGTTTTGGAATGTCATCCGTTCGTTTTATTTGTGGTACTCAGGACATTCATAAAACATTAGAAAAAAAGATAGCTGATTTTTACGGTACCGAAGACACTATATTGTATGCAGCGGCTTTTGATGCAAATGGAGGGGTTTTTGAGCCTTTATTTGGTGAAAATGACGCTATTATATCAGATAGTTTAAATCATGCGTCTATAATTGATGGAGTGCGTTTGTGTAAATCAGCTCGTTATCGTTATGAAAATAGTAACATGGAAGATTTAGAGCAGCAATTGATTAAAGCTAATGAAGCTGGAGCTCGTTTTAAGATCATAGTTACCGATGGTGTTTTCTCTATGGATGGAGTTGTAGCGCCATTAGATAAAATATGTGACTTGGCGGATAAATATGATGCCTTGGTTATGGTTGACGAATGTCATGCGGCAGGATTTATCGGTGCAACAGGTAAAGGTACGCTAGAAGCTAAAGGTGTAATGGGACGTGTAGATATTATCACAGGTACCTTAGGAAAAGCATTGGGTGGAGCCATGGGAGGTTATACAACTGCGAAGAAAGAAATAATAGAGTTATTGCGTCAACGTTCTAGACCTTATTTGTTTTCGAATTCATTAGCTCCAGCTATCGTTGGTGCATCTATTAAGGTATTCGAATTATTAGAAAAAGACACCACGCTTAGAGATCAATTAGAATGGAATACCAATTACTTTAAAGCAGGTATGAAAAAAGCAGGTTTTGATATAGTAGAAGGAGACTCAGCTATTGTGCCGGTAATGCTATATGATGCCAAATTAGCTCAAACTATGGCTAATGAGTTGCTAAAAGAAGGAGTGTATGTTATAGGTTTCTTTTTTCCGGTAGTTCCTAAGGATAAAGCTAGGATAAGAGTGCAATTATCGGCGGCACATTCTAAAGAACATTTAGATAAAGCAATTGATGCTTTTGTGGCTGTAGGTAAGAGACTTGCTGTAATATAATTGTTAAATTTTGTGGTATTCAGATGTTTTATTTAACATTTTATTTTGATGTTAAATAAAATCGTACTATTTTTGTTCTTAAATTAACTAAATTGTAATTAAAAAAACAAAGTATGAAACATCTTAACAAACTTTTAGTTGCTGTAACGATGGTGATGGGATTAAGCTCTCAAGCACAAGACAGTAACAATAAATGGGCTATCGGTTTTGGAGTAAACGCGATTGACTATAGGTCTAGTGCTGGTGAAGACTTTATGAGTCATTTTGACCAACCATTCAAGGTAAGTGACAACTGGAATATTCTTCCTTCTGTTTCTTATATCAATGTTTCTAGATACGTAGGAAGTGGTTTTATCGTAGGAGTTACAGGATCTATCAATCAAGTTGATAAATTTGTAACTGCGCCAAATGTTGTTGTAAATCCTGGTGATTTGATGTACTATGGTATCGATGCAACTCTTACTTACAGTTTTATGGAGTTACTTAAGTCTAAAGTAATTGAGCCAACTTTAAGCGTTGGTGGTGGTTATACTTTCTTAGGTGATGAAAGCTATGGTACTGTAAACCCGGGTGTTGGATTAAACTTTTGGTTTACTGAAAACGTTGGTCTTTCTTTATTAGGAACATACAAAAAATCTTTCGGAGATAGAACATATGCTGATGGTAAAACTCCTGATGCTCCTTCTTACACTCAATACTCTGCAGGTCTTACTTTCAAGTTTGGTGCTAAAGATACTGACAATGATGGAATTTATGACAAAGATGATGCTTGTCCAGAAGTTGCAGGTTTAAAACAATTCAACGGTTGTCCTGATTCTGATGCTGATGGTATCGAAGATTCTAAAGACACTTGTCCTACAGTTGCTGGTTTAGCTGAATTTAACGGATGTCCTGATACAGACGGAGACGGTGTAGCAGATCCAGATGATGCTTGTCCAGAAGTTGCTGGATTGAAATCACTTAAAGGTTGTCCAGATGCTGACGGTGACGGTGTTACTGATGCTTCTGACAAATGTCCTACAGTTGCTGGTCCAGCTAGCAATGGTGGATGTCCAGAATTAGACTCTGATAAAGATGGTGTAATTGACAAAGAAGATGCTTGTCCTACAGTAGCTGGTCCTGCTAGCAACAAAGGATGTCCAGAAGTAACTGAGCAAGTATTAGAAGAACTTAAAGTACAAGCTAGAGCGGTATACTTCGTAACTGGTAAAGCAATCTTAGAAACTGCTGATAAAGGTGCTACAGACGGTAGATTGGAAGCGATTAAAGAAATCCTAAGAAACTACCCTAACGCTAAATTCGCTATCGAAGGTCACACTGATAGTACTGGTAGCGCTAAAATAAACCAAAAACTTTCTGAAGACAGAGCTAAAGTTGTTATGGATAAGTTAATTGAAAAAGGTGTTAACCCTGCTAACTTAACTTCAGCTGGTTTTGGTTCATCTAAACCAGTAGCTTCTAACAAAACTAAAGAAGGTAAAGCATTGAACAGAAGAACTGAAATTAGACACATAGGTTCAGTACACGAAGGTAAATTGTAATTTATTCTTCAAATAATTTTAAAAAGCCATTCTTAATTGAATGGCTTTTTTTATATTTATAAAATGACAAATACTTCTTTTTTAGATAAAATTGCAACAGTAATAGTAACGGAATATAATAATGTACTGGCTGATACTATAGTGGTTTTACCCAACAAGCGAGCCAAAATATTTCTTGTTGAAGCATTAAAAAAACAAACTGAGGAGAATATATTTTCGCCAGAAATTATTAGTATCGAAGATTTTGTTCAAAGTATTGCAGGAATAAGAACCATTGATCCCATAGAATTGCTCTTTGAGTTTTATGAAGTTTATTTGTCTATTACAGAAAAAAACAACCAGCAGTCATTTGAACTTTTTGCCAATTGGGCCAAAACACTACTGCAAGATTTTAATGAAATCGATCGTTATTTATTAGATCCAAATCATGTTTTGTCGTATCTGAAAGATATCGAAGACATCAAGAAATGGGGAATTGAAGTCGAAAATAAAACGCAGTTACTTGAAAACTACATTGATTTTTGGAAATTATTACCCAAATACTATCAATCTCTTTACGATCATTTACTAAAGAAAGGGATAGGTTATCAAGGTTTGATTTATCGGGAAGCGGTAAAAAACACCAATAGCTTTTCAAAATCGATATCAGGGAAACAATTTATTTTTGCAGGTTTTAACGCCTTGAATGCTTCGGAGGAAAAAATAATTCAACATCTTATTGCTTCAGATCAGGCTAAAATATATTGGGATGCCGATCAAACGTTTCTAAATGATCCTTACTATGATGCCGGTTTATTTGTGCGTCGTTTCAAAGAAAGTTGGAAACATTATAAATCACATCCTTTTGAATGGATAGTGGATGATTTTTCGGCAACCAAAAACATTCAAGTTATCGGTACTCCAAAAACGATTGGTCAGGCTAAGATTGCAGGAAGCATTATAGAAAACATCAGTATTGAAAACCCCAATGCGCCGCTGGATAAAGTGGCTATTGTTCTGGGAGAAGAGAATTTGTTAATTCCACTGTTGTATTCTCTGCCGAATTCGGTCGGAGCCTTGAATATTACCATGGGGTATTCGAGTAAAAACAATCCTGCGCAAATTTTGATTGCTAAGTTGTTTAAAATGCACACCAATGCATTGTCAAGAAGCAATAGTAGTTATGTTTTTTATTATAAGGATGTGTTGGACATACTGACTCATCCGTTAATTGAGCCGTATGCAAATACCAGTGCTTTGGTTGGGATTATAAATAAAAACAATTATACTTTTATCAGTCATCATAAATTATTGGAATTAAATGATAATTCTAGTGATTTATTCTTGCTTGTATTCCAAAAATGGGAGAAAGGTTCTATTGACGTTTTAGAAATAATATCGAGTTTATTGCTAAAGGTGAAGAATAATTTAGATAATGAAAATGAAGAGGAAAAAATAACTAAGACTTTTGTCTATGCTATTTTTAAAGTGATTAACAAACTGATTAATTACTATTCTAAACATAAAGCAATTGACACGATTGATACGCTGCATGCGATTTATAAACAAGTAATTGATCTGGCAGAAGTTTCTTTTGAAGGAGAACCTTTAAACGGATTGCAAATAATGGGTGTTCTTGAAAGTAGGGTATTGGATTTTGAAACGGTTATCATTACTTCTATGAATGAAGGAAAATTTCCAGCGGGAAAATCACAAAACTCTTTCATTCCTTATGATGTTAAACGCGAATTGGGATTGCCAACTTTTAAAGAGAAAGACGCAATTTATACCTACCACTTTTATCATTTGTTGCAACGGGCCAAAAACATTTATTTGCTTTATAATACCGAAAGTGAAGGATTGGATGCAGGGGAAAAAAGTCGTTTCATAACTCAATTGGAAGTAGAGAAGCAACCCAAACATATTTTAACCCACGAAATTTATAACGCAGTTTTGCCTGATACTGCTTATCTGCCAATGGTAATTCCGAAATCGGAGAAGGTGATGATGCGGTTGAAAGAAATTGCCGAAAAAGGGTTTTCTCCTTCGGCATTGACGAGTTATATACGAAATCCGATTCAGTTTTATTTTCAGAAGATTTTACGGATTAGTGAAGTAGAAGAAGTTGAGGAAAATATTGCTTTGAATACTTTGGGAACTATTATTCATGAGACTTTACGGGTTTTATATGAACCTTTTGTTGGTAAATTTATCTCCGAATTTGATATTCAAAATTGTATTAAGAAAATTGATTCCGAAGTTTTGATTCAGTTTAAAGTGGTTTACAAAGAAGGGGAAATCAAAAAAGGACGAAATTTATTGGCTTTTGAAGTGGCGAAGCGAAATGTTTTCAATTTCTTGAAAGTAGAATTAGAGAGCATTAAAAACGGCGATGCCATAAAGATTCTGGAGCTTGAAAAAACGTTTGAAAGAATGGTGCAACATCCAAGTTTGCCTTTTCCTGTTTTGATCAAGGGAAATGTGGACAGGATTGAAGAACGCAACGGCACCATTAGAATCATTGATTACAAAACGGGGAAAGTAGAGAAATCCAGTGTTACCCTTAAGTCCTGGAAAGGATTGACGGATGATATTAAAAATGACAAAATCATTCAGGTTTTGGCATACGCCTATATGTATGAGAAAAATGCTAATGGAAAACCTATAGAGGCGGGAATTATTTCTTTCAAAAATCTAAAATCAGGTTTCTTGCCTTTTAATATTAAAGAAGAAAAGGAAAGTATCTCTATTATTAATCAGGAGATACAATCTAATTATTTGGAACAGATTGTTTTGTTGCTGAATGAAATATTGGATGCAACAATCCCTTTTGAGGAGAAAATTTTATAAAGGAATGGACAAAAAATGGACTAATGTTTTTGAATTTTTCAAGAGCACACTTTTGATTAATTTGGCTGTTTGTTTAATCTCTATGCTTTTTGGAGGGGTTGATAGTTTCTTTTTTATTTTTCCCAGTTTTGGTTTTATGATAAGTGTACTCTACAAAGAACTTTATAGGAAAAATGATTATTTGTTTTATTCTAATAATGGAGTTTCTAAGATTCAACTTTTAGGCTATAGTTATGTGTTCACTTTGAGCTTGTCTATTTTAGGATTTGTTTTAATTTTAATATTGAAAGAATTATTTTGAAAAAGCATATTTTGGAAGTGGATAGTGTTCGGAAACAGTTTGATAGTAAATTAGTGGTTTCTGATGTGTATTTGAAATGTGAGACTAACGAGATTATAGGTTTGTTGGGTAGAAATGGTTCTGGGAAGTCAACATTGTTGAAAATTATTTTTGGGATTGTTTCTGCCGAAAATAAGTGCATTCGTATAGATGGGGTTGTAAAAAACAAAGTGTCTCAACTGCTTAAGGAAATTAGTTATTTGCATCAAGAGTCGTTTATTCCCAATCATTTCACGGTTAAAAAAGCTATTTCTTTGTCTGTTTCTATTGAAAAAATAGCTGATTTTCTGGAGGATACAATGATTCAATCTATTTTGGATAAAAAAATAAATTATTTGTCGAGCGGAGAATTACGTTATCTGGAAATTAAGTTAGTGCTTTTTAATTCATCTAAATTTGTTTTGTTAGACGAGCCTTACAATGGGTTATCTCCCATTATGGTTGAAAAAGTAAACCAATTGATACAAGACAATTCATCTAAAAAAGGAATCGTAATTACGGATCATGATTATGAAAATGTAATTGGTATTTCGACTCAACTGTTATTGATGAAAGAGGGTAAAGTACACACTGTGAAAAACAAAATGGATTTGATGGAAAGAGGGTATTTAAGTTCGAGAATGGTTTAGATTTTCATATGTAGTTAATATTTGTTTTTTATTGGAATATGGAATTCGCAAACTTCATTGGTATTTGCGACCTGTTTTCGGTAATGCTCATTTCTTAAAAAAAGTAGTCAAAACGGTAAGTAACTCCTCTTGGTTTTCTATATGTGACATATGACCGTCAGGTAACGAAACGAGTTCTACGTTGGTTCCTTCTACTTGTTTGATGTTGTCCTCATAATTAAGAACCCCGTCTTTTTTGCCAAGAATGATCAATTTTGGGTAATCGGTAAGATGCAACAAGTGTTCTTTGTTTTTTCTTATTTTCATACCTTCCTGTGCTGCGATATAACCTTGCAAAGGTGTTTTTAGCGCTTCCGATTTTACATGTTCTATTTCGGCACTAAGTCGTTCACGATTATCAATGCTAAATAAATTGGCAATAGAAAGTTGAACCAAGTTTGTGTACTCTTTGTGTGCTATTTTTATGGATCTATTTCTGTTTATTTTACGCTCGTGATCATCTGAAAAAGTGGTCGAATTCAAAAGTACCAATCCTTTTATTACTTCTGGATATAATTCGGCGAAAGCCAAAGCCGCATAACCACCCATGGAGTGACCTACAAAAATAGCTTTTCGGATCTTTAATTCGTTTAAAACAGCATGAACTGCGTCGGCCATATCTTCCATAGTGTGGATGTAACCCAAGCATTCCGTTTCTCCATGACCCAATAAATCGATGGTTATGACTCTGTTTTTTTTAGAAAATTCGGCTATGTAGTTGTTCCACATGGTTTTGTTTTCTAAAAAACCGTGCAGCAAGACTACAGCAGTGCCTTTTCCTGTGTCTGAATACGAAATTTGTGTGTTTTTATAGAGAAGAGTTTCCAAAAGGGTGGGGATTATGTTGATAGTTTACAATTGCAAAATTAATTTTTTAAATTCCTAAATGCTACATTTGAGGAAAGCATTTTATAAAATAGTAACGGCTCACATTGTTGTAAGCTGTTACTATTTTTTGATAAGTTTAATTTAAAAGCGATTATCACCATCCAAAAGATTTCCAAGTCCACCTAATAAACTTCCTTCTTCACGACTGTTTCCGCCTGATCTTGGTGCCGATGCAATGATTCTGTCCGCTAATCTGCTGAAAGGCAATGATTGTATGTAAACGGTTCCGGGGCCACGCAAGGTGGCGTAAAACAAACCTTCTCCTCCGAAAATGGAGTTCTTGATTCCGCCTATAAATTCAATATCATAATTGACATCTTTCGTAAAACCGATAATGCAACCGGTGTCTACTTTTAGGACTTCGCCAGGGGCTAATTCTTTTTTCGCCATAGTTCCTCCAGAATGAACAAATGCCATTCCGTCTCCTTCGATTTTTTGCATGATGAAACCTTCTCCTCCAAATAAGCCGCGACCGAGTTTTTGGGAGAACTCAATTCCAACAGAAACGCCTTTGGCAGCGCATAGAAAAGAACTTTTCTGGCAGATAAATTTACCTTGAAATTGTGTCAAATCAATAGGAAGAATTTTTCCAGGATAGGGAGAGGCAAACGAAACCTTACTTTTGGTGTTGCCTTGGTTTAAAAATGCCGTCATGAATAAGCTTTCGCCTGTTAGGACTCTTTTCCCTGCATTCAAAAGTTTGCCAAACAAACCCGATCCTGCTTGTTGTGCGGAACCATCTCCAAATATGGTTTCCATCTGGATGTTGTTCTCCATCATCATAAAACTGCCTGCTTCGGCAATTACTATTTCTTGTGGATCTAATTCGATTTCGACATACTGCATTTCTTCTCCAAATATCTGGTAATCTATTTCGTGTGCTTGCATGATTTCTAGTGTTTTACTTTTTAGAGTAAGTCGGATGAAGATTTAGAATGTTACAATCGAAATGCGAAATTTTGTTGAATGTTAAGGTTAAGTATATACTTATTGTGTCATTTCGACGCCCCGAAAGCTTTCGGGAGAGAAATCACATAACGTGAGTAACAAATGTGATTTCTCCTCCGTCGAAATGACAAAAGAACCTTGTCATAATAATAGCATTGGGACGCATCCGAATTTTAATAACAAAAAAAAACGGCTTACTTTCGTAAACCGTCTATTCTCTTTTTTCTATATTCTATTCTCTTTTTGAAATTACGAATTCATTAAACTCTCGATTTCTTCTGCTTCAATCGGGATGTTTTTCATTAAATTGAAAGGTTCTCCAGTTTCTTGAACTACTAAATTATCTTCTAAACGAATTCCGAATCCTTCGGCTGGGATGTAAATTCCGGGCTCAACGGTAAATACCATATTGGCTTTCATTGGCTCGTGCAATAATCCGTAATCGTGTGTGTCCAATCCCATGTGGTGTGAGGTTCCGTGCATGAAATATTTTTTGTATGCTGGCCATTCCGGGTTTTCATTTTGAACATCTGCTTTGTCGATTAATCCTAAACCAAGTAATTCAGAGGTCATTATTTTACCCACTTCTACATGGTATTGTTTCCAGAGTGTTCCTGGAGTCAGCATTTTTGTAGCTTCATTTTTCACACGTAAAACGGCATTGTAAACGTCTTTTTGTCTGTCTGTAAATTTTCCCGAAACTGGAATCACACGAGTCATGTCGCTAGAATAGTTGGCGTATTCTGCGGCAACATCAAGCAATATTAAATCACCAGCTTTGCATTGTTGGTTGTTTTCGATGTAATGCAACACATTGGCATTATTTCCAGAAGCAATAATTGGCGTGTAAGCAAAACCTTTGGATCTGTTGCGTACGAATTCATGAATCAATTCGGCTTCGATTTCGTATTCGGTTACGTTTGGTTTTACAAAGGAGAGTAATCTTCGGAATCCTTTTTCGGTAATGTTACAGGCGTTCTGAATTAAATCTATTTCTTCACTTTCTTTAACAGAACGGATGCGTTGTAGTATCGGGTTGCTTTTGGCAACTTGATGTGCAGGATATTTGGCTTTCCACCATTTGATGAAACGAGCCTCGCGGGTTTCGGTTTCGATGGAAGCACGGTAATGTTCGTTGGTGTTGATGTACATGATGTCCGAGTAGGTCATCATTTCGTTTAAGACTTTTTCGAAATCGTGTAACCAATACACGCTTTTAATTCCCGAAACTTCAAAAGCGCGCTCTTTGGTCAGTTTTTCGCCTTCCCAAATGGCAATATGCTCACTAGTTTCTTTTAGGAATACTATTTCTCTTTGATTTTCGTAAGGGGCATCCGGAAAAAGCAATAAGATACTTTCCTCTTGATCTACTCCCGATAAATAAAAAATATCACGATGTTGTGCAAATGGCAATGTGCTATCTGCAGAAACAGGGTAAATATCATTTGAATTGAAAACGGCTACACTATTTGGCTTCATTTGAGCCGTAAATTTTGCGCGATTTTTTATAAAAAGGTCGCGGTCTATTTGATGATATTTCATACGAATTTAATATTAGTTTTTTAATGGAATATGGTATTGCCTTTTTTTTGGATTTTGGGTCTTTATATTATGGCAATTTCATTTTAGAATGATTTTGATATTGAATCATCAAAAATACTAAGTTTAAAAATGAAATTAGTATTTGTGTTGTTTTTTTTTAAGATTTTAATGTGTGTTTGTTTAAAAAAATAAAGTTGATGGTTTGTATTAAAGTTCTTGTTTTACGACTTGCGTGAGGGATAGAGCAAGGCGCCATAGCGCTCGTGATAGCCCGACCGCGTAAAGGAAAGGGCCGAATGAGCGGTATTATGAGTAGGCCCTTTTCTTTATGGGGTCACGCCCAAATAATTTTCCTGTAATTGTTTTTGGAGTATCTGCTAACAAAAAAAAGCACGAAGAAATGAGGGTTTCTCCGTGCTTTTAAAGTGGTATTTAAAAATTAAAATTGAGCTACTTCGGTAGAATCTTTCATGGCTGTTGTAGAAGATTTCCCTGTGGTAACGGTATTTTGTACGGCATCAAAATAAGAAGTTCCAACAAAACCTTGGTGTTTTACGGCTTTGAAACCGTGTTTTTGTAATGCGAATTCTCTTTCTTGCAATTCAGAATAACCTGCCATACCTCTTTCTTTGTAGGCTTTTGACAGTTCGAACATGCTTGTGTTCAAGGCGTGGAATCCAGCCAATGTGATGAATTGGAATTTGTAACCCATTGCGGCCAAGTCTTCTCTGAACGTTTCCATTTCGGCTACGGATAATTTGGCAGCCCAGTTGAAAGAAGGAGAGCAGTTGTACGCTAACATTTTTCCAGGGAATTCTTTGTGAATAGCATCAGCAAATTGTTTGGCATATTTTAAGTCGGGATTGCTGGTTTCCATCCAAATCAAATCAGCGTAAGGCGCGTAGCTCAAACCGCGATCAATTCCTTGTTCGATACCACAGTTTACATAGAAGAAACCTTCGGCAGTTTTCTCTCCTGTGATGAATTTAGTATCTCGTGGGTCGATATCGCTGGTCAATAAATTGGCAGCATCGGCATCTGTTCTAGCAACTACCAACGTTGGCGTTCCCATAACATCGGCAGCCAAACGGGCAGCGATTAATTTATTGATGGCTTCTTGCGTAGGAACCAAAACTTTACCACCTAGATGTCCGCATTTTTTGGCAGAACTCAATTGGTCTTCAAAGTGAACTCCCGCAGCTCCTGATTCGATCATGGCTTTCATCAACTCAAAAGCATTTAGATTTCCTCCAAAACCAGCTTCAGCATCGGCAACGATAGGTACTAAATAATCTTTTTTGTCTGCGGTTCCATTAACCACTTGTATTTGATCGGCACGTAAAAGTGCGTTATTGATTCTTTTTACTACCAACGGAACGCTGTTGGCAGGGTATAAAGATTGGTCAGGATACATTTCGCCCGCCACATTCGCATCGGCGGCTACTTGCCAACCGCTTAGGTAAATGGCTTCAAGCCCAGCCTCTACTTCTTGAATGGCTTGGTTTCCGGTAAGTGCGCCCAATCCAGCAACGAAATCTTGAGAATTAAGTCTGTCCCATAATTTATTGGCTCCAATTTTGGCAACGCTATGTTCAATTTGGTAAGACCCTTGTAATTTTACCACTTCTTCGGCGGTGTAAGGACGTTCGATACCTTTCCATCTTGGGTTTGTGATCCAGTCTGTAACTAATTCTTGAATTCTTGTTTCGGTGGTTTTCATGGTGTTTTAAATTAAATAGATTGTGTTGGTTATTTTTTTGTTGGTTTTTTTATTTGATAATTGAAATTGAAATTGACATTGCCATTGACATTGCCATTGAATTTGTTACAGGTGTTTATAACCGATTAGGGTTAAGAATTCTATAAAATTGTCGTTAACCACTAAAGTGTCTAGCAATTGTTCTGCCAAATGATAATTTTGTTTTTCGTGGTTTTCGTCTCCGACTATTTTTTTAATTTTTTCAAATTCTTCCATGGCTAAGCGATGGTAATAATCTTCGGTTAGCGTTTTCTTAGTGTCTAAAATCACTTCGTTTTGAAGCCATTGCCACAATTGAGACCTAGATATTTCGGCAGTTGCGGCGTCTTCCATCAAATGGTGTAAAGCTGCTGCACCTTGTCCGTTAAGCCAAGAAGCGATGTATAAAACAGAAATGCTAATGTTTTTTCGAACCCCTTCTTCAGTAATAGTTCCTTCAGGAACGGCCAGTAAATCTTCGGCTGTTACATTTACATCTTCTCTTTTTACATGAATTTGATTGGCTGTTGGCATGTGTTTGTCAAAAACTGATTTTGCCAAGGGAACCAAATCTGGATGTGCTACCCAAGTACCGTCGTGTCCGTTTTGTACTTCTCTTTGTTTATCGGTTACTACTTTATCAAAAGCAATGTTATTGGCTTCTTCGTTATTCTTGATCGGAATTTGCGCTGCCATTCCGCCTATTGCATGAATATTTCGTTTGTGGCATCTTTGAATTACCAATTGCGAATAGGCACTCATAAACGGAGAAGTCATGGTTACTTGATCACGGTTTGGAACGATGTAGTTTTTGTTTTTTCTCAATTTTTTGATATAAGAAAAAATGTAATCCCATCGGCCGCAGTTCAATCCTACGATATGATCTCTTAATTCGAAAATGATTTCGTCCAATTGGAAACTAGCGGTAATCGTTTCGATCAATACGGTTGCTTTGAAAGTCCCGTTTTGTTCTCCTAGATATTCTTGAGCAAATTCGAAAACTTCATTCCACCATCTTGCTTCAAGATAGTGCTCCAATTTTGGCAAATAAAAGTAAGGAGCGGTTCCGTTTTTGGATAATTGCTCGTGATTGTGAAAAGCATACAATCCAAAATCTATTAAAGAACCCGATGCTTGTTGATCGTCAATAAGAATGTTTTTCTCATTCAAATGCAAGCCACGAGGTCTTACAATTAAAACAGCTGTTTTTTCTTTTAGCTCGTATTTTTTGTTTTTTACGGTGTCTTCAAGGGTTATGGTTTTGTTTACGGCGTCTTTAAGATTTTGTTGGCCTTCCATCAAATTGCTCCAAGTTGGGGAAGTGCTGTCTTCAAAATCGGCCATAAAGGTATTGGCACCAGAGTTAAGTGCGTTGATGACCATTTTTCGATCCACCGGACCTGTGATTTCGACTCTTCTGTCTAATAAATCTTTAGGTGTTGTTGCGGCTCTCCAATTGCTTTCTCTGATGTTTCTGGTTTCAAGAGGGAAGCTAGGTAGTGCGCCCGCATCAAAAAGGACCTGTTGTTTTTTGCGGTCTTCTAATAACGAAAGTCTTCGGCTATTAAATTTTTGATGCAATTCAGTTAAGAATTCGATGGCTTCATCCGTCAATATTTCGGGATACTGCTGAGTCATTCCATTTGTTATTTGGAAGTTTTTTTCGGTGGTTTCGGTTTGGTTCATCATGGTTAGTGCGTTTTTCTTTTACAATAGTACAAAAAGTTTTTTATAAAACAAGCGAACGTACGCTAAAAATGAAAAAATATTTTTTTGCGGTTTTTATTTTTTTAGTTTATCTTTGATTTTATGAACGTAGAAAAGGAATATATCAAGCTAATTTTCGGGCTTAAACTCAAGCAGGCCCGAACAAATAAAGATTTGTCATTATTTGGCTTAGCCAAAATAACGGAGCTCTCTAAATCCTATTTGAACGAAATAGAAAAAGGAAAAAAATATCCGAAGACGGATAAAATCATTCTTTTGGCGGAGAAATTAGATGTCAGTTATGACAATATGGTGTCTCTAAAACTCGACAATAATCTCGCTCCGATTGGAGAAATATTAAAATCGGGAATTTTGAAGGAGATTCCGTTGGATCTTTTTGGAATTCAAGAAGCTGATTTAATTGATATTATCGCCAATGCTCCTGCCAAAGTCAATGCCTTTATAAGTACTATTATTGAAATCGCACAACATTATAATCTAACTAGAGAAAGTTTTTTTCTAGCAGCTTTGCGTTCCTATCAAGAAGCACATAATAATTACTTTGAAGATCTTGAGGAAAAAGTGTTGTTGTTTTGCAAAGCATTTCATATTGACGGGCATGCTACTATTTCTATTGATGAATTGTCGGCGATATTGATTGAAGAATATGGGTATAGTATTAAGGAAATTGTTTTTTCTGAGCAAGAAGAGCTAGGAGATTTGAGGTCTATTTTTGTGCCAAAAAGTAAAACATTGTTGCTCTCTGTTGGTATTGATGATTCTCAAAAAGCATTTATTTTGGCCAAAGAAATAGCGTATAATTTTCTTGAAATCAAAGAAAGACTTTATACTTTTAGTTGGATAAAATTTGACAACTTTGATCAGGTTCTCAATAATTTTTATGCCTCCTATTTTGCTGGTGCATTATTGTTGCCAAGACAACATTTGATAGACGAATTAAATGTATTTTTATCAAATAGTAATCCCAAGCCTCAAGAAATGGTTCAATTGATGGGTAAATTCAATGTTTCTCCCGAATCATTCTATCAGAGACTGACAAATATTTTACCGAAAGATTTTCAGATAAAAAACCTCTTTTTTCTACGACTTTCTCATGAAATAGGTTCAGATACATATCAAATAAAAAAAGAATTGCACATTACGAATCAACAAGAGCCTCATGCCAATGAAATGAATGAGCATTATTGCAGAAGATGGGTGTCTATAAAGACGATTGTAGAATCAATAAAACAGAAAAAAGAACATTTTTTTGATGCTCAGATTTCGCGTTATGAAAACAGTAATAATGAGTATCTCGTTTTTTCTTCGGCAACGCCTGATCCTTTCAAGAAGAATTGCTTGAGAAGTATTTCGGTTGGGATTTTGATTACGCCTTCTATCAAGAAAAAATTTAAGTTTATCGAGGGGGATTCTGTAAAAAAACAATTAGTTGGTGTTACTTGTGAAACCTGTTCCGTACAAAATTGTTTAGAAAGAGCCTCGCCTCCGATTCATTTGAATCAAAAACTTAGAAATGAAAAGACTGACGCGACAGTTCAAAAATATATGGCTAAATATAGTTGAGATTATGGGTCTTAGGAAAAATTTCGACACAGATTTCACAAATTAACACAAATCAATCTGTGTGAATCTGTGAAATTTGTGTCTTTTTTATTTTTAAAACAGTGTTAATCAACCCATTTGTAGTAACGAGCTCCAATTAAATTAGGAATTTCTGTTTCTATTCGATCCAAAATCCACTCGTTTTTAGGTTTTTGGATACTTTGTTTTTGTTCTTTTTTATGCAATTTTTCATAAGTCTCAAAATCAATTTCAAAACTATTTTCTAATGTTTCAAAAAGGTTGACATTGGCTAGAGCCGATTTCCATTCGGGTTGAATCGTGCCTTCGAAAACTTTAGATTTAGAACCACTTCCATAAGCTAGAAACCCAAACTTTTCGGTTGTAATTTCCTTTTTGGTATCATAGAAATGAGCCAAAGTTGAAAGTAATCCCATGAAAATAGAACCTGTGTATAAGTTTCCGATTAAAGAAGAAGCCAATTCTGCGGGTTGTAATTTTTCGGCAACAAATGTTTTGTATTCTTCGGACTTATTGATTTCTTTTAATTTGTTTTGGTATTCCGATGCGTTTTCTTCGCCAGAAAGAATTGCAGTTGAAGCATCCAAGGCGTAAATTTCAGAAAGCATTCTTCGTCCTTGAAAAGCATAAGGCAAATGCATTACGATGCTTTTCCAAGAATTATAAACAGTCTCTGGAGTGTTTTTTAATTTTTTGAATGAAAAATAAGCCGCCTTGGTTCGATCCATATAACATTGGTTCGAATATTGACCGTCAAATACGGGTTGGTCTTTGTGGATTTTAATTTCGCTTTCTAAATTATCAAACCAAGATTCGTTATTTGTATTTCCTGTGATTTCTTGTTTTGAAAGTGTTCTGTAGGGTTTAAAGAAATCAAAAACTCCTTTTGTGCTTATACCCCAATGATTTTCGAAAGCAATAATTCTTGGATTCGCAGCAACTAACATCACCAATGCTCCAGCTCCCTGTGTGTATTCGCCAGTAGAATTTAAGTCGTATTTGGCAAAGTCGGTGGTAACAACTATTGCTTTTTTGGTAGGATTGAGTTGAACAAAATCAAGACAGTTTTGTAGTGCATCAACACCTCCGATACAGGCAAAAGTAAAATCGACCACATCACACTCCGATAAAGAATCCTCTCCGAATTTTTGTTCCATTAAGGAAATCAAGAACGAACTTATGGGTTTTGAGTTGTCGATGGCGCTTTCGGTTCCAACATATATTCGGGCAATTTCGTCTAATTTGATGTTGTTGTCCTGTATTAATTTTGTCAAGGCATTGGCACCAAATACGACGGCATCTTGGTGAATATCGGGCAAAGTCATCTTGATTAGCCCTAAGCCTTTTTCTAGTTTTTCGGGTTCAATATTTCTGGCTAAAGCCAAAGTTTTTATGGGTAAATGTATTTTGGCAACATCAAAAGCTATAGCGTCAATTCCGATTTTCATTTTCAATTTTTTAATAGGCAAAATTAAAACTCCGTCATTGAATGGCAATTTTTTTAGTACCACAAAATTCCTGTTTTTTGTGTTTTTGTTTATTTGTAAAGTAATTATTTATAAAATTGAATAATGAATAATTATTCCGTCTTTTATTTTGATTTTTTTATGTAATTCATAAAGTGTTGTTTTTATTTTTTTAAAGTTTTATTGAAGTAACTTTCTGGTTGTTACAGTGTTAGTGATTGGTTTTAGAATACTTGATGATTTCTCGGGCAAGCACTTTAAAATGATTATAAATAACATACCAAAGAGCGCTAAATCGTTGTGATTCTTTCCTAATTAACCTAATTTTGTTGGACTTTTAAAAAAAATAAAACATTTATACTATTATGGCAAAATCTGCAATATTGAAGTCGTCTATAGCTAAAAAAGTAGCTATGGCGCTTTCAGGACTTTTTTTGATTATGTTTCTATCGCTACACTTTTTTGTTAATTTCATATCAGTTTTTAGTGCTGATACGTATAATGCGATGTCACATTTTATGGGTTATAATCCGCTAATCCAATTTGTAATGCAACCTATCTTGATTGCAGGAGTTGTTTTTCACTTCGTTATGGGATTTGTATTGGAGTTGAAAAATAGAAATGCTAGGCCTATTGCTTATGCAAAGTACGATGGTGCATCAAATGCATCATGGGCATCTAGAAACATGATTATTTCAGGGTTGGTGGTATTGGCTTTTTTAGGATTGCATATGTATGATTTCTGGTTGCACGAAATAATGCATAAATATGTAGAGGTTAACGCAATAGATCCAACTAGATATTACGGTGAATTAATTGCTAAATTTGAAAGCCCAGTTCGCACAGGATTGTACTCTGTAGCTTTCGTATTATTGGCATTACACCTTTGGCATGGTTTCACATCCTCTTTGCAATCAGTAGGATTTGACAGCAAAATCGGAAAGTCATTGCATAAAATATGTTATGCTTTTGCAATTATAGTTCCTTTTGGATTTATTTTCATTGCATTATTTCATCACTTTAATAATTAATATCAATCTATAATGAAGTTAGATTCTAAAATACCAGAAGGTCACATTTCACAAAAATGGACTGATTATAAAGACCACTTAAAGTTAGTTGCACCAAACAACCGACCAAAAATAGATATTATCGTTGTAGGGACAGGATTAGCGGGTGCTTCGGCAGCAGCGTCTTTTGCCGAAATGGGTTATAATGTAAAAGCTTTTTGTTACCAAGATTCTCCACGTCGCGCGCACTCCATTGCAGCACAAGGAGGAATCAATGCAGCAAAAAATTATCAAAATGACGGAGATAGTACTTTCCGTTTGTTTTATGATACAATTAAAGGTGGGGATTACAGAGCACGTGAGGCAAACGTACACCGTTTAGCTGAAGTTTCTGGAAACATCATCGACCAATGTGTGGCTCAGGGAGTTCCTTTTGCCCGCGATTACGGTGGAATGTTGGATAACCGTTCTTTTGGTGGTACACAAGTACAACGTACTTTTTACGCTGCTGGACAAACAGGGCAACAGTTGCTATTAGGAGCTTATTCTTCCTTATCAAGACAAATCGGGTTAGGAAAAATCGAGATGTACAACCGACACGAAATGTTGGAATTGGTAAAGGTTGATGGAAAAGCTCGTGGAATCATTGCTCGTAACTTGATTACTGGAGAATTAGAAAGACACTCTGCTCACGCTGTAATTATTGCAACAGGAGGATACGGAAATGTTTATTTCCTATCTACCAATGCAATGGGATCGAATGTAACTGCTGGTTGGAAAATTCACAAACAAGGAGCTTTGTTCGCAAATCCTTGTTATGTACAAATTCACCCAACTTGTATACCAGTTCACGGAACCAATCAATCTAAATTGACGTTGATGTCAGAGTCGTTAAGAAACTCTGGACGTATTTGGGTTCCAAAGAAAAAAGAAGATTCAGAAGCGATTCGTGCAGGTAAATTGAAGCCTACACAAATTGCAGAAGAAGATAGAGATTACTACTTAGAAAGAAAATACCCAGCATTTGGTAACTTAGTGCCTCGTGATGTGGCTTCAAGAGCAGGAAAAGAGGTTTGTGACGCAGGTCACGGAATTGAAGCTAATGATACCAATGAAGGAGTTTATTTGGATTTCTCTACAGAGATTCAATCTAAAGGAAAACAAACAGCTTACGCCAAAGGAAATCATAATCCTTCGCAAGAAGAAATTCTTACCTTAGGAAAAAAATGGTTGGAGGAAAAATACGGTAACTTGTTTACGATGTACCAAAAAATAACGGATGAGAATCCTTATGAAACTCCAATGAAAATTTATCCTGCAGTTCACTATACAATGGGTGGTGTTTGGGTTGATTATAACTTACAATCTACTATTCCAGGTTGTTTCGTTGCGGGAGAAGCTAACTTCTCTGACCATGGAGCGAACCGTTTAGGAGCTTCGGCTTTGATGCAAGGTTTGGCTGACGGTTATTTCGTATTGCCTTACACGGTTTCTGATTATTTATCAGGTGATATTCGTACTGGAAAAATCTCTACTGATTTGCCAGAATTCGTAGCTGCTGAAAATAATGTAAAAGAGCAAATCAACAAATTTTTGTCTAATAATGGATCTAAAACAGTGGATCACTTCCACAAACTTTTAGGAAATATTATGTGGAATAAAGTTGGGATGGGTCGTAATGAAAAAGGATTAATTGAAGCCATTTCGGAAATTGCTGCTTTGAAAGAAGAGTTCTACAAAGAAGTTTATGTTCCTGGAACTTCAGATGAATTGAATCCTGAATTGGAAAAAGCACTTCGTGTTGCCGATTTCATCGAATTAGGACAATTAATGGCTATGGATGCTTTGCAACGTAAAGAATCTTGTGGAGGTCACTTCCGTGAAGAATACCAAGATTCTGAAGGAGAAACGCTTCGTGATGACGAAAACTTTTCGTTTGTAGGAGCTTGGGAAAACAAAGGATACGACGTTACAAAATCGGAACTTCACAAAGAAGAATTGAAATACGAGTTTATTAAAATCGCAGCTAGAAACTATAAATAGTAATTAGCGATTAGTAATTAGTGAATGGCAAAATAAATGAGTAATATGAAATCTTATAAAGACTTATTAATTTGGCAAAAGGGAATTCAAATTGTGATTTTAACTTATAAAATTGCTAAACAATTTCCTTCAGAAGAAATGTATGCTTTGACAAGTCAAGTAAAAAGAGCAGCAGTTTCTATTCCGTCAAATATTGCAGAAGGATATGGAAGAAATGGAGATAAATCATTGAATCATTTTTTGAGTATTTCTAGGGGTTCTTTATACGAATTAGAAACACAATTGCTTATCGCAAAAGAACTTGATTTCATTACAGACATTAGTTCTTTTGAAAGAATAAATTTTTTAATTGAAGAGGAAAGCAAAATGATAAATGCTTTTTCTGCAAAATTACAAGGCTAATAACCAATCACTAAAAGCTAATCACTTTAAAAATAAAAATTATGAGCGCAGCAAAAAATATAAATATAACCCTACAGATTTGGCGTCAAAAAAACTCCAAAGAAAAGGGAAAAATGGAATCATACAAATTAAATGATGTTTCTACAGCCAGTTCATTTCTGGAAATGTTAGACCAATTGAACGAGCAATTAGTAAACGAAAGAAAAGAACCTATTGCATTTGACCACGATTGTCGTGAAGGAATTTGTGGTATGTGTTCTTTGTATATCAATGGTCGTGCACACGGTCCAGATACGGGAATCACGACTTGTCAATTGCACATGAGAATGTTTAATGACGGTGACACAATTGTTGTAGAACCTTGGCGTTCTGTTGCTTTTCCTGTGATTAAAGATTTAGTGGTAGACAGAACAGCTTTTGATAGAATTCAACAAGCTGGAGGTTTCGTTTCGGTGAATACTTCTGGAAACACTATCGATGCCAATGCAACTCCAATTAACAAACAAGACGCTGACAAAGCTTTTGAAGCAGCGGCTTGTATTGGTTGTGGAGCTTGTGTAGCGACTTGTAAAAATGGTTCGGCTATGTTATTTGTTGGTGCAAAAGTATCGCAATATGCGTTGTTGCCACAAGGAAGAATTGAAGCTACAGACCGTGTGTTAAACATGGTGCGTCAAATGGACGAAGAAGGTTTTGGTAACTGTACCAATACTGGAGCTTGTGAAATAGAATGTCCAAAAGGAATTTCTTTAGAGAATATTGCTCGTATGAACAGAGAGTATTTATCTGCAAGTTTTAAATAGTAATTCAATATATTTTATATCAAAAACGTCCCGAGAAATTGGGGCGTTTTTTGTTTGTATAAAACCTTTGTGAATCTCTTTTTATCTTTGTGTATCTTTGTGAAACAGCAAATTTGTCAGAATGAAAATCGCACTTATCCAATCGCCGTTGTTTTGGGAAAATCCAGAAAAAAACAGAAATGCATTCGAAAAAAAAATCAATGCCATTACTTATGCTGTTGATTTAATAGTGCTACCCGAAATGTTTACCACAGGTTTTACGATGAAGCCAAATCATGTTGCGGAAACGATGCATGGCGAAACCCTAACTTGGCTTGCACTTTTGGCGAAAGCCAAAAATAGCGCCATAACGGGAAGTTTAGTAGTCACTGAGAATGGAAATTTCTACAACCGATTGGTTTTTGTTTTCCCCTCAGGCGAAGTTCAGTTTTACGATAAGAAACATTTGTTTACTCTTGCTGGAGAAGATAAAATCTATACGGGTGGCAACAAAAAAATAATCGTTGAATATCTGGGTTGGAAAATTTGTCCGCTAGTTTGTTATGATTTGCGTTTTCCTGTTTTTGCTAGAAATGCCGAAGAATATGATGTATTGATTTATGTGGCCAGTTGGCCAAAAATAAGGATAAACGCTTGGGATGCCTTACTCAAAGCCCGTGCCATAGAAAACATGAGTTATACCATTGGCGTCAATAGAATAGGCGAAGATGATAACGGGTACCAATACAATGGACACACCCAAGTGGTCAATTTCTTGGGAGATTACATTTTGGAACCAATAGAGAATAAAGGGGTTTTTATAGTCGAACTTAATAAAGCCGAATTGCTTCTCGCTAGAAAGAAGTTCAATTTCTTAAATGATCGAGATCCTTTTGTATTAAAATGACCCTTTTGATTTCGGTTTTTCTTTCTCTTTTTTCTTTTTGGGTTCTGGAGTATAAGGAATGCTTAGATCAAAAGCTTGGTTGACATCCCAATTGATTCGGACATCTACTGCTTTGGAAAAATAAACGACTTCTTCAGCTTGCTTTCTTTCAAGATAAATTCCTGTGTCCCATTCTTTGTTTTTATTATCGTCATAAATCGCCCGAAGTGTATATAAACTTGGTTCTAGAAGATTAAATTCAATTTCCGTTTTACTTTCTGTATATTCGCTTGCCGAAATTATATCTCCTTTTTCATTGGTCAATTCTACAAGTACAGGAAAACGATCCACGTTTTTCAGACTCACGGTTAGATTTCCGTAATCTGCATTGTTTTTTGTACTGGTAGTAAAAGTCAAGGTGTCATTCTTTTTTTCGAAAAAATCAGTAACAGCACCTGGTAAAAATTTCAAACTGTATTTTTGAGCTTCTTCTATTTTAAAATCAATGAATAATTCTTTGGTGTAATCATCGTAAGCTGTAGTGAAGGGAACTGCAACCGAATCCTTATTGATTAATTTCATTTTCGAATTGTCAAAAGATACCAAAGGAGTATTGGATTCTAAAGTGAATCGCTCTCTAAAATTCAATATACCACTCTGAATGGCTTTTAGGCTCAAAGTGTCATTTTTTTGATTTTTGATTTTAAAAGAAAAATCTTTTTTATATTTATCTTTCTCAATATTTAAAGAAAGAGAATCTGCTTTCAAGGGTCTAAACCAAACCTGTAAAGAATCTTTTTTGGCAAATTTGGTAACAACGATAGGTAGAATTTGGTTTTTGTTCTTTAAAATGATTTTTGGTTTTTCATTTTTTCTGATTTTACCCTCATAGCCAAGTAAAACTCTGTTTCCAGAGGCTTGAGTAGGTTTGAATGCTTTAAAAGGCAATGCTTCTTTGAATAATTCCAATTCAAAAACCGTGTCGTTTGGAATGGTTACGATTTGTTTGTTAAATGCAATTCGGTCTGATTTGGGATTAAATTTATTATTTCCACTGTTGTCTTTCAAAGCAATCAAATAATAATTCCCCGCTTTTAAATTCTCCAATCGAAACGTTTTCAAGCTATCCAAAGTATTGGTAATGTATCGAGGGCTTTCTTTGTAAATGGTAGAATCGTTAAATTTTTCATTCGCTTCATACAGCATAATCGAAACAAAAGAAGCAACTTCTTTATCATACGCATCTTTTACTCTACCGCCCAGTGCCAAAGAATCAATATAATCTCCCGTAGAAAACACATATTTGAATTGATTAAATGGATTTCCTTCGTTATTATCGGCTATACTTTGTCCAAAATTCAAGCTATAAGTTGTGTTGGGACGCAAAGTATCTTTTAAGGTAATGGTTAGTGTTTTTGTTGGAGTCGTCGGAATGATTAACGGTTCATTCTTCATCGGAGGCGAAATAATCAATTGCTTGTTTAGATTTTTAAGCTTGATATTTTCGTCAAAAACAAGTTTGATTTTATTGCCTTGAAATTTAACAGAATAATTTTCTGGGAAACTGGATTTTAATGTCGGGGCAATAGTGTCTTTCAAACCGCCTGTAATCGTACCTCTTTTGGCACAACTCACACAAAGAACCAGTAGTAAAAGAGAAATATATTTAAAATTGTTTTTCAACATAATGCGCTAAAATTTGATTCTACAAAATAACAATTATATTTACTGTAATCGAAATGTTTTTAATTTTATTTGGCACCCTGAGCTAAGCCGAAGGGAGGAGCTATTTCCTGCTGTACACTATATCTTTTTATGAGGCGAGAATCCCGATAGCTATCGGGAGCCTCATAAAAAGGATGCCGTTTCCATCAGGGCTAGGGCTTCACGGGAACAAGAAATTTATTTTCCATCTTAAAATTAACCATATAAGAAATATAAGTTCATTTAAGTTTGCTTCTATGAACTTATATTTCTTATATGGTTAAAAAACACACACGCTTTTTTTCTTGTAAATTCTATTTAGTTAAAATAGGAGCTTTGAGATAAGTTATGGACAGTTATAAAAATCTTTGTGAATGGCTGCGAGTACTTCGGGAATCTTTGCGTAATAACAAGACAAAAACGTTTGCCCCACATTTACTGACCATTTCTCAAGCTAATTCATTAAATTTGCACCCAAAATAGATCTTCGATGAGCAATATTAGAATTACCAAACAATTTAGTTTCGAAACCGGTCACGCCTTATACGGGTATGATGGGAAATGTAAAAATGTGCATGGTCATAGTTATAAATTATCGGTAACCGTTATCGGAACACCAATTACGGATCGTAACAATGTGAAATTTGGTATGGTCATTGATTTTTCGGATCTAAAAAAGATTGTAAAAGAAGAGATTGTAGATCAATTTGATCATGCTACCGTTTTTAATGAAACGACACCACATATTGAGTTGGCAAATGAATTGAAAAACCGCGGGCATCATGTGATTTTAGTAGATTATCAGCCAACAAGTGAAAATATGGTAGTCGATTTTTCTCAACGAATCATCCGTAGATTGCCTCAAAACATTCAGCTTTTTTCTTTGAAACTGCAAGAAACAGAATCTTCATTTGCCGAATGGTTTGCAAGCGACAATCAACAATCTATACTTTAGCTTCATGCAATTACCCAATAATAAAAAAATCTACTTCGCCTCCGATCAGCATTTTGGTGCGCCAACTCCGGAACTTAGTTTTCCTAGAGAACAAAAGTTTGTGGCTTGGCTTGATGCGGTAAAAGATGATGCAGAAGCTATATTTCTTTTAGGCGATTTATTTGATTTTTGGTTCGAATATAAAACCGTTGTTCCAAAAGGGTTTGTTCGGATTCTAGGCAAGCTAGCCGAAATTCGAGACAGCGGTATTCCTGTATATTTCTTTGTGGGTAACCATGATTTATGGATGTCCGATTATTTTGAAACCGAGTTAAACATTCCTGTTTATCATGATAACAAAGAATTTACTTTTGGCGATAAGACTTTTTTAATTGGTCATGGTGATGGTAAAGGACCCGGAGATTTAGGGTACAAACGCATGAAAAAAGTATTTACCAATCCGTTTTCTAAGTGGCTTTTTAGATGGCTTCATCCTGATATTGGAGTCAAATTGGCACAATACCTTTCGGTCAAAAATAAATTGATTTCGGGTGACGAAGACGTGAAATTTTTGGGTGATGAAAACGAATGGCTCATCCTTTATGCCAAACGAAAATTAGAATCCAAACATTATAATTATTTTGTTTTTGGCCACCGTCATTTGCCAATGGTAAAATCGGTAGGAGAAAATTCAGAATATGTCAATCTGGGCGATTGGATCAGTTATTTTACCTATGGGGTTTTTGATGGTGAAACATTCGAGGTTAAAAAGTTTGGATAAATTCCACGGTTTTACTACACTCATTTTCTGTATTTTTTAAATATAATAAACATGGCAACAGGTGAAAATAAATTAGACAATCCCGTTTGGTATTCCGTATCCGAAACGCATAAAAACTTTGGAATTGATTGTGGATCTATAAAGTTTTATCATCCCGATTATTGTCCTTTCGGGGGTTTTATTGCGCTTGACAATATAAAAGACTCCCTTTCTGAATATGCTAAACTAACTAACAGCTTTTTCATTATAGGACAAAAACCAAATATTCCCGATAACCTAAAACTGAGTAATGAATTAATCTGTTTGCAAATGATTATTCGCTCCAAAATAGAGGCTACTATCGAAGATCAGATTGTGAAATTAGGAGAGGAGCATTTAGACGATTTATTAGGATTGGTTAAAATTGTGTATCCAGATTATTTCAAAAAGAAGACCGCCTCATTGGGTAATTATTATGGAATCTACAAAAACAATCAACTTGTTGCCGTAACAGGAGAAAGAATGCAAATGGATCAATTCACTGAGGTAAGTGCAGTGATTACGCATCCGGAGCATACCGGAAAAGGATATGCAAAACAATTAGTCACTCATGTTGTTAATGCTATTCTCGAACAAAATAAAACCCCATTCTTGCATGTAGCTGAGTCTAATGTTGGAGCAATCAAGCTGTATGAAAAATTAGGTTTTCAAACCCGAACAAAAATAAGCGTTTGGAATATTGTCAAGAAGTAGTAACGGGATATCTTATTTAGTAATCGATTCCAAGCAATACTGCAAACAAGTAACAGAAAGTCAAAAACATTTAAGTTAGACTATTTGTGAATTCAAAATAGTCTAACTTAAATGAATCTTATATTTCTCCTACGTTTAAAAAAAGCCTAAATGATTGGATTTGTTTATACCGATAAAAGGTATTACTCGTGTTTTTCATGATCTTCCAAATCTTTTTGTAAATCTAGTTTTCTAAATTCGGGGGAGATAAGTCCCGTGAAAAGTACAATGATAAGTGTCATGCTTCCGCCAAATACTACTGCGGTAACGGTTCCCATCAGTTTTGCGGTTAATCCACTTTCAAAAGCACCCAACTCATTGGATGAACCCACAAATATAGAATTTACCGAGGCTACGCGACCTCGCATGTGATCGGGAGTTTTAAGTTGCAAAATAGTTTGTCGAATAACCATCGAAACGCCATCAACAACTCCACTGAAAAATAAGGCCAAAAGTGAAATCCAAAATACGGTTGAAAGTCCAAATATAATGATGCATACCCCAAATAAGAAAATGGCTGCCAGTAGTTTCATTCCGGCATTTTTATTCAAAGGAACGTATGCTGTAAAAAACATGGTCAAAATGGCACCAACTGCAGGAGCGGCTCTTAAAAATCCAAATCCTTGCGGGCCTACTTTTAAAATATCCAACGCAAAAATGGGTAATAGTGCTACTGCTCCTCCAAATAAAACAGCTGCCATGTCAAGGGTTAAAGCGCTTAAAATAGATTTATTGTTGTATACAAATTTGACTCCTTCTTTCAAACTTTCCATAACAGGTTCGCCAATTTTTGGGTTTAAAATAGGCTTTTTTCCAATTTGGGTTAGTAGTATTAAAGCAAAAAGGGAACACGCAAGAACCAAACTCATGGACCAATGCACTCCGATTAAAAGAATGGAGAAACCGGCTACGGCTGGCCCTACTACAGAGCCTACTTGCCAAACGGAACTACTCCAAGTAGCCGCGTTTGAATACGCTTTTTTGGGAACTATTAATGCCAAAAGGGAGAAAACGGTAGGTCCTAAAAACGAACGAACAATCCCTCCGAAAAACACTAAGGAATAAATGGTGTATAGAATAGTAGTTGTTGGCAAACCAGTGTTTACTTTTGGCCAAGTGATCAAGAATAATCCCAAACTAATTACAGAGAATCCCAAAATGCATTTTGATAAAAGACCTTTTTTTTCGTTTTGATCGACAATGTGTCCCGCAAATAGTGACATAGCGATGGCTGGAATGATTTCCATTAAACCAATAATTCCTAAGGATAAAGCGCTTTTTGTTACTCTATAAACTTCCCATTCGATGATGATAAACTGCATGGACCAGGCAAAAACCATGGAAAATCGAATAAGCAAAAAGGTATTGAATTCTTTAAATCTCAGGGCTGCGTAGGGGTCATTTTTCTTCATAGTAACTGCTATTATTTAATATCTTTTAATCGTAATTGAATGCTCACTTTATCATTCCACTCATTTTCATCGATGCAATATACGGCATCAAATTCTTTTTGATTGCCCGTTAAATCTTTTTTGTTCCCTAATCCAAAACCGATTGCTGTTAATCCATCTGAATCATTTTGCTTTACAAATAGCTTTAAATGCTCATCCTCAGAACCTAGTGTTTTGGCGTAGCCGGTGTCTCTTATTTTTTTGGTTAAAAAAACAGGAGTCATATTTAAGGGGCCAAAAGGTTCGAATTGTTTTAGAATCCGAATTAATTTTGGTGAAATGTCGTCAAAATCAATTTCGGAATCAATCGTGATTTCCGGAGTTAGTTGATCGGGTTGGATGGTTTCCTGTACTGTTTTTTCAAAAGCATTTTTAAAATTTTGATAGTTCTCTTCCTTTAAAGTCATACCAGCAGCATACATGTGACCTCCAAATTGTTCTAAATGATGGGAACAAGCTTCGAGTGCGTTGTACACATCGAATCCTTTTACGGAACGTGCTGAAGCGGCATATTTATCTCCACTTTTTGTAAAGACCAACGTAGGACGGTAATAGGTTTCAATCAATCGAGAAGCTACAATTCCAATGACTCCTTTGTGCCAATCTTCTTGAAAAACCACCGACGTAAAGTTTTTTTCTTCTTGATTTTCGGTTATTTGTAGGAGCGCTTCTTTGGTAATTTGTTTGTCCAGATCTTTTCGATCAGAGTTGTATTGCTCAATTTCGGAAGCGAATTGTTGGGCTTGTTCAAAATTAAATTCGGTCAATAATTCTACTGCATGATTACCATGTTTGATGCGACCTGCAGCATTGATACGGGGGGCAATTATAAATACAACATCGGTAATGTCGAGCGTTTTCTTTTTTACTTGATGCACTAATGCTTTGATTCCCGGTCTTGGTTCTGCATTAATAACCTGCAATCCAAAATAAGCCAATACTCGGTTTTCGCCCGTCATGGGAACGATATCCGCAGCAATTGCCGTGGCTACCAAATCCAAGTATAATACTAAATCTTCTATGGTTTGGTTTCTATTGGCTCCGAGTGCTTGAATGAGTTTAAAACCTACGCCACAGCCACACAATTCGTCATAAGGATATTCGCAATCTTCTCGCTTTGGATCCAGAACAGCAATGGCTTCGGGCAAAAATGCTCCGGGCCTGTGGTGGTCACAAATGATGAAGTCAATGTTTCGCTCTTTTGCGTAAGCGACATGATCGATAGATTTAATCCCGCAATCTAGGGCTATGATGAGTGAAAAACCGTTGTCATCGGCAAAGTCAATTCCTTTATAAGAAACTCCATAACCTTCGGCGTAGCGATCTGGAATATAAGTGGCAACGTTGGGGTAATAGGTTCTTAAATAAGACGAAACTAGAGATACTGCTGTGGTTCCGTCTACATCATAATCGCCAAATACGAGGATGTTTTCCTGATTGGCAATCGCTTTTTCGATGCGTTCTACCGCTTTGTCCATATCCTTCATCAAATAAGGATCGTGTAAATCGTCTAAACTTGGTCGAAAAAATTGTTTGGCTTCTTCAAAAGTTTCAATGCCTCTTTGTATTAATAAAGTAGCGATGAATTCTTCTACATTCAAAACTTGAGCTAAGTGCTTTATTTTTTCTTCAGCGGGTTTTGGCTTTAGAGTCCAACGCATTTTTTAAAGGAGTTTGATAAATTGGATGTAAAAAAGAGCGTCGCATTCTAGCGAGAGTCTTTAGAATACGAATTTAATTTTTTTTAATGAAAACAGTAGGGTAATTGATTTTTAATTTATGGAGAAAAATATTTTAAACATTAAAAAAAGCCGTACATTTGTAACATATATGTTTCAATATATCCTAAATACAGACATAATGGAACAAAGAAGCTACTATAAAAACTGGTATGCATTGACCGATAATGCTATTGTAGAAACCCTTTGCAAAAGCATTAAACAAATGCGTTTGAATAAGAATATCTCGCAAGAGGAACTTTCCGAGAAATCGGGAGTCAATAGAATCACGATTAGCAGGATGGAAACCGGAAAAGCAATCAATTTGATGACATTGATACAGTTGCTTCGTGCTTTAGAAAAATTAGAGCTACTAAATTACCTGAACGAAGAACCAGAAATTAGTCCGATGATGGTTATGGAAGCGCAAAAAAAGCTCCGTAAAAAAGCTTCGCCAACCCCTCGAAATTCAGATCCTAAAGAATAGTAGCTATGATTGCAGTTGCCGATGTGAAAATTTGGAACCATAAAGTTGGGGTTGTTCTTTGGGATCAACAAAGAAATTATGGTGTTTTTGAATATGACAAACAGTTTTTTAAATTAGGACTTGATCTTTCTCCTATAATGATGTCCGTTGCCGATGCTCAAAGAGGCAAGAAAGTTTTTTCATTCCCCTTGTTAAATCTAGATACTTTTAAGGGATTGCCGGGGTTATTGTCAGACAGTTTGCCAGATAAATTTGGTAATCAAATTATAGATGCGTGGCTGGCGCAACAAGGTAAAAGTAGTAATGATTTTAATCCGGTGGATCGTCTTTGTTATATTGGTAAACGTGGGATGGGCGCTTTAGAGTTTGAACCCGCCAGTAATGGTACGGTTGAAAAATCCAATCCTATTGAAATTCAGGAATTGGTAAAATTTGCCAAGGAAGTTTTGGGTACTCGCAGTGATTTCCATTCTGATATGGATTCCGAAAAAGGTTTTTCGGATATATTGCAAGTGGGAAGTTCGGCGGGAGGAGCAAGGGCCAAAGCGATTATTGCCTACAATAAAATTACGGGAGATGTGCGTTCGGGGCAGGTTGATGGATTGGAAGGTTTTGATTATTGGTTGATTAAATTTGACGGGGTTACCAATCATCAGTTGGGAGATCCCAAAGGCTACGGGAATATTGAATATGCGTATTACCTGATGGCTATTGATGCTGGAATCACAATGTCTGAGAGTAAATTGATGTCCGAAAACAGTCGTTCGCATTTTATGACCAAGCGTTTTGACAGGCAGAACAATCAAAAAATCCACATGCAAACGTTGTGCGGAATAGCGCATTTTGATTATAATATGCCTCGTGCGTATTCGTATGAGCAGGCTTTTCAAGTGATGCGCCAAATGAAATTGCCGTATTCGGATATGGAAGAATTGTACAGACGAATGGTTTTTAATGTGATGTCTAGGAACCAAGACGATCACACCAAAAATATTTCTTTTTTAATGTTTCCCAATGGAGAGTGGCAATTGTCGCCCGCTTATGATGTTACGTATGCTTACAATCCTGATAATTTCTGGTTAAAAGCCCATCAGATGAGTGTCAATGGGAAAAGAGAAAATATTATGCTGGAAGACCTTTTGGCTGTAGCCAAAAATATAAACCTTAAGAAACCAAAACCAATTATTGAGTTGTGTACTGAAGTGCTTTCCAATTGGGGGGACTATGCTATAAAATCGGGCATTGAAAACACTCAAATAGAGCAAATTGACAAGCAAATTATTTTGTATACAATGTAACTTTTTTGATTCATTATTGCGATTAATAACAGATGATGAATCAAAAAAGTTACAATATAAATTAGTTATTTAAGTTCTAATGCTTCTCCTTCAAATTGAATTCCATCCCAAGCTGTTTTCATAAAGTTGCGAATGTTTTGATGATTGGTTCCGTTGGGATCTCCCAAAACTTCTTCAAAATAAAAGGCTCCAAAACAGGCTAAAGTTTCGGCAACGGATAACTTTTGCAATAGCGCAAAAGCGAATAATTTGCAAGAACCTGAGTTTTCTCCAGCGGCATTATGTTGTTCTCCGTTTTGAAAGGCTGTTGGTGTAAAAGTGTAGTTTTCTTCTATTGTAGCAATCGCTTCTGCAAATGTTACAGATGTTGGGGTTTCTTTTAGTTTTTCTAAAAAGGTATTGATAGTCATATTGATGTGTTTATTCGTCTTTTTGAAATTTACTTTTCTTGGGTTCCTTTACAATTGGTTTTCCTGCAACCACCACCACAATTTCGCCACGAGGGGCTATTTTTTCAAAATGGGTTAGGACTTCACGAGTGGTGCCTCGTACGTTTTCTTCGTGTAGTTTTGATAATTCTCTACAAACACAAATGGTACGGTCTTCGCCAAAATAGGTAATAAATTCGGCTAAAGTTTTAACTAATTTATGTGGGGAAACATATAAAATCATGGTGCGGGTTTCCTCGGCAAGTTCCAGATAGCGGGTTTGTCTTCCTTTTTTTTCGGGCAAGAAGCCTTCAAAAATAAATTTGTCATTGGGTAATCCGCTATTGACTAAAGCAGGGACAAAAGCCGTTGCTCCGGGTAAACATTCTACGGTTATTCCGTTTTCGATACAGGCACGGGTCAACAAAAAACCAGGGTCTGAAATGGCAGGCGTTCCTGCATCCGATATTAAGGCTATCGTTTCTCCGGCTTTCAATCTTGAAATTAGATTCTCAATTGTTTTGTGCTCGTTGTGCATGTGATGACTGTACATATGTGTGCCAATTTCGAAATGTTTGAGCAATTTTCCGCTCGTTCTAGTGTCTTCGGCTAGAATTAAATCTACTTCTTTAAGAATTCTAATGGCACGAAAAGTCATGTCTTCGAGGTTGCCAATAGGAGTAGGGACTATATATAATTTTGACATTTTTGCTGCTTAAAGAGTGTGTTTGGTGGAATATAAAAGGGTAATGCAATACGATGTCGATTCTTAAAACGACAAGAACTTCTTTTCGATAATTTCCATAAAACGATGTTCGAAATCTTCTTTTCCTTCCCAATTGTTGTAATCAGGCTTTACCATTTCATCAATAAAAGTTTTGGTTTCTTGAAAAGTATTAAAAGTGATTAACTGGCTTAGCACACGATTGTAATCTTCGCTGTCTCCGTCAAAAAGATGTTTCACAAAGGCGATTCGATCATTTAAACCTATTGTAATTCCCTTTGCCAATTTATCATTTAACGTTATGGCTTTTGACTCTTCTTTTTCCAGAACGACATGATTGCCGTTTGACATTGGTTCTGGTTGAA
The DNA here is from genome assembly GCF_007097385.1 of Flavobacterium sp. ZT3R18. Taxonomy (GTDB): domain Bacteria; phylum Bacteroidota; class Bacteroidia; order Flavobacteriales; family Flavobacteriaceae; genus Flavobacterium. Next base: position 350,682 of record NZ_VJZS01000002.1, read on the forward strand.
AATTAAATGCCGATGGAGTTTTGTCAACTATCTTATTTTCTGAGGTTTGTTCTAGCTGAGATCTTTTTACAAAGTGGGGTTCTGTATAATGACCGCCCAAAAGATCTTCGAACGAAATTTGCACCGCTTCGGTTTTCTTTGGAGCTTCGGTTTTTATCTCCTCAATTTGTTCAGCGAAGGGATTAATTTCGGTTTCTGCTGTATTCGGAGTTATCTCTTCAATCGGTTCTTCCTCGTTTGTAACGGGTTCGACTTCATCTAATTCGAAGGCAGGTTGAGATTCAATGGTATTTGATTCAATTGGTTCCTCCTCGGCTATTACATGCTCTTCTTTCGATTCGATTTCATCAACTTCTTCCAATACAGCGTCAACTTCTTCGTCGATTATTGTTTGGTTTTCAATGATTTCAGTTTCTAAAGTTTCTTCTGTAGGGATTTTGTCTTCAATGATTTCCGCTGCTAAAGTTTCTTCTGTAATAATTTCCTCCGCAACGATTTTTTCATTTCCGAAACTTCTTTGGAATTCCGGCATGGTATTGTTTTCGAAAAATTCTTTCATTTTTTTCACTATTTCAGCTTGACCAATAGTAGGTTTTGGTTCTCCAAAATGTTCTTCAACAAATCGTAAAACGGCTAGTTTTTCATATAACTTCTGCGTTTCTAAGTACAATTGGTTGATGTCGGATTTATTTTTTAGCTGTAATATTCTATGAGCAATGCTGATTAAATCGGCTTCCAATCTTTTTTTCATGACTTTTGAAATTATAATGAATAAGGCTTTTATTAAATTTTCGTTACTTGTATTTGGTTTATGGGAGACTCTTTCTGACGGTATTTTATTTTTGAAATAAATCCTCCCGAATGTTCGTTTTGATAAAAATTATCTACTTTTGAAACGAGGTAAAAACAGTTCTTTACCCAGTCGATTTATTACCGTTACAAAGTAATAAAAACTATTCATTTTTTAAGGTAGAAAAATACAAAATGTTTCTCGAAAATACAGTAAATCATAAAGAACAATTTGGGTGGATTGAGGTCATTTGTGGCTCCATGTTTTCGGGTAAAACCGAAGAACTCATCCGTAGATTAAAACGAGCTCAATTTGCCAAGCAAAAAGTAGAAATATTCAAACCCGCCATTGATACCCGCTATCATGACGAAATGGTTGTTTCGCATGACAGCAATGAAATTCGATCTACACCTGTTCCGGCTGCAGCTAATATTTCTATTTTGGCACAAGGTTGTGATGTGGTAGGGATTGATGAAGCCCAGTTTTTTGATGACGAAATCGTGACGGTTTGCAACGACCTTGCCAATCAGGGAATTCGAGTAATTGTAGCCGGTTTGGATATGGATTTTAAAGGAAATCCTTTTGGCCCCATGCCTGCTCTTATGGCTACCGCGGAGTATGTGACCAAAGTGCATGCCGTATGTACTCGCACAGGAAATCTTGCTCATTTTAGTTTTAGAAAAGCCGATAATGACAAGCTGGTAATGCTAGGGGAAACGGAGGAATACGAACCTTTGAGCCGTGCGGCCTATTATCACGCGATGAAGAAGGATCAAGGAAAATAAAAAAACAAACCCTTTCACAATTTAAACATTTGAAAGGGTTCGTTTTTTTAATTAAAAATAGATTCTAATTTAAAATCTAATTCGGGGAATAATTTGCTTTGCATGCTGTCTTCTTCAATCAAAGGGTGCATTCCTATAAACTGATTTTCTTTGAGAACATAGATAAAAACAGTTTTGTCGGCAGGGTTTACGATCCAATATTCTAAAACTCCTGCTTCTTCGTATAAATCAAATTTATACTTCATTTCTTTATTTGAATTTCCGGGAGATAGAATTTCAATCACTAAATCAGGAGCACCAATAGCGCCTCGTTCATCTATTTTGGCATCATCGCAAATGACACACAAATCGGGTTGTACTACAGTGTATATTTCTTTATCTAATGTCGAATTTTTTTTATCCAGTAATCGAACATCAAACGGAGCAATAAATAATTCACAGGAATGATTTTTGAAAGCGGAAATCATAACACCCGTCAATTTTCTTGATATTCTTTGATGAGTGGTACTTGGTGCAGGACTCATCTTAAAAATTTTTCCTTTTATTAATTCCAGTTTTTCCTGAAACTGCCAAGTCAAATAATCGGCATAGGAATATCTTTTCTCTAAATCCAATAAATTAATATCCGTTATCATAACTGTTCCTTTTTTGACAAAGTTACTAAAAAAAACAAACCCCTTTTTAATCCGATTAAAAAGGGGGATGGCATAGATTTAAGAGTTGAAAAATTAATCGGTTGTAACACTATTTCCAGTACTAATCAAAGTCGCTTTGTCTGTAATTCCTTGTCCTGTTGGTGGAGCGGGTGGGTTTTGACCAGTTAGGCCTATATATTTTCCCGATGTTGGAGTTACTGTAAGCATTTTGTTCAATATCATATTGATTTGTGAACTTGGTAATGCATTATTATAGATACGGAAGGAATTACCACTTTGTAAAGAAGGAATTCCAATAGATGTAAGTTTGGCACAAAAATTAATTTGAATGGTGGATGTTATTTGTGTTAAACTAGGAAAATTAATAGTAGTTATTTGAGGATTATCTGCTAAGTATAAGTCATTGGCTGTAGTCAAAACAGGGAGTGAAACGGTAGTTAAAGCATCATTATATTGAATAGATAAATAAGTTACAGAATTGATTAAAGCGGGGAATGATATTGAAGTTATGGCAGGATTATGCCTAATGCTAATACGATCACTATTAGTTGTTGTAGTTAGTTTTGGAAACGAAAGGTTTGTTAATGTATTGTTGTAAGAAACACTAGCTGTTTTATACATTGAAGTAAGACCATTTAAATTTATTGAAGATAGATTTGTATTGTAGTCTATACCTAAATTTACTAAATTGGTACACATACTCAAATCCACAGCCGTTAATCCAGTCGTATTTTGAATATAAACATTTTCGGTATAAGGACCAAGTTCAGCCGCTATTTGCGCAGCCGCTTGTTCATTGGTAATATTTCCAGTTAGTACAATAGATGTTTTTCCTTTGTTTTGTGTACTCCCAGCATACAAAGCATAAGGTACGCTTAGTAATTGGCTTACACCACTAATGGTGTAGTTTGTACCTCCCGTAATATCGGTTTCTGTTTTTATGAAATAAGTCCCAGAGCCCCAATTGATACTAGAAAAAGTTCCTGTAACGGGAGTTCCTCCACCAATTTCTAAAGTAACCAATCCGTTTGGGTTTGTGGTTGCGGTTTGGGTTTCTACATACGATGCTGTCCCAGTTGCAGAGCCTTGCAAAATACTCACTTTAATTTTTACGGAAGTGTTAGAAACTAGACTACCATCTGCTTTTCGTATCACCGATTGGTAACTCATTTTTTGTGGCGCTTGTGCAAAAAGTATTGTAAAAGAGCATAGTAATAGTGCAATGAGAGTAATATTCTTCATATTATTTTTAAATTTTAAAAGTGTTATTTTTTAATGATTTTGAAAGTTTTTACCGTTTTCGTATTGTCTTTTACCATCAGAAAATAAATTCCTTGGCTGAAGCTTTGCATGGAAACAGGAGTTTCGGAAGCTGTTATTTTTTGATTTTCGGAAGCAATCTTTCCACTGATGTCAAAAAGTTGATACGTCAAATTACTCCATTCGGTGTTGCTTACCAAAAGATTGAGCCTGTCAACAGTTGGGTTGGGGTAAACAGACATTTCCAGATTAATTTGGGTAAATTCATCACTGCCAAGAGTAGAAATTTCAAATGGTTGTTGAGTGCCTTGTGAGACAGAACCATTTGTTCCGGTTTGCGTACCAACGAATATTGCTCCAACAGAATAACTGGAAGTGCCTCCAGATCCTGTTGCTGTTCCACCCGAAGTCAAAATGCTTTCCTGCGAATAACTTCTAATAAATGGGAAACTAGTTATGAGAAGGATTAAAAAATAATGTTTGTTTTGCTTCATAGTTTATTTAAGTAAGTTTTCATACAAATATATGTAGTTTTTTGTTAAGAAATTTCAGTCTGTGTTATTATTATGACAAGAGATTTGAGAGATTTTAAAAACTCCGAAATCTCGGTAATGACTCCTACGGAATTTTTGATTTCAATAAAATACTAAAACAAACACTATTCCAATTCGATTTTTTATAACTTTGATGTAAAATTAACTGCAATGGATTTACAAACCAGAAAAATATCGTTTGTTCAAGAATTTCTTTCTATTCAGAACGAAGAAATTGTAGCTCGTCTAGAAAATTTTCTGAAAAAAGAAAAGAAAAACTACACAGACAAAGAGTTTCGCCCGATGACAACGGAAGAGTTTGAAAACAGAATCGACCAATCAATGGACGACTCGAAAAACGGTCGAGTTATTGAAGCAAATGAGTTATTGAAAGAGATTCAAAAATGGAACTAAAATTAAATTGGACAGCATATTCCCGAAATGAATTGCGAGAAATATTTTTATACTATAAAGGCAAATCCAATTTAAAAACGGCCAAAAATATAGTAGAAGAAATTTCAAAAGAAGTCTTTTTACTTGAGAAGCTTTCATTTGTAGGAAAAATAGAAGAGCTGTTGGTAGATAGAAAAGAAGATTTTCGTTTTTTTTTTTATGATAACTATAAGATAATTTTTTATGTGGATTTAGAAAAAAATCTAGTCGAAATTGTCGATATCTTTGATTGCTGCCAAGAACCTTTAAAAATTAAAAGAACAAAATAATGTGTTTTACAATTTTTAAATCTTCTTTAAGATGAATTTACCCCTATATAAAATTACTTCTATCCTGAATGCCGAATATTTAGGAAACTCAGGCGATACCATAATTGAAAATATTTCTATAGACAGCCGCTCTTTGCAAAATGGGCCACAAACCCTTTTTTTCGCATTAGTTGGGCGCAATACTGATGCCCATTTATACCTGAAAGATTTAATTACAAAAGGTGTTCGCAATTTTGTGGTTACCCATATTCCGGAAGGTCTTGAAGGGAAAGCTAATTTTCTAATTGTTGAAAATACACTTAATGGTTTACAGCAAATTGCCGCTTATTACCGCAGTCTTTTTACTTTTCCTATAATTGGTTTAACGGGGAGTAACGGTAAAACAATAGTCAAGGAATGGCTCAACTTTCTTTTGAGCCCAGATTATAATATTATCCGAAGTCCCAAAAGTTACAATTCTCAGGTTGGGGTTCCGCTATCGGTGCTTGGGATCAATGAACATCATAATCTTGGTATTTTTGAAGCTGGAATTTCTACCATTTCTGAAATGGAGAAACTGGAAAAAATCATCCTACCCACTATTGGAATCTTGACCAATATAGGTTCTGCCCACGATGAAGGTTTTGAGAATCTAGAAGAAAAAATTAAAGAGAAAGTACAGCTTTTCAACCATTCGGAAGTGCTGATTTATAAAAAAAATGAATTAGTAGATAACTGTTTGTCTAATTTTAGCGGGGATATTCCCCCTTTCTCGGAGGCAGAGCTTGTCGAAGTAGGGGCTAGGGGGCTTTTTTCTTGGTCTTTTGTGGATTCTACCGCTACTGTTTTTGTTTTTCAAAAAGAGAGCACAGACGAAAACACTACCATTCACTACCATTATAAAGGAAATGTTTTTACACTGACAATCCCATTTCTGGACGATGCTTCAATAGAGAATGCGATTTCTTGTCTAGCGTTATTGTTGTATTTAGAATTGGATGCAACAACCATTCAAAACCGAATCGAATTATTGTATCCTGTAGAAATGCGATTGAAAGTTAAAAACGGAATCAATAATTGCAGTATTATTGACGATAGCTATAGCTCCGATTTTCAATCTTTAAAAATTGCTTTGGATTTTCTTGAAAGTCAAAAACAACATCAAAATAAAACCGTGATACTTTCGGATATTTTTCAGAGTGGTTTGACTAATGACGTGTTGTATTCTAAAGTGGCCGAGTTGATTGTTTCTAACAATATAAACCGTGTTATAGGAATAGGAGAAACAATTCCAGCATTGAAAAACAAGCTTTCGAATTGCATTATTTTCAAAGATACCAATGAATTTGTACTAAATATAGACCGATTAAATTTCGAAAATGAAACCATTCTAATCAAAGGAGCGAGATCCTTTGAATTTGAAGAAATTGTAGCTTCATTAGAGGAGAAAACACACGAAACGGTTCTTGAAATTAATTTGAATGCGATTAGTCATAATTTTAATTTCTTTAAATCAAAACTCAAGCCAACCACCAAAATGATGGTTATGGTAAAGGCATTTGGTTACGGAAATGGAGGTTTTGAAATTGCCAAACTATTAGAGCATCACAAAGCAGATTATTTGGGTGTGGCTTTCGCCGATGAAGGAATCTCGTTGAAAACAGCAGGGATTAAATTACCCATTATGGTTTTGAACCCAGAAAACACCAGTTTCTCGGCTATAATTCAACATCAACTGGAACCCGAAATTTATAGTTTGAAAGGGCTTGTTGCTTTCTTGAAAATTGCAGAACAAAAGAAATTAAAAGACTTTCCGATACATATAAAGGTGGATACCGGAATGCATCGTTTGGGTTTTGAGGTCAATACAATTGAAGATTTGATTGCAACCTTAAAAGGAAACCAAACGGTTAAAGTAAAAAGTGTTTTGTCTCATTTGGCCACCAGTGATGATCTGCAACACGAAGATTTTGTACGCTATCAAATTGATTTATTCGAAAAACTATCCTCTAGATTAATAGCTGAACTGCAAATAAACCCAATCCGACATATTTTGAATACCTCAGGGATAAGTAATTTTCCAGAAGCGCAATACGATATGGTTCGGCTTGGAATTGGTCTTTATGGAGTTTCAAACGACTCAGAAGAGCAAAAGCAGTTGGAAAATGTAGGGACTTTAAAATCGATTATCTCCCAAATTAGAACCATAGATTCTAGTGAAAGCGTGGGCTACGGCAGACGATTTGTGGCTAATCAAGCCATGAAGATTGCTACGATTCCTATTGGTTATGCCGATGGAATTGCAAGAAGCTGGGGGAACGGCGTAGGATTTGTAACGATAAAGAATAAAAAAGCAGCCATTCTTGGAAGTGTTTGTATGGATATGCTAATGGTTGATGTGACCGAGATAGAGTGTAAAGAAGGGGATGCCGTAGTAATTTTTGGCGAAAGCCCAACGGTCAATTACATGGCCGAAAAATTGCATACCATTCCTTATGAAATCCTTACTAGCATTTCGCAACGGGTAAAAAGGGTTTTTTATAGGGAATAATTTATTTGCGAAACGAAGCTAATCACTAAGGACTAATTGCTATTCACTAAAATATGATGAAAAATTAATTATATTCGTAGTAATCAAATTAAAACTACAGACTATGGGATTTCTAAATGATTTTAAGGCCTTTTTGATGAAAGGGGAGATAGTAAATTTGGCAACAGCCGTAATCGTTGGAGGTGCTTTTGGAAAAATAGTAACCTCATTTACCAATGATGTTTTGATGCCACCAATAGGATTGCTATTAGGAAAAGTTGATTTTAAAAATCTAAAAATTATTCTTCAAGACGGTATTCCTGCTGTTATGGAAAATGGGGCAGAGAAAGCACCCGCAATTGCAGAAATTGCCATAAACTATGGGGCTTTTATTCAAACCGTTTTTGATTTTGTAATTATTGGGTTCTGTATTTTTATGGTATTAAAAGCCTATGAAAAGACCAAAAAGAAAGAAGAAGTGGTGGTTGCAGCTGCAGGACCAACCCAGGAAGAATTGCTTACAGAAATTAGAGATTTATTGAAGAAATAAAGTTAAAAAAAACGCCTCAATTGTTGAGGAATTTTTTTTAACTGATATTCAGTGGCTTTTTTGCAGGACTATATTGGAACATTAATAATACCAAAGGTAAACACCAATTGGCAGCTCGTTCTACAAATTCTAGAAAAGGTTCTCCTGAAAAAGGACGGCTTAGTGCCGTTAAAAAAGCCCAAATACTTGCCCAGATTAGTATTTGGCGAACTGGATACAAGAGTGTAGTTATTGCAACTAGAATGTCCATTATCCCTATAATGGGCATTAGAAATATGGACTGTTGGGTTGTGAAACCTACTGATGTAAGGAGCGGAATCCATTTAGGATTTACTCCAATCGCAAGAATCCCGTGACCTAAAAAAGTGCCAAAAACGCCTATCCGGGCTATAATTTCTAAGGGGTTTTTGATTATATTTAGTTTTAAAAAGGCTATATTTTGAGTGATTTCTTTCATTATATGTAGTTAAAAAACCACTAATATTTTTAATATTAGTGGTTTGATGTTTAATTGAAAAATTATTTTAGATTGAGTAACGAAGAATCTTTTTGATTTCCCACGGTTATTTCAAGGATGTAGATTCCTTTAGAAAATTTAGACATGTCTTCTTCGAATTTGAAATCAATGGTGTCTTTGTTGGCTTTTTTGTCGATAACCACATTTCCGCTCATGTCTACAATTTTGATAGTAGCTTCACCAATTTCAGGGGAATTATATTCTAATGCAAAACGGTTTGTAACCGGATTTGGTATAATTTTGATAGTATTGAAATTTTGAACACTAGATTTGGCTACTGATGTGTTTTTGGTGAGACAAAAGGAATCGATTGTATTTCCATTATTGTCAAATGTTGTATTGCAAATGGAATTTGAAGTCACGTCAAATTTGCAAAAGTTATACGTGCTTTTGTATTTTTCAACAAACCAAGTTGCATTTCCTGTGTATAATGGGGCACCGGCACCACCACAAACTATTTGGCAGCGTCCTTGTGTTGCTTCACTTCCGTATTGTGCTACTGGAGCTGTAGTACTGACATTACGATTCATTGGTTTTGTACGCTCATACATATGGTCATGACCGTTTACGATTAGATCTACACCATAATCATCAAATGCTTTCCACCAAGTGTTATAGTATGAATTCATTTCTCCTGCATGGTTTCCGATAGTAAAAAAAGGTTTGTGGAAAAAGATGATTTTCCATTTTTTGCCTGCATTGGCTTGCAATGTACTCACCAGCCAGTTGTACTGAGTAGTATTTGAAGGGTCCTCGGAATTAAGAGAAATAAATAAGGCATCACCGTAGGTAAAAGAATAATAAAGATTTGTACCGTTAGTGGGAGTAGATTTTGGTAGTTCAAAAACATTTTGATAGGTAGGTACACTTGACGCGTCATGATTTCCCATAGAATGATACACTAAATTATTTTCTATAAAAGTATTTCCGTTGGTAAACCAACTGTCCCAATCTGCGGTTGATCCCCCATTGTTAACAATATCGCCATTAAAAATTGTAAAATCGGGTGTTTTTGTATTTGCTAATGCAGCAACCTGATTCCAAATACTCATTCCAGAACGGCTATCTCCAATGGCTAGAAAGGAGAATGCAGTTGTGTTTAAAGCCGGCGCAGTTTGATAGGTTTTTTCAACTGTCCACACAGCTGTTGTAGCGTCAAAAAGTCTATAGTATATTGTGGTATCTGGAGTTACGGTAGGGAAAGTATATTTAAAAAACTTATCAGCATAGCCATTTCTTACTATTGCGGAAAAGGTGCCTTGTTCATAAGTATTGGTATATCCCCATTTTATTTTGTCTGCTGTTCCAACATTTCTCCATGTAATCGTCAATCCTTCGAGAGGATTACTTGTACTTCCCCATCGTATTTGCTTTATAGCCGATGCGACAGTAGTTGTATTTCCTGTAAGTGAAAAGTCGAAACTAATATCCGAACTGTTAAGTGCATTTTGATGAATTTCAACAGCAATAGTATTATTTCCAGCTATAAATCCTGTTTGTGTTGGGGTTAATGTAGTAGCCAAAAAAACACTTCCGTCATCACTACAAGCACTTGAAGCCAAGGTATTGTAGGCAATTGATCCTGTTGGCATGTTGTTTCTATATACTTCAACTCCATTAATATAAACAACAACTCCATCATCTCTTTTTACATTTAATGTGTAATTGGAGTAAATTGTAGGGTCTGCTAAATTGAATGTTTTTCTAAAATAAGTGGTAATATATTTTTTGCTTGAACTCGTTCCGTAACTGAGTACAGTGGCTTCATCTCCGTCTCCGTAGCCTAATTGAGCTAAGCCCGATGGCCAAGTTGTATCGCTAAATGTGGTGCTTCTCCAAGCGGTACCTTGGTTAGATCCATTAGTTAAATATTTCCAAGAGGAACCTGGGGTTACTAATGTAGTTTGGGCGTTAATAGTTATTACTATAAAAAATAGCAATAACAAGAAGGTGATTTTTTTCATGTGATTAGTCGGTTAGTTAACGAAATTAATTGTTTGGCTGTCATTCTTTGTAAAGTTAGTATTAATAAAACAATATTAATACTAAAAATAATACTAAAATTAACACAACTTGTTTGAATTGCAGTGGTTTATATGTTTTTCTATCTGTTTTTTAATATTCATAATTATGGTCACCGTTTTGATTGCACTAAAAAAAAATGAATTAATGCTTTATTGTTACCTATTCTTAAAACAGAATTGTTATAATTATAACAATTTGTTATTTTTTGTAAAGACGCTTGTTATGTTTTGAATATTACATACTTTTGTATTTCAAAATAAATATTCACCCGAGCCTGAAAGGCGAACGGACGAAGTAATTATAAAATATATACGATGAGAATAGCAGTTGTAGGTGCTACCGGAATGGTTGGCGAAATAATGTTGAAAGTATTGGCAGAAAGAAATTTTCCTGTAACCGAATTAATTCCTGTTGCTTCTGAGAAATCAGTAGGGAAAGAGATTGATTTTCAAGGGAAAAAATATAAAGTGGTGGGAATGCAAACGGCAGTTGATATGAAAGCGGATATTGCTTTGTTCTCTGCTGGAGGAGAGACTTCATTAGAATGGGCACCCAAATTTGCAGCTGCAGGAACTACCGTTATTGATAATTCTTCGGCTTGGAGAATGGATCCAACCAAGAAATTAATTGTTCCAGAAATCAATGCTGGAGAATTGACCGCAACAGATAAAATCATTGCAAATCCAAACTGCTCTACCATTCAAATGGTATTGACTTTGGCACCTTTGCATAAAAAATACAACATCAAGCGTGTAATTGTTTCGACATACCAATCTATTACAGGAACTGGTGTAAAAGCAGTTCAACAATTCGAAAATGAATGTGCTGGTGTTGAAGGAGACATGGTTTACAAATACAAAATTAACAGAAACTGTATTCCTCAATGTGATAGTTTTGAAGACAATGGATATACCAAAGAAGAAATGAAATTGGTTCGTGAAACTCAAAAAATATTAGGGGATAAAACTATTGCCGTAACAGCAACTGCTGTACGTGTGCCGGTTGTAGGTGGACATAGTGAAGCGGTAAACGTAGAATTTACCAATGATTTTGATGTTGCCGAAGTTAGAAACATTTTGCACCATACCGATGGGATAGTAGTACAAGATAATTTAGACACTTTTACGTATCCAATGCCAAGATATGCAGAAGGGAAAAATGACGTTTTTGTAGGTCGAATTCGTCGTGACGAAAGCCAAGCAAACACTTTGAATATGTGGATTGTTGCTGATAATTTAAGAAAAGGAGCAGCAACCAACACGATTCAAATCGCTGAATATTTGATTGCAGCAAAATTGGTTTAATCCATTTTTTAGATAATTAAACAGAAACTACAACTTTAAACGGTTGTAGTTTTTTCTGTTTAATAAATAGATTGGCTTCTAGTATCTATAAAAGTAACTAGGGAAATTTTATTGTTTATAATGGAATAGACAAGAGCATTTTGATTGTCAATGATACATTTTCGATATCCAAATATTTTAGATTGCGGACATAATTCAATGTTAACGCTTATTTTTTCTAATAAGTCATCTACGTTTTTTTCAAAGCTTTCTATTTCTGTTAAAGTCCAATGTTCGAAAAGATAATCAACAACTTTAAAAAAGGTTTCAAGCGAAGTTTTTGACCACACAATTTCCATTATTGTGTTTTGCTTTTAATATAGTCGGCTATTTTTTGTTTCGCTTCTTTGTGAGTGTAAATTCTTCCTTCTTCAATATCTTTTTTCCCTTTTTCAATAAGTAAAAACTGATTTTCGGCAATTGATTTTGACCAATCGGATTGATCATTTCTGTATTTTAGAAAATCGATATATTGATCTACTTCTTGCAAAAGATCTGCAGGGAGGGATTTAATTTTTTGGTTGATTTTTGAAACTGTTGCAGAAGGCATAATTGTAAATTTTTTGTTTAGAATCCTTTTACTAAAAAAAAAACAAGAATCAATATGACTTATTTTAATCAAAGATAGAATGAATTTTTTAATTAAATTAATTTAAGGGTGATTTTAAAAACCAATTTGTTTTAACCCTTGCTCTTTTTGTTACCTTTGCGGTGATGAAAAGAAAACAGCTCATACTTAATCTTTCTTTGGTTGTCGCAGTATTGTTCTCAATAGTGTTTCAATCGGTTGATAGTATTAGCCATTTACAAGAAAAATTTTCTCAAAAAGAATGTCATCACACCTATAATTCTAGCTCAGAGTTTACGCATCAGCATCACAATTTTGACCATTGTTATGTTTGCGAATTTGGGTTTAGCAGTTTTATAACTCCAATAAAGTGTTCCTACGCATTCTATGCTGGGAATTGGAAAATCCCCTATTTCTTTGCAAACTTAGAAACTGTTTTTTCGTTTTCGGGTAGTTTGTATTCCCATCGTGGTCCCCCAAATTGTATTTAAATAACCCATTTATCCCGATAGCTATCGGGAGGGTTATTTCGTTTTTAAATTAAGCTTATTTGCTGGCAACTTCTTTTTTCAGAAAGATTTTGTCGTGAGCGCTATTATTCACAAAAATATTCCAATCATAAGTCACTTTTTTATAACTGACTTTGATTAGGGACAATACAATTATAGAAATGAAATCATATATATTGGCTCTATTGCTAGGGCTTACCACTTTTTTACAAGCGCAAAATTCGATATCCGGGAAAATAACGGATTCTAAAAATAATCCATTAAAAGAAGTTTCGGTCTATGCATCGGAGTTGCATAAAACAACTACCACTGATGAAAACGGGAATTACACTTTGGGACAACTCCCAAATGGAAATGTAAGCCTGACTTTTTCTTATGTAGGATTTGCAACTCAAAACAAAACAATTGCTAAAGTTCAAGATACTCAAACATTAGATATAGTTTTAAATGAAACGGCTTTTCAAATGGATGAGGTTATAGTATCGACTCCATTTTCAAAATTACAATCCCAAAACGTGATGAAAGTAGATCGTGAAAGTGTCAAATCGATGCAGGAAAAAGGGAGTGCTACCTTGATTGAGGGACTGGCCACCATTCCTGGTGTTTCTCAAGTTTCTACGGGAACTTCAATAGGAAAACCGGTAATTCGAGGATTAAGCGGAAACCGAGTTTTGGTATACACGCAAGGGATTCGGCTAGAGAATCAGCAGTTTGGAGACGAACACGGCTTGGGGTTAAACGATGCGGGTGTAGAGAGTGTTGAGGTAATAAAAGGACCTGCTTCTTTGCTTTATGGCTCTGATGCATTGGGAGGAGTTTTGTTTTTTAATCCAGAAAAATTTGCTTTGGCGAATACTTTTCAAGGGGATTTTGGACAACGATTATTTTCGAATACTCTTGGAAGTAGTACCTCTTTTGGCTTGAGAACATCTACAGATAATTGGAAATATTTGATACGTGGTGCATACAACACCCAATCCGATTATAAAATTGCTTCGCCAATTCGGTCTTCGCCCTCGGGTCCAGACGGAGATCGTGTTACCAATACGCGTTTTCAAGAAATGGATTTCAAAGCAGGAATCGGGTATAGCAATGCCAAGTTTGCGAGTGTTTTGAGATACAATTACAATAATTTAGATTTGGGAATTCCAGAAGAGGGTATTGCAGACCAAACCACAACCAAAAAAACTAGCTTTCCCAAACAAGGCGTTTTCAATAATTTACTCTCTTTGAATAATACCTTGTTTTTTAAAGATTCAAAACTGGATGTGAATTTAGGGTATATCCGTAATGACCGTTCTGAGTTTGAAGATAGTGATGTTGCGGTTTTGCATATGATTTTGAATACCTTCGATTATAATATTAAATACTATTTGCCAACCTTAGGCAAAGTTGAGACGATCGTTGGGGTTCAAGGAATGTCCCAGGAAAATAAAAATCTAGCCGAAGAATTTTTAATTCCAAATGCAAAAACGAATGATTTTGGGGTTTTTGGTACAGGAATTTATAATTGGGGCGTGAATTCATTGCAAGCAGGTTTTCGCTTTGATTACAGACATTTAATTTCTGAGGAGCATGGAGTTGTTGGAGAAGAAGGGTATTTTGAAGCACTCGATAAAACGTATGACAGTTTCAACGCTTCATTGGGATACAAAACCAATTTTGCCAAGGACTTGACTTTTCGATTGAATGCAGCAACAGGTTTTAAAGCGCCAACTTTGGCGGAGTTGTCATCCAATGGGGTTCACGAAGGTACTTTTCGGTATGAAGTGGGGAATCCTAATCTAAACACCGAACAAAATTTGCAAACCGATTTGGATTTAGAATATAAAGTCAGTCATTTTGAGTTTAGTGTGAGTGCTTTTTACAATCATATTAACGATTATATTTATGCTTCGCCAACTGGTGCAGAAATTGATGGGTTTAAAGTGTATGATTATATTCAGAACAATGCCAATTTGTATGGAGGTGAAGTTGCTTTGCATTTTCATCCACATCCTTTAGATTGGTTGCATTTTGAAACTAGTTTTGAAACCGTTACAGGAAAACTGCAAGATGGTGGATATTTGCCTCAAATTCCAGCCAACAATTGGAATAATACCATAAAAACAGATTTTGTAATTGGTAAATGGCTTGAGGAAGGATTTGCTACTTTGAATGTTTCTACGACTTTTAGTCAAGATAAAGTAAGCGGATTTGATATTTCATCGAATGATTATACCTTGTTAAATTTGGGGTTTGGAGGTAAAGTAAAGCTTGGTAAAACCGCTTTTGACGTTAACTTGAATGGAAATAATTTACTAAACAAAACCTATATTCCTCATTTGTCTCGATTGGCAACTGCTGGAATACCCAATCTGGGAACCAATTTTATTCTCGGAGTAGCTTTTAAATTTTAAAGAAAAATTTCTCGAAAAAACAAACCCCAATAGCAAATCGTTATTGGGGTTTTGTTTTAATATTCAATCTTTCCGATATGCCTCATAATCCGAACAATTTTCGTTTTCCTATTGTTGATATAGGATGAGGAACTCGTAGCTTTATATTTTCTGGGATTGGGTAAAATAGCGGCAATTCCAGCGGCTTGAACCATAGTTAGGCTTGATGCATCTTTTCGATACCAATGTTCTGTAGCGGCATAAGCTCCGTAAACACCGTCGCCCATTTCGATACTGTTGAGGTAAACTTCCATGATGCGTTCTTTGCCCCAAATAAGTTCTATTAAAACCGTAAAATAAGCTTCCAGCCCTTTGCGAACGTAGCTTCGGCCTTGCCAAAGAAAAACATTTTTGGCGGTTTGTTGGGATATGGTACTTCCTCCTTTTATTTTCCGGCCTCTTTCGTTGCTTTTATAGGCTTTTTGCATGGCGATAAAGTCAAAACCATTGTGGGTTAAGAAAGTTCCGTCTTCACTGGCAATCACTGCTTTTTGCAAATTCACGGAAATCTTTTCGATAGGTTCCCAATTATGGCTATAATAATTTTCTTTCCCGGCAGTTTTGTTTTCAAAATAGCGCATTACCATTAAAGGAGTAAATGGAACGGGTACGAATTTAAAAAGCACTACAAAAAATATTGAAATTCCAAAAAACCACATCAGGGCTTTTAGCAGAAACCATTTTACTTTGGTCATAAAGCTTTTTGAGTCTTTTTTGACTGGTTTTTTTGTTGTCTTTTTTGGTGTTATTTTGGTTGCCATTTTATACTAAATCTGCTAATTCTGTTCCTATTAAACTGCCTATTGCTACGCCCATTCCACCTAGTCGAACGCCACAGTAAACGTTCTCAGACAGTTGCGTTACAATTGGTTTTTTGCTGTTGCCAATACCCATAATCCCACTCCATCGATGGTCGATTTTGACATCATGATTGGGTAAAATTACTTCTTTTAGTAAGTCCTCCAATCTTTTTTGTATAATTTCTGTTTGACCAAATTCGGTTGTCGTTTCTGTTTCCAAATCTAAATTTCTACCGCCTCCTAGCAATATACGATCCCCAATATTTCTAAAATAATAATAGCCTTTGTCTAAATGGAAGGTTCCTTTTATATCTAAATTAGGAATGGGTTTTGTGATTAGAACCTGGGCTCTTGCTGGTTTTACGGCACCTTTGGTTAGTTCATTGGCAAAACCATTGGTGGCAAACAATAATTTTTTGGTAGTAAAACTAAAATCCCCCAATGCTACTTCAACACCATTTTCGTTATCTAAAAAGGAAGTAACGGTTTGTTGATTCAGGATTAAAATATCTTGTGCAATGGCTTGTTTTAATAAGGCTTGCATCATATTTCCAGTGTCAATTTGAGCTTCAAATGGATTGAAAATTAAATATTCGTGAATGCCTCCAAAACCAAAACGATCTACTTCTTTGGCAAATACATCTGCTTTAAAAAGTGGTTTTAAGATTTCATTTACAAAAGGCAATTTATTTAAACATTCAGTATAACTACTTTCATTTTCCTTTAAAAACAACTCATAACCACCATAAGGTTTAAAATCCATCGTGGTATCTCCAAGCCGTTTTCTCAACAATTGTAAACCGTTCCATCTTTTTTGGATGAGCTGAATGACTTCTTCCTCGGTATGTGATTTTAAATCATCAATGATTTCAGAAAGGCTTCCAAAGCAAGCAAAACCAGCGTTTTTGGTACTGGCTCCCTGTGGTAACATTCCTTTTTCTAAAATCAATATTTTACTGTCTGGGTATTTTTCGCGTAAGCGTAACCCAGTATGTAAGCCCACAATTCCACTACCCACAATAGTGAAGTCTACTTGGGTAAACCAATTTTTTAATTCCCAATAACTAAGTTGCATTTGACTATATTTTTTTTATAAAATTAAATAATTATTTCAGTTCACAACTATTACCTTTTATAATATGAGAAAATTTATAAGAATCAGTTCTTTTGAGACACATGTAAGTAAGAAATATCAATAAGATTTTTTTAAATTTTATTTCTAGTCTAAATTGTGTTAATTTTTTAAAAAACAGCGGCTTTGGCATTATAATTGTTCCGTGTTATTGGTGTTTTAAAGAGATGTATTGATTTTTTATTTTTGAAGAAGAAGGAAAAAAGAGATTGATTCTGTAAAAATCACATTAAATTATTTAGTTATGTTTAAAAATATAGATGAACTTATAGAAGTGAATTTAAAATTGCTCTATACATCTCAATCACAATTTATGATGCGAATCAATTTCAAGGATGAGTTTGGGTATAATCTTAAAAACACTAAAGAGTTTTCTCAAATATTGAATAATAAAGGGCTAGTGAAGCTAGAGCCAAGTCAAGGATTTCGTTGTGATTTGACTAATTTTGGGCGCCAAGTATTTGAGGACGGCGGATGGAACCAATATTTATTGAGGGTTCAATCGTGTGCTAAGTTTAGTACAATTACGGATTTGAATTTAGAATTTAAAAAAATTGAGTCCTCTTTTTTTAAAAAATTGATGATTATTGGCGCAATTGTATTGGTGTTGTGTTTTTTTATCACACTGATAGTGGTACAACTTTTAAAAGAGTTTTTAGTTTTTTGACTTTCTCATTTTGACATATTTTAATTAGAGTATCTATTATTAAGATATTTCACTTAATTCTATAATAGACAGTATTTTAACTTATATTCCTTTTAAACGGATATTAAAAAAACTACCGACTCCTGAAGCCTATGGATCGTGATGAAAAGGTTTACCATGTAATAAATATAAGAACAGATAAGTTATTGCTTTTTCATCCAGCTTAAAGGATCTTATATTTCTTATATGGTTAAAATTAAATGCTGTTTATTTTATAATACAGCCAGATAATTTTATGTACTGCGATTTATTTTTTTGCGAATTATAGTAGTACATTTGAAATTGGAATATAAATAGTATATAATTATGAGAAAAACACTCTTTTTAATGTTAACAATGATAAGTTTGATCGCAACTGCCCAAAACGTAATGACCCCAGAATTACTGTGGAAGTTAGGACGAGTTACCCCTTTAGGAATATCCAAGGATGGTGCAACTATCGTTTACAAAGTCGCTACACCTTCTGTTGAAGAGAATAAATCCGATTCAAAATTCTATTCAATTCCGGTTAATGGCGGAAATGCACTAGAAATTAAAGATGCCAAAGATTTACTTACAGATAAAAATATTTCCGCTGATGGAAAATTTATTGTTTATAACGAAGAAGTAAAAGAGGCCAAAGTATTAGGGAAAGATTATTACCCTAATTTAGAAAAATCGAATGTTCAAATTTACGATGGTTTAGATTATCGCCATTGGGATACTTGGAACGAAGGGAAATTCAACCACGTTTTTTATAAAGAAAATAAAGAAGGTGCCGCTGGAATCGATATTCTAAAAGGAGAAAACTTCGACAGTCCGCAAAAACCTTTTGGAGGAGACGAAGATTATATTTGGTCTCCAGACAGTAAAAGCATTCTGTATGTGTGCAAGAAAAAAGCAGGAACCCAATATGCTATTTCTACAGATACCAACATTTACGAATACAATCTTGAAACAGGAAAAACGATCAATAGAACCGAAGGGAATCTAGGATATGATACTGCGCCTCAGTTTTCGCCTTCAGGAAATTTGACTTGGTTGCAAATGAAACGCGATGGGTATGAGGCAGACAAAAATGACTTGATTGTTAGTTTCAAAGGCATGAAAATGAACCTTACTGCCAATTGGGATGGAACGGTAAGTAGTTTCAAATGGAGTAATGACGGGAAAAAGATATATTTTACAGCACCAATTGACGGAACAGTGCAACTTTTTGAGGTTAACTTTCCAGGTTTGACAAGAATTGCGGTTACTGTAAGACAGATTACAGACGGTGATTTTGACGTACATGATTTGGTAGGTTTTTCTGGAGATGACTTGATTGTTACCAGAACCGATATGAATCATGCTGCCGAGATTTTTTCTTATAATTTAAAGAAAAACACCTGGAAGCAATTGTCTAATGTGAATACGACAACGTATGCTACATTAACATTAAGCAAAACAGAGAGACGTTATGTAACGACAACCGATGGCAAAAAAATGCTGGTTTGGGTAATATTACCTCCTAATTTTGATGCAACCAAAAAATACCCAACCCTTTTATTTTGTCAAGGTGGACCACAATCTCCTTTGACTCAATCGTATTCTTTCCGTTGGAATTTTTCATTAATGGCGGCAAACGGTTATGTTATAGTAGCACCAAACCGTCGCGGAATGCAAGGTCATGGTGTAGCGTGGAATGAGCAAATCAGTAAAGATTGGGGAGGACAAGTGATGAACGACTACCTTTCGGCTATTGACGATGTGGCAAAAGAAAAATATGTAGATGCATCCCGTTTAGGTTGTGTTGGGGCTAGTTATGGTGGATATTCTGTGTTTTATTTGGCAGGTATTCATAATAATAGATTTAAATCATTCATTGCACATGATGGGGTGTTCAATACTCAAAGTATGTTTGGAACCACCGAAGAAGTTTTCTTTAATAATTGGGATTTTGGTGGCGCTTATTGGGAGAAAGATAATGCTGCTGCCCAAAAAACATATACGACTTTCAATCCTATAAACTATGTGCAAAATTGGAACACTCCAATTTTGATTATACAAGGAGGAAATGATTTTAGAGTATGTATTGGTCAATCTCAAGAGGCTTTTCAAGCAGCTCAACTTCGTGGAATAAAAAGTAGATTTTTGTATTTTCCAGAAGAGAATCACTGGGTATTAAAACCGCAAAACGCACAAGTTTGGCAAAAAGAATTTTACAAATGGTTGAAAGAAACGTTGTAAAACCTCAATTTATTAATAATTCAGCAATCATGATGTAACAAAAGCGGGTTTTTGTTACTTATTGTAAAAAACACAAATATTTTAAAAAATGTATAAATTTCCAATTAAATCACTTTTTATTGCAACAACTCTTTTTGTTGGTGTAAATACAATGACAGCCCAAGACGGATTAGTCAATTCATTAAAAGTAAACGCTAGTGAAAAAAGTGCCGAAAGTTTTAAGTTTACAGATGTAATCAATCTGGCTAATACTCCTGTAAAAAATCAAGGGTCTTCAGGAACTTGTTGGAGTTATTCTACCAATTCTTTTTTAGAATCTGAAATGGTTAGAATGGGAAAACAACCAGTTGAATTATCTCAAGTCTTTTCGGCTAGAAACGCTTATGTAGAAAAAGGAAAAAATTATGTACGTATGCATGGTGCCGTAACACTTGGTGATGGTGGAGAATTGCATGATGTTACTAATATGTACAAAAAATACGGAGCTGTTCCTCAGGAAGTGTACACTGGATTGAATTATGGTACATCTAAAAACAAGTTTGGAGAAATGGCAGCTTTGACTGAAGCGATGTTGGCTGCGATTGTAAAGAATCCAAATGGAGAGCTAACGCCAAATTGGGAAAAAGCATACGCTGCGGTTATTGATTCTTATTTGGGTCAAGTACCTGAAAATTTCATGTACAAAGGAAAAAGCTATACTCCTAAAACTTTTGCCAAAGAAGTGGTAGGAATTAATCCTGATGAATATGTTGAATTTGCTTCGTATTCAAATGCACCGTATTATGAGAAAACCATGATGATGGTTCCTGATAACTGGGCTTTTGATTTGGTTTATAATGTAAAAATGAATGATATGACAACGATCATCGATAATGCATTAAAAAACGGATATACGGTTGCTTGGGCATCGGATGTGAGTGAGAAGAGCTTTAGTTGGAAAAATGGAGTAGCTTATGTTCCGACAAAAAAGTTTGATGACATGAACGCCGAAGAAAAAGAAAATATGTTCAACGGTCCAAAACAAGAGTTGGAAATAACCGAAGAATTGCGTCAAAAAGCATTTGATAATTACCAAACAACAGACGATCATGCTATGCATATTGTTGGGATTGCCAAAGACCAAATGGGTAAAGAATATTATATTGTAAAAAATTCTTGGGGAGCTACAAATGATTATAAAGGATATTTGTATGTGAGTAAGAATTTTGTAAAATACAAAACGACTTCTTTAATGGTTAATAAAGGTGGTGTTCCTGCTGATATTGCTAAGAAAATAGGAGCATAATTATTGTCTCTTTCTTCCGGAAAAGTGTTTGAATTTTGGTTGTCATCCCGATAATTATCAGGACACTTTTTCATCTCTTCGGAAGAAAAACCTTTTTTGATGTGGGTTTCAATTGTAAAAGCCTGTCTTGTTGATTCAAGACAGGTTTTTTTGTGGAAACCACTCTCCCATAAAGAAAAGTTGGGTTATTTTTAATTTGTAAAGAATCTATTCTTTTATAGCATCCCAACCTCTTGCTTTTAAGGCAATTTTAGTATTGGCACGAGTAACTAGATGAATCCCTTCACTTTCTTGAGTCATGTGCCCAATAATACTGAAATTTGGATTTCCTTTTATTTTATCAAAATCACTCATCGCAATGGTAAAAAGTAATTCGTAGTCCTCTCCTCCGTTGATGGCTACTGTTGTACTGTCAATATTAAATTCTTCGCAAACATTGATAAATTGTGGATCGATGGGTAATTTATCTTCATACAAATTACAACCTACGCCTGATTGTTTGCATAAATGCATAATTTCCGAAGACAAACCATCCGAAATATCAATCATTGATGTGGGTTTTATTTCTAAGGCATGCAACAAAGTACGCACATCTTTACGGGCTTCTGGTTTCAATTGACGTTCAATCAAATACGTATAGGCATCCAAATCAGGTTGCGAGTTTGGGTTCACTTTAAAAACTTGTTTTTCTCTCTCGAGTACTTGCAATCCCATATAAGCAGCTCCAATATCTCCAGTAACGACCAATAAATCGGTTTCTTTTGCACCGTTTCTATAGACAATTTCATTTTCATCAGCTTCACCAAGAACAGTAATGCTAATGATTAAGCCTTTTTGGGAAGAGGTTGTATCGCCACCAATTACATCTACTTTGTACTCATGGGCTGCGTGAGCAATTCCTTCATACAGCTCTTCTAGGGCTTCTAATGGAAAACGATTCGATACCGCTATAGAAACTGTAATTTGAGTTGCTTTAGCATTCATCGCGCAAATATCAGATACATTGACCACGACGGCTTTGTACCCCAAATGCTTCAAAGGCATGTAAGCCAAATCAAAATGCACCCCTTCTATCAATAAATCAGTCGAAACGACTACTTTCTTTTCTTTGAAATCCAATACAGCCGCGTCATCCCCAATTCCTTTTAATGTCGAAGGCTGGATGATTTCGAAGTTTTTTGTTAAATGGTCTATTAAACCAAATTCGCCTAATTGCGCTATGCTGGTACGTTGTGGAGTTTTATCTTCAATCATTTTGTTTGTTTATTGCTTATAGGCTTTTGCCAAGGGTGCAAAGGTACGAAGTTGATTTGCTTTATAAATTTAAAATTGGAGAGATTTTAAGACGGTTATTTTATGATTGCAATTATTTTTTTGCATCTTTAATTTCTCAAACATAATAAAATGAACACATACGATATTGTTACCCTCACAGTTAATCCTGCTTTAGACAAAAGCGCCCATTTTATGGGTTTGGTTGCCGAACAAAAAATTCGATGTGATGAACCGCGCTTTGATGCTGGAGGTGGCGGGATCAATGTTTCTAAAGCCATTTCGCGTTTGGGTGGTACTTCGTTGGCGGTATTTACTTCTGGAGGGCCAACCGGAAAAATGCTGGAAGAATTGGTTGCCAAAGAATCCATCGTCTTTCAAGCCATTCCTGTCCAAACTTGGACTAGAGAAAGTTTTGTTGCGGTAGATGACAACACCAATTCGCAATATCGTTTTGGATTTACCGGAGGAGAAATTACTGCTGAAGAAGAGCAAGTAATTCTCAATTCCGTAGCCAACTTAAAACCAAAATTTATGGTAGCCAGTGGCAGTCTGAACGAAGGTTTATCAGCCAATTTTTATCGAAAAATAGCCGAAATTGCCAAACAATCTGGCGCAAAACTAATAGTGGACACCTCTGGTGAAGCCTTGAAAAAAGTATTGGAAACTGGTGTTTATCTCATCAAGCCAAACGTTGGAGAACTGGCCAAATTAATTGGTGTTAAACGATTAGAAATGGAAGAAGTCAATGAAGCTGCCAAACAAATCATTACCAAAGGCTCAGCCGAAATTGTTGTGGTTTCCCTTGGCCCCCAAGGAGCTGTTTTGGTAACCAAAGATAATTATGAGTTTGTACCTGCTCCTAATGTAGCCAAGAAAAGTACCGTTGGTGCCGGTGACAGTATGGTGGGCGGTATGGTTTGGGCGCTTTCGCAAAACAAAAGTCTGAAAGAAGTCATTCGTTGGGGCGTTGCCTGCGGATCTGCCGCCACAATGAATGAAGGGACACAATTGTTTAAAGGGGCCGATGCTCAACGATTGTTTGAATGGTTGAAGGATAAATAAAATAGTTTGAAAAAATAATTTTGCTGCTGACAAACTGTTGTCACCGACCGTACTTAATTTTGGAGAAGTAAAAAATCAAACCTTTAAAATTATGAAAACATTAGCAGCACAAGTTATTACTCCAGAAGATTTATTAAAACATTGGCAAGGACATCGTGCATTAACACGTCGTGTGATTGCAGCTTTTCCTGAAAAAGATTTTTTTGAATTTTCTATTGCAGGGATGCGTCCATTTTCAAAATTAGCAGATGAACTTTTAGCCATTGCAGCACCCGCTTTAAAAGCCATTGTAAATCGAGATAGTCAACCTTATGCGGAAGGAACCGAAAAGTTAATTTTTAAAGCGCAATATCTTGAAAAATGGGATGAAGCTACAGATGAGATTAATCAGAATTGGGAGAAATTAACGATAGTAGATTTTAATGAAACCTTTAATCTTTTTGGGCAATATGAATTCCCGATTGTTCAAAATATTTTATATTTTATTGATAATGAAGTGCATCACCGTGGTCAAGGCTATGTTTATTTACGAGCATTAGGGATTGAGCCTCCTTTATTCTGGGAAAGATAAAATTATTAAAGCTTCTAAGATGATTTTCATTTTAGGAGCTTTTTTTACAAAAGGCGTTGTTTATTTATTTCCAGTAATTCCAGAATTCTTGTTTTCAATCTTTCCGGTTCCAGTATGGTGGCATAATCGCCAAACATCATATACCAACGCGAAAAACCTTCTTCGATATCACGAGACATAAAGGTCATTTCGATTTGGTCGCCAACTTCTTTTTCGGAAATGAATCCATGATATTTCCTTTCGTATGCGAGATATTTTGCTATTTTTTTCTCAACAAGAATGCGGACTTTGGTAGTTGAAACGTTTTTGTTTTTATTCAAAAAAGTTTCTAGTGAATCATGTTCTAATGTAAAAGGGATTTCCGTTTTTTTGATTCCGTGAACACGATCTGCTCGGAATTGTCTATAATCTTTACGCAAATGACAATACCCTTGCATATACCAATTGTTATTATCATGAAAAACACCAACAGGCTCAATATGTCGCACCGTAATTCCGTCTGAATCAAAAGCCTCATACGAAAGAATAACTTGTGTTTTTTCGGCGATACTTTCAAAAAGAGTAGCTAAGGTATTTGGGGATTTATCATTAAAAAGCTTCTCCGAAGATTGCATTAAAACGCTCGATTCTATGCTTGAAACCCAATCTTTATCATCGCTTCGAAGCACAGCTTTTAATTTATACATAGCCGAGGCATAGTGATTCCCAAGAGTTGTATCCGTGAATTTTTGCATCAATTTTTCAGCAGCAATAAAACTACTGGCTTCTTCTCGGGTAAACATTACAGGCGGTAATCGGTAACCATCCATTATGGCATAACCAACTCCTGCCTCACTGTAAATAGGAACTCCCGAAGCTTCTAAGGTGCGGATATCACGATAAATGGTTCGTAAACTGACTTCAAAACGATCTGCTAATTCCTGTGCTTTTACTATTTTTTTGGATTGCAATTGAATGAGAATTGCTACGATTCGGTCAAAACGCTTTGGGGATTCATCATGCATAATAGGGAAACTTTTCTTTCAAAGATAGTGTTTTTGTAGATGTTTAAATTCAGAGACGTAACGGCTCTAAGTTTTAAAAAAGGAAAACACAAAAAAATCGATACTTCTAACCGTATAAGAATGGAGTTATTTAGTTCGTTTTTTCCAAATTTCTGGGCTTCTTGAAGTATGAAAAACGGCGAAAACAGTTATTATGTTTAGCTCCTCTTCAATTGTATAATGAATTAGGAAAGGAAATTTTTCAATCTTACGACATCTGACTTCATTATATTTGATAGCAAACAAATATGGGTTTTTCTTTAAAGAATTGATTTGCTTTTTCGTTTGGGTTTTAAAACGTAAGCCCAAACCTTTCAATTGCATCTCATACCACTCAAAAGTTTCTTGAATGTCATTTAAAGCGTCAACATCTATTTTTAATTGAAAGCGCAAGTCTTAAAGGGTTTTAGAAACTTCATCCCAATCTAAAAGTCTTTCGGGATTTGCTTTAGCTTTTGCCATTCTCTCTAATACTATTTTTTGATGCTCAATAGGAATCTCAACATTGTCATTCCAAATAGCATCATTGATTTTTAATCGGTCTTTTGGAGACAATTGTTTGACCGCTTCAATCAATTGATTGACACTAAGATTGATGTTTAATTTTATAGTTTCCATAAAAACAAAGTTAGTAAAAAACCAATTGTAGCTAACAAAAAAACCTGATAATTTTTACATCATCAGGTTTCCTCTATATTCTATTCTCTATTTTCTTTATTCTAAAAAAAATCTAATCATTCAATTTAAGAACCGCCATAAACGCTTCTTGCGGAATTTCAACATTCCCAACCAATCTCATACGTTTTTTACCTTTTTTCTGTTTTTCAAGTAATTTACGTTTACGGGAAATATCCCCACCATAACATTTGGCAGTTACATCTTTACGTAAGGCTTTAATCGTTTCGCGAGAGATTACCTTTACACCAATGGCCGCTTGAACAGGAATATCAAATTGTTGACGTGGAATCAACTCTTTCAGTTTCTCACACATCTTTTTACCAATCGAATAAGCGTTATCAGCATGCATCAAAGAAGACAAAGCATCTACGATTGTAGCATTCAATAAGATATCTACTTTAACCAAATTAGAAGTTCTCATTCCAATTGGCGTATAGTCAAATGAAGCATATCCTTTAGAAACTGTTTTCAAACGGTCGTAAAAATCAAATACAATCTCTGCCAACGGCATATCAAAAGTCAACTCAACGCGTTCCGTAGTCAAATACGTCTGATTGGTAATCAAACCACGTTTTTCGATACACAAACTCATTACATTTCCAACATAATCGGCTTTTGTAATGATTGTTGCTTTTATAAAAGGCTCTTCAACATGGTCTAAACGAGAAGGCTCAGGCAAGTCCGAAGGGTTATTTACTACAAGTGGTGTTGTAGGATCTTTTTTGGTATAAGCCAAATACGAAACGTTGGGAACCGTAGTAATAACTGTCATGTTAAATTCACGCTCCAAACGCTCTTGGATAATTTCCATGTGCAACATTCCTAAGAATCCACAACGGAAACCAAATCCTAATGCTGCCGAACTTTCCGGTAAAAATACCAACGAAGCATCATTCAGCTGCAATTTTTCCATAGAGTTCCTCAACTCCTCATAATCTTCGGTATCTACTGGGTAAATTCCAGCAAAAACCATTGGTTTCACATCTTCAAAACCAGTAATTATATTCGTTGTAGGTGTTTTGGCATCCGTCAACGTATCTCCTACTTTTACTTCTTTGGCTTCCTTTATACCCGAAATCAAATACCCAACATCTCCTGCCGAAATTACTTGTTTCGGAACTTGATTTAATTTCAAAGTACCAATTTCATCAGCAAAATATTCATTACCAGTCGCCATGAACTTAATCTTTTGCCCTTTTTTGATCTGTCCGTTTTTTACACGGAAAATAACTTCAATTCCACGAAACGGATTGTAATGTGAATCAAAAATCAATGCTTGTAACGGCTCATCAATATTTCCAGATGGAGGTGGAATTTTTTCGACAATCGCCGCCAATATATTTTCTACACCAAAACCAGTTTTACCCGAAGCGTGAATAATATCCTCCAATTTACAACCCAGTAAATCAATAATATCGTCACTAACTTCCTCTGGATTGGCACTTGGTAAATCTACTTTATTCAAAACTGGAATGATTTCCAAGTCATTTTCTAGAGCCAAATACAAATTAGAAATCGTTTGTGCTTGTATGCTTTGTGCAGCATCTACAATCAAAAGCGCGCCTTCGCAAGCAGCAATAGAACGAGAAACTTCATAAGAGAAATCTACGTGACCCGGAGTATCAATCAAGTTCAAGATGTATTCTTGTCCTTTATAAGTGTACTCCATTTGTATGGCGTGACTTTTAATCGTAATACCACGTTCACGTTCCAAGTCCATATTGTCCAGCAATTGAGCCTTTTCTTCACGGGCTGTTACCGTCTGAGTTGCTCCCAATAATCGGTCTGCCAATGTGCTTTTTCCGTGATCAATATGTGCAATAATGCAAAAATTCCTAATATGTTTCATGTTCTACTAATATCAAATTTATTTCCTGCTGAGCCATAGCCGAAGTATGGGCGTGACCACAAGGGTCGGGCTATCCGCTACAAGTCCTCGCAAAGTTCCGCTATCGCTACACTTTACTGTGGGCTTTCCACTACTATCCCTCACGCAAACCGTCAATGCGACAATTAATCTGCAAATATAGTTTAAATTCAGGAGTTTCAAAGTCTCAAAATCCTAAACTAATGGGTTTATTTAACCTTCTTTTATCTTTTATCTATCAGTCTATTATCTATCCATCTATTATCTATTCATCTAAAAGTTGTAATTTTGCAAAAAATTAAGGACGATGATCAAGATTGGCAACATTATATTACCCGAATTCCCCCTACTGTTAGCACCTATGGAAGATGTGAGTGACCCTCCATTTCGCAGATTGTGCAAAACACACGGTGCCGATTTAATGTACTCCGAATTTATTTCTTCCGAAGGTTTAATTCGTGATGCCATCAAAAGCAGAATGAAATTGGACATTTTCGATTACGAAAGACCCGTTGGAATCCAGATTTTTGGCGGAGACGAAGAAGCAATGGCACTTTCCTCAAAGATAGTTTCTACCGTAAACCCGGATTTAATAGACATCAATTTTGGTTGTCCTGTCAAAAAAGTCGTTTGCAAAGGAGCAGGAGCGGGAGTTCTCAAAGATGTTGATTTGATGATTCGTTTGACTCAGGCCGTTATCGACAGCACGCATTTACCCGTCACTGTCAAAACCCGTTTGGGTTGGGACGACAATTCCATAAACATAGATGAAGTAGCCGAGCGTTTGCAAGATATTGGAGTAGCCGCTTTGAGCATTCACGCCAGAACTCGTGCCCAGATGTACAAAGGCCATTCCGACTGGTCACATATTGCCCGTGTCAAAAACAACCCTAGAATCACAATGCCTATTTTTGGTAACGGAGATATTGATTCTCCCGAAAAAGCATTACAATATAAAAATGAATATGGTATCGACGGAATTATGATTGGTCGTGCCGCCATTGGTTATCCATGGATTTTTAACGAAATCAAACATTACTTCAAAACAGGCGAACATTTAGCAAAACCAACCGTTGCCGACAGAGTCGAAGCCGTGAGAAATCACCTCACTTGGGCCATGGAATGGAAAGGAGAAAGACTCGGTATTGTTGAAACGAGACCACATTACACTAATTATTTCAAAGGAATTCATTCTTTTAAGCCATTCAAACAAAAACTAGTAACCCTAGATCGTCCAGAAGAATTATTTGCTGTTCTGAATGAGATCGAAGAGGCTTATGCTGGATATGAGGTTGTTTAAAAAATAAAGAACTCCAATTATTGTTTTCTAATTTTCATTATATTTGTTGTAAACAATCTTTATCATGAGTGTTCAAACCGAAAAATCTTTTTTAATTGATTTACTTCAAAACATCAATGACGCTTCTATCATTCAGAAAGTGAAGAATTTTGTGTTGCACGAAATTGAACCCATTCCTTTATCAGAAAACCAAAAAAAAGAACTCGATAAACGATTATTTGAACATCAAGAAAATCCTAAATCGGGAGTAGATGCATTTGAATTTTTAGATTCCTTAAAGTCTAAATATGAGTTATAACAAACTCACTTTAAAAACAAATGCAGCGGTTGAAATCGAAAACGTAATTTCCTATTATGCTTCAAAAAACATCATTCTCGCAAAACGAATAGAAAAAGAAATCCGAATGGGATTCAAAACTATTGCAAAAAACCCCGAAAGTTTTCAATGCCGTTATTCTAAAGTCAGAATGTTTTGGTTGGATAAATTTCCTTATGGTTTGTATTATATTTGGGAAAATAACGAGGTTTCTATCTTAGCATTTTGGCACTCAAAAGAAGATATTCCTAACAAGATTTCACATATTTTACAACAAGCTAATTCGTGCTTTATTTTTTAATCAAAAATCGTCATTCAAGACTAAAAGACGAACTAGAGAAGCAATCTTCAATCAAAAATCGTTAATCAACAATCGAAAATCGAAAATCTTAATTCAAAAGCTTCTTACTCACTCTACTACTTGCAATCAGCGAAGCAATAAAACCAAGCGTAATAATCGTTGCCATAACAATGAGTACATTTTCCAGCGTGAAAACCACCGGATAAGCCAGCGTAGGAGTTATCATAATCAATTGATACTGTTGTTGCAACAATACGAATCCAATCCCCAACAACAAGCCGATAATCCCTCCAAAAACGCTCAATAAAGTACCTTGAAGCAAGAATATATTTCTCAAATCTTTAATTTCGGTTCCCAGATTAAAAAGAGTTTTTAGGTTTCCTTTTTTATCCAAAATCATCATGATAAGCGCACCAATCAAGTTAAAAAGTGCCACAATAATTACCAATGTAAATATCAAATACACCGCAATATTCTCGGTGTTTAGCATTTTATACAAAGCCTCGTTCAACTGCTCCTTGTTTTTTACGGCAATTTTATTCTTAAAAATCGATTGAAGTTTACCGATAATAACACTTTCATCAGCCCCTTTTTTTAATTTGATTTCAAGACCAGAAATTTGATTGGTTTTATATTCCAATAATTCTTGTGCCAAACCCAAATCGGCAAACACATATTTAGAGTCCAAATCTTCGCTGATCGCATAAATCCCTACCGGAAAAACATCCGTCGAATTAAACGCCTGAGCAGGATTTTCAATAGCACCCTTTCCCGGTTTTGGAACAAAAACCTCAAATGCATTATTGTAATCAAGCAATCCCATCGAGAACTTTTGAGCAATACCGTATCCCACCACCACTTGGTAGGTACTGGGTTTCAGCCATTGCCCATTGTACAATTTTTTATTAAAATCGCTAACGGTGTTAAAAGTAGCATCAACGCCTTTCAGATAAGTAACCTCTTGTTTTCCATTAAAAGTAAACAACACCCGTTCTTCAACAATCTTCGAATAAGATGAAACACCTTCAATTTGTTTAATCTCTTTTTCCTGTTTTGGTACAATAAAAAAAGATTTTCCAAGCGTACTGCTTATTTTAAGATCGGGGTCAATATCATTCGTAAACGAAAGACTAAATTCCTTCAACCCCGTAAAAACCGAGAGCACGACAAACAATGCCATTGCTCCCACAATAATCCCCATACTGGCAATACGGTTAATAATATTGATAGCATTATTTTTACTTTTGCTAAAAATATACCGCTTGGCTATGTAAAGAGGAAAATTCAATTAATTATGTCTGCGTTTTTCCAACAAATCTCTATTTTCTATCGGATTTTCCTGGTTTTTCAAAGCATTGTCAATTTTCTCGATATAATCCAAAGAATCATCAATAAAGAAAACCAAATTTGGCACTTTACGCAATTGCAAACGTACTCTTTGTGATAAATCATGCTTAATCAAAGTCGAATTCGTCTTGATTGCCAACAACGTTTCCTTCGCTTTCTCCTGAGGAAAAATACTTAAATGCACAGTAGCCACAGATAAATCTGTAGTTACAACAACCTTGGATACTGAAATTATCAAATTCGTAATTCCATTTTTTCTCACTTCACCTTGCAGAATGTCAACCAAATCTTTTTGGATCACACCGCCTATTTTTTTCTGTCTATTTGTTTCCATAGTGCAAAAATACTATTTTTTTAAGAGACCACCTTACAAAGTCATAAACTCATAAAGTTTTTTATATTTGTTTTATGATTTAGGAGCAGAAAATTAGGCTTTTTCAGGAGGCAAAGTTCCTGCTGTCATTCCAATCTTTTTATTTTTGAAAAAAAAATAAAAAGGATTTTCCCTTCCATCAGGGCTAAAGAGAGACAGTAGTTCTTTTTTGGAAATATTTTAGAAAAAGAAAGAAAAAAAAACACCAACAGCATAACAACACCATGAGAAAAATAGAACACATCGGAATCGCAGTCAAAAACCTTGAAGTATCCAATTTACTTTTCGAAAAACTCTTTGGTGCACCAGCCTACAAACAAGAAGAAGTCGCCAGCGAAGGGGTGAAAACCGCCTTTTTTATGAATGGTCCTAACAAAATTGAACTCCTCGAAGCCACCAATCCCGAAAGTCCAATAGCCAAGTTCTTAGAAAAAAAAGGGGAAGGAATCCACCACATCGCTTTTGACGTAGAAGACATCCTTTCCGAAATTGAGCGACTCAAGTCAGAAGGTTTTATAGTTCTAAACGAAACCCCAAAAAGAGGAGCCGATAATAAGTTAGTCGCTTTTTTACATCCGAAAGGTACGAATGGGGTATTAATTGAATTATGTCAAGAAATAAAATAAAAAAAAACAGGTTTTAGTCAATTCATAATCAGTTGTTTTTAAAATAGTTCGCACTTAATTCATAAATAATTTCAAAATCTACTCTAAAAACACTTGTAACAATTAAAAAATAGTAGTAATATTGCAACTTCTAAACCGGTCCTATAGCTCAGCTGGTTAGAGCACCTGACTCATAATCAGGTGGTCCCTGGTTCGAGCCCAGGTGGGACCACTAGTAAAATCAAGCCTTTACAGCAATGTAGAGGCTTTTTTGTTTTCATCAGTACAATATATGTATAACAAATTGCTGTTCTCACAAAGATAGTAAACTTTTCATTCTGTTTCAATTAGCTGTGTTTTTTTAGTATTTTTACTTTTCAAGTAAAAATAATTAGCGATATGGCAAAGATAATTGAAAAAATTTTTTTCTTTCTTCATCAACAAATACAAAAGATAAATTCTATAATAACCTCTAGGAAGGTTTCACTTATTTTCGCCCCGCTATTATCTATTTCGGTAGTTATTCTCAGTGCTTATCAGTTATACAATGGTAATTTTATTTTATTCCATTTAATACTTCTAATTTTAGGAATTATTTATTCATTTTTACTTACAGTATCATCCACGTATTTTTTAAAAGGTGATAATATTTTTAATCGATATAATAGAGAAAAGTCAAATAGTAATTTATCTCAGTTCCAAAATACATCAAAGTCTTCAAACAATATATCTGAGAAAAAAGTAGCTGATTTAATTGAGGCTAATAGAGAGGCAATAAATTACTATTATGTTGAATTTAAAAAGATTGAACTATTTAACGATGACACATTATTAATTGACTTTCAAAGTTTGATTGCTAATTGCTTAAAAAAAGTTAAGAACAATTATTTTTTTAAATTAGAAATAAGCGCTCAGGAAACACACGGTTTTATCAATGAATTTATGATTCCTTTCTTGATAAAATTAGATCCAAACAGTGTAATTCCTAAAAAAAGTATAGCTTCTCTGCTACAATATAAGAAAGCAGGGAAATATATTCTTGTAAATGAAAAATCATTATCCGATAAAAATAGAATAACCGTTACCCTTTTTCAAAAAAAGATATACGAAAGTGTTCAAAAAATGTAAATCCCCTGAATTATTATGCGACCAAGTCGCAATTCCACGTTTCATCTAGTTTCATTCCAGTAGTTTAGCCTCATAATTCTAAAACATAAATTATGAACCCACAAAAAATTATTGAACAGTTAAATGAAATTAAAATGATGATTACAAAAGGTAATCAGTTCCAAAAAGAGATTTTTACCATTAAAGATCTGATGAACTATACAGGCTTTTCAGATAGTACGATTCACAAATTATCTGCTAAAAAATTAATCCCTCATAACAAGCCAACCAACGGAGCTTTATTCTTCGATCGAGTTGAGATAGTTGAATGGATTAGAAAGCACAAAGTCTATTCAGATGAAGAAGTTTTGTCTAAATTTTCCAAACAGTTAAAAAAATAAGCGTTCAAAAATCGAATTTTGATCGCTTAGATTTTTTTTATGTAACTCAAAAGAGTATGTGCTAATATAGGCATTATGCTCATTTATCAAATTATCTATGGAAGAAATAAGCGTATATGATGTGTCATCACGCAAGGATTCTGTGTATGACAAAATTCAGGAAGAATTATCTAAGTATTTTAAAATCAAGTTTAATGAGATTGCATTGGAGTATGAAATTTTTGATGCAAACTCAGCATGTAAAATCGATTTTAACGAATCCTCTCTGTTGATACATCTTCATAGAGAAAAATTAAATGTTAGTCCCCAAGTTTTTAAAACATACTTAAAGTCGCATTTTGTGGAACGTATCAATCCGCTGATAGAATATTTTAAAAGCTTACCACCTTGGAACGGTAAAGATCATGTCAAAAGGTACGCCGGCTATGTAAATACCGATGATAACGAATTGTTTCGCCTTCATCTTCTTAAATGGGCAGTTCGTGCTGTTAAAACGGTATTTCTGAAGGAGGCTATAAATAAACATGTATTGGTTTTAGAAGGAGGTCAGAGTTTTGGTAAATCATATTTTTTAAATTTTCTATGTCCAACCCAACTTGAAAAATATTTATATACACATTTAGGAATAGGAAGGGATGAACGCATCAAGTTGGCTAAGTCTTTGATTATTAATATTGAGGAATTAGATGTAATGGGAAAATATGATATCAATGCTATTAAAGCACTTATAAGTCAAGTTTCTATTAATGAGCGTTTACCATATGCAGATAAATCAACTTTACTCTATCGGACTTGTTCATTTTTAGCGTCAACAAATCGTGCGGAATTTTTATGTGATGATACAGGTTCTGTAAGGTGGATTATTTTTAGCGTCATTGAGAAGATTGACTTTTCCTATAGTAAAGAATTTAATATAGATGATTTTTGGTCACAAGCTTATCATATTTTTAAATACCAAAAAGACTTTAAATCAGATTTAACTCAGGAAGAAATAAAAGTCAATGAATTGAGAAATGAACGTTTTACCATACAATCAGTAGAGAATGAATTTGTTTTAAAATACTATTCGACCAGTGACAATCTTTCAGATTTCAGGACGCCATCGGAAATTGTAACAGAACTACAGGTTATGGGGCATAAATTAATTGCTCAAAAAGTTGGCTCAGCACTAAAAAAACACAATTTTACCAGAATCAAGCATGCAAAACGTCAAGTATATGGATATTTAGCAAAACCCAAATTTAGGGATTCGCCTTGGGGATTTACAGATTCTTAAATACACTTACCTAGTTACCTAATTACAGTTTAAGTAATTGAATTTAAGTAATTTATTTAGGTAGGTAACCTATGATAATCAATACTTGGCTTACCTTAATTAGGTAAACTAGGTAAATCAAAAATAAAGCACCTTTTTTTTAATATGCTTATTATAGCTGTCCAATTTCGTTAGGTAGCTAGGTAGGCAAAAATTCAAATTATAGTGAACGATATAGAGAAATTAAGGAATATTCCAATGATCAATATTTTGAAAAGATTAAATATTGAAGCCATTGAAAAGAAAAAAGAACAGTTTTGGTTTAAAGCCGATTGGAGAAATGAGCAGACGCCTTCTGTAAAATGTGAGCATAATCTTTTTTATGACTTTGGTGAAGGTTTTGGAGGTAATACTGTGGACTTTATTATGAAATATTTTTCCATTGGTTTTTTGCAAGCAGTTAGATGGCTACAAAGTGAGGATGTTATTTTTTCTTTTGACCCGCCTAAACGAAATGTTTTTCTGGAGATGAAAGAAGAAAAGCAATATCGTGTGGAAAGAATTCAACTTTTACAAAATAGAATTTTAATTGATTATTTAAATACAAGAAAATTGAACATTGAGATATGTAAAAGGTATTTATATGAAGTGTATTATAGAATAAAGGATAGGAAATATTTTGGAGTGGGATTTAGGAATGATCAAAATCAATTTGAAATTCGAAATAAATATGCAAAATTATGTTTAGGAATAAAATGGTTTACATGGATTAACAAAAACAATAAATCCCTTGTAGTCTTAGAATCATGGTCGGATTTCATTTCATTATTGACGTTGTATCCAAAATGCGAAAAGTCAAAAGATTTCTTGATTTTAAATTCTCTATCAATGCTTTCGAAAGTAGATCAAGTATTAAATGTTTATTCTGAACTTTTGTTTGCGCTGGACAACGATGTTGCGGGTTCGAATGCAACAGAAAACTGTTTAAATAAGTGGAATTCAGCGGGAGCAAGATGTAAAGATATTAGGTATCTGTTTCATGGTTCAAAAGATATAAATGATTTCTTGATTTTAAATACTAAAATAAGTGTTTAGGCCTTGTGTGTCAATATCATTGCTTTGAAGAGTTTATACTTGTAATTTATTTAGCAAGTAGGACAGGGGCGGAAAAACCCCTATCCTACTTGCTCTGCGAGGCTAAAGCCTTAAAAACAAGGCTTTCTTTAAGAATGAAGTTTATAAGATTTTATAACTTAAATATAATTAAATACATAACCAGCTGATTAACAGCTTTAAAAGTTATAATTATGACTAAAAAAAGTATTATTATAGATGAAAAAGCTCATGCAGAACTTGGCAAATTATCTGAAAGTTTACGAATGAATTTGGGTGCTCTTATACAAGAAATGATTTATTATTTCAAAAAAACAGGTATCGATCCTAAAGATGCTGTAAACAAAAATCCAGCTTTAATGGTTGCAGCTTTAGATAAAAGGATAGTCTCTTTTTTAAAAGTTCAAGAAAGAGATATTTTGAAACCATTAAGACAGGATGTTTTTAATTATCAAAATACTCAAAAGGAAGAAATTTCAAAATTAATTATTTCGATAAATAAAATCCTAAATCAACAATCAGAACGAACAACTGAAATAAAAAAAGCTAATTTAGAGAACCTGAACAAAATAAATAGCAATGACGAAGAAAGAACTAAAATGGTAATTTCTGAATTACAAAAAAACAGACAAGCTATTTTGCTTATTTGTCAACTATTAGACGAAAAAAACAAATCTGGCACTTTGGGTAAAATTAAATCTCTTTTTTCATAATGCCGATATCTAAACTACATAGTACACTTGGAGCTGACAATAAAGGAAGTTGTTCCAACTTGGCCATTTACTTAGAAAAGGAAAATGAAGAATTAGATAAAATAATCAAAAAGACTTCCTCAATGAGTGAAATATCTCAGCTAGAAAATAGGAAACAAGGTTTCTTTACAGCTTCAGAGATTAATATCAATACGATAGATGTTATTGGTTCTATCGATAATAATAAAAGAAAATTAGGAGCAAATGATGCTAAATATTTTGCTCCAACAATTAGCTTCAGCGAGAATGAGTTGAGTCATATTGCCTTTCTAGCTACTGGCAAAAGAGAAATTACAAGTGTTTTGGACTTTAAATTATCTGAATTAAAGCAATTTAACGCCCTTATAAGAGATTATGGACGCAAAGTAATGGATAACTATGCTTTGAATTTTAATCGTCAAGACAAGGGAATTAAAACGGGTGCTGATTTGGTTTATTTTGCAAAAATTGAGCATTTTAGAAAATACAAGGGTACAGATAAAGAGGTTATTAATCGAAAAGAAATTTCTGGAGAGTACAAAAAGGGTTTGCAATCTCATATTCACATAATTGTTTCAAGAAAAGATAAAACACAAATATTAAAATTAAGCCCTACTTGTAATGAAAAACAAACCAATAGAAAAATTGGTAATAACGAATATCAAGTGGGATTTGATAGAGTAAAATGGATCAATTCGAACGAAAAAACTTTTGATGAACATTTTAATTATAAACGAAAAGAACTTGAAAAATTTCAAAATCAAAATATTTTAAAAAACGGAAGTCCTCAGGGCAAACATGAGATCAATAAAAAAATAGAAATAGAATCGATTAATATGGATGATATAAAAAAACAAATTATGAATGCTCATTTCAATGTTTTGATGACAAAACCAAACAATTTAAAAGAGTATCAGCAACGAATGATAAAATTTGCCATTCAAGTTTTGCCAACAATAAATAAAGTTGGTTTTATCCAAGAGAATCACTTTTTTTACGAACAATCAGGTATAGATTTCAAAGCGGGTGAAGTTGATAAAAACTTAAAACTCTATGAATTATTTAGTGCTGATAGTAAAACAACGAAGCAAGTGCAACAAACTGAATCGTCATTAGAGGATTGGAAAATTAACACCGAAAAATTAACATCCATTTTATCATCTCTTCCCTTTGAAATCGATCCAGGTGTTGATGATGAATTGCTAAAAAGAAAAAGAAAGAGAGCAATAAGAAGATGATTTAATATAAAAATACAACAGTATAAGAAATCAAAAATAAGGGAATTTTCCCAATTATTTGGTAGTGTCTCACTTACACACTTTATGGGACAGTGTCAATTATTTATTGATTAATTTTTCGAGCCTTGCCATCATTTCATCTTTTTCTTTCAGCATGCGCTCGTATAACGCAATTTTTTCTTCGTGAAGTGCAACCAATTTTTCTATTGGATGAAAATTAATTGTTCCATAATTAAATGAATTACTAAAGGCGTGTTCTCCAAAAGTATTAGAAATAATATTTATAGCCTGCTCTTCATCAAAATTCTGAAACGCTTCCACGGGAATTTTCAAAGAATTTGAGATTTGATTAAGTATATCATCTTCAATTACATCTTTTTGCTCCAGCATAGAAATTTTCTTTTGATTCCAGTCATTTCCCAGATCAAAAGCCAATGCCTCTTGTTTGATGCAAAGCATTTCTCTGAAGCGTTTTACGTTTCTTCCCTGATGTATTTTCTGTTCCATAATGAGTATCAATTTTCTGAAGGCTCAAAGATAAAGCCATTTGGATTAAAAAGTCTGATGTTCAAAGGTAAAAAAATATCTTGTAAAATATCCCTTTTATCAGATATTATATCCGTATTCAGAATAGATTATCCTTTTTAAAGAATAGAACTTCGCTGGTGAATATTAAATCTTTCCCCTATGAAAAAGAATAAATTATCCTTTGAAACTAAGTTTTGGGTGTACTATGAGATTAAAAACCCATTCGAGGTTATTGATGCTTTTTTTGACTATGCCCATCTTGATTATTACAAACAGATTTTGGGAGAAGCAATACTATATAACAGTAAGGGAAGAATCTATAAAAAGAATTTTCCAGAACGGGTTTTTGTTTTCTATACTGCCTTGCGCTCTTTTCTTAAAGCATGCTATTGCCTGCAATCCAAAAGCAGAAAATGGAAAGTTAAAGGATCTTCAGAAAACTGGTCAATTCTCCATCAAGCATCACTAACAAGGGTAGAGTATGGCGATCCTTTCATTGTGTTTCAAAAAGCATTTGTAGAGTTAACCCTTGATGAATTTGAATTTTTTCTATCTGAAATTGTACATCTGTCATTAGCACCCTGCACGGAAGAATTTGATTTTGATGTGATGACGCCATATTTATACTTAATCAAAATGCTGGATGCAAGCCAGCTTATGCGTGAAAGAGGCGTTGAAAAAATCAAAAAAGAGAAACTGCCTTGAGGATAATATATCCATGAGCGGAATAGAATATCCTTTTGCATATTCCCAACTTTACTAAAGCTAAATTTTTTGATTATGAAAAATGATAAAAACTTTAAGAAAGAAAGAAGGCTTGTGAAATCCCTTGCACAGGCAAAGACTGCATTAAGCATGCTATTGCAAGATTCAGAAAAGTGGAATCTTGAAAGCGGAATTTCAGAACTTATCGACAAATTAGAAAATACCAAGATCCATTTATTACTGGACAGATATCCTGATCTTCTACAGGAATATGACTTGGAACAATTACTTTCAGGTAATATTGAAATCACTGACACCAAGATACAGGAGGCCAAGACCGCAGGACTGCTTTCGTGTCTGCAATTACTGATACATTTTTGTTACGAACTAAAAGAAAATCCAAATCCAGCTGATAATAGGTTTGATAGTCTCAGGTATATTTTAGGTTCAATTACGTCCTACGAGTTCATATACGAACTCCTTATTATCATCATATCTGTGGTTGGAGAAAACTATTACGAAAAGTTTCAGCAGAGAATTCAATACTTAGATTTTGATTTAGAAAGTGCAAGAGTTCTGGAAAACGATCCTGAATTGCAGGACCATATTGACCTGATGGTTTGGTTTGCATTAGTGCGTCTATTTTTAGAATCAGTTTATACTTATTTCAAC
Source organism: Flavobacterium sp. ZT3R18 (assembly GCF_007097385.1). GTDB lineage: Bacteria > Bacteroidota > Bacteroidia > Flavobacteriales > Flavobacteriaceae > Flavobacterium. The sequence goes on from NZ_VJZS01000002.1 coordinate 390,506, forward strand.
AATCCAGATCACAACTCCAAAAACACGACATTATGAAAACTTCAGAAAAACTTACATTTCCAAAACTCGAAAACGAGTTTTTAGAAAATATCCTCAGACAATTGGTTAACCAGCATAATATCATTCAGATATTTTTTACTAAACAGCCCTCTTGCACATTTTCACATCTTATTATCCATATCGAAAAAAATATGGATGCCGAACAGCTACAACAGAACAAATGGGTAAAGAAAATCAGAAATCGCTGTCAGATCTATGTATACTTCATCTATTCTACAAAACTCCAATATCAATTTTCTATAGGACATCCCTTTATTGAATTTTATTGCCAGCCTTCGGCTATCATCTACCAAAATAAAGCATGGGAAGATTCCTTTATCATTACAAGGGACTGGAAGAAATATAAGAAGAGCTTTAATGTGTTTCAAGAGCATTTTTATCATGATCACGATCTTCATAAGTCACAAGTCCAAAATCTGATTTCAGAAGGTTTTTCAAACAGTGTTTTCACATCGTATGCAAGATTGATTGAATATGATCTTGACTATTTAGAAGAACTGTATGCAGGAAATAAGTCTGCTTTGCTGAGTTTAGATGAAAGGATCAATAATCTTATAGCATACATTCCTGATATTCAAAAATACTTTGTGAGAAACAGCCACAGCAAATATTATCTTACTGATTTATTTATAAAAGCAAAAGAAGCAACCGCCGATGATGATGCTATTTATAAAGAAGAAATGTATGAAGCTGTTGGAATTGCCCAGCAAAATCTCTATTGTCTTATCGAAAAGCGGTTTGACGAATTAAAGAAGCGGATCAAAAAAGGATTATTTGAAAGTAATCAAGTGGTATGTCAAATTAACGACAAGCTGAAAGATATAATCCTAGACACCGCAATAAACACCATAGTAAAGGAGGTCGAAGTCGAACAGATCTACTTATATCATCAAATTACCTATGGTGAAAAAACGACTTATTATCTGATGCTCATAGCTGTGGGTACAGGTAATGAAAAATTAAGATTAATCACCCAATCCCTGAAAAGCAAAACAGGCGGAAAACATGATTTTGTTTTGTTAAGCCACAGCCGTAATTGGATACAAACGAATCTCTATCATTATCAAAATTTCTTTGCCAACATTATTCAAGGGAAGTGCCTGATATATTCATCCAGCCAATATCATCCCGAAATTCATTGGGAGATGCCTCACAATCGATATCACGCTGATCTTTATTTCTATTATAAGCCTACCAAAGATAGTGCCCTGCAATTTTATACAATAGCCAATAACTCTAAAGAAAACTACCAAGGTTTAGAATACTTTTTTGCATTATTTTTTATCTCCTTTTGCAGGACATACATTTTTGTAAAAACGTATTACCTGCCTAGCTATCTGTCTAATCAAACATTATGGCAATTATGTATCTATGCAGATGCCGACATACGAAAGTATAATTATCTAATAGAGCAGTTCTGGACGGATTTCTTTCCTTATTTAGATAAGCATATGACACTTTACCATAGGTTATCAAAGCTCAACAAAGAAGAGGTAGGTCAAATGAACGAAATTGTTGAGAAGCTGATGTATGAATTACACAACTTGGTCATTGAAGATGGATTATTGTTGAACTTTGAGGAAGATGAACCAGATTAGTAAACGACAATTTTGGAATAAAACTAATTTTTAATTCAAATTTTAAAATCCATGATATAAATAAGAAATAATTCAAAATTTGTTTTTTCATAAGGCAGAGCCTCGCAATTTATTGTGAGGTTTTTTTATTTCCTCCTGTTTAATGTTGTCATTTATATTTTGCAATGATCATCTAGTTATCCTAAAAGCTCCTAAATATCCTGATTATTGATATTTTTTTTAACAAAATAGTCACTGTGCTAACAAGAATTATTATTGTTATACCTAGAAAGTATATAGTTCTAAAAGAGTGTGTTATTACTTGAACAGTACTCTGCATCGTTTTTAACGCAAACTACCATTGTTTCTGCAAGAGATTCCATTGAGTACATTGCGATTGTCAGAATGTATGTTTGTTTTAAATTTATGCGGTATCGAGGTAAAACAATACCGTTTGCCCTTAAACTAGGTACTCATATTACAAAAAAGTTCATTATTGTTCTAATGTTTGAAATTTAGACCTTAAAAAAGCAAACCCTATTATTATGGATTTATGGATTTTTGAGCTAGTTTTATTACTAGTATTTTACTTATCTTTACGAAATTCTCTTTAGGAATTTCTTTGCTGTATTAATGCATCATAATTTTAGTTTGTTAGAAATACAGATGAAATACCGCCTTTTAATCTAAACTAGAATATGAAAAAAGACGACGAATTACGTTTTAACTTTGGCGTTTTTATTGATGGTACGCTCAACAATAAAAAAAACACCAGATTAAAACGGAAATACCCTAAGGAAGATTAGTATTAACAATCTTAAAAAAAAACAATAATAATGACCAAATTACTTAAATCAATAATTCTTGGCATGATGATAAGCCTAACGGTATGCTGCCAAAACAAACAACAAAATAATATGTTACAAAACAAAACAAATTTACCCAAATTTCAATGGGAAGAGAATATTTGTAGCCCAATGGGCTACCCAATAGAAGTATATAGAGGCGGTCTAGAGGGTAATGTGTATGTAAGTTTAAGTCAGGGTACTACAACTGGAGAATGGGCATCTAGCGGTTCTGGCACAAGCTACGGCATAAAACCTTTGCCTAGCCGTATTAATTGCATTTGGGTATCGTATGCCGAAGGCTGTCTGTACAAAATTGATAGCCCTATAGATTATGATAAAATGCTACACCTTTTTCAAGAAGGTTATCAAAATAGCGCTTTCTATTTTAACGGAAATGGGGAATATAAAAAAATGACTTTTAGTACTATTATAGTAGGGTTTGCCCCTGGCGGCGTTGTAGTTATTTGGGTTATGGGAGGAGGCAGGCAGGTAGAAATTGGCAGGTATAAAGGCGAAAAACACCAAGTATCACAAGATGAGATTCAGCGATTAGACAGCCACGAGAGTTTGTTGTTTTCTAAAGACGAATACAAACGTATTATGCTCAATACCCAAATAGTACCACTAGAAGTGCGCGAAGCCAATGCAGGCAAACCCATACCTTACGGTTTATGGGATAGTTATAGAGTTTGGTACTCTTGGCGACCTATTTTTGCTATAAAGAAAGAAGACGAAATCACATCTCTTTTTTGCGCACAAATAAATGGTGAATATGAAGATTGGTTTGATAAAAGCTTGCTAGAAAATAAATTTAGAAAGCGTGCGATTCCTAAATCTGCTCATCTTACTTGGACAGATTGGACAGATAATAGTTGGACTGATAAAAAAGGACAAGGTTATGGGGGAGAAATTACTTTTGACGAACAAGAAATTACACAGGCATATCAGGAAATGTACAAAGACGATAAGGAAGGGCAAGCCGAGTTGCAATTCAGTATTAATCATATCAACACTTTTGTTACAGTACAACTCAAGCAAGGCGATAAAGAAATTCGTTTAGGAAAAACAATAGTAAAAGTATATAAATCTAAAAGTTTAAGTTTAAAAAAATAACCATGGGAAAATCATTTGTTTACAACACAGGTTCTGCCGAAGATGATAAAAAAGACGACGAATTACGTTTTGACTTTGGCGTTTTTATTGATGGTACACTCAACAATAAAGAAAACACCCGATTGCGCCGAAAATACCGTAACGAAGATTAGTATTAACAATCTTAAAAAAAAAACAATAATAATGACCAAATTACTTAAATCAATAATTCTTGGCATGATGATAAGCATAACGGTATGCTGCCAAAACAAACAACAAAATAATATGTTACAAAACAAAACAAATTTACCCGAATTCGATTGGAAGGCAAATGTAAATTGCCCTCCTGGTTACCCAGTAGAAGTATATAGAGGAGGATTGGAAGGCAATGGTTCTTATGCAAGTTTAGATTCAGGAACCGCAACGGGTAAAAGTGGCTGGGGTTTTTCAGGGAAAGATGTAAGTTACGGAGTAAAATCTCTACCTAGCCGAATCAACTGCATTTGGGTTTCGTATGCCGAAGGTTGTTTCTATAGTATAGACAGCCCAATAGATTATGATAAAATGCTACACCTTTTTCAAGAAGGTTATCAAAATAGCGCTTTCTATTTTAACGGAAATGGGGAATATAAAAAAATGACTTTTAGTACTATTATAGTAGGGTTTGCCCCTGGTGGCGTTGTAGTTATTTGGGCTATGGGAGGTGGCAGACAGGTAGAAATTGGCAGGTATAAAGGCGAAAAATACCAAGTATCACAAGCTGAGATACAACGGTTAGACAGCCACGAGAGTTTGTTGTTTTCTAAAGACGAATACAAACGTATTATGCTCAATACCCAAATAGTACCACTAGAAGTACGCGAAGCCAATGCAGGCAAACCCATACCTTACGGTTTGTGGGATAGCTATAGGGTGCGGTATACTTGGCGGTCTGTTTTTGCTATTAAAAAAGAGGTAGAAATCACCTCTATTATATGTATGAAATATAATGGAGAAAAAGAATTGATTTTTGACAAAAATTTGGCAGAAAATAAATTTAGCAAACAGGCGATTCCAAAGTTTGCTAATCTTTCTTGGACAGACTGGACTGTTAATAGTTGGACCGACAAAAAAGGGCAAGGCTATGGGGGAGAAATTACTTTTGACGAACAAGAAATTACACAGGCATATCAGGAAATGTACAAAGACGATAAGGAAGGGCAAGCCGAGTTGCAATTCAGTATTAATCATATCAACACTTTTGTTACAGTACAACTCAAGCAAGGCGATAAAGAAATTCGTTTAGGAAAAACAATAGTAAAAGTATATAAATCTAAAAGTTTAAGTTTAAAAAAATAACCATGGGAAAATCATTTGTTTACAACACAGGTTCTGCCGAAGATGATAAAAAAGACGACGAATTACGTTTTGACTTTGGCGTTTTTATTGATGGTACACTCAACAATAAAGAAAATACCAGATTGCGCCGAAAATACCGTAACGAAGACGAAAATAGCCTACTGACAAAAGAGAAAAAAAAGGCGGATTTAGAAATAGAAAAAGAAGATTATGAATCTTTCAAAGAAACTGGACTCATCCGTATACCAGATGGTATAGATTCTTTAAAATTTGATGAGGAGGAATATAAGGCTTATTTATTGGGTGTTTATCGTAGTGATTTTGACAAAGCAGGTACCGACAACAGCTACAGCAACGACGATACCAATGTAACCCGTATGTGGAAATGTTGTAACGAAGAGTATGCAATCTATGTAGAAGGTATGGGTACCAGTGAGGAAGATAGCCCTAATAGGCAGGACAGCCAGGATGGTTTTGCCTTTGGATCAGGACAAACAGGCATACGGGCCCGAGTGCGCCTGGCCTGCAAAAGAATTGCGGATAGGATTAAGGAGACAAAAGATAATAGTACTCAAAAAAAAGTAACCCAAATCACGCTCGACGTTTTTGGTTTTAGCCGTGGTGCGGCATCGGCACGCAATTTTGTATATGAGGTAAACAAGTGGGCTTACAAAACACAGGAAATAGAAATACCGGATGGCTATGAGTTTTATGAGGTTCGCGGAGAGCGAAGAACTAAAAAAAAGTATCGAAAAGCGCTTGGTGATGCAGATGGTCTAGAGATCGACCCATCTTTACTTATAGATGGCAAAATGCCCCGATTTGGACATTTAGGGTATAGTTTGTTGAAAAATAAAGATATTACCCCCGAAGAATTGGAGAACTTACAAGTTATTATACGCTTTGTAGGGGTTTATGACACAGTATCCTCCTATTATGAGATGGGTCCATTGGGTGCTTATGATCCTTATGGTAAACTAGAAGACGACGGAAAATGGGGCAAACTACCCAAAGAAGCTTGGAAAACTCATTTTACAAATGACGAAGAAGAGCTCGGACTTCAGGAATTAGGAGAGTCTAATAAATTTCAAAAAATGGTGCATTTTACCGCCCAAGACGAGCATCGCAAAAACTTTGCCCTTACGCGTGTTGCTGGTGCCAACCAACCCAATGCTCATGGCAGTGCAAAAATAATCGAGAAAAACTTGCCCGGAGTGCACTGCGATATTGGTGGTGCTTACGAGAATGAAGCCACAGAATATATTGATGAAATAGGTACAAATACCGCAGACGAAAATTACACCTCAATTATGTCGTATATTACATCCTTTATTTCTTCCAAAGGTTTAATTGCATTAAAACAAGACCTGATACAACAACATTGGTACAAAGAAGAAGAGCTTACTATAATACGGGAAGTAGAGAGTCATAAATGGTTAGGGCTCGAAAATGTAAAAATTCCATTTTATTTGAAGCTAACAGGCACTCGAATAGGACTTAAAAAAGAGTACAGCTATATTCCGCTACATTTTATGGAGGAATTTTGTAGAGAAACTGCTATGGATAAAATTTTCTTAGATAGTACCGAAATGAAATATCCGCTTACCAGAGATCCATTTTTAGAAAAAGTAAAAAAATCGTTGCACCAGTATGTTTTTGGTGATGCTCCCGAGTGGGAATTTGTAAGTGATGCCCAGCTGCAAAAAGAAGAACAAGAACGAGAAGAGATAGGGAGAGAAATGGCCAAAAATAAAGAAGAAAGTTTGGAACCGGATGTGGAACTACCTGGAATTAGCATAATAGATACAGAAGAAGAGCCAATACAGGTACAACTTCCAGAAATAAAAATTGATAATTTAAATAAACAAACTACACTTAGAAAATTACGCCACGAATACCTGCATTGGTCTTCTAACAGAGATTGGTTTGGTATGGAGCCTAACAATAACAGAAAAAGAGTAGAATATCCTAAAAAATAAATTACATGATGCCAACAACTAATTTGCAAACAGAATTTTATTTAAATCCAGTTTTAGAGAAAAATGACACCTTTAAATTTGAAACACTGACAGTTGATTTTTCTAATAAAAACAGAGTTACTGAAAAATTATGCACCCGCAATGTCCAAATCATGTATCTCGGCAAAATAAAACATTTATTTTATTTTGATGTATTTACGTCAAAAGTGACTTTTACATCCAATCAATCTATCGCAAACGAGCGATTGCTAAAAGAAGATATGTATGCGTTTGGTGACATTCTGTTAGGAGTAAATGATAAAGGTGAAATTATGAAAGTTCACAATCTTAAAGAAATGCAAAAACGATGGGAGGAAACAAAGTCTGAACTAAGAAAAGATCACGTAGGTTTTGAATTTGAAGATTTCCTGTCTGACATAACTGAGGTCTTAGAAGACGAAGAAAAAACAGTTTATTTCTTAAATACCAATGCTATGTTTCGTTTGTATTTTCATGGATTATTCGGTAAAAATGATGTTCAGAAAACGCCAATAAAACGAAAAAGTATTCTCTTAGACTTTGATGATACTGAAATTACTGAAGAAATTAGGATGGACAGTAGAGAGCTTAAAATTATAATTTCGGCCCAAAAAAGTGATGACGAACATAAAAGCATCATTTCTGATAATGATAAAATTAAAAAATACGAAGGCGAATTGGCATATCGTAAAGACAATCAATTGCAGGAAGGTTTCATCGAAATCGAAAATGAAAACATGAACATAAAATACAGTGTGTTATGGGTTAGTTAGATTTTTTCTTGACTAACTTGTATCTGCTGAACGATGAACTTGAAAATATCAATTCCAAGCCAAAAACCTATCATGTACATGATAGGTTTTTACATTTTCTTTGTAGTCTAACAAAAATAGACGCAGAAAAACAACCAATAGGACACAATAAGCCTAGCATAAGAATAGGATTTTTTTTTTAACAGAGGGAGCGATGTTGTAGATATGATAAAAACAAGAATATTTCAAAAGAAATTTTACTTCACGTTTTCCACGGTACCGTCATTTACCTTCTACTGAGTTTACATACGCTTTTTTCATAAGTTTTTTGTTTTTTTTATCATTATTAGCATACATATACACCTAGGCTTTTCTTATCCTATCGTTTTGAATTTGTCGTATTTCAATTTCTTTTCTATTATCGCTATAATGTATTCCCAAGTTGTAAAGATTACTTAGGGCTACCATTATAGCAAGCCATAAGAACTTCCCGAAAAAAATAAAACCAGAATATCTCCGAAAAAAAATAAAAAAAGAAAGTAAAGATAAGTTCCAGTTTCAAAAAGTAAAGTTCAAGCCCTACGGGTTTTTGAAAAAATCTCCACCTTCATATTTTCATAACCACTCTTGATTATACAATCACATTTCCGATTCTTGAAAACTATTGAGGTAGTATTTTTTCAAAAAAACTTGACTTATTTTGAAACCTCCACTAATGCGAGGACTTTCTTTTTTTCTTTTTTTCTTTGTGAAAATTCTAAAGGAAAAACCGTGGATTGATAATCGCCCCGATTACAAAGAAGTAAGTTTTATCAGAAACTACAATTACATTTGGAAAAGATGAAGTTTTTCTATTATAAAGTTCTAATAATTTTAGATTAAGTTCTCAAAGGCGAAATCTAAATCCGTAGTATTGAAATCTTCCAAATAAGTTTCAGTTGTTTTAATAGATTGATGTCCTAGAGCTTGTTTAATCATGACGGTATTGATGCCTTTTTTTAAAGATATTGTTGCGAAGGTGTGTCTAGCACTATAAAAAGTTACTTTGTTTTTGATACCACATTGCAGTGCAATAATGTTGAGAAGTTTTCCATAATAATTTAAAACACTTTTTTTTCTATCTCTCAATTCCTCTTTTGTGTATAGCTTTTCATCTTTGTCTAAAATTGGAAAAATGTAATCGGTATCAAATGGTCGATAAATTTTAAAGTAGTTTAAAATAGTTCTCATATAATTATTATTTGGAATTTTTACATTTAATTTTACTTGCGTTTTATTTCTAATATACGAGAAACTGCTTAAATCAACATCTTCCCATTTTAACTCAGCTACATCTGTGAAATTCATGCCTCGGCAGAAAAAACTAAATAGATATGCGTACAATGCTTTCGCACCCTCTTTGTTTTCAGATATGTCATAGTCCAGTAATAGTTGTAAATCTTGTTTAGTTAAAGCCTTCTTTACTTTACTGGATTTCAATTTTGAAATTATATAATCTTTAAAAGGATAAAAATCACTAGAAATAATTTTAGATTTTATTGCTGAGTTATATATTGCTCTAGTATTACGCATATATACGCCAATACCACCATCGTTACAGTTATGAGCTCGTAAATGAGATTCAAAAGCCATTAGAAAATCGTAATTAATTTTTGTAAAATCGTAAGTTATAATTGTTGGTCTAAATCTCATAAGAGCAGAAATGGTGTCACGATAAGAGCAGCTTGAACTTATTTTTCCAGATTCTTTTAATTGAAGTTTTCTCTCCTCAAAATAAGCAATAAAGCTTAGTTTTTTAACTTCTTCGGGTCTAAATAAAGAGTCAAATGATTCAAGAGAATAGTTATGACCTTCCTCAATCATTATATTTAATATTTTAGAAGCATCTTGTTTTATCGAATTTAATATTCGATTACATTGTAAATAATTTGGGAATTTAGATGTAAATTCATTTGCTTTGTTATTCCAAAATTTTGGCAATACATTGTAAGGGGTTTTGTAGAATTTCGATTTTCTGTTTATCGTTATTCTTAAATTAATTGGAAAAGTGCCATCATTAAGCATTGTTTTCTTTAGGATGATTTTTACACTAGCTTTCATTTTTAATATTTTTAAAAGTTCAACATACGTACAACAAATGCATACATATTGTGAAGGAGGATGAAACAAAAATATTTTTTAAAAATGATAAATAGCTATAATACAGCAGCTTTGAAGCTAAATGCAATTAAATACAAACAATAATAGTCTATCTCATAATCAGGTGGTCCCTGGTTCGAGCCCAGGTGGGACCACAAAAAACCCCTCATATCAACTGATATTGAGGGGTTTGTTTTTTTTAAAAATCTACAGCAAGTCACCTTTATACACTTTAACCAAAAAAGGATACAATTCGTCGAAATCCTGATTGGAATATGTCGCAATGTGCCTTTGGGTGAAAAAAAAGCAGTAACTTAGTTGTCATAATCCCCAAAGGCACAAACAAGATCTACCTTGTTTAATTTGTAAGTATTAGACTAATTTTTACTTACAAAGATTAATTTTAACGTTAAAATAAGCGTTTTGTGCAATTATTATTTGCTCTTCAAAAAACATATCTATAACTTCGCAGCATTAATTTTATAGTGTTAGGAGTTTTAAATCAAAAGATTCTGTTATTATTTAATAAAATTGATTTATTACTATTATAAAAACATGAAGATTTTTCTAAACAAAGCCTTTAACACCATAATTCTTTTGCTTTTCAGTATTAGCGGATTTGCTGCGCCTGGTCCACCTCCCCCAGGAATAGACGACCCACCTCCGTTGCCTATTGATGAAAATCTCGTGATTTTAACACTCACATCTTTACTATTTGGACTATACACCATTTACAAACATAGATTAAACAGAAAAACGCCAATTTAATTGGCGTTTTTCTGTTTTAATATCCTCAAAACAATACTATTTATTGCTATATAATCTGGAAACATACTTTCCAATAACATCAAACTCCAGATTTACTTTTGTACCAACCATAAAATCCTTAAAATTGGTGTGCTCATAGGTATAAGGAATTATTGCAACACTAAAATTAGTTGTCCCCGAATCCACCACTGTCAAACTAACTCCATTTATCGTAATCGAACCTTTCTCGATAGTGATATTTTGGAATGACGGATCATATTCAAAAGTGTAAAACCAACTCCCATTAGTCTCCTGAATAGCAACGCAAGTACCTATTTGATCCACATGCCCTTGCACAATATGACCATCCAGGCGGTCTCCTAATTTCATTGCTCTTTCAAGATTTACACTATCTCCAACCTGCCAATACGAAAGATTCGTCTTTTTAATCGTTTCTCCTATTGCTGTTACCGTATAACACCCCTCTGCAATAGTAACAACTGTCAAACATATTCCGTTATGAGCCACGCTTTGGTCAATTTTTAACTCTCCCGCAATAGAAGAGTCAATTGTCACATGAATATTATCTTGCTCTTTTTTAACCTCTTGAACAATACCGAGGGTTTCTATAATTCCTGTAAACATTTCTTGTTTTATTTTACTAAATTTGCGTTTCAAAATTAGCAATAAATAACTAGAGAGCATTATGAAAAAAGCAGAAAATATAATCGTTGGGATTTCAATAGGAGATTTAAACGGTATTGGAAGCGAAGTAGTTCTTAAAACATTCGAGGATTCTCGCATGTTAGAACTTTGTACCCCAGTTATTTTTGCCAATGTGAAAATACTCTCTTTTATTAGAAAAAATTTCGAGTCTTCGGTAGCACTTCACGGCATAGATAAATTAGATCAAATTGTAATAGGGAAAGTCAATGTATTCAATCTGTGGAAAGAAGGAATAGATTTAAATCCCGGAACAAACGATGAAAAATTAGGTCAATATGCTATAAAATCTTTTGTTGCCGCAACCAAAGCTTTAAAAGAGAACATCATTGATGTATTGGTGACAGCTCCCATAAACAAATACAACATTCAATCAGACACCTTTAAATTTCCAGGTCATACGGATTACTTAGACCAAGAATTAGAAGGCGATGCATTGATGTTAATGGTCAATGACAATCTAAGAGTTGGGTTGTTAACTGACCACATCCCTCTTAATGAAGTAGCTTCACGTCTTACCGAAGAGCTGATATTCAAAAAAATAGAGACCGTAAAACAATCTTTGATTCAGGATTTTAGTATCAACAAACCCAAAATTGCGGTGCTGGGTTTAAATCCACATTGCGGTGATGGCGGGGTAATTGGCACCGAAGATGAGGTTATTTTAAAACCCGCATTAAAGAAATTATTCGAAAAAGGAACTTTAGTTTTTGGTCCTTTTGCTGCAGATGGCTTTTTTGGAAACAATCAATATGAAAAATATGACGCGATTATAGCAACCTACCACGATCAAGGATTAATACCGTTCAAAACACTTTCGTTTGGCAATGGAGTGAATTATACAGCTGGTCTAAATAAAATTAGAACTTCTCCCGATCATGGAACCGCTTATGATATTGCAGGACAAAACAAAGCCGACTATAATTCCTTCAAAGAGGCCGTTTATCTTGCAATTGACATCTATAATTCAAGAAATCAATACGCAGAAATCAGCCAAAAGCCTCTAAAAACAAAAGAAAAACAGTTATAAACAAAAAAAGGTGAATAACATTATTAGATTTACAATAATTTTATATCTTTGCACTCCCGAAGTTTAGGGCAAATTGTTGTTGAAATGAGCAAGACAAAAGAATATGTAATTCCTTTCGTAGGATTGAAGCTAGGTAAACATAAATTTGAGTATCAAATAAGTAATGTGTTCTTTGAAATCTTTGATTATAATGAATTTCAAAATTCAGACATCAGAGTAAATGTAGTTTTAGAAAAAAAAAGTAACATGTTAGAAGTAAGCTTCAAACATGTTGGAACTATAAATGTTCCATGCGATCTTACAAGTGAAGATTTTGATATGCCTGTAAAAGGGAATATGAAGTTGATTGTTCGATTTGGTGACGTTTTTAATAATGATAATGAAGAGTTGTTAATTTTGCCATTTGGCGAATTTGAAATAGACATCGCTCAATACATTTATGAAATGATCGTGCTTTCAATACCTCTAAGACGGGTTCATCCAGGGATTAAAGATGGAAGTTTAAAAACAGAAGCTTTGACAAAACTGAATGAATTGACAATTAAAGAACAAAAGAAAGAAAACAAAAAAGAAGAAAAAGAAGAAAATATTGACCCACGATGGGACAAATTAAAGCAACTATTAACGGATAAATAATATAGTAAAATGGCACATCCTAAGAGAAAAATCTCGAAAACTAGAAGAGATAAAAGAAGAACACATTACAAAGCTACTGTAGCTCAAATCGCTACTTGTCCAATCACTGGAGAAGCACATTTATACCACAGAGCCTACTGGCATGAAGGTAAAATGTACTACAGAGGACAAGTTGTTATAGATAAATCTGTAGCTCTTGCATAATACATTTTTCTAAATAATACTAGAACTCTCACCATGTGAGAGTTTTTTTGTTGTTTATAATTTACCGTAAATAAGAAACACTAACACAACTAGTTTAGTTTTTTTATTGTAATTTTAAAGTCTTTTAAAAATTTTTCAAATGGCAACATTTGATAATAAATAATCGCATTCAATGAGTACAATTACAGCCGCAATTACCGCAGTTGGAGGTTATGTTCCAGACTTTGTTCTTTCGAATAAAGTGCTAGAAACCATGGTCGACACTAATGACGAATGGATAACTTCACGCACAGGAATTAAAGAAAGAAGAATCCTTAAAGATACAGACAAGGGAACTTCATTTCTAGCTATAAAAGCTGCACAAGATTTAATATCCAAAGCAAATATTGACCCCTTAGAAATAGATTTAATACTCATGGCAACTGCAACTGCAGATATGCCAGTAGCATCCACAGGTGTTTATGTAGCCACCGAAATAGGCGCTACCAATGCTTTTGCATACGATTTACAAGCTGCTTGTTCTAGCTTTTTATACGGAATGTCAACCGCTGCTGCTTATATTCAGTCTGGAAGATATAAAAAAGTATTACTTATTGGAGCTGATAAAATGTCTTCAATAGTAGATTACAAAGATCGTTCTACCTGTATTATTTTTGGCGATGGTGCCGGTGCTGTATTATTCGAGCCTAATTACGAAGGTTACGGATTACAAGACGAATATTTGCGAAGTGACGGTGTAGGTCGTGATTTCTTAAAAATTCCTGCAGGAGGATCTATCCTTCCGACTTCTCTTGAAACGGTAAATAACAATATGCATAACATCATACAAGATGGTAAAACCGTTTTTAAATATGCAGTTACCAACATGGCAGATGCGAGTGAATTGATTCTAAAAAGGAATAATTTAACTAATGACGATGTAAACTGGTTAGTTCCTCATCAAGCGAACAAACGTATTATAGATGCTACTGCTCACAGAATGAATCTAGAAGACGATAAAGTATTGATGAATATTGAAAAATACGGAAACACCACATCAGCTACTTTGCCTTTAGTGCTTTATGATTTTGAGCATTTACTCAAAAAAGGAGACACTATCATTTTTGCTGCTTTTGGCGGTGGTTTTACTTGGGGATCCATTTACCTAACATGGGCTTACGATAAAAAATAATTTAAACTAAAAAAAATAATTATGGATTTAAAAGAAATTCAAAATCTAATCAAATTTGTAGCGAATTCAGGTGTTGCAGAAGTAAAATTAGAAATGGATGATGTTAAGATCACCATCAGAACAACTTTAGAAGGAAGCACTACAGAGACTACTTATGTGCAACATATGCCCGCTCAAGGCGTTCTTCAGCAAGCCGTAGCTCCTCAACAAATTGCACCAGCTGCAGTTGCACCAGAAGCACCTGCCGTTGTAGAAAACGCACATTATATCACCATAAAATCACCAATAATTGGTACTTTTTATAGAAAACCATCTCCAGACAAACCTGTGTTTGTTGAAGTAGGTAACACTATCGCTAAAGGGGATGTACTTTGTGTTATTGAAGCCATGAAGTTATTCAACGAAATTGAATCTGAAATATCTGGAAAAATTGTAAAAATATTAGTAGACGATATGTCTCCTGTAGAATTTGACCAACCTTTATTCTTAGTAGACCCGTCTTAATTTTAGATTTTAGATTAACGATTTTAGATTTCGGATTTTGCCCAAAATCAGGAGTTATGTTTTAGATTTTTGTAGTTGGTATTATTTTGAAAAAAAGTACAATTATACATTTTGTCTATTATCTATTCATCTATTATCTTTTTGTCTAATTGTCTAATTATCTAATTTTAAAAATATGTTTAAAAAAATACTAATAGCAAATAGAGGGGAAATAGCACTTCGTGTTATTCGAACATGTAAAGAAATGGGAATCAAAACAGTAGCTGTTTATTCTACTGCTGATGCCGAAAGCTTACATGTTAAATTTGCAGACGAAGCCGTTTGTATTGGACCACCACCGAGTAACTTGTCTTATTTAAAGATGTCTAATATTATTGCTGCTGCCGAAATTACAAACGCAGATGCAATTCATCCCGGCTACGGATTCTTATCTGAAAACGCAAAATTTTCTAAAATTTGTCAAGAGCACAACATAAAATTTATAGGTGCATCCCCAGAAATGATTGACAGAATGGGTGATAAAGCTTCTGCAAAAGCAACTATGATTGAAGCTGGTGTTCCTTGCGTTCCGGGTTCAGTTGGGATTTTAGAATCCTTTGAACAAGCCGCAGAATTAGCCAATCAATTCGGATATCCTGTTATGCTAAAAGCAACTGCTGGAGGTGGAGGAAAAGGAATGAGAGCTGTTTGGGCTGCCGAAGATTTATTAAAAGCTTGGGAAGGAGCTCGTCAAGAGTCCGCTGCCGCTTTTGGAAACGACGGAATGTATCTTGAAAAACTAATCGAAGAACCTCGTCATATCGAAATTCAAGTAGTTGGTGATTCTTACGGTAAAGCCTGTCACCTTTCAGAGAGAGACTGCTCAGTGCAACGCCGTCATCAAAAATTGACCGAAGAGACTCCTTCGCCTTTTATGACAGACGAATTGCGTACTAAAATGGGTGAAGCAGCTGTAAAAGCAGCTGAATACATTAAATACGAAGGTGCTGGAACTGTTGAGTTTTTGGTTGACAAAAACAGAAACTTTTACTTCATGGAAATGAACACTCGTATCCAAGTAGAACACCCTATTACAGAACAAGTGGTGGATTACGACTTAATTCGCGAGCAAATCCTAGTAGCTGCTGGTGTGCCAATTTCTGGAAGAAATTATTTACCACAATTACACGCTATTGAATGTCGTATTAATGCTGAAGATCCATACAATGACTTCAGACCTTCACCAGGAAAAATCACTACACTTCATATGCCAGGAGGTCACGGCGTACGTCTAGACACACACGTGTACTCAGGATATACGATTCCGCCAAATTACGATTCAATGATTGCCAAATTGATTACTACAGCCCAAACTCGTGAAGAAGCTATCAGTAAAATGAGAAGAGCATTAGATGAATTTGTTATTGAAGGGATTAAAACAACCATTCCGTTTCACAGACAATTAATGGATGACCCCAGATATATTGTTGGTAATTACACCACCGCTTTTATGGATACTTTCAAAATGAATGATCCAGAATAAATCAAATAAAAAATCCCATTCGGTTAGAATGGGATTTTTTTTGCACATTGTCTAAATGATTTAGAAAATAATACCTTTGCTTTTAGCTTCACGTACTAATTCTATATCGCTTCCTTCATCAATTTTAAAAAATTCTTTTAGTTGAATTTTTCTTCGTTCTATAGCATTCAAAGAGATTGGAATGTATTGGGGGATTTCACTGGTCTTGGTTCCTTTAGAAAGATGAAATAAAATTAGTTTGTCAAATTGATCAAGACCGTCAATGTTATTTTCGGTTTGATTTGACATTTTGATTACAGAATGACTGTAATAAATTTCACCGTTCAATACTTTGTCAAAACCAAAAATTAATTCGTCAAATGTCAAATCATTTTTTATGACAAGACCAGCAGGATTAATAGTTTCTATTATGTTTTTTATCTTAAGTAATTCAGTGTACATGGTGAGCAGAACAATTTTGCAATTGGGCATTATCTTCAAAATTAATTTCGCCAGATCTTCACCAGAATTAATTCCTTTTTCGGCATAAGCAGGCATGCTAATGTCTAAAAAAGCGACATCAAAAGGAGCTGTTTCAGGATTTACTATAATTTCATACCCTGATTCACAATCCTTTCCTTGAGAAAAAAAGTATCGGTATAGGTTGGGATTGTATCTTGTAATTGCATTTTTGTAGCCGTCGATAATAAAGGGATGGTCGTCTACAATTAAAATGTTTTTCGTAATTAATGTCTCCACGGTTTGGTCAACTATCATTTTGTTGTCGTTTTTTGTATTTGTTCTATCGGGACAATTATAGTAATGGAAGTACCTTCTTCTTTTTTTGATTTGAGATCTAGTGTTCCTTTACATTCTTTTGTACGTGACTTTATATTTTCTAATCCGATACCTTTTTTGGCTCGGTTTACATTAAATCCTATTCCATTGTCAATAATTTTTAGAGTCAAATCCATATCCTGTTTTTCGATTTCAACCTGTATGGTTGACGCAAGGGCGTATTTGTTACAATTTTGTAAGGATTCCTGAAGGATTCGATATAAATTAATTTTAATGGCATTATCAATCAGATCCCACTTTATGGCAGGGTCAATACTGAAAATAAATCTAGACTTATAGGTTTTTTTTTGTTCTTCAAATAAGTTAGTGACTATTGCAACGAAGTTATTAATTAATTCTGATTTTTCTCTATTCAAGTTGTGTGAAATTTCACGGATATCTTGTTCGATGTTTTTTAGTTCGATCAAGTAATTTAGTCTTTTTTCTACTCCGGAATCATCTGTAATTTTATTTAAACTATCCAGATTAATTCGAACACCAAACATTCTACCCAAAACACCGTCGTGTAATTCTTGTGCAACTCTTTTTTTTTCTTTTATACTATTGATTTCTATAGTGTTTTGCTGTGAAATCAGTAAGTTGTAAATGTCGGTATTGGCTTGTTGTTGTTGTTGAATGAATAACAATTCTCGTTGTTTTGTTTTTTGGGCTTTAATGATGTACAATAAAACGGCCAAAATAGCTAATCCTCCAAAAACAAACAATAATTGTTTGTTTTTATCTTCTAAGTGGATGTTTTCAACTTTAATTTCATCCGTTTCATATTCTATTCTAGAGAATTTTTCACCCATTTTTCGTTCCGCTTTTAGCAAACGATCATTGATAAGAATGTATTCTTTAGAATAAAGAGAAACATTTTTGGGATCTACAGTACCCATCTGTTTGAGGGTTTCCAGAACACTTCTTAAGCGGTTTGTGCTTCGAGACAAGGCAAGTGCTTGTTTGGCATATTGAACTGCCCTTAAAGTGTCGTTTTTGTATGCAAAATATTCAGACAAATGGATTTTGTTGATAATGACTCCTGAGGAGAGTTGCAAACTATCTCGAATTTTAAGAGCTCTGTAAAATTGTTCCGGAAGTTCGTTAGATTCGTTAAGTTTGAATTTGGCATAAGCCAAGTTATCCAATAACATCGCGTATAATTTGGGTTTATCTACAAATAAGTTTCGTTCTTCTAATCCTTTTTCGAAGTAGCTTTTGGCTTGTTTGTAATTTTTTAGGTTCAAATATACATAACCCATATTATTCAAGGAAGTTGCTTTCGACTGGAATTCGACTGGAATTGATTTGTCATCGATACTGGTTAATGCTTTGTTATGGAATTCTAAAGCTTTGCCGTGTTCTTCTCTTTCGTTGTATAAAATACCCAAAAGGTTATACGATTCATAAAGCAAATCATTGGCATTTTCTCCTTTTAACGCTCGTAAAGCTTTAAAAACAGCTATCTCACTATTAAAATAATCATTTTCATAGTATTGTAAATTGGCTTTACTAATTCGTGTTTTGGCAAGATTGTAATTGTCATTAAGATTAAGGTATAGTTTTTCAGCTTTAAAATAATTATAAAACGCACTGTCTGAAATGTTTTTGGCTCCATAATAATCCCCTAAATAGGTATAAGCCTTAGCTGAATTTACGGTGTCATTACTGTTTTTTGATCGTTCTAAAATGAGTTTAGAAGTTTCGAAATAACCTTTCCAATCGTTCATATTGAAATAGCGATTGGCTATTTTGAATAAGTTGACTTTGTTTATAGAATCGTCTTCTTGGTTAATGATAATTTCAAACGCCTTCTGGTTGTATTTTTGTTTTAATTCAAACGGTATACGGGTATCATTTGCCAACGATAAATATGAGGAAAGACTGTCTTTTGTAGAGGTGACATTTTGTTTTGATTTGCTTTTATCGGAGCAGCCAATAAGAAGAATCAAAAAAAACAATAATATGAAGGAATATTTTTTCAATAGTAGATTTTGAATTTTATCAAAAATACTAAATCTTTTGATATAAAAAAAGGCTGTCAATTAAATGACAGCCTCTATGTGTTAATTTATTTTAATTTTTTGTTAATCTACTTTTCTATTACCTCCAGTATCTTGCCCTCCACTTCCGTCAATGTCTAAATGATTTGTTAAAGTAACTTGTGAATTGTCGCCAGTATAATCTACTTTTCTATTCCCTCCGGTATCTTGCCCCCCACTCCCATCAATAGGGGAGTTTGTAGTGTTGTCAACAATTCTTGAAGTAATTGTTCCGGGTGTTGTAAAAGAAGTTAACACCATTACTAATGTAAATAATCCGATTGTTAATGTAGCTTTTTTCATGATTTCTGGTTTTTATGTTTTTTAAAGTTTTACGATTTTCATTCCTTTTTGCGGGAATTTCTTTTGTAAAGCTACATAGTAAACCTAAATTTTTCTTACATTGAAAAGGGTTTGTGGTAATTGAGCTTCGTTTGTTAGTGAATAGGTATCAAATCATGGTAAATGACTGGTTTTTAGATTTCTATGTAATTTTCGTTGGAAAAATCACTTATAATGAAATCTATATTTTTTTTGTAGGATTTAGAAAACGGAAGCTTTATAGTAGTGTTCTTAATATAGCAAACTGAATTTCCGGTGTGAATTCTAGCTATATAATTGCGATTGATAATGTAGCTATTATGGATCCTGATAAAAGGGATTGATAGTACAGCTTGAAAATGTTTTAAAGTTTTGAAAGCGGTAATTATTTCTCCGTTACTCAAATGAATATCAGTCGAATTATTATCGGCTTGTAAATAGCAAATGTCTTTAGAATCAATGTACCGATGATCTCCATACGATTTGACACATAAAATAAGATTTTTTTTCTTATTTGTAGTTTCAATAGATAGGGTTGACGGTACGTTTTCTTCTAAATCTGGGGATTCAATTAGAATAATTTCATCATCGTAATTTGATTTTTCTAGTTTTAAAATTAACTTTTTAAAATCGATACTTTTTAAGGGTTTTATCAAATAATCGGTTACTTCGTATTGTATGGCTTCAAAGGCGAAATCCTTTTTTGAAGTTGTTATAATAATTTTGGGGATAACTTTTAAGTGTCGATACAATGAATCAATTAGACCCAAGGAAAGGTTACTCTTTTTGTTAGCTGGATCTATCTCTAGAAAAATTAATTTTGGATTATGTTCTATAATTAGATTTAAAGCATCGATGTGATTATAGGCTACCGCTATAAAGTGAAGCTCTGAAAAACTAGCAATAAGGGCTTTTGTTTTCAAAACACTTTCTGGATCATCGTCAATTATAATGTACGAATAATGCATTAATAGCGTTCCTATTGGGTTAGTTGCGTAACGAACAGTGATTGTTTTTGGTAGATTATTACTTTAGTTAGTTAGGATAATTCATTGGGTCTAATGAAAAAAACTAGCTAATAGCAATTTAAAAACAGAATAATGTCTTCTCTACAAAATAAAATTACACAAATAAATTTTTCCTCAAGCTTATTTGTTAATATCTATAATTGAATGTTAATAGATTGCGATGAAATACATACAAATGAGAAAAACAGATGTATTTGCTAAAAAAACAACAATCCAGCAGTTATAATCCTCATTTATGCAAATAATAAAGTAAGAAAAGCAACAAGGATAAGTTTTTGTAAGTTCTAATGACAAAAAAAATGCTTCTCAACCGAGAAGCATTTTTAATAATTTATGTTTGTTCTGATTACATTTTCATCAACCAGTTTTTCATAGAAACTTCATTTTCAATGATTGATTTCAAATCGGCAATGGCTACACGATCTTGTTTCATAGTATCTCTATGACGAATGGTTACCGTTTGATCCTCGATAGTTTGGTGATCTACTGTGATGCAAAATGGAGTTCCCAATGCGTCTTGCCTTCTATAGCGTCTTCCCACAGCATCTTTTTCATCATAAGCTACATTGAAATCCCATCTTAAATCATCGATGATTTTATGTGCAATTTCTGGTAATCCGTCTTTTTTAACCAAAGGAAATATAGCTGCTTTGGTTGGAGCTAAAACAGCAGGTAATTTCAATACTGTTCTGGTAGAGCCATCTTCAAGGGTTTCTTCTTTTAGGGAAGTAGCGAAAACAGCCAAGAACATTCTGTCTAATCCTACTGAGGTCTCTACCACGTAAGGAACATAATTTTGATTCAATTCGGCATCAAAATATTGCAATTTTCTACCCGAAAATTGTTCGTGCGCTTTTAAGTCAAAATCAGTTCTGGAGTGAATTCCTTCCAATTCTTTGAAACCAAAAGGGAAATTAAATTCAATATCAGCAGCTGCATTAGCATAATGAGCCAGTTTTTCGTGATCGTGAAAACGGTAATTCTCTTTTCCTAAACCTAGTGATAAATGCCAGTTCAAACGAGTTGTTTTCCAGTGTTCGTACCATTGCATTTCTTCGCCTGGACGTACAAAAAATTGCATTTCCATTTGTTCAAATTCGCGCATACGGAAGATGAACTGTCTTGCCACGATTTCGTTTCTGAATGCTTTTCCAGTTTGTGCAATACCAAAAGGAACTTTCATTCTTCCTGATTTTTGTACGTTTAAGAAATTCACAAAAATACCTTGAGCCGTTTCGGGACGTAAATATAAATCCATAGCCGAATCTGCAGAAGCTCCTAGTTTGGTGCCAAACATCAAGTTGAATTGACGTACTTCAGTCCAATTTCTTGAACCCGATTCCGGACAAGCAATTTCCAGTTCTTCGATTAACGCTTTTACATCCTCAAGATCTTCATTGCCAAGAGAGCGAGCCATTCTTTCTAGAATTTCTCTTTCTTTGGCTTTGTATTCCATCACTCTTGCGTTGGTGGTTACAAATTCCTGTTCGTTGAAAGCATCGCCAAAACGAGCTCTGGCTTTTTCGATTTCCTTGATTGCTTTTTGATTTAGCTTTTCGGCATAATCTTCAATAAGGACATCGGCTCTGTATCTTCTTTTCGAATCTTTGTTGTCTATCAATGGATCATTGAAGGCATCTACGTGACCCGATGCTTTCCAAGTGGTTGGGTGCATCAATATAGCCGCGTCTAGTCCTACGATGTTATCGTTCATTTGAACCATCGATTTCCACCAATATTCGCGTATGTTCTTTTTTAATTCTACTCCGTTTTGTGCATAATCATAGACTGCACTTAAACCATCGTATATTTCGCTTGACGGAAAAATAAATCCGTACTCTTTTGCGTGCGAAACTACATTCTTAAATAAATCTTCTTGTTTTGCCATAGTGTTGCAAAAATATAAAAAGAGAAATTAAAAAAAGAAAAAAAATGAAATTTGAAGTATTGATTTTCTTATTTTTATGGATAAATCTATTTTTTATGTTTAATTCCCTGATAAATTTATTTTTCCCAAAGGTTTGTGCTGGCTGTAAATCATTTATAGGTACGAATGAATATGTGATTTGTACGGTTTGCCGACACGAATTACCCCTAACGAACCATCATTTGAATCCTGAAAATGAAGCGTTCAAGAAATTTTACGGACAAATTCCTGTCGAATATGCTTCGGCTTTATTGTATTTTCATAAAAAGGGAATCGTTCAGGAGTTAATTCATAATTTGAAATACAAAGGACACGAAGAAATAGGAACTGTTTTGGGCGAATGGTATGCTGCCGATTTGAAGAACAGCGAAATAGCCAAAAATGCAGATGTGATTATTCCGGTGCCTTTGCATAAAAAAAGATTGAAAGAACGAGGCTATAATCAGGTTATGAATTTTGGTTTGGCATTATCAGAGAATTTTAAAATTCCATTAAACAATGAACTTTTATTTCGAAAAGTATATTCAAAGACCCAATCTAAGAAAAATCTTTTGGGAAGATCCGAAGGAATTGAAACTGTCTTTGATGTAGCTTTTACAGAAGAGGATACAAATAAACATTATCTCCTTATTGATGATGTACTAACTACCGGAGCGACTCTCGAAGCGTGTTCGAGAGCCTTACTAAAAATACCGGGAACTAAAATTAGTATTATTTGTATGGCTATGGCACATTCTTGATTTCTCTTATCCTAATAGGTTTTTTTTTCAACCTGTTAGGTATTTTATTTATTCATGAGGTGTTAGTAAGTTTATACCTAACAGGTCTTGGAGACCTGTTAGGTGGGGTGTAAAATATAGGCAAAATATATAAAATAAGTTCGGTCTTTTTTTTTAACTTTATCGACTAAAATGTTT
>NZ_VJZS01000030.1 GCF_007097385.1 Flavobacterium sp. ZT3R18
GTAATCATAGCGAAGACAACCATGAGTTTCATTCTAAAACAGAGTTGAAAAATAATAGCGCAGAGAAAACAAAACAACATTAGGATAAAAAGTCTGTCAAAAAACGGCAACTGCTTGAAAGTATAGTTTTTTGCCGTTCGAGATAGATGAATCGCAAAGCGAGAATATTTTTTACTACTAAATAACCAAATATAAAAATGACAAAACTTAGATATGTAAAAGGAAATATTACCAATATTGTTGGAGGAAAAACGAAAGTCTTTGCTAATGAAATAGAAATTAGCTCCAATAAAAACATTAATTATCATGCCCCAAAACACTCATATGGAGAACCTGAAGGTCCGCCAAAGAAAGTGTCAAAAACCAGAGTAAAAGAAATTGAACTCTTAACCCCACTCGATGATGGCTCTAAAAATGACAAAAGCGGAGGATTGCAACTAGGATTCGTCTTTGGTAAAGCATATCAGTTTAAAATAAAGAGCTTTACCAATGGCGCACCTGTAGCTACTAGTTTGATAAAATGGATGATAAAATACCATAGCCCCGCTCAAAACAAATGGATAGAAACACCTTTAAACGTAAAAGGAGATAACGTAAAAATAACGCTGAATGAAAAAGAGATGTGTGGGCGTTTTGTTTCTGTAAGAGCCTACATAGATGATCCAGAAACCGAAGGAGAACTTAAAAAATGGAAACATAATAGGTTTAGGTGGTTTGATAGAATGCTTGTTGAGGAAGAAATAAATGACAGGACAGATAATAAAAAACCATGGTTGGTAAACCAATCTGGTACTTCGCTTTGTGGCATGGCTTGTATCTTTTATTTATTTGCAAAAGATCAACCTCAAGCATATAAAAAATTCGCAAAAGAACTTTTTAGAACGGGAGAAGCTACTTTTAATAAATACACAGTTAAGCCAAGTATTGATGTTTTGAATAAACAACCTTTTATAAATGGTATTTTAAATGATAAACAGTTTCCTTGGCATTGGAAATTAATAAATAATGTTTCTGTAAAAATGTATATGCCTTTAATTGATTACATAACAATGGCAGGAACTAGAAATACAGATAATCCAAGTTACAAAGGAGGTAACGAAGAGTTTCAAGCAATAAATTGGCCTCCATTAATGACTAAGCTGTCTGAGGAATTTCTAGGATACAAAGACATTACTTCAAAAGGTGTTTATAATCCTGTTAAACCATTGATCTACACAAAGTATGCTATTGATGTTAGAATTGAGAATATAAATAATCAAATAAGAAATGGATATAGTCTTATTTTGATGATTGATGCAGATTTAATAGATGATGTTTGGGATACAGGTTCATTAGATTTACATTGGGTGGTTCTTGAAAGCGAAATCAAAGAAGTACAGATGTTGAATAAAAATGGTCAAATAGAATATGAGTTGGATTTTTCAGTATATACATGGGGGACAAGTCCTTTTGAAAGTAAACGATATTTGAAAAAACCAATCAGTAAGCATCATTTCATGAATAATTATAATGGTTATGTCAAAATTAAGTAAAATTATATTAGCGTTACTATTAATCTATAGTTGTGACAGAAATAAAGATGTCAAACTATGTGAAAAATATGTAGCTTCGGGTAATGGTTTTTTCATCCAATTTAAAAACATAGATACAACATCAACTATAAAAATCACAACAAGTAAGGGAAAAATAAATTATAGTCGGGAGAATTTATTTAATTCTAATAATATAAGTTATGGTGTCTATGGTAAAATTTTATTAGAAGATACCTTATATGTCAAACTAAATAGTAAAACATATAAGGTGTATGATTTTGAAAACATTGAAGAGGAAGGAATTGATGGAAGTAATCATAGAAAAATTAAGGTCTGTAGATTTTGTAGAGCCACTGTAAATGGAACAAAAATAAAGGATTATCGAAATAACGTACTTGTGTTTGATAAAAATATTTTAAATTAATTGTGTTCTGACTTAGTTATAAATAAGTAATTTCAAACAATAAATTGACCTCCATTAATAAATAAGCTATCTGAGGAATTTCTAGGATACAAAGACGTTACTTCAAAAGGTTTTTATAATCCTAAACCATTAATCTACACAGTATACTATTGATGTTAGAATTGAGAATATAAAAAATAGACATAGTCGTATTTTGATGATTGATGCAGATTTAATAGATGATATTTGAGATAAAAATTCATTTGACATACATTGGGTAGTTCTTGACAGTGAAATTAGAAAAGTACAAATAGTAAATAAAAATGGTCAAATAGAATATCAATTGGACTTTTCAGTATATACTTGGGGGACAAATCCTTTTGATTCTTCTAGATATGTAAAAAAACCAATTACTAAAATGCATTTTATGAATAATTATAATGGTTATGTCAAAATTAAGTAAGATAATTCTGCTTACATTGTTAGGTTTTTTATTGGCTATTTCAAGCATTATTGCTTTTGCAATATATATAATAGAAAATCCGTATATCGATTCATCAGAAATTCAGAAATGTGATGAGGACAGTAGAAGTAAATTTATTGTAAATGGAAGACCCTTATATATATGTATGGTTATGAAACAAATGAAATTAAAAAAACAAAAATCAGCTTAATAAAAAACAAAAATTCTAAATTCTAAATTTCATTCTGTAGCCTTAAATGACAATATTTATTTTACAAATGGTAAAGTTTCAAAATTAGATACTATACTAATTGAAATAAACAGGAATAAAATAAAATTATATGATTTTGTTAATGAAGGAGAAAAAATTAATGCAGGACAATATAAAGGACATTATTTATGTAGTTTAGATTACATTGAAGAAGGTGTGAGAGTATGTACGACATCGGACACTATTTATATAAACAAATAGAAATCTAAGCTAAATTACCTTGCCCCCGTTGTCGCGAGTAATAGGTAATAGTGGGCTAGTGCGATCTCAATGTCCCCACGCCGTCGCGAGCATTAGGTAACACTGGGCTAGTGCGAGCTTCAAGCTCGTACCCACAAAGTTGAGCAAACTAAACTACAACCCTAAAGAAGTTGTAGTTTATAGTTTTTGGGATATTTATATTCACAATAGAAAACAAAACCGTAGAGCACGATTTGGTCGTTATAGAAGTAATTCCCGTTGTGCAAAGTCTTCAGACCTTTGCGCCAATATCGTTTAAACGTATCTAGTCAGAGAACAAGTTTCATCCTTGTTTGTTTATTAAATGATTAGTTTTACAAAGATATGAGTCAGAGACATTTTTGTAGCCCGCATGAAAACGTTAGGTACTCTTCGAAGAGCTGGGGGTAGCCAGCTTCCATCCCTCGAGCAGATCATCCTCGATTCTGAAGTTTTCCCAGAGATGGTATTTAATCGGCAGCTGTTCCATATAAGGCTACAACCCACCGCCGGGGAAGTATCCGGATAAAAAATGAACTGATCTTCGCAAGAGTTCCAGGAATGATCATCATTTTTCCCCGCAGCGTATTGCGAACTGCAATTTCACCAACTCTTTCCGGCGGCACAGCCATCTTCAGACCAAACCAGCCAAGGTGTTTCTTTGTATATTGAACAATCTCTGGTTTGGTAAACACAGGACCAGGACTCAGACAACTCACACTAATACCTTTTTTTCGCAACTGCTGGCGCAAGGAGTAACTGAAAAAGATGACTGCTGATTTAGTTGCAGAATACATGTTTTTAATAGGAATAGGGGCAAGTCCGGCCATACTTGCAACATTCAGTATATAAGACGGTTTGTTTTTCTCTAGAAGCGGCAACAAGGTAAGAGTCAAGGCCATGCACGACTCCACATTTAGACGCACCATATACCGCAATGAATCAAGAGGTAGGGATAAATAATCCTTTGGCCCTCCCAATCCGGCCACATTGCAAAGCATTTTTAAGTGTATATTTTTGCTTGTACACCATCTGGCGATTGAATCGGCAGTTGATTCGTGCTCCAAATCTAGTTTTAATAATTCAACATGAACTTTGTAATCCTTTTCCAGTCTTTCTTTAGCCTTATCCAGCGCATCCTGATGACGCGCAATCAGGATCAGGTTAAATTTCCTTTTTGCCAGAGCCTCGGCAATGCCATAACCAATTCCCTTGCTACCACCGGCAACCAGAGCATAATCTGAATGTTCAATACTTACGTTGGTCGGCTTCACATAAGACATAGAATCAATATTTGCCTGCGGGAGGCGCAACTCATCTTTCTGCGCACTGACAGGCAAACCAGTTAGGAAAAGCAGGGTGAACAAAAGAATAGCTTTCATTTAGTTATGTATGTTTTTCTATATAAGCAATTTAAGTATTATTTCGGCAAGTTTTAATGAAAGGCTAAGAAATTTGTATAAGTAAATAAATTGTGATTATTATTTGCTCTATTTCTCTCAGATTATTGCGAAGGATAATGAGCAGTATTTAAATTTGGCTCTTCAGGTTTGCGAAAGTTATCAAAGTAAAATAACTTCTAATATTATGGTTAATAACAGAAGGAATAGAAGACTTTCTTGGGCTATTTATACTATGCTTAGTTTGCCACTTAGTTTTCTAATTTCGTATGTGTATTGGTACTTGGTTCAGTAACTGTACCTCTTACCCCCCGCTGCGCATTCTATGTCAATGAAATCTATTGACTACTATGCGTTAGATTAATAAAGACTGTTCTTGTTTACTCTAAAGGTTTTGTTTTGCAGTGAGCGTGAAAGATTACTTCACAATACATTTATTTTCATAGGAGTTCAGTGAATTTCATTTGCGCCAAGTTACCGAAGTAAAGGCGCCCGATAGTTATCGGGAAGCCTGCCACCAGTAGGGAAAGGGGTAGAATAAGCGGTATGATGAGTTTGCCCCTTTTCCTAATGGTGGCAGGCCCAAATGGGTAGGAATAGTATTGCTTAAATAGGTTTATACTGTTTTGTAGATTTGATTAATGAAAAGAAATAGCGTTATTTATAGAATTTTTATATGTACGCATAGTATTTTTTGTATTTTAGCAAAAAAATAGCTCAAAATGGAATTAACAGTATCGAAATTCAATAGGTTTATATTTTTCAAGTTGCCGTCTGCTTTTTTATGCGGGGTTCGGTTGAAACATATTGACGAAAATAAATGTGTGGTCTCTGTAAAGCACCGCTGGATGAATCAAAATCCTTTTAATTCTATGTATTTTGCGGTTCAAGCAATGGCAGCAGAGTTATCTACAGGTGCTATGGTAATTTATCAAATTCAAAAAAGTGGTCGAAAAATATCGATGCTTGTAGCCAATAATAAATCTAATTTTTCTAAGAAAGCCACGGGACGAATCACTTTTGTTTGCAATGACGGGCATTTAATAGCCGATGCCATTCAGAAAACAATTGCAAACGGCGAGGGACAAACTTTTTGGATGAAATCGATAGGAACCAATGAAGAAGGCGTGCAGGTTTCTGAAATGGATTTTGAATGGAGTGTTAAGTTAAAATAGAAGCTCTAAATTATAAAAGCAAAAAAAAAGCTTCGTTGTATAAACGAAGCTTTTTTTAATATAAGGCAATGATGAATTAATAATTATATAGAAAACAACCTTAAATTTATGTTCTTGAGAGTTGTATGCTGCGGGGTGGAATAAAATCCAACTTCAAAAATAGGAAAACTATAGCGTAATAGTCTTAAAATTATATTAAAATTACGCTTGCAATTTTGTCTGATTTTGAAGGGAAAATTTAATGATTTTAATTAGATTTTAAATAAAGATGACAATTTGACATTTTATAAGTTTTGGCAGTACTTTTGCAATCCATAAAAAAGAATAAAAACGATGTTTAAGAATTTTTTTAAAAATAAAAGTAATATGACTACAGAAAATACAGAATTCGATCAAGAAATAGATGAGGTGACATTAGAGAATAATGCAAATGGTGAGCAACTTATTATTGAAGAATTAAGTGTTGAAGAACAATTAACGCAAGACTTAGCCAAAGAAAAAGATAAGTTTTTAAGGTTATTTGCTGAATTTGAAAATTACAAAAGAAGAACTACAAAAGAAAGAATTGAGTTGTTTAAAACGGCTAACCAAGAAGTATTACTTGCGATGTTACCTGTTCTAGATGATTTTGATAGAGCAATGGTTGAAATCAACAAATCAGATGATGAGTTGTTGACAAAAGGAGTGGAGTTGATCCATGAGAAACTAAAAAATGCTTTGGTAGCTAAGGGATTAGAGCAAGTTGATGTTAAAGCCGGAGATGTATTTGATGCTGATTTTGCCGAAGCAATTACTCAAATTCCAGCTCCATCAGATAAGCTGAAAGGAAAAATTGTAGATGTTCTTGAAAAAGGATACAAGTTGGGTGACAAAACTATTCGTTTTCCAAAAGTGGTAATTGGGAATTAAAAAAATAAAAAAAAATAAAAAAAATTCCAAATTCCAAATTCCAAAATGAAATTAATTTAAGGACAAATTTGCAGTTCTTTAAATTGGTATTTGGAATTTAAAAATATCGGAATTTACTTTTAGTTTTTTTAGAATTTACTTTATTTATGAAAAAAGATTTTTACGAAATATTAGGCATTACAAAAGGTGCAGATGCTGTTGAAATTAAAAAAGCATACAGAAAAAGTGCATTAAAGTACCATCCTGACAAGAATCCTGGCGACAAAGAGGCAGAAGAAAAGTTCAAGTTGGCTGCCGAAGCTTATGAAGTATTGAGTGATCCTGCCAAAAAAGCAAAATACGATCAGTACGGTCATCAAGCATTTGATGGTTCTGGCGGATTTGGCGGTGGCGGTCATGGCGGAATGAATATGGATGATATCTTTAGTCAGTTTGGAGATATTTTCGGTAGTGGTTTTGGTGGTTTTGGCGGAGGCGGAGGCGGTGGCCCTCGTCGCGTAAAAGGAAGCAATTTGCGTATAAAAGTAAAATTGACTCTGGAAGAAATCGCTAATGGTGTAGAGAAAAAAGTAAAAGTAAAACGTAAAGTTCAAGCTCAAGGTGTTTCGTATAAAACCTGTTCTACCTGTAACGGTCAAGGACAAGTAATGCGTGTTACCAACACCATTTTGGGTAGAATGCAATCGGCTTCAACTTGTCCTACATGTGGGGGTTCTGGTCAAATTTTAGACAGAAAACCAAACGATGCCGACTCTCAAGGTATGGTTATAGAAGATGAAACCGTTTCTATAAAAATTCCTGCAGGAGTGGTAGACGGAATGCAACTTAAAGTTTCCGGTAAAGGAAATGATGCTCCAGGGAACAGCGTTCCCGGAGATTTAATTGTTGTTATCGAAGAAATTGAACACGAATTTTTGAAACGTGAAGGTGAAAATCTTCATTATGATTTATACATCAGTTTTGCCGAAGCGGTTCTTGGAATTTCAAAAGACATCGATGCCGTAAACGGAAAAGTGAGAATCAAACTGGAAGAAGGAATTCAATCTGGTAAAATTTTACGATTAAAAGGAAAAGGTATTCCAAGTATCAATGGATATGGTAGCGGCGATTTGCTGGTACACGTAAATGTTTGGACTCCAAAAACCTTGAACAAAGAGCAAAAACAGTTTTTTGAAAAAGCGTTAACGGATGAGAATTTCATTCCAAGTCCTGAAAAATCAGATAAATCATTTTTTGAAAAAGTAAAAGATATGTTTTCTTAAATTTTTTAAACATTAAAAATACAAACCCATCCTGAATTAAATTAAGGATGGGTTTTTTATTGTATAATTAAAGTATTTCGGCTTGAAATTATTTACTTTTACGCCAATTAAAAAAGTAGCATGAGTAATATACTTGAAGTAAATAAAGTCGTAAAGCGATACGGTGATTATGTGGCGCTTAACGAGGTTTCTTTGACCGTTCCCAAAGGAAGTATATACGGACTTCTAGGCCCAAATGGAGCAGGGAAAACCTCTCTTATCCGAATCATCAATCAAATTACTTTACCCGATAGTGGCGAAATCATCCTTGACGGTGAAAAGCTTCAGCCCAAACACATACAGCATATTGGATATCTTCCCGAAGAAAGAGGGTTGTATAGCAGTATGAAAGTGGGGGAACAATGTTTGTATTTGGCACAAATGAAAGGCTTGTCTAAAGCCGAGGCCAAAAAGCAACTCGATTATTGGTTTGATCGCCTGGGTATTCAAGGTTGGTGGAATAAGAAAATTCAGGAGTTGTCTAAAGGGATGGCACAGAAAATTCAATTTGTGGTTTGCGTTTTGCACAAACCTAAATTATTGATTTTCGATGAGCCTTTTTCTGGTTTCGATCCTGTAAATGCCAATGTGATCAAAGATGAAATTTTGGCATTGAGAGAGGAAGGAGCCACGATTATTTTTTCGACACACAGAATGGAAAGCGTAGAGGAATTGTGTGATCATATTGCATTAATTCACAAATCGAATAAGTTGATAGAAGGAAAACTGATCGACGTAAAAAGACAATTCAAAACCAATAGTTTTGAAGTGGGCATTTTGTCGGATAATGTAGAGGGATTGATGTTTGATTTAACCCAAAAATTCACAGTAGGACAAGCCAGTTTCAAATCATTAAATGACGAAATAAAATTAGAGATTCAACTCGGGAATGGGACGCCAAATGAATTACTGAATATCCTAACACAACGCGGACAAGTAACTCATTTTGTTGAAAAAATCCCAAGTGTGCACGATATTTTTATTCAAACGGTCAGTTAATTTTAGATTTTAGAATTTAGATTTTAGATTGAAAAAATCTCAAAATCCTTATTCTCAAGTCTGAAATCTGAAATCAAAAATCTAAAATTTAAAAATGAGTATAATTTCATTAATCATAAAAAGAGAGTTTATTGCCAAAGTTCGCAATAAGTCTTTTATCGTCATGACTTTTTTAAGTCCGTTGCTTTTTGTGGGTATTGCAGGGTTTGTTGCCTACCTAAGTTCCATGAAAGCGGATACTAAACGTATTGCGATTCACGATGAATCGGGTTTGTTCGTCAATGAATTTGTGGCTCTAAATGATAAAAACAGTGAATACAAATATCTGGATTTATCTACCATCGATATGCAGTTTCTTAAAGACAGCATTGCCAATGAAAACTATGAAGGCCTTCTTTATATACCCAAAACAAAGACGAACAAGGATTTAGAAAATAAAATAAAATTCATATCCAATAGTAGCCCAAGCATTATTTTTATAGAAAAGACTCAGGCTGTTATTGCTGACAAGTTGACCAAATCGAATCTGGAAATGGCTCATTTGGATACTTTGGCGATTAAAAATGCAAAGGCAGACATCAATATAAGTCTGTCAAAAGCCACTGGAGAAGAAAGTATCATAGGGCTGAATGAAATAAAAATCGCAATTGGTGGTGCTTTTGGGTATCTGATCATGATGTTCATCATCATTTATGGCAACATGGTCATGCGAAGCGTCATAGAAGAAAAAACAAACCGTATTGTTGAGATTATCATTTCATCGGTAAAACCATTTCAACTCATGATGGGAAAAATAATTGGTACTTCATTGGCGGGTTTGCTGCAATTTTTGATTTGGGCCATTATAGGTTTGTCTTTAATGTTTGCGGCATCTGTGTTTTTTGGAGTCAATATAGGGCCTACCTCTAGGGTTTCTCCAGAAATAATGCATGCTGCCCAGCAAGAATTTTCGGGAACAGCTCAGTTGTATATCAAAGAATTATGGAATTTGCCTATCGCCAGTATTTTGATCAGTTTTATCATTTATTTTATTGGAGGATATTTTCTTTATAGCTCTTTTTATGCAGCAATTGGCGCGGCAGTCGATAATCAAACCGATTCGCAACAATTTCTTTTGCCTATCATTATGCCATTGATGTTAAGTGTATATGTTGGATTTTTTACAGTAATCAATGATCCTCACGGAACTATTGCAGTGGTTTTTTCCATGATTCCATTAACGTCTCCTATTGTAATGCTTATGCGTATCCCTTTTGGAGTGCCGTGGTGGCAAATTGCAATTTCAGTATCTTTGTTGTTTGCTACATTTTTTGCAGTAGTTTGGTTTGCTGCCAAAATTTACCGAGTGGGAATTTTGATGTACGGAAAAAAGCCAACATGGAAAGAATTGTATAGATGGTTGAAATATTAAATGATTCACGCTACAAAGCAAAACTAAAATAGTTATTTATGTCAAAAATTCTAATTATAGAAGACGAAGAATCCATTAGAAGAGTATTAGTTAGTATACTCTCTGAAGAAAATGATTCTTATCAAGTTGATGTAGCCGAAGATGGTGTTGTGGGACTTGAAAAAATTAAAAATAACGACTATGATTTAGTTTTATGTGATATAAAAATGCCTAGAATGGATGGCGTGGAATTACTCGAAGCCGCCAAAAAAATAGATTACGAACTTCCTATAGTGATGATCTCAGGTCATGGTGATATGGAAACGGCTATCAATACCATGCGTCTTGGGGCTTTTGATTATATCTCGAAACCACCCGACTTAAACCGATTGTTGAATACGGTTCGAAATGCATTAGACAAAAAAAAGCTCGTTGTTGAGAATAAAATTTTAAAGAAAAAAGTCAGTAAAAAGCATGAGATAATTGGAAATAGCGAATCAATCAATCAGGTAAAAGTGATGATTGAAAAAGTAGCTAGGACGGATGCAAGAGTGTTGATTACTGGGCCAAACGGTACGGGAAAAGAATTGGTTGCCCATCAATTGCATACTAAAAGCGATCGGTCTAGTGCACCAATGGTCGAGGTTAATTGTGCTGCAATTCCAACTGAGTTGATAGAAAGCGAATTGTTTGGTCACATCAAAGGAGCTTTTACATCGGCCGTAAAAGATCGCTTGGGTAAATTTGAAGTGGCGAATAAAGGAACTATCTTCTTAGATGAAATTGGCGATATGAGTTTGTCGGCTCAAGCCAAAGTATTACGTGCCTTGCAAGAGGGTATAATTACCAGAGTGGGAGCAGAAAACGACATTAAAATTGATGTTCGTGTCATTGCTGCTACCAATAAAAATTTAAAAACTGAAATTGCCGAGGGTCGTTTCCGAGAAGATTTATACCATCGTTTGGCTGTAATTCTGATTAATGTACCTTCGCTGAATGACAGACGCGAAGATATACCAGCTTTGATCGAACATTTTACAAGACAAATTGCTTCCGAACAAGGAAATGCCATTAAGCATTTCTCTGAGGATGCCATCAATTTATTGAAAGAATACGATTGGACGGGTAATATTAGAGAATTGAGAAATGTTGTAGAACGCTTGATCATCCTTGGAGGGAATGAAATTTCCGAAAGTGATGTTAAAGCTTTTGCGAGTAAATAAATACTTTTTTAGATTTTAAATCTGAAATCTAAATTCTAAAATTTTAAATTAGAAAATGAAACTAAAAAAAATAAACGAAAAATTGCAAGAAGGCCTAGTTGAAAATGGTTTGACTGAGGCTAATGAGATGCAAAAAGAAACTTTTTCGACACTAAAAAGCGGTGCGGATGCCATTATTATTGCACCAAAAGGTTCAGGGAAATCTACAACTATTGTGATTAATGTGATTCAACAACTCGCTAATGGAACCGAAGAATCGCCACGTGCTTTGATTATTGTTGAAGACAAAGCCAAGGTTTTAGAGATGGAGGAACTTTTTGAAAAATACGGAAAATATACCGATCTTCAAGTTTATGGGGTACACGATAAAGGCGATATGGAATATGATAAAAATTATATTTCAACTGGAATTGATGTACTTATCGGAACGCCAAATAGATTAAGCGAAATGTTTACCACTGCTGGTTACAATGTAAATCGACTGAAAATGTTCATTCTGGATGATGCCGATCCTATTTTGAAATTGCGTCACGAAACAAAAATCATGCGTATTTCGAATAGTATTACAAAAACACAACGCATTATTTTCTCGGAACAACTTACCGAACGAATCGAAATTTTGGCTGAAAAAATGTTATTGGAACCTTTTGTCTTTGATTTTGATGAGGAATTTGAAGAGGATGAGGACGAGGAGGAAGATGTTGAGGAATAGTTTTTTGTATAGAACTTAAACTTATTGGCATGGCTGTAATCTAATTTCAAAAAGGGTTAAAGAAAGAAAGTATGGAGATATTAAAAACGTTTAGATTTATATTTGTAGTGATTTTTAGTTTTATTGCTGTAATTTATCTGCTCTTTATTACTTGCATATATTTTAATCAGATAGAAATGATTTTTGATAGTTCTAAATTGTCCAAAGATTATAAATTTCAATTTAGTCAAGAATTCGAAGAAATAAGTGTAAAATCTTTTGATAATAAAGAACAAAATGGGTTATTGTTCAAGGCGAAAGATTCTAAGGGACTTGTTTTTTATTTACATGGGAATTCTGGTGCATTAGATACATGGGGAGATATTGCTTCTGTTTACACTGAATTAGGATATGATATTTTTATTTTGGATTACCGAGGTTTTGGAAAAAGTGAAGGAACAATAGAAAGTGAAGAGCAAGTTTATAAAGATATTTCTTTTGCTTATAAAAAAATATTGACGAGGTATAAGGAGAATAATGTTGTTATAATTGGCTATTCAATTGGTTCAGGTTTTGCAACTAGATTGGCGTCAGATAATACTCCTCAAATGTTGATTTTACAATCGCCGTATTATAATTTTTTAGAATTTTCAAGTTCAAGAATTCCATACATGCCTAACTTTTTGAAAAAGTTTGAAATTGAATCTAATCTTTATTTAGTAAATGTAAAAGTGCCTGTTTTTATATTTCATGGGAAGGATGATTATTTAGTGCCAATTCAGAATTCAGAAAGATTAAGTAAGTTATTGAAAAAAGGAAGTCATTTTTATGAATTGAAAGATCAAGACCATTTACAAATGAATCAGAATTCAGATTACAGAGAAAGGCTGAAAAGCTTATTGCAAAAATAGAATAGTTACAATAATCAAAAAAATAATAACATCATGGGATTAATGAAAGTGTTTTCGGGAAGTGAGATTTTAGCTTTGGCTTTGCAAGAAAAAATTGAAGCTGCGGGAGTAGAAACTTCAATTAAAAATAACATTCAATCGGCTAGAATGTCGGGTTTTCCAAACTCAAACACAGCTGTTGAGGTTTTCATTCAAGAAACAGATTTTGCAAAAGCAAATCCAGTTATCGAAGAATTTAGGTTGAATATTTAAGATTGCAGATTAACGATTTTTGACCCGAGCGATAGCGAACTGGCGAAGCATTTAAGATTTAAACCTTGGACTAGATTTTAGAGCCAAGGTTTTTTAGCATTAGAATATTATAGAAAATGGAGCAAACAAAATACAAAATGATTGTTTTGGATATGGATGACACCTTGTTGACAGACGAGCATACCATATCGGAGGAGAATGCAGAGATGATTTTTAAAGCCCAAGAAATGGGTGTTTATGTGATTTTGGCATCAGGAAGACCAACGTCGGCGATGACCGCTTACGCCAAAGAATTGAAAATGGATTTTTATAATTCATTCATGATTTCTTATAATGGGGCTGTAATTACCGATTTGAAAGAAGATACAATTCTTTTTGAGCAAACCTTGACCAAAGAACAAATTCATGAATTGCATGACTACAGTTTAAAAAGTAAAACGCATATCATTACCTATATAAATGATGCCATTGTAAGCGAAACCGATTCGGAATACATTGATGTCGAAAAACATATTACGGGTTTAGAACACAATAAAGTGGCTAGTTTTAAGGAAGCTGTAAAGACTAATGCTGTAAAATGTATTTTGCTAGAGGAGCCTTCTTATCTTAAAACGGTAGAGGACGATTTGAAATTGGCCATGCCGCATTTAAGTGTTTCGATGTCAAAACCTTTTTTCTTAGAAGTAGCACAGAATGGTATTGACAAGGCTAATAGTTTGAAAATTCTAGCCAAAAAATTAGATATTCATCAAAGCGAAATTATTGCTGTTGGGAATGCAGGAAATGATTTAACGATGATAGAATATGCAGGTTTAGGTGTTTGGGTCGATAATGTAACTCCCGAATTGCGTGATAAAGGAGATGTTATAGTGGCGTCGAATAATGACCATGGAGTAGCAGAAGTGATTAGACGTTATATTTTGAATTAGAAACATTCAAAAAAAATAAAAAAAACCGTCTCATTCGAAAATGAGACGGTTTTTTTGTAAAATTGAAAATGCTATTTCTTCGCTACCGAAATGAAATAATTGTTTCCATCGCCCATCGTCAGTTTTACTCTTTCGTCACAAACATCTATACTGTATTTACCATTGTCGTAACATGTACAAGTTGTTGTTTTGTCTTTAGACATTTCATTATCGCATTTGCCTGTTTTGTAACCCGGCAATTGTGGAGTGTAAAAAGAAACCAAATCGGTTGAAGCGGTCACCAATGAAATAATACTTGCTGAGTTGTCATTAGCGATTCTATATACAATTCTATCGGTATAGTTGATGTTGTCTACCAAAACTTTTCGAATATAAGTATAGGAAGTTGAGGCTGTCTCAACTGATTTTTCTTCAAATTTAAAACCAAGAGTTCTGATGTCAAGGTTAAATTTTTCCTGTGAATTGTAACTCGCCCAAGCTGTCAATGTACTAATCGTTGGGAAAGGATTTTTAGTAGCTATGGTTGGTGTGGTTTGAGCTTGTGAGCAAAGGGTAATAAATAGTAGGGAGATTGTGAGGCAGAATGATTTCATTTTGTTGTTGTTATTTGTTTTTATATTGACCTACTCTTTATGGTTTTCGGCGATCCCATTTATTATTGTCTATTCAAAAAACACAATTATTTACTTCGTTTTTTTATCGAACTGAAATAATTTGCTGATTATAAAGAGGTTTGATTTGTATAGTTTTGAAATTCTTGTGAAAGAAGTTCAACTATGAAATAATATATTCTGACGGTTGATTATTTTTTAAATAGCAAATATCAGAATATATTTACGTTCTATAAAATTAACTCCATCTGGTAGTGATAAAGCTGATTTTAATCGGTTGTTTTTGGAGGCGTGAAATTATAACTTTAATAGATAAGAACAAAATAGGAGTGGTATTATTTTAACAATTTGTCAGTTTTTAAATAATGATGGCATTTGGTTTTTAAACCATTCAATTAGTTTTTTTTTAAGTAAATATTTTTCTTGGAAAAAACATTTTTTACTATGTATAGATTTAATAGATAGGAATTATGGTCTAGAGTTGTGAAAGCAAGAGATTTTACGACTATTTTTTGAAGTAAATTTATAGAAAAGAGTATTTCTTTTCTATTCAAATGCTTAGAGTGGTGTCTTTATTTTTATCTAGTTTCTTTTTGACGGTTTTGAATTGTTAATGCATTATAAGATGTTGTAATTCAATATTCTGTTGATTTCTTTATCTAGAATATTGTTCGTAAATTTGCACTCTCAATTTTTTGACAACGATTTCATTAATTGAGTTATCTTATGGAAAATAGAAAAAAAGTTGCCTTTTATACCCTTGGATGTAAGCTGAATTTTTCGGAAACATCAACAATTGCGCGTAATTTGCAGGATGAAGGTTTTGACCGGGTCGATTTTGAAGAAGTGGCGGATATGTATGTGATCAATACTTGTTCGGTTACAGAGAATGCCGATAAACAATTCAAGCAAGTCGTGCGCAAAGCGATGAAGTTGAATGATAAAGCATTTGTTGCCGCGGTAGGTTGCTACGCACAATTAAAACCAGAGGAATTGGCCAATGTCGATGGTGTGGATTTGGTTCTTGGGGCTACCGAGAAATTTAAACTAGCCGATTATATCAATGATTTGTCTAAAAATGATTTTGGAGAAGTGCATTCCTGTGAGATTGCCGAAGCCGATTTCTATGTAGGCAGTTATTCCATTGGTGATAGAACCCGTGCGTTCTTGAAAGTGCAAGATGGTTGCGACTATAAATGTACGTATTGCACAATCCCGTTGGCACGTGGAATTTCCCGTAGTGATGAATTGGAAAATGTATTGAAAAATGCGTATGAAATTTCAAAGCAAAACATCAAAGAAATTGTCTTAACAGGTGTGAACATTGGAGATTACGGAAAAGGGGAATTCGGGAATAAAAAACACGAACATACTTTTCTGGAATTAGTTCAAGCTTTGGATGAAGTAGAAGGAATCGAAAGATTGCGAATTTCGTCTATTGAACCTAATTTATTGAAGAATGAAACGATAGAATTTGTGTCAAAAAGTAGAACTTTTGTACCTCATTTTCACATTCCGTTACAATCTGGAAGCAATGATATTCTAAAATTGATGAAGCGTCGTTATTTGCGCGAAGTCTATACGGAACGAGTGAACAAAATTAGAGAAGTAATGCCGCACGCCTGTATTGGTGTGGATGTGATTGTGGGATTTCCAGGAGAAACCGACGAGCATTTCTTAGAAACCTATCATTTCTTGAATGAAATGGATATTTCGTATTTACATGTTTTTACGTATTCGGAACGTGATAACACCGAAGCTGTAGCCATGGAAGGTGTTGTTCCTGCCAATGTGAGGGCGAAAAGAAGCAAAATGTTGCGAGGTTTATCGGTAAAAAAACGTCGTGCTTTTTATGAAAGTCAATTAGGAACCAATAGAACAGTTTTGTTCGAAAGCGAAAATAAAGAAGGTTACATCCACGGTTTTACAGAAAACTATGTAAAAGTAAAAACACCTTGGAATCCAGAATTAGTCAACACTTTACACGAAATCAATTTGACAAAAATTGACGAGGATGGCAGTGTTCGAATGGAGTTCTTGAATATTGAGGTTTAAAAAAGATATTTTTTAAATTAAAGTATAGGTTCTGCTATGGATTAGGCCCTAATTCTTTCTTAATTTAAGAATTCGCAATAGTAGTATGGAGCTATAAAATCTGCTAAATCTGTGTGAAAAAATTTCAGCACGCGGATTTAGCAGATTTTTGTTTTTAACAAACTGTTTTTTTAATTGTTTATATGAATAGTTTTGCGTAAAATCGTGTAATACATGTTTTTTTTTACCCTACGTTAATTTGCTGTAGGCTGAATAGTTATTTTTATTGAATGATTTTTATCTCTCTTTCAAAACCATGTCAATACACATTACTGCAGCCATAATTAATTGTCTGTCAGTGTCGTTTTCTGTTACGGTTTCTTTAATTTGAAGCACATAATTATCGGCACTGGTAAAAAACTCTTTGCCTATTCCTGCCCATTTTTTGCTCACTTGCGCCAATTCGGTAGTGTCTTTTGTGAATTTAAAATCCCATCCTGTCCATTCTCCTTGTAGCAAGCAAACTGGTTTTAGGTTTTTGTCTACTACTTCAAATTTACCGCCTAAAGACCAAAATTTTTGTTTGAAATAACCAATTAATTGTTCTTTTCCGTTGTAAACTTCAACATCCGAACGAAAAAATGCTACACCACGCTTTACACTCAAAACTTTTTCGCCAGCGGTTGTGCTTACGACTACGTTAAAAGGTGTCATAGTTTTGTATTTCGTAAATCGGAGGATTTTTGTAAAAATTCCAAGACTGCTTTCTCTGCAATTCAGTATTATTTGGTTGTTTTCGGGATCATAAATGTCATAATTATTTGCGGCTTTGAACATCCCTACATGCTCCTTAATTAGAAAAAGATTCTTGTTTAGAATTGGATTCATTTTTTTTGTTTTTATTTAATGTTGAACTGATATTTTTAATTTGTAAATATTAGATTTTAAATCGGAGGTGTCATTATCCTCGCAAAGTAAAAACTCGATTGTTTCGTTGTTTTTTGAATACAAAGTAACGCCTTCAAATTTATGGGAATCACTGATTTTCTCGATGAAATCAATTTTCATGGTTTCAATATCGATGCGACCGATGCAGCTTCCTAGAATTTCTCCGTCCTTGTAAGTAGAGTTGGTATCTTCGGCTGTAGCCAAAAAATAAATTTTAGAGTCAACCAAAATGGCGTCGGTAAAACTGCTTCTAACTCCTTTTATTTTGGGTAGTTTGT
This sequence comes from Flavobacterium sp. ZT3R18, assembly GCF_007097385.1. Classification (GTDB taxonomy): domain Bacteria; phylum Bacteroidota; class Bacteroidia; order Flavobacteriales; family Flavobacteriaceae; genus Flavobacterium. The sequence continues at coordinate 17,940 of NZ_VJZS01000030.1, forward strand.
AATGGTTGGAAAGGATATTGAATTCGTTCGTTAAGTTTTTTCCATGAATGGTAAAAACCACATTTTTTTTCGATTTTCCGTTGCCTCTATTGAAAAGAAACCAACTTTCTCCATTATAAATTGCTCCTTCAATGTTGAAATCGTCTGGTTTTATTTCGCCAAAACTTTGCATGACAGTATACAAATCGGTTAAATCGGTTTTCTCGAGAATTGTTTTGTTTTTGGAATCAATTCGGATCATTTTATTTCGATTTTCGGTGGAACCGGAACCAAAAACAAACACGCTATCTCCATAATGAGTAATGGCTTCAAAGTCGGATTTGTCTTTTTTGGGTGTATTTTCCATTGAATTTTCCTGTAAAGAATGACGTTTTAAGTCTTTTGAATCTATGGAGTATTCATAAAGAAAACCGCTATTGTCGCCTATAACAAGTAAAGTATTGTCTTTATATAGTAAACCTGATGCAGAACCGATTCCGATGATTTGAAATATAAGCTCTAATGTGAATTTTTCCATGATTTTATTTTGATAAAGGCAAGCCTAGCTCTGTCCCGATAGCTATCGGGAGTAGTGGAAATCCTTTGCTTGCTTTCTTTAAGCAAGCAAAGATTGTAACGTATAGCAGGAACAGCTTCTTAATTATTTAACTTGAAGGTGCAAATATAAAAAATTTCTTATGATGTTTATGGCTGGTGAAATTTTAATTGTATGCCCAAAACAGAAAAAAGAGGCAATGTAAATTTATTGTTTCGGTTTTTGAATTTAATCAGTTTTTATTTAAGTTTTGATAATATTAAATTCATTTTCAGTTTATAATATCAAGGTTTCTTTGCGATGAAAATTATAACAATTAACCAAATGAAAAAAATTATTCTATCGATGCTTGCAGTAGCATCATTAGTATCATGTAACAATGATAAAAATGAAGAAGAAAATCCTATTAACAGTACCGTTTTGGCAACAAATCAATCGGTAACTCCTGTTTTATTAAAAAAGCAAGCTGGTTTTGAGAAACTAGAATTATTTTCTCTTATTAGTTCTGACGATGTTTTGGCAGGGAGTCCAAATTTTGTTTTTGGAGGTTCAGCAGATGGATCAGGCTTGTTAAAAAATACAGATGGAACTTTTACATTCTTAGTAAATCATGAAGATAACTTTTCGGTATCTAGAATAACATTAGACAAAACATTCAAACCTGTAAAAGGAGAATATTTATTGAATTCTAAAGGTGGAACATGGAGATTATGTGGCGCTACAATGGCTACACCGGCAGAGCATGGTTTTGGACCAACGTATTTAACTTGTGGGGAATCTGGAGAAGAGTCTCGCACTCATGCTTTGAATCCTTATGGAGATGTAGGAGAAGCAAGTGTTTCTAAAGAGTTATCAGGTTTTGGGCGTTTAAGTGCCGAAAATGCTTTGCCTTTAAAAAAATCAGCATTCGCAGGTAAAACTGTTGTAGTTATTGGAGATGACGATTCTGGAACTTATGGAGGTCAGTTGTTTATGTACGTGGCTAATACGGTTGGGGATCTTACAAACGGTTCTTTGTATATGATGAAAAGAACAGATGGTAACCAAAGAGAAAAAGACATGGTTACCGGGAAGGATTATCCCGTTTCTTTTGTGAAAATAGAAAATCATACTACTTTGACTGGTGCTCAAATCAATGCTTCGGTAAATACATTATCGGCTATCAAATTTGGTAGAGTTGAAGATTTAGATTATAGAAAAGGTGGTGATGCTGCTGATCGTGAAATCTATTTTAATGTTACGGGGCAAGATATCGTTAAAACAAATGCAGATGCGTCTAGAACAAAATATGGTAGAGTTTACAAACTAAATTTGGATGCTGCAAACCCATTAGCTGGAACTTTACAAGTGATTCTTGACGGAGACGATCGTTCAGGAATTGCAGGGAAATTTCAAAATCCGGATAATATTTGTGTGACAAAAAACTATGTGTATGTTGAAGAAGATGCAAACGGATATGGAGATGAAACTCACGATGGCTATATCTATCAATATAATATTGCTACAAAACAGCTAAAAGTAGTTGTTGAATTAGACCATCGTCGTACTGCAATAGATGCTGCAAAGTATAATGTAGGAGGAACTTCTAAATTTGGAGATTGGGAGTATGGTGGATTAATTGATGTTTCAGAACAATTGGGAATTGATGATACATTCTTACTAAGTGTTCAGCCTCATTCTTGGTCAGGTGAAAAATATAAAAACATAGATGGAGGAAACGGTCGTCCGAAAGAAGATCAAGCGAGTCAAATTGTTTTAATCAAAGGATTAGCGAGATAAATTTTAATTTTTTTTCAGAAATCCACGGTTTCATTTTTTTGAAACCGTGGTTTCTGTTTTTTACATTCAAATCATTTTATGAAAAATATTTTCTTTCTTTTTATTCTTTTTTTACTGTTTTATTGTTCAAATTCTAAATCAAATGCCGAACAAATCAATGATTTATACAAGATAGATTTAACTATTTTGCAAAAAGACGTTGCTCAATTGCAGCATTTAGTAGTAATTGATGCAACTCAAAAAGAACTGCAAACTCAATTTTTGAAAGCGCATCAAAGTTATAAAAGAATTGAGTCTATTAGTGAGTATTACTTCCCGACAGTTTCAAAATCAATAAACGGTCCAGCTCTAGAGGAGTATGAAGATGATGAGGGGATTACGGTTCCTCCTGCGGGGCTTCAAGTTATTGAAGAATATCTTTTTCCGGGGTATGATAAGAGCACTAAAAAAGATGTTGTAGAAGAAATGGGTATTCTTAACGCCAATTTGTATCGCTTAGAAATGGTTTCGAAAACGAATGACTTAACTGATTCTTCTGTTTTTGATGCGATGCGTTTAGAAGTTTTTAGAATTATTACTTTGGGAATAACGGGATTTGATTCTCCCATTGCTCTGAATTCTTTGGCTGAAGCCACAACCTCATTGGAAACAATAGAAAAACAACTTGTAATTTATGGGGAGGATAATCAAAATGGGACTGCTTTAAAAATTATAAAAGAAGGCAAAAACTATTTGAATAAAAATTCGAAGTTTAATGAGTTTGACCGAGCTTATTTTATCAAAAAGTATTTGAATCCTTTGAGTAAGGCGATTTATAGAACGCAGTTGGCTCTCAAAATACCATTTTTTAAAGAAAGCCGAGGATTAAGAGTGACGGCTCAAACTTTATTTGACAAAAAGGCTTTTGATCCCGAAGCTTTTTCGGGATTCCCGGATTATAAAACGACAAAAGAGAAAATAGAATTAGGAAAATTATTGTTTAATGATCCCATTTTGTCTGGAAATAATACTCGTTCCTGTGCTTCGTGCCATAATGCTGATAAGGCGTTTACGGATGGTTTAGAAAAAGCAGTTTCATTGGATGGTATGAAAATGGTAAAAAGGAATACGCCGACACTCTCCAATATTGCTTTTCAACGCAGCTTTTTTTATGATTCTAGAGTAAATTATCTCGAAGATCAGGCGGTTGCCGTAATTACAAATGAGAACGAAATGCACGGGTCTTTGGAGAAATCAGTTTCGGATTTAAAAAAGAGTAAAAAATATGCTGCCGATTTTGAGAAAGCATTTCCAAACAAAGAAATTTCTGCTTTTGCTATCAAAAATGCGCTAGCCTCTTACATTCGATCTTTGAGTAATTATGATGCTAGATTTGATGGGTATATTAGAGGAGAAGATAAATTTAATTTGGATGAAATTGCCGGTTTTAACCTTTTTGCTGGTAAAGCCAAATGTGCGACTTGTCATTTTATTCCGCTAACAAACGGAACGGTTCCTCCTAATTTTGATAGATCAGAAAGTGAAGTTCTCGGGGTTCCCGGAAAAAACAAAAAGATAGATGCTGATTCAGGGAAATTTGATTTGACAAATGCCGAAGTAAATCGCTATTCCTTTAAAACTCCAACAATTAGAAACATTGCATTAACGGGACCTTATATGCACAATGGTATTTTTAAAACTTTAGAAGAAGTGATTAATTTCTATGATCTTGGTGGCGGACAAGGTTTAGGTTTTAATTTGTCCAATCAAACTTTGCCAACCGATAAGTTGAATTTAACACCATTAGAAAAGAAACAACTAATAGCTTTTATGAAGACCTTGACCGATAAAAAATATTGATAAAGCAAAAAATGTCCTGAATTTCAGGACATTTTTTTGGATAATTATGTTTTATAATTTGAAACCATATGCAACTCGCAATGCAATTTGATCTGTATCGTATTCAGTGTATGCTTCATAGCGTAAACTTACATCGATGGCTTTATTAACGTATCCAATACCAGGTGACCAGATATAAGTGTTTTCGTCATAACCGTTTGTTACAGCAAAACCACCACCAACTTCGCCCATAATATAAAATTGATCTTCCCATACGAAAGCTTTAAAACCAGCTTTTACGGGAATAAAACCTAAATCGTTTACATTTGGATCGATGAATAAATTGGTGAAACCGGTTGTAAGTGTCACAGATGTCTTTTTAGAGAAATCATATTGAAGGCGAACATCGCCACCCAGCGACCAATCATAAGTGTCATTGTTTGTTGGAAGTCCTCCGTTGAGACCAATTCCTACTCGGAATCCTTGTTCATAGTTTTTTGTTTCTTGAGCTTGAGAATTGTTTGCAAATAATAGTGCAATTGCGAATACGAATAACACTTTAATTTTTTCTGTAATTTTCATAATTGAGATTTTAGTTACTATTTATTTTTTGATTGTTCTGTTTATTTGTTTCAAAACAACAGGACAAATGTAGGGTTCGGGTTTACTGGAATTGTTACAGAATTATGACACACTATTGTAGAATTACTTCATTTACGTAAAAAATACGAAAGAAAGGGATGTTATATTTTTAATACTATTGATGCAATTGAAAGCTTCTATTTATCTTTGTCAAAAAAAAACAAAAAGTGAACGTTGAACAATACACCAAAGAATTCTCATATAATATTAAATTGGCTTATCCTGTAATTCTAGGGATGCTGGGTCATACTCTGATAGGAATTGTAGATAATTATATGGTTGGGAATTTGGGTTCAACCGAGTTGGCAGCCGTTTCTTTGGGGAATAGTTTTATCTTTTTGGCTTTGGCAATTGGGATGGGTTTTTCTACCGCAATAACGCCTTTGATAGCCGAAGCTGATGCCGAGAAGAACGATAAGAAAATTAGAACTACCTTTCACCATGGCTTGTTATTATGCACCATTCTTGGAGTGTCGTTGTTTATTTTGACGGTGTTGTCAAAACAATTAATGTATTTTATGGATCAGCCTCAAGCGGTGGTTGCACTAGCAGCACCCTATATTGATTGGGTTGCTTTTTCCTTAATTCCAGTAGTAATCTATCAAGGGTATAAGCAATTTGCAGATGGATTGTCCTTGACCAAATATTCCATGTACTCGATTATTTTGGCTAATGTGGTGCATGTTATTTTTAATTATGTGTTGATTTACGGTTTTTGGATTTTCCCAAAACTAGGAGTTATAGGAGCAGCTTTGGGAACTGTGATTTCTAGAATTATGATGGTGGTTTTTATGCATTATCTCATGAAGCACAATGCGGTTATGAAACAGTATTTTAAAAACTTTACTTTTAAAGAAATAAAAAAATCAATCCTTAAAAAAATTATAGATCTTGGTTTTCCTTCGGCCATGCAAATGCTGTTTGAAGTGACTTTGTTCACCGCGGCAATCTGGCTTTCAGGTTCTTTGGGTAAAAACAGTCAGGCTGCGAATCAAATTGCGCTTATATTGGCTTCCTCAACGTTTATGGTAGCTATGGGTATGAGTGTTACGGCCATGATTCGAGTAAGTCATGCTAAAGGGATGAATGATTATAAAAATTTGATAATTGTGGCACGTTCCATTTTTTTATTAGCCGTTATGCTTGAAGCTTTTTTTGCAATTATTTTCGTTGTTTTCCATAATTACTTGCCTCATTTGTTTTTAAACATGAACGATCCAGCTCAGGTTTTAGACAATAAAGAAATCATATTTATTACTTCAAAATTATTATTGATAGCGGCAATTTTTCAAATTTCAGATGGAATTCAAGTGGTGGTTTTGGGGGCATTAAGAGGTTTGCAAGATGTAAAAATTCCAATGTACATTACCTTTGTTGCCTATTGGGTAATTGGTTTTCCAATTTCTTTTTATTTAGGAAAATATACAGACTTAAAAGCGGTTGGTGTCTGGATTGGTCTTTTGGCAGGGTTAACTGCTGCAGCTTTGTTTTTGTACATTCGGTTTGCTCGTTTGACAAAAAAGTTGGTTTTAGAAAATTTAGAAAAATAAAGTGTTTGTAAGAATGTAACTTATAATTGGTTTTCTCGTATAATCATTGTACCAATTAAAAACTATAAAAATGATACTATTTATTATTCTTGGAATAATTTTACTGATTCTTGGATTTGTATTAAAAAACAATGTCAATCCGTTTTCTAAATTCTCGGGTTTATTGAGCATTATTGGAGTTGTTTTGATTTTGTTAGGACTTTTTTCTTCGATGTTTAAGCAAATAGATGCTGGAAAAGTGGGAGTGAAGTCTCTTTACGGAAGTGTAGATTCGGATGTGTTAGAAAGTGGTTTGCATGTTATAAATCCACTTTTAGATATAACCGAATTTGATATTCAAACTCAAAATTACACCATGTCTGCCGTTCATAATGAAGGAGCTCAAGAAGGGGACGATGCCATTCGGGTTTTGTCTAATGATGGACTGGAAGTAGTTATTGATTTGACGGTTTTGTATCGCGTGGTTCCTACCGATGCTCCAGTTATTTTTAAGAAAATTGGAGTAGATTATACCGATAAAATTGTTCGTCCTGTAACTCGAACCCGTATTCGTGACAACGCTGTTTATTATGATGCCGTGGCTTTGTATTCTACCAAAAGGAATGAATTTCAACAGCGAATTTTTAAGAGTATTGAAGCCGATTTTAAATTGAGAGGTTTGGTTCTGGAGCAATTATTAATACGTAATATCAATCTTCCAACATCTGTAAAAGCGTCGATAGAAAGTAAAATCAATGCAGAACAAGATGCTCAAAAAATGACATTCGTACTTCAAAAAGAAAAACAGGAAGCCGAGCGTAAAAGAGTAGAAGCGCAAGGTATAGCCGATTACCAACGAATTATTTCTCTTGGCTTAACAGATAAACAACTGCAATACGAACAAATTAAAGCGCAAAAAGAGTTGGCAGCTTCTCCAAATTCTAAAATTATTTTTATGAATGGAAAAGGAAGTGCACCCGTTATTTTGTCGGATAAATAAATTAAAATGACTTTTAGAGAATAGAATATAGATGATAGACTTTTAAAAAAAAGTTCTGTGTTTTTGTCTTTGTTCTATTCTCTATTTTCTAATATCTTAAATTTTTAAACATGGAATTACCAAAATTTTTACTAGGAGACAATACCGATTTTCCGGATGATATCTTTATCATTCACTTGGATTACCCCAGATTTATCATCAATCTGAAAGACGATGAAGTGGAGTTTATAGAAGAAGCAGAAGACCTAGACGAAGCCGAGTTGAATGTCGAAATGGAAGGGCTTATCGTTCTTGCCAATGAATTTTATGATAGAGAAATGGAACGTTACGAGAAGGAATAATTATTTCTTCGTAACGATATAGTATGTTCTCGTTAATCGGTCGTTGTGTTTTTTTGAATCTAACGGAACATGATTCAAATCAATATTCGAAAACTTCTTTAAAGTATAGTTTTTAAATTCTTTTTTAGAAGCAATGCTGTCAGAGTTAGAAACCAATAAACCAAATTTATTTTCTAAAGGTAAGTTTAGTTTGTTGGTTTCTTTGTTTAATAGAATCGGCATACTAAATCCATAATCCCATATTATTTCGGGAGTAAAAGAATTTATTTCATAGGTACGAACACCCAAACTTTTTTCTGTTTTTCTAATATCTTTTGCACCAGCGTAATCAGGATTTTTTAAAATAAGCTTGGTAAATGGTATTCCAAAAACTACTACGGCTACTTGTACGGCAATTACCGAATAGAACACTTTTATAAATTTTTTATTTCTAAGGTTTGTGAATATAACATAGCCTATAGTCAATAAAGATAAAGTTAAGCCAATCAACCAAAATTCAAATCCTACAATATCGTTTTTTACTTTAATAAATATCACCGTAGGAATAGCAATACAAACGATCCCAATAAGTCCAAAAGCAAAATATACGAGTCCTTTTTCTTTTTTTAAGGTTATGTTTTTGAAGTTGGAAATCAAGTATTCGATATAAAATCCAGTATTTAAAGCCATCGGAATTAAAACAGGCAATAAATATCTTGATTTTTTTTCGGGTACTATCGAAAGTAAAATTACAGAGGCTAATGTCCATATCAACGTAAATTGATAGGCTTTCAAATTGCTGACTTTGTTTTTTAAATACGGGTAAATTAGCGCAATTAAGGCAGGAACAGTCCAAATGCCACTTTGGGTAAAAAAGCTCCAATAATAATAAAAAGGTCTGGTGTTGTAATTCCCCCAACGACTGCTTTCTATTTTGGTGACTTTTAAATAGGTTGCAGGATCGGCCCATTTTACATATAATGGCCAAGATAGACCGATAATTATGCCTAATACAAGAATTAGCAAGAGGTACATTTTTTTTCCTTTTAATTGAAACTTATAGGTAAATCCATAAGCAATTAAAAACGGTATTAATAGAGCAAAAACCGAAATAGGTCCTTTGCTTAAAAAGGAGAATCCAAAAAACAATCCTGCCATTACAGCATTAAATAAGGGTTTCTTAGGTTCATTCAATAAATCCCATAAAAAGAGTATACAAACAACCATAAAGCTATGGGTGTACATGTCCCATTGGTTGTCTCTTCCTGCAAAATAAATATAAAAAGAAGTGATTAAAATCAGTCCGTTATGAAAGTTTTGTTGCTTTGATAAACCTAATTTTTCAGAAAGTTTATAAACCCCAAATACAAGTAATAATGTAATTAATACAACAGGGAAACGCATGCCGTAAATACTGTCAAAGCCAAAAATAATTCCGGAAACGGCTGTTAGCCATGTTGGCAATGGTGGTTTTTCATAACGAGGTAAGTCATTGAGAGTGGTGAGTATCCAATGGTTATTGGTTGCCATTTCTCTTGCTGTAATGAAGTTTCGGGCTTCCATGATGTTAACTTCAATAACATCTAAATGCGGAAAAAGCATCAAGCAGGCTACTATAAAAAGCCAAAAAGTATAATTATGAATTAATTTTGACATCTTTTTTTATGATTATTATATTTCTAGTATAAATAACTAAACCTAATGCATGACCAGCTAATAATACGGGATCTTTTCTAATTATGGCATAAATAAATATGATAAGAGATCCACTCAAACTGATGACCCAAAAACCTAATGGTAAAACGGAACTTTTTTTCTTTTCAGAATAAATCCATTGATAGACAAAACGTAATGTAAATAATACTTGCCCGATGATACCTGTCCAAAGTAACCATTGTGGGATTTTTTCGTTTTTAAACAAGAAATCCATATCCATCACATTGTTATTGTAACCGTATCCAATTATGAAAAATGGAAAAAGAAGTACAAACCATCTTAAAACGACATGTAATTTCTTCCAGTCATTTTGCAATTGAATGTTTCTAATATAAATGTAGTAGGTAATGGTTTGACCCAACATGATCGAAAAATCATGTCTGAAATAACCGTAAACAAAGAGCAAAAAGGAAGCGAAAAGACTGATTTCCCAAAATAAAACAGGAGTTAGTACCTTTTTGTTTTTTTCAGAAATAATCCATTGCAATATCATTCTGCTCGAAAACAAAATTTGAGCAATGAACCCTATGGAATAAATGATGATGTTATTCATTACCCTTGTTTTGCAACACTATAATTGATGTATTTTTTTTTCATCCACAAATAGGCAAAACAATCTTGTAAGGGACCCAATAATCGATTCCAAAGATTGAATTTTGAAAGACCCGCTATTCTAGGAAAATGTCTTACTGGAGTTTGTTTGATTTTGCCATTTTGTAATAAAATCATGGCAGGTAAAAAACGGTGTAAGCCATTGAACATCGGGATTCTCTTAGCCATATCCGTTCGGATTATTTTTAAGGGACAGCCCGTGTCGTCCATGCCGTCATCTGTAAATGCTCTTCGGATGCCATTGGCAATAGTAGAGGACATGTTTTTGGTGAAGGAATCTTTTCTGTTGGATCGCACTCCGGTAACCAGATCAAATGCTCCTGTATGTTCCATTAGTATATTAAAATCTTCTGGAGCAGTTTGTAAATCGGCATCAATATACCCAACCCACGGAGTGTCTGTATAATCAAAACCAGCTTTGATGGCTGCACTTAAACCTGCGTTTTTTTCGAAAGAAATAAAAGTGAATTCTTCGTTATCCTTGCAGATTTTTTCAATTAATGACTGGCTATTGTCTTTGGAACCGTCGTTGACAAATAAGATTTTTGTCTTTTTTTTAGCAATGGTTAAGAACTGTTTCATTTCTTGATGCACACGATCAAGATTGTCTTCCTCGTTATAGACGGGTATGATGATTGTTAATTCAAAATTCATTTTATATATTATTTGTGTAAAAGTATTTTATTTTGTGAATGAACAACTTAAGATTTCATTAAAACTTTAATTGATTTTATAAAGATAGCATTGTTTATTCTTACTTTTATATATAAATTTTTGAATATGAAAATATTAGTTACTGGTGCTGCTGGATATATTGCTTCACATACCGCAGAACGACTGCAATCCCTCGGATATGAAGTAGTTGGTTTGGATAATTTTTCGGATTACTATGATGTATCTTTGAAACAATTGAATGCGACTGTATTAAATGCAAAAGGTATAGGAATTGAAAAGATTGATTTAAGATTTGTCGAGCAACTTCAAGCATTACCAACCGATTTCAATTATATTTTTCATTTTGCCGCGCAACCAGGTATTTCTGCCACTTCCAGTTTTGAGGATTATTTGAGTAACAATGTAATTGGGACAAAGAACCTGCTCGATTTTGCTTTAAAAAATCAAAATTTAGCACTTTTTGTAAATATAGCTACTTCTTCTATTTATGGGATTCATGCTACTTTTGATGAGACAGTGGCTCCATTGCCAGCCTCTTTTTACGGAGTGACTAAATTGGCAGCTGAACAATTGGTTTTGGCAAGTAGTAGATTAGGACAACTGAAAGCTTGTTCTTTGAGACTGTATTCAGTTTATGGGCCACGTGAAAGACCTGAAAAACTATATACCAAATTGATTGCTAATGCTTTTAATAATGTTTCTTTTCCTTTGTTTAAGGGAAGTGAGAATCACTTAAGAAGTTTTACTTATGTTCAAGATATCGTAGATGGGGTGGTTAGTGTCATTGGGGCTGAAGATTTAGTCAATAATGAAATCATCAATTTAGGAACCGAAGACGAAAACACAACCCAGCAAGGAATTGAAATTGTAGAGCAAATTTTAAATAAAAAAATTGACCTGCAAATTGTTGAGGCTAGGACAGGAGATCAATTGAGAACCAAAGCAGTAATAGACAAAGCCAAAAGATTACTGGGTTACAATCCGAAAACGAGTTTGTACGAAGGTTTGAAAGCACAAGTGCAATGGTATCAGGATAATTTTTTATAGCATTATATTTTGATGCAATAGAAGGACTGCAAAAGTTGAATAGACAGCTTTTGCAGTTTTTTTAATTGTTAAATTGACGGAATTTAATAAAACTGCTATTTTTTAAAATAACTGTCCAGTAAAATTTGTGCTGCTGCAAAAGGGGATATTTCATTATTTTGAACCGCTTTTTTAGTTGAATCTAATAGCTGAATGATCGCTGGTTGATTGTAGAAATGAGTTTTTAATTGTTCATCAATGGTTTCCATCATCCAATATTGGTTTTGTTCTTTGCGTTTTTCTAAGAAATAGTGATTGGAATTTACCAAATCGAGATAATCTAAAATAGTTTGCCAAACGGCACCAATTCCTTCTTGAGTTATGGCGCTACAGGTTGCAGTAGTTGGAATCCAGCCAGATTTTTTTGCGGGAAATAAATGTAAGGCTCTGTTGAATTCTACTTTTGCCAATTGTGCTTTTCTGATGTTATCACCATCGGCTTTATTGATGACAATGGCATCTGCCATTTCCATAATGCCGCGTTTGATTCCTTGGAGCTCATCGCCAGCACCAGAAATTTTCAGTAATAAAAAGAAATCGACCATGCTGTGAACTGCTGTTTCACTTTGTCCAACACCTACGGTTTCAATTAGGATGACGTCAAATCCACAAGCTTCGCAAAGGGTTATTGTTTCTCGGGTTTTTCGAGCTACGCCTCCCAAAGTCTCTCCTGATGCCGAAGGTCGAATGAACGCATTCTTGTCTTTAACCAATTCTTCCATTCGGGTTTTATCTCCGAGAATACTTCCATGCGAGATCGTACTACTTGGGTCAACTGCAAGAACTGCTACTTTTTTGCCCAAACTCGTTAATTGTTTACCAAAAGCTTCAATAAAAGTACTTTTCCCAACGCCTGGTACTCCTGTGATTCCTATTCGGATCGATTTGTTGGCATGGGGCAAACAGCCATTGATAACTTCATTGGCTTTGGTTAAATGGGTAATGTTAGTGCTTTCGATTAAAGTTATGGCACGACTTAGCGCAGTTATATTTCCTTTCAAAATGCCATCAATCAATTCTGATGCAGCAGGTTGTTTCTTTCTGGACTCTTTGATATGTTGAATGGTGCTAGTACTGATCATTTCGGGTGGCGAAATACCAGCTTTTTCGTTTAAAGCACTTGGGTTTGTTTTCTTTGCAGACAAAATATTCTTTTTGAAAGTAAAAGTAATCAAAACAAAAACAGTTTCAAAAGATGAATCTCTGAAACTGTTTTTATTGTTTAGCAGTTAGTGCAGTTTAATACGCCGCAGTAAAACGAACTTGGCGGTGTTGTGGATTTTCGGCTTCATCTGCGATGACTACTGCCAAATCCTCAACGGATAAAATACTTCTTTGATTTTCATCAAAAACAGGGTTTTCTAATCCTAGTCGATATTTCCCTGTTCTTCCTGTGGTAATTCCTTGGTGCATTTCGAATGCAGGACTGAAAAATGCCCAATCTAATTCTTTTTCTTCTTTGATGATATTCAAAAAATCTCTGGCGGCAGTTGCTCCAGCATGATATTCTTTTGGGAAGTCTGGAGTATCTACAGCTTGTAAGTTAGGAGCAACAAATAAGCTCCCTGCGCCACCAATGGTTATAAATCGTTTTACTCCTGATTTTTTTACGGCTTCTTGAATCGATTTGGAACCATTGATAAAATCCTGGTAAATATTGGGGTTTGCCCAGCCAGGATTGTAAGCGTTTATTACAACATCATTTCCTTTCAAAATTTGGGCTAATGCAGCTGCATCAAAAATGTCTGCAGCAACCCAATTTGCATTCAATCCTGTTTTTGGATTCCTTGCAATGGCAGTAATCTCATGATTTCTGTTTGTTAATTCGTTTAGAATGTTGGAGCCTACAAATCCGGTAGCTCCGATAAGTGCAATTTTCATAATAATAGTATTTAAAGGTAATAAAAAAAGTTACAGTTTAGTTTAAAAAAATAGTCTTAAAATTTGTTTGAAAAATCTTCAAGTGTAATGTCGCTCAATTGCGAGCTTATCGTTTGATTAATACCGTCATATAAATTTTCTAAATTTTTATTAATTTGTTTGCCTACAGGACAATCTGGATTGGGTTCGTTTTTTGAAAAACCTAATGTTACGGTATCAAAAGTCATTTTAAATATAGCATCTAAAGTGATTTTTGATGAAGATTTCAATAAACGTGTACCTCCATTTTTTCCCTCTTTACTTTCTACGATATGATTTTTTTTAAGATTTGATATTTCTTTCCTTACCAAAACAGGGTGTAAGTTCATACTGCCCGCTATAAAATCAGATGATAAATACTCATCGGGAAATTTTGATAGCAAGGTTAGTATGTGTATTGTAATGGCAAATTTACCTGAAAGCATACTGTAATAAAATATATTGCAAATGTAAAATTTATTTTTGAATTGTTGTTGATTTTTTGTTGAATAATTTAGTTGTTCATTTTTATTTAATCGTTTGGTTTTGGGTTAAAAGCAATATTTTAATGGTATTTTTGAATTCTATTTTACACTATGAACAATTTTATTCTCATTTTTGTTTGCTTATTTCTAGGTCTTATATTGCAAAATATAAAGCAATTACCTCAAAACACTCATAAGTTTTTAAATTGGATTGTCATTTATATTTGTCTTCCGGCTTTAGCTCTATATCATATTCCGAAAATTAAATGGGACAATCAATTGCTGTTTCCCATTGGAGTGGCTTGGATAGGATTTGTTATTTCGTATTTCTTTTTTAGTTTTTTGGGAAAAAGATTAGGTTGGTCCAGAAAATTGACGGGTTGCTTGATTGTTTGTGCCGGGCTTAGTAATACTTCTTTTTTGGGTTTTCCAATAATCGAAGCTTTGTACGGTGAAGAAGGTCTGAAAACAGCCATTTTAGTAGATCAACCAGGCTCTTTTGTAGTGCTTTCTACGTTGGGGGTTTTAGTTGCTACAATCTATTCTAAGGGGAATCTGAATAGTTTTCAAATTGCCAAAAAGATTGCTTTTTTTCCCCCGTTCATCACTTTCTGTATCGCCTGTTTGATGAATGTTTTACAGTTTGATTTTTATGAGTGGGGGCAATTACTGTTTAAGTCGGTTGGTAGTGCAGTGACTCCTTTGGCATTACTTTCGGTAGGTTTGCAATTGCGTTTTGAAAAACGAAGTATGCATTGGGATTTTCTGGGGTTAGGGTTGTTTTATAAATTAGTTTTAACTCCGGCTATTATCTTTTTTTTATATGTGGTGGTGCTGCATCAGCATGGTAAGGATATTGAAGTCGCTATTATGGAATCGGCTATGGCGCCTATGATTACGGGCTGTATATTAGCTTCTACTTATGGATTAAAGCCAAGGTTGAGTAGTATGATGATTGGTTTTGGAATACCAATTTCATTTATAACCTTACTGTTTTGGTACTTTGTATTGCAATATGTTTGATGATTTGGTAAGTAGATGGTTAGGATAAGTTATTGTGGAAAGGTTTACCATATAAGAAATATAAGAACATATAAGTTGTTGCTTTTTATACCCTAACTTAAATGACCTTATATTTCTTATATGGTTAAAATTAAATGCTGTTTGTTTTTAAATTATACCAAATTATTGATTTTGGCATACTGCAATAGCATAATGGTTTTGGCGTCTTTTATTTCGCCAGCTGCTATCATTACATAAGCTTGATCAAAAGGGATTTCGATAACAGCAATTTCTTCATGTTCGTGTTCTAGTCCGCCACCTGAACTTACTTTCATACTGGTGTCGTATTCGCCGATAAAAAAATGCAGAATTTCGGTTACGGCACCGGGGGACATATAGGACTCAAAAACCTTTTTGACCGAACGCAAGCGATATCCTGTTTCTTCTTCTGTTTCCCGGATGATGCAAGCTTCTGGATTGTCCTCATCCAGCAATCCAGCGCAAACTTCGATTAATAAACCACTTTTGTTTCCGTTTAAATAGGTTGGCAATCTAAATTGTCGGGTTAGAATAACGGTTCCTTTAATTCTGTTATACAATAAGATAGCGGCTCCATTGCCTCTGTCATATACTTCACGTACTTGCGTGTCCCAAGTGTCGTCTTTTTTTTGGTAATCTACTGTAACTTTATTCAGTGTGTACCAGTTGTTAGACAGCAATTCTGTTTTTTGAATTTTGTATTTAGGATTGTTCATGAGTATTATTTTGAGTGCTAAAAAAAAACGCTCTGAATTCTCAGAGCGTTAGTTGTATTATTTAAGTATTGTTTGTTTTCTGTCTGGTCCAACAGAAACAATTTTTATAGGAACTTCTACTTCTTTTTCGATGAACTCGATGTATTCTTTTAATTCAATAGGTAATTGATCGTAAGTGGTCATGCCAGTTAAATCTTGGTGCCATCCTTTGAATTCTTTAAAAACTGGAGTTACATTCTCCGGTTCGATGTTGTAAGGGAAATGCGAAATGTTCTCGCCTTTATAATTGTACTCAGTACAGATTTTCAAGGTTTCGAAACCAGAAAGGACATCGCCTTTCATCATCATTAATTGGGTTACACCGTTGATTTGAACTGCATATTTTAATGCCACTAAATCCAACCATCCGCAACGTCTTTGTCTTCCGGTAACCGATCCGAATTCGTTTCCTACTTTGGCCATAGTTGAACCATCTTCGTCAAAAAGTTCAGTTGGGAAAGGTCCGCTACCTACACGTGTTACGTAAGCTTTAAAAATCCCGTACACTTCTTTGATTTTGTTTGGAGCAATTCCTAAACCAGTACAAGCACCGGCTGCGGTAGTATTTGATGAAGTTACGAAAGGATATGTTCCGAAATCTACATCTAGTAATGATCCTTGAGCACCTTCGCAAAGGATTGATTTACCTGCTCTTTGAGCTTGGTTTAAATATTCTTCACTATCAATGAAGTCTAATTTTTTTAATTCTTCGATAGATTCGAAAAATTCTTTTTCCATTTCAGCCAAATTGTACTGAATATTAACATCGTAGAATTTGATCATTTCTTCGTGTTTGTCAGCCAATGCTCTGTAACGGTCTGCGAAATCTTCTAATTCGATATCGCCAACACGGATTCCGTTTCTACCGGTTTTGTCCATGTACGTTGGTCCAATTCCTTTTAGGGTAGAACCAATTTTTGCTTTTCCTTTAGATGCTTCAGAAGCGGCATCCAGTAAGCGGTGTGTTGGTAAAATTAAATGTGCTTTTCTCGAAATGATTAATTTGCTTTTGATATCCAAATTAAATTTGGCAAGACCTTCAATTTCTTTTTGAAAAACTACGGGGTCAATTACCACTCCGTTTCCAATAATGTTTATTGCGGTTTTATGGAAAATCCCTGATGGAATAGTTCTAAGAACGTGTTTTATTCCGTCAAATTCTAAAGTGTGACCTGCATTTGGTCCTCCTTGAAAACGAGCAATTATATCATAATTTGATGTAAGAACGTCAACAATTTTTCCTTTTCCTTCGTCTCCCCATTGTAATCCTAATAATAAATCTACAGTCATTCTATGTTTTATTTGTAGTTAATTTTCTTGTGTATTTTCTGTGTTTGCTTTTTTCTTGTTTCCGTATAAGTATAGGGAATGATTGGTGATTTCGATATCAAAAATTTCTTCGATGGTTTTTTTGATAATTTGAATTCGTGGGTCACAAAATTCAATTACTTCACCAGTATCGGTCATAATAATATGATCGTGTTGTTTGTCGAAATAGGATTTCTCGTAATGTGCTTGATTCTGTCCAAACTGATGTTTGCGAACTAAGGCGCAATCCAGCAGTAATTCGATGGTATTGTAAAGGGTAGCCCTACTGACACGGTAGTTTTTGTTTTTCATTTTGAGATACAGATTCTCGATGTCAAAATGCTCTTCGCTTTCGTATATTTCTTGAAGGATAGCATATCTTTCAGGAGTTTTGCGATGTCCTTTGTTTTCGAGATACATCGTAAAAACATTTTTTACAATCTCTTGATTTTTGTTGTTATCTGTGGAAATGAGTGTCATATCTTGCAAAGATAATTTTTTATTTTAAAAGTATAAAAAATTAAAGTTTTAAATTATTGTATTCAACTCTTTTTTAGGATTGAAATGTCTTGAGATACGAATGTTTTTTGTGTATTGTAATCGTGTGGTTTAGCGCGTGAGGGATAGGAGCTGGCTACCTTGTAGCGTGGATAGCCCGACAGCATTAGGGAAAGAGGCCAAATAGGCGGTGCTATAAGTGAGCCTCTTTTCCTAATGGTGGCACGCCCAAATGTTTTTGAAACTATTTATTTGGAGGGAAGTTTTTGGTTTTTATTTTTTGGAATTTAACAATTAAGGATGTTATCGTTATTTTTAGGTCTTAATTTTTGTAAACTCGTGTTACTTTGTCGATTCCGTCAATTTTTTTGATGTTCTCTATTAATTTTTTCAGAATGGTAATATTGGGTACGATGACGGATATTTGTCCTTTGAAAATTCCTGCATCTCCGCTCAATGAAATGCTTTGAATGTTGACGTTCATATTGTTTGAAATCACTTTTGTCAGTTCGTTTGTGAGTCCCAAAGTGTCCATTCCCATGATGTTTATGGTGGCCTTGAAGTCTTGTTGAGTGGAGTCAATCCATTTGGCTTGCATGATTCTGTAAGCGTAATTGGCCTGCATTGCCAAGGCGTTCGGACAATCTTTTTTGTGTACTTTTATTCCGTCATTGATGGTCACAAAACCAAAAACTTCATCCCCTGGAATAGGGTTGCAACAGGAAGATAATTTGTAATCGAGTTTGTCTTGTGTTTTGCCAAAAACGAGCATATCATAATTGCTGCTGATGACTTGTCTGTGGATATCGACATCAGAAGTGGTGTGGGAGCGTTTTATTTTGTTTTTGAAAAAGTTGATTAAGGTGTTGCTTTTTTGAACCGCATAATCTTTCAGTTGTTGATTTTCGATAGATCCAACGCCCACTCTGTAAAATAAATCTAAGCTTGTTTTTAATTTAAAAAAGTTGACCAACTCATTAATAGTTGATTCGTTTAGGCTGATTTTAAGGTGTTTCAGTTTTCGGGTAAGGATTTCTTTTCCATCTTCGGCAATTTTCTTGGTGTCTTCGTTGAGGACATTTCGGATTTTATTTTTTGCTCTCGAAGTCGTTACGTAATCCAGCCAGTTGATGGTTGGTTTTTGATTGGGAGAGGTAATGATTTCGACTTGATCGCCGCTTTTTAATTCGTAATTTAAAGGAACTAATTTGCCGTTTACTCTTGTTCCTCTTGTTTTTATTCCAATTTCGGAGTGGATGCTGAAAGCAAAATCTAGGGACGTAGCACCTTTTGGTAATGATTTGATTTCTCCTTTTGGGGTAAAAATATAAATCTCTTTGGAGTACAGATTCATTTTGAAATCCTCCACAAAATCGACTGCGCTTATTTCCGAGTTTTCCAGTGCTTCTTTTAGTAGATTCAACCAAACGTCAAGACCATTCTCTTCGGTGGCTCCGTTTTTGTATTTGTAATGTGCGGCGTATCCTTTTTCGGCAATTTCATCCATGCGCTCGCTTCTCACTTGGACTTCTACCCAACGACCTTTTGGCCCCATTACAGTAATGTGCAAGGCCTCGTAACCTGTGGATTTAGGAGAGGAAATCCAGTCGCGTAATCGGCTTGGACTGGGTCTGTAATGGTCAGTAACAATAGAGTATATTTTCCAGGCCAGGAATTTTTCGTCGTGCGGATTCGATTTGTAAACGATGCGTAAGGCGAATTTGTCATAGACTTCATCAAAACCTACGTTTTGAGTGGTCATTTTTCGGTAAATGGAATAAATCGATTTTGGTCTTCCTTTTATAATATAGTCGACTCCTTCTGCGTCTAATGAAGTTTTAAGGATTTCCGAAATGTCTTTTATATAGGCATCTTGTTCTTCCTTGGTTTCCCTAATTTTGCTTACAATGTCATTGTAAATATCGGGTTCGGTATATTTTAGACCTAAATCTTCTAGTTTGTTTTTTATTTTGTAAAGCCCTAAGCGGTGGGCTAATGGTGCGTAGATGTACAAGGTTTCGGAAGCAATTTTCTCTTGCTTGTACGCTTCCATAGAATCCATAGTTTGCATGTTGTGCAATCTATCGGCTATTTTTATCAAAATTACACGAACATCATCATTAAGCGTTAGGAGCATTTTTCTAAAATTCTCGGCTTGCATGGATACATTTAGATCCTTTTGAACCATAGAGATTTTTGTTAATCCTTCTACTAGCTGAGCTACTTTGGGATTGAACAAACGCTCAATGTCTTTTACGGTAGTCGGAGTATCTTCGACAACATCGTGCATTAAGGCTGCGGCAATAGAGGTTGCGCCCAAACCGATATCGGCGGCCACAATTTTTGCAACAGCGATTGGGTGGAATATATACGCTTCTCCGGATTTCCGGCGTTGGTCTTTATGGGCTTCTACGGAAACGTCAAATGCTTTACGAATCAGCTTTTTATCTTCGGTGGTTAGGGTTTGGTAACTGATTCGAAGTAACTCTTTGTATTCTTGCGCAATCGCTTTGTTCTCTTTTTCTATATCTATTTCTATCATAACGGCATGGTTCAATTCTTAAAAATAAGTATTTATTAGAAGATATGCAAGGAGGAGAGCGGATTTTAGAGCTTAGATTTTAGAATTTAGATTTTGGGATAAAGAATTCATCTAAGGTTCATAGGCTTGGAGATGTAAGTGTAGAAAAAAACAACTAGCTCTTCAAAAATGGCTATGCCCTTCTATTGGCAAATTGCCCGTGTGTGTGCAAGCAAAGCACCTAATATTTTTATCATTTTTCTATTTATAATAAAAAGTAAAAGTGCATCTCATAGAAATGCACTTTTTACTTTTTTTATGCCTTTTTAGCATCATTTCCAGTCCAGTGTTCCATTACTTCGGGGGCTGGTCTTGCATTTATTCCTTCTCCATATACAGTTGCAGTTCCGTGGGTTAAGAAAACCTCCCAATCAACTCCTTGTGGATCGGTAATCCAACTTTTTTGTGACTTTGAATAGCAACAAGTGCAATCGGCTTCTTCGGTTACTGTTCCTTTTGCATTTTGCATATTTTTATATACTTCTTGCAATTCTGTTTCTTTTTCAACTTGCAAACCTAAATGCTCAATTCCACTTTCGGAATGGCCAGTTGAAATGGCATAATTAATTCTTGGGTCTTCAAGCATCCATTTTGCATAGTCATCTTTTTTTACTGTTGGCTCAGTATTAAACAATGCATTGTAAAACAAAATACTTTCGTCTAAATTTTTTACTCTAACGTGAACGTGAAATCTTTTCATTTTTTTATGATTTAAAATTAATATCATAATCAAGACGAAAAGCAAAAGAAAAAGACGCAAGGTTTTTATAAATTATTTTTTATTTTTTGTAATGGTAGGCAGCTATCCTTAATTTCAAAGGAAATAATGTTTCCAGATTTGTCAGTTTCAAAATTACAACAAGTTATAAATTCTGCTTTTAATAACTTTCTTGCTCTTTGAATTCTAGATTTGGTTGCAGTTAAAGTTAAATTAAGTTTTTTTGCTATTTCGGCTTGTTTGATTCCATCAATATCAGCAAGTTTTAATGGTTCAGAATATTCTTTTGGCAGAAATTCAAGCATTGGTTTGATGTAATTTATTGCGTCAAAAAATGCTAAGTTTTCATCTTCTTCAATTATTTCATTAATAGTGTCTTGAGATATATTCTTTGAGTTTTTTCGGTAATGATCTGTAATTGTATTTTGTGCAATTTGAAAAAGCCAACTTCTAATATTACTTACCCCAGATTTTGAAATGCAAAAGTTGTAGACTTTAATCAAAACATCTTGCAGAATATCATCAGTCAAATCATTATCTTTTACCCTTTTCAGAATAAAATTCCGTAATTCATTTTTATGTTCGAACCAAAGTTGAGGAACGTCACAATTCATTTTTATTTCAGGATTCTCTCTCATGTTTCTGTTTTCATTGCTTGTGCACAACTCTCTAATATCTATATTCTAGCTTCTTTTAAAATCCAAATCCTGAAAATCATAACTAAAATCAGTCGACTCTGAAATCGGTTTCATTTTGATTGCAATTGCTTTTCCTGCTGTATCAAATTCAAAAAACAAATGGGCATCTGCATGGAAATAAACGTTGTTCCATTTTACGACTAAGTTTTTCTCTTTGTAAAAGAATAATTCTCCCGAAAGTTGAGGAGAACGCTTGCAGGCAAAAAGCAATTTTCCTTTATTTTCGCTAATCGTGATTTCGCCCAACCAATTGTCTTTATAAGTACCGATGTAGTTGCTGAAGTCGATTTTGATTTTGTCTTTTTTGTTTTTGACTACCACTGCCCAAACTTCATCGGTTACTTTATCTGCCGATTCTTCGCTGGCTTTTACGCGATTGCTATAAACAGTAACATAATCTTCGGATTTTATGCCTAGATAACTGTCTTTTATGGTATTGGTTATCGCACTAAAAGCAGCTCCAGATTGTTGATTGGTTAATACCACAATACCTAAATTCAATTCAGGAAATAAGGTTACTTGAGTGACAATTCCTTCTAAACCTCCCGTGTGTGTGACTTGTTTGTATCCTTTTACATCGCTCAAAAACCAGCCTAATCCATAAGAGCTAAAGTGGCTATTATAAGGAGGTTTTGTGTTTATTGGAATAATGGTTTGAGGGCTCCACATTTCATTATGTTCTTTTTCGGAGAATAATTGTTGGTTTTCAGAGCCATGTTTTCCGTTGTTCAATTGCATAATTGCCCATTTGCTCATGTCGTTTACGCTAGAGTAAATTCCACCCGGTGCATCGAGAATCTGGTTTTTGTATCTTGAGATCACTTTCAGTTTTCCGCCCATTGGTACGTGAGGTGCGATAACATTGCTGGTATCTTTTAAGCGAACAAACGAAGCCGCACTGTTTTTCATATCCAATGGTTTCATAATTCTGTTTTCAATAAAATCACACCAACTCATACCGCTCACTTTGTGGATTACTTCTCCAGCCACGATGTACAATAGATTGTCGTAATCAAATTGGGTCCTGAAAGGTGAAACAGGTTTTAAATACTGCAAATTTTGAATAATATCCTGTGCTGTAAAATTGCTTCCGTCAGGCCAAATCATCAAATCTCCTGCTCCAAGACCCAAACCGCTTCTGTGAGTCAATAAATCCCGAATCGTAAATTCATTGGTCACATAATCATTGTACATTTTGAAATTGGGTAGGTGAGTAATGACTTTATCATCCCATTTTAGTTTGCCTTCGTCTATTAGCATTGCCAAGGCAGCACTTGTAAAAGCTTTACTGTTGGAAGCAATCCCAAAAAGAGTATTGGCGTCCACTTTTTCATTGGTTAGAATTGATTTTACTCCGTATCCTTTTGCCAGTATCACTTTTCCGTCTTTTACAATCGCTACCGCAATTCCGGGAACATTGAAGGCGGTTAAAGCTCGATTGACTACATTATCCACTTCTTGATCTGAAATTTGAGCAAAAGAAGAAATACTAAATGCAAGAAATACTAAAAGGGAAATGCTGACTTTTTTCATGTTTTCAATGTAATTAATTTGATGTCTATATTACTAAATCTAAAACTCTCAATCTAAATTTCTCAATCCAAATTCTAAAATCTGCAATCTAAAATCTGCAATCAAAAACCTCTCTGTCTCTTAGCTTCAAATATCAAAATAGCTGCGGCTACGGAAACATTCATACTGTCTATTTCGCCTTGCATGGGGATAATGATGTTTTGGGTTGCGGCATCACGCCATTCTTGTGTTAGTCCTGTAGCTTCCGTACCTACAACAAGAGCGGTAGGAGTAGTGTAATCTTGGGTGTGATACGAAGTCGAATTTTGTAAAGTCGCACAATAAAAATTGATGTTGCGTTCTTTCAAAAAAGCAATAATTTCGGTGGTCGTTCCCGTTGCAATCTGATTGGTAAACAAACAACCTACGCTGGAGCGAACCACATTTGGGTTGTACAAATCGCTTTTTGGGTTGGCAATAATTACTGCGTCTAGATTAGCCGCATCGGCGGTGCGCAATAAGGCACCAATATTTCCTGGTTTCTCGGGAGCTTCGGCAATAAGAATCAATGGATTTTCGGATAATTGTAAATCAGATAATTGCGTCGATTTGGCTTTGGCTACAGCCAAAACTCCTTCGGTAGTATCTCTGTACGCCAGTTTTTGATATACGTCTTTGTTGATTTCTATCAATTCAGCGTTATTCGATAGCTTTCGGGTTTCTGTTTCCGAACAAACTTCGGGTAAAAACAAAATCGTTTCTATTTCATATCCACCTTTTAAAGCTAATGAAATTTCACGTTTTCCTTCAATCAAGAATGTTCCCGATTGTTTGCGCGCTTTTGCTTTTTCTTGCAATAATACCAAGGATTTTATAAAAGGATTTTGGATGGAAGTGATTTGTTTCATGTGAAGATTCTATTTTTTCTTAAAGGAACATGGTATCGCCATTTTTAGTTATACTTTTTGATTTATGGCGATTTCAATGGAAAAGGTGCTAAGTTACTAAGGTGCTAAGGTACTACCATTTTTTAAATTCTAAAATAATCAATAGTAAGTAGTTTTTTATTTAATTTTGAAGAATCAAATTTTAGACCCGACAGGTGGGGTGTCAATTATGCGGCTTTTTTAATATTTTTTTTCACCCTTATTTCTTTATAAAGAGCTGCTCTTTTTTT
>NZ_VJZS01000031.1 GCF_007097385.1 Flavobacterium sp. ZT3R18
CTGTTGGCATCTTTACCATTGGTTTGCAGTTTGACCATTTCGGCAAGAGTGCTAGAATCGGGTGCTTGTGCGGTATAAGCACCCACTTCTAGATCGGGTTGTCTAACGGCTCCTTGTCTGTATCCAACAGCAGTTGCAAAGCCATCGCCACTGCCTGTACTGGTTTTTCCTGATGAATTCTTGATGTTGGCTGCGCTATTGTAATCATAACCACCCAATGATTCTTTGTGTGAAAATAATAGGGTTTGTATCTTAAAATGATGCAATGATCCACCATTTATTAGTTTTGTTTTACTGGCTTTTAGCTGTCCAAATTGCATGCGCATACCATCCGAGTAAAACCATTGTCCGTAACGTTGGGCAAGCCTTTTCAAGAAATCAAAATTGGTTTCATTGTATTGTGGCATATAGTCCAGGTTGGGGTCGTAGGTAGGAATGATGGCTTCACGGTTGAAAAAATCTGTTGGGCCTTCGGCAAGTACTTTCTTAACAATGGTTTCGAGATCTTGTTCCATAAAAGTTCGAGATCTTTTCATATCATCGAGAAAAATCGTGTGACTTATTCCTGTTACGTGCAATCCCGCGGGGCAACCATGTAAATCAATCGATTCTAATGAGTTGATAACGCCTTTGGCCATTAGTTTGACTCCATTAAGACCTTTGAAGGTAAAAATTACTTCTCTCCCCAGATAATCCCGTATCGCTTGGGCTTGTGCGCTAGGTTCTATAATAGGTGAGGCGGTATATTGCCACACAAACGAAAAATGATGGTGGTCTGCCATCTTTTGTTCTAACTTCAAATCATAATAAACGACATTATGAGCGAAACCGCTAATATCTAAATGGACTTGTTCTACAAAGCTACTCATAGTGTTTGTAAATTAAGGATTGATTTAAATAATTAATAGTGTAATTATTTTTTTACAAACGTAACTTGTTTAATTCAAATTTGCAATACCCTCTTTTAGTGATATTTAAAGTTTTTTTTGACAAAGAAAAATTTTACCTTAATTATCTTAATAAAATTTTATCGCCTTACTTTCATATGGATAGCAATTCTGTAGTATACGCTACTCTGGCTGCTTCTTTCAAATAAAATTCATGGAACTCCCTTGGAAATAAAGATATAGTGAAGTAACCCTCCATGCTCACTACAGCAACAGAAGCAATAGAGTAATCTGAAAAAGTGTTTTTTAGTAAAAAAACATTCTTTTTCTTACATACACACCGCTAATTGTTAATTTTTTGTTAACATACACTACTATGCGATACAAGATACTCTCCTTTAGACATATATTTGTATAAGAAATTACTAGGTAAGTCATCTAATCAATCCCGATAGCGATCGGGACTACTATCAATCAAACGAAATCAAAAAAATCAAAAAAAATGGAAACTACAACCGAAAGAAACACAGCTGCTTTTACTCATTTGAGTACTTTTAGTCAATATATCATTCCGTTTGGGAATTATATTTTTCCAATTATCATTTGGACATCGAAAAAGGACCAATCAGAATTTGTAGATCGCAATGGTAAACAAGCTTTGAATTTTCAATTGAGTATTTTAATGTATTCTTTGGTATTCGCCATGATTGCCATTCCAGCATTTTTAGTTACTGTTTTGAGAAACATCTCTATCAATGATCTTATAAACAATAATGACATGATTTTTGAAAATTTTGATTTCGGAAACAGCATCGGAATTTTGACAGTAGGTGCCATAGCACTTTTCGGATTTGCTTGCATGAAAGTAACCGAATTCTTTTTGGTCATTTATGCTTCTATCAAAGCCGCTAACGGAGAAGAATACAGTTATCCTTTGACAATACCGTTTCTGAAATAAATAATATAATCAATATGTAGTTTCAATCATCAAAAAATCAATCATCTCCCGATAATTATCGGGACAAAAAATGAACTGTTTCATCAACAAATCAAATCAAATCAAATCAAGGAATTATGAACATTGAAAACACAAAAGCCCAGATGCGTAAAGGTGTTCTTGAGTTTTGTATCTTATCTGTCTTAAAAGAGAAAGATGCTTACACTTCAGAGATACTAGACACTTTGAAAAACGCTAAATTATTGGTCGTAGAGGGAACTATTTATCCGCTATTGACCCGATTGAAAAATGACGGATTACTCAACTACCGTTGGGAAGAGTCTACATCGGGGCCGCCAAGAAAATACTACGGACTGACCGAAATAGGACAAACTTTTTTAAACGAACTTAATGGCACTTGGACGGAATTGTCTGATGCTGTAAACTTAATAACCAACCAAAAACAATAGTCATGAACAAAACTGTAAATATAAACTTAGGCGGAATGTTCTTCCATATTGACGAAGATGCATACCAAAAATTAATCCGTTATTTTGACGCTATAAAACGCTCGTTATCTAAATCATCAGGACAAGAAGAAATCATCAAAGATATCGAGATGCGTGTTTCGGAATTATTGACTGAAAAACAAAAAACTGAAAAACACATAGTTACCATTAGAGAAGTAGACGAAGTTATTACTGTGATGGGACAACCCGAAGATTATATCATTGAGGAGGACAGTAATAATTTTAACACAAACAACGACTTTAGCGCTCCTAGAACCACAAAAAAATTATACCGTGACAAGGAAAATGGTTTGATTGGTGGAGTAGCAACCGGATTGGGACATTATTTTGGAATTGATGCTGTTTGGTTAAAAATTATGTTCTTGATATTTGTTTTTGCTGGATTTGGTACTGGGATTCTAGCTTACATTATTCTTTGGATTGTAACTCCCGAAGCGATAACTACCTCCGAAAAACTAGAAATGACTGGAGAACCGGTTACAATTTCTAACATTGAAAAAAAGGTTCGTGAGGAGTTTGAAAATGTTTCTGAAAAAATAAAAAATGCTGATTATGACAAATTTGGTAATCAAGTAAAAACAGGAGCTGAAAAATTAGGAAATAGTTTTGGAGATTTTATATCGACTGTTTTTAAAGTTTTCGCTAAGTTTTTGGGTGTGTTATTAATCATGTCGGGATTAGGTACACTAGCCGTTTTTACAATTGCTGCCTTAACATTAGGCTCTACTACCTTTACAGATATGCCCTTTCATCAATTCATTGAATCTGGGAATTTTACAGATTACCCTATTTGGTTTTTTGGACTTTTAGTGTTCTTGGGCGTGGGAATTCCGAGCTTCTTTATTATTCTTTTAGGATTCAAATTGGTATCTCCAACCCTAAATTCTATCGGTAACGTTCTAAAATATACTTTATTGGCACTTTGGATAATTGTTGTTGCCATTTTGATTTCTATTGGCATCAAACAAGCAACGGAATTTTCTATAGATGGAAGAATAGTTCAAAAAGAGACCTTCACTATAAAACCAACGGATACACTTTTGATTAAATTCAAGCACAATGATTATTTTGCAAAAGATGTGAATGACAGAAATGATTTTATGATTACGCAAGACTCCTTGAATAATGATATCATTTACTCTAATCAAGTAAGAATTAGAATAAAAAAAACAGACGAGAAGTTGCCTTACATTCAAATTGAAAAAGAAGCCAAAGGAAAATCATTACCAGACGCCAAAAAAAGAGCCGATGCCATAAAATACAGTTATAAAATTGTAGGCAACCAATTGATCTTTGATAACTATTTGATTACAGATTTAAAGAATAAATTTCGTGATCAAGAAATAGAAATCACTTTGTTTTTACCTAAAGGAACATTATTAAAACCAGACGATTCTATGAAGCGTTATGATTATACTGACAGTGATTTCTTTTTATGGCATCCTGACTCTAGTAATGATGTCTTTAGAGTAGAGGAGGACAAAATAAAATGTTTAAATTGTCCTAAAGATTACAATGATGATAGTGATGACAACGATGATGATGATAATGAAACCAACGTTACCATTAACGAAGATGGTGTTTCTATAGAAAATGACACGGTTATTAAAACCAAAAAGAATTTCAAGGAATTGAAAATCAACAAAGACGGTATCATTATTAAAACTGAATAGTCATGCTAAAAATCATCACATTAATCACGAAATTTATTGTTGTTACTTTAATAGCTTTGTTTTTAGGATCTTGTAATCGTATGGTAGGTTTGAAATCTATAGTTGGAAGCAGAAATGTTACCACCGAAAACAGAACCGTACAAGGTGATTTTAAAAGTGTATCGGTAAACAATGCCATAGACCTTGTTATTGAACAATCAGACAAAACGGAAATCATTGTGGAAGCCGATGATAATCTACAAAAAGAAATCACGACAACTGTAGCCAATGGAGTACTTGTAATTACTTGCAACTATAGCAACTTTGTCAATGTTGCCTCCAAAAAGGTAACGGTGAAAATGCCTGTTATCGAAGAACTGGAAGCTACCACTACCGCTACTATTAACAGTAAATCAATACTAAGAGGCAGTAATTTAAGCTTAGTTTCATCAAGTGCAGCCACTATTCATGCCGAAGTAGAATACGAAACGATTCAATTGACAAGCAGTAGTGCAAGCGATCAAACCATCAAAGGAAAAGCACTGCATCTGGAAACAGCTGCTTCTAGCGCAAGTGTAATAAACGCAACTGACTTACTAGCCAATGAAGTGGTAGCCAATTCCACTAGTGCAGCATCTATACAGGTTCATCCTATTGTAAGTCTAAAAGCAGAAGCTTCCAGCAGTGGAGAGATTGTCTATAACGGTACTCCAAAATCAATTCAAAAAGAAGAGAATTCTGGAGGTAGTGTTGATAAAGAGTAAGAGTTAAAAATTAAAAAGTATTTTAAGAAACATTCGTCATTGGCGGATGTTTTTTTTTGCGCTCTATTTACTGCATCCCTCAGCATAGAACCAAATTCTTCTAAACGACTAATTTTAAATTATCAATAAAAATAAACACTAAATCTTACACTTAAACTGTAACGAACAGACATACCCAACGTCTTACCATCCACTATCAATCAAAAACCAAAAGATACAAATGGAATTAATCATTAAAAACCTAGACAAGAAATACAGCAATGGCGTGCATGCTTTGAACGATGTTTCGCTTCATATTAAAAAAGGAATGTTTGGATTACTGGGGCCAAACGGTGCCGGAAAATCTTCATTAATGAGAACACTGGCTACTTTACAAGATGTTGACAGTGGTTCGGTAACCCTTGGAGACATTGATATTTTGAATAACAAGGAAGCAGTTCGCAAAGTTTTGGGGTATTTGCCTCAGGAATTTGGCGTGTATCCAAGAACCTCAGCCGTGGAACTTTTGGATCATTTAGCGCTATTAAAAGGATTTGATAAAAAATCAGACCGCAAACAAATTGTGGAGCAATTACTGACCAAAGTCAATCTTTGGGAACACCGAAAAAATGCGGTAAGCAGTTACAGTGGCGGGATGCGTCAGCGTTTTGGAATTGCACAATGCTTAATCGGGAACCCTCAATTGGTTATCGTAGATGAACCAACTGCGGGATTGGATCCTGGCGAAAGAAATCGTTTTTATAATATTTTGAGTGAAATTGGCGAAAACACCATTGTAATTCTTTCAACTCATATCGTGCAAGACGTTCGTGAACTTTGTACACAAATGGCCGTAATGAACCACGGAAAAGTATTATTTAGCGGCAATACTGATGATGCTCTACTGGAAGTAAAAGGTAAAGTTTGGGAGAAAAAAGTAACTAAACTAGAATTACCTGAATACCAAAAAGGCTACAAAGTGATTTCGAATAAATTGGTTGGAGGCCAGCCGTTGATCCACGTTTTTTCGGACACCCATTTGAATGATGGATTCAGTCCAGCAGAGGAAAATCTGGAAGATGTGTTTTTTGCTCAATTAAATGAATTAGTCTAACCTTTATTTTAAAACTATGTGGAAATTTATTCGATACGAATTAAAATATTGGTTGCGAACACCAATGATATGGATCTTTTTATTCATTAATACCCTAATCGTTTTTTTTGCGGTTGGATCAGAAAATGTTACCATTGGCGGGAGCATTGGCAACATACACAAAAACGCACCTTTTATTATTGAGCAATTCTACGGCATACTTTCGATGATTTGCTTGTTGATGACTACCGCTTTTATGAACGCCACGGCCAACCGCGATTTTCAAAGCGGGATGCATCAATTTATATTCTCCTCTCCTATCAAAAAAAGAGATTATTACTTCGGGAAATTCATTGGTGCGTCCATCGTTTCGGTCATTCCGTTGTTGGGAATTTCTCTTGGTGCCTTGATTGCTCCGGTATTAGCACCACTGTTTGATATGTGTCCAGCAGAAAGATTTGGCGAAATCATTTGGTCAGGGCATTTACAAGGCCTATTGGTTTTTGGGATTCCAAATGTGATTATCTCAGGCGTTTTACTTTTTGCCTTAGCCATTGTTTTTAGAAGCAACATTGTCTCTTTTATTGGAGCTATGCTTATTTTGGTATTCTATATAGTTTCGGCGGGATTCACCAAAGACATCCAAAAAGAATGGTTGGCTAATTTGTTGGATCCTTTTGGGATTCGTCCCTTTAAGATTATGACCAAATACGCCACTGTTGCCGAAAAAAATCTAAATGCGGTTACATTACACGGCGATTTATTGACCAATCGTCTGATATGGATAGCAATCAGTTTGGTCATTCTAGTTGCTGTGTATTTCAAGTTTTCTTTCAATACTAAAAAAGAAAAAGCCAAAAATACTAAAAAAGAAAAAGCAATTGAAACTCCTATAGTTGTTTCAAATAAGGTATTCGAACCAACAAAGGTCAATGTTTTTTCGATAAATACGTTTTGCAATTTGGTTAAATTTGAAACCAAAGCCATCATCAAAAACCCAACATTTATTATCATTGTTGCCATCGGAATGATTAATTTAATTGCAAGCCTTACGAGTTTTACCGGAAGTTACGGCACCGCTCAATATCCTGTTACTTACGATGTAATCGATACTATAAAAGGGGCTTTTGGTATTTTTATGATCGGATTTATTACTTTTTACACCGGCGTTTTGGTTTGGGCAGCACGTGATGCCAAGATCAATGAAATCCAAGATGCCACACCCATAAAAACGGCGGTTTTATTCTCCTCTAAATTGGTTGCCCTAATTATTGCTTTAGCCATTGTTTTGGCCTCGACGATAATCGTTGGAATTATGGCGCAAACAGCTTACGGCTATTACAATTACAAATTAGATGTCTATCTAAAATCAATACTGATAGTGTCTTTGTTGAGCTATTCTTTTATGGCGGTTATTTCCTTATTATTCCATTATCTAATCAACAACCGATATATCGCTTATTTTGCTTTCGTCACTTTTGTTATCGTCAATAGTTTCGTTTGGGGATTGCTCGAAATCAATAGCAATATGTTGAATTTTGGTAACACACCAAGTATCACCTACTCGGACATGAATGGATTTGGTCCTTTTATAGCCTCGCCCATTTGGTTCAATATTTACTGGGCATTGTTTTGCTTAATCTTATGTTTTGTCATTACCGCATTTTATATCCGTGGCAAAGAACAACAATTCAAATACCGATGGGTAAATGCAAAAGTGAATTTTGGAAAAAACAAAATTGCTTTAGCCATCAGCTTACTGGCATTTGCCCTTTGCAGTAGTTTTGTTTATTATAATACCAAAGTGCTAAACACCTACGATTCCTCAAAAGAGCAAGAGAACAAGCAAGTGGATTATGAGAAAAAATATAAGAAATTCGAACATGTAACACAACCTCGTTTTTATAAATTCAATTACACTATTGACCTCATGCCCGAAGAACGAAGCATGACCGCAAAAATAGAAGCTTGGGCAAAAAACAAATCGAATGTGCCTATACAAGAACTCCATTTTACGATGCCACAACTGTCGGATAGTTTAAAAATCAGTATTGCTGGAGCAAAATTAAAACTAAAAGATTCCCGTTTAAAGTATCAGATTTATACGTTAGACAACCCTTTATTGCCAAATGATTCCATCAAGATCAATATCGATTTATGGAAATTGACCCAAGGATTTGAAAACGAAGTTAGCTTTACACAACTGACACAAAACGGGACTTTCTTTAACAATTCCGACATATTACCTACTTTAGGATACAATAATAATATGGAGATTTCAGATAAAAACAAACGGATCAAACTGAAATTACCCAAGAGAGACAGAATGCCGAAACTGGACGAGAACAATCTTTCGGCTAGGGCCAATACGTACCTCGGAAATGATTCGGATTGGGTTGAAGTGAATACTACAATAAGTACCTCACCAGACCAAACTGCTATTGCTCCAGGTTCATTATTAAAAACTTGGGAAGCCAATGGAAGAAAGTATTTTAATTACAAATTGGATCAAAAATCATTGAACTTTTATTCCTTTATTTCTGCTAAATATGAAGTGGCCCGTAAAAAATGGAATGGCATCGATCTAGAAGTTTATTATGACAAACAACATGCCTATAATGTTCCGAATATGCTAAAAAGCATGCAGAAATCATTAGAATATTATACAAAAAACTTCGGGCCTTACTACCATAAACAATGCAGAATCATTGAGTTTCCAAGATACCAAAGTTTTGCACAAGCGTTCCCAGGCACTATGCCTTATAGCGAAGGCATGGGTTTTATTATTGATTTACGAGATGTAAAAAAAGAGGACATTGACCAAGTTTATTATGTCACAGCACACGAAATGGCACATCAATATTGGGCACATCAAGTTACGGGTGCCAATATGCAGGGAAGCGAAATGTTCAGCGAAGGTTTTGCACAATATTCTGCTTTGATGGTAATGGAAAAAGAATATGGAAAAGACAAAATGAAAAAGTTCTTGAAATATGAAATGGATCGTTATTTAAGAGGACGAAGCTCTGAGCTTGAGAAAGAACAGCCTTTGATGAAAACCGAACACCAACAATACATCCACTATCAAAAGGCAAGTGTGGTCATGTATTATTTAAAAGAAATGATTGGGGAGAAAAAAGTAAACCAAGCCTTGAAAAACTTGGTTGATACTTATGGTTATAAAAATCCGCCTTTCCCTACTTCGATAGATGCAGTGAATGAATTGCGAAAAGTAACTCCGGATAGTTTACAGTATTTGATTCCTGATATGTTCGAAAACATTACGTTATTTTCGAACCGAATGCTCGAAGCCAAATACAAAAAAGTGGGTTCTGAATATGAAGTCACTTTAAAAACAACTTCGGAAAAATTCAGATCTGATGCACTCGGAAAAGAAACCCAAATACCAGTGGCAGATTTTATAGATATTGCCGTTTTTGCAGAACCAAAAAAAGATGCCGACTTGGGTAAAGTTTTGGTTTACAAAAGACTGAAAATAACAAGAAAAGACAATGTTTATGTTTTCAAAACCAAAGAGAAACCTTTTGAAGCCGGTATCGATCCTTACAATTATTTGATCGATCGAATTCCAGACGACAATTTGAAGAAAACAGAAGACTAATTTTTAAAACATCCGTTTCTACACTTTAGAAACGGATATTTTTTTTTACTCCTAAAAACCAAAATTCTAATCGAATTATACAGCCCTTCCACAGCAAAAAAATATTTACTTAGAAAACAATTGAGTGTACTTACTCTTCAATGCATTTACATTATTAGCGTCCAGAGATTTATCAACCGTTACAACATTAGACTTAAACAACAATGCTACAACATTATTTTTACTCTCCTGGATTTCAAATTCTTTATTCAAAGACAAAAACTTAACATTTGCATAGTATATCATTCCGTCTGGATTTGTTTCAGATTGCAAATCAACATTAACACTTGTCATAAAACGAATTAAAATGATAGGCTGTCCCTCATCATTCAACAAACTCAAAGCATCATCATAAGAATTATCCGATTCAAATTTCAACCATTCTACTTGGTTAATCGAAATATAATTAGAACCAAAATCCACCTTCTGCGCAAAAGCAACGGAAAGCGAAGAAAGGAAAAACACTGCAAAAAAAACAATTTTAGATTTATTCATTATTCAAAATTTAATAAACAGACATATTTACTTTATACCATTACTAATCTACTGGTAACACAACACTTTTTATCAGTTATGATTTGTATGCGCTCGATTAGCAACCATTCAGTATCTAAAAAAGGCTGTCTCAACCGAGACAACCTTTTTAGTTTTTAATTAAGATTGATTAGAATTCATAACGAACTGTGAAATTCCAAGTTCTTCCAAACCCAAAATAGGCATTATTACCATCAGCTATTCCTTTATAAATTTTGTTATTACTTTCGTAAGTACCGTCGTTTAAATTAGAACTATTAACATAATCCGATTTTTTAATACTAGAATTAGATTCTGCAATGTACAATCTATTCAAGATGTTGTCCATATTAAAACGAAGATCTAACGCTTGTCTTCCTTTGTTCAAAAATAAACGATACGAAGCAAAAGCATCCATAACCGCAAAACTAGGAAGTTTAGTAGTTTCTTTATAAGCATCTACACCATAGAAAACAGGATCAAATTTTTCTAGATCGGCAGTAGAATAGAAATCATCAGAGTATTTTACGTTTGCTCCAAAAGTAAAATTGGCAAACAATTCATAAGCAGCTCCAATACCAGTCATTAATTGTGGTGCACCACCAACTTTAATACCATCTGTTAACAATACAGATCTATCAAAGGTTTGAGTTGTAGTATTAAAAGATTTGTATTCTGTATTAGTATCATATACACAATCTCCGTAAGAGAAGAATCCTTTTAGCACAAACTTTGAAAACAAAGGTGCTGTAAAATCAAATTCAACTCCCCTGTGTTCTCTGTTTATCCCAGAAGTGGTTCCAAAATTTCCAAGAGTTGGCGTATAATAAGGAATCTCTGCATTTTTATGTTTCGACAAATATACATTGGTATTGAAAGTAAAATACCTTGAACGAAAACCATATCCTATCTCATACGATTCAAATTTTTCGTTTACAATCTCTGGATTAATAAAATTATTCAATCCACTATAAGCGGTTACAAAAACAGGGGGTCTAGAAACAGTTCCCATATTCGCCCAAATATTTTGTTTATTGGTAATATTATAATTAACTCCCACCTTAGCACTGTACCCGTCAACTTCTTTAACTCCAGTAGATTCAGCTATAGGAGCTCCAAGAGGTTTATAATCTATACGCTCAATAAACTCACGATTGAAACCAGCTTGACCAAAAACATTTATTTTCCCTACGCTGTATTCTAGTTGACCGTAGGCATCTAAATACTTAACGATTGCATCATAGTTGTAATCTACAGAAACACCTTCGTTTTTTAAATCAAAAATATTGTAAGATGGTTTTGCTTCAAAAGTTTGACTGGTATAATTAGCCATATTATTTCTTTTAAAAGCATACCCGTCAGCACCGTAAAGGTTATTTACGTATTTTGTTTTATTCATTACAGAACTTCTTCCATCGACTCCTACATTAATAGTTAAGTTCTTGGTTAAATCCGACTTTAAATTCATGATACCTCCGTAAAAAGTACTATTATTTATTTCTGATACCAATGTAACACCTGTAGTATTGTCTATACCCTTAGAACCTACCCCTTCATTAAGTGAGTTAATAAACCCACCACTAGGCTGAGCATTTCTGGTATATTGTACTCCATAGTAACTTGCAGGAGTACCACTATTGTATTTTGAGATAAAATCAAGATCCATTTGACCATTATTATCCAAATAAAAACTTCCTCCTTCTATTCCTCCAGCAAGTAGAGTTTGTCCCTTAGTACCTGTTGATCCGTATAACTTGGTAGACAACTGAGTATCCTTAGTAAGATCCCAATTCCACTCTAATATCCCTAGAGGAGTGTGACCATAATTAGTGCTCGTACTTGATTTTTTTTCATTCAAATAGCCCCAATTAGGATTGTATTTTTGGTCAATATCGTTCGTATTATACCCTGGATAATTAGAAATAGCGATTCGAGAATTTCTCTGATTGTGCCATTGTGGAGCACCAAATACTTTTACTTGAAAATCATGCTTTCCTTTGGCAAAACCTAAAGCAACGAAATAAGAGAAAGCTTCGAAATTTGTAGAATTGATATAACCATCTCCCTTTGTACTAGACAACAATACGTTAGCCGAAAATCCATTCTTTAATCTTCCTGTAGAAAGAGATGCTGCTAATTTTGAGAAACCATCATTTCCGACAGTATTAAACACATAACCTCCTTTTTTAGCATCCGAATCTCTCAAAATTAAGTTCATGGTTCCCGCAACAGAAGAGTTACCCAATTTAGAAGCTCCCAATCCGCGTTGCAACTGAACTGAACTTACTGCATCATTGATTGACATTAATCCTGACCAGTCAACATTACCTGTTTCTACATCCGAAAGCGGAATACCATCAACCATCAAAGCCATGTTGTCTTGCTTATACCCACGAATAAACATATTCGATTCTGAAAAACTACCATTACTCTTAGAAGTATATACTCCAGGAATATTTGTTGTAACCTCAGCAAAATCCTTATTTCCAATACGTTCTTTCAATTCAAACCCTCTAATTGTAGAGGAAGCAATAGGTGTTTTTCTATCTTTTGCAATATCAATACTAGATGATTTTGCTTTCAAATCCTTAACAATTGATCCGCTTTCAATTAAATAGATCATACCCAAATCGATCGCAGAACCGTCCTTAACCGTAAACGGAATTCTTTTAATTACATAACCAAAAAAATTCACGACAATAGTTCCCGATTTAACATCTGCATTCAAAACAAAACTACCATCAAAATCAGTATAGTCTTTTTTTACAATTTCACGAGAAGATCCTTCCACAGTTACAAGCGCTCCTGGAAGATTCAACTTTTCTTTATTCTCTTTTACCACACCTGTAATTTTTACCTGAGATGATACTTTTGTACTATTTAACAAAACCATCAATAAGGCAAAACAAAAAATCATTTTTTTCATATTTCACTTTTAAATTTACAAGGCACAAAGTTTTGTTAATTATTCAATGAAAACAATTTTTATAGTAACGAAATTATCAATATGTATCAATTAACAGTCATTTATAAAGAAAAACATAACAAACGGCAAAAAAAGCACTTTCGGCAACAATGAAAAAAGTAAATTTTACATTTAATAAAAAAATAGCTAATTTTTTAAATTATTCATAAAAATAAAACCGTTACAAACTAAAAAAAAGCATATTTGACAAAGATAAAAGCATACCACTAAAGCTACAAAAGTTTATCAAAGCCAAAAAAACAAACAATCAACAAATAGACTTAAGTAAGAAATAGCCATTAATAAATACAAAAACATTATTTTATTTTTGACGAAAAAACATAAAAAACACTCCTCTTTATGATTTATTAACATTAAAAAAAGGTAATTTAAATTATAAAAACAGTTAAAACCAATAGCGTCTTAATTTTAAATATAAAGCCAATACTTACATCAACAATCCTTAAAACACCAACCTCTTCCTCTTAGAAAACGAATGTTTTTTTTATATTTGTAAAAACCCAAATTGAATAAAAATGAAATTACACTATGCAACATTGCTTTTCCTACTAGCAACTACCATTGCCATTGGTCAAAATAAAGAAAAAATAAAAGGCTCTAAAACCGTTACCGAAAAGCCAAAAGAAATTGGTGAATTCAGCGCCTTAGAAATTGAAGACAACCTAACTGTTTTCTTGGAAAAAGGGCCGAAAAACGAAATAAAAATTGAAGCCGATGAAAATCTACATGAAATAATTTCATTTGACCTAAAAGAAAAAACACTTCGTATTTACACCTCAAAAGAAGTAAGCGGTTTCAAAAAACTGACGGTATGGATTAAATATACGGATGATTTAAAATTGGTACTCGCCAAAAACACCAGTACCGTAAATGCAATAGAAGCCATACAACTGGATGACATTACGTTTTCGACATTTGATTTTGCTAAACTATATCTGAATGTGAATTCGAAAAATTTCACTTTAAAATCGGATGACAAAACCAAAATTGAGCTCAATCTAAAAGCCGAAAAAGCAAAAATTGAATTGAGCAAAAATGCACAAGTTAAAGCGTTAATCTCCACAGTTGATTTAGCTTTTGACCTGTATCAAAAATCGACTGCGATTATAGAAGGAGATGCCACTAATGCGATTATTCGCTTAGACAACAACACTACTTTTACAGGAAATAAATTCAATCTAAAAAATGCTGATGTTACTACCGAAGGGTATTCCGTTTGTACTATACTAGCCGAAACAAAACTCGTAATAGATGCTAGTGACACCTCTAAAATTTTCTTACTTGGAATCCCAAAAATTGAGGTCCGTAAATTTTTAGGAGAAGCGCAATTCATTAAGAAATTGAAGTAATCCCAAAGTTAGTTTTCAGTTTTCAGTCACAGTTTTCAGTTTTCTGCACAAAATAGATTGCAATGTTTACGACGGCTCTAGAAACTAAAATAGTTTCTACTTTTCCATAAAAAAAGTCCCAACTTAAAAAATTGGGACTTTTTTGACTTTATCTGTTTTCAAAAGATTAATTGGCGCATTTTTCTAATTGAATGTGCTCTATTGAAGCCAAATATCTTTCAGCGTCCAATGCCGCCATACAACCAGTTCCCGCAGCCGTAATCGCCTGACGGTACACATGATCTGCAGCATCTCCTGCTACAAAGACTCCATTTACATTCGTTTTGGATGTTCCTGGAGTGTTTACGATATAACCTGTTTCATCAAGTGTTATATACTCTTTAAAAATTTCAGTGTTGGGTTGGTGACCAATCGCAACAAAGAAACCAGTAGCTGGAATATCAAAAATTTCTCCAGTAGTTTTGTTTTTTGCTTTTACACCAGTTACCACTTGCTCATCTCCCAATACATCAACAGTATCGTGATTCATCAAGATGGTAATGTTTTCGGTTTTGCGAACACGATCTTCCATGATTTTGGAAGCTCTAAATTTTTCGCTACGCACCAGCATCGTTACTTTGGCACATAATTTAGACAAATAATGAGCCTCTTCACAAGCTGAATCCCCTGCTCCTACAATAACAACTTCTTGATTTCTATAAAAGAATCCGTCACAAACAGCACAAGCGGAAACTCCACCTCCCATTTTTAGATAATGTTGCTCTGATGGAATATTCAAATATTTAGCCGAAGCCCCTGTAGAGATAATCACGGTTTCACAATGCAATTCTATGGTATCATTAATCCAAACTTTATGAACATCCCCAGAGAAATCAACCTTTGTAGCCCAACCATCACGGATGTCTGCACCAAAACGTTTCGCTTGATTTTGTAATTGCTCCATCATTTCGGGACCAGTAACTCCATCAACATACCCTGGAAAATTTTCTACTTCATTGGTGGTAGTCAATTGACCTCCTGGTTGCATTCCTTGGTATAAAACAGGATTCATATTCGCTCTAGCAGCATATATGGCCGCAGTATAACCCGCTGGACCAGAACCTATAATAAGGCATTTTATTTTTTCTATTGTATTCGACATATTTTTTGTTTTTTGAATTGCAAATGTAACCTTTATTATAAAAAATTCACACCCTTATAAATCCAAAAAACTGATGCCGAAATAAATTTTATTTATTTCTCGAAAAATATTTTGATAAACAGAATTAAACCTTATCTTTGCACTCGAATTACGGGGTGTAGCGTAGCTCGGTTATCGCGCCTGCTTTGGGAGCAGGAGGCCGCAGGTTCGAATCCTGCCACCCCGACTTGAGAGGACAAAATGGATTTATTTCTATTTTGTCCTTTTTTATTTGCCATTAACTCGTTATCTATCAGGTAGATGTGTCTGGCAGCTTCATTTAGTCTACCAGTTCGAAGTGAACTATTTTCAAAATGAAATTTTTCGGGGAATATCGAACTTATAATCCTCCGTTTCCTCTCTATATCCGCGTTCTCATAAATAAAATCCAGTTCTAGAAGTGTTTCAATTCCTGCATTCAGTATCTGCGTAATGTCTAAATCATCGTGATTAAGCCCTCTTAATTTAGATTCCATTTTTTCCATCTTCTCGCTATAATCTGATTTCATATCCCTAAAATCCTCTGGCTCAATTTTTCTTGATGCCAACAGTTCTCTTATGTAGGACAATTTTTCTTCAAGTTCCTTAATTTGTTTTACCAATTGCTTTCTGTCATCGTATAAATAAGCAGTCTTACTATTCCAAGCTTGTTGTATGGCGGTTTTATACATATCCACCATTTCAGGACGTGGAATATATTTTTTAAGCTCGTTAACGAACTGTTCGTTTATGGCATCGGCTCTAAGTCTGAAATTACAACCTAAAAAGCAATGGTAATAGGAATAATGTTTTGTATGCCCTTTTGATATACTACCTGTTAATGTTTTAGCACATTTAGGACATATAAGGAACCCTCTTAAGGGTAGCATAGCATTGGAAGCTACCTTTAGCCCATATTGACCTCTTTTTCTACCGTCCAATACATCTTGCACCTCATAATAAAGTTCCTCTTGTATTAATGGCTCATGTTGTCCCTTTACAAAACGACTTTCATCATCTTTGTATTTTGGAATAAATATCTTCCCGCAGTAAACAGGATTGCGGATTGCAAACCAAAAAAGGCTTCGGGTGGATTTAAACCCTTTTGCTTTTGCCATTATATAGATTTGCTGCGTATTATATACCCCTTTTGCTATTTCTTCAAACGACCAACGTAATATACCTGCCTGTGGTTCCTGTATGGCTATGTGTTTCCTTCCGAGATCATCAATCTTATTTGCATAGCCAATTGGAGCTAAACCCATATAGCGACCTTCCTTTTTTGCTCTGCGCATACCGTGGATAACATTTAAAGCCCTGCGGTCATTCTCAACCTCAGGAGCAGCCAAATAGAAAGCTAACATCATTTTATTTTCAGGTATGGATAAATCCAAAGGCTGTTCTATTGCCTGCGGTTCTACACCTAATTTTCTTAAAGTGTTTATCATCTGATAGGCATCCCCCGCATTTCGACTGAACCTGTCCCACTTTAGAAACAAAACTAAATCGCTTTTTCCTTTCTTTACCCGAAGTTCTGCTAAGTAG
Source organism: Flavobacterium sp. ZT3R18 (assembly GCF_007097385.1). Lineage (GTDB taxonomy): Bacteria > Bacteroidota > Bacteroidia > Flavobacteriales > Flavobacteriaceae > Flavobacterium. Next base: position 17,056 of record NZ_VJZS01000031.1, read on the forward strand.
GCTTTCCATTCAGGTCTGATAAAAGTCTTGGCGGAATGGTCTTCAAAGATTACTTTTCGAATTGAGATAGCATTGATATCGCAATACTTGCGCAGGAGTTCTTCCTGACTGCGCTGCGAGTATCCTTTTTCGGCCTGTTCATCGGTACTTACCCGTATATATAAATCGGCTACTTTCATGATTTTAAATTTTGGTTAAAGCTATTTACCTGTCACTTCTGTGTTGGTAAATTTACATTTTTATGTTCATTTAAATACGTATCTACCACTATTTCAGCCATTTCATATAGAATATCCAAGATGTTTTTTGCATCTTCAATATCTACATCAATACCATCCTTTTTTAATAATTCCATAGCCTTTTGTGGTGTTATTTTTTCAATCTTTTCATTTCCCATCTTGCACCTCCCTCTTTTAAATAGCAAAAGACCGCTTTAACGGTCTTTTGCTAATTCTACATTAAATCACTCTTCTTCACAAAGATAGGAAGCAATTTTTTTAAAATGACAGGTAAAATTTACTTATCAAAATACTATAACTTCCTGCTTTTTACAAAGGTAAGATGTATTTTAATTATAGTCATGGACATAATATGTCCATCATAGGAGACGCTAGTTTATGAAGATCTGTATTAAGAATTTTTGTTTTCAGGAATATCATTTTTATCTTCCTTCAAGAAACAGTTCCCTTGACCTGTCCAAAAACGCTGCTTCATCAATAGGTAATAACTCAATTGCAATTTCCAATATATGTGTAATATGGATTTTTGAAAATACAACGGCATCACTATCAAAGCCATCTTCAATGGCACTCACGCAAAGTTTCATCAGATCAGATATTATAAACATTAAGTGTTTGTAGTCATAGACAGTGAACGAGGCGGTATAAGCGCCCTTTTCATGTTTAGCAGGTTTAATGTTCTAAAAAGCGTACTTGCCAGTTCCTGCAATTCCTGTGTGTTTTTTATTTCAGTCGTTTCCATAGCTATTCTTTTTCAGTAGTTAGTTTATTTACGTCCTGCGGATCTATAATAAGCATTTGATGCATTTCATCCAAGAACTCAATTTCATCGAGAGGAAGCAACTGAGCAACGATTTCTAATACGACCCCAACATTAATAGATGTATTTTTGACAGTATTTGAAATTTCAGGCGCTTCTTGGTCTAGTGCCAGAATACATAATTTCAGCATGTTTGAAATGACATAAGCAAGTTCGCAATAATCTGAGACTCTGATTTCAGCAGTGTACATATCAGTTTTATTTGTAACAGGCTTTAGTGTTTTGAAATACCGAACGCTTGATTCTCTAATATCCTCTAAGTTTTTAATTTCATTTGTTTCCATAGCCTTCAATTATTAATATTCATTTTTTCAATACGCTCTAATTCCTGACGTCCAAGTTCGTTTGCTCTTACTTGAAATTCCTTGCAACGCTTTGATAATATTTGCACATCTGGATAATATACTGCATCAATCTCATTATATCTTACCAAGTTTGGGCGATAACATAGTATTTGAAAAAGTTCTTTCTCATGTTCGGTATTGCGTGGAAATATTTCTAAGGTCAGTGTCGTGAAATTATCGCAAAGATTAATCAGGTATTCTACAGAATAGTGATTTGGGCAATAGCCCAAAATGGAATTTATAAGCCCAAGACAGATATGTTCGACAGCTTGGTTTAATAAGACTATACTCACCATCGTTTCGCCTTTCTTTCCTATGGCTGCATGGGCTTCCAAAAATAAGAATGCAGACTTTTGACGGTATCCCAAGTAGATACGGCTATTGACTAAATTACGTTGTGGACGAATTTCAAGGTTTACATAGGATAGAATCTCTTGCTTTTGATAAACCAATCGTTCGGGTATCAAAGTCTGATAAAAAAAATAATGCTGGTTTGCTTCTATTTCTTTTAAGGAAGCCGTTTTATGAAGTAGCAGCGTAACTGTTGTATTACTGTTCGTTTTATCTCTTATCAGTTCACTAAGTTTTCTAACAGCTTTCTTTTTTTGCTTTTCAGTCAGAACAATAAGATAGAAGTGATTGTATTCATTTTGGCTTTCGTTTTTAATAAAAACTCCTGTACTATTGGGCTTTGACGAATTGCGATACCCAAAACAATAGATAGCATCTGTTTTGCAATTTTCATTTATTATCAGACTTATTTCTGCCAATGTCTTATTAATGTTATCTGGAAAGTCAAGTATCGAATTGATTTCCGCGACAGGAATTCTAATCTCCTGATTGTCATCAGGTATGCCTAATTTTTCTTTGCAACGAGCTATACTCTGTTGAAACAATCTTGCAATTTCTTTTTCGACATAATCCACTTTTGCTGATACAGCTTTTAAAGTTTCCTCACTGATTGGTTCTATTTCCGCATTACATTGGATTGCCCCACGAGCGTTTTCCAGTTGTTCCAAAATAAACCATTCTTCTTCTTTTTCGGGGTCAAATGCATTACCTACTGAGCTGGAAAACATTCTCAGATGTTTTAGCTGCATCTCAAGGCTATGCTCGACTATCCACTCTCCAGTGAGAAACCAAGAAACACTTATGAAAAGTGAACGTAGTTGTTGATACATTGTGTAAACTGCCATTGTTGAATTTTCACATCTTAGATGAAATTTTAAATCTCTTCCAATAATCCCGCTCTCTTTAAAATGGAGATAAAATGTTTCTTTCGTTTTCTTTATAAGACGTTTGCCGTTTATTTTTTTAAGAAGTACAACACTATTGTTATCATCGTAACTATAAACCAGTTCATGTTCACTACAGTGCATAACAAAAAAAGTATTTCCTTCACTGAGTTCCTCCTTTACCCATTCAGCATTATAAACACGAAATGAAAATTCAGGATAAGCTTCAAAAATTTTCCACGAGTACTCGTAAATATCATCCCAATAATGCGGACTGTTTTTACTAATAATAATGGTAATTATGCCTAAGTTGACTTTCTCTTCAAGGTGCTCTGAGAAATAGATGGAGTCTGTCTCAATAAACCCGATTAGGATTTCAACTACTTTTTCAACCTGCAATTGTAATGGGTGGTTTTTCTGAATTAAAATATTATGATACATATCTTATATTTTTAATGTGTGAATCTTAAATACTTAAACTATATCCTGACTTTGGATGCGCTCCAATTCTTTTCTGACAATTACATCAGCATGGTCAATAAACTCGTTACATCTTGTTTGAAGTAAATCCATGTCTTGATAGTCAACATTGTCATCTCCACTATAGCGTAAAGTCCATGTAGATTGACTGAGAATCTTAAACAGTTGCATGTCCTGTTCTGTACGACGTGGAAAATACTCGCCCGTTTGAGGACTAAAATGCTTGCAGATATCTAGAAGATATGACAGCGAGAAATGATTAGGAGTGTACCCTAAAAACAAACGAATCAGTGCAAGGCAGGTCTGCTCAACAGCATGATGCAGTATTACACCTTTTAGTGGAGAATAGGGAGACCAGTCATAATCGGACTGCCATTCGGATATCGTATTGACAATTACATTTCTATTCCGTAGATAATTCTTTGCAGATTTTAAGTTTCGCTTTGGTTGCTCTTCGAAATTTAAAGCGGGTGATGCTTCTTTATTTTGATACAGAAGTTGTCCATCTTGCAACACTTTCCAGAAAAAATACTGCTGGTCAGACTGTTTTGTTTTTAATTCAGTGACATTATGAATAAGTAGCGTGGCAGTACATCTTCCTTTGGTTTTGCTTTTGATGATATCAGCAAGGTCATGTACTGCATTTTCCTTATGTTCTTCTTCCAATACAAGAAGATAAAAATGAGTGGACATATTTTTATTTTCTTCCTTGTGGAAAAAGGCACTGTTTTGGGACGGCATACTTTCGCTCTTGCCGAAGCAGTAGATTGCACTTGTTTTTATATAGGAAGTAATTATACCGCTGATTTTATTTTCGTTATCAATAGTAACAACTTCTGTAGCTGTTTCATTGACTAACGGCTCTTCAAACGTGCTTAGTTTTTCCTCACAATAAGATAACTGTTCTTTATATACTTTTTTGACTTCCTTATACATTCGTTGCATTTTTTTATGTGCAATAGTCACCGACTCTTTTTTGATTTTCATTTTACCATAGTACGGAAAGTCCCTGTATGCTTTATGCAGCAATTCCGCAATCTGAATATCCTGATTGTTATTACGATCAAAAAGGTTGGCAAATAATGGCGCAAATTCCTTTATGCCTTCCTGTTGGTTAAATATATTGGAATTTAATTGCAGTTTTCCCATCACCAATTCCCTTGAAATCCCAAACAGAAGGCTAATTGTTTGATGAATCGTATACAGTGCTAGCTGATGGTTGTTTGTTCCTATATAATGTTGTGCACCTCTTTGCAATGCCTCAGTCTTGCTGATATGTCCATTAATTTTTTTTATTGCTTTTTCTAAAAGATCTTTTGCTTTTGGTATTTCATCTTTTATCTTGACCTCGAATTCCTCATTTTTAAATAAGCGCACTCCTGCCAGATACCATTTAATATAATAGAGATTACCATGTTTTATATAGTCAATCAAATCTCTTATATTAATAATGCGGTAAGTGATTTCTAAATATCTTTCGAAAATTTTATCTGCCCAATCACACATTTCACATGCTATCTGGTCGCTATCTTCTTCCAAGATTATTGTCAGTATATAACCTGACCTACCCGCTGTATTTGCCTCATGTAAGGAAACTGCGGTAATGTCCATAAAAACACGAAGGTCTGAGATTGCAGCCTCCAATTCTTTTTGCTGTGGAAAATCAATTGTATTCATAATTTTATTTTTTAAGTGAAACATCCCTGAAAAATTTGTATTTTTGTTTAATACACAGCAAGTAAGTGAGATAGAGCACCGTACCGAACTATTGGGAATTGTATCTTACCAAAACATACTTGTTTTTTACCAAAACATTTTTTTTGAAAGAATTTTAAATATCTTTGAACTATGAGCACAGTAACAAAACCAAAACATATTGGCAGAAATATTAGCCGAATAAGAGAGCTTAGAGGTATGAAACAAGAAGCACTTGCCATTGCTATTGGAGTAAGCCAACAGTCTGTTTCTAATATTGAAGCAAGTGAAACTGTTGACGAAGAAAAATTGCAAGCAATTGCCGAAATATTAGGCGTTTCTGCAGAAGCAATTAAAAACTATAGTGATGAAACTGTACTAAATAATATTCAAAATAATTATGAAGGTTCCGTAATTCATGGTGGACCAACCGTAAATCATAATTGTACTTTCAATCCGCTAGATAAAGTGATAGAACTTTACGAGCGTTTAGTTCAAGCAGAAAAAGATAAAGTTGAGTATTTGGAGAAGTTATTGAAGGATCAATAATCATTAATTCATATTGATTAAATACAAAAAGCCTCGCAAATGCGAGGCTTTTTGTATTTACTGTGCCTTGTCCTTAAATATATTTGGGACAGCTACAGAAGAAGCGTATTTTATCACTATTACGACTGTAGTAGTTAGATATCTTTACACGTCTTAATCAAAAATACAACACCATTAATTATTTTAAGATATTACCAAGAAAATAAAGTAAGAAATTACGCTTGCGTTAAAATAAAATAGATTAGTTTTACTTAAAAAAGAAGAATGTCAGAATCGATTTTAACAACTAACTATTTTGAGGTTGCCAATACAGCTCATTTTCGCATTAAAGAATTAGAATACAAGACATCTTGTACCTATAAGATTTTTATAGAAAATTTTACAGGTCAGAATTGCAATATACGACTCTATGAAATAAAATACATTACCAAAGGACTCCGTTTTAAATCCTCCCAAACTCATGTAAAGATGACTGTCGATTCCCTATTTGACTATGTGAGAACATTATCAATAATAGCCAAACAATAACTTGATATGGGAATGACGTCCAATTATTATTTGATCGAAAACGAGATCGCGATGTGCATAGGTGGGGTTGAATTTAACTATAAAGATGAATTTGAAGTTTTTATAGAAAAATATGAGAATAAGACCTATGACATCCTTATAAATAAATTAAACAGAGAAGTCTTTGGAGCTCCTGCCGATTGTAAATTTGAACAATTGTATGAACAAACGACCAATACTTTGTTGCCAATAGCACTTTTAATAGAAGAAGAATCGTTACAAATTAGAAATGGGCGAAACCGGAGTTTAAAAGCGCTGGATGAAAATCGGAATGTTGTAGATTGTCATGGTATTGACTTCGATTATATAGAGCAACGTTTTTGGAGTGAAACAGATACAGTCGAAAAAATTGAAGAATATACAGCTTATTTAAACATCATAAAAGCGTTAAGTATTTCATTGCAAAAACAAGAAGATTGCGAAAACCATAAATCCGATTGGGGTATGGCTCTAATTGCACATACCTACTGGGATGATGTGCAAACACGATATGATAAGACCAATAATAGTTTAAAATCGATTTCGGATACTATTGATATAGATAAATTAATGGAAGCTGTAAATGAAAAAATCTTAAACAATCAACTCCCTATTACTGCCCTATTAGAGAAAGATAAAATAAAACTAACGTCAACCTTCGAGCATAATGTGCAGTATAAAACAGAAGGGTTAGATTTTATCGAATCAGAAACCTGTGTAAAAATAGCAGTTGATGATCTTATTCATTTTAAAGAAACAATCGCAATACACGCAACACTAGATCATAAATTCTAATATAATAATTATGAATACAGGACAACCTACTACCTACCTCAAGGAAAAAGGCGACACCTTACAGAGTATCGCCAATGATCACAGAATCCTCGATTTTGAAGACCCCCGTTATTACCACAATCAGAATTGCGAAGATGTGAGAGACGGAGTTGGTCCGTAGTACTATTCCGCAAGGGTCTTATGATTTTAATTAAATTTTACTAAATATCACTAGAAGTGGGTATTGCACAGATGTAAAAAGTCTCTTAAATTCGTACGATTATATTTATAGCTTAAATTATAGAAAATAAAACTTGCTTAAGTTAATCAATTAGAAAATTACACAGGGCATCTTTTTTTGTTTAATGCTGGTAATCGATGCGTTTGCAATTTGGAGTTAAGCATACTTATAAGTCATGAGTACTTTTGAACAACATCCCATTTAAAAAAATAGAAGAGTAAATTATGGCAGGAATTAGTTTTTATATACCCGATAGGGACGAAGAAGATCACGATAAATATTTTATAAAAAAAGGAGATACAATCAAAAGTGTTGCCGAAGAACTTGGTAAGGAATGGCAGGTTTTACGAATCTATCACAACAATCATTGCATTGCAGATGCTGATGTAATAAATGCTGATTTCCCTAGTCACTTGAAGTTTTTACTTTTAAAACCGATCAAACTACAAGCAAATGGGGAACCCGAAGAGGTTCCTCTTAAAAAGGCAGTACTTGGCAGCGGTTTTAGAGTACCTTTTCATCACGTAAGAGGGAAAAACAAATATGGGGTAATATATACTGTTGAGAACGGCGAGCAAGTCCATACCCTAAAATATGAGGTAAGTGTAAACTGGGTCGCAACCGATAAAAATGGATATTCTTTTTTTGAAATTGACAGGCTATCCAAAGTATATATTAATGATGTCGAAGCCGATACAATAGCCGATGAGTTGGCTGAAAAAACATCCAGTGTTTTGTATCCATTAGAGGTGGTGGTCGACCAAGAAGGGGAATGGATAGACATTCATAATCTTGAAGCGATAAAGCAGCGCTGGGAAACGAAAGAATCTGAAATTCTTGAAGCCTACCCAGGAGAAGAGACCGAGAAGTATTTAGCCCATTATGCGAAAAATTTAAAAAGTAATCAGACTTTGGCTGCGGTGCTTTCCAACGATTGGTTTATAAGGTCTTTTTTTAATGGAATCCATACAGAATATACCAAAAAATTGACTTTTGAAGGTTATACGTATTTTCCTTTTATTGCGAAAAGTGATGATTTAATATTTAATATTGAACAAAAAATTGATGAATATCTTGATGAGAACGATTTGCTGAATATCGACCTAAAAGGAGTACTGGACGATGCCCCGATGAAAACAGATTTGGAATACGAATTAGATTTGCCTATTCATTCTTTGTCAGATCAAAAAGTTGTCGGCAGTTATAGAGCAAAATACTTCCTGAATCCCAATAACTACACTATACAAACTTTATTTATAGAATGTGCCATTGCACTTGATATACCACAAAAATATACTGTTATGGTGTCTAATCTAAATGAAAAAGAGAATCAATCACTAGTAACAAACTCTCTTTTTGTGGATGAAATAAAAAAAGAAGATAGTTTTTTTAAGATGTTTGGAGATATTTTAAGAGGTAAATAAAAATAAATTTATGAGCGAAAAACACATTGTAGTACAAGGCGCAACCTGCAAATGCAAATTTAGCGTAGAGCCAAAAGTGGATAAATTAAAGGTAAAATCGCAAACAAAGCATTATGCCAATGACAAAGATGGGTCAAAAAAACTAATTGCGAGTGATAAAGACATAGGGCAAACGCTAGAGAAAAACACCTTTGGCAAATGCAAGATGCAACCTGCCGGTAATGATTATTTGCCCTGCCAAGCTGTGATTACCAAATGGGGTGGATTTTTCGAAGAAATGACTCTATCCAATAAAGGAAAACCATTGCTAGAAGACAGCAAAGGAACTTGCCCGATGGGTGCACCTGATTGTATTGAAATTACAAAACACGGACAAGTGACAGAGCCTAGCAAACAAAATTTCAAAAAAGCTAATCCGATGGTTCACAACCTAATCAACCCAATGGTGGATGTTAGGGATATGTATAAAAAAGAAGCTAAACATAAAGGCATAGATTTTAATGATAATTAATTTGAATAAAAATTTAAAATGGCAAAAGGTGTAAAAAGAATAAAATGGACAGGGAAAGGAAAAGTTATAGGAAACTTATCTATTCCTAACAAAAAAGTAGTTATTTCTCCAGATCAAGATGTTTTTTTTGAGGTAGATTTATGGCATGATGGAACAACTGAAACAGACAAAAAAGAGAGTTTAACTTGGATGTTGCAAGACCGTAAAAAGAAAATCATTATTTCACAAAAAACACTGCCTGCAAGTACACCAAAAAAAATTAGTATACCTAAAGCCTTATGTGGTCCATTTGAATATTACGTAGAGGCAAGTCTCTCTGGAAATAGAAATACATCCAAAGATACGGGCTTGATTGTAAGCGGCTATTGTGAACCCAAGATAACAACTAGTAAATGGTGTACTACCAACGATGGAGACGATGTGAGTAAAAGTCATGTCTTTTCATATGGAGAAGCTGTTTATTTGAGTGTAAATTCCGAAGGATTAAACGGTCATAAAAATTTAATTGTAGATGTTTTTAGACATGAGAATCTAAAAACAGATCCGTTAATTTTTACCTACACCAGCGTAGATGTTATAGATGGCGAAATCAATCTTGCCATGTTGAATACTTTTTCTTGGTATGGAAAAATAAAAGGGATCAAAGAGGATGAAGAATTTTATGTAAAGATAAAAGACCCCTCAACAAGTAGTTATATTGTAGATAGCAAGCACAATACAGAACTTGCTCAATTTTTGAAAATAAAGAAAAAAATTGTGTCTCGTGTGGTCAAGCCGCCTACAAATTTAACACCCTTAAAAGTTGGCAAACCAGATGAAAAAGCCGAAAGATATGAACCCTGCAAGTTTGAAACTATTGCGATAGACAAAACTATTGTTTTTGATAAAGGGAAAAAATTACAAAAAGTAATACACCTGAAAGAAGCTATTACCAAAACTATTTTTTTTGATATTGACAGTTCAATTATAAATTCTGAAGGTAACACTAGTATCAGTAATGTTTTGCAGTTTTTGTTAGAGCATGAGCATTCTACCATTACTATTGATGGGTATGCTTGTGTGATTGGGAAAGAAAATTACAACAATATACTATCACAAAAACGAAGTGATGCCGTAAAAAAAATGTTCATCAATGGAGGTTTAGAGGCTCAGAGAATCATCTCAAAAGGACATGGCGAGATCAATGCAACCGATGATAAAATGGGTCGCGACAATATAAAATACAAAGACAAAAGAGAATATATAGATGCACGAAGAGTCGATATTTCTTTTGTTTTTAATGGACATGATGCACAAACCATAGTTTACGAAACCATTGCGCCAAGCCATAATAAAAATGTAACCATAGATATAACGGAATATCAAAATAAAGCCTGTTTTAGAGAAAAAGACAAGCACAAAAAGAAGATAATGGTAAGTTCTCCTGAGTATGATAAACCATTAAAAAAGGAGGTAGTTTCTTTAGCCTTTCCTGTGCATTCGAGTTTGTCAATATTGAATCCTGCTCCAATGCAATATATATGGCCAAAATGGAATTTAACCAAAATTGCTGGTGTAGAAAAAAGCATTGATTCGGCAACGAGTTACTCTATTCATGTTCATTCTTGTAGGTATTTTTCGAATGACAAGAATGCAACTGTAATTGTAAAGGCGTATCCTGATATAAAATGGACATTAGAATTTTCTTTTAATTTCTCTAATCCTGTAGCCTATACACATGGAAATTTACCAGAATATGGTAAAAAAATATCTGATGAGGAATCAAAATATCAAGCCAAACTAAGTGAAGCGGACAGAGCTAAAAGACAACAAGATTTACAAAAGGTAAAGGAAATAACCCGCGAGATGAGAGGTGCGCAATCTAAAGCTGTGTCTGTTGGAAAAGAAAATGCTCGATTACAAAATAGTCCAGAAATGCTCTCTAAATTTGGACTAAAATTAAGTGCCGAATGGGACGAGGGAAAGGGGAATTCGGAATTTGGAATTGAGTTTGCAAAAAAACTGCGAAAAGTTCTAGACGTATTTATAAAGTACAAAGAAATGGCAGATAAAGTAAAAGATACTTTAGGAGGTGATGCAAAAGGAAAAGCTTTATCTAAAACGCCCTTTATGTTCGAGATACAATCTCCATCACTTAATGCAAATATTAGTTGGTATCTAGAGAAAGGAGTAGGGATATATGAGTCGCAAGTTGCGACCGTAGGCACTCTAAATTTTAAGGCAGATCCATTGATGGGAGCTAATTTTATTGTGGACTTATTAGCTTTAGGAAGCCGCATGCATCCAGCAGTAGCTGCTATGGTTACTGGAATAAAGATAGGATTGAGTGCTTTGCATGGTGGAATGACTTTTGAAGCTACATTTTTTGGTAATTTTAGTTTTGACTTTAAGGCTTTGGAATTCAACAGTCTTACAGGTGTTAAAGGTGGAAATCTTGATTTAGGGGCTAAAGTAGGCATTAAAATAAATTTAAAAATAAATTTTGAAGTTAAATCCCAAGTATGGGGTACAGAGGTAGTAGTTGAATTAATAGCTAATGCTATGCTCGATGCTTATTTTGTGGCTAAAATAGTAATTGACTCTGATGCAAAAGGTGTGTTTGCAAAACCAGAACTTGGTTTTTCAGGTTTAATAATTAAGTTGGAAGCGGAGATAGTGGTTAATAGATATAAAAGAACACTAAAACTAGGTAATGACAAAGAACCTTTTTTAAAATCAGATATCGTAAAATTTGATCCCATATACATAATCTAATACAGAAAAAAAATGAAATTATCAATTATATCACTTTGTTTATTTACTCTGTTTTCTTGCCACTCTAATTTATCACAGGAAACCAAAGAAAAAATAAAAGAAAAAGAAACTTTTTGGAAAGTAAGAACTCAAACAATTTACAAAAATAAAAACACTATGGAATATCCTATAAAAAAAGATGCCTCACTAACAGAACAAAGAACGAATAGAATTTATTTAAGAAGTAATCATTGTCAATTTGAAGTTTTTGTAGATGATGTTTTATTGTATAAAATGATGGGAGAATCTACTAAAAATGGAGGTGGGATTAATGGAGATCAAGATATCAATCAATTGTTACTAACAAGCGGAACCCACGAAATAAAAGTGCGTTTGTATCCGCAGTATGGTAAGTCAGTTTTTGGAGAAGGGGGCGGTATGGGATTAACATTTTCTTATTTTAAAAACAGGGATTTAAGTACAATGGAGTACAATTTAGGGATGCGAGGAGCAGATGGTATAGATCTGAACCAATCTAATGAGCAATGGGTTAGTGATAAAGGAGAAGTTGGTACCTCAGATTATATTGAAGCGCATTATGAACCCAAAACACCACTCCCTCTGAAAGGATTGCCAGTTTATGAATGGCGAAGTACGTTTGATTCGCAAGTGAATTTTGATAAGGTTGGCTGGAGAAATTCTTTAAACCTTAAAAAAGAGCAAGATGATGAAAAAAAAGACATTAGAACTGAGTTGTTAAAAGAGTATCAAAAAATTCATGAAATGATTGCTAAAAAAGATATTACAAGCTATTTTGCATTAATTAAAGAAAGTGAAGAACTTGTTACTTCGTCTTTACATTATAGAGAAAACGAAAAGGAAATAAGATATGATGATTTTACAAAATTATTAAAAAATGATGATTATGAAGTAGAGCCTCTTTTTGAAGAAACCTTTCAACTAGAATACCAAGGCTATGGTAAACTTGTAATGTTTTTAAATAAAGCTGATGGAGAAGGAATTATTAGACTTAAAAACAAAAAAAATCCTAATGAAAACGTTTACTTAGATTTTCGTTTTCAAAGAAAAGGAAAAGGAGGAAAATTAACTGTAATCTAAAGAATGAAAATAATAGTTGTAGTATTATGTTTATTTGCTTTGTTTTCTTGTCAATCTAATTTATCACAGGAAACAAAAGAAAAAATAGAAGAAAAAGAAACTTTTTGGAAAGAAAGAACTCAAACAATTTACAAAAATAAAAATACTAAGGAATATCCCCTAAAAAAAGATACTTCACTAACAGAACAAAGAACAAATAGAATTTATTTAAGAAGCAACAACTGCCAGTTTGAAGCTTTTGTAGACGATGTTTTATTGTATAAAAAAATGGGAGAATCTACAAAAAAAGGAGGAGGAGTTAGCACTAACTTCGACATTAATCAATTGTTACTTACAAGTGGAACTCACGAAATAAAAATTCGTATGTATCCTAAATATAATGAACCCGTTTTTGGTGAAGGAGGCTATGTGGGATTAACTTTCTCTTATTTTAAAAATAGAGATTTACAGACCAAAGAATATAATTTAAATATGAATGGTGCAAGTGGAATGGATTTAGATCAATCTACTGAACAATGGGTTGATGATAAAGGAGAATTAGGTAATGCAGATTATGTTGAAGCTCATTATGAACCTAAAAAACCTCTTCCATTAAAAGGCTTACCTATTTATGAATGGCGAAGTACTTTTGATGCTCAGGTAAATTTTGATAAAATTGGATGGAGAAATTCTGTTAATTTAAAAAAAGAACAAGATGATGAGAAAAAAGACATCAGGACTGAACTGCTAAAAGAATATCAAAAAATTCATGAAATAATATCAAAAAAAGATGTTACAGGATATCTTTCTTTAATAAGAGAAAGAGAAGAACTTGTTATGGCAACACTTCATTATAGAGAAAATGAAAAAGAGCTAAGAAGCAACGAATTTGTAAAAATAATAAAGGATAATGATTATGAATTAGAGCCTCTTTTTGAAGAAACCTTTCAACTAGAATACCAAGGCTATGGTAAACTTGTAATGTTTTTAAATAAAGCAAATGGAGAAGGAATTATTAGACTTAAAAACAAAAAAAATCCTGATGAAAACGTTTACTTAGATTTTCGTTTTCAAAGAAAAGGAAAAGGAGAAAAATTAACTGTAATCTAAAGAATGAAAATAACAGTTGCAGTATTATGTTTATTTGCTTTGTTTTCTTGTCAATCTAATTTATCACAGGAAACAAAAGAAAAAATAAAGGAAAAAGAATCTTTTTGGAAAGCAAGATCCGAAGCAATAAATAATAGTAAAACAGATTTGGAATATCCTATAAAAAAAGACACAACAATAACAGAACAAAGAAGATATCAACTTTACTTAACAAGTATGGATTGTAGTTTTGAAATATTCATTGACGATGTTTTTTTAACTAAATTTATTGAAAATGGAACGACAAAAAGAGGAGGATATACGGGAAATATAGATTTAAATCATCTTCTGTTAACTAGCGGAACACATGAAATAAAAGTTTTGATGTATCCAAAATATGGAAAAAAAATTTTTGATACAAAAGGTATTCTTAATATAAAATTATATTATTATTTAAAAAATAATTTTAAAGAAAATTTTTACACTACCCAACTTAATGCTAATAATGGAATTGAACTTAGTCAAAGTAGTGAGCAGTGGATGGATAAATGGGATCAACAAAGTCAGGTTGGTTATGATGGTAGTTATGTTTCTAAAAAACCTTCGCAACTAAAAGGGTTAGCTGTTTACGAATGGCGCACCACTTTTGAAGCTGATGTTCCTTTTAATTTTGCAAGTTGGCTTAACTCGGTAAATCTTGAAAAAGAGAAGGTCACTGATAAAAAAGACATTAGAAAAGAGGTCGTAGCTGAATATGTAAAAATACATAAAATTCTTTCAAATAAAAGTTCCGATGAATACCTATCTATTGTTGGAGAAAGAGAAAATATATTTAAATCTTGCTTGTTCTACGATAAAAATGAAAAAACATTGCAACGAATAGAATTTGATGAATTAATGAAAAACGATGATTATGTATTAGAACCTTTATATGAAGAAACTTTTCAATTAGAATTTCAATCTTATGGCAAACTTGTTAATATTTTTAATAAAGCTGATGGAGAGTCTATTGCAGATGCTATGATAGGTAAAATTTACCTATCATAGCGAAAACATTTTTTTCTTGATTAACTTAGCATCTGACTGAACAATGAACTTGAAAATGTGTGGATGTGGATTCCAGGCCATAAAACTATCATGGACATAATATGTCCATGATAGCAAAACCATTTTTTCTTGATTAACTTCGTAGTTGACTGAATAATGAACTTGAAAAATGTGTGAATATGGATTTCAGAAAAGAAAGGCTCTCAACTGAGGAAGCCAAAAAAATTGACATGACCAATTATCTGTCTCAATTAGGATACAATCCTGTTAAAATTATAAATGTAGATTATTGGTATTGTTCACCTTTGAGGGATGAACACGAACCCTCTTTTAAAGTCAACCGAAAGCTTAATTTATGGTTTGACCACGGTTTAGGTAAAGGAGGTAACATAATTGATTTTGGCATATTGTATCATGGCTGTACCGTTAGTGAATTGTTACAAAAGCTCAGTACTAATTTTTCTCTTCAACAGCCAACTTTTTTGCATTCAAATAAAAGTATCGCTACAGAAAATAAAATCAAAATACTAGGGGATTTCCCGCTTACTTCTCCAGCACTTTTAAGATACCTCGAACAAAGAAAAATACCCATTGAAATTGCCGAAAAATTTTGCAAGGAAGTTCGTTATGAACTCAATAACAAAACCTATTTTGGGATTGGATTTAAAAATGATTCAGGTGGCTACGAAATTCGTAATCCGTATTTCAAAACTAGCAGCTCGCCAAAAGACATTACCATCATAGATAATGGTTGTGAAGAAGCTCTAATTTTTGAAGGTTTTATAGACTTTCTATCCTTTAAAGCTACAACCAAAAACCTTCCCGAAAACGGTCAGGATTTTGTTGTTTTAAATTCAGTTTCATTCTTTGAAAGAGCACGCCCATTTATGGAAAATCACAAACATATTCGGCTTTATCTTGACAGGGATACAACAGGAATAAATTGTACTCAGCGTGCACTTTCAATGAGTCCCCAATACAAAGACGAAAGTACCCTTTACAAAAACCACAACGATTTTAACGACTGGATTATGAATCCTTCAAAAGCTCCCAAAAAACATTTAAGGCGCAAATTATAGAAATCACCCACAACTTATTTACGATTTTTGATGACTGCTACCTTTTTGGTAGTCTCTGAAAGATTGGAAGTATTGAAGATGTTAAAAAAGCTAAAAGAATGCAACGTTCCTGCACTCAGCAAGATGTATGGTTGTTAAACAACCAGATCTTGCTGCCCCACACTCGGAACTCGTGGGCAGTGACATTGAAAGGATAAAAAGAGTTAGAAAACAATGAAAATGAGAGATGATGAAAAGAGAAAATTCAAACAAGACACGCATAATAGGACTGCGACTGACGCCCGAGGAATATGCAAAAATTGAGAAAAAGTGTAAAGCCAGCACTTGCCGTAAGCTAAGCGACTATGTTCGTAAGCATCTATTCGACAAACCCATTACTACGACTTACAGAAATCAGTCATTGGACGATTTTATGGAAGAAACAATAGTGCTTCGCAAAGAGTTAAACGCCATAGGAAATAATCTGAATCAGGCAGTTAAAAAACTACATACTCTGCAACAAATTCCTGAATTCAGGGATTGGATTATACGCTACGAACTGGAGAAAAAAATCTTTAAAAATAAGATAGATGAGATTGAAAAACATATCTTTAAAATCACGAACAAATGGTTGCAATCATAAAATCAAGCCATTCAATTCGTAGTGTTTTTCACTATAATGAGAACAAAGTAAAAGCTGGTGTAGCAGACTGTATCGCAGCAGGGAACTATCCTGTAGATGTCGATAAAATGAGTGACACGATGAAGTTAAACCTTTTCCTAAAAAGGCTTGAATTGAACGAAAATGTAAAATGTAATACGCTGCATATTTCTTTAAATTTTGACCCATCTGAAAATCATTCCAAAGAAAAACTGATAGCTATTGCTGATGCCTATATGGAGAAAATAGGCTTCGGAGAACAACCTTATTTAGTATATCAACATCATGATGCAGGACATCCACATTTGCACATGGTCTCCATAAATATCGAGAGGGATGGAAAGCGAATTGAGCTACACAATTTAGGTATAAGAAAATCAGAACCCGCAAGAAAAGAGATTGAAGAATTCTTTGGACTAGTAAAAGCAGAAGGACGAAAAAAGAAAGAGCAATTTAGTTTAGAGCCTATTTCAATGGGCAGAGTTCAGTATGGAAGGATTGAATCAAAGAAAGCCATATTCAATGTTCTAAATGTAGTTCTGAACCATTACAAGTATGACGGCCTTGCAGAACTTAATGCAGTATTGAATCAATACAATGTCATGGCTGACCGAGGTAGTGAGAATTCAAAAATATTTTTAGCAAAGGGATTGGTTTATCATATTTTGAACGAACAAGGCAAACCAATAGGTGTTCCAATTAAAGCGAGTAGTTTTTATACTAAACCGACTTTGAAATTCTTAGGAGAAAAATTTAAGAGCAATGAAGTTAGAAGTATGTCCGATAAATCAAGAGTGAAACTTGCTATTGATGTGGCACTGTTAAGAGAGAAAGCAATGCCAATAACCGAGCTGGTAAGACAATTGGAAAAAGAAGGTATTCATACTGTTTTTAGAAAAAGCGCAGAAGGTTTGCTTTACGGCATAACCTATATAGACCGTACGACAAAAAACGTTTTTAATGGCAGTAGCTTGGGGAAACAATATAGTGCAAAAGCTATTCAGGAGCGTTGCGGATTAAAGGTTGCTGGTGAAGAAAAAAGAAGTCAGATTTATGAAAATCTTCCTTCTAAAGAATCGTTGATTAACAAAATGGAAAAACAAAGAGGTACACTAACTATTCCTGATTTGGTAAAAGTATTGGATGTGCTTATGCTGGGAGAGAAGCAATACTTTACAATGTTGCCAAAATTAGATAAGATAATTGATAATTTAATGCAGTCTGAACAAGCAGCTGATTATTTACCATATCAATTGAAAAACAAAAGAAAGGAAAAAAAGAGGAGAGGACTGTCAAGGTAATTAGTATATTCATTCTAGGAATATATTACTAATTTTTTTATACCGTCTAAAAAATGGTTTCAAAGTTGTACCAGTAGTAAGTGAAATGGTATTATTTTATGGATATATTGAGAGAAATTTTTATATCAATGATTAAATTATCCTTTTAAGAAATATTTTTTTACCTTCAAGATGCTGAATATGTGTAGACTACTTATCATACTGGCACATGAAGGAAAAAAAATAGTTTTTAAAGCTTTTTTATCTAAAAAACATTCCTATATTTGCACCCGCAATCAGATGATGATTGACGCCAATGTCTTTAAGTCTTGAATGAATAAGTTCGAAATTTGTACAGGCAGGGCGACAAAAAGCCGAACAGAAATGTTCGGCTTTTTTTGTGTGAAAAAATTAAAAATGAAACAATATTCGATAGCTCGGTTATCGCGTCCCGCTTTTTGGCGGGAAGGCCGCAGGTTCTCCCGATAACTATCGGGACTGCCACCCCGACTTGAGAGGACAAAGTAGATTTATTTCTATTTTGTCCTTTTTTATTACAACCTGAACTCCTCTCTATCATATGAATACGCTTGACAATTTCATCGACCAGTCGAGTTCGAAGTGAATTATTTTCAAAATACAGTTTCTCAGGAAACATCGGACTGATGACTTCCCGTTTCAACTCCATTTCCGCGTTCTCGTAAATATAATCAAGCTTTAAGAGAGTATCAATACCCTTATCTATAAAGGCTTTATCTTAACATCATCATGATTAAGACCTCCTAATTTAGCCTCCATCTTGTCCATCTTAACACTATAATCCAATTTCATTTCTTTAAAGTCTTCAGGCTCAATTTTTTTAGAAGCTAAAATACACATTCACGTTACCCATTTATCTAAAATGGAAAACGGACATCTTTTACCGTCTATCGATATTATACAGCGTTTAATGAAAGTATTTGCAGTTTCGGCTGATAGTCTTTTAAATGATAGTGAAAATAGCGTAGTAGAGTTACAGAACCACGAGTTTAACGAACAACTAATGCTCATTAACCAACTCGACGAAGACGAAAAAAATGCCTTGATTAAAATCATTAATTCAATGCTTACCAAAAAAAGAATGAAAGATTTATTAGATGGTAAAGTGAGCTTTTAAATTTATTTTTTGTCTTTTAAGACAATTTATACAATTAATTTCACTTACCATAATTGCTGTTTAAGGCAATTTTAAGCAATAAAAAAACAGGCAATTACGCCTGTTTTTTTATTATAACCTTTATTTATTTTGTTTGTGCGCACAAGCGGGACGCTTGCGCCAGCGGGGGAACTTTTACAGCTTTTTCATAAAACACAGTTCTTAAGCCAAGAAGACATTAACAGCATTAAAGCCATGCTAAGAACTTTTGTCTTTCAAAAAGATATTCAAAAACAACTTTCTTAAAACAACAAAAGCAACCTTTTTACGGATTGCTTTTTTGTTTTTATTATTGTTGTAAATACTCGGCTTGTGTGCACGAGCGGGACGCATCGCGCTAGCGCCTGTATTACTTAATACTCGCGCCAGCGGGGGCTGAAAATACATGATAAGCAGAATCCAGATGCCTGTTATGTGTCCGAAAGCTCTATTAGGAGTGTATGAAAAAAAAAAAAACCTAATACCAGAATCATATCCAGTATTAGGTTTTTTTATTTTTAAAACAATTCTTTTTATAAATAAGTCTATTATTGCCCGCCCATCAAAAAGTTCGAAACTAGTTAATTCCTAATATAGTCAAAACTTCTTCTTTAAAAGAACCTTCACGAATATTTATCGTATCATTTTCATTACTTAAAATATCTTTCATTGTAAAACCAGCTTTCAATATTTCAGTACTATCTGTAACTTGCTCATCAAAAAAAGCTTCCATAGAACCTTTGAATTTTTCAGAATAACGAATCTTATAAAACTTACCAATATTTTTAGAAAATCTTTGTGGAGGTTCTTTTCCACTATTAATTCCTTTATACCTTACATTGTTTATGTTGAAACTCAAATAATTTGTTTGCCCTTTTGCCCAGTGGCGATGTAAGATATATTTACCAACTGAAATTCTACCATTAAATTCAATATCATCCCGAACAATATGTCCTACAATTACAGATGTTATAAAATACAAAAAAAAAGATAAAAGTAAAATAGCAAATATTCTTTGTATTATTTTTATAAAAACCTTCATATCTACTCTTTTTTCTCTAATAAAGATGGAGCCGCATTTGAGGCAGTCTCTACTTGAAATTTAAAAAATTCACTTACTAACCAATCACCTGCATTACCACCATCCAGATAATTATCAGTTTTATTTCCAAAATAGTTACTAAATATTCCACCTCCAATTTGAGCAGCTCCTTGACTCAAGCTAGCAGGTGCTTTAAATTGCGGACTATTTGATGTAAAAGTTACTGTTTCTCCTATGATAGTAGGCAGATAACCTGGGATAGAAGAAGTAGCTGCTTCTACCATATTAACATCTCCCCAGACTTGACCGTTAGCAAAATACTGAGAAACAGAATTGTTGACAATCCCATATCCTGCTATACCTGCGGTTGTCCATGGATTAGTTCTAGCCGCAGTGTATAAACCTCTATAACCTGCTATTTCATTTGCCCAAAGTCTAGCCGCTTGTGACCATAAAAATGTTCCTCCTTCTCCAATTACTGTGCCTGCCCCAGCTTCTGCTAGCCCTCCTATTACAAATGGGCTTGCTGCTATTCCAGCTGTAACATACGTTGCTTTTTTTATAACATTCGTAGCTGTAACAGTTCTGTTCAATGCTTCTTTTTTCTTAGCTAAGAGCTTATTAGCTTCGTCGCCATTTCTTGCATCCTCAGGCCTATAATCATTCGCATCAATACCTAATCCCTTTTTGACTAAATTATTCAAAGCATCCATAGGGCTGTCCGTTATGTATTTAGGTTTCGCTTTTTCTAAACCTTCAAGCTCAACATAAGCAATAACATTATTCTCACTAAAAGCATATGGAGAATTCCAAGGATATTTCCCAGTCAAAGGGTCAGTTGCAAAGAACCTACCAATTCTCGGGTCATGCATCCTAAATGTATAATTCAACGAATTCCCTTCGCCTTTCAGCTCATTGTCCTTTTCCTGACCTTGAAAACCGTACCAGTAGATTCCTGCTCAATATTTGCCTCGCGCGAGAGCCTAGTTTTGCTCAAAACCCCTACTCAATCTATCAAAAGAACGTACATTTTCATTTCAAAAATAGTCTTTTTCAATTGAAAAAAAAAGTTCGATTGGATTTGCGGATTTTTATTTTTCAATTGAAAAAAAAAGATTCCGTTTTCTTATCGATTCTATTTCCAAAAATGCCCGAACATTCCGATTATGCCATAATTCGGCTGATTATCTTCAATCTTGCGCTCGATTTTTTTAGAAGAAAACCCGAACCGAAAAGCTGTTTTTAAACGTAAATCTCTTGGGGGTTTTCTTCTGAAAAAATGAGCATAGCCTTGTGGCGATTGAACAAATAATTACTTCCGATTTCTTTTTTTTTAATGGCTTTGTGCAAAAAAACAAGCAAAGATTTAAGGCCAGGCGCTTTTTTGCGACTGGGTGTAATTTTGTGAAGATTTTTTTGTGCAAAGCCATTAATAAACTGGACTTTCCTAGTGCGTCGGCAGTAGCGGTGGCTTCTTCGGGGGTGGTGCGTTGGGGAGGGGCTATTTTACATAATAAGTTTATAGTGCTTTTTCTGCACTATAATGACTTATTATGTAACATAGCTTGGGGCAGTTTGGGGCTTTCGAGCGTTGGCAACAGCTTATTGCAATTGTGGCTTTTTCTGCCACAACTTGCAATGTGCTGTAGGAGCGTTGGCAAAAGTCCCAAACTGCATGCGCGTTGGGGTGCGTTGGGTTGGGCGGGACAAAAAACTCAATCCCGCTTTTTCTGCGGGATGTTCCTATTTCTTTTTTTTGCTTACTGTATTGGATGATGTTTTTCGATGGCATTTTGTAACGCCTTTATTCCGGTTTGTTTGTATTTTTCTGTTGTGTCCAGATATTTGTGTCCGGCGAATTCCTGAATCATTCTCAGGTCGTTTCCTTTGGTTAAAAGATTCGTGATTACACTTTGTCTAATCGTTATGGAAGTGAGTTTTTTAGTAAACTGATTTTGATACGTTGAGATTAAATAATTGATGTCTTCTCCAGTTATTGGACTATTCAATTTATTCAATAAAAAGTAATTTGAAGTATGATTTCTATTCTCTAAATAGTTATAAAACAAAAGGATTTGTTCCGCTTTTAAAGGCAAAATTCTGTTGTTGGTTTGGGCTGTTCCAGTGATGCTTATTTGTGCTTTCTCCAGGAAAATATCTGTTGTTTTGATTTGGATAATTTCGCCTATTTTCAAGGCTTGATGAACCAATAAACCCATTATAATTTGGTTTCTTTTTTCCAGTAATTTATACCTTTCTTTTCTTGGCTCCAGCAGTTTTTGCAGTTCATTATCGGTAAATAAATCTTGCAATTGGATAGGCTTTTTCTTGATGTCCCGCAGTTGTATCGCTCTGGCTGGATTGTCTTTTCTGATTCCTGTGTTTACTAAATAATCATAGTATTTTTTCAAGGCTGATAGCATTCTAATTATGGAAGCAGGTTCATAGTTTTTCCGTATTGTTTCCACATATTCCATTACGTTTTTATAATTGTAATGTTCTGTATTTCTGTTTAATAAAGTAAATTTATTGATTTCATATAAGTAGTTTTTTACTGTTGATTTCTGTAGATTTTGCTCTAGATAAGTTTCTAATTTCATCGCATATTTAATTGATTTATTCGTGTATAAATTTGTGTTGTACTTAATTGTGAGTGTCCTAAAAAATCTCTGACCATTTCTACACTCATATCATTTTCAAGTAAATGCGTTGCAATAGAATGTCGTAAACTATGTAAACAATAGTTGTTTGGTTCTATATTTTTGGTTCTTTTTAAAAGTGTTTTAAAGGTTCTGTAAATAATACATCCACTCATTCGATTTCCTAATTTGTTTGTCAAAAAAGCTACTTCGTCTTGATTCTTAATACTAAAATCTTGATACTTCTTAAAATCTTTTATGATGGTTTCAGTGAGCGGCATTACCCGCCTTTTTTTGTTTTTCCCTTTCCTGACGTAGAGTAATTTTTTCTCTAAATCAATGTCTTTTGTATCCAAATTTATTACTTCAGCTCTTCTGAGTCCACAACCATAACAAAGGTGCAAAATGATGGTTTCTTCCAGTGTTTGAGCCGTTTTGTAGAGTGTTTGGATTTCCGATTGTGTGAGTACAATTCGTTGCTGATGCTTGGGGCTTTTCAGTTTTAAAGTAAATGGATTTTGTTTGATTTGGTCTATTCTTTCCATATAATCAAAAAATCCTTTTATGGCCAGTTGCTGGCTGTGGATATAACTCTCGCTTAGATTTCCTTCTCGCCTTTTATTAGGTCTATTTTGCAGATAATTGGAGTAGCTTTTTATGTGTTCTTCATTGATGTTTTCCAGTAATTCTGGATTAAATTCTAAAAAAGATTTCACATATTTTGGGTAATTGTTGACTATCGATTTGCTGTAGCCTAATGTTTCTAATTCCTTTCTATAATTATAT
>NZ_VJZS01000032.1 GCF_007097385.1 Flavobacterium sp. ZT3R18
TATTGATAGAACTCATAAAAATATCACTGCAAAAATCGGAGGCAAGTTCATGGGAAAAGTATATAAACTTGTGGCTGAGTCTCCATATGGGAATCCTGGATGGAATCTTGATGATAAAGAAATAATAATTTATGATCAATATGATTTATGGGCTATTAAAGCTGATGGCAGTTCCTTTCGAAGGTTGACTCATGGACGGGAATCAAAAATCAGTTATCGTATCGCTGATCTCCCCAATAAAAACACTGCAAATTTGATTTATGATGGCCTCCAAAGTAATACTGTCGATTTAGAAAAGGAACTATTTTTGAGAGCTGAAGCAGGAGATGGAAAAACGGGATACTTTAAATGGAAAAGTGATTCAGATGTAAAGCCTATTGTCTTTGGAGACCGGTATACAGATGAATTCTCGTATAATTCAAAAAAACGAAATTTTTTCTACAGAGAGCAAGAATTTGGTCTTCCTCCAAGACTTGTATCTAAAGAAGATTCCTCTGAAGCGAAGCTCTTTTTTCAAAGCAATCCACAACATTATAATTACAATTGGGGAACATCGGAATTAATCGAATTTCAAAATTCGAAAAGACAAGATTTAAAAGGCGTTCTGTTTTATCCAGCCAATTATGATCCTAAAAAAAAATATCCTATGATTGTCCATGTTTACGAATTACAATCCAAAGAACTGCATAGATATATTAACCCCACATATTACAATGAAATTGGTTTTAGCCCAACAATTTTTACTAGTAAGGGATATTTTGTTTTCTTACCCGATATCATTCATGAGAACGGCAATCCTGGCATTTCAGCAACTGATTGTGTAGTGGCAGGAACAAGAAGAATTATTGACCTCGGACTTGTAAACTCAAATAAAATTGGTCTTATAGGTCATTCCTTTGGGGGATATGAAACAGCTTTTATTATTACTCAAACTGAATTGTTTGCAACGGCAGTTGCCGGTGCTTCTGTTACCGATTTAAATAGCTTTTATTTCACTGTTGGATGGAATACCGGAAGACCCGATATGTGGCGCTTTCAAAGTGAACAATGGAAAATGGTAAATACTCCTTTTGAAGATCCTCTAGGGTATCAACGTAATTCCCCAATCACTTCTGCTGATAATGTCACAACACCGCTACTTTTGTGGACAGGAAAAGAAGATCAACAAGTCGATTGGCATCAAAGTATAGAATACTATCTAGCTCTTCGCCGATTAGGTAAAAAAAACACAATGTTACTGTATCCCAAAGAAGGACACAGTATCCTTAATCCAACCAATCAAAAAGATCTTATGGATCGTGTCCAACAATGGTTTGGATTCTACCTCAAAGACGAATTACCAACTGCATGGGTTAGTCAAGGAATAGAATGATAATGGATCACATTAAGATAGCATAATCCGATTGATGAAGCTGAGTTTTTGGATGAGCCAAGCAAACTCTTTTTAAAAGAAAAACAAGAATAATATTCCTGAAAACAAAAATTCTTAATACAGATCTTCATAAACTAGCGTCTCCTATGATGGACATATTATGTCCATGACTATAATTAAAATACATCTTACCTTTGTAAAAAGCAGGAAGTTATAGTATTTTGACAGGTAAATTTTACCTGTCATTTTAAAAAGATTGCTTCCTATCTTTGTGAAGAAGTGTGATTTAATGTAGAATTAGTAAAAGACCGTTAAAGCGGTCTTTTACTATTTAAAGAGGGAGGTGCAAGATGGGGAATGAAGAAACGGATGAAAAAAGAAGAATTACTCCGGAGAAAGCCATGGAAATGTTACGGGCTGAAGGACTGGTTTTAACGCTCGAACAAGCCAAGAACGTCTTGGAGTTTTTGAGAAAATTAGCAAATATTACAGTAACTAAGTATTTAAGGAAAAGAGAATGAAAAAGATAGCAGACTTATACGTACGAGTGAGTACCGATGAACAGGCGGACAAAGGATATTCCCAACGCAATCAGGAGGAAGTGCTTCGCAAATATTGTCAGATAAATTCCATCGCAGTACGTGATGTGATTTATGAAGACCATTCAGCAAAAACCTTTATCAGACCCAAATGGAAAGTATTTCTGTTAAATCTTAAAAAGCATAAAAACAAAACCGAGTTAGTTCTGTTTACTAAATGGGACAGATTTAGCCGTAATGCGGGTGATGCGTATCAAATGATTAATATGTTAAGAAAACTAGGTGTTGAACCACAAGCTATAGAACAACCCCTTGATCTTTCAGTTCCTGAAAACAAAATGATGCTTGCTTTTTATTTAGCTGCTCCTGAAGTAGAAAATGACCGTAGAGCATTAAATGTTTTTCACGGAATGCGCAGGGCAAAAAAAGAAGGTCGTTACGTAAGTCAGGCTCCAGTGGGATATGCAAACAGATCAAAAGAAGACGGAAGTAAATACATTGCGCCAAAAGAGCCCGAAGCCTCCATTATGCGATGGGCATTTGAGGAATTATCAAAGGGTATATTTTGCACCGAAGACATACACCGTTTGGCTAGAAAAAAAGGCATTAAAACAGGAATGAATAGCTTTTGGTTGGCTGTACGCAATCCGCTTTACTGTGGAAAAATATTCGTTCCTCAATACAAAGACGAGGAAAGTCAATTTGTAAATGGACAACATGATGCTATTATTTCAGAAGATCTATTCTATAGTGTACAAGATGTCCTAGATGGGCGTAAAAAAATTTCCCGTCCAAAAGTAGAAACTATTGTAGAACTTCCGCTTCGTGGTTTTCTAATTTGCCCAAAATGTTCAAAAATCCTATCAGGAAGCAAATCCAAAGGGCGTAACAGATATTATGCCTATTATCATTGCTTTGGTGGTTGCACACATCGTTTTAGAGCAGAGCCAACAACTGAAATGTTTATAAGTGAATTAAAAAAATACAGGGTACGTCCTGAATATAAACATCTATATACTTTGCTAATAGCAGAAGCATACAAGGAACAAACCAAAGGTGTACAGGAAGAAAAAAGACAAATAATTACTCAGTTAAAAGATTATGAAACAAGGCTTTCTAAAGCAAGAGATTTACTTTCAACAAATCAAATCGATGCATCAGATTACAGAGAGATGAAATCGGATTATGGTGGTATGATTACTAGGCTTGAAGCAAAGCTATCTACAATAAGTAACAATAAAGAAGATATAGAAGGACTGCTTAACGCAGGGATTGACAATCTATTAAGACTGAATGTTGTGTATAATGAAACAACATTTGTGGAATGTCGAGATTTAATTGGTTCAATTTATCCCGAAAATGTGACATTTGACGGAATTGAATTTCGAACCACAAGAATTAATGAAGCGGTACAGCTCATATACCTGATTAACAGTGAGATAGATGTAAATAAAAAAGGGACAAAGAAGAATTTTTCTTCCTTGTCCCTTATGGTGGGCGATGAGGGGTTCGAACCCCCGACCCCCTCGGTGTAAACGAGGTGCTCTGAACCAGCTGAGCTAATCGCCCTATTTTTGCAGCTTAACAAGTTTCGTTGTCGTCATTGCGTGTGCAAATATACAACTAGAACTCGTATTTGCAAGCGAAAAAATGAAAAATATTCATAAAAAAACAAACAAATTTCTTTACAAACTCAGTAACAGTAGGTTACTACAAAAGGAAACAGTATTATTTTTTTGTTATAAGTTGGTTATAGCATTACATTTGTATGATAAACAAAAAATAATGGCTCGATTCAAAGAAAACGATTTACCAAAATCAAAAATTACTGCAAGTTCGCTAAACAAGGCAATCTTAATTTTTAAATATGCAGGCAATCATAAATGGAAATTCTATGTTGGATTAGTATTTTTATTACTGACCAGCGTGACCGCCCTAGCCTTCCCTAAGTTTATGGGAATGCTTGTAGATTGCGTGAATAAAAAAGATGCTGATTTGGCCAATAAAATTGCTTTGGGCTTGGGTCTTGTGCTTTTATTGCAATCTGTATTTTCTTTTTTCAGACTTTCCTTGTTTGTCAATTTCACTGAAAACACCTTGGCAAATGTTCGATTGGCTTTATATACCAACTTGGTCAAATTACCGATGACTTTTTTTTCGCATAAGCGTGTTGGGGAATTAAATAGCCGAATTAGTAATGATATCACTCAGATTCAAGATACCTTAACTACAACCATCGCCGAATTTCTAAGACAATTTATATTGATTATCGGAAGTTTTATTATGCTGGCCAGTATCAATATCAAATTGACAATTATGATGGTTTCGGTAGTGCCGTTGGTTGGAGTTGCTGCCGTTATTTTCGGAAGGTTTATTCGAAAATATTCCAAAAAAGTTCAAGATCAAGTAGCCGAAAGTCAAGTGGTGGTTGAAGAAACGATGCAGGGAATTAGTATTGTTAAGGCTTTCGCCAATGAATGGTATGAAATTGCCCGTTACAGAGACAGAATTAAAGAAGTGGTTAAAATAGGTATTAAGGGTGGACAATTTAGAGGCTACTTTGCATCTTTTATTATTATTTGTTTGTTCGGAACTATTGTAGGTGTTGTTTGGTATGGTGTACAATTGAGTATTGCCGGCGAAATCACGGTTGGTGAATTATTTACTTTTATCTTGTATTCCAGTTATGTAGGAGCTTCATCTGGAGGAATTGCCGAATTGTATGCCCAAATGCAAAAAGCAATTGGAGCCACCGAAAGAGTTTTTGAATTATTGGACGAAGTACCAGAAAAAATCGACTCAAGCGAACACATTCCTACCATAAATAAAATAAAAGGAGATGTAACCTTTAATAATGTAGCTTTTAGCTATCCTTCAAGAAAAGAGATTCAGGTTTTGAAAGGGATTAATTTCACAGCCAGTTTTGGTCAAAAAATTGCTATTGTTGGACCAAGTGGAATGGGCAAATCAACTATTGCTTCTTTATTGTTGCGTTTTTACGATATTAATAGTGGCGAAATTTTAATTGACGGAAAAAATATTTACGATTATGATTTAGAAAACCTTCGTGGTAATATGAGTATTGTTCCGCAAGATGTGATTTTATTTGGAGGAACCATCAAAGAAAACATTGCTTACGGTAAACCCAACGCTACTGTTGAAGAAATAAATACAGCAGCCAAACAAGCCAATGCTTTCGACTTCATAGAAGGTTTCCCTGAAAAATTTGAAACGGTGGTTGGAGAAAGAGGAATTAAACTTTCTGGAGGACAAAGACAGCGAATTGCTATAGCACGTGCCTTGTTGAAAAATCCATCGGTATTAATCCTAGACGAAGCTACTTCTTCATTAGATAGCGAAAGTGAAAAATTAGTTCAAGAAGCTCTAGAAATTTTAATGGAAGGAAGAACAAGTATCATTATTGCCCATCGTCTTTCGACCATTCGTTCTGCCGATCAGATTTTAGTCCTTGATAATGGAAAAATCAGTGAACAAGGGACCCACCAAGAATTAATTAATCTAGAAAATGGGATATATAAGAATTTGAGTAATTTACAGTTTAGTAATTCTTAAGAGTATTGTAATGTTAAAAAAAAAGCCTCGTTTAAAATGACTTAAACGAGGCTTTTTTAATTTTTAAAATATAAAGGATAAAAATTAATTGACCAATAAAAAACATTGTAAGTACAGAATAAAGTACAATGTTGATTAAATCTATTAATTCTAAAACATCTTTAGAATTATTTGCCAATATAACACGAATTGGTAGATTTAATCTTGCATATAAGACTATTGGAAAAGTTAATATGAAATGTGCGAAGAAAGTATTTAAATTAATTAGGTTAACTTTTTTAGTTATTTTCCAATATGTAAAAAGTATTATAGAAATTAAAAAACATACGATTATTTCCAAATAACTTGTTGTTGATATACTTGTATTCCATACTGAATTTTGAATAAAAAAACCTGATTCAAATGGTGTTGCAAGTATTAGCAATATCAAAAATGATATAAAGGGTAAATATTTTCTTTGCATTTAAAAGAGATTGGTTTAGAATCTATAATATTGTTTCAATTTAAGTTGGTTAATTTTTATGATAAACAAATGTATAGAAACAAGATTCAAAAATCTTTAAAATAGAAAATAAATCAGTTCAAATAAAAAAGCTCGATCAGTTCCTGAAAACCAATCGAGCTTTAAATGTTTAAACTGCTTTCTGAATACTAAAAACTGAAAACTGCCTACTGAATTTTATTTCCCTTTTCTTCTGTTTCTCTCTGCTTTGATCATAGAAAGTTCACGACTGGTTTGCCCAGCTACAGAAGTGTTTTCTTCTGCACGACGAATCAAGTACGGCATCACATCTTTTACAGGGCCAAATGGTAAATATTTAGCAATGTTGTATCCATTCTCAGCCAAGTTGTAACTGATGTTATCACTCATTCCGTATAATTGTCCAAACCAAATTCTATCGTCATTCGATGGAATTCCTTTAGTTTCCATCAATTCCATCAATTTATAAGTGCTCAATTCATTATGAGTTCCTGCAAAAATTGACATTTTATCCAAATGTTCTACCATATATAGGACTGCTGCATCATAATTTACATCCGAAGCTTCTTTGCTAACACATATCGGAGTTGGATACCCTTTCTCTACTGCACGGATATTCTCTTTTTCCATATAAGCACCACGAACCAATTTCATTCCAATAAAGAATCCTTCGGTTTTGGCTTGTTCATGCAATTTTTTCAAATAATCCAAACGATCCCAACGATACATTTGCAAAGTATTAAATATGATTACTTTTTCTTTATTGTATTTACGCATCATTTCTGTAACCAAATCATCAGCTGCATCTTGCATCCAACTTTCTTCGGCATCAATCAATAAGGCAACATTTTTTTTGTGAGCTTCACTACAAACCAAATCAAAACGAGCCACTACCCTATCCCATTCGGCTTTTTCCTCTAGAGTTAACGTTTGTTTTTCGCCTATTTTCTCATATAAATCCAAACGCCCTAAACCACTTGGTTTAAAAACGGCAAACGGAATCGCTTTACGTTCTTCGGCAAACTCTATGGTTTTTAATGTCATTTTAAGAGCAGCATCAAATTGGTCTTCCTCTTCTTTACCTTCTACAGAATAATCTAAAACAGAAGAAACTCCTTTCTTAAACATTTTATCTACAACCGAAAGACAATCATCTTCATTTACTCCACCACAAAAATGGTCAAAAACAGTAGCGCGAATCAAGCTTTCAACTGGAAGGTTCGCTTTTAAAGCAAAATTGGTAACTGCAGTTCCTATTCGAACTAAAGGTTGATTGTTTATTAACTTGAAAAGAAAATAAGCTCTATCAAGTTCGGTATCGCTTTTTAATGAAAACGCAACTTGGGTATTATTAAATATTTGTTCCATTTGTATTATTTTTTTTTATGCAAATATAAAGAGACTATGAATATTATTTAGCAAAAATTACCTTATTTTGCGCTTTCAATTAAATAACAATGATGCAATCTATTCAAGCCAATAATTACCCTGTTCATTTCAATGAAACTGGGTATGAAAAACTAAACCAACATTTAAAAGAAAATAAATATTCAAACCTATTTATAATAGTTGACAGCAATACAAATGAATATTGTTTGCCTAAATTGCTTCCTATATTAGAAACTGATTTGACTATAGAAATTATAGAATTTGAAGCTGGAGAAATCAATAAAAACATAGAGACTTGTATTGAAATCTGGAATGTTCTAACGGAACTAGGTGCCGACAGAAAAACATTGATTATTAATATAGGTGGCGGTGTTGTAACAGACTTGGGAGGTTTTGTTGCTTCTACTTTCAAAAGAGGAGTAGATTTTATCCATATTCCAACTACGTTATTATCTATGGTCGATGCATCGGTAGGTGGAAAAAATGGCGTAGATTTAGGGAATTTAAAAAACCAAATTGGTGTTATCAATACTCCTAAAATGGTATTGATTGATACTCAATATCTAGAAACGGTTCCCCAAAATGAAATGCGTTCTGGTCTTGCCGAAATGCTCAAACACGGTTTAATCTTCGATAAAGCCTATTGGGAGCAGTTTTTAGATCTAAAAGCGATTGATTTTGCGGATTTTGATGAACTGATATATCGCTCTGTTGAAATTAAGAATGAAATTGTAATGCAAGATCCTACGGAGAAAAACATTAGAAAATCATTAAACTTTGGTCATACTTTGGGACATGCGATAGAAAGTTATTTTTTGGAAAATAAAAATAAGACTACTTTATTGCATGGAGAGGCTATTGCTGTTGGAATGATATTGGAAAGTTATATTTCATTGCATAAAAATTTAATTACCGAAGTAGAATACAATCAAATAAAATCGACTTTAAAGTCAATATATGATGATGTAATTTTTCAAGATAGCGATATCGATCCTATCTTGGAATTGCTTATTCATGACAAAAAAAATGAATACGGAACGATTCAATTTGCATTGATTGAAGGCATCGGAAAAATTAAAATTAATCAATCAGTTGAAAACGAATTAATTCTAAACGCATTTGAAGATTACAAATCTTAGTTTTTTTTTAATAAAAAGCATTGCATTACGTCTATATTATTTTTTACATTTGCCCCAATGAATAAGAATCAAAACAACACTAATTTCTCTGCCAAAAGAAGCATAAACAATAGATCTTTTTTAAGGCTATTGAAACGTTTTTATGGTATAAAAGGAAATTTCAGTTTTGATGTTTTTCAATATTTCAAAGCTGATTACGAAAAACTACAAATTATTTATGCAAACATTAGGGTTTGATTTTATGTTAATTCTATTTCAAAAAATAAAATTAATATAAAAACATACAGCAAAAATGAATACTAAATATTCAGATTTAATAAATCAAACCTATTATTTCCCTCAAGAAGAGTTTAAATTAAACAAAGATAATCTTCAGTTTCACAATATTGATTTGATGAAATTGGTAGAAACATACGGAACACCTTTAAAGTTTACTTATTTACCTCAAATTTCAAACAACATCAACAAAGCCAAAGGATGGTTTCGTAAATCGATGGAGAAAAACAAGTATGAGGCTAAGTATTATTACTGTTATTGCACTAAAAGCTCTCATTTTGAATTTATTATGAATGAAGCTTTCAAGAATAACATTCACATAGAAACTTCTTCTGCTTTTGACATTAATATTGTTGAGAATTTATTAGAAAAAGGCAAGATTAATAAAAGTACTTATATTATATGTAATGGTTTCAAAAGAGATCAATACATTGACAATATTGCACGATTAGTCAACAATGGACATAAAAACACCATTCCGATTATTGATAATTATGAGGAATTGGATTTGTTGCAAGGGCAAATAAAAGGGAAATTCAAAATTGGAATTAGAATTGCCGCTGAAGAGGAACCAAAATTCGAGTTTTATACTTCAAGATTGGGAATTGGATACAAAAACATCGTTCCTTTTTATAAGAAAGAAATAAAAGAAAATAAAAAATTGGAACTGAAAATGTTGCACTTTTTTATTAATACCGGTATCAATGACAATGCTTATTACTGGAATGAGCTTGTAAAATGTATCAAGGTATATGTGGCTTTGAAAAAAGAATGCCCTACCCTTGATGGTTTGAATATTGGTGGTGGTTTCCCGATCAAAAATTCATTGGCATTTGAATACGATTACCAATATATGATTGATGAAATTATCAATCAAATCAAGATTGCCTGTGACGAAGCCGAAGTTGATGTACCTAATATCTTTACCGAATTTGGTTCATTTACCGTTGGAGAAAGTGGTGGTGCTATCTATCAGGTGCTGTATCAAAAGCAACAAAATGACAGAGAAAAATGGAATATGATTGATTCTTCTTTCATAACAACATTACCGGATACTTGGGC
Organism: Flavobacterium sp. ZT3R18; assembly: GCF_007097385.1. Lineage (GTDB taxonomy): Bacteria > Bacteroidota > Bacteroidia > Flavobacteriales > Flavobacteriaceae > Flavobacterium. The sequence continues at coordinate 9,832 of NZ_VJZS01000032.1, forward strand.
TATAAATAAGCGTTTTATCATGTTGGCAATCAATAGATGGAATGAAACTTACGAAAGAGTTTTATTGGGCGGAATGACTTGTGATAGTGATGATTATTACAACTCCGAGCAAAATATGAATGCGATTTATTTACCCAAATACAATAAAGAAAAGCCATTGTATATAGGTTTTTTTAATACGGGAGCCTATCAGGAAACTATAGGTGGATATGGTGGTTTGCATCACTGTTTGATTCCGCAGCCCAAACATATTTTAATAGACAGAGACGAAAATGGCATTCTTGCCACCGAAGTATTTTCTGAGCAGCAAACCGCTGAGGATGTACTAAAAATATTAGGTTATAATAAATAACAATAAAAATTGTGATTTAAGAAATTTGATGTTTATAAATTCCTTTTATTTGTAAACACAAATCTCAAAAAAAACCTTTTAAACATTAAATAAAAAAACGAAAAGAAAATGAGTAAAGGACCAATCAGTCAGTTTATTGAAAAGCACTATCTGCATTTCAATTCTGCATCTTTAGTTGACGCTGCAAAAGCATACGAACAGCAATTAGCCAATGGTGCAAAAATGATGGTAAGTATGGCAGGTGCGATGAGTACCGCCGAAATTGGAAAGATTTTTGCCGAAATAATTCGCCAAGATAAAGTTCAAATTATTTCTTGTACAGGAGCCAATCTTGAGGAAGATATTATGAATTTAGTAGCACATTCGCATTATGAAAGAGTTCCAAATTACCGTGATTTGACTCCACAAGACGAATGGAATTTATTAGAAAGAGGTTTAAATAGAGTTACCGATACTTGTATTCCTGAGCACGAAGCATTCCGTCGTCTTCAAAAACACATTTATAAAATTTGGAAAGATGCTGATGACAATGGAGAAAGATATTTTCCTCATGAGTTCATGTACAAAATGCTGCTTTCGGGTGTGTTGGAAGAATATTATGAAATTGACTTAAAAGACAGTTGGATGTATGCCGCTGCTGAGAAAAATTTACCTATTATTGTACCAGGATGGGAAGATAGTACTATGGGTAATATTTTTGCCTCTTATGTTATAAAAGGAGAATTGAAAGCATCAACAATGAAATCAGGTATCGAATATATGGTTTCATTGTCTGACTGGTATCCAAAAAATAGCGCTAACGGTATTGGTTTTTTCCAAATTGGTGGTGGTATTGCTGGAGATTTTCCAATATGCGTTGTACCGATGTTGTACCAAGATATGGAAATGCATGATATTCCATTTTGGAGTTATTTCTGTCAAATTTCAGATTCAACAACCAGTTACGGTTCTTATTCTGGAGCAGTTCCTAATGAAAAAATCACTTGGGGTAAATTGGATATAAAAACACCAAAGTTCATTATTGAGTCTGACGCTACGATTGTAGCTCCATTAATTTTTGCTTATTTGTTAGATTTATAATAATTATTTATGAAAAGAGTAATAGTTGATTACGCAAAACTGACCAACGAAATTTTAAATCTTTTGGTCGAAAAGTTTCCTGATGGTTATGATGATTCCGATATCATCCGATTTAGAAATGCCAAAAATGAATTGATCGAGGCTGTTGAAGTTAAAACAATAGACACCATATATTTAGTAAAAGTAAGTACTAAGCTGGCTGATAGAATTGGTAATTACGATGAAGATGATGAAATGGACGATGTTGTTGAGCCAATAAGCGGTCTTGAACTAGATGTTGACGATGCAGATGATGACGACGATGATGAAGATGAAAATCTAGACAAACCAGATGTTGATGGAGATGACGACGATGAAGATTCAGATAAAAATGACGTTGCAGACGACGACGATGATGACGATGACGAAGAGTAATTATACTTTTTTAAAATAAAATTAAAGGAACTCAAATTTGAGTTCCTTTTTTTATTAGATTTATAAAATAAAATATACGCCAAGATGACTACAGAAATTCTACACGCCAAACTCAAAGAAAATTTCGGGTTTGAAAAATTCAGACCCAACCAAGAAGACATTATCAATTGCATCCTTTCTGGACAAGATACTCTGGCTATTATGCCAACGGGAGGAGGAAAATCAATATGTTTTCAGCTTCCCGCATTAGTCTTACCTGGAATAACTATTGTAATTTCACCACTAATCGCCTTGATGAAAGATCAGGTCGATAGCTTGAAAGCCAACGGAATAGCAGCTTGTTTTATCAATAGTTCTCAGTCTAGCGAAGAACAGCAATCGCATATTCAAAACTTAAAAGACAACAAAGTCAAACTCGTTTATGTTGCTCCAGAGAGTTTATCCTATCTTGAAAATGCCTTCAGTCAGATAACTATTAGCCTTATCGCTATTGATGAAGCCCATTGTATTTCGGCTTGGGGACATGATTTTAGACCGGCTTATACCAATTTGGGATACCTAAAAAACCGCTTCCCTTCTACTCCAATCTTAGCTTTGACCGCAACTGCCGATAAAGCAACGCGTACAGACATAAGTGATCAGTTAAATTTGATAAATCCTAAAACGTTTGTCGCCTCATTTGACAGGAAAAATTTGAGTCTAGAAGTAAGACCCGCTTTAGATCGGGTAAAGCAAATTATGGATTTCATAAAAGACAAACCCAATGAATGCGGAATTGTCTATTGTCTAAGTCGTAAAACTACAGAGGAACTGGCGGAGAAATTACAAAAAATCGGAATCAAAGCCAAAGCGTATCACGCAGGTTTAGACAATAAAATAAGATCAAAAACTCAGGACGAATTTATAAACGATGATTGTCAGGTGGTTTGTGCCACGATTGCTTTTGGTATGGGAATCGACAAATCGAATGTTCGTTGGGTAATCCATTATAATTTACCCAAAAATATAGAAGGCTATTACCAAGAAATTGGTCGTGCTGGTCGGGATGGTTTGCCATCGGAAACCGTTTTATTCGAAAGTTATGGCGATGTGATACAATTGCAAAAATTCGCATCCGAAGGTTTGAATGCCGAAGTGCAACTGGCAAAACTGGAAAGAATGAAACAGTATGCTGATGCTTTGAGCTGTCGCAGAAAAATATTGCTTTCCTATTTTGGAGAATTGGTTACCGAAAATTGTGGAAATTGTGATATCTGCAAAAATCCACCCGCTTTTTTTGACGGTACCATTATTGCCCAAAAAGCATTGTCGGCCGTGATGCGTTTGCAAGAATTAGAAGCATTACCGGTTATTGTTGACTTTTTGAGAGGTTCAAAAAATACTTCTATTTATGATAAAGGGTATCAAAATTTAAAAACCTATAGTGTAGGAGCTGATATTTCTTGGCATGATTGGAATCAGTACATCATTCAACTGATTAATTTAGGGTATTGCGAAATTGCTTTTCATCAGCAAAATAAAATAAAATTAACCGCTTTTGCCAAAAAAGTGTTGTTCGAAGGCGAAAAAGTTCAATTGACAACCGTACAGAAATTTAATGCTGAAAAATCAGAAATAAGTCAAGCTAAAAGTAGAACCACTGCGAATTCCCTTTTTGAAATTCTTAGAAAACTTCGAGCGGAATTAGCCAAAGAAGAAGAAGTTCCTGCTTATATCATTTTTAATGATGCTACTCTGAAACAAATGGAAACCCAAAGACCCATGAGTGACGATGAGTTCCTAGCAATTGATGGGGTTGGAAAAGCCAAGCTTGAAAAATACGGCGATTCTTTTATCAAGGCTATAATTGATTTTCAAAAAAACAAAGTAGTTCGAAAGAAAAAAGAAGGAAGCACTTATAAAGAAACATTGGAATTATTTCAAAGTGGAATGACCGTTGAAAAAATTGCAGCAAAACGAAATTTAGGTGTAACTACCATAACTTCACATTTGGCAAAACTATATCTTGATGGACATCCAATCGATTTGAGTATTTATATCACTGAAGCAGAAATTTCAAAAATTGCTGAAGCCAAAATTAAATTAGAATCTCCAAATGCGTTAAAGCCCTACTTTGAATTCTTCGAGGAGCAGATCCCTTATGATAAAATCAGAATTGGTTTGGCTTTGATAGAAAAAGAGAATGTGGTATTTTAAACCCGATTCCCCTTTAGACTTCATGTCGAAGACAAATTACAATCGCTATTCAAACCAATACCAAAACTTTTGGGATTATTGGATTAGCAAGTCAATTGGTATAAGTCATCCAAACCCCGAAGGGGTATAATGATTATAGAAATAAGTAATATCATCATCCAAAAACCTCGAATGGGGTGGTATTTTCACATCTGAATATGTTAATTATTAGGATCGAGGTTTTTTAACAAAAAAAGGGTGAAATAATTTGAGGGCACTGAAAAAGTCCTCGTAGAAAAAATGGAGACCAACCATGATAAAAAAATGAAATAAACGCTCTGAGAATCGCTTAATTGAGATTGAAAGTGTTTAATTCAAAAATATAACAAAGAGAAAGGCTTAAACTGATTTAAAGTTTAAGCCTTTTTATTTACAGGTAGTTTTTCAGTGCCCTCAATAATTTCACTCCTTCGGGGTTTGCTCTCTGATGTAATATATTTTCTAGAATCATTACCCCCCCTTTCGGGGTTTTCAGAAGGTATACGTATTATTCGATGCCTTCAACTAGTCCTACAAATATAATGACTTTTGAAAACAAGTTGAAAATTTGGTTAACCTGTTTCGAATAATCTACAAATACCTTTCCGCAAAAACTTTTTGATGATGTTTCTGATGTCCGATAATAATGAACCCTATGGCACGAACAGAAACTTCTTGCCCAGAAGCAATTCCAATTCTTGTTAATTGCTCGTCAGAAAAACTTTTGAAAAGCAACAAACTAGAATGTCTTACCGCAGAAAATTCAGTCAGTAAATCTTGAATACTTCTACCGTTTGCATTGGTATTATCTACATAGTCATTTTCTTCAAAACCTGGCAATGGCGTTTTGTCATTTCTTGAAATGCGCAAAGCTCGATAACTAAAAACACGTTCGGCATCTATAAGATGTTGAATAATGTCTTTAATCGTCCATTTCCCATCGGCATAACGAAAGTCAAATTTATCCATCGAAATGTTTTGCACAAATTTTATAAAGTCATGCAAACTGATTTCTAATTCTTCAATCAATTCAACATTCTCAATAGCTTTTATATAAGTAGCATAAAAACTCGCATATTCATTAACGGGTAATTGGTTTGAGTTCATAAATTTATTTTTTAAATTGAATACTTTAATTTTTAAAACCTCTATGGAACAATCTGAATTCTAAATTCTAAATTCTTCTTTACGCCGAGTTTCTACTAGCATTAGTATTTCCAAAAAGAGAACGCGTTACGATTTTCTCGTACACTTTTATTAATTCTAAATCTGGATTTTTTTCTTTGTTCAACTCATTGATTCTCAATAGTGCATATTGTTGTATTGTCAACAAAGGCAATACAATACGTTCTCTTATCTGAATAGATGCTTTACCATCAGGATAATTCTCCATTAACTCGGTATGCCCTGCAATTTTCAATAATAATCTTTTGGTTTCCAAAAATTCATCATAGATAATTTGCCAAAAAGCACCAAACTCAGGATCCTTACTCATGTAGGCAGTCAGTGGAAAAAATGATTTAGCCAATGACATCATACTGTTTTCCAATAGTGTTTTGAAAAACAAAGAACCATTATATAAATCTTGAACTTTGTCCCATTGATCCGTATCTTCAAAATGCTTCAAGGCAGAACCCACTCCAAAAAATCCTGGTACATTTTGTTTCAACTGACTCCAAGAACCTACAAAAGGAATGGCACGTAAATCTGCAAAATCTAAAGTCTCCGATTTACTTCTTTTTGAAGGACGACTTCCGATATTAGTTTTAGCATAATATTTCAAAGTACTCATTTGTTCCAAATACGGAATGAATTTAGGATGATTCTTGAAACTCAAATATTTATTATAACCTAACTCAGCCAATTGATCCAGAATTTCTTTTTCATTGATAGATAATTCATTTTGACCTTTATTGAAAACCTGATTGGCTACTCCTGCACTCAAAAGATTCTCTAAATTATAGCGACAAGAATCTAATGTTCCAAAATTAGAACTAATAGTTTGCCCCTGAACGGTAATTTGAATTTCATTATTTTCGATATTTGGACCTAATGAAGCATAGAATTTATGTGTTTTTCCACCACCACGAGCTGGAGGTCCACCACGTCCGTCAAAGAAAATAGCATTAATGCCGTATTTCCTTGACATCGCAGTCAATTCTTCTTTAGCTTTATAAATACTCCAATTCGCCATCAAATAACCACCATCTTTTGTACCGTCAGAGAAACCAAGCATAATAGTTTGCTTTTTATTTCTGCTTTCCAAATGTTTGGCATATTCCGGATTCGTATATAATTTCTCCATGATTACATGAGCATTTTGCAAATCATCCACTGATTCAAAAAGTGGAATAATATCTACCGTTGCATGCTCCCAATTACTCAAACGGAATAAAGCAAAAGTTTCCATTACATTCAGCGCGCTTTCATTATTACTGATGATATAACGATTGGCTCCAAACTCCCCATTTTTTTCTTGAATCGTTTTGATGGCTTGAATAGACCCTAAAGTAGATTTTGTCATTTCGTTATCAAAATCATTCAAATCTAAATCTCCTTTTACATTAGACAGAACATTAAATTTTTCGGCTTCTGATAATTGGAAATAATCCGCAGGAAAAATAGCTGAACCCGATTTTAAATGATAAGCAACAATATCGCTAAAAACAGCATCATGTATTTTACTATTTTGACGAATGTCTAAAGAAGCAAAATGAAAACCAAATAAATTCAAACGAATCAGTAGTGCATCTATTTTATCGAGATACAAAGACTGATGTTGTTCAATTATTATTGTTTTAATTTTAGTTAATTGCAATTTAAATTCTTCTAATGTGATATAAATTTCACCTCGAGAATAAAAAACAGAACGGTACAGTTTTTGTTCTAGTTCAGCAACCAAAACATCTACACCAGAGAATGTTAACTTTCTTTTTAAGCTTCTAATTTCGATATAATAGCACTTCAAAATTGACGTTCTAAGACGTTCGGCCACTTTTAAAGTAATCTCTGTTGTGACAAAAGGATTTCCATCACGATCACCTCCTGGCCAAAAACCAAGTTTAATTAATGGATTTTGAATTGAATTTCCTTGAAAAATATTCTTTTGAAGATAATGCACCATTTCTCCAGAAGTGTTGTAAAATACATTTTCAAGATACCATATTAAACTTACCGCTTCGTCAAAAGGATTTGGTTTCTCATTTTGAATAAATGGAGTTTTCCCTAACTGCGCAAGCAATTGTTTAATATCTAAAAGATTATTTTTTCGAATGGCTTCAGTCAAATCATTAATAATACCCAAAACAGCTCCAGGATAAAATTGTGTAGGATGTGCTGTAAGAACCGTACGAACATTGAAGTTTTCTAAAAAATCAATTAGCTCTTCTTTATTATCCCTAGCATCCGATTTTTCTTTGATATCACGAAGAGATCCTCTTCCTTCCATATTATTTACAATAGGAAAAGCAGCGTCTTCAATAGCATCAAACAAAACAATCTGACGTTCTATATATTGAATAAAATGAAACATTAATGTGATTTTATCCTTTTCGGATGTGCTGTGCATGTATTTTTTAGAGAAAAAGTCAACTATTTCTTTAGGAGTCTCTTGTTTCTTAAAACCACTATCACAAACATCTGTAAATATAGGCAACAAGACACCTGTATTGTCAACAGAATCAAAAGGTAATGTTATAAAAACACTGTTGTAAATGTGATATTTAGAGAGAACGTCTTGGTTGAAACGTTCGATTTTAGGAAGCGTGTACATAATAAATTGTTTGGTTAAAATTGGTTAATTTGGCATAAAAAAACCCCAAGATACACTTGAGGTTATATTTATGATATAGCATTCAAGATTGTATTACATTTCTTTAAAAATAGTATGCATCAAACGCTTCTTGTCATTGATGCTCTCTTCTAACGAAATCATAGTTTCTGTTCTGTACACTCCTTCGATATCATCAATCATAAAGATTACATCTTTAGCGTGCTTGGTATCTTTTGCTCTAATTTTGCAAAAAATATTAAATTTTCCTGTAGTTACAGAAGCCACGGTTACGTAAGGAATTTCGTTTATACGCTCTAAAACAAACTTAGTTTGAGAGGTGTTATTAAGAAAAACTCCTACATACGCGATAAAAGAATACCCTAATTTGTCATAATCAAGAACCAATGAAGACCCCATGATTATACCAGCATCTTCCATCTTTTTTACTCTAACATGGACAGTTCCTGCAGAAATCAATAATTTTTTAGCAATGTCAGTAAACGGAACTCTTGTGTTGTCAATCAACATGTCTAATATCTGGTGATCTACTTCATCTAAACGGAACTTACTCATAATTCTTTAATTATACGGTTATTTTCTAATATAAAGATTAAATTTATACATAATAATTAAATAAATGATAAAAAAATTACTTTTTTAATAATCCATTAACAAAATGCAAATTGTCATTTAAATAAAAGTTTGCTTTTTGATTTACATTTGGAAAATTGACAACATCATCTTTATAAAATGCTTCTTTAGCATCGTACTCATAATGTCCAAAATAATTTTCTAAATCCCCAACTTCAACTATGTAAGCATTAAAACAAATTTGACCTTCTATTAATTCTTCTCTATATTGTGCAGCAAAATTCGTGATTATTTCGATACCATCATAATTTATCTTGACATTTTTATACATAAAATCATAAAAAACGACTTTATTCTGAGGAATGTTTAAATATTTATCAATTCCATTGCTAACTATATCGTTTTCGTTGAGTATACTAAAACTCGAAACCAAAGCCATGAATACAAATTTTCTTGTTTGCTCTCTCAAATAATCCTCCTGAAAATGTCCCGCTTCGAATAATAATGTTGGAACTCCAAGGTGTTGAAACGTATCTCCAATACAATTTATATTGAATGAATCATCAAATCGACCTATTTGACCTGGTAAGTATTGTTGTAAAACATCATTTATCCCCGTAATTAAATTAATAGCTTGCAACCTAGATGCATTTATCTCTCTTTCTTCATTATACGATGGAGCCAAAAAAGACATCGTTGCTGGTTTTCCGGTATCTGAAACTCCAAAAATAGTACGCTGATCGTGCAGATTAAAGCAGTAATCAGGTTTAAATTCTTCGAAAGCTGCTCTCAACACTTTACTTTCTGGCTGAGTTAGGTTTTGCGAATCCCGATTTAAATCAACTCCGTTAGCATTGGCACGGGTGTACAATTTTGCACCATCGGGATTTAAAATAGGAATGCAATAAAAGGTAAAAGCACCCAGTAATCGTCTGGCTAGATCGGTTTTGCTATTCAATACATTTATAAAATCAAAAAGTGCTTTTGTGGTCGTACTTTCATTGCCATGCATTTGCGACCATAGAAATATTTTTGTTTCACCAGTTCCAACTTGATATCTATAAATGGGTTCACCTAAAACTGATTCCCCAATAATTTTTACATCTTTTTTGATATTATTTCTTTCTAATAGAGGAGTTATTGAATCTAAAGTAAGATAGCGTCCTTTGATTAAATCTTCTTTGTTCTGAATGAATAATTGTTCCAAATTCATATTACAATGTTTAATTTACAAAAGTAAACATCTTTATAGTTACAATTGTAAACAATTTAAATTCCTAGTTATTTAATTTTGTAAACACCTATTCAAGTCTATAAATTACAATTACAAACAAGTTGACAAATACAACTTAATAGAAATATACTAAATCATAAATTAATATATACTAATGAATTAAGGCTATTAATTTAATGTTTTACTACATCTACATTAGCTGTTTTCTATATTATAATACTATAAATTAGGGGAGCTACTTCATTTTTATTACATTTGTAATTGCTCTAATTTAAATCTTAATTTACAATGGTAAACACTGATGAATTTATAAAGAGGCTCGAGATTATCTTAGATTATTATAGTCTAAATGCATCCACATTTGCTGATAAAATTGGAGTACAACGATCTAGTATGTCTCACCTCCTTTCAGGCCGAAACAAACCTAGCTTGGATTTTATTCTTAAAATAATTGATGTTTTTCCAGAAGTGGATTTATATTGGATATTAAAAGGCAATGGCTCGTTTCCTAAAATAAATGAAGAGCCTATTTCAAAAAAGGATATTGTTTCAGAAGATTTAAAAGACAGCACCACTACTCCATCTAATTTGGAAATTTTACCATTGGATTTATTTTCAGAAATTAAAAATCCAGTTGAAACTAATGTTAGTGAAACTCAAAAAAAAGAAAACACAACTCTTCCTAAAACATCCAATTCTGATGATCTAGAAAAAATTGTGTTTTTTTATAAAAATGGGACTTTTAAAGTTTATTCGCCGAATTAATATTGAAGTTCTTGTTTCTTAAAATTTTCAATATTCGAAACTTTATATTATTTTTTTTGTTTTATCCAATTCTCAGGACGGTAATGGCAGTGCATTCGCTTAAAAAAAAGTTAGCCACGAATTGCACTAATTTACACGAAAAATCATTTGTTTGAATTACACAAAACTTTAAAACAGATAAAATTCGTATAATTAAAAAATACTATAATTTGTGACAATTCGTAAGATTCGTGGCAGAAAATTTTAAATGCGAATGCTTTGTAGTAATGGTAAACTAAAGTTTTATTTTATTTCAAATCCCTTTTCAGGAAATTTACCTTTTACTCCTACATAGTGAGTCTTCAAAATTGCTAAATCCGAATCTATATTTCCCGTTGGCATCACAGGGTTTCCAAAATTGACTTCTTTTTTTCCAAAATCTAATGCTACTGGAATTATGGGCACATTTGCTTTTAGAGCGATGTAATAAAATCCAGTTTTGAGTTGCTCTACTTTTTTACGGGTTCCTTCAGGTGATAATCCCAAACGAAATGTTTCTTTGGAATCAAAAATTGCGGCAATTGAATCTACTTTATTTAAACCTCCCGTACGATCCAATGGAGCTCCTCCCAAATATTTGAAAAACCATCCGAAAGGAAAACGAAATAATTCTTTTTTTCCAACCCAATTGATATTGATACCCGTTGCCCCTCTGCAAATTATAGCCATATAAAAATCATGCCAGCTGGTGTGTGGCATTAGTATTAAGACACATTTTTTAATTTTCTCATCAAAATCTCCTTCTATTTTCCATCCCATAAGGTTAAAAAATATCCACTTGTAGATTTGTTTCTTCATTAACTTTTCTTTTTTGTACAAAATAAATAATTAATATCTTATTTTTGGTTAAAACTCACACTAATGTTAAAAAAAATATTTAGTTATCTTATCCCTATAAAAATCTTTAAAGTAAATTCTTCCTTAAGCAAAACCATAGAGGTAACTTGGGCAAATGGAGAATTGGTCTTAGATTCGGAAAACACCAATTATTCCTACGGTAGTTTGCAACGCATTTTAAGAAAAGGACTGAAACATATTGGCTTTGATAAAATTGCAATGATGGAACAAATCTTAGTCTTAGGAGTTGCGGGAGGAAGTGTGATTAAAACCTTGGTTGAGGAAGTTAATTTTACTGGTAAAATTACAGGAGTTGAAATTGATTCTGAAATTATAGCAATAGCAAATGAATATTTTAAACTCAATGAAATTCAAAATTTGGAAATCGTAATTGACGATGCTTTTGAATTTGTTTTGAAAACAAAAGACCGATACGACTTGATCATTATAGATATTTTTCAAGATACAACAATGCCAAATTTTCTATTTGAACAGTTTTTCGTGAATCGTATTTGTTTTTTATTGAAAAGTAATGGAATTGTGCTTTTTAATACGATGTGCTTAACAGCCGCTCATAATTTTAGAAACAAAAATTATATTGAAGAATTTAATGATAGTCACTACCAAATTCAATCGATACCTCGAATTGAAATACATAATGAATTGATTATTATTAAAAAAACGGTATAAAAAACAGTTGTAAGCAAAAGTTCACTTCTGATTTTATGCTGTGTTATTTTAAAATTTATTTTTAGTCAAAATAAATTTTAGATTGATTTACAACATTTCCCTTGCTTTTTCAAGATCTTCTATAGTATCAATTCCGATTCCTACATGAGTAGTTTCAATCATTTTGATGCGTTTTCCAAATTCTAGATAACGCAATTGTTCTAGTTTTTCGGATGCTTCCAATGATTTCATAGGTAAACTATAGAAATCCAAAAGTGCTTGTTTTCTAAAGGCGTAAATTCCGATGTGCTGCATGTATCGAACACCCACATTTGTCTCTCTTGGATACGGAATTACCGAACGTGAAAAATAAAGGGCAAAACCGTTTTGATCGACAACGACTTTTACATTATTGGGATTGTTAATTTCGTCTTCGTTTGTTATTTCACGCATCAAAGAAGCTAAATCGACTTGTTTGGTTAAATCGTTCTTAAAAACTTCAATGACTTTTGCCAAAGGCGCTGCGTCTATAAAAGGCTCGTCACCTTGCACATTAATCACAATATCCACATCTAGATTTTCAACTGCTTCGGCTATACGATCACTCCCCGATTCGTGTTCCTTGATGCTTCGAATGGCTTTTCCTCCGTTAGAAACAATTTCGTCATAAATTAAGTCGGAATCTGTTACCACAAAAACATCATCGAATAATTGTGTGTTTATTGCGGCTTCATAGGTTCTTAAAATCACGGTTTTACCTCCTAAATCTTGCATGAGTTTTGCTGGAAATCGTGTAGAAGCGTAACGGGCTGGAATGACTGCTATTATTTTCATTTGTATTATTCTATTTCTTCCGAAAAGTGTTTAAAATTTGGTTGTCAGGAACCGCTTTTTCAATTTTACAGGAAGAAAATTTATTAATGGCGGTTTCAATATAAGTTTCAAATATACCTTTTTATAATCTAAATCGAAATTTTCACCGAAGTCATACTCAAAGATCCTGCAACCAATTTGTCATTAAACAAACTCAATTCCTCTGATTTATCTTTTAATCCCAACGTATAAATCAAAGGCAAATAATGGTCTGGTGTGGGTATAGCCAATTGAAAAGCCTTACTCTGTTTTTCGAAATCTATAAGCGGTTGAAAATTTCCATCCAATAAATAATTGTTTATACTTTCTCTAGCTTCAATTGCCCAATCATATCCATAATTGTCTTTGTCAAAATTAGGAAAATCGACCAATCGCAAATTATGAACAATATTCCCACTACCTATAATCAGAATTCCTTTGCTCCGTAATGCACTCAGTTTTTGTGCCAATTCAAAATGATATTGACCTGATTTTGTATAATCAATACTCAGCTGAATTACAGGAATATCGGCATCTGGATATAAATGTTTAATTACACTCCAAGCACCATGATCCAAACCCCAATGTTCGTCTAATTCAACTGCTGTTGGTAACAATAATTCTTGGGTTACTTGGGCTAATTCTGGGCTCCCTTTCGCGGGATATTGAACTTCAAATAATTCTTGTGGAAAGCCTCCGAAATCATGAATCGTTCTAGGTATTTCCATCGCTGTTACTTTGGTTCCGCTGGTAAACCAATGCGCCGAAATACATAAAATAGCATTGGGTTTGGGTAATGTTTTAGCCATATTTCTAAAACCAGTCACAAACTGATTCTCTTCAATAGCATTCATCGGGCTGCCGTGTCCCAAAAACAATACGGGCATTTTCTCGGTATTTGAAAAAGTTCCTGCTATTTTATGTAAGTCGTTTAGTGTGTTCATAATGGATTTGATTTTATACAAAGATAAAGATATAGAGACGCGATAAATCGCGTCTGTACAGGCGGGCGGGCAGAGAATTATTTTCTATAAAATTTATCTTCTTCCCATTTCGATGGATTTTCTTCTATATAATTTTGTATTCTTTCAAAGGATTCTGAATTTCTGATAATATGATCGTAAAAACGAGAATGCCATTCGAAGTTTTGATTTACTTTTCGTATTTCAAATGTACATCTCCCTTTATACCATCGAATTATTCGGGATATATTTTCTGCAAGCATAGGATTATTTTCTCCTGAAAATCCGCCTATTGCCTGCTCTGATTGTACAGACGCGATAAATCGCGTCTCTACGAATACAACCGATTTATCAATAATCAATATTCCATGCATGTGATTGGGCATAATCTGAAAATTCCCCAATTCAACATAAGGAAATTGTTTTACTATTTCTATCCAATATTTTTCAGCCAATGCTCCAACTGCATTCAGATTCATTTCCATATCGACAACTTCTCCAAAAAAGTGCTGCGTTTCCTTTGTACAAATCGTAATAAAATAAGCTCCATTAGTACCATAATCCCAATTTTGCAATCGAGCTGAAGGAACCCTATATTTATTTCGGAATTTTTCTGCCATAATTTGATCTTTTTATTAGCTATACCAGCGAGCGGACGGGTACAGACGCGATTTATCGCGTCTCACACAATGCATCACACACAATGCATCACACACAATATTTGCTCAACTAACGTGAGACGCGATAAATCGCGTCTCTACAACAACGGCATCAACAACAACAATTTCGATCATTCTACAAAACTTTCATCTTTAAAACCAATCAAATATAATTTATTTTTGGCACGTGTCATAGCAGTGTACAACCATCGAATGTAATCCCTGTCGATACCATTGGGTAAATAAGGTTGTTCTATAAAAACGGTATCCCATTGCCCTCCCTGCGATTTATGACAGGTTATGGCATACGAAAATTTGACTTGCAAGCCATTGAAGTATTCGTTTGCTTTTACTTTCTGGAATTGTTTGAATTTGGTTTCTCCTTCGTAATCTTTCAATACTTCCTGATACAATCTATTGGATTCCTCATAAGTTAACGATGCGGATTCACTTTTTATAGTATCCATCAAAAGTACGGTTTCAAACGGAATCTGATTGGGGTAATCAATCATTCGAATTTTTACTTTCGCAAATTTAAAACCGTACAATTCTTTGATATTGAAGATCTCTAAAACTTCGATAATATCACCATTGGCAATAAACCCAGCTTCATCCGAATCTTTTAACCAAAAATAATTGTTCTTCACGACCATCAAGAAATCGCCCGTAGACAATTCACTTTCTTTATCGAGAATTTTGGTTCGGATTTGCTCATTGTATTGATTGGCTCTTTTATTCGACCGAACGATAAAAGCCGTGTCTTCGATACTGTAATTACTGTAAGCCGAATTAATCGCATCCTGAATATCGTAGCCATCGGTCAATCGCACAATATCTTTGAATTTCCGAACATCAAATTTGAATTCGGTTATAAAGGAATCTTTCAGTAGCTCACGTAATTCAGTAGCATTATGCAAAATCCCCGAACTTTCTTCCTGACGCATGACTTCATCCAGTTCAATATAATCGACCTCTTTATTGTAATTTAAACTTAAGGTTTGAATGTCTAATGCAGGGCTAATGTCCAAATTTACTGGTGGCAATTGAGCCGTATCTCCCAATAAAATCATTTTGCAATTGGTTCCCGAATACACATACGAAATCAAATCATCCAGCAAAGAACCATTTTCATACAATTTAGAATCCGAATTCGTGTCTGAAATCATCGAGGCTTCATCGACTATAAAAATGGTGTTTTTGTGTTTGTTTTGCTGTAACGTAAACGAAACTCCACCACCCGAAGACTTCTTAGGGAAATAGATTTTTTTATGAATCGTAAAAGCCGGTTTATTCGAATAATTCGCAATTACTTTGGCCGCGCGCCCTGTTGGAGCCAGCAAAACGTATTTTTTATTGATGTCCAATAAACTATTTACAATCGTAGAAATAACCGTTGTTTTTCCCGTTCCTGCGTATCCTTTTAGCACAAAAATGGTATCATTCTCATTCTCGGTCAAAAAAATGGCTATTTTTTGAAAAAAGATATCCTGTTTGTAGGTTGGTTGAAAAGGGAATTTTTTCTGTAAAAGACTATAAAATAAGGAGGAATTCATTGGGTGTAATTTGAGTACAAAGTAAGTCTATTTCAATGGCAATTTCAAAAATCACTTGAAATATCAATGGCAATGGCAATATCAATTTCAAAAACATATAATAATTGGAGTACAAATTTCAAAATTCAATTTTAATATTTTTGAAAAAAAATCTATTTTGCATCTGCTTGTAACTTTTAATTTTTTCTATTGTCATTGTGATTATCACTATGATTGTCTTTGAAATTGCCATTGCCATTGATATTGCCATTGCCATTGCCTTTTTAATTTGTAAGTTTGCAATGTTGAAAACAAATCTATGAACACCAATATAACAGATAAAAAATACAAAAAACTTTCTATTCAAGTTTCCTTGACTGGACTTTCTTTTTGTTGTTTTGACACTTTGAATAATAAAATAACGGCACTCAATGAAGTGCAGTTTGACCCTTTTCATAAAGCAACCAAAATTGAGGAATTGTTCGCGGATGCTTTTCGGGATTACCCTGAATTAAAAGAATCTTATGACGAGATTCAAGTTATACACAATAATAATCTTTCAACATTTGTTCCTACGGCTCTGTTTGACGAACAATTTTTGGGGAGTTATTTGCAATACAATACCAAAGTTTTTGAAACCGACTTTTTTGCATTTGATGAAATAACAAATTATCAAATGAATGCGGTTTACATTCCTTATGTGAATATAAATAACTTTTTTATAGACCAATTTGGTTCATTTGATTACAGACATGCCAACAGTATTTTGGTTTCAAAACTTTTGGATGCCTCCAAAAACAATGACGCCAAGAAAATGATAGTACATTTTAATCCAGGTCATTTTGAAATTATTGTTGTCCAAAACCAAAAATTACTTTTATTCAATTCATTCGAATATAAAATTCCCGAAGATTTTATTTATTATTTGCTTTTTACAGCCGAACAATTAAATATGAATCCAGAAAGTTTTAAATTGGAATTATTAGGAGCCATTTCCGAAGAAGATGTTTTTTATAAAATCGCTTTCAAATACATTCGGAATGTATCCTTCTTTGATGTAACTGATTTACAAAAAAACAACTCTTTTTCAACAGCTCAAAATCAGCAACATTTTATACTTTTTAACTCATGAGAATCATATCCGGAAAATACAAAGGAAGACGCATTTCCCCGCCAAAAGGCCTACCTGTTCGCCCAACAACAGACATGAGTAAAGAAGCATTATTTAATGTTTTGAATAACCATTTCAGTTTTGAGAACTTGAAAATATTGGATTTATTCGCAGGAACAGGTAATATCAGCTATGAATTTGCTTCTCGTGGGAGTACACCAATCACTTCTGTAGACGGAGATTTTGGTTGCGTAAAATTCATCAAGCAAGTGGCAGCCGAATATGATTTTAATATTGCGGCTACAAAAAGTGATGTTTTTGCTTTTTTAGAAAAAAACAAAACTTCTTACGACATTATTTTTGCCGATCCACCTTATGCATTAGACCAAAAGACTTTTGAGAAAATTGTATTATTGATTTTCGAAAAAGAATTACTCAATGAAGAAGGTATGATGGTTATTGAACATTCTAAATATACCAAACTGGATCACATGATTAATTTTTCTTTCCAGAAAACGTACGGAGGTTCTATTTTTAGTTTCTTTGAATTGGATTCAACCGAAGAGGAAGAAATAGATGATGAGTCCAATCGAAAAAGCACCGAAGATGACGAAGATTAATTTATAAAATAATTTTATACCCAAAAAGAGAGCCCTTGTTATTGCAAGGGCTCCGGTATTTTAATAGGTCTTGGTTTTGGTCCTGGTTTCTTTTTAAAACTGAAATAATAGTTTAAACCAGCTCCAAGTGAGTTTTTTATAAAAAAATCACTACTCCCACTGTGATTTAATTCATTCAAAACGCTACCCAGATCAACATTTTGATAATAGATATTCAAACATAAAGAATCCGTATTATCATTAGAAACACTAATATCAAGACCAATGCCAATTCCTAAAGAATGTTGCCAATCTACAATTGTTTCTTTGGTTGTCGTTTTTACATCATTAGCATTTAATGTTGTAAATTTTCCCACAGCTGTGACTTTAGAAAAAGAATATTTTGGCAAAAGCACAAAATAAGTGTCATTTTCTCCATTATTACCAATACAAATCTTTGGACAGAAATTAAAATTCAAAGCGTTAGCCGACCTTCTAAATATACTTTTTACATTACCCTGATCGCTATGAAGTTCTACATCATCAATAGGAACTAATAGAACATTAAACTCAATTTCTGGTTTTATATAATGTTTAATCTTAAATTCAGCACCACAATTGACACCAACAAAAAGTGATTTGTCTAAAATCCCACCTAAATAACCCGAAAAACCACCAAAACCTCTAATGTTTTGAGCTTTTGCATTCATAGAGATAACCAACAAGATAAATAAAAATATTTTTTTCATTACTAACTATTTACCAATTACCCAACCTAGTGTGAAATTTATCACTGGTACAACTTTGCCGTCGTATTTATCAAACTTATATCCGATTCCTCCGTTTAAACTCAAATTAAAATTATGCTTATAAGTCCTTTGAAAACCCCAGACAGGAGCAACTGTAATGGATGGTGCTGATGATGAATAATTCGAATTTGAATTAATGGACTCAAAACGATAAATCGTATTCAATCCATAAAAATCACCCGAATTACCTATAGTTCTCTTTCCTTTGCCTGCTCTTTTCTCTATGTTATAATAATGGCGATACTGCTCGTTAATAGTTGGATAATAAGACCAAGTAGAGCCTCTAAAACCGCTACTACTATAACCAACTCCAAAACTTAATTCTGAATAAAGGGTGTTTTTATCACTAAAACCATGCTCGTAAACAACACCGGGTAATATTAAATTTATCTTGAATTGATTTTTCTCAACAACAGTAGTTTCTTGAGCAGTAGTTTTCATTAAAGGACAAAAAAGCAAAAAACAAACAAACGAATAGAGCAATTTCATAATAGGATTGTAATAAAATTAAAATGCGCCAAATGTAATACAATTATTATATGCAAAACACTTTTGTAGTTATTTTAGTTTAAAAAATAAATGGTTTTCAAACTATAAAAAGTACCTCGGAAAATTATTATCGAATTCTATTGGAGTTATCATCAATATTTTTTTCTTTAAACTCGGTCGATTTTATTTTACCAAAAGAATATTTAATAGCTATTGAAAATTCATGTGAGTCAACCAAAAACCTCGCTTTTGAACTGATATTATTTATGGTAAATCTTTCTTCGTATATCGTATTTCTAAAAACATCATTATAACTTAAGGTACAGTTCCAATTCGTGAAAAATGTTTTTGAAATTCCTAAATCCATGACAAACATTGCTTTTCTTTCAAACACACCTTCTTTTTGTTCCGTTAATCCCCTAGCTGCTGCCACTATTGTGTACCCTTTTGGGAGTTTGAATTCATTGCTTGAATAATAGTACAGATAGGGTTTTGATGCTATAAACAGCGCAGAATTATCTTCAATCTTATTCAATATACAACTTATACTATTGCTTGATGTCCAATTTTTATACGTGAAAGGCAATGTGAATTCTAAATTAAATCCCGTTTCTTTCTCAAAATTAGTTTCTTTAAAAGTCAGTATATTGTTATGGCTATCGAATATAAAACTGCTATACACAGGATCTGTATTTTGATAGTAACTTAGCTTTACCGATTTGTCATGATATTGAAAACTAGACGAAATCTGATTGTTAATTGTTGGATCTAAATTGATATTTCTAGAATATAAAAAATAGGGATTGATATAAGCGGCTCCCTGACTTGTCGATGAATAATTGGGTCTCGAAATACTTTTGGAATAGTTTACCGTTATCGATTTAGTACTGTCAATCGGGATATCCAACTGTACTTTCGGAAAAAAATCAGTGTAATTCTTGTTGATTAATGGCGCAGCATCATTCTTGAATTTCCCCACGATGTTGGTGTTTTCGACTCTAAAACCAACCGAATACCCAATCTTTTTGATATTTCCAGACAATTGTGCATAGCCTGCACTATTTTTCTCTTTAAAATTATAATTCGAGCTGATTGTAGTATTGCTATCATAATTGAAGATTTTAAAATCGGTTTTAGCATCTGCAGCTAAATAAAGTCCTCCGTATTCCAACCTCATATCATTTTTAAATTTCTTTTCAAGATCTACTCTACCCGATAAAACATCAATATTAAATTTTTGAGCGCTGTTTTGAGCCCATTCAAATTGAGTGTCATTGAAATTATTCTCGGTCAATGACCTTAAATCTTGATCAAAATTCGAATATTGAAATCCAGTAAATAACTGTGTGTCAATCGATTTTATTTTCTTTGAATAGTTAACAAAAGAGTTAACAAAATTCTTCACACTCTTATTATCACTATGTGTCACGACATTATTTTCTACATTTCCTTTCTTGTTGTAGGTTGTGGTGTTTATATCAAAAGGTTCACTTTGCAATTTACCATTTACACTAATTGAAAAATAATCTTCTTCATTGATTTTATAAAACAGACCACCACCAAAAATAAACTGCTTTCTTTTGGTATTGGCTGTAGCAACATTATAATTTGAAATTATATCTGCATCTGGAATTTGATAGCCGATACTATGACTTTCCCAAGGATTTAATTTATTGTAATTAAAATTGGCTTTCCATTCTAATTTATTCTTTTTAAAACTCGAATTTATTCCCAGATAATTATTGTATTCTTTCTTGAACGAGGCCACTTCAGATAAAGTTGTTTGAGAACCTTCCTTTTTGCTAAACTTTCTGGTAATCAAAATAACGGCTCTACCTTCGGCTTCATACTTAGAGGAAGGATTATTAATGATTTCAATGGTTTTAATGTCATCAACAGACAGGGCATTCAAGTCATTCATGCCCATTTTTTGATTGTCAATATAAATTAATGGGTTTCCTTTTCCTATAACCGAAATATTTTCTTTGTCGGCACTGATCGTAATGTTGGGTAATTTAGATAGCAAGTCTATTGTATTGGGAGTTGCATTCAGAATTGAATTGGCTACATCGACTTTGATATTTCCATTTTTGTTGCTGAACATTTTCTTTTCTTTAGTGACAATTACTTCGTTTAAGTTATTTGATATACTGTCGTTTGTGGTTGCATTTTGTCCATATCCAAATCCTGATATAATAAGACACATCGTGATAGCTGCATTTTGAATTCCTAAATTCTTTCTCATTTATAATAGTATGTTTTGTGATTTTGAAACATTGCAAAAATGAATCTAAATACTCGTTCTATAAGTTAATCGAAGGTTAATGCGGAGTTAATGGCTAATTTGAATAATAAAAGGATTATTTTTGAATTCAATTTTTACCGAATGAAGCAAAGAATCAATTTATTAATCGCGTTTTCAGTAGTCGCTTTGATTGCCTTATCGGTGGTGCAATGCTATTTGGTAAAAACCACTTATGATTATAAAGTGGCTCAATTTCACACGGAAATCAAAGATAAAATTGCCCAAATAACGAATGATTATAGTGATATTGATTCAGCTTACGTGAACAAAAAAGAGTTGTTGTATAAGCAATTGGCTCAAAATTATATTTTAAACAAAAAACCAAAATTCCATATTGAAAGTACATTGCTTAATAGTGAATCCGGAAGCGAATTAACTAGAAAACTGCAACTTAAATTCAAACGTGAATTCCCTGATGTTTCAATAAATTTTGCCATTGTTCTGAACAAGTTTGTCATTTATAACAGTCATAAAAAAGCAGATACCATTTTTTCAGAAAAGCCATTTATCAAAAACAAAATATATGGCAATTTGGCGACTTTAAACAATTCTTTTTTGGTTCGGAATTATGTCAGTACGACAAATGGCTCTTCAGTAATGCCCGATTATAAATTGCTTACCGAAGATTCTATGTACGTTTCTGTAATCGATTGGGAAGCCATAATTCTAAAAAGAATGAGAATGGTTTTATTGCTATCGTTACTTTCAATTCTAACATTGATAACCCTTTTTGTAATTGCCATAAAAGCATTAATCAAACAAAAAAAAGTAAGTGATGTCAAAACCGATTTTATCAATAATATTACCCACGAACTCAAAACGCCTTTGACCACTTTGGGAATCTCCACAAAAATATTGGAGCGAAAGGACATTCGGGACAATGAAGTGCAATTCAACACGATTCTAAATACCATTTCACGTCAAAATAGTCGTTTACAGAGTTTAATTGATCAAGTAATGGCCAATTCATTGGGAGAAAACGAAATTGAATTGCTAAAAGAAAAAATCGATGCAGAATCTTTTTTGAATTCCATTGTTGCCGATTTTAAAATTACATATCCCAAAGTAACTATTGAAACCTTTTATAACACCAAAGAAACCTTTTTGATTTTAGATAAATTTCATTTGACAACGGCCATTTTAAATGTACTCGAAAATGCCGTAAAATATGGAAGTAACACAATCATAATTAAAACCGAAATACTCAAAAACCAATTTAACCTCAGTATTAAAGATGATGGAATCGGGATTTCAAAAAACAAGCATTCCTTATTGTTTGATAAATTTTACAGAGTCGAGCAAGGTAATTTACATAATGCCAAAGGATTGGGATTGGGCCTTTATTATGTAAACCAAATCATAAAAGCACATCAAGGCTCCATTGCTGTTATGAGTGATTTAGGAAAAGGATCTGTATTTACCATTATGTTTAAAGTTTAATAATTTACCATTGAAAAAAGTACTTTTAGCCGAAGATGATGCTGATTTTGCAAGTGTCCTCAAACAATATTTAGAGTTACACCTGTATGACATCACTTGGGCTGAAAACGGAGAAGAAGCGTTGGCTGTTTTTCAAACTGAAACCTTCGACATTTGTGTTTTTGATGTCATGATGCCCAAAATGGACGGGTTTACCCTTGCTGAAAAAATCATCAAAATCAATCCAGAAGTTCCCTTTGTATTTCTAACTGCCAGAAAGCTAAAAGAAGATAAAATCATAGGATTAAAATTGGGAGCCGATGATTATATCGTAAAACCTTTTGAAGCAGATGAACTTGTTTTGCGCCTGAACAATATCTTAAAAAGGAGTAATCAACAACAAACACAATTTGCAACAATTAATGAATTACAAATTGGTGCTTATTTATTTGACACCAAAAGATTATCATTAAAAAGCAACACCACGACACAACAACTTACTGAAAAAGAAGCGGCTCTTATTCATTTTTTCTATACCCATAAAAATCAAATGGTAAAACGAGAACAAATCTTGAAAACAATTTGGGGTAGTGACGATTTTTTTTCAGGAAGAAGTATGGATGTCTACATCAGTAAAATTCGGAAGTATTTCAAAGAGGATTCTCGAATAAGCATCGAAAGCGTTCGAAATATTGGACTTGAATTTAAGATAGATAACTAAATTATAGCGTTTGCCTAGATAGTTTTTCAAATACCTTTCGATAGGTTGGTGTATCAATTTCATATTTTAAACCTTCATTTACCACAAACTCAGTCAAAGAGGCCAGTTCTATTTTTCGTCCCGCCATCAAATCCCGATGCATGGATGACGTTGCATCATGAGGAGTTTTTTCGAGTTTTAAAATAGTTTGAAAAACAATGTCATTAGGTAAATCTAACCCTTTAACAGCCGCAATCATTGTTATTTCATTCAATAAAGAAACATACAACTTTCTGCTCGATTCCGTATTTAACAGCTCTCCAATATTCTGATTTAAATAGGAAGTAGCTGAGGCTAAAGCCGAAATAAAAATAAACTTTTCCCAAACCGTTTCTTCAATAACATCGACCAAATAGCTTTCAATAGAAGCGTTTTCGAAAATGGTTTGCAATGCCTTCATTTTAGAAATTGAAGCCGTTTCTGATCCAAAAAACAGCTTTTCGAAAGGGCCAATTTTCTTGATTACTCCAGGGGCAACAATCATCGAAACAATATAAACGCAACCTTGCAAAACTTCATCATCCGGAAAAAGTGTGCTGATACGTTCCGGAGCATCTACACCATTATATAAAGGAAGAATCACGGTGTTTTTTGTGATCGCTTTTTTTACAGAAAGTAAACTATCTTCTATATCATACGTTTTTGTGGCACAAATAAGGTAATCCAATTTTCCGATTATTTCAGGATTATCCGAAACCAAATCTGGAAAAACAGTCATTTCACCTTCATCAGATATAATTTTCAATCCGGATTCCGAAACAACTTTTAAAGTTTCACCTCGAGCGATAAAAACAATTTCAATGCTGTCGGATTTAGCATACGCTTTGGCCAATAATCCTCCAAAATAACCACCTACTCCACCCAATCCTAAAATCCCTATTCTTGTTTTCAAATTATTGAATATTAAAAAAATGTTATACTTTTTCTTTTTTTGAAGCTGCAATAACGATTAGTGCCAAAATTAAGACACAACTGTATTCCATTCCACCATCACCATGCTCTCCAACCCACCAACCCCTTTCATAATGAATAATAATATTCCCCATTATCAACATTAAAATGAATCCAAGCGATAAATACTTTGCATAATAACCAAAAGCCAGTGCAATTCCACCAACAATTTCATAAAATGTAATTCCCCAAACCATAAAAGTAGTGGCGAAAAAACCTTTAGCGGATAAAAAACCTGCAAATCGTTCTATTGTCCCGTTTGCAATTCTCATCCCCGCATGGGCAACAAAAATAAAAGGAATACAAATACGTAAAAACAAAATGGATTGTGGCAAAGAAATAAAAGGAAAATTTTTCATATTTTTTTTACTAAAGTAGTGAAAAAAACACAAAAAAAATGCAGACCTATAAGCCGGATTCTGTTCTCGTCTCGTTTTTTGGAACGAGACAATACCCTATCATTTATCTAGATCTTGCATTACTGCAAGACTCAAGCTATCTACCCTTCAGCAACGAGCGAGAAGCCCTTAAATGCTGATATACTTGATATTTCACCGCATAGAGTTTACCTGGTTTCACTACAGCATTACCTGTACATACTTTCTGTTGCACTTGTCCTACCTTGATTGCTCAAGATGACGGGCGTTACCCGCTATGCTTCTCTTTGGTGTCCGGACTTTCCTCCCTCTTGTCCCGATAACTATCGGGAACAAAACGACGATAAGGCGGTCTGCGGTGCAAATTTACACTATTTATTGGTGGATTACTATTTCAACATGTTTACTTTAATCATACTTTTACAACATCTTAATTATAAAATAGTTAACTTTAGTACTTAATACTAATCTCCTTTATATCATGACAAAAATGTATCATTATGCCACTGTTTCCGAAGCATTGGATGATTTGAATGAAAAAGGTTTTACCTATGATTTCAATATTCACGAAGCCGATATTGTAAAAAATCCAGACAAATACGAGATCGTACATATCTACCGTTACGAAGGAGATTCAAGTCCAGACGATGAAGCCGTTGTCTACGGAATAAAATCAAGTTCTGGCAAAAAAGGTGTTTATGTGGCCGGATTTGCCGCAAACTCTGTCAATGAAGCTACTCAAGTATTGATTCAATTGAGCATTAAAGGAAGATAAAACCACCTTCTCATTGTTATTGAAATTGATTTGGGCGTGCCACCACTAGAAAAGGGGCCAAATATTCAAACCGCTTATTCGGCCCCTTTCCTACTGCTGTCAGGCTTCCCGATAATTATCGGGACGGGCTACTTTGGTAGCTTCCTCCTATCCTTCACGCAAGACTAACGTAAAACAAGAACATTATTTAGATGATGAAATATTCAATTATTTTTTGATCTTGAAATTGCTATTGAAATTGATTTTTTTATCTCTATGTTACTCTCTGAAATAATAATTAATCGAATCAAAAATGAAGGTCCAATATCCTTTCGGGATTTTATGGAAATGGCTTTGTATTATCCTGAATTGGGATATTATAACTCCAAACAAAACATAATCGGGGCCGAGGGCGATTTCTATACCAATGCCAGTTTATCTGCTTCTTTTGGAGCCATGTTAGGTTGCCAAATTGAGGAAATGTGGAAAACTTTAGGCAAAAAAACATTGAAAATTATTGAATATGGAGCCGGAACCGGGTTATTATGCCATGATATTTTAGATTATCTAAAAAACAATTCCGACTTATACAATTGTTGTTCCTACTCGATTATCGAAAAAAGTACCAGCATGCGTGAAATAGAAAAAAAACATCTGCCTGAAAAAGTGAGCTGGCATTCTTCCATTCAAGAAATCCCCCAAATGAATGCCTGTATTGTATCAAATGAATTAGTAGATAACTTCTCAGTCCATCAAGTAGTTATGGAAGATCAATTAATGGAAGTTTTTATAGACTATGAGCATGGTTTTAAAGAAGTACTACAACCTGCAAATGAGGGCCTTCTTGCCTATTTTGAAACTTTAAATGTAACATTGCCAAAAGGATTTCGAACCGAAATCAACCTTGAGGCCATCACTTGGATAAAAGAAATTGCACAATGGCTCAAAAAGGGATATGTAATCACTATCGATTATGGCGCTTTATCTTCGGAATTGTACAACATCAATAGACGTCTTGGAACACTTTTATGTTTTAACAAGCATCGTATCAATGATAATCCATATCAGCTTATCGGCGAGCAAGACATCACAACACATACCAATTTTTCGGCCTTAAAAGATTGGGGGGCTAAATATGGATTAAAATACCGTGGGTTGGTTAATCAAGCTAATTTTCTATTGGGTCTTGGTTTTCAGGAATATCAAGATAAATTAGCAAAAGATAAACAATCGAATGCACAATTAGCGCTACAAGAATCAATAATAAATTATA
Organism: Flavobacterium sp. ZT3R18; assembly: GCF_007097385.1. GTDB lineage: Bacteria > Bacteroidota > Bacteroidia > Flavobacteriales > Flavobacteriaceae > Flavobacterium. The sequence goes on from NZ_VJZS01000032.1 coordinate 36,651, forward strand.
GGCTGTTGATGGATTTAGGGACAAAATTCAAAGTATTGATTCAACAAAAAGGAGTTTCTGATTATCCATTATCTGGCCTAAAATTATTAATTTCTACTCAAAATTTATCACTGAATCGTTTTTAGGTTGTTTTTAAAATTTGAATTTTGTTTATTTTTCCGTTCTTCCGATAGCTATCGGAATCGCTCAGGATCACAATTTGTAATTTGTAATTTGCTATTTGGAAATTCATATACTATATTTGCTTTCGAATAAAAAACCTATGGAACAATTTGTAGTATCGGCTCGTAAATACCGTCCACAAACATTTAAAGATGTGGTGGGACAAAAAGCCATTACCAATACTTTACTTAATGCCATAGAAAGCAATCACTTGGCTTCAGCCTTATTGTTTACAGGACCTCGTGGTGTAGGAAAAACAACTTGTGCCCGAATATTGGCACGCAAAATCAATCAGCCGGGTTATGATGATCCCAACGAAGATTTTGCCTTCAATGTATTCGAACTCGATGCTGCTTCCAACAATTCAGTAGATGATATTCGGAATCTAATCGACCAAGTACGTATCCCGCCACAAACGGGTCAGTACAAAGTCTATATTATTGACGAGGTACACATGTTGTCTTCGGCCGCTTTTAATGCTTTCCTAAAAACATTGGAAGAACCGCCAAAACACGCCATTTTTATTTTGGCTACGACCGAAAAACATAAAATTATTCCAACGATATTATCGCGTTGTCAAATTTTTGATTTCAAGAGAATTACCGTAAAAGACGCCAAAGAACATCTTGCCGATGTGGCTACCAGTCAAGGAGTTGTTTTTGAAGACGATGCTTTACATATTATTGCCCAAAAAGCAGATGGTGCTATGCGTGATGCTTTATCTATTTTTGACAGAGTGGTTTCCTTTTGCGGAAGCAATTTAACCCGTCAAGCCGTTACCGAAAACCTAAACGTTTTAGATTACGAAACCTATATTAATGTTACCGATTTAATTCTAGAAAATAAAATCCCTGATTTATTAATCACATTCAATGATATTCTTGCCAAAGGATTCGACAGTCATCATTTTGTTTCAGGATTGGCTTCTCATTTTAGAGATTTATTGGTAAGCAAAACGCCTTCGACCCTTGTTTTATTGGAAGTGGGAGAACAAGCGCAAAAAATGTATGGCATTCAAGCGCAAAAATGCAGTCAAGAATTTCTATTAAAAGGAATCGAAATTGCCAATGATTGCGATTTAAAATACAAAGCAAGCCAGAACCAACGACTGCTTGTTGAACTTTGTTTGATGCAATTGGCCTCTATCACTTTTGATGGAGAAAAAAAAAAGTTGAGCAATATATAATTCCGCCTACTTATTTTAGAAAAACTCCTGATTATTCGATTGCTGATGTTCCGAATGCAAAAATCAATGGCAATTTCAATAGCAATAGCAATGAAAATTTCAATTTAAAAACTGAAGCTTCAAACCCAATTGCTACTCCGGAAAAGCCACAAGCTGCTGCTGTTGTAACTCCAAAGCCATCAAGTAATGAACCTAAAGTTTCGGCATTATCACTTTCTAGTATTCGAGCCAAGAAAGCTTTAGAACAAAGTCTAAAAGGATTTGTAAAAGAAACCTCTATTTTACCAACTGAACCTTTTACAGAAACAGAAATGTTTTTGCAATGGACAAAATATGCGCAACGTCTCGGAGATAAAGGATACAAAATAATGGAATCCTTATTGTTGATAAATGATCCTAAATTAGACGGAACGGCTATCACTTTTGAATTGCCAAACGAAGGCTCCAAACTAGATTTCGAAAGTGAAATGATTGGACTCTTAGGACACCTAAGAGGACATTTACACAATCATGACATTACTATAGAAGTAATCGTGAATGAAGCTATTGAGGTAAAAAGAAACTTCACAGATCAAGATCGCTACAACAGACTTTTACAGCTCAATCCAAACATAGAGCTTTTAAGAACAACATTTGGTCTAGATTTGGATGCTTAATAAAGATTTAGATTCATATGTGTTTTATTTCTTTTTATTTCGAGACAACCCATAAATACTCCGCTAAAACCTTGATTTCAGTCTTGTAATTCAGCATTTTGAAGTTTCTCAATAGTTTGATTTTTGTTTAATTATACATTTTCAATTTCTAATATTTCATTTTATAAAAGGATAAGAAATGTAAATTTTCATATGCGTGCTTCCGAGAGTATTGCTACTTTCCTTGCGACAGGTCTTTGTGCTTATCCAGTTTTTGGTCAATTTCATACACAGATTTATTGTTCTAGTAAAAAAAAACGAGCTTATATTTATCTTTACAACTTTTGTTTTACAAGAGTTGTTTTCTACCATCATTCAGAAAACCAATCTCTTTTCGTTTTTTTGCCTTTCTTGTCTGTAGCCACAACCATCCGTCGCATCTTACTGAAACATACTTAATCGAATTCAATTGCAAATTTTCCAATGTCAATTTACGATACTAATTTACGAATATTTTCACCTCCCGCAAAAAACTCTTGGGTGTTTGCGTGAGCTAAATCATGGATATTTCATATCTAGAAAGCTTTCGGGAGAGATGATTAACGATTTTTGATATACTATTTTACGGCTGTATTTTTTTTCTACACGTTTTACCATAAATTAACATATGATTAACTTTGCAAATAAAACTGGCAATTTTATAAAACAAAAAAAAACCCCGTTTCGTAAGAAACGGGGTTTTCAAAAGAAAGGCGACGACATACTCTCCCACATAACTGCAGTACCATCTGCGCAGGCGGGCTTAACTACTCTGT
>NZ_VJZS01000033.1 GCF_007097385.1 Flavobacterium sp. ZT3R18
AATAGCCAACAATACCGATAATCATAAACACCAGATACGCTATATCTGTACTGCTAAAGAAAGTACCCCCATAATGATGAGCCTGAGCTATGTCAATTTTCAGCATGTTCTCCTGAATCTTTCCAATGATGCTGCCAAATATATTGGCGACAGGAAGCCATAAGTAGATATTAATGTAGCGTGCCAGCCAGACGGTAAGCGTATGTTGGAAACCATCAAAAACGGCAATACCAAAAACCAATGGTCCTAAAACCGAAAGTACCACAAGCTGAAAAGTCCGGAGTGTATCGATACAAAGTGAAGCGGCTTCAAAAAGTACCCGCAATACTTCACTCATCCATTCCTTAACTGAATTCCGAAAATTATAAGATGCCTTGGACATCGCAAATTTGATGTCATTTCCAATCCCTTCAAATGCTCCTTCAGCACTGGGGTCTGCATTATCATGCGTGTATTTGTACCATTTATCACGGTCACCACTTCCGTCTGTGCCAACATACATTTTCCAGGGATCTGTTTTCTTGAGGGCATCTTCTTTTTCTTTAAGCAGTACTTTAATTGCTTTGTTCGATCCTTCAACCATCGAGGCAGTTGCAGTAACGGTAGGTTTCATAATCCCATTAATCATATTCAAAACCGAAGGAAAAATCATTATACAAAACCCAATCACAAACGGGCGGAAAAGTGGGTAAAAGTCTATGGGTTCCGCACTGGCAATATGTCTCCAAACTCTGGAAGCAATATACCAGATGGTCGCAAAACCAGCGATTCCCTGACCAACTCCCAACAGATTGCTACATAAAGGCATCATCTCGTCATACAATTGTTCTAATACACTATGCAGACTGTTCATATCATTTGCCATACCTTGTGCCCTGATCGTGAAGGGCAATACCATTCCTACAGCGGCAAATAATGCCCCCTTATTTAACTTTGCCATCTTAGTGAGTATTTAGTTATTTATCTTGTAAATGCTACGCATGGCATTCACATCATTACGCTCTTTTGCACGCTGTATCGCCAGTATTGAAGTGTTGTTGTTGAAGTTTCTCAAAAACAAAAGCTTATCCTGCATATCAGCATAGATTTTATCAATGGATGTGAGTCGTTCATCATCGGACATCCTAAGTTTATTGGCGGTAATAACAGTGGTTAACTCATCAAGATTTCTAAGGCTCTGTTGAAACAAATTATCGTACACCCTTTCTATATAGGCTATTTCATCGGGATTGAAATCCCTACTGTTTCGAAAACGGATAAAAGCAGCCTTATATTCCTTCACCAAAAGCACTTGATAGTTGACAATATCCCCAACACGCCTGTACTTTCGGACTGTTGGACTTACCTGCATCATCGCATCGAGAAATGTTTTATGAAGGTCGAAATTCCCTTTCGATAGCTTTTTCACCGTATTATAGCCGCCATTAAGAATCTCATAGCCTTTCTTCATATCCTTCAGGATTTGTCTGAACTGGGCAAGTTTTTCTATGTTCAAAATCAATTGTTGCATTTCCTGTGCTTGGGCTGTTATCTTCGACGGTAACAATAAACCCACGAGCACAATTCCAATAACTACTATTTTTTTCATGGCAAATCGTTATTAAAACCGTGCAAGACACGGCTGGTTTTCACATCGTTTCTATCTTTCGCTCTTGACAAAGACAGCAATCGGGTTTGGTTCGAGAAGCTTTCGCAAAAAGTGTGATTATCCATCATATTTTTATACAACACATTTATCCGACTCATTCGCTCATCATCTTTCATTTCAAGCTGTCCGTCCGTTACAATTGTAATGAGTTCCTCTAAATTGTCATTGCAATTTTCAATTAGGCGATCGAATACCCTTTTGATATACTCCACTTCATTCCCGTGGAATAAATCATCCTGTTGGACTTGCCGGTAAAAACTACCGTAACTTTTCATGATCTTTACCTGAAGGGATACAATTTCAGCAACCTTTACATACTTTTTTATTTTCGGGTTAACCGTCTTGAGCGAATTGAAATAATCAGTGTGAAGATTCAATTCTCCTCTCTTAAAATCACTGACGGTATTGAGTCCTTTCTTGGCGATAGAATATCCCTTTTGGGCATATCCAATATACATTTGAAGAGCTGCAATTTGTTTCAGCAATACTTGCGCTTGTTTTGCCTGTGCGTAAATGTTTGCGTTTAAGAATCCTGCAAGGAGCAGGAATAAAACTGTTTTTTTCATCACTTTAGGGTTTTAATAATGGAATCCCATAAAATTTCTTAACAGCATTTACATCATGCTGTGTTTTGGCTCTTTGCAAGCTCAGTATAATGTTCTGTTTGTTGAATTGCAGGAGGTCATCATAATTGGTATCGATCTGATCCGCCGCCGCATTGATGATTTCAAGTCTTTTGGCATCGCTTATCTGTGTGCTAAAGGAGTCCAGAATTAAAAAAATCTGATCGATATTTTTCATGCTTTCATTCAATATGCCGGAGTATACTTTTTGGATATAAACCAATTCGTCAGCGTTAAAATGGTCGTCTTTCTGGAACAGACTCCAAGCCCTTTCGTACTCATCCACAAGCCGTACTTGCTTCTGTGTAATGTCCTTGATACGCTGGTAATACGTAATGATAGATTTGACTTTCATCAGTTCATCATAGTAATCCTTATACAGGTCTTTTTGCTTCTGTGTCCAGTCAGAAATCTCCTTAAGTTTCAGTTTCGACAAGGTGTTTTCTAATTTCTTCTGCGCATTTTGTAGCCAGATTGTTTTGTTCTGCAGTTTTTGTATTCTAAGATCAATCGCTTTAATCACTTTCTTGATTGCCTCCTTAATCAATACGATTGGAATAACAACAACGGTTTCTGCGGGTCTTGCCGGAGTGTTCACTAGCAACAGACACAACAGGCAAATCATAATTTTCTTCTTTACTTTCATAATGTTATAATTTAGTTTCCATTTCTCATATATTCGGGAGCATCTATTTAATTTTTGTCCTCATGCTTGCTCCGCAAGTCTATTGCCAGTGCGGCAATGCCCTTTCTAATATCTCCATCGAATTTTTTAGCGTAGGCTTGTACTTTAACCTTTTCCGTTTCTTCGGTAGTGTAAGCGAGGTATTCTTCAAGGGATACTTCGGTGCGGTATACTTTGGAGAGAATTCCTCCCAAGGAGATAAATACTTCCTTGTATTTTTTATCAGGGTCGTTCGATTTGTTAACTGACAGTACTAATGCTTTTTCTTTTTCAGTAAGTCCCAGCAGTTCTTGTATTTGTTCGAATTTATTTTGGTACTTACTTTGGTCCAATAATATTTTGCAATCACTGTTATTGATGATGGCTTGTTTTACTACTGGCGATGAAATAATATCTTCCACTTCTTGTGTAACTACTATGGCTTCGCCAAAGAACTTTCTCACAGTCTTAAATAAATACTTTATATACTCAGCCATACCCTCCTTAGCAATAGCTTTCCAAGCTTCTTCAATCAAAATCATTTTTCGGACGCCTTTTAGTTTTCGCATCTTACTAATGAACACTTCCATGATAATAATGGTCACGACGGGAAAGAGGATTGGATGATCCTTGATATTATCCAACTCAAAAACAATAAAGCGTTCTTTTAATAGTTCTAGATTTTCGGTAGCATTGAGTAGGTAATCAAATTCGCCTCCCTGATAGTAAGGGCGCAATACATAAAGAAAATTGTTCACGTCAAAATCCTTTTCCTTTACCTTATCTCCTTCCAGTATTTTTACAAAATCGCCTTTCAGGAAATCATAAAAAGTATTGAAACAGGGAAACAAATCGGGATTGGCATCGAGTTTTTCATAGTAGAGTTGTAGCGCATTGGATAGTGCCACATATTCACTTCTGTTGAATGTTTCATTGTCCTTTTTCCATAAAGCCAACAACAATGTTTTGATACTTTCTTTTTTCTCTGTATCCAAATTATCCCCTTCGCTGATGTAGAACGGGTTGAATCGTATGGGGTTCTTTTCATCATAGGTAAAATAATAGCCACCCACCATATCGCACAGTCCTTTGTAGCTGTGTCCCACATCTACCAAAACAATGTGAGTTCCCTGCTCGTAGTAGCTTCTGACCATATGATTGGTAAAAAAGGATTTTCCGCTACCCGAAGGACCCAGTATAAATTTGTTTCGATTGGTGCAGATACCCATATTAATAGGCTCATCACTGATATCCACATGAACTGGTTTACCTGTCAAACGGTCTCCCAATCTAATGCCAATTGGACTAATTGAAGAGCGATAGCCTGTTTCTAAATTCAGAAAACAAGTAGCTTGTTCTGCGAACGTGTCAAAGGTGTCGTTCATAGGAAAGTCTGCCGAGTTTCCGGGAATACCCGCCCAGAAAATCTGTGCAGCTCCAATAGTTTCCTGCTTGGCTGCCGCATCCATCTGCGCCAGTGCGGAAGATACTTTGTTCTTCAGGTCTTTCAGTTCCTCTTTATCGTCAGTCCATACCAATACATTAAAATGTGCTTTGACCGGCAATCGTTGTTGGCTGATAGCCTCATTGAGAAAATCATTCGTGGCATCACGCGCAATTAGGTTTTCTCTGCTGTAAGCCGATAAGGACTGTAATCGCAATCTTTTACTTTCCAATTTCTGCAACGTTTTCTGGGAATCCTCTATAAAAATGTACTGGTTATAAATATGATTGCAGGAAAGTAATTGACCCAGCGTTGATGCAAATCCGATGCTGAACTTGGTCTTATCGGTGGAATATCGGTCATAATTAATTCTAGACCCACATAATGCAGGCAAGTCCGCTGCATCACCCAATGTATAAATTTGACAATGCTTGTCGCCAACCTGCAAGCCATCGTTAAAAGCGATGTCTTTAAAAACAAACGAATTTTCTTTTTCAGACAAAAAGCAGTACCGTTCTATAATCCCAATCTTTCTGCTGTGGCTTCTGAGCTCGTCATTTCCAAGGCGTGTCAATTTTACAAAACCACTGTCTTCCAATATTCGTGCAAATTGTCCAGTGCTGTCAATAAATTCCTGACGGAGCTGTGCTTTTAATGTTTCTTCCGGAACTATTGAAGTTCGCAGTAAATTAGAAAATAAGGAACTGGATGTTTTTCTGCCTTGCGGTTTCTTGGTCAAGAAAATGTAGCATGAATGATCCAAAAAAGGACGCTCGTTAAAAAAACGCTCACTGCTACGGGTAAGAAAACTAGTATCTTCACTTATAAAATCCGCTTGAAAGGTACTATCGATAAACCAATCCTGTTTATGAAACACACTGAATTTTGGGAGTAACTTTATAGCTTTAAGCCACGCCTGATGGAATCCTTCGTATTCCTGATCCGACAAGGTAAATATCTCAGGCAGTTCTGCCTTGAATACAACTGTCACATCTCCTTGTTTGGAAAGGATGCAATCATGCTCCACATCCATAATCGGTAAAATATCATCTATCATCTTTTCCATCTTCATCTTTATTTACCTGTTACTAATTTTAACCAAATGCTATTTTTGCATTTTAAAAATTTTCCTGCTTTGAACTCTGATTGCTTTTGGAACCTGTCTTTTAGCCAAAGCTTTCATCATACCATGTTCTCCGTATTTATGACTCATTCGGTATATATACAAAACCAATAGCGTTCCTGCGATCCCAATAATTCCTACGCAAACAAATGACGGCAAGCCTACTATATACATGGCGGCAAACAGAATCATAAGAACTACAACACCGCCTCCCAAATACCATATATACTGTGCTTTTAACCCCTTGAATTCTATACTTTGGTTGATTCCTTTGTTGATTTGATATACACTATTTACCATGTTGTTATTTTAAAATTTCATTCTGCTATTTTTTCTCATCCCTGCATAGGAGCGTTGTTGCCATTTGTCACTATTACTTTTGGAGGTTGAAAAACTGTTTGATTTTTCCATATGCTCATTGCTGTTCTTTACTGGCAATTGAATTACCAGCGCCTCATTAGATTCTATTGTTTCTCCATTGATACTGGCATCTTGTGGATTATCTTGCTTTAATTGATTCTCCTGAATTTTTAGTGCTATTTCCCTTTCGAGGCTAGAGAGTTCACTTTTCATCTGTTGCAATTCATGCTCCTTGCTAAAGGTTTTTGCTGTTAACTGCTGTAATTCTGGCAACTGCACTTCTATATCATTCAAGGACTTTTGGTACTTTTCCCTGAGATGCTCTACTCTGTCAATGGCACTCAAGAAATGACGAGCCGCAAATTTTGGATTATCTACATTAGGCGTTCCTCCATTGAGAGTATATTTAATGCCTTCATCCGATCGCTGTGCATAAAAGCTATTAGAGTAACGGTATTGGTACATGCCATCATTCTGGTAGGCTTCGCGTTCCCTTTTTATATACAGTCCAAAATCATACAGTTTACCAATTTGTTTCGCTTCGCTTTCTCCATCTGGAGGTTTCCAATTTTTATAGAGATCAATAATCTGCTTACCGGTACTTTCGGAATCTTGCGCTTTAAAATCATACAATTGTATTGGATTTGCCTTTGTCCCGTCACTTTCATATTTCAAACTCTTTTTGTAAAAACCTTCATCCACAGTGAGCTTATCCAAAGTTTTGGTAGTGACCGTTTTTTCTTCCAATAGATATTCAACCTGATGCTTCGTTCTTGAAATCTCCTTGTAATGTGCTTTTTTGAGACTTTCCATCACGGCTACTTTCTTTTCCAATTTTGATTTTTCCAGTAAGGAAGTATCACCCGATAATACTGCGATATATTCCGAAAAGTTCATTCCACTTTTCTCGTCCATAGAACCTTCATCAATTGACCTGACATTCAGTTCACAGTTTTTCATCTGGCTGATGAAGGTCTGCTTGTTTTTCAATAGATTGAATTTGTAATTATCTAATGACTGTTCTGTGGCATAGATAAAATTCTTCACTTTGTTATCGTAATGCTGTTTGGCAACCTCATTGCCTTGTCTGCCGCCTCGTCCATTACGCTGCCCTAAATCCGATGGCCTCCACGGAATATCCAAATGATGCATGGCCACAACACGTTTTTGTACATTTAGTCCTGTACCCGCTTTTTCTGTACTCCCCAAAAGGATGCGTATTTCACCTGTATTCATTTTGGAAAACAGTTGGGCTTTCTTTTTATCAGTCCAATCATGGATATAGGTAATCTCATGGGCAGGGATATTAAAGTCCGTCACCAGTTTTTCTTTAAGTGCATCGTACATATTGAATGCGTCTGGCTTGGGTGTTCCAATATCCGAAAAGACAATCTGTGTCCCTCTATGCTCCGTTGAAGCATTATAAATTTCAGCCACATTTCGAGCACAGGTGTTAACTTTATTGTCGGGATGATCGCCATATCCTTCGTCTATCAGGCGCATATCGGCTGCCATCTTTTTAGCATAATTGGTGGCGATTAGCATCCTTCCTCTATCTTCCTCTCTAGTAAGGGGTGCTCTTCCAATAAGTGTCGCGTCGCCCGTTTTTGCAAACTGCATCAGCTGTGTAATGAACTCACTTTGTTCTGGTGTTGGACTGATATTGACAAGCTGTTCATCTATTTCTGGTTTGTCCAAATCAATATGTCGGGCCGTTTTATAGTCCGTAATCTCATTATAGAATAGTGCTAATTCTGGAACTTTAATAAAATGACGGAAACGCTCTTTGGCAATAATTTCGTTGGTTACAGAAAACTCAAAATCTGTCGTTTTCCTGGCAAAAACAGCTGCCCATCCGTCAAAGTTTTCAATATGCTGCCGTTCCATTTCTTTTGGACGCAGGTATTTAAAAAGCAAATACATCTCCGTTAAGCTGTTTGAAATGGGTGTTCCAGATAGAAAGGTCACACACAAATCCGAATCAAATTTTTCCTGAAGCGAACGAACAGCAAACAGCATATTAAGCGCCTTTTGGCTTCCTTGCATATTTCCAATCCCTGCAACACGGTCATGACGGGTCGTGAAAGTCAGGTTCTTGAATTTGTGTGATTCATCCACGAACAAATGGTCAATTCCCATTTCCTTAAAGTTGATTCCGCTGTCTTTCTTTTCCTCAATATCCTTTAATAAGCCTTTAAGTTTTCCATCAAGATTGTTTTTACGTATCTGAAGTCCTTTGAGTATTTTTTTTGATATGTCCCCACCTAAATCTTTTACCGTTTCAAGATCTCTTTCTACATTATCGAGTTCATTTTGCAATATCTCTTTTTGGATTTCGGGCGATTGTGGAATTTTTCCAAACTGATCGTGCGTCAGAATGATGCAATCCCAATTGTTATTTTTTATTTCATGGAACAGCCTTACTCTTTTGGCTGGCGTAAAATCATTTTCTGCAGGAGCCAAAATCCGGGCGTTGGGATACGCCTTGCGATAGGTCGATGCAATTTGATCTACGTTGGCATGAAGCGCCAGTATTGCTGGTTTGTGTATGATTCCCAAACGCTTCATTTCATTGGCTGCCACAATCATGGTGAGTGTTTTGCCCAATCCTACTTCATGGTCAATTAATGCACCTCGGTTCTGAATGATACGCCACGCGGCGTTCTTCTGCGAACTGTACAAATCCTCAATTTCAAGTGCTTTTTTATCCAAACCGGGAAAACTCAGATGACTTCCGTCATACTCACGCAATACATAACAATTGAACGTTTCGTTATACAGGTTTTCCAGTTCTTTTTTTTCGCTTTCTGGCAATTCCTGTAGCCATTCTATAAAACCAGTACGGATGTTCTCAATTTTTTGATGTGCCAATTGTATGGCTTCATTATCTGGTAATCGTATTGGTTTGTCTCCAGGACCATTAACCTCATAAGTGAAAAATGGAGTCGTATTCTCCAAAGCATGTTCCAATATGGTATAACCGTAGGTTGTTCTTCCACTTTTGGTCGTTACTGCAAATTCCCTGTCAATTTTGGTGTTATGTCCTGTACTTACCTTAAAGGTATCCAGTGATGGGAAATAATTAATTTCAGTTGCCTGTTCAAATAATTGCTTGGCAAAATCTGCATAATAATTCATTGGAATCCATCTCTCTCCAAGATTAAAATCCAAAAGCTCAAAGGGTATCCGCTCTGGCCGTACCTTTTCCAGTGCCATCATTCCTTTATAATATTGCGTATTTTCAGGATATTGCTGTACCGCTTGTTTAGCCTGTTGCAACTTTTCCACAACATTACCACTTAGATACAGGTCTGAAGTTTCCCAATCCTGACGCATAGGGTTTAGATAAATATGATGGTTCAGACTTTCTATCGCTTCATATTCTTCAAGTCCCGTGGCAGCGGTTATAAATCCTAAATCTACATTTCCTTTTTCGTTCAAGCTTCGGGCAAGTGCTTCGATTGGATCATCCGTAAAGTAGCGTTCCTGTTGCTTTACTATAGATTGGCTCAGAATATCCGACTTCACATACCGTTCGCCCTCTTTGCGCTCCAATGAAGAAAGTACCGTGAACCCGAAAGCCGAATCCTGCATAATTAACCTGCGATTCTCAGCACTGTTAAGAATGCCATACTGAGAAACAAACTTTGTGTACTGTAAATCCAAATTTTTTCGCACTTGGTTACTATCAGTTTCATCTGATTGTTCCTTTTCAAACAGTTCCAAGTAATTATCCCTGATAACAATGTAGGAATCGTAAAATTTCAGATTCCCCTGTAATGGCAATGGCTGAAAAAATGCCTGTTTGTGTTCATTATTGATATCAATTATAGTTCCAATTGATTCTCCAAGACGAACCAGTGTTCCATCTTTATAGAAGGATTTGAATGCGGTGACTTCTTCATAAAGCTGTCTTTCAAGATTAAAAGCTGATTCAAGGGTTGTATCTCCTTCATAAATATATCCATGATCATATTGCTGAAGCGTATTGGATAAAGCCAATAGTTCATGGGGTAATAATCCACCATTCATCCAGTTGGATGAAAAACCATCTATCTCTTTTACATTGGAATATAATTTGTACAGGTACCGATTAGTCTTGATTTGCTTGGCGGTAATAAGCATCACATTTTCATGTGAGGGATTATCTGTTGTGCGTATTGTACTTAGTATTCGTGCTGTTTTTTTGTCAACTACCGTTTCATCGAGTGGATTGATATAATCCATCGCACGATTGATATTCTCAGCTGGTACTGTATCAAATAATCCCAGCTGGACAGCCATACCGCTTGCTTTGCTTTCTGGCATGGGCAAGTAAGTAAATTTTTGTCCCATTACTTCGGGCTGTTGAACAATACCAACTTGTTGTGCTTGTTCAAAACGTTCCTTACTGAAATTTTCGCGTAATCCATCAGTAATTGTTTGTGCCAAACGGTTTTCAATTGAATTAATATCACCACTTTGCCATACTCTTTGATGTGCTTGTCCGTATTGATTTTTACCTGCTTGTACTTCATTACCTATTATTAGCTCTGGTCTGTCGTGCAAATATTTATTAATGCTGTATTTTCCAAACTCGTTTTCCATTCCAACAATTTGCAACAGCTTATTTTCATCATCTGAAAACACCTTTTTATCTGTGTTTTTTTGGACAATGAGTAAATGGTTTGGAGCTTCCGTATTTCCTGTTTCCTTCATCAGGTTATCTGGCATAACTGCCAGGCTTACAAAATCTGCGTTTTGAAAAAGATATTCGCGAGCACTCTCATTTGAAGGACTATTCAAAAAACCATCTGTAGTGATATATGCCACGAGTCCACCATCAGCCAGTTTGTCCAATCCTTTTGCAAAGAAATAATTATGAATTTTTCCTGAGATCGCTTTATCAGGATAGGCTTCATCATAAACTGAAAAATTACCAAAAGGGATATTGCTGACCACAAGATCATAACTGTTGTTGTCATTTGTTGGAGTTTCCTCCAATCCTGCAATATGTGTGGTAGTGTTTGCTGTTAGTGTACTGTTCAATACCGAAAGAACGAGTCCACTCAATCTGTCTTTTTCGACAGCAGTAATCTGCTCCAGATTCGTTAATACTTTTTCGGCTTCCATGATGAAAATTCCTGAACCTGCCGATGGTTCATATAATCTTTTAGGGGCAATACCTTGTTCTTTTAAAGTATTGTATAATGTTCTGGGAACAATTTCAGGTGTGTAAAAAGCAGTCAATACACTATTGCGAAGAGATGAAACAACTGCACTGTACTGCTTTCCAGAATAATGTTCCTGCAACAATTCATGCAGGCGAGTCATCTCTGGATGCAGTTTCAAGTCTTCTTTTGTAGCTCCAGATTTCATCCAGTCTTCGGTACTTCCATAAGGATATAAAACAGCCTTGATACCGCCAAAACCAGCGTATGCCTTTAGAGACGCTATAGCTTCTTCAGCAAGAACGTCACCCTGCTGCCATGTAATAGCAGTTGCGATTGCCTTGATATTGGCACTTAGTTTTTGGGATAGATTGTAAGCCATAATTACTCCTTTTCATACTGCACACTTCCATAAATAGCTCAACTCAGATAGTCAGCAATCTGACCAATAACTGCATTCCTCAAAGTAGGATCTTCTTCATTTTCTTTTGTAAAACCAATAGTTTCAAAAATTTCCTTGCAACTTTCCATCAGGTTGATAACCTCATATCTGAGAATGCCTGATTTACTAAAAGTGGCATAGGTATCCTCAAACTCCTCTTCCAATAGACTACAGATATATAGAAATCGGGAAGGCTTCAAATCTTCGGTAAGTACATTGAGACAAATTTCCTCTATGATATATTGGGGCGTACCCTCTGATAGCATATCCTCCATAATGGATTTTACTCCGTTTACTTTTTCATTGAGATAATCCGTTACGGTGTACTCTTCCTGTAAAGTATACATCAGGTCGGGGTTGTTATGGATGATATAAAACCATAGCTTTTCTTTCAGGATATTTTCCATAACGTTGGGTTTTAAATTCCAAAAAAGGATTTGATTACAGTTGCCACTACAACTAGAAAAACACAACTACCAAACCAAGCGGCAGCCACTTTTCCAGTATCGGGATCTCCCGCATTCCACTTTTGATATACCTTGACGGCACCTATTAAACCTAAGAGCGCACCGATGGCATACATCAATTGGGTACCCGCATCAAAATAACTTCTTACCTTTTGATTGGCTTCATTGATTCCTGCAAGACCGTCTTGGGCATAGGATTGGTAATTTATTGCCAGTAGTACCAGAAGCATACTGGCAGCAACAATTCTTTGTTTGGTAAATATTTTAAAATTCCAACTGCACTTTTTCATAACACATTATTTTAAAGTTTAAATAATTCGATAAAAAGCGAAGGGGTTGCCGCTGTCGCAATTCCACTTTCCTGTTACATATGCCATACCGCGCTGGGATGGACAGGGGCATTTCCTCCGCAATATTGTTTTAGTGTTTTCAATTCCATAATTCTTCCGCTTCCACTTGAGTTAAGGTGACAGATTCGAGTTTGTCACATTCTGAGACAATCAGTTCACTCACTGAACTACTAAATGGAGAATTTTTAACATTGGGATATTCGGTAAGAACCAATCGGAGATAGTCGATAAATTCTTGTTTGACAAGTTTTCTTTTGGTGGCGTCTGTGACAACATTTTTTAATCGCTCCACCAAATTTTCAACTTCCTCAAACGTATCGTCCGATATTGCAAATTCGGATTGAAAGGATGGTATTTCAGGTGGGGCAATACTACTTGACTCAAATGAAGTGTTTTGGAGTCTCGTCTTCTCTAAACTACGAAATGGAAATTTTCGCTTACCCGTTACAATGTCTTTGATTTCTTCAAAGTAAAATCGAAAGGCAATAAACAAATACCAGCTTGCTAATAGTAGGGTAACTACAACTATGTAATTTACCCAAGAAATGGTTGTAAACATACGTTCTTCATTTTATCGTTCAACATTAGTTTCTCATAATCCGGTAGATGGACAATTCCAATTCCGGATCTTCATCATTACAGGGCAAAGAAACGATAGACAACAAACTGCTACAAGTACAACTTTTTGTTGTACCCCAGTTGTACCCCGTTGTACCCTCAGTAAAATCAAGGAAAAAAAAAGAAAAAATAATGCAGAAAAAATAGAAGAGCCTCCAATAGAGGAGGCAGGTAATTAAAATTATAGTATATGAGTAGAATATTAAAGTTTTAAAAACCTGATTCCTCTACATTTCTATACCAATGCGCCTGCTTGGTCATGGCAATGAGATGGAGTAAAACTATCTTGATTTAAGAAAACATTTTATTTAAAAACCATAAGTTAAATATAATTCTTACATTTGCCGATTCAAAATTTAAACTATGGAGAATTTTTTCCTTTTTGCATTCCTTGTATGTATTGTTATCTTATTTAATAAATCTTCGAAATTAAAAGAGGAAAACGAATTCTTAGATTCTCTTTGTAGAAAAAACGAGGAGGATTACAACTCTTTGAAAAAAGAAATTGATGAAATCAAAAAACAAATCACACAACCTGATTTTGTCGCTGAAAATTTAGTTTCTGAAATTGCTGAAATTGAAATAATTTCCGAGCAAACACAAGAAGTTTCTCCTCTAATCATTCCTCCAACCTTCGATATCATTGATGATTCTCCTCAAGAAGAAGAGAATATCATTATCGAAGAATCTATCGAAAAACCTGCTTTTAGCTTCGAATCTCGAACGATACATATACTTGGCAATAAAGAAATCATTTATGAAAAAGAAACTCCAGAACTAGTTGAAAACCTCGACACACAACCAATTTATGAATTCGAAGAACAACCTGAGCCTCAAGTTCACGAAGAAGAAATTTATGTAGAAAGTGCTTTTTCTATTTTGATAAAGAAACTAGAACATCAATTTGCTGAAAATTGGACTGGAATTTTAGGAACTGCCATAATGGTTTTAGGAATTGGTTATTTAAGCATTTATACCGCTTTGATAGTTTCGCCAATGTTCCGAATTTTAATTCTTTGGCTCTATGCCGGAATTTTAGTTGGTTCCTATTTTTTCTTGAAGAAAAAAGAAAAATGGCTTAAAACAGGACTTTGGCTTCGAAGTGCTGGAGCGAGTTTATTTTTGTTTGGCTGTTTTGGTGCTTCGCAAATTCCGGCGCTCACTTTTACACATAATATACCGCTCGCTTATTCGCTCATCGGAATTGGAATTGCAATCAATTTATATGTTGGTTACATCATAAAACAGCAAACTTTTTTATCGCTTCACGTGATTTTGAGTATCTTGATTTTATGTGTAATTCCCGAAAAACTCTTACTTACATTTTTGTTGGCGGCGATAACGGCAACAGCAGGAATTATTTTATCATATAAAGAAAAATGGGAATATCATTTGTTGATTGTTATTTCGGGCTTTATCATATTTGACATTTGGTTTACACAAGGAACAAACCTCTTAAGTCCGACTCAAAATATTTTTGCTATACTTGGTATTATTTTGGTTTCAGTAAGTTGTATGTATATGCAATATCGAAGTATTTATACCAACACTCGTTTTGACCGAATTGCTTTTGTAACGCATCTGACCAACTGGATTTTATTTGCTTTAGGCTTAAATTCACATTCAACAGGAAGCAAAATCAAAATTTTCGTTTTACTTACAGCAGGAATCCTTTGTCTTTTTGCGGCTCTTTTTGCCAGAAAGAAAAAGATTTTTTGGCTGTATCATTTAGACGGAATGGTTTCGTTTATACTCTTCGCTTTAAGTATCATCATGCTCAATGATTGGAAAGTGGGCTTTGATATTATCGCTTGCGGATTGTACTTTTTAGTTATTGCTTGTTTGTTTATCGTTTATAAAAGTAAGGAAATTTTGCTACATAAAATATTTTTAGCTCTCAATCATATTTTCTGTTTGCTTGTCTTCGTCTTTTTTATGATTTGCATTAATCCGTCATCTGATCAAACCAATATTACAAACTCTTTTGCGACGTTGATTGTTATGATATTCATAACGTTATTAGTTCCTGTTTTTTGCTCTATAAAAAAAGAGTTCTTAGAAATTGATTCTTTTATCGTCAAAAAAGATTTGAGCTTAAACGGAATTTTCTCTGTTCTTTTTTCAATAGTGTTTTTTATAAGTTGGTACCATACTATCGAAATTTCGTTTTATTTCCCTCTTTTATCTATCGCTTTATTGTGGTGTTCTTTACGATTCAAATTCAAAACAAATACTTTTGATTTTGGAAGGTTCACTTTTTTAATCATAACCATTGCCACGGGATTAACATTAATTCTCACAGAGCCAAAATCTAATTTAGATGTTGTTTTCGCTTTAGGAATTATTTCTGTAATAACATTTAACTGGTTTGTGAAATTATTCTACACAGATGATTCTACTGTCAAAACCATCGGAATCATTGGTGTAAATGTTTTGTTAGCTTCGCTTTTGTATAAATATTTAGCTCCTTATCATATTACCCAAATTTTTGGACTGTTTGTTATTGCTTTACTAAATCATGAATTTTTATGGATTCAATTTAAACGAAAAACACTTTCTATCGACAACCAAATCTTTCTGTATGGTTTTTGTCTTACTTTTTCGATATTTGGAAGCTTTTTATTTTTATACAATACCCAGTTTTTGAATAATACCGAAATTGGATTAATCGCCCTTGGACTTTCTATAATTGAAATTTATATTTTATTTGCGGATAAAATCAGGAATAAATCGAATGCCATTATTTCAGATTGGGGAAATTTCAGCATTCTGAATTCTGAATTTATTCTTTTTAACGCCTTAGTTTTTGGGTTTTCTTGTATCCAAATCGACTACATCCCTGTTTATTTAGGAGGCTTAGCATTGCTTACTTTTTGGATTTTTCAAAAAATTGATAAAATTAAACGCTACAATATTTACTCTTTTATACTATTAATTGGTTCTATACTGCTAAGTCTTTATTTAGCTATTTACGAGGCAAATACAGATAACAAAACCATACTTTATGCCACACAAACGCTAAGTGTTTTATTATCGATTGTTTATAGTTACTTACAAAGTAAAAGCTTGAAAGAAGAGGGTAAAATGTTTATTGGGATTTTACCCGCTATTCAAAACTTATGGGGTGTTACTTTATTATTCATCCAGGTAG
Source organism: Flavobacterium sp. ZT3R18 (assembly GCF_007097385.1). Classification (GTDB taxonomy): domain Bacteria; phylum Bacteroidota; class Bacteroidia; order Flavobacteriales; family Flavobacteriaceae; genus Flavobacterium. The sequence goes on from NZ_VJZS01000033.1 coordinate 16,041, forward strand.
ATATGGTTTATTTACCGCCGATATTTATGCTTTTGGCAATACTTAATCTAGGTTTAGTTTTATACAAAAAAATGAAGTTGGCTCCAGAATCGGTTCTAATCAAACGTTACAATATTTACTCTTTTATACTATTAATTGGTTCTATACTTCTAAGTGTTTATTGGGCTATTTACGAAGCAAACACAGATAACAAAACCATACTTTATTCTACGCAAGTGCTAAGTGTTTTATTATCGATTGTTTATAGTTACTTACAAAGTAAAAGCTCGAAAGAAGAGGGTAAAATGTTTATTACAATTTTGCCTGCTATTCAAAACTTATGGGGTGTTACTTTATTATTCATCCAGGTAGATATGGTTTATTTACCGCCGATATTTATGCTTTTGGCAATACTTAACTTAGGATTAGTTTTATACAAAAAAATGAAGTTGGCCCCAGAATCAGTACTAATCAAACGTTACAATATTTACTCTTTTATACTATTAATTGGTTCTATACTACTAAGTGTTTATTGGGCTATTTACGAAGCAAACACAGATAACAAAACCATACTTTATTCTACACAAGTGCTAAGTGTTTTATTATCGATTGTTTATAGTTACTTACAAAGTAAAAGCTCGAAAGAAGAGGGTAAAATGTTTATTACAATTTTGCCTACTATTCAAAACTTATGGGGTGTAGCTTTATTATTTATTCAGGTAGAAATAGTTTATTTATCGCCGATATTTATGCTTTTGGCAATACTTAATTTAGGTTTAGTTTTATACAAAAAAATGAAGTTGGCCCCAGAATCGGTTCTAATCATTGGGCTTTTGTCTATTTTGACCTCTGTTTTTTATAGCATCAAAGAGTTAAATCATTTTACTCCGTTAGACTGGGTTTTACAACTTTCGGGTATTGCTTTTTTGATTGTTTTAGTTCTTTTGATGAACAAAAAAGAGTTTGGTAAATCATTAAAAATAGATTATCAAGTTATCATAAATATTTGGCTTTCTATCATTATGTTCTCACAATTAGAACACAAATGGCTTCCTGTATTTTGGGCAACAACGGCTATAATAAACTTATACCTGTATTATAAAAAAATCGGGAATAAAAAAGAAATCAGTATCGTTTATTATTTATTGGCAAATTTTCATTTAGCTTTTATTAGTTTCAATTATTACGAATCTAAATTTGAATTTGTTTATCTGATCCTATTTGCCTTATTGGCGTTATACATTTTTATAATCTACAAATATATTGAAGACTTCAAATTCAGAAACAATATCATTATTTATCCTGCCACTTTTAGTATCGGATTATTTTTGTATCTCTCGTTCGACAAAGGAATCTTAACTTTCTTCTGGATTTTAGAATCTTTAGGGTTACTAATACTCGGAATTATTCTGAAAGAAAAATACTTCCGTTACGTTTCGCTTTCCTTAGTTGGTGTTTGCGTAATTCGACTTATGTTTTTCGATTTATCAAATGCGAATTTCCTCATCAGAGCCCTAGTTTTATTGGGCGTTGGAGTGGTACTTTTGGTAATGAATACTTTATTCAAAAAATACAAATATCGATTTGATTAAAAATAAAACGAATTTTATTTTATAGAAAACCGCAAATTCAAATACATGAATTTGCGGTTTTTTTCTGAAAAATAAGTTCTTTGAAATAAAAAAAACGAAATAGTTATTCCTATTCTAAAATGATAAAAATTCAATTTCTGACTTTTTATCCATTAGCTGCCAGCCATCATCGGTTCGTATAAAATATACTTCATGATTCAACGTGTCTCGCAATCCATTTTTAACAGCAGCAGCAAAAACATTCTTTCTTCGAATTGTATTGTAAGTTACAACGGCCTTATTACCAGAACTCATAATCCTGATTGCTGCAATTGCTCCAAACTCTTCATCTGCTACTTTTACACGTTGAATTTTATATATTTTATCATCTTTTGGTGTAGGTAGTAAGTAAGGTTTTGCGGCAGCGGTAAAACTCACAAAAGAGGTTGTATCACCAAATTTCTTGCTTTGAAGTACTTTTACAAATCCTTTTTCTACCAATCCGGATTTAAAAATGGTGTAAGCGTGTACGGGATCATTGCAGAAAATATCATGGTCTACAATAGTAGGATAATGATTTTTTGTTTTAATAATGGCAGTAGCCAATTTCTCATCTAGCGTTTTAGGTTGGCAGCCTGTCATCATCAGAATCACCGTGGTCAAAATGTAAGATAGCTTTTTCATGTTTTTAAATTTTAAATTATTAGTATTTAGTTAATATTCTTTAATCTGTTTAATCATGCGTTCCAATGTTTCAATTGCTATTTCCTTATCCCTTTCTTCGGCAACGTATGCTTTGCTCCGCATGGCATTGTAAGAAAGATCCACTTTATTTGAAGTAGATAGAAAAGGAACGATTGTTTTAAATAGATGATTCATTGATTTTGAAATAAGAATTTTTAGTTCATCGGATGCCCTAAGTATTAAAGCTGTCTGATCGGTTGAGAGTTTGCATAAAACCTTACTGGAAGGGTAATCTATTATGGGTGCTCTATATGTTCTCCTTTCAATAATTTGAAAGGATACACTTAAGTAGTTTGCAAATCTAGATTCTACAAAAGTTATTAATTCATCCAAACAAGAAATTAAGGCAGTTGTAACCTCTTTTAGATTATCTCTGTATAGTTCGTTACCACTACTTACTTCTGTGATTTTATCTAAAAGGAATAGCAATGATGAATAATAATTTCCAACTAAAATTTTAATCTGTTTCTCATTGGTAAGTGAAAAAACCTGAATTGTGATTTGTGATTGGATCAGATGTGTTTCTTGGGTAGCTTTTTCAATAATCATTTTTGACTGAACTGACGTAATTTGATCAATATCATTTTTTCTCGGATTTAGGGTCGATGTGACCATCGAATCCAGCCACTCTAAAAGATAGGTTTGAGTCATATGTTTTTTACTTTTGCTTAGTAAATCTTTCTCTCGATCGTAGATCTACAGTACTCTAAATCAATGCTTATTGAACATTTCTAACCCAGTCAAGTCATGTATTGCATAGTATTCAATGGAAATTTAATCTGAAACGATATTCAGAAGGAGACAGGGAAGTATGCTTTTTAAAAAAGAAACTAAAAAAAGAAGAATTGCTGAATTCCAATTCTTCTGCAATATATAAAATGGTTAAATGCTTGTTTTGAAGCAAAATTTTTGCTTCCAGAACAACAGCCTGCTCAATAAACTGTTTCGCGGTTTTCTGGGTAACTTGTTTGACAGTTTTGCTAAGATGGTCTGTCGTGACAAGTAAAGTGTCGGCATAGAATTTTACACTATGTTGTTTTCTGCAATTCATTTCTAAAATCTTAATAAATTGCATGACCAGTTTTTCCTTTTTTGTATGTTGTACGGATATATGCCAAGAGGATCTGTGGTACATTCCTGCTAATTCATACAGTAATAGATTAAAACTAAAAAGAATTGTCTCATTTTTAAAAATATGGGTACTGGAGCGTAGCACTTTACTGTCAAGTAATGTAAACAGATCAATAAGCAATACCATATCTTTGTTCTTGAGACAGATTTTAGAAGATAATTTGGTAATAAAAAATTGAAAATATCCAATATGCGGCCTCCTAATACTATTCTCAAAAACAAACTCTGCTGTGAATGATAGCAAGCAAATTTGCAATTGGTCGCTCATAATCAAAATTTCACATGAACTTCGAGTTGGAACCACTAGTAATTCATTTTCTAAGACAGTAACTTCTCTATTATTTATTTGTATAGATAGAGAACCTGAATTTACGATCAGTATAGAAAAATGATCTGGCATAAATAGCTCATCAAGAGTTATTTTAGATGCAAAGCTTTCAAAAATGTAGACTTGCAAACCTAAATGGCGATATTTTGAATTTTTACTTACCAAAACAATACTCTTTTATAGAATTATAATTGCAATGAGTTAAATAAACTTTACTTTGGTTTAAGTGGCTTGAGCGTTTACTTAGATAATAATCTGTCCATCAATGAAACAGAAATAAAAAGTAAATTTGACATACCGCTCACAAAAAGTAAATAGGCTAGATTCCGTGGGTTACCACTTTTTATCTCACCATTTGTGAGGTAGCCAATTATTTCATCGTAGGATAATAGATCTACGATGAAATAAAGACTAACAAGATTCAAGAGAATCAAAAACACGGTAAATGTGTATATTATTTGCTTCTCAATAAGATAGATACGATGCATCATCAGTCAGTTACAAGATTATTTATCATAATCCCTGTTACAAGTGAGTATTTTACCGCAGAAGATGAATTATCAATAGCACCACTAAGTCCTCCAACACGGTTACCAATAGAGGAGTCCCAATCTTCATCTTTGCGCTCCTTGACGTAGTAGAGTGAATACCGAACTATAGATGAAGTAGTGAGAATAATTCTCTTATCCTCGTCATTAAATTCAGCATTGGCTATTACTGATGATTCATACGCTACTATAGATTGATAAATTTCCTCGTAGGGATTGCTTTCCCATAAAAGCACATCGTCCATAAAACTAGAAAGGCTACTTTTTGCTACATTTGTCATTGTAGAATTTGCAATAGCCTCATCTAGTTTAGTCTGAGGGTTATTTACGATCTCTTGTATTACGTCAAGATTAATAGGCAGATTTGTTCCTAAGTTTAAAAGCATTAGATCATTATTCTCAGCTGCGATGGCTTCGATTTGTTGGCTGATTTGTGCTATTGTATTGTACTGATAATTACCTGCCAAATAAACATCAAGGATGTCATTATGTAACTTACCTGCAATGTCATAAATGTTTACTGGGTTTTCAGGGGTCAAGTTTTGAACCAAACATGTTAATTTTTCTGATTTCTTGTTGCTAACCTTGCCATTAATACTTTCAGTATTCTCAATAGTGTCAGTGGTACAAGAGAGGATTAATAATGGTAAAATCACTAATCCTAATGAAATATTTTTCATGATTAAAATGTGTTAAATGTGGCCGACTATTTTTGTAGTCAGTTCATTTCACCCGGGTAAGCAGAACTTTAATTTAGCACGATGCTAAATATTCTTGCTTTTGAATTCGAGACAAATCTAGAAGTCGAATTTCAACCCTGCAACACATTGTGTATGGATTTTCAGAAAATATGGTATGGATTTTCTGAAAATCCATACCATATTTTTAACTAAAATTCCCTTATTATCAATTGTTTACGCTGTGTTTTATACAATTTTTAGCAAAATATTCCGTTGTAGTTTTTCCAGCCTATTATTTACCTTCAAAAATGCTTTTATAAAGAATATAGTCCCCAATTTTTAATTTAGCCTATGATTAAGAAGTATCTACTAATTTTATCTCTTTGCTTGGGGGATCAAATTTACGCACAGGAAATTCATTTTAAAATTCCTGATACGATTCGAAATAAGAATTACGATTATCTTTTTGAGCGGATAAAGGAATCAGAAAATGACCGTGCTAAACAGTCGCTTTATCTGCGATCTTTTTTATTTAAAGCCAAATCAGAAAAAAATTCACTGGAGATTGTAAATGGCTATAAAAATTATCTCCACCACTCACCTGAAAATTTAAAACTTGTCTATGCTGACAGTATGATCTATACTGCAAAAAAATCTAGGGATAATGCCTTGATCGGTTCCGCCTATCTTTCAAAGGGGATTGAATATTATGCCCAGAAAAAACATAATTACGCTTTAGATAATTATCTTATCGCAAATAATTATATTTCAAAGACCAATGACAAATACCTAACCTATAAGGTCAAATACAATATTGCACACATAAAATACTATCTTGGATTTTATGATGAGGCGATTTCCTTGTTTAGGGAATGCATCAGTTATTTTATAGAAAACAATGCCAGAGGATATTTAAATTCACTTCATTCGCTTGGCTTGTGCTATAACCGTATTGGAAATTATGGTTTATGTACGGAAACAAATGAGAAGGGCATTATAGAAGGACGAAGACTCGCTAATGATGAAGTGCAGGAATACTTCATTCACTCGGAAGGAGTTAATCAGTATTTTCGAGGCAATTATGCTTCCGCTATTAAAAAAATTACCTATTCGCTCCCGACCATACTTAAAAACAAAGATTTCGCAAATGAAGCTGTTGGGTATTTTTATATAGGAAAAAGTTATTGGGATCTTAAGAATCCCCAAATGGCAGTATCATATTTCAAAAAAGTAGATGCTATTTTTAATGATAAAGAATACATTCGTCCTGATCTTCGCAATAACTATGAATTATTGATTAGCTTTTTTAAATCAAAAAAAAATCCGGATCTCCAACTTTACTATATTGAAAAATTACTTAAAGCAGACAGTATCATAAACAACAGATACAGGTATCTGTCTGGAAGAATCCACAAAGAATACGACACTAAGGAATTGCTGATACAGAAGAAAAAAATCGAAAACTTATTAGATAAAAGAAAGTATAACGATTTAATTTTTACAGGTGTGATAGTCTTTTTGTTTTTATCTGTGTTATTTCTTATCTATAGACATGTAAGAAACAAGAGAGTCTATAAGCAACGATTTGATGAATTGATGAAAAAAAGTGAAGCTAGCACTAAAGTTGAATCCAAAAATATAGCCAATGGAATAGAAGACATAAATCAAGATACCGTTGCAGGGGTCTTAAAGCAATTGGAGAAGTTTGAAATAAATAAAATGTTTCTGGAAAAAGATTTGACTTTGGCAAAGCTTGCTGTAGCCTTTGATTCAAACACAAGATATATATCAAAAATAATATCCCATTACCGAGACAAAAAATTTGTAGAATACATTAATGATCTTAAGATTGATTATATCATTTCATTATTAAAAGAGGATAAAAGAATTAGGAATTATACAAACAAGGCATTAGCTGAGGAATCTGGTTTTAGTAGAACACAACGTTTTGCTACTGCTTTCTTTGCCAGAACTGGAATGCCAACCTCATATTTTATTGAAGAACTTTTAAAAAAGTAATCTTAAATTGTTATCCATTCACCAGCTTCCCATTGTATTGATGCTATTAAAAAATAATCAAACTAAAATAAATTTTAGTTTGATTATAAATATTATTTCTCTTATTATCCTTGAAGAATCTTTAATCTTTTTTCCATATTTTTTGCTATAAAAATAGATTCCGCACTTAAAACAAGCACATAACCAATTAATTAACTCTCTTCAAAGAGGCGATAAGGAAATACGCCCGATGATTTGCTCTTTAAATACTTCATGAAACTCTCACATAAATATCCCCATTCACTTACGGGCAATTTTTCCTTTTCGGATTTGTTTATTTTTAGATAAATATCAACTGTTCTGCTGAATCCTTCCTTTAAAGAAATTTCCTTCCGTGTGCCTTTTTCTATTCTAACACCAGAAATACAAGCCTTAAAATGATTAAAACTAAAGGCTTTTATATCGGCAATAGTCACAATTCGCCCACGTGTTAATAAGGCATTACGATAGAAAAATATGCGATCCTGATCGCTTTGCTTACTTAGACCGCCAACAGATGTCGTGATTAATACGATCGATTTGTTTGAATCAAACAATTTGTCCTTTGGTTCTAAAATAGTACCTGTTTTGATATTATTACCATCTTCGGCAGCAGTTGACCAATAATTTACATCAAATGATTGATCACCAGCTTCATCAACTCTTGGTTTGATTATTAAATGCGGATCGTTATTCTTAACAGAATTGCTCTCACCTGCCTGCTGCTGAACAGATAACAATAACTGGCTGATTTCCCCTAAAGATTTCGAAGCAAAATCCTTACCTATATAAGAAAAAGAAGATCCTTCATCTTTTAGTAAATCCAGTACTTTTTGAATCAATTCAGTTGCGCTTCTCGTGTCAAATTTAGAAGCACCAGCTGTTCGTAATACTGCCGTTCCATCTTCTATTACACTATCTTTAAAATCTTTTATTTCATAGTAATTGTTAAATGGATCTATAACATTCTCTATGTCAAGATAAATACTTTTTTCTGTATTGAGTGCCAAATAAGACAATGTATTTTTAAGTACTTTGTTTATTGTATGCAGTCTTTTATTAATTACCGGAAAACTGTTGACCTGAAAAATTACATTATCTAATACCTGCGGAACCAACGATTCCGGAAAGACCATTTTTATCCAAATAATTGGTTTATCATTTGTGTTGTTTACCTGAGAAAAACACTCATGATTCAGGTTGTATTTTTTTAAACCTTTATGTTTTAGTTTTTCTTTTAGGGTATAAAAGTTGTCAAAATAATATTCGTTTACTTCTTTTATTATTTCACTAAGATGCACGCTGCTCTTATTTAAATTAACGGCATCATTGTTATTTAGAGGAACATTATAACCCGCTTTTATCTTAACTTGAGTATCATCATAAAAGCATTTCATATTTTTCAAGTAATATTCAAGCATTTCCTTCTGCTGAATGTCTTTAATGTCTATATACAACATCAAATCTTCGAGTTCCAAAACATTTGGGTTACTCAATTCTATGCCCAGAAAAACCTCCCCGGAAGGCAATGAATGATGATAATCTTCAACCGCTTTTTTTTCTAAAGCATTCGAAACTTCATATAAATTACTTCCATAAGCTATATACTTAATCTCACAAGAAGCTAATTTCACTTCTAATGTCGGAGAGAAAGCAATCTCTTTGAAAATTGGTTCCAAAGGGTTGTAAATGTTAGGAATTCTTTTGTCTAAAGTTAACTGATTGAGCAACGAAACTTTTGTATTGTTTTCTAATGGTGAAGCGTGTAAAATTGCCTGCGCTGGCCTGGCTCCAATACTAGCTTCAGGGAACATAATCTCGAGTATCCTCTCTACAACACCAGTATTTAAATCCTGAAGTTCCTCGGAAATTTTCTCCAACTCATGCGACAATGCGCTTATCATCAATGACACCATAGGGTCAAATGATGATTCCATTTCTATACTTGAAGAACCCCAAGCTCGTGCAGCTCGTTTTAATATTCTATCTTTTATCTGATCTCTTTTCATTAATTTAGTTATTTTTTTTCTACTTTAAATTAACTTAATTTTTTGTCTGATTTTTGGGGAGCAGCATACTTTCAATATTTAATCAAAATATTCAGTCCCTCTGAAATCTAGCCATCCAACTTTTCCAAATTCGTTTTCGAATCTGCAAAAATAGTTGTTGAATTTACCTAACTTTTTATATTTATTTTTATTGACATTGTAATATGTGTAAAGATTATCCTTTTTTAATTTAAGTGGATAATTGTATCCTTTAGATTCGATTGAATCATATTCTGTTGAAATAATCTCCTTTAGTGCAATTTTATTTTCTTTGTCTGTATTGAACTCAAAAACACCATATTTACCTTTTTTACTTACAATAATCCAATTTAATGATAGGTTAAAAATACTATAGTCATTAAAAGAGTTGCTATCAAATGTTAGATTATCAGAATTATTCAAAAATTGTATTGTATCAAAATAATAACTAAATAAATCAAGTACAACAATGGAGTATTCTGATTGCTTTACTGTGAAATCATTTGATGTTTTAGTTGTTAAAATTTTATTTTTTAAATTGTATTCATATGATGTAACAGTACCGCAAACAGTATAATCTATTTTTTCCTTCGTGATTATTTGATTTAAAAAATTTAACTTTTGAACTTCATGACCGCTTAGTATTTGAATAGTTCTTGAATTTCCTTTTCCTATATATGCCGCTTTTACATTTTTTAAATTAAAGTTATCAAGACGTGTATTATAGACTTCACAATTATTTTTTTGTTTACCAATTATGAAATTTTGATCCATACTTACAGAATCATAAACTTTATCAAGCACTAAATCACCAAAGATATTTCTGACAGAATATTTATTTTTCTTTTCTTTTCTAATTTTATAAAAATCTTCTACTTTAAGTTTGCTAACATTTTCTTGCAAATTATTTTCATCGTATTTTATAATTTTTTCATCAGTAAAATCAATTTTTTGATATTGAATAATTGTGTTTTTATTTGTTTGTATCATGTAACCATCATCATTTCCGATTATAACTATACTTTTTTGAAGTCCTAAATCTAGGATATATATGTATTCGAAATCGGTATTTTTGAGATTCCATTTTTGTATGTTTTTATTTTTTATTTCATCAAAAAAATCTTCTAATTCATAATATTCAATCATTGCGATTTGATTATTAAAAAGACTAAAAATGTATTTTTCTTTATCATTTACTATTTCAAGTTTCTTATTTTTTATGTAGTTGTTGATGTCAAGTATTGCAATATCCTCAAATTTAATTTGTTTCTTTTTTTCTAGTCCAAAATCTTTATTAACTTTTGAATAATTACTATCAACTGTTAATGTTCTAATTGTATCATTTTCTTCACTATCAAAATAAACTTTATATGGGATATTTTTTTTTACGGAAATTAAATCTACTTTATATTCTCCGTAAGCAATATAATTTACATCGTTAACTTTTAAATGACTTTGCCCGAAAATAGGTAAAGAAGTTAAAATTAGAAGAATTAATTTTGTCGTTTTTTTTATTTTGGTTAAAGATTCAAAAAACTTGACTATATTGTATGTTGTAAAGTGTAAATAAACTATTTCATAATTGTTATTTTTCATAATTTTAGTTTTTAATGTAACAATTGCCATTGCCAAGTGAACGTGTTTATTTTATTGTTGTTATAATCCAAATAATTGTCCGTTTTACCTACTTCAAATATGTGCTTTTCTCCTTTTTTAAATGTATGCTGTAAACCTAGAGCGTGCATTATTTCGTGAGGAATTTCAACTGACGGTTTCATCAATTGTCTATCATTTCCTAAATACATCAAGGATAAATTTCCTATGGTTGCGCCGTTGTTGTACGAAACAATGGTTTGGTCGCTGTCTGTTAGCGATTCTTTAGAAGAACCACTTTGAAGATTTGTCAAATACAAGGTGATTTCATCACTTTGCAGTCTCTTTTGTCTTTGTTGATGTAAAGTGTTTAATGATGTCATTAAATCTATCTTACTTTTATCGTCTTGTTTTACTATATTGTTTTTACCAACTTCAAGATTAGTTTTCATTCTGTCAATAAAGGCTCCTTCTAAAGGATTTGTTGTCGGTAATGTAATATCGAGGTTTTCAGCATTTTCATTTACGATTTTAATATCTATTAGTGTTGGATTAAAGGCAGTTTTAAAGTAATTTTCAAGGATGCTTTTGTTTGGAACTGTACTTAAAACTTTTTCCTTATCTCCTCTATTAAAATTAACTACAACCCAACGCACATTTACTTCTTTAGGTTCGGGATAAAAGAAGTTGATGGCTCCAACCACTTCACCATCTCCTTCAATTTTTAATTGGGTTTGGCTTCCCGAGTTGTTACAGGTTATTTTCACTTCTTTGGCATCTTTTAAATTGGCTGGTTCAAAAGTAAAATCGGGATTAGTCTCAAATTTTATATCCTGATAAGATTTATAGTTTTTTTTATCCAAAATATCAAGCTCCAAAGTTATAGTTTGCCCTTTTCGCATACTTACCCATACAGGGTAATATTTTTGTTCATAGATAGTCAATGGTTTGTATTCTTCTTCCAGTTTATTTAAACCACTAACACATGTATTCTTAAAACTATTATTAAATTTATCGAAACCAAAAATTCCGTTTTTTACATCACTACTATTTGCGTCAAATGATACTATCAATAATTTTTCTCTAATTTCTAATGTCGCATTCTGAAATCTTGTATCGCCGTTAATTTCTGCTATATAAAGTATTCTATTGTCGTTCATAATTATTTTTTTATACTATCCCAAAATCCTTTTTTCTTGTCTGCCTTTATTTTATCCATTTCGTCCTGCCACTTTTCTTTATACTCTTTCCATTCTGCTCGAGTATAACCTATACCTTCTCGAGTGATATAAATTTCATTTTTCTGGGCTTCTTCTTTTTGCAGTTCTTTTACGGTTTTATCTCTTGGTTTAGCAGTTACAGGCTCTAGTACTACTTTTTCTTTCAATTCGGCATAACCATCTGCTTTTACATTTCCTGATAATGTCATTTCTTTCATACCTTCGTTGATTTCTCGTCCAGTGCCTTCTTTTATTTTTATCGATATCGTTTCTCCTACTTCATAATTTCTCGTTTTTACTAAAAGACTTACTTTATCATCAATATTTGAAATTTTAATTCCATCTTCCATTTCAGCACACATCCACTTTGCATTTAGAATTTTTTTCTTCTTTAGTCCTTTGGATGCTGGCTTAACGTCTTCTGGTTCGTTGCGCTGTCCGCAATCTGTAATTTTTATATCTACACCTCCATAATTACATTTTATAGTGCTTTTTAGAAGCAACGGAAATTGTTCTTGTACTTTTGATGTTCCTACGTCCTTCCATTTTCCCAATTGCATCATCGAGGCGCAAGGGCTGGAACTTTGTGGGCTTTTGGTACAATTACCTTTAAAGATTAAGCTCTTCATGTCTTTCTCTTTTACAGTAGCCGTTTTTTTGCCTTGAGTTGTAGGAGTATCAAAGTTTACTTTGAGATCCCCAACTGGATTTGTGCAAAGAGTGCATTGCAATTTTGCTCCATCAAGAACCATTTTCTGTCCGTCTGAGGCTTTTTCTTCTTTTTTCTTTTCCTCTTTTGCTTTTTCCTTTCGTTTAGTATTTTGTGAGCTTTTATGTTCTATATTATGTCCTGCTATATCTTCATTTATTTGATCTTTGTTTTTACTAAAATCAAAGATTTCGTCTTTTTCTTTTTGTTCTTTGTCCAAACGTTCCTGTAACATCTTATCGTAATCAGGCATACTTAATCCTCCAAAAATATTGTCTAGCCAACCCATATTACACTGTATTTTATGTTCTTGTGTTCAGTTTCTATTTTTAAATTGCTTTCTATCAATTGATTTTCATCACCGTAAGTCAATGTTCCTTGATATCCTTGTATCTCAACATTATTGGATATAATTTTTTTATTGGCATCATCACTTTTTTGTGCTCCGATACTAACTTGAGGGCCTCTTTTATCTATCCAAATTTCTTCTGTAATTTCAGTATCATCAAGATCTAAAAGAATACTTTTTCGTTTTATTGGCATTTTCTGAACATCATTTTTACCGAATAATCCATGAAAATACAAGCCAAACATAGCATTGGTTTTCAAGAAGTAAACTGTCTTTTCTTCGTCTTCTAACACCTCCGTAATATCACTCAGGAAATCTTCAAATTCAAAACCTACATGATCTTTTCTTAGTTCAGCCTTTGTTTCTGCCCATCGTTGTTGCATTTCTTTAAGGTTTTTAATTTTTTTAATTTCACCTTTATCATTTACTCCTAACAGAATGTCACCAAACGCATAGATGTCTTCTTTTAGCAATCGCTCGTTTTGTATCGATTGATTGGATGTCAAAGTCACTTTTGATGTAAATACATCAAAATAAAATAAATCTCTTATTTTGCCTAAATATACAAGCTCTACATCACGAGTAGATACATTCTCGACAACACGCCTTTTATTAGTGAAATCAGTTATCGTAGTCCTAAACCTGTAAAACTGAATTTTGTCTAATACGGGGTCTAAAGCAAAGTCGAATATAAAATGTGTTAAGGCTATCATTAGGTATTTTTTTTCAAGGGGTGTTCAACTCTAATTCTATTCTTTCGTGGATCCATACCCATCCAATCTCTATTGGATGACCAATGGAAATATTGGTTTCTTAATATTTTAAGAATATTATCCTCTGTGTAGCCTTTAAATACTCTGTAGTGATCCAATGTATCATAGTTGCTGTATTCTGATGTTTTCGAAAAAGCAAGTTTTTTATCTTCTTCTATTGCTTTCTCATTTCTGCGATCATCTCTCAAATAACCATAATCGTAAAGTCCATGTAGACCAGGTGAATATTCACCTGAACTTGGTCTTTTTTGAGCTATTTCGCGTTCCTTTTTTAATTCGGAAATTCTTTTTTCTATTTCTTCCTTTCTTTGTGCTTCTATCTTAGGATATACATTTTTTTTAAAATTTTCATACGCTTTATCATATTCAACTACTCTCTCTGCTTCGTGTATTTTATCATCGTATTCCCATTCGAGTTCATTATCTTCTGCCATAACATATTTACGTAAACGTTTTTTTGCAGCGTTTAACACTTGGTCATCGCCTAGCGGATAAGAAGCATCCATACTAGTTACTAATTTATCCTGCAAATAATCTTTTGCAAGCTCCCCCATAAAATGCAAGGGTATATAGCTATACTCTTTTCTTAACATTCTAGTGCCGGTTAGTTTTTTATAAGCTTGTATCAAATCGTCACTTATTACTAGTTGTGAATCATTAAACCAATGTTCGAAGATTAACTCCTCTTTAAATTCTTGTAAATTGAACCTTTCGATATTGAGATTCGCTTTTGTTGTAAAATAATTCAATGCATTTGTTACATGACCCAATGTGTTAGGCTGAGACGTTTCTATTTCGTCTATATTTTCTAAACCGTTTTCATAAGCACCGCCAATATCGCAATGCACTCCAGGAAAGTTTTTCTCTTTTCTGTTATTTTTTCCTGTTGCTTCACTTATTTTTCCTGACAATAGTCGCGTTAAATCAAAATTCTCACGATGCTCATTTTTTGCTGTAAAATGTACTATTTGAGTTGCTTTTAAATCATGTAAATTCAAAGCCTCTTCATCATCCTGAAATAAACTTGAAGCAATAGTATGTACAGCACCTTTACCAAGAGTATTATCATCTTTTAAATCGTCTTTTTCTTCATAGGACGATACCGTGTCATAGAGACCTATAAAACGTACCTCTATCTCAATGTTTTCTAAATCTTCAGGTGAAATTTTATTTACAAGACAGCTATATCCAAAATGTCCCATTTTTGGCATTTTGTTATTTTCTAATAGCGAAACATCTATTTCTTCCAGATCACTATCAATAAAAATAGTTTTGTATTTTGGAGTTAGAGTCTCGGATTTAGAATAGGGATTTTCAGGATAATACCCGTCCTGTACTTTTTTGGGAATAAGTTTTGAGTTTATTTGGTTTACCTCATGTACAAAGTTACGCGCTGCAGCTGCTCCACGACTAAAACCAAAAACATCTAGTGTGATGCTTATTTTTATTTTATCTTCATCATTTTTTTTAATTATTTTTTTTTTGATTCTTTTTGCAAGTTCATTACAGCCTTTACGTACTTTGCTCCTTATGCCGGTACTCCCAGACCCATATTGAAAACCATCATCTGTGTCACGGGCAACATCTTCTGTACCAATTCCTTCAATGTAAACAGCATATTGCTCATCACATCCCATAAACATACGGGCGACATTGGTAAAATCATTAGCAAAACTGTTATCTACTCCCATTTTATCTAGTGCCTTAGTCCATTTCCAAACTTCATAACCGCTATTTCTATGTGAGGCTTCCAGATACTCTTTATGTTCCTCGCTAAAACCGCTACTGTCTATATTGCTATAGTTTTCGTCTTCTGCCTGACGAGCTGTGTCTCTAGCTTTTTCGCCCGACGAATCAAATTGGTAGTCATCTTTTTTTTCATTATTCATAAAATCCTTATCCCGGTATAATTTTCGGAGTTTGGTGTTTTTCATATTATTGAGTGTGCCATCAAAAAACACCCCGAAATTAAGTCTCAGTTCATCCTTTAATATATCGTCTTGGCTTGAGCCTTCATTGTAAACAAATGATTTTCCCATAACTTAATATTTTTTGCTAGATTTAAAAACGTCTATTTTGCATTTTACCAATGCAATCTCTTTGTCATTCCCTTTGAGCCGTACGGTCAAGTCATCATTAAAAGAACTTACTCTAAACTCTATCTCTACTTTGCCTTCTTTATTGTCCTTGTATATTTCCTGAAAAGCAGCAAAAATTTCATTTTCATCAAAATCTGCAATGCCTGCATAACGCTGTCCTGCTTTGTCTTTCCAGCTCATACTAAACCCATTGGGAGTTGCTCTTTTTACAAATTCATTTTTTATAAAACTCTCATCGAATAATTTATCTTTCTCACCATTGTACATATCAAATGCAAATCTTTCCATTTTTCCTTCGTTTTGTACAATAGCTGTTGGACGCCAATAGTATTTTTCTCTATAAGTATCCCATAAACCGTAAGGAATGAGTTTGTTTTTGTTGGCCTCTTGTGTTACTAATGGTATTATGCTGGTATTGCTCATGATCCCTTCTCGCCACGATTCATCAAACAATAATCGGTCGTGGTTGTCTAGCGTGTTTATTTCGGCTTGAGATACCTTGGTTTTAACCCCTTGGTAGCGCCCTATTTCTACTTGTTTTCCCACTCCATAAAGCCAAATGACCACCACGCCACCAGGAGCAAAACCTGTAATAATAGTATCATAATAGTCCTTTTCTCGTCTGCCAAAGCCTAGAAAAGAGGCATAACTGGGGTAACCTTCCTTAAACAATTTTACCATTTTTTCATGGTCTATTGCACAATCTATACTATAGAGGGTGGCTTCGGTATAAGACATCCATATTAGGTTTAGCCTATTAGGTACCGTTGCTTTGCTGGAACCCATACTACGTCCTGTTTCTCCCCAACCTGCTTTACCTGTGGCAATACCAATTGATAATCCAGAAAAACTAGACTTGCTTTCAAGACCTCCTTTATATACTTCTATAGGATAACCTAATGGAGCATTTGCAGTTGCTTCGTATTCAAATTTTGGTTCATTCATATCTTCTTTGTCTTTTTTGTTTTGGCATGCTGTAGTTATCGTTAGCAATAACGCTAGAGCATACAAGTGAATTTTTATTATTTTCATATTTTATGTTTTCTTCTATTATTGAGTGTGCCATCAAAAAAGTCTAAACGAAAGCCTCAATTCATCCTTTAATATATCGTCTTGGCTTAAGCCAGCATTGTAAACAAATGATTTTCTTCTTAACTCCAACTTTGCCAAACAGATAAAAGTGTAATAATTAAACTAAAAATTGTAAAACGTAAAGAATAAGCATATATACTATCATTTGTAACCTTTTTTTTAAAATAATAAACCTGTATAGTAAAAATTATTAAAGACAACACAATCAAAAAACTAGAATACATTAAAGACCAAATTCCAGCATTCATCGATTTAGTATGACAGAGAGCGATGAATAAAACTAAATTCATTAATCCTATCGCAATAGAGATGAATAATAATTTAAAAAAGGCATATCTATTGATGTATGCTGTTGGGCTTTTTATATACTTTTCATCTTCTCCTTTTTCTAGTAGTAAAACAAAATTATAAAATGGAATAAATAAATAGAACCATGGCTTTTTAATATCATTCATTCTTTTTATTCCAGCTGAAAATAATACCATAAAAAACAATATTGAATAGATAGCCAATAAAATACTACTGCCCAAAAAATCACAAATTGGAAAAATTAGAAAAAGATTTAAAAAACTTATACGTATAAATAATAAAAAACTTTTCCTTGACAATGATTCATCTATATTAAAGCTAGTTTGCCAAATTCTTACATATTCTTTTATCATTTTACCCTTTGTTTACTTTTGCGTCAGTAGCTCCTAATAATTTTGAAACCCCTGAACTTTTTATCAATATATCTCCCGCTATAGCCTTGTGGGTTGTTGTTCCTGTAGTCTCTTTTAAATCACCACCAACCGTCATTGTTTTATTTTTATCAATATCTTGTTTATACTCTTGGGCTTGTAAAGTTATTTTATTGGTTACCGTTGTCGATTTGTTTTTACCAACATCATCAGTTTGATCTTCACCCACTTGGGTTATCATATTCTTACCGACATTAAAAGTCAAATCTTCACCAATATCAAAAGTCATATTCTTCGGGACAGTTACAAATGTATTGCCCTTACCGTCCATAAAATATTTGTTCCCGCTTGCGTCTTCGATCAAAAGACTTCCATCGGCATCATTAAAGACAATTTTTATTCCTGAGCGCGTACGCATTACTTTCATATCGTTTTTGGGTGTAACGTAACCACTTTTTCCATTTCTATGATACATTGATCCAAACACTACAGGCATTTCGGCATTGCCTCCCTGAAAATCAACGAATACTCTTTCGCCAACCTCGGGTATAATATAAAAGCCTTTCTCGCCACCTCCGTGTGGATGCACCATAGGTACATATGGGGTTGTTTCGCCTTTAGCTTGCTGCCATGGCATTTGTATTTTTAAACTGCCTAGACCGTCTGGGTCTTCATTTGCTACAACTATTGCTGTTTGACTCTCACAACGTGGAATTAAATCAGGATTGGTCATAGGCGAGAAAACTGCTCCGTTAAAATTAACAGCTGTAAAATGGTTTTCGTAACCACCTCCGTCATCACAGGTATGCGTTACCTGGATTACCCTATACGAATTTTCTAATTGCGGATCAACACTGCTTATACTTACATCGTTGCCAATGGTCACACCCGGAACTTCACTTGAAGCTTCTATTTGTATCATATCACCCATAACGGAGCGCATTTTATTTTTGGCATATTCTTCGGATGCTTTTTTTCCCATTCCTCCAACCGCATTTTGGTTGAGTTGAATAACCGTTTCTTTGCTGAAAACCTGATTGGATTTATTGATAAACGTTTGATGAAATCCGTCCACTTCTTTTTTATATCTGGAAGTGCTTTCAGCAAAATGTTCCCCTTTTATATTGTCATTCTCTATAGCTTTAAATAATGTTGGAGACAATTTTACATCATAACTAAATTCCTGCATATTAACCCCGTAAACAAGTTTAGGCTCACCGCCTGTACCGCCCGGAGTCCCGAAAACCATTGAAGTTCCATTATAATAGAACCATTGCCCGTAGCGCATCGCTAGACGATTCAAGAAATCAAAATCACTTTCGTTGTACTGAACCGTATAAGGTAATTCCTCTTTATAATATGGAGACACTCTCATATCTATATCATAACCTGTTTTTACTTTATTTACAATATCGGCTAGTGGTTTTTCTGTAAATGAATTTGATTCTGGGCCATTGTCTAAAACGATCGAAGAGCTATATCCTTGAATTAGGATTGTTTCTTCCATGTCACGAACACGGGATTTTCGCATAGTGACCTTGGTTACTATTCCATAAAACTGCATTACATAATCTTTAGGATTTTTAGCAACCATATGGTCATCTAAATCCGGTATTGCTTTTATTTCGATGCTTATCTTTTCGCCCGCGAGTTGCTGCGAAACTGGCATAACGCTTTCAGATTCGCTAACCAATATATCCTGTCGCACTTCAACCGAAAAAGTATGATGGTCATG
>NZ_VJZS01000034.1 GCF_007097385.1 Flavobacterium sp. ZT3R18
TCCTTCCTTGTTTGTGAGTCCTATACCTTTCTGTTGGTAACTCGTTACCCCAAGTACTATGACTTCTGCTGACTTCTTCACTTAACCACTCGTGGTTGTGAAGACCTCCCTCGGTAAGCACTTCCTCTTTCCGTCTATCCCCGACGCATCTACTAACTAAACCTGTTGTCTCTAGGCTTTGTATTGGTGTGTATACTTACCCAGTTTAGCTAGCCTCTTATGCGCTTTGTGTTCCTCGGTACAGACTTTTGCCGTTGGGCTTCCTTCACTGCATGGATTACTCCAAACCAGCTTGCCACGTGCTAATCGGCTCAATATAAAATCAACAACTTGCCGATAAGGGACTTGCACCCTCTAGATAAATTCCTTACGTTTGTAGGAATGGAAGCGCATGCAAGGCACACACAGCCACTACAACGGATTTGGGCATTTGGCTTAATGGGAAAATCGGTTTGTATTTGGGATATTTTGGCAAATCCGAATAATGTGCTTAATTTAGTCCCAAACCCGCTGTAGTAGCGGGACGTTGTGCGTCATTTTGCCCAGACATAACGTTTAAAACTGAATTTGCAAGATTAAATTATTTTTTATAACTTTGTATCCAAACGAATACAACCTAAAGAATGTACTTTATTGAAAAGACGACGGAATTTGATAAGTGGTTTAAGAAACTGAATGACTTTAGAGCAAAAGCAAAAATTTTGTTCCGACTTCAAAAGTTAGAAAAGGACGAACACTTTGGAGATTGCGAACCTGTTGGAGATGGAATTAGAGAACTAAAAATCAACTACGCAAAAGGTTACAGAGTTTATTTCAAAGAAATTGATGGGAAAGTTATTATTCTACTTATTGGAGGAGATAAATCTACTCAACAAAAAGACATTGAAAAAGCAAAAGAAATTTGGAAAAAATTAAAAAAATAGAAAATGGAAACGTCAAAATTTGATATTGCAGATTATTTGGACAGCAACGAAATGATTGCTGAATATCTAAATACAGTTTTGGAAGAAGGCAATGATGCTGAAATTGTTACTGCAATTGGACATATTGCAAAAGCAATTGGTATGACCAAAATTGCAGAAGAAACTGGAATGAGCAGACCAAGTTTGTACAAAGCATTGTCGGAAGGATCCAAACCACAATTTTCAACGATAATGAAAGTTTTGAAAGCAGTTGGAGGACAAATACATATAAATCCATTAACCGCATAAAAAAACGAACGCACAATCGAGTAGACGGCTCCGCCAGAAACTGACGGAGTGCGCCTCTCACACCTCCGTACGTACGGGTCTCGTATACGGCGGTTCGCAAAGTATTGGTGTGTATACTTACCCAGTTTAGCTAGCCTCTTATGCGCTTTGTGTTCCTCGGTACAGACTTTTGCCGTTGGGCTTCCTTCACTGCATGGATTACTCCAAACCAGCTTGCCTCGTGCTAATCGGCTCAATATAAAATCAACAACTTGCCGATAAGGGACTTGCACCCTCTAGATAAATTCCTTACGTTTGTAGGAATGGAAGCGCATGCAAGGCACACACACTTGCTCACAAGAGATTTGGGCAATTGGCTTAATTTGAAAATGGTTTTGTATTTGAAAAATTAGTAAATAACCGAAATATAAGGCTTGTTATCCCCACCATCGCAAGAGCGCGGGAACGTTATGGGCTATGGCACTACATCACATTGAAAATCAACCTTAAACAAAAAGAGAAAAAAATCAAATAAATGTTGTACTTTTGTGCAACATTTGTGATTTTAAGGCGTGGGAGAAAAATTAAAAACCAGAACAATAGCATTTTACAAGGATTACTTTGAAGAATTCTTTGTGAAGCAAAGGGAAAAAGTAAGAGCCAAAATAATTTGGACTTTTGACTTGATAGAAGAAATCGACAAAGTTCCTGAAACCTATCTTAAACATATCGAAGATACGGACGGACTTTACGAAATTAGAATCCAACAATCGAGTGATATTTTTAGAATATTTTGCTTTTTTGACAAAGGAAAAATTGTGGTCTTAGCAAACGGTTTTCAAAAGAAAACGCAAAAGACACCAAAAAAAGAAATTGAAAAGGCACTTAAAATAATGGAGGAATATAAAAATGAAAAATAACAACATAAAAACGCTATCAGAGTTTAAGGACAAACACTATGGCAAAGTAGGAACCGCAGAACGTGACCAATTAGATGCGGGTTACCAACAGTTTAAACTTGGTGTTTTAATACACGAAGCACGACTTGAAAAAGGAATGACACAAGAACAACTCGCCATTAAATGCGGTACTACAAAGTCTTATATTTCAAGAATCGAAAACAATGTAAAGGAAGTTCGTTTATCTACATTGCAGAAAATTGTTGAGCTTGGATTGGGTGGACATTTGGAACTTTCAATAAAACTTTAAAAAGCCACAGCCCATAATCGAGTAGACGGCTCCGCCAGAAACTGACGGAGTGCGCCTCTCACACCACCGTACGTACGGGTCTCGTATACGGCGGTTCGCAAAGTGATGGGTTGAGTTCCATGTAAATTTCCAACATAGACTGATAGCCTTTCTTCTTGAGCCGCTGTAGGGTAATTGTAGTGTTTAGAATCGGACTTTGGGCTATGCGCCAGCCTCCTTTTCTTGTCCTGCTCCAAGCATAGGCGTGATCTTTGTCAACACCTAGTCGCATAAGGTTTTTCCTGTTGCGTTCGGGTTTCTTCCAGTCCGTCCAGATGCAGTATCGCAGTCGATTGCGCAACCATCCGTCAATATCTAGCAACTTTCTTTGAATACTCGTCCCCCGAAAATAGTTTAACCATCCTCGTTGGATTTGCTTCGCCTGTTCGCCTTTCAGGCTCGGGTCGTTGATTTTTACGGATGCGTTCCTCGAAACTTTTGGGTACAGTCAACTTCGAGAGGATTTCTATTATATTATGACCAAGAAAACCATTAAAAGAGATGTAGCCGATGTAGGCTTGATTTTAACAGCTTACAACCTGCGAAGATAATTGAACTTAATTGATCCAAATGAGTTAAAACAGTATCTAAAAATACTGACCTTACTTTTTCGACTATAAAAAACCTTTTTAAGCCTTTCTTAAGCCTTTTGCGGTGCTTATATTTTGGCAACAACCAAAATACCTTTTTACAAAAAGTCCTTTTATTGTAGTTTAAATCTACTATATTTACGCGCTTATCAACGAAAATAAATGTTAATAGAGGTTTTTAGACGGACTGACGTTGTGTGCTATTTTCGAGGACTAAAATGCTAATCCAGACCAAATAATGAAACAATCACTAAAAGGAGAATTTTACGGACAAACGAATAAAACTATTAATTTAGAAGGAATTACTTTGACCGATACGATTTACACACACGATAAAGTAGATTGGCATTATCACGAAAACGCATATTTTACTTTTATCCTTCAAGGAAACTTAATTGAAGGTAACAAAAAAGAAATTTATAATTGTTCTGCTGGTAGTTTATTATTTCATAATTGGCAAGACCCACATTACAACATTAAACCCGAAGGATTTACAAGAGGTTTCCACATTGAAATAGAAAAAGATTGGTTTGATAATTTAGATTTTGATACAACGGAATTACAAGGAAGCATCAATATATCGAATTCCGATTTGAAGTTTTTAATGTATAAAATTTTTAGAGAAACAAAAGTTGATGACAACCAATCACAACTTTCAATTCAAATACTATTGCTAGAAACTTTAGCAAAAATGTTACGAAATAATCGAACTAAATCTAATAAAAAACCTACTTGGGTTAGTGAAATAAATATGATATTGAATGACCAATTTTCAGATAATCTTTCTTTAGATTATTTGTCAAAAACTTTAAACATTCATCCTGTTCACTTATCAAGAGATTTTTCAAAATATTTTAATTCTAGTTTTGGCGAATACATTAG
The DNA here is from genome assembly GCF_007097385.1 of Flavobacterium sp. ZT3R18. Classification (GTDB taxonomy): domain Bacteria; phylum Bacteroidota; class Bacteroidia; order Flavobacteriales; family Flavobacteriaceae; genus Flavobacterium. The sequence continues at coordinate 3,911 of NZ_VJZS01000034.1, forward strand.
AAAATTAAAAATAGAAAAATCTTTACAGTTAATTTCTCAAAAAAAGTTAGATTTGACAGAAATTGCATTTGTTTGTGGCTTTTCTGATCAAAGTCATTTTACACGTTGTTTCAAAGAAATTAATGGAATAAATCCCTCAGAATATAGAAAAATCCTTTTTAGTTAATTTTCTTCAAATGTTAATCTTATTCTATTTTTAAATTAATTTTAGTCATAGGTTTGCAGTAGGATTTTTAAACTAAATATTATGAAAAAGAATATAATCATTATCACTGTCAATCTATTTTGGCTAATTACTTTTAGTCAAACAAGTGGTTTTGTAAAAAGTGACAGCATTGCTTATCCAATTCACAGAGCAAACATTGGAAAAATTGCCTTTATGGGACAAATTGTACCAATAGAAAATTTTAAAGAAACGAATTTTTTAGAATCTTTCGAACCCAAAGAAAAAACTGATTTTAATATCCGAGTGTTTTTAGGAAACTCTTTAACAAATTACCTTCATTTGCTTTCTCCAAAACTAACCGCAGAGGAACTTACAAAAAACGGAAATTATCAATTTACATTTATAGTTGACGACAAAAAAATTTATGTTGAGAATCTCAACGTTGGGGCAGGAAGCTCTGAAAGTAAAAATCAGAAAACAATTTTAAGAGTTCCTTTAATAAGTTCAACAAATGAAGACTCTTGGGGTAGATTTCTTTGGAATAGGTTTTTTTCCAATGGCGGACAAGAAGCATTTACAAGTGGTAACCACATATTAAAAATAGAAGTTAGACCATATCTAAAATTGACCGTAGTAATTTCTGGAGATGTAATTGCCGAAGGACAAATAAAAATTAATGTTCCCGAAATTAAAATTAATGAAAAAATGGTTCGTTTTCAATCAATAAAAACAATAAAAGACTGGCAGGTTTCAACAGATAAACTTGATAAATCTAAAATTGAAGAGTTAAACAGAAAAATAGCCAACCAAACATACAAAAATATTACAAGTATTGTTGTAATCAAAGATGACAAATTATTAATTGAAGAATATTTTAATGGAGCTAAAAGAAATACACTTCACGACCCTAGGTCGGTTGGCAAATCTTTTGCTTCAACTATTTTGGGAATTGCCATCAAAGAAGGTTACATAAAAAGTGAAACGCAAACACTAAAAGAGTTTTACGATCTAAAATCTTTTCAAAACTATTCTACATCAAAAGATAGTATTACTTTAAAAAGTTTGCTGACAATGAGTTCAAATCTTGAAGGTTCCGATATGAATTCTGAATCAATTGGTAACGAAGAAAATATGTATCCTACAAAAAATTGGGTTGACTTTACATTAAACCTTCCTATTGACAAAACAAAAGTAGTAGGCAAGCAGTGGGATTACTTTACAGCTGGCTGTATAGTTATAGGCGACATAATTCATAAATCTGTACCAAATGGTTTAGAGAAATATGCCGACAAAAATTTATTCAAACCACTTGGAATTACTAATTACAAATGGGAATTTACACCTCAAAAAGTAGCTAATACAGCAGGTGGCATTCAATTGCGTTCGTTGGATTTTGCTAAATTTGGGCAATTATACAAAAATAAAGGTGCTTGGAATGGTAAACAAATTCTTTCGCAAGAATGGATAGCCAAAAGTTTATCACACCAAATGGCAATATCAGAAAACGAGTATTATGGTTATCTATTTTGGAATAAAACATACAAAGTAAATGGCGTAGATTATGAAGTTTACTATTCAAGTGGCAATGGTGGTAATAAAATTTTTATTTTTAAAGATCAGCCTATTGTAATTGTAATTACTTCTACGGCATATAATACAGCATACGGACACAAACAAGTTGAACAGATTATGCAGGAATATTTAATACCAGCAATAACGGAATGAAAGGAAAAACGGTATATAACAGCAAGTGTTCAACAGCAAGTGTTCAATATTGAGCCAATAGAAACCGAAATCAAAATGATTTTGTTCCCGCTCTCCGAAGTATTCGACCCGATTCACCAAGTAATCAACACAAATCCAGTATCAAAAAACACAAAATAATGACCTCTCTAATATTTTAAAACTATCTTGATTTTTGACAGATCTAAAAAAACATTCATAGAAAAAATCGGAAGACTTTTTTTAATTTTACATTTTTAGGAACATTAAAAAAAGTAATAAAACTCTGCTATCCTTATCATACAAAGCTACTACGTTTAGAGAGTATAAGTATTTTTACAGGTATTACAAATTGGAATTATATCTCTAAAAAACGACAATTAAATGAAATTAAACCTATTAGAATATTTTAATCAAGAAACCGAAAGACTAACTTTTCGAGTACTAACAAAAAAATGATATTGAAAGTTGGAAAATTTTTTTTGAAGAAAATGACAGACTTCATTTTTTAGGCATCGATTTATCTAAAACTAAAGACGAACTTGCAGAAGGCTGGATAAACAAACAATTGCAACGATACCAGATGCAAGGTCTAGGACATTTGGCAGTAATTGAAAAAGATAGTGGTGAATTTATTGGAATGGGAGGTATTTTACCCCGAGAAATAGAAGGGAAAATAGTCTTTGAAATCTCATATTCTCTCAAACCTAGGTTTTGGAAAAAAGGGTATGGAACTGAAATAGCAAAACAAATGAAGATTTTTGGCAATGAAAACAAAATAGCAAATCAATTTATCTCTATTATTGACAAAAACAATTTGGATTCTATAAATGTTGCCAAGAAAAACAATATGAAAATTTTATACGAAACGGAATATTTAGGAATGAATGTATTTATTTTCGGAACAGAAACAATCCAAAAAAACACTTTATAATTAATAAATCAAAAAAAAGAGGGCTAAAAAGCCCTCTTGTCATTACTCAGTGTAGTAGTCTTTTTAATTAAATACTTTCCTCTAGATATGCTGGGTCAAATTCCATAGTATCCTCTACCTCAGATAATACCGGTTTAGAAGTTTTCAGTGCATTGAACTTTTCTAGTTGTTCAGTTTCTCCTTCTTCTCCACTAAAATAAGGAAAAACATCCAAAATAGGAGATTCCGAAATAGCAGGGATAGCATATTCTCCCATGGTATTTTTCATTATATGAATGGTGTTATCATAAGCTTCTTTTACGTCATTGGCTTGCACTAATAGGTACATATTCGATTTTCGCTCTTTTCCGCTTTCCTCGTCAAAAGCCAATAAAGAAACTTTTGATTTAAACCAACGGTCCGCATTTTCGAAAGGATGTATCTCTGCATAATTAGCCACTTTTATGTTCGTGATTTTAAATTCTTCACTAATATAGGCAGACATCTCTTCATTAATTCTGGATTCTGCTTCCGTATAGGATAAAGCATCTACCAAATAAGGTTCTGTCGTAATCTTTTGCCCTCCAGTTTCATCTGTTTTTCTATATTTTACTTTGCATTCATACCAAATTGTACTCATCTCTCTTTTTTTTTAAGGATGTCAAAGATAGATTTTAAAGGAAAATAAATCCACAATTCACAAAATAGATATTCACAATTTCGGATCGATGGTAGCTAAAAACAAAAGACTTTTCGACTTTGCTCCCTAGTGGTAGAAAATCATTGTATTTATGGCAGCTAAATAGTAACATACCTTGTTAATAGAAACCATTTTATTGTAGCTTAAATCTACTATATTTACTTTCTAATTAGCAAAAATAATTCACACTAAACGACTCTTCAGCCTCACATTACGCATAACCCATGGCAAAACATTATTCACCAATCAAATCATCTGAAAATCCTCGCTATCTTTGCCAACAAAAAAAAACATACCTAAATTAAATCCCTATGGCTACATTTAGCAAAGAACTGTCCTTTCGTTGGTCTGATTTAGATCCCAATTTTCACTTACGCCACAGCGCCTATTATGATTTTGGTGCACAACACCGTGTTGAAATCTTAGCACAATTAGGATTAACCTTACGAGTTATGCAAAAGGAGCATATTGGCCCTATATTGTTTAGAGAGGAGTGTGTTTTTAGAAAAGAAATCAATCTCTCTGACGTAATTACCATGCAAACCAAAATGGCAAAAATGAAAGCCGATGCTTCCCGCTGGTCTATTGTTCATGAATTTTATAGAGAAGATCTATTGTGTGCTGTTATTACTGTAGATGGCGCGTGGATGGATACCAAACTCCGTAAACTAGCCTCTCCTACTCCGCAAATTGTTGCTGATGCATTAAGTGTTTTTCCAAAAACAGCCAATTTTATGGCGCTGTAATTAATCCAAATCCTATCGAATTATGTTCACAATTGCTCAAATAAAAGAAGCGCATTCTAGAGTTAAATCTGGAGCTGACTTCCCTACTTACATTCAAGATTTAATTGCATTAGGCGTAAAAGGCTATGATACCTTTGTTAACGATGGCCATGTAGAATATTTTGGTACTGATAATTTCCGAGCGGCAGCAACTGAGACTTATGACAGCATCACTATTGCTTCAGCTCCCAACAAAGAACGATTTATTGAATTTCTGGTTATGCACCAAGACGGTCAAACAGATTACCTTACTTTTTGCAATCATGCCGCACAATGTGGAATTGCTAGATGGAGTGTTAGCATTATAGAGATGACCTGTACTTATTTTGATCAATCAGGTTCCGCCATTTTAATCGAAAAAATTCCGAGTTAGGACAAGCTCTTAGGTTTAACTCAACTCGCAAAACTGTATTTATGAATTAATACCATTGGCCGATAATTATATTAATTAATGATATAATATGCTTTCGCAAAAGACATACAGATGTCTCGACTTTATTACTTTTATTAATTCCAAAAATGAAGAAGTTGAATTTACCAAAATGCCCAGTATATAAGAGAAAAATCCCGTTACAAAAAATTATGTAACTAAAATCAATAATTCTGTAAGCCTTTTTTAAAGTGCTGCTTCTATTTTTGTATCAAACATTTTAAAGATATAAAACATGAAAAATCGAAGTATTGTATTCGCCTTAGCTCTAAGCATCGGATTATTTGTCACATCTTGCCGTAACGACGACAATGAGGGAGAAACATTAGCCCCTTTAATTGGGAAATGGAATCTTAGCCAAGTAGGTACTACTATTAATGGTCAAGAACAATTGATGGATGCCCCACAAAATCAAAACGGCTGTGATAAAGATTATATTAATCTAAAAATTGACAATACAATAACAGAAGGAGATTATGATTCGACTGTTAGTCCATGCTCACTTGATATTGATGCGGGAATTTATTCAAGATCCCATAATAATCTAACTACAGTAATTGATGGAGCCACCAAGATCCAAGACATTGTTAATCTCACGCTTAAAGAATTGAAATTAAAAGATTCTTTTGGTATCATCACGGTATATACAAGATAAAAACTAATTATTCAGTATCGTTAAATCTTTCGGCATTGGGTAAAAAAAACGGGAACAACTTTTAAAAAGTTATTCCCGTTTTTTTTTAAAGATAAACCGTTATCAATTCAGCTTTTAATACCATTAAATACAACTCTGTAATTAAGCCAAATCGAAGCGATCCAGATTCATTACTTTGTTCCAAACGGCAACAAAATCCTTAACGAATTGCTCTTGAGAATCCTCACACCCATACACCTCAGCGAGTGCCCGAAGCTCTGAGTTCGAACCGAAGATGAGATCAACACGAGTACCCGTCCATTTCAATGTGCCTGTCTTACGATCATGACCTTCAAACACCGCTTGTGAATCCGAAGAGGCTTTCCAAGTTGTATCCAAATCGAGAAGGTTCACAAAGAAGTCATTTGTCAATACCCCTGGACGACTAGTGAATACTCCATTTTTAGACTGATCAAAATTTACATTAAGAACACGCAAACCGCCAACGAGTGCAGTCATTTCTGGCGCAGTGAGCGTCAACAGTTGTGCCTTGTCTACCAGCATTTCCTCTGCCGACACCGTATATTGGGTCTTCAAGTAATTACGGAATCCATCTGCTTCAGGTTCAAGAACGGCGAAAGATTCTACATCCGTTTGTTCTTGTGAAGCATCCGCTCTTCCCGCTGTGAAGGGAACGCTCAGATTATGCCCCGCTTGCTGAGCTGCTTTTTCAATTCCTGCACCACCGGCCAGAACAATCAAGTCTGCTAGTGACACTTGTTTTCCGCCAGACTGAGTACTATTGAATGCTGCTTGAATACCCTCGAGAGTCGCTAACACTTTCGACAGTTGAGCTGGATTATTGGCTTCCCAACCCTTTTGTGGGGCAAGACGAATGCGTGCACCATTGGCACCACCGCGTTTATCAGACCCACGAAACGTTGATGCCGATCCCCAAGCTGTGGATACCAATTGAGATACTGACAATCCTGAATCCAATATTTTAGTCTTCAACGCAGCAATGTCGCTATCGTCAATTAGTTGATGCGTTACAGTTGGTATAGGGTCTTGCCAAATGAGTTCTTCCTTAGGCACCTCTGGCCCAAGATAACGTGCGATTGGTCCCATATCCCGGTGTGTCAACTTGAACCATGCACGAGCGAATGCATCTGCAAGTGCAGCAGGATTTTCATGGAAACGTCTTGAAATGGGTTCGTAAATAGGATCTACTCTCAAGGCGAGATCAGCGGTAAGCATAGTTGGAGCGTGACTCTTAGACGGATTGTGAGCATCGGGCACTGTACCCGCTCCTGCTCCACCTTTTGGCTTCCATTGATGCGCACCGGCTGGGCTTTTCGCTAGTTCCCATTCGAATCCAAACAAATTTTCGAAATAATTATTACTCCACTTATTAGGCGTAGTAGTCCAAGCTCCTTCAAGACCGCTACTAATCGTATCTTCTCCATGTCCGCTCCCAAAGGTGTTTTTCCAACCAAGTCCTTGTTCCTCGATACCCGCAGCTGCTGGTTCTGGGCCAACGTACTTACTTGGGTCGGCTGCACCATGGGTTTTCCCAAAAGTGTGTCCACCAGCAACCAATGCAACAGTTTCTTCGTCATTCATAGCCATACGAGCAAAAGTCTCCCGAATGTCACGGGCAGAAGCAAGAGGATCAGGATTACCGTTAGGCCCTTCTGGATTCACATAAATCAGCCCCATCTGAACAGCAGCTAGAGGATTTTCTAATTCGCGGTCTCCCACATAACGTTTATCGTCCAACCACTTCCCTTCAGACCCCCAATAAATGTCTTCATTGGGTTCCCAAACATCTTCACGTCCTCCAGCGAAACCAAAGGTCTCAAAGCCCATTGACTCCAAAGCACAGTTTCCGGCAAGGATCATCAGATCCGCCCATGAGATTTTCTTTCCGTATTTTTTTTTGATAGGCCATAGCAGCAAACGAGCCTTGTCGAGATTCACATTGTCTGGCCAACTATTGAGTGGTGCAAATCGCTGGGTACCCGCGCCCGCGCCTCCACGCCCGTCCGCAATGCGATACGTACCTGCACTGTGCCACGCCATACGAATGAAGAATGGACCATAGTGACCGTAATCAGCCGGCCACCAGTCTTGGGAGGTAGTCATTAGATCAAAGATGTCTTTTTTCAAAGCATTCAGATCGAGGCTTTTGAAGGCCTCACCATAATTAAACGCCTCCCCCATCGGATTAGACAACGAAGAGTGTTGACGAAGGATATTTAATTTCAACTGATTCGGCCACCAGTCATTGTTTCTAGTGCCAGAGCCAGCACTTTGTTTTGCACTACCTTCTGAAAACGGGCATTTACTTTCTCCGTTACCATTGGCAGCTGCCGATGTGTTCTGATTTTCGTTATTTTCCATAATTCGATGATTTTTAAAAACTTACCTACGAATTTAGCAAAATATTACTTATCTAAATTATTTTTTCAATAGATAAAAACTATAGTGTGTTATCCGATTTAACAAGCCTACACATAATTAAAAAGGATAATCACAAAAAGATCAGAGTATTAAACAGCAACACAGACAAAATAGCTGTTCCTTTATATCATGCAAATTTTCAGGAGCTATTTCCTGCTGTCCACTGTATCTTTTTTGTCTCGAAAAAAAAACGAGACAAAAAAGGATGCCGTTTCCATCAGGGCTAGGGCATTCATTTTCATAAAAACAGTAATTTTCAAAAACAAACTAACAAAGTTCCACTTCCGAAAAACCAAGACTTTAATTGAATTGTTATTTTTATTTGTATTTTCGTTTACAAAAAAAATACTTTACTCCAAGTTCTATAACCGTCCAAAGAAGAAACACTAACAGTAATAAAAAACGATGCAGAGAAGAAACCTTATTGAAACAAAAAAACACTAATGAAGAATATAAAGAAAATTGCAGTTTCCCTTTTATTTCCGATTCTAATAATGAGTTGTGGCGTCTCGAATCATAACAATTCTAATTTAGAAACTGAGACCAAAGAACCTGAACCAAATCAAAGTTTGTTTTTTGTATTCAATATTCACAAAGACAATAACAATTCAACAAACATAGTCGAATTAGTAAGTAAAAATGAAATTATAGGAAAAATAAAAACAGAAAGCACCAATAGAAGTCCAAACTATTTGACACTCTATTTGTATTCAGGCAAACAACTTATTGACACTGTAGCTATGGATCATCCTTTATACAAGCACTACGAATACATGAGTCAGGACGGTACATTTTCGTATAAAGACACCATAATAAACAATGCTGATTTTGTTATTAGAACGCAAAAGAACATTAATGAAATAAAAATATTTGAAACTTTAAAAAACCAACCCAAAAAACAATTAACCAAGAAAAGCTTTTAAAATCATGAAGAAAAAAATTACAACACTACTTTTAATATTCTTGACAATAAACATTGCAAACGCTCAGAAATTTGATGTGGAAACTTTAAAATTCAGTGGAAACAATGACAAATATCTAAACATTTTAGTGCTGGGAGATGGATATACAGCTGCAGAACAAACTAAATTCATCTCTGATTCCAAAAAAGTAATCGATTATCTTTTCTCGCAAGCACCTTGGAAAAATTACACCAACTATTTTAATGCTTATGCCATCAAAGTAATTTCGACCCAATCTGGTGTAAATCATCCCAAAACAGCAAGTGATTGTGGCTCAAAACCTTCCTACACCAACAATCCCTATTTTGGATCTACCTTTGATGTTGCAGGCATACACCGCTTAATTGTGCCCAGTAACTCCACTCTGATACACAATGTCGTCAATGCCAATTTTACATCCCAATATGCTCAAGTACTTATTGTTGCTAACACTTCCGACTACGGTGGTTCTGGAGGCGAATTTGCTACATCAACAACTGAAGTAAACAGCCCTGAAGTAGTTGCGCACGAAATGGGTCATTCCTTTGCTGCACTTGCAGACGAATATTTTGCCGGCGATGACTATTTTGATGAAAAAACCAATATGACAAAAACCTCAGATCCCACATTGATTAAGTGGAAAAACTGGGTAGGCATTAATGCTGTAGGAGTTAATAAATATGGAAATACGGGCCTATCTGCTTCATGGTATAAACCGCATACCAATTGCAAAATGCAACTATTAGGGCCTGTATATTGTTCTGTTTGCACACAAGGAATTATTGAAACCATACACCGTAAAGTAAATCCCATTGTGAGCTACACTCCAACAAATGGGGCAACCATCGCCTCGGCAAACCAGTATTTAGATTTCAATCTCACAGAACTCATGAAACCTGTTACCAATACATTAAATATAAAATGGAAGCTTGACAACATAATCATTGGTGACAATGTAGATTTTGTCAAAATAGACCAAAATACATTGTCAAATGGCACACATAATTTAGTGGTTACAATTACAGATGACTCCAATTTATTGAAAGTAGACAATCATGCAAGTACTCATTTGAGCACCGTAACTTGGACAATCAATAAATCAAATTTAGGAGTTAAACTCGACAGTTTTGAAAACAAAATATCCTATTCGATGTATCCAAATCCAACGACCAATTCATTCAAAATTGAATTTGAGTTGGATAAACAAAGTGAAGTATCAATTGACCTATACTCAATTGATGGCAAAAAAATTCGCAGAATAGAAAACAAAACAATCGACAGCGGGAAGTATTCTAACAGTATCAATATAGAGGATCTATCCGCAGGAAGTTATTTGCTTACATTCAAAATTGACCACTCAAAATTTTCGAAAATAATCATCAAACAATAGGAACGGGAAGCTTGTGTTCAATGTCATTTAGTTAAGGATTCGTCAGCTCGAAACGCCTTAACTTAATGACATTGAGCTTGCGTTAGCTCGCGCTGTAATTCCTCAAAATTTGGAATTACAGCTTTTTATTACTTCTTTCTAATAAAAACAGAACGAGATGCAGTATTCGTTGGGTTTTTTGAATATTGTATGTATCTTTGAATATACACACTCTCAAATGAAAACAATACCATTTCTAAACGCCAGTGCATGGATTGATTCCGAAAACGAAGCCGATCCAAACATCGAAATAGACCAAGAAGTAACCTACCCGAAGGAATTACTATATTCCGACAGAATGTATGAAAGGCTTATGGACTACAATCCAAATGCTTCCGAAGCGGTTCAAATAGCAGCCAAGGCACAACACATTTGCCGTTGGAAAATCGCCAGAGAATCCTACCCAATGGATCGTGTGGGTTATCTAAAATGGAGGGAAGATTTAAAGAAATTCCACGCCAAAACAACCGCCGAAATATTAGAAAAAGCAGGATACGACGAAGCATTTATCGCCCGAGTTTCTTTCCTAATCGAAAAAAAATTACTCAAAAAAGATGAAGAGACACAATTACTAGAAGATGTGATTTGTCTAGTATTTTTAGAACATTACCTTGATCCTTTTGTACACAAACACGACAGGGAGAAAATGAAAAACATCATTCAAAAAACATGGACTAAAATGTCGGACAAAGGACATCAAGAAGCGTTAAAGATCAATTTCAGTGATGAGAATCTTCAATTGATAAAAGAAGCTCTTGGGTTGTAAATTGTATTAAAATAATCATTTTTAAATCCTCAAAATCTGCGTCCAATTTATTTTATTGTACGCAGATTTTTCATTTTTAGCAGATACTAATACCTAATACAATATAGTCCACCTTGTTTATCCTCAGCCCCTCCCGAAAGGAGCGGGGAGCGATTGTGTTATATTATATTATGATTGTCCGTATTGATACCTGAAGGATGTTTTTTTGACACAGATTTCACAAATTTCCACAAATTGAATACTCTGTTATATTGAAAATCTGTGCTAATCTGTGGAATCTGTGTCAGTTTTTTTTGTTAGGTATGATTACGTACAAGCATTTATTATATTTATGTTTGGTATAAATTTTAAAATCAGTACCCCGACTGTTTTAAACTACATAAAACCTTTACGTACAATATTTTAAATAAAAAACTAAAAACTATTTACAACCAAAAACTGTAATTAAAAAACGTTTTATCCCTAACTTTGTAGTACACATTTCTATTTTTAATTCCAATGTAATTTCCAAATAACACCTTTAAATTTCGTTTTTAATTTATTGTCTAATCAAAATTTAAAAAGCTATGTTTATCGTACGAGAAATATTCAATTTACAATTTGGTCGCTATAAAGAAGCCAAAGCACTCACTGACGAAGCCATCAGTAATGGGATTTTAACGTTGCCTACGGGTGGGCGAATCCTTACTGACTTTACGGGCGAAGGTTATCGTCTTATTATAGAGTCCCCTTATCCTACTTTGGGCGATTTTGAAATGGATTTGACCAAAGAGTTAAATGCCGAAATCTGGAAAATATGGTATGAAAAATTTAAACCTTTGGTTAAGTCTTCCGAAAGGGAAATTCTGAAACAAATTCTTCCTATTTCCTAAACTTCACAGCATACAAACTTGAGTCGGACTTTTAGTTTATACCATTTAAGCCTAGAATTTACTGCAATAAATTCTAAACTTAAATAGTATTAACAGATAAAATCTGTTAATACTAAAAAGTACCGACTTCAACTTTTTTTAACCCATTATTGTTTCATTCGTTTAAAAATCAAAAAAAAAAAAAAAAAAACATGAACCACCTTCCAATTAAAATAGATAAGGATTATACTAATAGGCAAATCTCAATTATCAGTGAATTCAACGCACCAAAAGATAAAATTTGGAATGCCTTTACCAATCCCGAAATTACCGATAAATGGTGGGCACCCAAGCCTTACCAAGCCATTACGAAAAAAGCAAATTTTAAAGACGGAGGACAATGGCTCTATTACATGCTCTCTCCAGAAGGCGAGAAACATTGGTGTTTTGCCGAATTTAAAAACATTCGACCGATGGAATCCTACGAAGCTTCTGATGCCTTTTGTGATGAGAACGGAAAGGTAAATACCGACTTTCCGAGAATGAATTGGACAAATAGCTTTCATGAAGAAAATGGAATAACCAAAGTAACCAACGAAATTATATTCTCACAAGAAGAAGACATGAAACAAATTCTTGAAATGGGTTTTGAAGAGGGATATTCTGCGGGGTTAAATCAATTGAACGACTTATTGAATCAATAAATATGAAATCGCCATGATTCCAAAATACAATTAAAAATCATCGAATACCAAAATAAATAGTATCAATGAGATAAATAGGAATGAAGAATAGCGATACCTCCCGTCTCGATAGCTATCGGGAGCTATCGGGAGCTATCGGGACCAATAAAAAGCAAATATTATCTTCACATGAAAACACTAGTATTTAAAATAAACATCAACGCTTCTCCCGATACCGTTTGGCAATCTTTATGGCAACTTGAAAACTACAAAATTTGGACGAATCCATTTTGTACCGGTAGCTACTACAAAACAGACAGCTTTACCGAAGGCAACAAAATCCATTTACTAACGCCTAGCGGAGAGGGAATGTACAGTATTTTAGACCGTATTGAAGAAAACCGCTTTTTGGCTTTCAAACATTTGGGGGACATCAAAAACTTTGAAGAAATACCCATGACAGCCGAAACTGAAAGTTGGTCGGGAGCAATGGAAACCTATACATTAAACAAAAGCAATAATGGAACCGAACTAACTGTAAATGTAGAAGCATTGGAAAAATACATCGGTTTTATGAACACTACTTTTCCATTGGCTTTGAATGAATTAAAACGAATTTCAGAAAATTAATCATACAAAAAAGCGAACACGCCCCAACACTCGGGATCACAAATTAGCACAAATTATAAGTATAAATAAGTCCAAACATTTTAGCCGTTTTTTTAAACTTTTAAGAAATATTAGTTCATTAATCCCGATAACTCAATGGTATTGAGCTAAAAATCATATTGACCTCGGAGATGCCAAATGTTTATAGAAACAATCTTCGATTTCCACAACGACCCCGGCGGGGTCTTATGTTTTCAAACATAATACAACCCCGATGGGGTTGCTGGGGTGTGGTATTTTTGTTTCTATAAACATTGAAATCCCCTGAATTTCTCTTAAACTTAATAACATTGGCATACAGTAATCGAGAGAACTATTTTTAATTCATAAACACTACTATTTATTAAAATCAAAAAGCCCTGAATCTCTCAAATTCAGGGCTTTTTGATTTTAGTTTCAAATTGGTTTTCCAATTATCTCAACTGAGTAGTATCTACTCTTGTTGGAGCATCTTTTCCGCTTATAATACTAGACGAACTTAGTGCAATAGCCTTAATTATTTCGGTCATATTATCAATATCCAACGTTTCTATTTCATCATCTGCAGTATGATAATTAGGTTCACTATCCATTTTTGAAGTAGAAATAGTATGTGCAGGAACTCCCAGTTTGGCTAGAGTAGCATTGTCTGATCTATAAAACAATTGCTGTTCTGGATACGGATCTGGATAAAATTTGAAAGCGGTTCCCTCTAAATTTTTTTGCAATATGGCTCCCATATTCGTTTTTTCATATCCTGTAATATAGGCTGAGTTCTTTCCCCATTTAGATTCGGTTCCAATCATCTCCAAATTAAACATGGCAATCACTTTAGCAGGAACCATTTGTTTAGAAAAATATTTAGCTCCATAACCTCCTAATTCTTCGGCTACAAATGTGGTAAAAATGATGGTGCGTTCATTATTGTTTAGCTTTTTAAAATAATTAGCCAACATAATCACTGCGGTAGTTCCGGCCGCATCATCATTGGCTCCATTATAAATAGAATCGGTTGCATTATGTGGCATTCCTTCTTCTGGAGACCCAACACCTAAATGATCATAATGACCAGAAAAAATCACATACTCATCGGGTTTGCTTTTTCCTGGCAATACCCCAACCACATTATTCAACGCTTTTTTTGAAATTTTATTTTTAAGATCTATCGAAAAAGTAGTGGCATCAGAAACGCCAAAAACAAACAACAAGACCGTATTCTCTTTTGGATCTGCTGTAATTCTGTCAATATGCTTAATATCTGCTAAAACAGCATTAAAAGAGGCGTCAACCAAGACCAATACACTTTTTGTACCATTGTAATATTCATTAAACTTTTGACCTATATTATCCCCTTTGTTAATTTTAACAACCGAAATATCGTTTTTCTCCGTTAAGGAAACTTGGGATTGGTAAGAGAATGCAACAACTTTAGCGTTGTCAATTTCTTTGCCATCTATAACAATTTTTGAAGAAACGGCTTTTGATTCGGTCATAAAAAACTCCTGTCTGAAATTGGGAGTTCCATTATACGTTTGCAACCCTATTCTCTTAAATTCAGATTCAATAAAGGCCGATGCTTTATCTATCGCTGGAGTAAAGGTTCTTCTACCTTGCATATCGTCAGCAGCAAGTATTTTTTCTATTCGAGTCACTTCTTTTGGAGTAATAATTTTATCCATTGATTGTCCTTCAACGGCGCAACTAAATCCTAAACTTAAGGCAAAAAAACCTAAAACACTTTTCTTCATATTTTTTTCTATTAAAACTATATTTATTAGTATGACAAAAATTATCACGTTTTGTTACACTTTAAACACAAGTATTATTTTTTATTACTATCCGTCACTTGCTCCATTTCTGAGAATAAATCTATTGTCGAATGCTTTCACAAACTTTATCCTTTCTGTACTCATGATAAAGTTATGGACAGTCATTTTATTTTTTTAAGTTTTATTCATTTAAATATTTATAAAAAAAAGCCCGAAACCAAGTTGATTTCGGGCTATCCTTATTGTTTAAAAAAACTATTCAATAGGCAAAATAAGCGTAGAAGTAATTGCCTCCAAAACTTGGAAAGCAGTCTCGGCCATCTTATTCCCTTTGGTATCCAAAAGAGGGTTTACCTCTACAAATTCAATACAAACCACTTTTTTGGACATGATAATTTGATTGATAATGTCTATAATTTCGTACTGATCAAATCCTCTTGGAACCGGAGTACCTGTACCATAAGAAATCAAATCGCAATCCATTGAATCTACATCAAAAGAAATATACAGTACATCACAATGTGCCAAATTTATTAAAGCTTCAGCAACACAGGTTTCTAAACCTCGATAACGCACTTCATCAACTTTATAATTCTTGATATGCAATTTTTCTATTTGCTTATCCTCTGCTTTCTCTGTATCACGAACACCAAAATACACCAAATCATTAGCCGAAATTTTTGGTCCCGGATACCCAATATTTTTCATTGCTTCCCAATGCTGCTCCGTTTCTGTCGCTACTTCATTGATTTGGTAATCTAAATTATCATCCCCTAGAACTCCTGCCAATGGCATACCATGAATATTCCCCGAAGGTGATGTGTATGGTGAATGTATATCGGCATGGGCATCAATCCAAATAACACCAATAGTTTGGTCTGGATGAGCCGCTTTTATTCCGCTAATAGTTCCCAAAGCCGAAGAATGATCCCCAGACAAAACAATCGGAAAAAAATTGGCTTCCAAATTTTTCTTTACAGAATGAGAAACTCTAGTACATTGTTCTACAACATGTTCTATTCTTTTAGCAAAAGAGTTTCGATCTTTATCGTATATGGATTCGTTGTGCGTTTTTACATCCTCGAAATCATATTCGTTAAAGTAATCACTGTTCTGATTAATGGCTGCAATTTCTATCGCATCAATTCCCATATCAGAACCACGTGTACCTGCGCCAATATCAGATCTGTTCTTTATTAATTTTATCGCCCGTTCCATCATAATATTATTTGAAATCATTTAACGCTTTTTCAATAATAGTAAGACATTCTTGTATTTGAGCTTCGGTGATTACTAATGGTGGCGCCAAACGAATTTTGTTTCCGTGTGTTGGTTTTGCCAATAATCCATAATCTCTAAAACGCAAGCAAATATCCCATGCCAAATCCGAATCTTCTCCACAGTTGATAACAATGGCATTCAACAACCCTTTTCCACGTACCAGTGTAATTAATGGATTTCTTTCGGAAATTTCATTAAGTCCTTTTCTCAAAAGAATTCCAAGACGTTCTGCATTTTCAGCTAAATTTTCTTCGCGTACCACTTCAAGAGCTGCAATAGCAACCGCTGCTGCAACAGGATTTCCACCAAAAGTAGAGCCATGTTGTCCTGGTTTGATGACATTCATAATTTCATCATTGGCCAAAACTGCCGAAATAGGATAAACACCACCAGAGATTGCTTTTCCTAAAATAAGAATATCCGGTTGCACATTTTCGTGGTGTACCGCCAATAACTTTCCTGTTCTTGCAATTCCTGTTTGCACTTCATCGGCTATAAATAACGCATTGTGTTGCTCACAAAGTGCTTTGGCTTTCGCCAAATAGCCTTCGGTAGGAACATAAACTCCTGCTTCACCTTGGATAGGTTCTACCAAAAATCCTGCTATATTTTTTGTTGATTTTAATACACTTTCTAAAGCCTCGATATCATCATAAGGAATTTTGATAAATCCTGCTGTGAATGGACCAAAACTTTTACGTGCCGTTTCATCATTAGAGAATGAAATAATAGTAGTCGTTCTTCCGTGAAAATTGTTTTCGCAAACAATAATTTGTGCTTGATCTTCTGGAATTCCTTTTACCTCATACGCCCATTTTCTACACAATTTCAAAGCGGTTTCTACGGCTTCTGCACCAGTATTCATGGGTAACACTTTGTCAAAACCAAAATACTTGGTTACATATTCCTCATAAACACCCAATTGGTCGTTATAAAACGCACGTGAAGTCAATGTCAATGTTTGCGCTTGTTTTACCATAGCGCCAACAATTTTTGGATGACAATGCCCTTGATTTACGGCTGAGTATGCCGACAGGAAATCAAAATATTTTTTCCCGTCTACATCCCAAACATATACCCCTTCTCCCCTATCTAATACAACAGGTAGCGGGTGGTAATTATGGGCTCCGTATTTGTTTTCTTTTTCAATTAAAACTTCTGATTTTGAAGAAAGTTTTTCTGTTGTATGTGTCATAATTAGATAATTTTAAATATTTACTAAGCAAAAGTAATGAAAATTATTATTCAAAAGCATAAAAAAGCATTTTTTGACTTAAATTTAACCATTTTTCAATACAATTACTTTAATAAAACTTAAAAAAAAGTAATTATTGAAATTTTATTATTTGATTTTATGAATCTATTTAAACATAAATAAAAAACAATTACTTTTATAACTTCAAAAAAAGTGATTTTAACTTAAATAGACCTAAAAATGGAAATATTAGATGAATTCGACATTAATATAATCAAGGAGTTAGAAAAAGACGGAAGAATGGCCTTTTCTGCAATTGCGAGTAATCTTAAGATATCCAATACAATGGTGCACCAACGCATCAATCGCTTAATCGAACAAGGAATTATAACCGGAATCAAGCCTACTCTAAATGAAAAAAAAATCGGCTATGACTGGGGTGCTTTTACTGGAATTACTCTAAAAAAAGACCACGACTCGGAAAGAGTGATCGAAGCTTTAAAAAATATCCCTGAAATTACGGAATGTTATTTCATTACAGGTCAGTACACCCTTTATATAAAAATGATTGCAAAAGACCATGAGCACATGAGAAAACTACTTTATGAGCAAATTGACAACATTCCCGGAATTGCCAAAACCGATTCGCTAATCGAATTGGGGTGTGCTTTTAAGCGGAATGTGAGTTTATAAAACACATTGTTTTATTTTATTTTCTGGAATACAAAAAAAACAACAAAAACCAACAACCAACTCGCATTCAATTACATACAACTATATTTAAAGTTATTTATTATTTTGAACACACCATTCCTTTTTTATGATAAAAAATAATTTTAAACAAAGTGTAACTTGTATTTAGTTTTACAACTAATACCCTAAGAATTGTAAATAAAAATGTTGTTCATTACAGTTCTTTCATTTAAAAAAATTCTATGTCAAAACATTCTATCCGAGAAGAAAAAACTTGCCTAAATTGCCACCACACTGTAGACCAAACATTCTGTCCCAATTGTGGTCAAGAAAACATTGAAACCCGAAAAACGTTTCATCATTTATTCCTTCATTTTTTTGAAGATTTAACTCATTATGAGAATGCCTTTTGGCGCACAATAAGAAATCTATTATTCAAACCAGCAGCTTTAACAAAAGAATATCTATCGGGAAAGCGATTATCCTATTTGGCGCCTGTTCGATTGTATATTTTTGTTAGTTTTATTACTTTTTTATTCATCGCTTTTTTTCCGAGTAACGACAATGAACATACGGAAAAAGCAGCTCCAAGCGAAGAAAAATTTACCGAAAAAGAAATACCAACTCAGAAAGAAATCGAAATTAAAGCATTTTTGAATTCGCATTCTTTATCCTTAAAAGACAAAGAAACTATTGAAGATATTCTAAATAAATCAGACAAAGATTACGAAGATTTTTCTATAGCTGATTACAAATCCATACAACAACTCGACTCAGTTCAAAAAAATAGTTCGGATGCAAAAAAGCTGTCTCCTTTGAAATATTCGATACTAAAAAAAATACACCAAATTAAAGAAAATAATACTATTGAAGAAATTAAAGAAAAATTCTCCGAATCCTTTCTTCATAATTTTCCAAAAGTATTATTGATATACATGCCTATTTTCGCCTTATTCCTTTGGTTATTTCAAGACAAAAAACGTTGGTATTATTTTGATCATGGAATATTCACCCTACATTATTTTTCCTTTCTATTATTAATCAACCTCTTAGTATTCATTCTTCAAGAAATCCTTTCGTTATTTAACACATTCCTTTTTGTTGATTTCGTTAGCAATACAATCTATTTTATAGCCTATGCCTGGATGTTTTATTACTTTTTCCCAGCACATCACCGTTTTTATGAAGAGTCAAGAAAGATCACTATTCTTAAAGGAATAGCACTATTCATTATTAACATGTTTTTCATTACAGTACTTCTTACTGCATTTTTTATTTATACATTCATTAATTTACATTAAATAAACATGAAAAAAATCCTATTCCTTTTAACACTAACCAGCGCCTTTTCTTGTTTCGCACAAATGAAAAGTGTTGATAACAATGAACCTACAGCGTTCATGAATACCATAACGGCAGATCAGCTAAAAACCAAACTCTATATCGTCGCTTCCGATGAAATGGAAGGTCGAGACACTGGATCAAAAGGCCAAAAAAAAGCAGGTAAATACCTTATTAGTCAATACAAAAAGAGTGGCATTTCTTTTCCAAAAGGAGCCAAAAACTACTACCAACCTATTCCGGCTGCCTACTTGAATACCAAACACAATGAGAACTTACCTGATTCTGAAAACATCTGGGCTTATATTGAAGGTTCTGAAAAGCCAAATGAAGTTCTAGTCATTTCGGCACACTACGACCATGTAGGCATAAAAAACGGTGCCGTTTATAATGGTGCCGACGACGATGGATCCGGTACTGTTGCTGTCCTGCAAATTGCCCAAGCTTTTCAAAAAGCCAAAGAAGCAGGTCATGGACCAAAACGTTCTATACTGTTCCTTCATGTAACGGGCGAAGAACATGGTTTACACGGTTCAAGATTCTATTCTGAAAACCCATTATTTCCAATCTCCAATACCATTGCCGACATTAATATTGACATGATAGGCCGTCGCGATGTAGAACATACCAATACGAATAATTATGTTTATGTTATTGGCGCCGATAGACTCTCTACCGATTTACACAACATCAGCGTTGCGCAGAACGAAAAATACACGCATTTAGACTTGGATTTCAAATTCAACGACCCGAAAGATCCAAATCACTTTTATGAGCGTTCTGATCACTATAATTTTGCAAAAAACGGCATTCCAGCTGTATTCCTTTTTAATGGTGTTCATGAAGATTATCATCAAAAATCAGATGAGCCAAACAAAATCGAATACGATGCTTTAGCCAAAAGAGCTCAACTAGCCTTTGTCATTGCATGGGAGTTATCCAACAGATCGGAGAGAATTGCAGTTGACAAACCGATTAAATAAGTGTTCAATCTCAGTATTTAACAAAAAGAGAGCTTTGATTTACTTCAAAGCTCTCTTTTTATTTAAGGTCTGTTGAAAAACTCAGCGACACTTTTATTTTTCGTTTTTATAAAAGACATAGTTCATTGGTCTGATTTTCGTTTAAAACACACCTACTTTCGTTTTACTCAATTTTCTGTACTATAAATTTTAAGAAACTCTTGTATGCTGACTATCTGATTGGAAACTGTTTTTATTTTCTCGGTAAACATCTCTAGTTGTTGATTATGAAGCGTTTGAATTACATACCACTGCTTCAACACTTTTCTTTTCAATAGATTTTTCTTGATATTGGTCTAGCAAAGTCTTGATATGATAAATATTTCTCTTTAAATATCGGAGTTGTTCCCCAACACCTTTTCGGATTATTTCACCTGTTTTGGTTTTTATTTACCATTTAAGGCTAGAATTTACCCTAATAAAATATTCTTTTTCCCTTTCTTATTCAAAATAAAAACAAACCGTAGCCTAGCCATGCTTTTTTTATATAAAGAAAAAAAGAATATTTTATTACAGTAAATTTTAAACTTGAATGATATAATACCTTGCACTTAGTTTCTCAAATACAACCATATCTAATTGAATTGAAAATTAATATGCGTTTTTAGCAGCTCCTAATTAGATTACTCTACTTTTTTTTTACTTTTTTTCACAGTACTTCCACAGAAACTACAGTTTTTTTTATAAAACAAAAAAACCCCGTTTCGTAAGAAACGGGGTTTTCAAAAGAAAGGCGACGACATACTCTCCCACATAACTGCAGTACC
>NZ_VJZS01000035.1 GCF_007097385.1 Flavobacterium sp. ZT3R18
CCAGTACCGGGATGGGACGCCGATTACACGGATTCACTAAAGCGAAAACACGGATGGACTCGGATTTTCTCTTGAAAACTTACTACCCTATATATAAGGTGTGATTTCTTGACGTTTGAAATAGAACACAGATTAAATAGATTCACTAAAACAAAAACACAAATGTGCACGGATTCTCTTTTTAAACTTTCTCCTTAATATATTAGGTACATCTTTTCTACAATCAGCACTCTTATGAAAACTGATGCCTTAGCCCCGATAGAAGGGAAAATCCTTGTTTGCCGGTGTTCGGCAAACAAGATTGGAATGATAGCGGGAATAGCTCCTGATTATTTAGATTTAATCAAAACGAATTGCTTTGACCGGGGAAATTTTAGTGATTATATAGGACGGAATCAATAACACCAAAAAGCAAACCGTTACTGTTAGCAGATTTAAAACTAATATATAGACCAGATTGATATAAACGGGCGCTTGGTTAACGTAGTAGTTTTCGGGATTTAGCTTTATTATTCCGAAATGTTGCTGGAGTAACAATAATGAGATTCCTATGAGATTCCCCCAAAACAGCCCTCTCACTATAAGATAAAAGGCATTGTATAGAAAAATTTTCCTAACCAACCAATTGTTGGCACCTAATGCTTTTAGAATCCCTATCATTTGGGTACGCTCTAGTATTAGAACTAATAGGGCGACCACCATATTGATGGTTGCCACGAGGATCATGACCACTAATATAACTATAATATTGAAATCGAAAAGTTGCAGCCACTCGAATATGTAACTGTATTTCTCAATAATAGTTTTGGTATCTAGAGTTGAGGACGTTTTTTCATACACCTGCTCCCCTACTTCTTTTATCGCACCAAAATCCTTTGCAAAAACTTCAAAGGCTCCGACTTGATTTGGCGCCCATTTGTTGATGCGCTGCACATGACGAATGTCTCCTATTATATAAGTAGCATCAAATTGTTGAAATCCTGAGTTGAATATCCCCGTGATTTTGAATCTACGAACATTGGGCAATTGATTTTGATCTTCTTTTATAAAGAAGGTATTAAAAGAATCTCCAACTTTTAGATTCAATCTATTGGCAAGAAATTGAGAAATCACCACTTCTAGGTTGACATTTCCAGAAAAATTGGGCAATCGTCCCGAAACCAAATACTCCTTTATATTCTCCCATTGATAATCATTCCCAACTCCTTTGAAAATTATTCCTTCAAAAGCTGATTCTGTTCTAATAATCCCAGCTTTACTGGCGATGGCCTGAACATGACTTACTTCTGGAACCGACTTAAACTTTGGATAGAAATCTTGATTCTTCGATATTGGAGACAAAGTAATTTCCGACTGGTTGTTATCATAGTTAGAAATTATAACATGTCCGTTGAAAGCAGATATTTTTTCGCGTATCTTATTTTGCAAACCAATTCCAGTTGCCACTGAAACAATCATCATTATCATTCCGATCGCAATCGCCGATATGGCAATATTTATTATTGGTGCCGATATACTACTTTTGTAGTCTTTCGCAGTGATAAGTCTTTTAGCTATAAAATATTCTAAATTCAAATTGATTTATTTTGAGGATCTAAACAAATATACATAAAGTTTCAGTTAACGCTTTGCCAATCCATTTGGTTAACTTTAAATTACCAATGATTTCTAAAAGTAATCAATTAGAGTGGTAATTTCTTTTTCATTTCTTCCACTATATTAAAAGCCGCGGGACATATTGAAACGTTCTTAAGGGTCAAATCTGTGATTTGTTGAAACTTCTTTCTATCGGTATGAGGAAATTCTCGACATGCTTTGGGACGAACATCGTATATCATACAAGCATTTTCATGATCTAGAAAAATACAAGGAACGCTTTGCAGTACGTAATCTTTATCTTCATCAACTCGCAAATACTGCTCAATAAATTGCTGTGGCTTTTGCCTTAAAGACTTAGAAACACGCTCTATATCGGCTAAAGTAAATAATGGACCGGTGGTTTTACAACAATTGGCACACTTTAAACAATCCGTTTTTTTGAATTCGGCGTCATGCAAATCTTGCATAATGTAATCTAAATTTTTAGGCGTTTTCTTTTTTAGCTTATCAAAATACTTTTTGTTTTCGATATGCTTATCTTTGGCAAGTTTTCCTAGTTCGTTTAAAGCTGGTTTCATATATGTGAAATTTATATATTAGCGGTCATATATGTTATCGCTTATATTTATTGGTGTTTGCATTCGCAAACTTGTTATTAATGGCGATTTCAATTGAATATTTTGAAGTTGAAGCAGCAAAAGTACTAAACTTTAAACTTGGAATTTTAAACTTGAAATTTATTTTATGAAAGATCTTTTCGGAAAAGCCATACTCGATTACCAGACCAACAACAATCCTGAGGATTTAATAACCGAAACCTCCATTTCTGAAGAAGATGAAATGAGCGTTGCATACCTTTTTAGAAGCTATGACGAAATGCCTAAAGTTGAACAAAAAGCATTACAACTCGCCAAAGGCAAAGTACTGGATGTAGGTTGCGGAGCCGGAAGTCACAGCTTGACTTTGCAAAATGACAGAAATCTTGATGTCACTTCTATTGACATTTCTGAAAAAGCGATACAGGCCTGTACTCTTCGAGGCTTAAAACAGGCAAAAGTTCAGGATCTAATGACGTTAGAAAATGAAACATTCGATACCATTATAGTATTAATGAATGGACCAGGAATTTGCGGAAAGCTCAAAAACATTCCAGCATTTCTTTTGAAATTAAAATCACTATTGAATCCAGGAGGGCAAATATTGATGGACAGTTCAGATATCATTTATATGTTTGATGAAGATGAAGATGGTGGCAAATGGATTCCGTCAGAAAATGAGTATTATGGAGAAACTATTTTCAATATTACCTACAAAGGAGAAAAAGAAGCTCCACTTGATTGGTTGTTTCTTGATTACAACACCTTGCAAAATGCGGCTTTCGCCAATGGCTTACAATGCGAGCTAATTCTGGAAGGAGAACATTACGATTATTTAGCAAAGCTTTCGATTTAAATAAAAAAACAACATTTAATCAAGATCAATATGGAAGATTCACTATTAGAAAAAATGCGATATCCAATTGGAAAATTCAAAGCTCCAGAAGTATATACAACTGAGTATATTAAAGCAGCTATTACAGAAATTGCATCATTTCCTAAAAGACTTAAAGAGCAAGTTGGTCATTTAACCGAAGAACAATTAGACACACCCTATCGTCAAGATGGCTGGACTATTAGACAAGTAATACATCATTGCGGCGACAGTCACGTGAATTGCTACATTCGATTGAAATGGGCATTGACAGAAGAAATTCCAATAATAAAATACTACTATGAAGATCGTTGGGCACAATTAGAAGATAATTTAACCATGCCCATTCAACCCTCTCTATTACTATTAGAAGGACTACATTATAGATTAGCTTATTTGATGCAACGATTAAATTCTGTGGAGTTGAAAAAATCTTTTATACATCCCGAACACAATAAAGAAATACAAATCCAAGAACTAATAGGACTTTATGCTTGGCACGGCAACCATCATTTGGCACATATTACAGAACTAAAAAAACAGAAAGAATGGTGAATCTAATATCAATTTAAAAAAAAACTCAACCAAAAGCATATACTATTTGGTTGAGCTTTTTTTAAATTTAAAACTGATTATCCTTGACCAGCTAACTTTATAGGTAACTCATATAGGACTCTAACTTTTTTACCTCTAAATTCACCTGAGGACCATCGAGGTGACATGGAAACTACTCTCGTAGCTTCTGCTCCAGTACCATCTCCAAGATCTTTAACAACTTTTATATTGGTAACAGAACCATCAATCTCAATGATAAATGCCACTTTTAAAGTACCACCGTATCCTTCATAGTCAGGCATTTTAAAATTTTTCCCTATAAAATTCATAAATTCGTTGATCCCGCCAGGAAACTCAGGCCTCACTTCCACATCTTCGTAATTGTACGGAGCATCATCAATCATAGTAGTATTTGCTTGTGCAGAGGCAAAACTCACGATAAGCAAAGTAATTACCAAAAGTAAAATTCTTTTCATAATCTTATAATTTAAAATTTATGATTGCCAAAATACATTGGCAGTTCTTAGTCGATTGTTAGTAAATATAAAAAAAATACATTTAAAAAAAACGATATGCATAAAAATTTACAATATAAATTATGACATTCATATCTACAAAAGTCAACTTACTTGACTTGAGCGTGTTAAGAAATAAAACACGAAGTCGATTGAGTAAATTAATACGAAAAAAGGTTTTTAATATAACTAGCTGCAAACCAGCTAATGGGTAATTATACCTAAACCGTTGGACTATACTAATTAATGGTATTATATACAAGTTAAAACAAAAAACTAATTAACTGACATTATCAAGGAATATTCAAATACTTATGCGTTTGTAAGGAAACCCTCCATTTTGGATTATTCATAACATAGTCAACAATAAGAGGAGTCATTTCTTCTTTTTTACTCCATTCTGGTTGAAGAAAAAGAATAGCATTTGGATTCACTTTTTCTGCTTGCTCTTCGGCGAAGATAAAATCGTGTTTATTATAAATTATCACTTTTAATTCCTGTGCGTTATCATAAACAGTTTGAGTAGGCAATTTATTTTTTTTAGGCGAAAGACAGATCCAATCCCAAGTTCCGCTAAGCGGATATGCTCCAGAAGTTTCGATATGAACTTTTAAATTTCTGTCTTTTAATTTTTGTGTAAGAGGCGCCATATCCCACATCAATGGTTCTCCGCCTGTAATTACAATAGTATCCGCATATTTTGCAGCATTATCAACAATCAAATCAATATTTGTAGGTGGATGCAATTCGGCATTCCAGCTTTCCTTCACATCGCACCAATGGCAACCTACATCGCAACCGCCAATTCTAATAAAATAAGCAGCAGTTCCTGTATGAAACCCTTCTCCTTGAATCGTATAAAACTCCTCCATTAGCGGAAGCATGGTTCCTTTATTTACTTCTAATTGAACTTCTTTTGATAACATTCTTTTAATTTAGGATACAAAGGTAGTGAATTTAAGATTTTAGATTACCGCTTTCACATTGAAGAAACCAGATAATCCCAATAAAAAAACCGATAGCTTTTGTAAAACTATCGGTTTTTTTTGAATACTGAATACTTAATCTATTTTAAGGTTTTCAATGAATCTAAAGCATATTGATTTGTTGGGTCAATTGCTAGTGTTTTATTGAAATATTCTTTTGCTTTTACTTTATCAGTGTTAGCATAACTAGCAGCAGATGTATTGTAACTTTCAATTATTTTTTTAATAACGGCAGGTTTAGCCAATTCCTCAGGTCCCTTGGCAGTAACAACATTGATATAATCACTATAATACTTGATAGTCATTTCGTCATTTTCAAGCAAGCTATTTGTCCTAGCTCTATAAATGTAAGCATCCTGAGTAGAAGGTGCCGCTTCTATAACAGCTGCAAATGCTAAATCGGCTCTTTGCAAAGCAGTAGGATCTGGCTTAACAACATCTTTTCCTGTATTATCAAAATACAAACTATTTCCTAAATAGAAATTATCCAAAACATAATTTTTAGATTCTTTATTCATAACTGCAATTTCATAAATTGCTGCTGCTTGTTTGTACAATTTTTGTTCGTATAATTTTTTACCAAATTCGCTTAAGTTAATAGCTACTCCTGGTTCCATTTCAACACTTTTTTTAACGTCTAGAACACCACTGTCAAAAAGAACAGTATCAACGGTTTTAGCATCTGCATTTATTGATTTTTTTATTTTAGCAAAACCTAAATTTTGGTAATCTAAAGCAATAACTCTATTAGAAGAATTCGAGATATAACTATCCAAAGACTTAATAGCTACATCATAGTTTCCATTTTGATATGCTGAAAAACCTAAATAACGTAAAATCCTAGGATTCACCTTGTCTAATTCAACCATTTTATTAGCTTCTGCCTCTAATGCTTTGTATTCTCCAGCAACAATTAAGAAATCAGCATGACGCATTCTTGAATTAAGTGAGTAATCCGTTAATGACAAATACTTCTCGTAATTTACAAGTGCTTTATCAACATAAACTCTAAATTTTGACGGTTCATTTCTTCCCCATAAATAATAGGTTTCAGCTATTTCACGATATACTGGTCCGTAATTTGGATTTATTGCAACCACTTCATCAAAAGCTTTTATAGCTTCTGTATATGCTTTAGCACCTTTAAGCAAAACACCTAATTGCATTTTTGCTCTTAACAATGTATTATCAATTGAATACGCATTACGATACGCAGAATATGCTTCATTTTGATTTTTATCTCCATAATAAGCATTACCAAGTGCTAAATTTACTTGAGCGTCTAAAGGATTAATCGTCTTAGCTTTATTCAAAACTTCAATCGCTTTTTTATAATCTGGTTTTAAAGAATACGTATAAGCACGACCAATAAATAAATATTCTTCAATATCTTTCTTTTTTAAATCTTTTGTTACTGAAGCAAATTTAGCTTCAGCGGCAGCAGCATTACCATTATCAAGGTCTATTAAACCGAAACCAATATTATTAAGTTTAGCTCCTTCGGTTCCTGTTAATCCTTTTTGATAATAAATTTTAGCAGAATCTATATTATTTTGCAACATATATACATTACCTAAATGGAAGGCTGCAGTACCGTTCGTTGGTTTTGCATTAATTATTGACTTTAATATTGTTTTTGCACTTTCGAATTGCTCAGCGTCAATTGCTTTTTTAGCCTGGCTAATATCTTGTGCATGGCTAATTGACACCATAGACAATAAAGCAATACTTAAAACTTTAAATTTACTCATCTTAACTTTAATTTATTTATTTTATAATTTTTTATTCCTGATAATATTCAATTTTCTAGTTGGAATTTTAGCTGGCAATAAACCTGATTTCAAAACAATCCTTTGTCCTATATCTCCCGCTACAAAAGAGGCAAAACCCATTCCTAATCCAGAATAACCTTGACAATTTATAATATACAAATCTCGTACCAAAGGATACGTTTCTTCGGCTAAATTGTTTTGTGAGGGAGCATAAAATGCTGCCCCACCAATTCCTTTAACATTCAAAACGTTTGTATTGTTAATAATCTTATTCATAGAAGGATTTGGTTGTGACAACCAATTGACACCAACTATCCCGATCATTCCATTATTCTCGGATACAAATTTTAATACTTCATTATTTGTTTTAAAAGAATACACTTCTTTCTCTGGCAATGCATTTAATCCTGCTAAAGCAGTCATATAATGAACTGTACTTGAATTAGGATTGTCAAAAACTAAACCTTTAATTTTTGAATTGCGATCCCCTTTCATAAAACCTACAACATCACTTAGAGCTATTAACGTGTCTTTACTATTTTTATTGGATACAAAAGCAATTGCATCAGTAGCAAATTTAGTTATTTTAGGAACTATTTTTCTTTGTTCGAAAACATTTAACTCTTTTTTAGATAAATTTCTCGCCAAAACTGCAATTTTAGCTTTTTTGTCAAATAAAGAATTTAATACTTCGGATTCTGATTTTGAAACTAAATTGATTTTAGCATCATATTTACTTTCAAAAACCATGATTTGATCCTCAACAATTGGCGTAAGAGTTTCATCTACAAAAATACTCGTTGTTCCTTTTAAAATGGTTTCGTCATTTGTAGTAGCTTTATCTTTTTGATTGCAATAAGCGAACAAAATACAAATAAAAATCAGCAGTATATATTTTTTATTTCCAAACATAATTATTCATTATTAGCATTGTAAAATCGAAAGAATCGAATAATCGAATACACTATTAAAAGTACTCCTAAAGCTATTCTATAATTCATAGTAATATTAAAGGGAAACTTGCTCCAAAAAATAACCATTAGTCCTAAAAAAAAATAACTTACGAAAACCAAAACTGTTATAATAAGAAGAAATCGCTCAATAAGCGATTTCTTCTTCATTTTATTAAATATATTCTGTAGCATTATTCCGCAGATTGAATAGTAATAGGAAGAGAATACAATACTCTCACTTTTTTACCATTTTGCTCTCCAGGAAGCCATCTAGGACATTTATTCAAAACTCTAATTGCTTCTTTTCCTGTTCCATAACCTATATCTCTAATTACTTTGATATCTGTTAATGAACCATCTTTTTCTACAACAAAAGTTACATATACTTTTCCTTTAAGACCTTCTTCTTCTGGAGCTGTATAGTTTTTACCTACGAATAAATAAAATTTCTCAATTCCACCAGGATATTCTGGTTTTTGTTCAATTCCCGCCAATGAGTGAACACTAGTGTCTTCCTCAATAACTTCAGCAGGTCCATTACCGGGAGCTTCAACAGTTAACTCAGCATCTGGATCTCCTTTGATAGTTTCGGCACCCACTTTTTTATCCTTAATCTCTTCGATTTTTGGCGGCTCCTCTGTAACTTCATCCGCTTTTGCCACAACTGGCTTAACGAACTTCACTACATCCTGCTTTGGTGGAGGTGGAGGTGGCGGTTTAAGATCTTTTACATCTTCTACTTTTTTCTTAGGAGGTAATTTCACTGCAGTAATCTTAATGTCATTATCTACTTCGTCACCTCTATCAGGCAAGAAACTTGCAATAAGTGGAGCACTTATAGCTAAACTAAAAAGAACACTACCAATGATAAGAGCTCGCATAGAAGTCTTACGATTCGTTTTTCTAAGTTCATAAGCGCCATACAGCTTATTACGACCTTCGAAAACGATCTCAATCCATTGATTTTTTATTAAATCTAATTTCATTTTTTATAATTATTAGGTTATTAGTAAAAAAAATTATTTTTTCACTTCTAACAATTTTTGTTCTCCAGGAGTAAAATCATTCACAATAGCATAAGTACCTACTCCAACGATAGCCATTTCATCCAAAATATCAACTAAATTACGATATGTTGATTTTTTACTTGGTTTAATGATTACAATCATACCATCTTTTGGTTTTCCTTTTGCAGTAGAATATTCTTTTACTAATTTACCTCTAGCAATTAATTCTTTACGAATTCCTTCTTTACCGTATGCGAAATCTTTAGGAGTTCCTCCAGCAACCGGAGTTTCCAAAATCCCAACATAACGTACTAATTTACCATTTTCCCCAAGCAAAACTGTCATCGTACGATTTTCATCTACTTTAACATCTTTTTTATTCTCAGGTTTATCTTCTTTATCAGGCAACGTCAAATCCATGGATTGAGGTTTCGACAACGTAGTGGTAAGCATAAAGAACGTGATCAATAAGAAAGCCAAATCTACCATGGCAGTTAAATCTACCTTTGAGTTTTGTTTTTTACTTCTTACTTTGCCACCTTTTTTGCCTCCACCGCCGTCGGTATTTAATTCAGCCATTTTAGTGTATCTTTTTTAATTAAAAATTCTTACCTCTTAAACCCGTAACCAAATTAAAGCTATTGACTTTTTGGTCTTGCAAAATATCCATTACTTGTTTGATTGCAGGATATTGCTCTTTGGCATCTCCTTTGATCGCAAATTGCAATTCTTTATCATTAACCTCAATGTTTGCAGTACGAGCATACAATATCCAATCTTTCAACTGGTTGTCTAAAGAATCTTTAGGTATTCCAGTTTGTCCTGCTTTGCTTCTATCTGCTGCCTTCATATCCAAAATTTGACTTAAACTTTGAATTGGTACACCAAAACTTTCCATTAAACCGAATTCTTCACTTTGCTTTGGAGTAAAAGTAACATTGTACTTTTCCGCCATTAATTCAAGTGTTCTTTGACGAATTTCTTTTCCTTTTAAGTCAAAAAATACAACACTTTTCCCATTTGCCTTTCCAATTGTCAACATAGACAAATCAGTTGCTGGCAATTTTGTTTGCACAGTAGATTGTGGTGTATCAACTGGTAACACTTCAGGAACTTTAGCAGTAGCAGTCAAAATAAAGAAAGTAAGCAATAGAAACGCAACATCACACATCGCCGTCATATCGGTAGACGTGGACTTTTTAGTCATTTTAATTTTACCCATTATTTTTTATATCTATTATTTTGATAAAATTATCAAAAAATTAATTATTGTTTTAAGCTACCTCTGAAATGTCTGTAAGTGTTTACAATTGTAGTTCCAGCCTCATCAATACAATATGTTAAATCATCAATTTTTGATGTAAAGAAATTATAAGCAACGATTGCAGTAATTGAAGTAGAGATACCTGTAGCTGTGTTAATCAAAGCCTCAGAAATACCAACTGCAAGTGCTGCTTGGTCTGGAGTTCCAGCAGAAGCCAAAGCACCAAACGCTTTAATCATCCCAGATACTGTTCCTAACAAACCTCCAAGTGTTCCTAAAGAAACTAAAGAAGAGATAATAGTCATATTTTTTTCTAACATTGGCAATTCAAGAGAAGTAACTTCTTCTATTTCCTTGTGTATTACTTCAGAAGCTTCTTCACTAGTGAATCCTTCTTTTTTAACATCTTGATATTTAACTAAAGCTGATTTAATTGCATTTGCAACTGAACCTTGTTGTTTATCACAAGAAACAATAGCGCCTTCTATATCTCCAGATTTAATACTTGTTTGAATCGCTTTCATGAATTTATCTAAATTCCCTTTACCAGCAGCTTTTCCTATAACGATAAATCTTTCGATAGAAAACACAAGAACCATTAATAACATACCTAATAATACAGGTACGATGAATCCTCCTTTATAAACTTGACCTAATGTATTCAATGGATGACCTTTCTCAATATCTCCTCCTGCAAAATTCGTAGGATCTCCCATTACTTGAGACCAGATCAACCAACCTACAAATATACATGCTACAATAATAATCCCTGAAACCATTCCTCCTCCGTTTGAAGTGCTTTCTTTTTTAACTTTAACGTTTGCCATTTTTTTTTAATTTTAAATATTTATTTTTAGTTTTAATAAACTTGTATAGGAGCAAATTTAAATTTTTAGTTGAAATAAAAAAACTTTTTTTAAAGTAATCTTGCAAATTATTTTATTCTCAACATGTAACATCTCTGTTTTTTATGAATTTTATAAGATTATATTCAACTTATCAGCCTTATTGATAAAAAAACCAAACATTTTTAAGCACTATCAATAATTTTATTCAAAAAATCACACGAAATGCAAAAAAGCAGATTTTACAGCATTCTTAATGAATTAAGAGTATTTTTTACAGTAAATCCTTAATTAAAGGATTTGAAAAAAAATCAATAACTTGCAATTGATTTTAATACACCTATATTATGAGCATAAAAGACGATTTTATTCAGCATATAAATAACGGCTATTTATCAAAAGGAGAAAGCATCACACTGGGCGGAGCTATACTTTACGGGGAATCTCTGGCTGACACCTTTGTGAAAATTCCGCTAAAAACCTTGAACAGACATGGTTTAATTGCTGGTGCGACCGGAACCGGAAAAACAAAAACAACTCAGGTTCTTTCGGAACAGCTTTCCTCATTTGGGATTCCCGTTTTGATGATGGGACGGCTTCAACTTATAAATTCCCTTTTTATGAAAAACACAATCAGCGCGATCCTTTTACTTTTCACCTTATATAGTTGTACTCCCAAAACAGAAACCGTAAACTTGACTTATGTTAAATTACAAATTGTTAAAACGGAGAAAGATTTTGAAAAAACAGTAGCCGAAAAAGGTCTGGCAGAAGGTTTTTATCAATTTGCCGATTCGAATGCAGTTATCAAAAGAGAACACGACACTTTAATCATTGGCAAAAACAATATTAAAAATTATTATTTAAATCCGAAGTACCAAAGCGCAACTATTACTTGGTCTCCCGATGCCGTAACTATATCCGACGCTGGTGATATGGCTTCTACATACGGTAAATATGTTTGGACATCAAAAGATGCTACTGGAAAAGAACAGGTTTCAAAAGGAATTTTCCATACCGTTTGGAAAAAACAAAAAGACGGATCTTGGAAATACATTTGGGATCAACATTAATTCTTGCAACTATTCAGCCTAACAAAAATTTAACACGAATTTCACGAATTCACACGAATTCAAGATAAAAATTGAGTCTAATTTTACAATACAATTTGTGCAAATTTGTGTAATTGCTTCGCCTATTCTCTATCGCTCGGGTCGTGTCTGTTTTTCTTTAAATCCTAAGTTAATTTGGTGTAGGCTGAATGGCTACTAATTCTTTAGTGGAGAAAAAACCAATTTTGTAGAAGATCGAATAATTTCCTCTTTGTTCAATTTCATTTTTCTGAATTTACCGACGTTGTATAAATCCGACTGGTCATTATAATGCTGGCTAAATGGATTTCCCGATTGTCCCGTTGGCAAAATACCCAAACTGTTTTCGACATCCGAGAAGTCAATTATTCTTCGGCTGGAAGGGCCTCCTTTTACTTTATAAAATCCATCTTCTGAAAAGTCAAAAAACTGATTATTGATTACTTCAACAGAACCCGGAACCTTGAAAGGCCCAACATTAAAAAAAGGTCTCAATATTTCCAATTTCCCCAAAGGGTGTTGATACTCTACAGTATGAACTTTACTCCATTCCCAATTTGAAACAGTATTTCCCAACTGGTTTTCTAATGCTGCAATAGCTTCCGTAAAAGAACTCGCTAGGATTTGGCTCCCCGTCTCTTTTTGGCTTTTCGTTGTCACATTATCCCACCAAGGCGAATTTGCATTGGTTATTTGTCTGGCAACAATTTGTTTCATAATATGTGTTCCCAAAAATTGTTTGAAAACATCAGCGCCTAATTCGTCCTGAAAAGTGTTTTTTAGATACAAATAAATCCACTTGTTATAAATTGTGGGAGCTACATCATTCAAATTATTAGAACCATTCCAAGATTTCAGAATACCGATTGCTTCTTTTTCTGTTTTGGAAAGCGATTTTAAATTTAGATTCGAAATCAATTTCCTCACAACTTCTGGAGCGACAATAGAAGTATTATCAGTAATCATTTTGCTGACTGAACTCTTATCCCAATTGGATTTTGAGTCTAATAATTGTGTAATTCTTTTTGCTCTATCTTCTGGGAGATAATAGCCTGGATACAAAAAACCATCAATTGCTTCGGGCTGATTGTTTGCAGAATAGACATAACTCCAATCTGGATTGACCGCCGAAGGATTTTTTGAAAAATCTATATATTCTGTAATATCTTCTTTTCCGCTAGAGCCATCGAGTATAAAATTAGTATTAACACCCTTATTGTGTTTGTACAATTTACCGCTTGCCCACCAACCTACATTACCTTTGGCATCGCCATACATCACATTCAGTCCTGGCGCAGCAATAAGCGCAACCCCTTTTTGAAAATCAGAAATTGATTTGGAATGCGAAATTGCATACACAGCTTCAATAATATGAATGGGTTGTTGCGTATAAATCCAGGACATT
The DNA here is from genome assembly GCF_007097385.1 of Flavobacterium sp. ZT3R18. Lineage (GTDB taxonomy): Bacteria > Bacteroidota > Bacteroidia > Flavobacteriales > Flavobacteriaceae > Flavobacterium. The sequence goes on from NZ_VJZS01000035.1 coordinate 13,463, forward strand.
GCCATTGGTTTTTCGCTTTTTAAATCCGATAACAAATCATTCATAATTGGCCCGTGATGGCTTACTTTTATATTCAAAACTACATTGGCAGAATCTTTGACTTTTATTGTTTTCTTTCTAATTGTATACTTGCGAAATCCTTCTTTTGATTTGTATTGATTGTTCTCATTTGGATTGTTCTCTTCCTGATAAAAATCAACATCATCATTTTCGAACATGGTTAAACCATAGGCATATTCCCGATTGTGACCTAACAAAGGAAATGGCGTTCCAGCGAGATAACAACCATACAATTCAAAATCCGGAGTTACTATATGTGCTTCATACCAAGTACCAGGCTGTGAAAACCCAATATGAGGATCATTGGCGAAAATCACTTTTTTGTTTTTTGTTTTTGGCGGAGCAATAACCCAACTGTTACTTCCCACAAAAGGAGCTACCGGAGATTGATCAAGTAGCAAGGCAATAGACTCGGCAATAGCGCCATACTCTTGTGTTTTTTGTTTTGAAATTTTAATCTGTGTAGTATTAAAAGATCCGTCAATCCCGAAATCTTTAAGATAATCCATTCCGTATTTATTACGAATATCGGTAAGCAGAGGATCGGTTTTTTGAGCCATTGCAAAACTAAAGGACATGTACCCAAAAATATTATACACATCTTCTATAGTGAATTTTTGCTTTTTTATTCCCAACAATTGAAATTCTACTGGGGTTACCCCTTCTTCTACATATTGATTAATTCCGTCCAGATACGCCATAGTCAACTGATAGGCTGGGCTGTTTTTATCTAAATTTACAATTGCTTTCTGAGAAGCTTCTTCTATACCTAGACCCACAAAAAAATTATCATTCTTTAATGCTGCCGAACCAAATATTTCGGACAGCTTACCGGGAACAATACGTCTTAATAATTCCATTTGCCATAATCGGTCTTGGGCGTGTACATATCCCAAAGTTACCATCGCATCTCTTTGTGTATTTGCATAAATATGAGGCACTCCAAAATCATCAAAATAAACCGTAGTTTTTTCATGAATTTGTTTTAATTGCAATTCTCCCTCATATTTGGGTTTTTGATAAAAACTATAGATCGCAACTACAATAAACAGAATTACTAGTATCGAAAGAAAAACAAAGAGAACTTTTTTGACTTTTTTCATTTAGTGCGAATTATAATTGTTTTGATTCTTTACTATATTGTAAAATAACATTTGAATTAATTTTCTAAAAATACATTAATTCTTGTCAATTACAAATAAAATAAAATCACAGCGATTTTTTACATTATTACCTGGACATACACTTTAAAAAAAGTTAACACAAATTGCACGAATTATCACTAATTCCTTTATCATGAAAAATTTCACGAATTCCGTCAAAAGTCGGTATCATTGCTAATAAATTTGTTTTTTTTTAAACGCTGATTGACTGCAATCAAAAAAGAGTTCGATAGAATTGTACTAACTTTCACTAATTCTTTTTAATTCAAAAGAATAATTCGTGTTTATTCGTGTAATTCGTGGCGATAAAAACAGAACTCACGCTCCCGACACTTAGAGACGTGATAGAATCAAAAAACGGGAATAGCTTTTACAACTATTCCCGTTTTTTTTATTTCTCTACTATTCCTGTTTTTAAAATCTGTCCGAAGTGAAACATATCTTCGTAAGAGGTATATAAAGGAACCGGTGCCAATCTAATTACATTGGGTTCACGCCAATCTGTGATTACCCCGTTTTTCATTAAATAATCGAACAAACTGCGTCCTTCCCCATGAAGAAGAACCGATAATTGACAAGCTCTTTCGGATGGGTTTGTTGGTGTTATAATCTCAAAAGAACCTTTTACTTCTTTACTAATTTCGTTCAGAATAAATTCTAAATAAGAAGTGATTTTATCCCTTTTAAGAATTAATTGATCCATCCCTATTTCGTCAAACATTTCAACGGAAGCCAAATAAGGCGCTAATGAAAGTATCGGTAAATTACTAATTTGCCAACCTCCAGCCCCGTGAACTGGGTCAAAAACGGGTTCCATCTTGAAACGACGTTCTTTGTTGTGTCCCCACCAACCTGCAAATCGAGGCAGCTCTTTATTGCTATGGTGTTTTTCATGAACAAAGCAACCCGAAGCATTTCCTGGTCCTGAGTTCATGTATTTATAACTACACCATGCCGCAAAATCGACATTCCAATCGTGTAATTCTAATTTAATATTTCCGGCAGCGTGAGCCAAGTCCCATCCCACATAGGCGCCTTGCTTGTGTCCCGCTTCGGTTATGGTTTTCATATCAAAAACTTGACCTGTGTAATAATTGACACCGCCTATTAAAACCAATGCCAACTCCTCGCCTACTTCTTCAATTTTTGCCAATACATCTTCCAATCGTATGTTGTGTTCTCCTTCTCGGCGCTTGATTTCTACAATTGCATCCTCTGGTTTATAACCATGAAAATGCACTTGAGTTTGAAACATATATTGATCTGATGGGAAGGCTTTTTCTTCGCAAATGATTTTATAGCGTTTTGCAGTTGGTCTATAAAATGAAACCATCAACAGGTGAAGATTTACCGTTAAAGTGTTCATTACGGTAACTTCGGTTGGCAAAGCCCCAACCAATTTACTCAACGGATTGGCAAAACGTTCCTGATAATCCCACCAAGGTTTTTCGGCATAAAAATGACCTTCAACAGCGAGATTTGCCCAATCGTTCATTACCTCATCAATATATTTTTTGGTTCTTTTGGGCTGTAATCCCAAAGAGTTACCTGTGAAATAAATTACCTTTTTGTCATTGACTTTTGGGAAAATAAATTCGTCTTGGTATTTATGTAAATGATCTTGCGCATCGAGTTGTTGTGCAAATTCTAATGTGTTTTTGAAATCCATTTTTCTTCTATTTTATGTTGTAAAAATAGAAAAAGATAATAGAGTAGGGAGAAAAAGTTTTCAGTTTTCAGTTTTCAGTTTTATAAACTGCGTGTTCGCTTCGTTCAATTTGATGCAAAAAAAAATCTCGCCATTGCTGACGAGATTTATATTTAGTTTTGAATGCGTATTAGATAATCAACATGGCATCTCCGTAAGAATAGAATTTGTATTCTTCTTTGATTGCTTCTTCGTAGGCTCTTTTCATTAAATCGTGTCCACAGAAAGCAGAAACCATCATTAATAAAGTTGATTTAGGCGTATGAAAATTGGTAATCATACAGGTTGGGATACTAAAATCGTGAGGAGGAAAAACAAATTTATTCGTCCAACCATCGTAAGGATTTAGCGTGTTGTGTGATGAAACTGAACTTTCTACAGCACGCATAGAAGTCGTTCCTACGGTACAAATTCTTTTTTTGTTAGCCTTAGCATTATTTACAATATCACAAGCTTCTTGGGTGATTTTTAATTCCTCAGAGTCCATTTTGTGTTTAGACAAATCCTCAACCTCAACTGGGTTGAAAGTCCCTAAACCAACGTGAAGTGTCACTTCGGCAAATTTAATCCCTTTGATTTCTAATCTTTTAAGCAAGTTTTTAGAAAAATGCAATCCTGCAGTTGGTGCCGCTACAGCCCCTTCTTCTTTGGCGTAAATCGTTTGGTAACGCTCAGCATCTTCTGGAGTTACATCACGACTGATGTATTTAGGAATAGGTGTTTCTCCTAGTTCTGTCAATTTATTTCTGAATTCTTCATAAGATCCGTCATAAAGAAAACGCAATGTTCTACCACGAGAAGTGGTGTTGTCAATTACCTCAGCCACTAATGAATCGTCATCTCCGAAGTATAATTTATTTCCGATTCTGATTTTACGCGCTGGATCTACTAAAACGTCCCAAAGTCTTTGTTCTGCGTTCAGTTCTCTAAGTAAAAACACTTCGATTCTTGCTCCTGTTTTTTCTTTATTTCCGTACAAACGGGCTGGAAAAACTTTGGTATTATTCAAGATTAAAACATCACCATCGTCAAAATAATCGATAACGTCTTTGAACATTTTATGTTCAATTGTTTGTTTCTTACGATCAATAACCATCAAACGAGACTCATCTCTATTTTCTGCTGGATATTCTGCAAGAAGTTCTTTTGGTAAATTGAATTGAAAGTGAGATAATTTCATATGTAGATAATATTGATTTTGTTGGAATATGGTATCGCCAGATCTTCAGTGGTGTTTACAACAACTTTTGTTATGGCGATTTCATATTTTAAAATTTAGATTTTGGATTTTAGATTTCAAAACTGTTAAAGTCCTAAAAAGTAAATCGTTTGCAAATATACGACTGTGAGATAGGCGTTGTCAAGTGTTTGAGGGTTTATTTTTTCCTCTCCCCTTCCGATAGTGATCGAAACTCAAAGGAGAGGGGACTGAAACTCAACAAAAGCCTATGTAAATGACCATTTTTGAACAACAATAAAACCTAAACTTTTTAAATCACTCCAAAAATCAGGGTATGATTTGGAGACCACTTCGGCATTATCGATAATAATTGGCACTTTTAGACCCAAAGGTGCAAATGCCATCGCCATCCTGTGGTCATTATAAGTGGCTATATTTACGTCTTGCTTAATATTTTTTGTCGCCACTAATGTTAAACTGTCATTAGTAACCGAAATATCGGCACCTAGTTTTGTCAATTCAATTCGCAATGCTTCTAATCTATCCGTTTCTTTTATTTTCAAAGTATGTAAACCGGTAAGATGACAACCAATTCCTAATCCTAAGCAAGTAACTACTATAGTTTGTGCAATATCTGGAGTGTTGTTCAATTCTAAATTTAAGTCTTTGTATTCGAAATCACTTTGCTTCGTCAAAGTAAGTTTGTTTCCTTCGAACTGTGAAGTTACTCCCATTTGCTTGTAAATTTCTACCAAAGCCGAATCCCCTTGCAAACTTGCTTTTTTGTAACTCGTTAGGGAAATAGTGGCCGTTTTTGCCAAAGCCACTAAACTAAAAAAGTAGGATGCAGAGCTCCAATCGGATTCTACGGTCATTACTTTTGTTTCTACTTCTTTTTTGGGATGTACTGTAATTACGTTTCCGACAAAACTGGTTTGAATGTTTAAATCATTCAACAATGCCAAAGTCATTTTGATATACGGAACAGAGGTAATCTCGCCAACCAAAGTCAGTTCGATTCCATTTTCTAATTTTGGTGCCACTAATAGCAATGCCGAAATATATTGACTACTTACATTAGCAGGAATGCTAACTTTATGAGCTGTAATTTTTTGTCCTTTGATTCGAATAGGCGGATAACCGACTTCTTTTTCATAAGTGATTTGTGCTCCCAATTGCTCTAAAGCCTCGACCAAAACTTGTATCGGGCGTTCTTGCATTCTTGGAGAACCTGTCAACACTACTTCACGACCTTCACTAACCGCAAAATAAGCCGTTAGAAAACGCATTGCGGTTCCTGCATGATGAATATCTACAATTTCGTCATTCCCTTTCAAAGCTGCTTGCATTACCTCGCTATCATCAGAATTTGAAGTGTTCTCTAAAATAATATTTGGAAACAATGCTTGAAGCAACAACAGTCGATTGGTTTCGCTTTTGGAACCTGTTATTGCAATTTGTGCTTCTAAATCGTGTTGGGTGGTTTGTGTCAGTAAATTCATTTAGGATGTATTGATGAGTCAGTTTTGCAAATTTATTTTAAAAAAAGGATGTACCCAAGCTTTGTCCAGACTTATAACATTATTTTAATTTATCGTTGTTTTTGTGTCGGTCTTTGTCTCGAACGGATTTTAGATCCATCTTCTTGTCAAAAGCGGCTTGCAAATCGATTCCAGTTTGATTGGCTAAACACAATACCACAAAAACCACATCGGCCAATTCTTCGCCTAGGTCTTTGTTTTTGTCGCTTTCTTTTTCGGATTGTTCGCCGTAACGACGGGCAATGATTCGGGCTACTTCGCCTACTTCTTCGGTAAGTTGTGCCATGTTTGTCAATTCATTGAAGTAGCGAACTCCGTGTTCTTTGATCCAAGTATCTACGTCTTGTTGGGAATTTTTTAGGTTCATTTTTTTTGTTTTTATTGCTTTTTTGTTCATTTAACCCTGTCAGGTGGGGTGTCAATTATGCGGCTTTTTTAATATTTTTTTTCACCCTTATTTCTTTATAAAGAGCTGCTCTTTTTT
>NZ_VJZS01000036.1 GCF_007097385.1 Flavobacterium sp. ZT3R18
CAAAGACACAATATTTAACAATTTAATCAAAAGGATGGTAAAGGCAGATAATATTTGCCATAAAGAAATAATATGTGGTTAGGTACCGACCTCAAAAGAAGATATAGAAGGACTGCTTAACGCAGGGATTGACAATCTACTAAAACTGAATGTTGTGTATAATGAAACAACATTTGTGGAATGTCGAGATTTAATTGGTTCAATCTATCATGAAAATCTGACATTCGACGGAATTGGATTTCGAACCACAAGAATCAACGAAGCGGCGGAGTTACTACACCTGATTAATAGTGAAATAGATAAAAATAAAAAAGGGACAAAGAAGAATTTTTATTCCTTGTCCCTTATGGTGGTCCATACGGTATCGTTTACGAACCATTTCTTGCAGGATTTAAAGAAACTTGCTTTAAAGTAATTATTGCAAAAACAGTATATTACTAGTAGATAATTCGTTATAATGTTACCTCAATCGAAAACCTTGTGGTCTGGGAAAACGCATGCTAAGATGAGAATATAGACTTCTTACTTTAGTTCGCCAATCAATCTTTGATACTGCCCAAATTTTATTCCCTTCAACGATATGAATATTATCATGGGAATGAGAGGGTAATTTCGTTGAGCTTGGTACATCGTCGAATTTTAGTAATAATTGAGGATTATCAATAGGTGAAAGATGCTTCTCTAAATCAAAAATAGTTCTGTCTTTATCTTGATTGTATTTAGCCATCTTGATTTTTAGTTCGTCATATAAATTCACAAGCGGAATTTCATTAGTGATAAAATCAAGGTCATAAATATCTTTTTTGGTTGTACGGTTGGCTGCGCTAACTAGTTTGAATAATCCAATATCTCTTTTTGATAAAAGTCGAATATTGTCCTTTATCTCAATAGGATAAAGATTTTTCATATTTTGTAATAGCTCAATTTTTATGGTTACTCCGTCTTCTATATTTATAAAAAACCTTAGAAAAGTGAACTGGTCGTTGATATCACATGGATTGTCAAACCTGCTTGCCTTATTTCCATAAAATGCTAAAACCTCGTCTTCTATTTGTTTAAAACCAGCTTTACCAATAATATCTGGGCAAAACAAATCAATATCATCTGATATTCTGTGATTAAATTGTAGAGCAAGATTAGTGCCTCCGCCTAATGCAAAGTCCGAAAGTGATGACAAGCTTTGTAGTTCTTGAATAGTTTTAAGAATAGCTGGAGATACGGCGCTCATATTGATAAGACAAAACGTTGAAACGGTGCTACATTATAACGTTTGGCTACACTTAAGCAGACCTTGTTGCTAATGTTTTCTTTAGTCTCTTTTAGATATTTCACAATATCTTCAGGAGAATACAAGTTTTCCAACAGTTGGATATCCGCCTCAAAAGTATCTGGAGTAGTAGCATACAAAGCTCTAGGTATTATAATCGCCTTGTCCCTTTTTAGATCAAGTCTACTATAATCCATGTCCCAAAACAAATGCTTGGGAAAGATGTTTGCTATATTAATCTTTTGTTTCATTGTGCTTTATGATATATGTCAATTATAATGCCAATAGTAATCAAGTTTTTTTGTATAGGTAATTTACAGACATTCAGTATTTTAATATCTTTCTAGATAGTGTAAAGGTATGAAATAGATTTAATATTAAATATTATTGTAACTATGTAATTAGTTTTAGTGCCCTAACCCTCTTCTCTGTTTCTTCTTTCTTTTGTTTTTTAACTGATATGGTAAATAATCAGCTGCTTGTTCAGACTGCATTAAATTATCAATTATCTTATCTAATTTTGGTAACATTGTAAAGTATTGCTTCTCTCCCAGTATAAGCACATCCAATACTTTTACCAAATCAGGAATAGTTAATGTACCTCTTTGTTGTTCCATTTTGTTAATCAACAATTCTTTAGAAGGAAGATTTTCATAAATCTGACTTCTTTTTTCTTCACCAGCAACCTTTAATGCGCAACGCTCCTGTATAGCTTTTGCACTATATTGTTTCCCCAAGCTACTACCATTAAAAACGTTTTTTGTCGTACGGTCTATATAGGTTATGCCGTAAAGCAAACCTTCTGCGCTTTTTCTAAAAACGGTATGAATACCTTCTTTTTCTAATTGTCTTACCAGCTCGGTTATTGGCATTGCTTTCTCTCTTAACAGTGCCACATCAATAGCAAGTTTCACTCTTGATTTATCGGACATGCTTCTAACCTCGTTGCTCTTAAATTTTTCTTCTAAGAATTTCAAAGTTGGTTTATTATAAAAACTACTCGCTTTAATTGGAACACCTATTGGTTTGCCTTGTTCGTTCAATATATGATAAACCAATCCCTTTGCTAAAAATATTTTTGAATTCTCACTACCACGGTCAGCCATGACATTATATTGATTCAATACTGCATTAAGTTCTGTAAGGCTCTCATACTTGTAATGGTTCAGAACTACATTTAGAACATTGAATATGACTTTCTTTGATTCCATCCTTCCATACTGAACCTTGCCCATAGAAATAGGTTCTAAACTAAATTGCTCTTTCTTTTTTCGTCCTTCTGCTTTTACTAGTCCAAAGAGTTCTTCAATCTCCTTTCTTGCAGGTTCTGATTTTCTAATACCTAAATGATGTAGGTCGATTCGCTTACCATCCCTTTCAATATTGACAGTCACCACATGAACGTGCGGGTGTCCAGCATCGTGATGTTGATATACCAAATAGGGTTGTTCACCAAAACCTATTTTCTCCATATAAGTATCTGCAATAGCTATTAGTTTTTCTTTGGAATGATTTTCCGATGGGTCAAAATTCAGGGAAATATGTAGCGTATTACATTTTACATTTTCGTTTAATTCCGCTCGTTTTACAAAACGATTTAGCTTCATAATATCTGTCATTTTATCGACGTCAGTAGGATAATTACCAGCTACGATACACTCGGCAATACCAGCTTTGACTTTGTTCTCGTTGTAGTAAAAAACGCTACGGATGGAGTGACTTGTTTTTATGATTGCAACCATTTGTCCGTAATTTTACAGGTGTGACTTTTAATGCCGTCTATCTTATCATTTATGATTTTTCTATCTATTTCAAAACTGATAATCCAGACTCTGAATTCAGGAATTTGTTGCAGGCTATGTAGTTTTTTTACTGCCTGATTTAGATTGTTCCCAATAGCATTTAACTCCTTACGAAGTACTACCGTTTCTTCCATGAAATCATCCAAGGATTGATTCCTGTAAGTGGTTGTAATACTCTTGTCGAATAGATGTTTACGGAGATAGTCACTTAGTTTACGGCAAGTACTGGCTTTCCATTTCTGTTCTGTTTTCGCATATTCTTCTGGCGTTAGTCGCAGCGTGATTTTGCGTGTCCTGTTTGAATTTTCTCTTTCCATCATCTTTCATTTTCATTGTTATCAAACTCTTTTTAACCTTTCAGTTTCTCTGCACCCGAGTTCCGAGGACAGGGCAGCAAGATTCGGTTGTCCGACAACCGTTCATCTTGCTGAGTGCAGGAACGTTGCATTCTTTTAGCTTTTTTAATATCTTCAAGACTTTCAATCTTTCAGAGACTACCAAAAAGTTTACAGTCTTTGAAAATTGTAAATAAGTTGTGGGTGATTTTTATAATTTGCGCCCTAAATGTTTTTTGGGAGCTTTTGAAGGATTCATAATCCAGTCGTTAAAATCGTTGTGGTTTTTGTAAAGGGTACTTTCGTCTTTGTATTGGGAACTCATTGAAAGTGCACGCTGAGTACAATTTATTCCTGTTGTATCCCTGTCAAGATAAAGCCGAATATGTTTGTGATTTTCCATAAATGGGCGTGCTCTTTCAAAGAATGAAACTGAATTTAAAACAACAAAATCCTGACCTTTTTCGGGAAGGTTTTTGGTTGTAGCTTTAAAGGATAGAAAGTCTATAAAACCTTCAAAAATTAGAGCTTCTTCACAACCATTATCTATGATGGTAATGTCTTTTGGCGAGCTGCTAGTTTTGAAATACGGATTACGAATTTCAAAACCTCCGGAATTGTTTTTAAAACCAATTCCAAAATAGGTTTTGTTATTGAGTTCATAACGAACTTCCCTGCAAAATTGGTCGGCAATTTCAATGGGTATTTTTCTTTGTTCGAGGTATCTTAAAAGTGCTGGAGAAATAAGCGGAAAATCTCCCAGAATTTTGATTTTATTTTCTGTATCGATACTTTTATTTGAATGCAAAAAAGTTGGCTGTTGAAGAGAAAAATTAGTACTGAGCTTTTGTAACAATTCACTAACGGTACAGCCATGATACAATATGCCAAAATCAATTATGTTGCCTCCTTTACCTAAACCGTGGTCAAACCATAAATTAAGCTTTCGGTTGACTTTAAAAGAGGGGTCGTGTTCATCCCTCAAAGGTGAACAATACCAATAATCTACATTTATAATTTTAGCAGGATTGTATCCTAATTGAGACAGATAATTAGTCATGTCAATTTTTTTGGCTTGCTCAGTTGAGAGCCATTCTTTTCTGAAATCCATATCCACACATTTTTCAAGTTCATTATTCAGTCAACTACAAAGTTAAACAAGAAAAAAATGTTTTGCTATCATGGACATATTATGTCCATGATAGGTTTATGGGCTAGAATTCAGTTTTATACATTTTCAAGTTTAACGTCCAATCAACTACGAAGTTAGTCAAGAAAAAAATGCTTTGCAATCATGAGTAAATTTTACCTATGATAGTCTAATAACGTTAAATATTTGATTTTGAAAACACTTTAAATCATCAACAAGAACTTTGCTAAAAATGATCATACCAGTTTTATGGATGACAAAAAGAACCAAACTAAAACAACTTTTAGTTTGATTATAAGTGTTATCTTATTTATTATTCTTGAAGAATGTTTAATATTTTTTGCTATAAAAATAGATTCAGCACTTAAAACAAGCACATAAACAATTAATTAACTCTCTTCAAAGAGGCGATAAGGAAATACGCCCGATGATTTGCTCTTTAAATACTTCATGAAACTCTCACATAAATATCCCCACTCACTTACGGGCAATTTTTCCTTTTCGGATTTGTTTATTTTTAGATAAATATCAACTGTTCTGCTGAATCCTTCCTTTAAAGAAATTTCTTTCCGCGTGCCTTTTTCTATTCTAACACCTGAAATACAAGCCTTAAAATGATTAAAACTAAAGGCTTTTATATCGGCAATAGTCACAATTCGCCCACGTGTTAATAAGGCATTACGATAGAAAAATATGCGATCCTGATCGCTTTGCTTACTTAGACCGCCAACAGATGTCGTGATTAATACGATCGATTTGTTTGAATCAAACAATTTGTCCTTTGGTTCTAAAATAGTACCTGTTTTGATATTATTACCATCTTCGGCAGCAGTTGACCAATAATTTACATCAAATGATTGATCACCAGCTACATCAACTCTTGGTTTGATTATTAAATGCGGATCGTTATTCTTAACAGAATTGCTCTCACCTGCCTGCTGCTGAACAGATAACAATAACTGGCTGATTTCCCCTAAAGATTTCGAAGCAAAATCCTTACCTATATAAGAAAAAGAAGATCCTTCATCTTTTAGTAAATCCAGTACTTTTTGAATCAATTCAGTTGCGCTTCTCGTGTCAAATTTAGAAGTACCAGCTGTTCGTAATACTGCCGTTCCATCTTCTATTACACTATCTATAAAATCTTTTATTTCATAATAATTGTTAAATGGATCTATAACATTCTCTATGTCAAGATAAATACTTTTTTCTGTATTGAGTACCAAATAAGACAATGTATTTTTAAGTACTTTGTTTATTGTATGCAGTCTTTTATTAATTACCGGAAAACAGTTGACCTGAAAAATCACATTATCTAATACCTGCGGAACCAATGATTCCGGAAAGACCATTTTTATCCAAATAATTGGTTTGTCATTTGTGTTGTTTACCTGCGCAAAACACTCATGATTCAGGTTGTATTTTTTTAAATTTTTATGTTTTAGTTTTTCTTTTAGGGTATAAAAGTTGTCAAAGTAATATTCGTTTACTTCTTTTATTATTTCACTAAGATGCACGCTGCTCTTATTTAAATTAACGGCATCATTGTTATTTAGAGGAACATTATAACCCGCTTTTATCTTAACTTGAGTATCATCATAAAAGCATTTCATATTTTTCAAGTAATATTCAAGCATTTCCTTCTGCTGAATGTCTTTAATGTCTATATACAACATCAAATCTTCGAGTTCCAAAACATTTGGGTTACTCAATTCTATGCCCAGAAAAACCTCCCCGGAAGGCAATGAATGATGATAATCTTCAACCGCTTTTTTTTCTAAAACATTCGAAACTTCATATAAATTACTTCCATAAGCTATATACTTAATCTCACAAGAAGCTAATTTCACTTCTAATGTCGGAGAGAAAGCAATCTCTTTGAAAATTGGTTCCAAAGGGTTGTAAATGTTAGGAATTCTTTTGTCTATAGTTAACTGATTGAGCAACGAAACTTTTGTATTGTTTTCTAATGGTGAAGCGTGTAAAATTGCCTGCGCTGGCCTGGCTCCAATACTAGCTTCAGGGAACATAATCTCGAGTATCCTCTCTACAACACCAGTATTTAAATCCTGAAGTTCCTCGGAAATTTTCTCCAACTCATGCGACAATGCGCTTATCATCAATGACACCATAGGGTCAAATGATGATTCCATTTCTATACTTGAAGAACCCCAAGCTCGTGCAGCTCGTTTTAATATTCTATCTTTTATCTGATCTCTTTTCATTAATTTCATTTTTAGCAAACAGTATTGTCACTTACTTGCAGATTAACCATAATCTACTTTAAAGAAATTATTTCCAAAATGTTTTTTGAATTTAAAAATAACTCATCCGAAGGAAATACTTTATAAACCGTTCTTTTAATTTCATATTTTGTTTCCTTACCCAATCCTACTTGTAGTGCGGTGACTTTTTCGTCATAACTATTAGTATTTATATTAAATGATTTTTCGTTAGTGGTAATTAACCTACTTTCATTATTTCTATTTATAAGATATTTAAAAGTATCCTTTTTAGAAAAAACTATTTTCTTTTCTAATGATTGATCTCCTTCTGTGGATTCTTTTAAAAGATAATTTAAAATTCCCTCCTTATTGTATAAAAATTTTACATTCCACTTATCTAGATAATCTGATGCCTGTGATCTATACGATTCCATATAAGCTTTTATCAGTTTAAAATCCTTATGCTTATATTTTTCATTTGAAGAAATAAATTTCAAATCTTCAAGATTATAATCTTGCAAAAAGTCTTCTAGAAAATCTATTAAATCAAGAATATTCAAATTTTCATAGATGTTTTTGTAAAGATATTTGTAATAAATATCATTAAGATAAAAAACATCTTTAGAACCTATTCTAATTGTTTTTGTTGGGATATTGAAAACGAGTTTAATTTTATTTTCATAATTATTGCCTTTGAAATTTAATGATAAGGTATCTTCCTTTCTTGTCAAAGTATATAAAGCAGACTTCTTTTTTGCAGTTATTGCAGATTCATAAAAATCATAATAAGCAATAGTATCCTTTTTGAAATTATATATGTAAATCAATTTCTTTGTATTGATTTCATTTTTTTTATTAATTTTTATATCATCGAGATATTCTCCTTTGTCAATAATTTTATTAACTATATAAACTATAGAATACGATTTTGACGATTGTGCAAATATATTTATATTAAATACTAGTAATATAAATAAGGTAGAGATTAATTTTACCATTAAATTCTTATTTTTTTCCAAAATATAGTATATCCTGCAACACAAGTTGCTTCTAATCCAAAAGTTCTTTTGGTTGCATTTTTATAGTAGAAATCTCCTGTAGTCCAATATTCTTCTTCTGAGAAATCGACATTGGGTAAGTCATAAATTGCTTTGTTTTTCTTCTTCACTACTTTGTGTGTATGCGTTCCTTTTTCAGAAGTAGTTTTAGTAGTGTCGTGAATTGAATTATAATTTAATGTAGAACCCCGTCTTCCCGTTACTTTTTCAACAAAAGAATCGTATAAAGTTTTACTAATTTTAATATAATCGTATTCGTCAAATTTATTATGTCCGTATTTAGTTTTACTGTCAGGCTTTAAATCAGTATCTATACCCCAGGCTAAAAAATCTTCTCCGTCCCATTGCGTAGCATTATCTGTAGGGTCTTCTTTATCATCATCTATATTTCTGAAAAGAGCATCAATTACACCAGCTCTAGAATATAATGAAATCCGATCATTCTCAGAAGTTTTCATTTCAACCTTAAATTTAGCTTCTACACTTGAATATCCTGAATTTAACAGCTGAAACATTGTCTGTCCAATTCTTTTGGACTCATTATAATTGGCATGTGCAATATATAAATATTCTTCTTTTTCTGATGATAGACCCTCATGCTTAACAATATTGCATATTTTCTGAAAATCTGAATGCGCAATATTCTCATCATTCTCTTTCAACAACTTTATACCATTATAAGTCGTGAGCTCTTTTCCTGATTCATCTTTCTTAGTCGATTTTCCTGTACAAGTATAAACATCCTCAACACTTCCTGTATTTTCAGGCTCATCGTTTTTTCCTTCAAAAGTGCCATCTGTGTTATAAAAATGTCCATTTATATATACAATTCTATCTATAATTTCTAATGTCACATTTTGAAATCTTGTATCTCCGTCAATTTCTGCTATATAAAGTATTCTATTGTCGTTCATAACTATTTTTTTATACTATCCCAAAATCCTTTTTTCTTGTCTGCCTTTATTTTATCCATTTCGTCCTGCCACTTTTCTTGATACTCTTTCCATTCGGCTCGAGTATAACCTTTACCCTCGTGAGTTATATGAATTTCATTTTTATGGGCTTCTTCTTGTTGTAATTATTTGTCAGTTTTGTGTATAGGTTTAGTATATTTACGAGTTAATTCTCAATAAAAAATAATCATTTCATTTGTTATCTCTACTTTTTCAGAAGGCGGAAAAGTATCGGATAATTCTCCGCTATAATGCCCATGCAAATTAGTTGTTTCTATAAAATAATGTTGGCTTTCTTCTGGAGAAGTATTAATTGACTCTCGAGAAATTATTTTCCACATATTGTTTTCTTTTATGAAGTTCAGCGTGTTTAATTTCAAGTAATTGTCAAATCCATAATCATAGCTAATCTTAAGGCCTTTTTTATTATGATTTTTATATTTATAATACCCCTCATCTAAAACTATGTACCCTGCTAACTCGCCATCGCCATAACTTATTTGTTTCCAAAACCAGACTTCATTAAATTTCCCTTTTTTATTTAAAATGCTAATTGATATTCTTGTATATTCATCCTGTTTTTTTTTTGCATAACTCAATGCTTTAGAAATATTTGAATACCCTCCAAAACATGAATCTCCAACAAATATTTCTCTTTTTAACAATACTGTTTGGCGACCTAAATCATCAAGCGCGTAATCATCACCAGAACAGATGCTTAACTTGTAAATTACACTATCTAACTCTCTATCTATATAAGAAACATTTTTATAATTATGTTCTTTAAATGTTTTTTGTTTATTTTGTTCTTTTTGAATTACCCCCTGTTTTGGGGCATTTTTACAAGAAAAAAACAATAAAACAAATAGTACTATACAATTATTTATGAAATTTTTCATACTCAAATATTGGTTTTAAAAGATTATAAATTACTGTTCTTTCAGCTAAACCATTAATTACTCCTGTTGTATTTTCAGATGCTGAAGGATTGTTTACTTTTGCTGAAACTTTCCGAATGTCGTCTAAATCGGCATATTTATTAATATTATTATTTTTCCAGTACCAACCAGCTGAATCACAAGCTAAAAATAAATTACTAGATATAGATTTCACGAAATACTCAAAATCTGTAAAAATTTTAGGCGGCTCTACTTTGGGAGGAAATACAAATACTCCTACTTCTGTTTTAGGAACACTTTTCCAATATTCAAAATATGGTTCATAGTTATAGTCGTGTGTTAATTGTAACAATCCTCTACCTCTATAGAATTTTCCCCCACCATAACTATCTTTGGGAAACTGTTCGCAAGTATCCACAAATGAGCTGGTTTCTTGATAACTTTGAGATAAAAAATGAATTTTTCTTATGCAAGTATTTATTTCGTGTACTTTAAATGTTTTATTTATTTCTCTTGTAAATACGGTCAAATTCGTATCCTTCTCTTGTATTTTTTCAATTCTTTTTGATTGAAAAACCGCAAGCCCTAATTCATCAAATTTACTTAACGTTTTTTTATATCTCTTAGGTTGCTCTTTTTGAACGAACTTATTTTGTAAATCATAGTAACCATCTTTTCCCTTTTTTACAAGTAAAACTTCATTCTCATTAATATACAAAGGATCTTCATTGTTATAAAATTGTTGCTCTTCATGTACATTTTCTTTTTTTCTCAGTTTGGTAATAATATCGGTTAATTCCACTTCCGTAAAATCTCTATTACAATAGCATTTCTTTTTATATATCTCTAAAGTTACATCCTGAAATCTAGTATCTCCATCTGCACTCTTAAATCTTAAAACTCTACCAGTAAAATCTTCATCTCTAAATTTTTCCATACCACTTATTTTTTAATACTATCCCAAAACCCTTTTTTCTTTTCCGCCTTTATTTTATCCATATCGTCCTGCCACTTTTCTTGATACTCTTTCCATTCTGCTCGAGTATAGTCTTTACCTTCTCGAGTGATGTAAATTTCAGTTTTCTTTGCTTCTTCTCGTTGTAATTCTTTGTCTGTTTTGTGTTTAGGTCCTTCCGCTACATCTTCAAGCTCTACTTCCTCCTTTAAAATGGCTTGCCCATCTGCTCCCACAGTTCCTGAAAATGTTATTTCTTTTACTCCATCTTTTGCATCGTATCCGTTTTTATCATCGACAATTATTGTTATCGCCTCTCCTTCTTTATAATTTCTCGTTTTTATCAAAACACTTATCTTCTCTCTAACATAGGCTTTTTGGATTTTTTCTTCCATATCGTCATACATCCATGCCATACTTAGAATTTTTTTCTTCTTTAGTCCTTTGGATGCCGGCTTAACGTCTTCCGGTTCGTTGCGCTGTCCGCAATCTGTAATTTTTATATCAACACCTCCATAATTACATTTTATAGTACTTTTTAAGAGCAGCGGGAATTGTTCTTGTACTTTTGAAGTTCCTACGTCCTTCCATTTTCCCAATTGCATCATCGAGGCGCAAGGGCTGGAACTTTGTGGGCTTTTGGTACAATTACCTTTAAAGATTAAGCTTTTCATGTCTTTCTCTTTTACAGTAGCCGTTTTTTTGCCTTGAGTTGTAGGAGTATCAAAGTTTACTTTGAGATCCCCAAGTGGATTTGTGCACAGCGTGCATTGTAATTTTGCTCCATCAAGAACCATTTTCTGTCCGTCTGAGGCTTTTTCTTCTTTTTTCTTTTCCTCTTTTGCTTTTTCCTTTCGTTTAGTATTTTGTGAGCTTTTATGTTCTATATTATGTCCTGCTATATCTTCATTTATTTGATCTTTGTTTTTACTAAAATCAAAGATTTCATCTTTTTCTTTTTGTTCTTTGTCCAAACGTTCCTGTAACATCTTATCGTAATCAGGCATACTTAATCCTCCAAAAATATTGTCTAGCCAACCCATATTACACTGTATTTTATGTTCTTGTGTTCAGTTTCTATTTTTAAATTGCTTTCTATCAATTGATTTTCATCACCGTAAGTCAATGTTCCTTGATATCCTTGTATCTCAACATTATTGGATATAATTTTTTTATTGGCATCATCACTTTTTTGTGCACCGATACTAACTTGAGGTCCTCTTTTATCTATCCAAATTTCTTCTGTAATTTCAGTATCATCAAGATCTAAAAGAATACTTTTTCGTTTTATTGGCATCTTCTGAACATCATTTTTACCGAATAATCCATGAAAATACAAGCCAAACATAGCATTGGTTTTCAAGAAGTAGACTGTCTTTTCTTCGTCTTCTAACACCTCTGTAATATCACTCAGGAAATCTTCAAATTCAAAACCTACATGATCTTTTCTTAGTTCAGCCTTTGTTTCTGCCCATCGTTTTTGGATTTCTTTAAGGTTTTTAATTTTTTTAATTTCACCTTTATCATTTACTCCTAACAAAATGTCACCAAACGCATAGATGTCTTCTTTTAGCAATCGCTCGTTTTGTATCGATTGATTGGATGTTAAAGTCACTTTTGATGTAAATACATCAAAATAAAATAAATCTCTTATTTTGCCTAAATATACAAGCTCTACATCACGAGTAGATACATTCTCGACAGCACGCTTTTTATTAGTAAAATCAGTTACCGTAGTTCTAAACCTATAAAACAGAATTTTGTCTAATACGGGGTCTAAAGCAAAGTCGAATATAAAATGTGTTAAGGCTATCATTAGGTATTTTTTTTCAAGGGGTGTTCAAGTCTAATTCTATTCTTTCGTGGATCCATACCCATCCAATCTCTATTGGATGACCAATGGAAATATTGGTTTCTTAATATTTTAAGAATATTATCCTCTGTGTAGCCTTTAAATGCCCTGTAGTGATCCAATGTATCATAGTTACTGTATTCTGATGTTTTCGAAAAAGCATTTTTTTTATCTTCTTCTATTGTTTTCTCATTTCTGTGATCATCTCTCAAATAACCATAATCGTAAAGCCCATGTAAACCAGGTGAATATTCACCTGAACTTGGTCTTTTTTGAGCTATTTCTCGTTCCTTTTTTAATTCGGAAATTCTTTTTTCTATTTCTTCCTTTCTTTGTGCTTCTATCTTAGGATATACATTTTTTTTAAAATTTTCATACGCTTTATCATATTCAACTACTCTCTCTGCTTCGTGTATTTTATCATCGTATTCCCATTCGAGTTCATTATCTTCTGCCATAACATATTTACGCAAACGTTTTTTTGCAGCGTTTAACACTTGGTCATCGCCTAGCGGATAAGAAGCATCCATACTAGTTACTAATTTATCCTGCAAATAATCTTTTGCAAGCTCCCCCATAAAATGCAAGGGTATATAACTATACTCTTTTCTTAACATTCTAGTGCCGGTTAGTTTTTTATAAGCTTGTATCAAATCGTCACTTATTACTAGTTGTGAATCATTAAACCAATGTTCGAAGATTAACTCCTCTTTAAATTCTTGTAAATTGAACCTTTCGATATTGAGATTCGCTTTTGTTGTAAAAAAATTCAATGCATTTGTTACATGACCCAATGTGTTAGGCTGAGAGGTTTCTATTTCGTCTATCTTTTCTAGACCGTTTTCATAAGCACCGCCAATATCGCAATGCACTCCAGGAAAGTTTTTCTCTTTTCTATTATTTTTTCCTGTTGCTTCACTTATTTTTCCTGGCAATAGTCGCGTTAAATCAAAATTCTCACGATGCTCATTTTTTGCTGTAAAATGTACTATTTGAGTTGCTTTTAAATCATGTAAATTCAAAGCCTCTTCATCATCCTGAAATAAACTTGAAGCAATAACATGTACAGCGCCTTTTCCAAGAGTATTATCGTCTTTTAAATCGCCTTTTTCTTCATAAGACGATACCGTGTCATAGAGACCTATAAAACGTACCTCTACCTTAATGTTTTCTAAATCTTCAGGTGAAATTTTATTTACAAGAAAGCTATACCCTAAATGCCCCATTTTTGGCATTTTGTTATCTTCTAATAGCGAAACATCTATTTCTTCCAGATCACTATCAGTAAAAATAGTTTTGTATTTTGGAGTTAGAGTCTCGGATTTAGAATAGTGGTTTTCAGTATAATACCCGTCCTGTACTTTTTTGGGAATAAGTTTTGCAGTTATTTGGTTTACCTCATGTACAAAGTTACGCGCTGCAGCTGCTCCACGACTAAAACCAAAAACATCTAGCGTAATGGTTATTTTTGTTTTCTTTTCTTTATTTTCTTTTTTCTTTATTGCAATTTGAATTCTTTTTGCAAGTTCATTACAGCCTTTACGTACTTTGCTCCTTATGCCTGTACTCCCAGACCCATATTGAAAACCATCATCTGTATCACGGGCAACATCCTCTGTACCTATTCCTTCAATGTATATTCTATAATCCTCATTGCACCCCATAAACATACGGGCGACATTGGTAAAATCATTAGCAAAACTGTTATCTACTCCCATTTTATCTAGTGCCTTAGTCCATTTCCAAACTTCATAACCGCTATTTCTATGTGAGGCTTCCAGATACGCTTTATGTTCGTCGCTAAAACCGCTACTGTCTATATTACTATAGTTTTCTTCTTCTGCCTGACGAGCTGTGTCTCTAGCTTTTTCGCCCGACGAATCAAATTGGTAGTCATCTTTTTTTTCATTATTCATAAAATCCTTATCCCGGTATAATTTCCGGAGTTTGGTGTTTTTCATATTATTGAGTGTGCCATCAAAAAATACCCCAAAATTAAATCGTAATTCATCCTTTAATATATCGTCTTGGCTTGAGCCTGCATTGTAAACAAATGATTTTCCCATGCTTATTTTCTTTTCGATTTAAAAACGTCTATTTTGCATTTTACCAAGGCTATTTCTTTGTCATTCCCTTTGAGCCGTACGGTCAAGTCATCATTAAAAGAACTTACTCTAAACTCTATCTCTACCTTGCCTTCTTTATTGTCCTTGTATATTTCCTGAAAAGCAGCAAAAATTTCATTTTCATCAAAATCGGCAATGCCTGCATAGCGTTGCCCAGCCTTGTCTTTCCAGCTCATGCTAAACCCATTGGGAGTTGCTCTTTTTAGAAATTCATTTTTTATAAAACTATCACCAAATAATTCATCTTTTTCACCATTGTACATATCAAATGAAAATTCATCCATTTTTCCTTCGTTTTGTACAATTGCCGTAGGGCGCCAATAGTATTTTTCTCTATAAATATCCCATAAGCCGTAAGGAATGCTTTTTTTCTTGTTGGCCTCTTGTATTTCTAAGGGTATTATACTGGTATTGCTCATGATGTCTTTTCGCCACGATTCGTCAAACAATAATCGCTCGTGGTTGTCTAGCGTGTTTATTTCGGCTTGAGATATCTTGGTTTTAACCCCTAGGTAGCGCCCTATTTCTACTTGTTTTCCTGGCCCATAAAGCCAAATGACCACCACGCCACCAGGAGCAAAACCTGTAATAATGTATCTGTAATAGTCCTTTTCATGTTTGCCAAAGTCTATTAAAGAGCCGTAACTGGGGTAGCCTTCCTTAAACAATTTTACCATTTTGTCATGGTCTATGGTACAATCTATACTATAGAGGGTGGCTTCGGCATAGGACATCCATATTAAGTTTAGCCTATTGGGTACCGTTGCTTCACTGGAGCCCATTCCAGAACCAGCCTCTCCCCAACCTGATTTACCTGTAGCAATACCAATTGATAATCCAGAAAAACTAGACTGGCTTTCAAGACCTCCTTTATATACTTCTATAGGATAACCTAAAGAGGCATTTGCAGTTGCTTCGTATTCAAATTTTGGTTCATTCATATCTTCTTTGTCTTTTTTGTTTTGGCATGCTGTAGTTATCGTTAGTAATAACGCTAGAGCATACAAGTGAATTTTTATTATTTTCATATTTTATGTTTTCTTCCATTGTTGAGTGTCCCGTCAAAAAAGTCTAAACGAAAGCCTCAATTCATCCTTTAATATATCGTCTTTGCTAAAGCCTGTGTTGTAAATAAATGATTTCCTTCTTAATTCCAACTTTGCCAAACACATAAAAGTGTAATAATTAAACTAAAGATTGTAAAACGTAAAGAATAAGCATATATACTATCATTTGTAGCCTTTTTTTTAAAATAATAAACCTGTATAGTGAAAATTATTAAAGACAGCACAATCAGAAAACTAGAATACACTAAAGAGCAAATTCCAGCCTGCATCGATTTAGTATGACAGAGAGAGATGAATAAAACTAAATTCATTAATCCTATCGTAATAGAGATGAACAATAATTTAAAAAAGGCATATCTATTGATGTATGTTGTTTGGCTTTTTATATACTTCTCATCTTCTCCTTTTTTTAGTAGTAAAACAAAACTATAAAACGGAATAAATAAATAAAACCATGGCTTTTTAATATCATTCATTCTTTTTATTCCAGCTGAAAATAATACCATAAAAAACAATATTGAATAGAT
>NZ_VJZS01000037.1:0-4103 GCF_007097385.1 Flavobacterium sp. ZT3R18
TGTAGTATTTGTATTAAAGATAGTTAAAAAATACTCTGAGTATTACGATTGCTCAGAGTATTTTTTTGAGCAAATTTCATTTGACTAAATAGAGATAACCATCTTTTTTAATACTTTGCGTTTTACCAAGATCATCAGTAGTATCGTAGCTTACTATATAGAAATAGGTTCCAGTTGGTAAGCCTTCATTTTTATTAATAGTGGTTCTTCCTTCTGATCGTCCTCTAAAAGCATTACTAGTATTATTATAGTTATCTTTTTCGAATACTAAAACGCCCCAACGGTTGAAAACTTCGACTCTAATATTTTTGTAACAATCATTTTCTTCTAAGTTTTCAATTTGGAAGTAATCATTTCTTCCGTCTTCATTTGCTGAGAAAGCATTATGAACTATTATAGTTTTACAAGGAAGCACTTTGCAAAGATCGTTAACGCCTAATTCTAAGAGTATACTTCTTGGACAATCTCCTGCAATTTTGTACTCAAAATGATAGGTGTTGCTAATAGATAACCCTAAAGCTGTGAGTATGTTTCCGTTTAAGGCCTTTGTATTGTCAGTGTCAATCCATGTTCCATCAGTTGGAGTTCCTTCGGGTAGAAAACTAAATAAATCTACTGGAGTTGAATCTGCATTACAAGGATATTTAATACTTGGAACTGTAATAGTAACCGTATCAATACCTATCACATTGATTGTAATAGTTGCCATATCACAATTTGTTGGATTAACGGCCTCACAAACTTGATAATCGAAAGTGTACTGTCCTGCGGCTACTCCTTTTATGAATGAAATGTTCCCTTGGCCATCTATTGTGATGTATTGTCCGAGTGCGGTTAACAATTTAAATTTAAAATCACTGTTATTGGCAACTGTACCATTTAATAGATCATTACTTAAAGCGTTTCGAATCCCTTCTACAATAGAACATTGTGTAACGCTAAAGGTGTCGCTTATGGCTTTTATAAGAGATTTTGCAAGCGGAGTGATTGTACAATCAGGACATTCAGGGTCAATAGGACAAGTGGTACAAGGCGTAGGATCGGTAGAAGTGTGCGTTACAGTTTCGCCTTTAGGATCTTTAGCATTAGCAGTTGCCAAATTGTAAACATACCCTTTATTGATGTCTGCTTGAGTGATGGTGTGGTACCCAGAGAATGTAGTTGAATCAGTAGCTCCAACAATAAGTGTTGGGATAGATTTATTGGCAATCACTGCATTGATGTCTGTTACGGTTACGTTGGTAAGTGTTACGTTTCCAATATTAGTAATCACGAAGTTGTACGAAACCACATCTCCCACATTAGTAATGCCATCATTGTTAGTATCTTGATAAGTACCATCTTTGGTAATAGCTATATCTGCTTTAGTACAAATAGGAATCACGTCAGGATCATTATTGGTTGGTGAATTACCTGATTGGTCAGTAGTTGGTATTGTCGCATTAGGTGCAAAACCACTAACGGAAGCATGATTGATAATAGTACCCGTATCTATATCGGTTTGAGTTACGGTATAGGTTGCTTTATAAATCCAAGTTTCGGTAACTTCTAATATACTATTGTTATTACTATCACCGCTTTGCAGCGCAATAGCAGATAAGCCAGTATGAAGGTCTTCAACAGCCACATCGTGTAAACTTACATTACCAGGATTAGTCACGGTAAAGGTATAGGTTACCACATCGCCAACTTTTAGAGTAGCACATCCATTTGGTCCAACTGTAATGTCATTGGTTTTTACCAAAGCAATTTTAGGGTCAGTACAAATAGTGATTACATTGGGATCATTATTGGTTGGTGAATTACCTGATTGGTCAGTTACTATTGTTGTATTATTAGGTGCAATGCCACTAACTGAAGCTTGATTGGTAATAGTACCAGTATCTATATCAGTTTGAGTTACGGTATATGTTGCTTTATAAATCCAAGTTTCGGTAACTTCTAATATACTATTGTTATTACTATCACCGCTTTGGAGCGCAATAGCAGATAAGCCAACATGAAGGTCTTCAACAGCTACATCATGTAAACTTACATTACCGGGATTAGTCACGGTAAAGGTATAGGTTACCACATCGCCAACTTTTAGAGTAGCACATCCATTTGGTCCAACTGTAATGTCATTGGTTTTTACCAAAGCAATTTTAGGGTCAGTACAAATAGTGATTACATTGGGATCATTATTGGTTGGTGAATTACCTGATTGGTCAGTTACTATTGTTGTATTATTAGGTGCAATGCCACTAACTGAAGCTTGATTGGTAATAGTACCAGTATCTATATCGGTTTGAGTTACGGTATATGTTGCTTTATAAATCCAAGTTTCGGTAACTTCTAATATACTATTGTTATTACTATCACCGCTTTGGAGCGCAATAGCAGATAGTCCAATATGAGGATCGAGAACAGTTATAGTATGTAAACTTACATTACCGGGATTAGTCACGGTAAAGGTATAGGTTACCACATCGCCTACCACTAGAATGGCACACCCATTTGGTCCAACTGTAATGTCATTGGTTTTCACTAAGGCAATTTTAGGGTCAGTACAAATAGGAATTACATTTGGATTATTATTGGTTGGTGAATTACCTGATTGGTCAGTTTTTACTGTGTTATCTGGCGCAGTCCCATTAACGGAAGCTTGATTGGTTATATTCCCTGCATCAATATCGGCTTGAGTTACGGTATAGGTTGCTTTATAAATCCAAGTTTCGGTAACTTCTAATATACTGTTATTATTTACATCACCACTTTGTAGAGTAATAGCAGATAAACCAGTATGGGGGTCGAGAACAGCTATATTATGCAAACTTACATTACCGGGATTAGTCACGGTAAAGGTATAGGTAACCACATCACCTACTTTTAGAATAGCGCATCCATTTGGTCCAACTGTAATGTCATTGGTTTTCACAATAGCTATTGAGCATTCGTTTATTGTCAACGTAACGGCAGTACGAGTTAAACTGATGCAGGAAGTAGTATTGTTTACAGTCTGAGCATAGTAAGTAACCGTTCCTACGGTATTTAAAGTAGGACTGACCACTAGATTTCCACCCGTTGCGGCATTATACCAAGTAATAGTTCCACCCGTTGCTGTAGAAGTTAGAGTTTGAATAGGTGATGCTTGACAAACGGTTTGGTTACCTCCAGAAGTTGGAGCATTTGGCGCAGGATTTATCGTTAAAGTAACAGCGGTTCTGGTCAAACTAGAACAGGTTCCATTAGAAGCTTGAGCATAGTAAGTAACCGTTCCCACAGTATTTAAAGTAGGGCTGGCCACTAGATTTCCACCCGATGCGGCATTATACCAAGTAATAGTTCCACCCGTTGCTGTAGCCGTTAGAGTTTGAATAGATGATGCTTGACAAACGGTTTGGTTACCACCAGAAGTCGGAGCATTTGACGCAGGATTTATCGTTAAAGTAACAGCGGTTCTGATCAAACTGGAGCAGGTTCCATTAAAAGCTTGAGCATAGTAAGTAACCGTTCCCACAGTATTTAAAATAGGACTGACCACTAGATTTCCACCCGATGCGGCATTATACCAAGTAATAGTTCCACCCGTTGCTGTAGCCGTTAGAGTTTGAATAGATGATGCTTGACAAACGGTTTGGTTACCTNNNGCATTATACCAAGTAATAGTTCCACCCGTTGCTGTAGCCGTTAGAGTTTGAATAGATGATGCTTGACAAACGGTTTGGTTACCGCCAGAAGTCGGAGCATTTGACGCAGCATTTATCGTTAAAGTAACAGCGGTTCTGGTCAAACTGGAGCAGGTTCCATTAGAAGCTTGAGCATAGTAAGTAACCGTTCCCACAGTATTTAAAATAGGGCTGGCCACTAGATTTCCACCCGTTGTGGCATCATACCAAGAAATAGTTCCGCCCGTTGCGGTAGCTGTTAGAGTTTGAATAGGTGAAGCCTCACAAACGGTTTGGTTACCTCCAGAAGTCGGAGCATTTGGCGCAGCATTTATCGTTAAAGTAACAGCGGTTCTGGTCAAACTGGAGCAGGTTCCATTAGAAGCTTGAGCATAGTAAGTAACCGTTCCCACAGTATTTAAAATAGGGCTGGCCACTAGATTTCCACCCGTTGCG
>NZ_VJZS01000037.1:4110-11029 GCF_007097385.1 Flavobacterium sp. ZT3R18
GATTAGAAGCTTGAGCATAGTAAGTAACCGTTCCCACAGTATTTAAAATAGGGCTGGCCACTAGATTTCCACCCGTTGCGGCATTATACCAAGTAATAGTTCCGCCTGTTGCGGTAGCTGTCAGGGTTTGAATAGGTGATGCTTGGCAAACGGTTTGGTTACCTCCAGAAGTTGGAGCACTTGGCGCAGGATTTATTGTTAAAGTAACAGCGGTTCTGGTCAAACTGGAGCAGGTTCCATTAGAAGCTTGAGTATAGTAAGTAACCGTTCCCACAGTATTTAAAGTAGGGCTGGCCACTAGATTTCCACCCGTTGTGGCATCATACCAAGAAATAGTTCCGCCCGTTGCGGTAGCTGTTAGGGTTTGAATAGGTGATGCTTGACAAACGGTTTGGTTACCTCCAGAAGTTGGAGCATTTGGCGCAGGATTTATCGTTAAAGTAACAGCAGTTCTGGTCAAACTAGAACAAGTTCCATTAGAAGCTTGAGCATAGTAAGTAACCGTTCCCACAGTATTTAAAGTAGGGCTGGCCACTAGATTTCCACCCGTTGCGGCATTATACCAAGTAATAGTTCCGCCTGTTGCGGTAGCTGTTAGGGTTTGAATAGGTGAAGCCTCACAAGCGGTTTGGTTACCTCCAGAAGTTGGGGCACTTGGCGCAGGATTTACCGTTATTGTTGCTTCACTCGTGGTAATATCATTTCCATAGCATAAGCCAGAACTTGAAAATATTGCTCTAAATTTTGTGGTTTGAGTTAAATTAGTTGCGGTATAAGTTGTTAAACCAGCAGTATCAGGTATATCTATCCATGTTGAAAATGGACTAACAGATGATTGCCATTTAGTAATAGTAAAACTACCATTAATACCAGTTACTGTTAATGTACTACTTGTTCCTGAACAAACAGTTGAGCTAGATTCTACAGCACCTTTTAAGGGAACTCCAAATGTAAGAGGGGTGTCAACACATCTACTTGAAGAAGCTGAGTTACCACTAACGGATGCTAATTTAGCAATATTGATTAAACCAGGGTTATTGGGATCACAGATATTTATGCCAATACTTCCAAAAGGAATATTGAATTCTAAAAATTGACCATCTCCAGCATTACAACCAATAGCACTTCCATTTAAAGCAGCAAGTCCATTGCTAATGGGAACTATAGTTTTAGTGTTTCCACTTCCAGTATATAAAGTAAAACCAGTGCCGTTAGCATTAATTTCTAAAATATATTCAGCACCATCTACAGTTAAGCTACCTCCAAATGTATCCGATATTAACCCCGTTGCAGGGTTGTTATCGGTGTCTAAATATAGCCGAAAAAGAGCGGAACCACCATTACCGATATTCATTCCTAACCTTAATACTTGATTTTGAGTATCTACTTTGGCGTGGATCGTTCCAATTTGGCATGTTGAAGATGGACTAGCCGATAATTGTAGGCTAAAAACAGTTCCAGTAGCATATTCATCACCAACTGCTCCAGAAGCAGGACAATAATCTCCGTCATAAGTATCTTGAGCATACCCCTTTGTAAAAGAGATTAATAAAAGTAACAAGACCAATATAAAGGCTTGTTTCATTTTTTGTTTAGGTAATATTGATTCCATTTTGATTTGTTTTAAATCGTTAGAAAGTATTATGAGTATCTAATAAAATTCACATATAATTATGTGTGATTGTTGAATGACTAATTTTATAAAGTATAAAGCTTTATAAAAAACAATACGTATTTCTAGTGGTTGCTCGCATTGGAACAATAGCTATAGACAAATTATAGAATTGGTGTTATTCTCTAGGTTTTATACACTTAAACTATGGCTAGCAAATGGAGGTTATGCGTCGCCGACATGCATATACGAAGTCTGAAAAAAAGTAGTTTTGTCCCTGTTCAATTAAATTTAAATTTACAATTGGTGCTAATTGATTTTCTTTAATTGCTTACTTTGAATTTTTATTTTTTTAATTCAATCGTTTAAAATTCGTTTTAGAATAAACCGAATTAAGATCATAACTTATTTGCAACCTTTAATTTTGATTTTGGGGGTATATCAAAATTATTTCATTTCTAATTAATTGTATAGTACAGAATATTTTACAAAATTATTCCTTTTATGTAGGTATGATTTTTACATTTTGATTTTGATCTGGGAATGAAATCAAAATGGATTCTAGAAATTAGAATTTGTTTATAGTTTAAAATTAAGCAGAATCTTAAAAAAATATTCTAATCATCTTTAAATAGCCTAAATACTCGTTGAAAAGTTAAAAACATGATGTAAACAATATGAAAAATTCTTAAATTCATCAAAGAAAGTTTATTTCTAAGGTCTTTTTTAATTCTTTCTCCTAAAGCTTTATATCTTTTTGGATTCCAAACAAATTCATGATAAGCATCACTAAATGGGGATGGTAATCAAAATTGAAGATTTTATAAGTAATGATTCTTAAAATATCCTAAAATGAAAATCCAAAATAGATAATTCTAATTTATTTTTTGTAAATTGTTACTCCCTTAAAGAATATGTTTTACTTCTAAATCATTTATTACATTAGAGGAGTAGCATATTTAAAATCATTATAATTTTTAATCTTATTTTTTAACACTAGCATTCTATATAGTTGTCAGTCTTTATAAATTTAATAGTTGTATTTTATGAAAAATTTAATATTAATACGGCATGCAAAGTCAAGTTGGGAAGCTCCATTACATGATAAAGACCGACCGTTAACAGCCCAAGGCATGAAAAGTGCGCATTTGGTCTCTTCACATATAAATAAATTTCTACCTAAAACTTATAGTGTTTGGAGTAGTACAGCAGAAAGGGCTCTAGAAACCGCCATGATTTTTGCACAAAACATAACATTTCCCCTAGAAAGTATATTATATAAGGAAGAGCTTTATACTTTTGACGAAAGAAAATTAGAAAAAGTTATTAAAACATGTAATAATGATTACGAGAATATCATTATTTTCGGGCATAACGAGGCTATTACAAATTTTGTTAATAAATTTGGAGATGTTTACATTGAGAATGTACCAACGGCCGGATTTGTTCATATAGAATTCGATTCAGATAATTGGGACGCAATCGAGAAAGGCCAAACAAAAAAAATACTATTCCCCAGAGATTTAAAATAATAAGAAGTGTTTGAACAAAAATATATAGATAGAGAAAAAAGTTGGTTAGCCTTTAATGCAAGAGTACTTCAAGAAGCCGGGGACGATACAGTTCCATTATTGGATCGGATGCGTTTTCTAGGAATTTTTTCCAATAATTTAGATGAGTTTTTTAGAGTTCGTTTTGCAGCAATTAGAAGATTGAGTTTAAGCGGAATCTCAGGTGAGAAATATTTCGGTGGTGTTTCTGCCCAACAATTGATAAAAGATATTACAGAAATTGTAATTCAACAACAGTCCGAAAGCTTAAGAATATTGAGCAATATTGAAGCCAAATTAGTGACCGAAAATATTTTCATCATCAATGAAAAGGATATTAATAAGGAACAAGAGATTTTTTTAAAAGACTTCTTTATTCAAACATTAAGTCCAGAATTGGTTACCATCATATTAAATGACTTGGCTGAATTTCCAATATTAAAAGATTCATCGGGTTACTTAGCCGTAAAATTAGTGATGAAAAAAGATTTGGAAGTGCGATATGCTATTATTGAAATTCCAAAAATGATCAATCGTTTTGTGGTTTTGCCAAGTAATAAAGAAAAGCAATATGTCATATTAATTGATGATGTTATCCGACACAATTTGAGTAGTATTTTTAATATTTTTGATTACGAAAGTGTTTCGGCACACATGATAAAAATCACAAGAGATGCCCAGTTAGATATTGATAGTGATTTGAGTAAAAGTATGTTAGAGAAAATAGCTTCGAGTGTAAAAGATAGAAGAATCGGGGAGCCAGTACGTTTTATTTATGACCAAGAAATAGATAAAGATACTCTTCAATTTTTCTTAGAGAAAATGAATATCGATGCCACAGATAGTATCATACCCGGAGGAAGGTATCATAATCGTAGGGATTACATGGATTTTCCTAACTTAGGCAGGTATGATTTACTATACAAGAAAAATGATCCATTGCCAATTCCGGGACTCAGTTTGGAAGGAAGTATTTTGGAGAAAATTAGTAAAAGGGATTATTTATTAAATGCACCTTATCAATCTTTCTCCTATCTAATTAAGTTTTTGCGTGAAGCAGCTTTAGATCCAAAAGTAACCTCCATAAAAATCACATTGTATCGATTAGCCAAAAATTCGCAAATTATCAGTTCTCTAATAAATGCCGCCAAAAATGGAAAGAAAGTTACGGTTCAAATTGAGTTACAAGCGCGTTTTGATGAGGCTTCGAATATTTCCTATTCTGAGCAAATGCAAACCGAAGGGATTGATCTTATTTTTGGAATAAAAGGGCTAAAGGTTCATAGTAAAGTTTGTGTTATAGAAAGACTTGAAAAAGAAAAAATAAAAAGATATGGTTTTATTTCAACTGGAAATTTTAATGAATCCACTGCAAAAATATATACCGATGTAACTTTATTTACCTGTCATTCACAAATTTTAAAAGACGTCTCAAAAATATTTGAATTTTTTGACATCAATTATAAAGTCCAACGCTACAAACACCTTATTGTTTCGCCTCAATATACAAGGCATCGCTTTGTTAAAATGATTGACAGAGAAATTACACATGCTATTGCTGGGAGGAAAACCTATATGAAGTTGAAAATGAATAGTTTGTCTGATTTGTTAATGATTGACAAACTATACGAAGCTAGTAAAGCGGGGGTTAAAATTCAGTTGGAGGTTAGGGGGATTTGTTCCTTAATTCCGGGAATAAAGGGATTGAGCGATAACATAGAAGCAATCAGTATTGTAGATAATTATCTGGAACATTCCAGAATTTATATTTTTGGAAATGCTGGATTGCCTGACGTTTATATATCTTCGGCCGATTTTATGACCAGAAACATAGATGCTAGAGTCGAAGTTACCTGTCCTATTTATGATCAATTGATAAAAAATGAATTGATAGAAAATTTTGATTTAGGTTGGAAAGGAAATGTAAAAGCAAGATATCATTCGTATAAATTAGATAATAAATACAGAATTCGAGGCAATAATCCAATATTTAGAGCGCAATTAGAAACCTATAAATATTATCAAAATAAAGTCGCTGTATTTGAAGAGTGAACAATACAGGAGTAATTTAGATGCTGAGATTCAAAGTTTGAATGATTTTTTTTTATTAGTTTTCTGCTTTAATATCAGCAACTTAGTATCTTGTGATCTATCGGAGAGTTACAAATTTTAAATGCCAAATAGAATAACCCAATTATACAATAAACTATTAATCGTATCCATAGAAAATGATTAAAATAAGAAAATATGCCGCTATAGATATTGGATCGAATGCCATGCGTTTATTAATTACCAATATTGTAGAGGAAGATGGTAAAGAACCTCAATTTAATAAAAGCTCCTTGGTTAGGGTTCCTATTCGTTTAGGACAAGATGCGTTTACCGTTGGGGAAATATCACCAGAAAACATAGAACGCATGTGCGACGCTATGAAAGCTTTTAATTTGTTGATGAAAGTACATAAAGTAGAACGTTATATGGCATTCGCAACATCTGCAATGCGAGAAGCTTATAATGCAAAAGAAGTAGTTGAATTAATCAAAAAGAAAGCGGACATAAAAATTGAAATTATAGATGGTAAAAAAGAAGCTGCCATAATTGCCTCCACAGATTTGCATCATTTATTAAAAAGAGACGAGACTTATCTTTTTGTAGATGTGGGTGGTGGTAGTACCGAGTTTACCTTATTCTCTAATGGGAAAATGGTTAATTCAAGATCTTTCAAAGCAGGAACAGTTCGATTGTTGAACGATATGGTTTGTGATGTAGTTTGGGATGAAATTGAAAAATGGATTAAAATAAATACCGAAGATTATGAAGAAATTACCTTGATCGGATCAGGTGGGAATATCAATAAATTGTTTAAGATGTCTGGTAAAGTTCAAGAAAAACCATTGTCCTATATTTATGTTAACTCACAATATGCCTATTTAAATTCGCTAACGTACGAACAAAGAATCTCACAATTGGGTTTAAATCCTGATCGTGCTGATGTAATTGTACCTGCTACGAGAATTTATCTAAATGCGATGAAGTGGAGTGGAGCCAGACAAATTTATGTGCCAAAAATAGGGCTTTCAGATGGTATTGTGAAAGCAATGTTTTATGGGAAAATTTAAAGATTTAAGATTTTTGATGAATGTAAAATTCGCTAAATTCTATAATTCCCTCATATCCGGAGAGAAAAGAATAAGGAAAGAGAAATAGCCAGTAAAAACAATACTTCAGGGGCTTTTTTCTTTCCTGAAATTTCGCTAGATTTGGTAAAATCTCTAGTAGGATGAAAATTACAATATCTTTCGAAGATGTCAATTCTTTTGGAGGATTAAATTTTGTTTCCAACGAATTTGGTCAGCTAATACCTCATAAAGCCATCTCTTCTCACTTAGGAAATCGCTCTGCGTTCTGAAATCTGAACTTTTCAATGTGGCGGTGAATGAAAGTGTCTTTACCTGATAGTATTTTACGGTTGCAAAAGGAATTTTGTTGCGGCAAAGAAATCTATCTGAGCAAAGCCGAAATAGTCAATGAATTCAGTAAAAAGTAGAGGCTCAACGAATTGAACCTCTCCTTTTTGCTTTTGACTGACCAATTGAAAAAGGACACAGCTACAACTTGGATTTTGACAACCAATTTATTCCCTGCGAGAAATACGATTCAGAAAAAAGGAATTCAATATAACCGCTTCTATCAGGGCTGTGGCATCGGTTTTCATAACAATGTTGATTTTAGAAAAAGTTATACCTTATATATAGGT
>NZ_VJZS01000038.1 GCF_007097385.1 Flavobacterium sp. ZT3R18
CCATCTCTCTTTACAAAATCGCTATCTTTTTCGAATAGAAGAATTGTATCTACAGGAATTTTGCATAAACTATCTTTGTATAGAATATATTTTTCTTCCCATTGCTTTGGCTCTTTGTTACAGCCAATTGACAGGAAAAGAAACAGTAATAGAGAAGATTTTATGAAATAGATTGTCTTATTTGTTTTCATATCTAATATTGCATTTGTTTTTTCATCCCTATACTATACTGTCTTTTAAGAATTTTTCCAATTATTCTCAAATAAAGTGTTCCCTATTTTTATTTCATTGGATGTTATTAAGATTTTAGTAACCATTGGAGTAACGCCTTCACTGCGGAAGCTTTCGTGAAATGAAATACAATACCCTTTCTTGAAAACTACATTTTTCATGGTACTCATTGCATCTCTACGATAAAAAATAATTTTCCCGTCCTTGGTCTGTGTTTGCGACACCATCCAGTCAGAAAACGCATCGGTTTGCGTAGTCTCGATTACCAACCTAATTTCTCCACCTTTAGCTTTGTTTGCTGGTTTTCCGTTAGTGTCAGTGCTTTGGGCAAAGGTTACGTCAAATTCTAAAACGTTAAAAGTTTCACTGTCTAATTCTAATTTTGCTAAAAAACTCATTTGTATTTTTTTATTAGTTATTTACTCTAAAGTGTATTTACCAAATCATCATTTTGCACCCTTAAACACTTTAAAATGAATTCAAAACAATATTTTTATTGTCTAAATTCACTTTGAATTTAAGAGTCATTTGTTTTGAGAAAAATTAAACAAATTTTAAAATGTAAAAAAAATAACACACAATTTGAATGTAAATATAATTGTTTTGTGTTAAATATAAGAAAAATTATATAAGTTTATTTTATTGTAAGTTATGAGATTACAACTACAGTAAAACGGTAATCAGAATTAATCTTAAAAACTGATAATAAAAAAACCCCGTGAACTAATAAAAGTTCTCGAGGTTTAGTTGCGAATTTCGCAGAACAAGTTCTACAAATATAGTTTTTTTTCTAAATAAAAAAAATATAATTAAAATATTTTCTCACAATTCTACTTTTGATTTAATTTAACCCGTTGGGTGTTATTCGATACAATTTTCTGTGGTACTAACTTTAAAGTAGCAATCTAGAAGAGATGCCTAGACATCTCTTTAAGCATATTATTTATTCATTTTCAATGACAACCTTTAAGATAGTTATTGTTTTTTATAAGCTTTTTTAACTAGTTGTCCCTTAGTCTCCTTATTAAATTTTAATTTTTCATCTTCTTCCTCTACTAATTTGAAGAAATCAGATAATGAAATTTCTAAAAAATCGCAGATTGCAAAAAGCTTGCTACATGTTACATTATGATCACTAATATATCTTTCTAGACCTAAATTTTTACCAATCTCCGTAAAATATTCATTGTTTTCACTTAAGATTACTCCATTTCGATCCTTATAAAGCTTCTTAATAACGCTAGAAATAGCCTTAGTCAGTTCTTCAATCTTTACCTGTTTTCCCATATAAACAAATTGAATTATAAAAAAACACCTTAACAATTACACATGTGTAAATATTATTTATATATTTGCATTATTAATTACATTTTATTTAATGTAATTTTGCGTTTCTTCATTTAAAAATATTTGAAGCATTCGCTTTGAATCTCGTATCAGAAAATTGGCGTTTTAAAACCACGAGATGATAAGTTAAGATGCTCACGACCATGGCGTGGGCTCACTTATTTGTGGTTAAGGTATGCCAATGCCTCTGATGCAATAAGCTGAGTTCCATGCCATTTTTTTATTCTTTCGGCACGATCCCCACTTACATTCTTAGCATTGCTTCTTCATTTTCATAGTCTCGCAGCAGTTTAACCCGCTAAAACCAGCATGCCTATGTAATAAAAAAGAATTAATCCCTACTTAATGCCTGTGCTTTCTTATTCTTTATTTTGAGTTAGTCAATTTCAGTGCAGGCTATTAAAAATACATAAAAAAAGCCCTCTAACCCGCCGGCAAGCAAGAGTAGAGGACCATAGCAAACAAAACTAATATTTCATTTAACTAACCCAATATTATGAAAACTTTTTCATTAAACAAAGGTTTGGTGGCACTTTGGTATCCGTTTATTTTCGGATTTTACCTATTCTGTACACCAGCCTTAGCACGGAACACCTTGAAGTTTTCCGTTTCACAACAACAATCTCAGGTCAATGGTACCGTAAGCGATGGCACTAGCCCGTTATCGGGCGTGAGTATTTCCGTAAAAGGACAGCAAAAAATGGTCGTTTCTGATTTCGACGGCAAATACGTCATAACAGCATCTCCCGACGATATTCTTATTTTTACTTACGTGGGATTTAAGACCGCTACAATTCCTGTTGCTGGTCGTTCGGTAATCAATATCAAAATGCAGGAAGACGCAACTGCTCTACAGGAGGTCAAGATCAATGCAGGCTACTATTCCGTAAAGCAAAGTGAACGTACGGGGAGCATTGCTAGAATTACTGCTAAAGATATTGAAACCCAACCTGTCACTAATGTGCTGGCAACTATGCAAGGCCGCATGGCAGGTGTAAACATCATACAAACCACGGGAGTTCCCGGAGGTGGTTTTGACATTAAAATTAGGGGGCAAAATAGTATCCGTAGTGATGGAAATTCTCCATTGTATATCATAGACGGAGTACCTTATGCCTCAGACCCTATTGGTTATAATCAAACTTCTTCAACATTTCCTACCGTCACCAGTCCTTTAAACAGTATTAATCCTGATACTATTGAAAGCATTGAAATATTAAAAGATGCCGATGCCACAGCCATCTATGGGTCTAGAGGCGCTAATGGGGTTGTGCTAATTACTACAAAAAAGGGAAAAGCCGGAAAAACCACTTTTAACATAACAGCTTCTAGTGGTGTTGGTACTGTTACAAAATTCATAAAACTCATGAATACCCAACAATACTTAGCCATGCGCAAACAAGCTTTTATAAATGATGGTATTACCGAGTACAATCCTTGGGACTATGACATTAATGGAACTTGGGATCAAAACCGTTATACGGACTGGCAAAAGGAACTCTTGGGAGGCACTTCACAAATAAACGACCTACAAGGTACTGTATCAGGAGGATCTGAAAATACCCAGTTTCTTGTAAGTGGTAACTATCACACCGAATCTACTGTTTTTGCTGGTGACTTCCTATATAAAAAAGGAGGAAGTCAAATCAATTTAAACCACCGCTCAGAGGATAATAAATTTCGATTAACATTTTCAGGAGGGTATAACGCTCAGAATAATGACCAACCTGCTTTTGATTTTACTTACGATGCACGTTCGCTACCTCCTAATGCGCCAGCACTATATGATGCTGATGGTAATTTGAACTGGGAGAATGGAACTTGGGATAATCCACTGAGAAACCTCAATGCAAAATTCGAATCCAAAACAAATGATCTGATAGCCAATACCGTATTGTCGTATGAATTATTGCCGGGACTAGTACTCAAAAGTAGTTTTGGATATACCGACTTGAGTACTGCGGAAACCCGTACAGCACCCTCATCAGTATATAATCCTGCTTATAATATTACCAGTGCTACCTCCGCAATATATCTCAATAATACGGATCGTTCCTCTTGGATAGTAGAGCCACAAATCAATTGGGAAAAAGACCTTGGTAGCGGAAAACTGGGAGTTTTATTGGGAGCTACCTTTCAAAGTCAGACCACAACGAGGCTTTTTCAATCTGGAAATGGCTTTAGTTCCAATAGCCTGATCTATAATTTAGCCTCAGCCAATAATGTCAACGTATTGCTTAGTGATGAAACCCACTACAAATACCAAGCTTTTTTTGGCAGAATAAATTACAACTGGCAACAGCGCTATATTTTGAACCTTACTGCCAGACGTGATGGATCTAGTCGATTTGGCCCCGGAAATCAATTTGCTAATTTTGGAGCAATTGGAGCTGCTTGGTTATTTAGTAATGAGAGCTTCCTAAAAGACAATTCATGGTTTAGTTTTGGTAAAATCCGTTCTAGTTATGGTACTACAGGTAATGACCAAATTGGCGATTATCAGTTTTTAAATACGTACACCACATCAGCAGTAGCCTATAATGGAAATATTGGATTGCAACCTACACGCCTTTATAATTCAAATTTTGGTTGGGAAACCAATAAAAAATTAGAAATGGCGCTGGAACTAGGTTTCTTACACGATCGAATTTTTGCCACGGTTGCTTGGTATCAAAATCGATCTTCTAATCAATTAGTGGGTGTCCCTTTGCCTGGTACAACTGGTTTTACAGTATTGCAATCCAATCTTGATGCTACAGTTGAAAATACAGGACTTGAATTAACATTACGAACCTCCAATTTTACTGCCGGAAATTTTAACTGGACTACAAACTTCAATCTAACTTTTGCTCGTAATAAACTACTTCGCTTTCCAGGATTAGAAAGTTCATCCTATAATCAACAATATCGTATTGGCCAGCCGTTAAACATTGAATTGCTTTACAAATATAAAGGGATCAATCCACAAACGGGAGTTTACGAATTTGAAGACACAAATAGTGACGGTAGAATATCTTTTCCTGAAGACCAAAAAACTGTGGTTGATCTCAATCCTAAATATTATGGAGGCATTCAAAACGGGCTCAGTTTTAAACAATGGAAGCTTGATTTTTTATTTCAATTTGTAAAACAAAAAAATCGTTCTTATCCAATGGGATTTGCTGGACAAATGTCCAATCAGCCTGATAGAATGGTAAATAGTTGGCAAGAGCCAGGAAACAATGCACCCTATCAAATCTATACTACTGGATATAATAATGATGCGGTAACAGCCGATTATTTATATACTCAAAGTGATGCTTCCATCACTGACGCTTCCTTCATTCGTTTGAAAAACATCTCATTATCCTACGATCTTCCGTTAAAAAATACCCAATGCAAAATTATGTTGCAAAGTCAGAATCTTTTGACTTTCACTTCTTACAAAGATGGAGATCCTGAATTTACCAGTTATGGGTTCTTACCCCCTCTTAAAGTAATAACTGCAGGGGTTCAACTAACATTTTAATACAATAAAAATGAAAACGATACATCTTACTACAAAATATTTTTTATGGCTCAGTATGCTACTTTTAGCCATGAATTCTTGCGATTCATTCGTCGATGTTGAACTGCCAAAATCGCAACTGACCAATGTCACCGTCTTTGAGGATTATGCCACGGCAAGTACTGCCCTAACAGATATATATTCAAAAATTAGAGATAAGGGAATACTAACAGGAACGAACTCGGGTATGTCCATCGAATTGGGAAATTATACCGATGAAATAACACCTTATGGAACTCCTTCTAACCCGAGCTTTAATTTTTACAATAATACAATTTTGCCTTCAACGCCAGCTGTAGCTGAATATTGGAATGCAACCTATAATCAAATATATGCAGCCAATTCGGTAATCGAAGGTGTTCAGGCAAGTACCAGTCTTTCTCTTGAAAACAAGAAGCAATTGCAAGGCGAAGCCTTTTTTATTCGGGCTTTATTACATTTCTATCTTGTGAATCTTTTTGGAGACATTCCCTATATTACCCAAACAGATTATAAAAACAATAGTGTAGTTACCAGAATACCGACTAAGGAAGTCTATGGGCATATCATAACCGATTTAGAAAACGCAATTAGTTTTTTGTCCAACAATTATAATAGTACTGACAGAGTTCGTCCAAATAAATTTACTGCAAAAGCATTATTGGCTAGGACATATCTTTAT
>NZ_VJZS01000039.1 GCF_007097385.1 Flavobacterium sp. ZT3R18
TGCCGATAAGGGACTTGCACCCTCTAGATAAATTCCTTACGTTTGTAGGAATGGAAGCGCATGCAAGGCACACACACACGCTACAAGCAATTTGGGTATTTGGTTTAATGGAAAAATTGGTTTGTATTTGGAAGATTTGGCAAATCCGAAAGATAACGCTGATTTAATCCCAAACTGCTTGTAGCGCGAGAACGTTAGTGGCAAGCTTAAAAAAACGACATACCGAATGATAATACTCATAGACCTTGATGGAACATTGACAGACACGGCTCACGAAAAGTTTAAGCCATTTAAGGATGGTAAGCAACAAACCATTATTTCCGACATTCCTCTAATTCAAGGTGCAACAGAGTTTATTATAGAAATTCAAGCAAAAGGCCATACACCAATTATTGTTTCTGACAGCCATCCAGATTATGTAAACAAAATTGCAAAAGAGATTTTTAAAATTCCAGCTGTAAGTCTCACTGACAAACCAAATGTTGAAAAAACCGTAAATTTTATTCAGTCAAATCAAGAACTAAAATCCTTGTTTGACATTAAGGACAATTTTATTATGGTGGGCGACAGTTGGCTTGACATTGAACTTGGGCGAAGATTAAATCTAAGAACTGTTTTGACAAAGTTTTATAAAGCTACAAGCATAGAAGTACGTGATGGAATTGGACAAGAACTGAAACCAATTAAAATGGGTGCAACTTATTATGCTAAAACATTTGAAGATGTAACCCGTATAATAGAAAATCCAAACAAAAGTCTTTTAGCGTTAGAAGCCATTTTTCAAGGAGAAACTTCCGATAATATGGTTAGATTTCTAACAAGATATTATAACGAAAATTTTATTGCTTTTAGATGTTTGGCAAGACAAGAAGATGGCGAATGCGATAGATTTGCAAGAGCCGACAAATATTATCAAATTGACAATCCCGAAAGAACACCAGAATTTATTTCATTACTTGCAAAGTCAGTTACTAATTATTTAAACCGAGTTGTTAGTTTTCCGCAATATCATTGGGATTATTTCACATACGTTTCAGACAAAAAAACGACAACACCACCAAACAAGATGAAAGAAATTTTTGAACTTGTTGAAACGGATTTAGAGAAAATAAAACTTTTTGAATGGTCTAACGATGTAACAGGAAGTTTAAGAAATCAACCAAACTATCAAACAAGAAGAGATTTTATTTCAAAACATTTAAATACAATTGAAGGAATTGAATTGCAAGGCAAAAACGTTATCGTAATTGACGACCAATTCACGTCTTCGGCAACAGCAAATGAAATATCACAACAGTTAAGAAATAAAGGCGTTAAAAACATACTCTTTGTTTCTTTATTCTATCTAATTTTACCGATTGAAAGTAAAGTTTGTCCGAAATGCGGTAAACTACTAAAGATTAAAATAAAAAAAATAGATGGGTCTAAATTTTATTCTTGTCTACTGCCTAAATTTAGGGGCAATGGATGTGGATATATAGAAAACATTTCAAAACAATGAAAGATAATAGCAAAATAATCGGAATAATTGCACTTTCGGAATTAAAGGGAATTGGGCCTGCTTTTATAAAAAAAGTAGTTTCACAAAACACTTTTAAAAGCAACAACTTAATTCAAGAAATAAAGGATATTACTTCCTCTAATAATAAACCTTTTGATGATGATACAATCTTTGATGCAATTGAAAATGCTAAAGACATTATTTTTAAATGTAAAGAAGAAGGTATAACAATAATTGAATTTACAAGCAACGATTATCCTTTTCTACTAAAAGAAATAAAAGATCCGCCATCAGTAATTTATTGCAAAGGCAATCTTGATTTACTTTATAATAAAACTGTTTGCATCATAGGAACAAGAGAACCGAATGAAAATGCTGTGAAAATTTCCGAAAGAATTGGTGCTTTTTACGCAAATTCAAGTTGGGCAATTTGCAACGGACTTGCAGAAGGAGTTGACAATTTTTCTATTAAATCTAACGACAAAATTTATAATAAAGTTATCGGCATTTTAGCGGGTGGGTTAAACTACAATACTAAAAAAACACTTCTTAAAAAGACCGCTGAAAACGCTGAAAAAACCGTTGAAAGCGGTGGACTTTTGATTTCAGAAATGCCCCCAGACAAAAAAGAAGACACTTTTACAGTAGTAAAATCTTGCAGAATACAAGCTGGGCTTTCTAACGGATTAATTTTAATTCAAAGTTCTTTGAATGGTGGTTCACGTTTTACGACAAAATCGTTTTGCGAAACTCAAAGACCAATTGCTGTTATCAATCCTGTTAACTCAGACTTTGACCTGCCAACTTATAACGCAAACAAAGAAATAATTCTGAACAGCAAAAAAGGACTTTCTAAATTCACTGAATTAAAGGAAGACAAAATACAGATTTCAAAAATATTTGTAATCAAATCAAAAGACAACTACACAGAATTTGAAAATTTGATGACTAACAGACCAAAAAATATCGAACAATCAAACACAACATTATTCGGTTGACAGTAGAAAGCCAGCCACTAACAGGCGTTTTGATATAGTGGGGTTTTAGTGGAATTTCCGTTTCGCATCACGTTTTCGTTAAGCAGAAAATACTCGGTTACGAAATCCCCACCATCTCAAAGCGCCGGGACGTTGGTGGCAAGCTTAGGAAATACGACACGAAATAAAAACGATTGAAAATAAACTTTAATGTTTGCAGACTTTATAAATAGACCGATTTTAGGACAGTATCCCGAAAAACATTTTGGAGCAATAACTCCTAATTGTCTATGGGTAAAGTTTGTTGACAAGGGAGGAGAAGAATGGATTGGCTCATTTGAACAAAGTTGGGTAGAACAAGGAACATTCATTATTAAATTGGATAAACAGGAAAAAGTCTTTGTAGTATCAGGCGGACAGAGTTTTCTAATAGATGTTAAGACAAGACAACAACTTAACAAGACGGAAATATCGGATATAAAAACTGCGATTGTAGATGACGAACAAACTCACATTTACTATTCAAGTGGCTTTGACCTGCGATTTATGGATACGAATGGCAATGACTTCGTTCTTTTTGACAATTACTATTTTGACGACATAAAACTTGTAGAGATTAGAAAGAACAAATTATATGCAACTTATTGGAATTATCAAAGTGGAAGCGAACCATTCCATTTTGAAATAGACTTATTAACAAAAGAAGTAAACGATTCATTTTACGACTTTAATAGCAGGAAATATAATCACGAAAATCCAAAGCCGACATTATTGACAAAATTGAAGAAATGGATAACAAATTGACAAGAAAGCCAGCCACCAACAGCCGTTTTGAGCTAGTGTGTGATTTAGTGGAATTACCGTTTCGCATCATATTTTCTGCAAAGCCGAAAGTTGAAAGGTTACGAACCACACACCATCTCAAAGCGGCGGGACGTTGGCAGTAATTTAAAAACCGCATAAAAGACAACATGTGAATAAAATAATAATTTTTAGTTTCCTCATTTTTCAATTTAATATTACGTTTTCTCAAGAAATTTCGACAGAAATTCAAGGAAAGAAAATTGGTTATTTCGTCTCGCTTGAGAAAAAACTAAAAAGCGAATTATTTAACAGCGGTCAAACTTACATGTCATTAGACGATTCCGCTCAACCAATTATTTACAAGAGAAAAGAAAAAGAAATCCCAGATTTATTAGTTCAATATTCTTTCAGTAAAAACGATTCAATTATAAACGAAGTTTTATATGAATGGGATGTCTACAATTTTGAGAAAAATGACAATAATGTAAAATCTGAAAAGTTCAATAAAGCCTTAATTGAAAAATATAAAAACCTTTTAAAAACTTTGACAAACAAATATGGCGAAAGCAAAGCTGAAGGAAGCCTTGACAATTTAAAGGATATAGAAAGTAATAAAGGGCTAAATAGAAAAGACACATGGAAACCAAATGATAGTTTGGAAATAGTAATGTACACTGCAATTTCAAATTATTATAAAAAAGAAGGTTTTGTAACAACAAATCCAACGCATAGAATAAGATTGTATATAAAAAATATTAAGAAAAAAATTGAACCAAAACTTGATGAAAAAGCAATATTTATTTCAAATCAAAACTTTGAAAGTTTCATTTCAAAACTAAAAGAAAACAATTTTGCTGAAGCAAAATTGTTTTTATCAGATATTGTAATAGAAAAAGTTACTGAAAATCAATTAATGGAATTGCGAAAAATGATTGATTTTGATAATAAAATTGTACAATATTTCAAAGGATTTCAAATGTCATTTACGGGAGAAAATTATTTAATGTTACAATATAAATATGAAAATGAACAATCCGAAATGCCAAAATCAATTATAAAAGTAATCTTTGACGAAAACAATAAAATTCTTGGCATACAACCAATGAAAAAAGAATAAACTACTGCCAACAGCCGTTTGGCTAGATTGGGGTTTTAGGCTTAATTTAAAACTGGTCTTGTATTTGGAAATTTTGTGCTTAACCGAAATATTAATCTTAATTTAGTCCCCAACCTCGCCAAGCGGCGGGACGTTACCAGCAAGCTTAAAAAAAATACGCAGATGAAAAAACTTTCTACAGAAAACTTAAATTTATTACCTAATCCAAGTAAATTAAAAAATATTTGCAAATCGATTTCTGCTTTAGAAGCAATTATTTGTCCTGAATGGGAATATAGATATTATTCATACCAAAAAGATTGGAGCGAAACTGAAGAGTTTTGCGAAATGCGAAACGGACAAGGCGACCAAATGTTGATAGTTTTTAGTGGAAATGGAACTTGTATAAATGGTTTTGCACACGAAAGCGAAATGAACGGATGGAAAAATGTCGCAATAGAAGGAAAAAAATCCTTTTTTGAAATTTTTTTTGGCTCAAATACAGAAAGCAAAACGGAATTAACTCAAGTTATACCAATTGGAATTGTTGATGAATTACCAAAAGTGTTTAATGAATTCATATTTGGAGAACCTGTAAAAAGTATTGGAACAACCTTTTGTATTTGGCAGAACAAAACAGATATAGATTGGAAAACTGGGAAAATCAATTTACCTAAAGATGAATACAAAGATGGTTCCAGTCATTTACTAAAATTACTAGATGGAAAACCTTTGA
This sequence comes from Flavobacterium sp. ZT3R18, assembly GCF_007097385.1. Taxonomy (GTDB): domain Bacteria; phylum Bacteroidota; class Bacteroidia; order Flavobacteriales; family Flavobacteriaceae; genus Flavobacterium. The sequence goes on from NZ_VJZS01000039.1 coordinate 5,115, forward strand.
CTTACAAAGAATGGGCAGAAGAATATTATGAAGAAGAATTCGAAGAGCGTGAGCTCCAGTTAGAACTTGTAGAGAAAATATTTAATGGAATAGAAATCACAAAAGAGTTGGTTAAAGAAATAAATCCCGAATTAAAAAATTTTGATAAATTAAAATATGATTTGGATGAAATCGGTTATGAAAATCAACTGTAGAAAAGCCAGCTGGTAACAGCCGTTTTGAGCTAGTGTGTGATTTAGTGGAATTACCGTTTCGCATCATATTTTCTGCAAAGCCGAAAATTGA
>NZ_VJZS01000003.1:0-212186 GCF_007097385.1 Flavobacterium sp. ZT3R18
GAAGCGGGTGCAAAAGTAGAACTCTTTTTCGTTTCTCGCAAATGTTTTTTGAAGTTTTTTTTTCGAAACTTTCGTTTTGATTTTCTTCAATTCAAATCTGATGTTAGACGCGATAAATCGCCATCTCCACTGATTTCCATTCGCTCAAAATTTCTAAGAACTTACTCCCTTTCGGGTCGGCAAAAGTAAAACTTTATTTCCTTTCTGGCAAATCTATTTTCTAATTTTATTTCGATTTTCTAAATCTGCTTTTCAGTATTTAAAGATGAACGTCTGCATTGTTGCGGGTGCAAAAGTAGCTTGTTTATCCCCTTAAACAATACCTTTCCTAACCTTTTTTTAACCTTTCCTTAAAGTGTTTCTTAAGCTGCTGGTTTGTTGACGGTTACAATCGTCCCTTTTTAAGAAGTCGTGATTTATTTGTAGCCATTTTCGCTTATCACATCCATTTCACTCGGTTTTCAGGGTTGGATTGGGTTTACCAGTACCGGGATGGGACGCCGATTACACGGATTCACTAAAGCGAAAACACGGATGGACTCGGATTTTCTCTTGAAATTGCTTCCCCTATATATAAGGTGTAGCTTTTTAGTAGCCGAATAGATCCAAACAAAACGGATTCCCCTTTGAAATACGTCTCATATATATATAATGTGCGGCTTTTTGATACACTCTTAAATACCTAAGATACGTTTTTACGACCAAATGCCTTATGAAAACTGATGCCCTAGCCCCGATAGAAGGGAAAATCCTTGTTGGCCGGGGTTCGGCCAACAAGATTGGAATGATGGCGGGAATAGCTCCTAATGATCTGAATCAAACTACCCTCAATTAAAATCAATAGCTTTTAGCCGAAATCATTCCTTTATATACTAGGTAGCGATAATTAAAATAAAACTCGCCCCCCCCTCTTAATTTCTTAATCCCCCCACATCCTTCAAAGAATTCAAAAACAACCACGAAACTTTACTCCACAAAAAAAGCCTTGAATTTCTTCAAGGCTTATTATTTCTGGGTGGGAGACGGGGCTCGAACCCGCGACCCTCGGTACCACAAACCGATGCTCTAACCAACTGAGCTACAACCACCATTTGCGCTTAGCGGTGGCAAAGATAGGATAAATGTTTACTTCTCCAAACAAAAAATTAAAAAAAATTCAACAAATTTACAATAAATCTCCTAAACTATTGACTGCCAAATACCTCTCTACTGTAAAACCTTCAGCATATTCTACCCCAGTTAACCTTCCTAAATCCCTAGAACGGTAATTTAGACTTTCTAAGAAGTTTTTACTCGATATAGGAGATTCCGGTTCTTTCGAATTGGGATCATAAAATTGCGAACGATAGGCCAATATCGATTCGATTTTAGTCTCCGTAAACCCAGTGATATCTACTACGAAATCTGGTTCTATGTTTTTCCATTGTATATAATGATACACCACTTTAGGCCTCCATGGTTTTTGAATGACTCCATCAAGAACCGTTTCAATCTTTAACAAGCCTGATAAAAAGCAAGCATCCGAAACCAATTGACTTCCTTTTCCATGATCGATATGTCTATCGTCTATAGCATTACACAACACAATCTCTGGTTGGTATTTTCGAATCATTTGAATAACTTCCAATTGGTGCTTTTCGTCATTTACAAAAAAGCCATCTCGCATATTCAAATTCTCCCGAACAGAAACCCCTAAAATTTTCGCAGCAGCATTCGCTTCCTGATCCCGAATTTCGGCAGAACCACGAGTGCCAAGCTCTCCTCGGGTCAAATCAATAATTCCAACGGTTTTACCCAAAGAAATCTCTTTTAATATCGTTCCAGCGCATCCCAATTCTACATCATCCGGATGCGCACCAAAAGCTAGTATGTCTAATTTCATTTATTTTCTGTTTTCTGTTTTTCTAAAATCTGTTTTCTAAAATCTGCAATCTTGTCATCCCGAGGAACGAGGGATCCCCACAAGTAACTCGACAATCCTAATAAATAAACACTAACTGAACAACACTATCAAAATCCGAAAAAACAATATTGAGGAATAGTATTATGGAGATCCCTCGTTCCTCGGGATGACATAAATTGTGGATAACGTTTGCGACAAAACTTTGTCATTCTCTTTTCTAAAATCTCAAATCAAAAATCGTTAATCTCAAATCAAAAATCCAAACTCCTCTTCATCGTCATCGATTTATTAACACTTTCCATCCATTCATTTTCAGGAATACTGTCTTTGGTAATTCCACATCCCATATACAAATGGGCTTGCGAGTAACAAATCTGCATGCAACGCAAATTGACAAACAGATCCGAACTAACCGAATCAACCGCAAAACTTGTATTCAATTCGCCTAAAAATCCGGTATAGAAAGTTCGGTCGTAATTTTCATTTTTCAATATAAAAGCTTTCGAAGCTTCTTTTGGCAATCCACAAACTGCGGGAGTTGGATGCAATAAATGAACGACTTGCTTTAAACTGAAACCAGCATTTAAAACGCCCCAAATATCCGTTTTCAAATGCCAAACACTCCCCGCTTTAAGGCTATAAGGCTCTGTAACCGAAACCTCCAACGCCACCTCTTGAAGTTGATCTACAATATAATCGGTAACATACTGTTGCTCCTCCCGTTCTTTCTTTTCCCAAACAATTTCATCAGAGCCATAATCTTTTTGCGTTCCCGCCAAAGCCATTGTTTCAAATACATTGACATTAGCTTTTACCAATTGCTCTGGAGTCGCGCCAAGCCAAACTCCAACTTTGGGATGATAAAAACAATACACAAAAGTATTGGGGTACAATTGCACCAATTTTTCGAAAGTAGCAACCAAATCAAATTTCCCCAATTCAATAATTTCTTTTCGGGAAAGCACCACTTTTTTGAATTCTTGATTTTCTATGGCTTGAATCCCTTTAGAAACTAACTTTTCAAAATTATCTTTGTCTAATACACACGGAAGTTCACATTTTTGTTCTGAGACTTCAACGCCTCTTTTTTCCCAAACAACGCCTATTATTTCCGATTGATCTTCGGGAATTAAATGAGTGCTATTTCCATCAAAAGAAGCAAATACAAATCCTTTCTCCGTAAAATCAACCACATTAAACAACGTATCATTATGCTGAAACATTCCAATTATCGTATCCGAATTGGGCTTGCAATACAAAACAAAAGGAAGCCTTTGCTCTTGTTGTTCTATAGCTTTTGCAAAAAAATCACTCATATTACTTTTTCTCTTTCGTCAAAACCATATTAGTCAGTTTACAAAGCGAAATCAAATTCCCTTCCTCATCCGTGATTTTAATTTCCCAAAGATGCAAACTTCTCCCTTTGTGAATAATACGGGCAGTCCCAAAAACTACTCCCTCACGAATACTCCTTAAATGATTGGCAGAAATCTCGATACCTCGCACTTCCTGCTCTTTATCATTAATAAAAAAATGCGAAGCTGCACTTCCCACACTTTCTGCCAAAGCCACCGAGGCACCACCGTGCAACAATCCCATAGGCTGATGCACCAGTGAATTAACAGGCATTTTGGCAACAAGGAATCCGTCTCCGGCATCTACAAACTCGATTTTGAGTGTTTCCATCAAAGTGTTTTTGGAAAACTGATTGCAATATTCCAGCATTTTATCTTTGTCCATTGTCATGTTTTTTTTTATTTTAAAGAATGTAAAAATACATTAAATAGACAATCCAAAAAAGAAATAAAAATCTAAAGCAGCAAACAATCTTACAAATCTAATTTATTCCTATTTTTACAAAAAAAATAACCCAAATGCGTCACATCACTTTACTGTTTTTAACCGGAATAACACTTTCTTTTTGCTCTTGCCGTAGTGATTTTGAGACCGTATCCAGTACCGGTAATTTGACTTTTTCTAAAGACACCGTGTATTTAGATACGGTTTTTACCAATTTGAGTTCGAGCACCTACACCCTAAAAGTCTATAACCATTCGAAAAACGATATCAACATTCCGACGATTAAATTCAACAAAGGATTAAACTCAAAATACCGAATGACCGTTGATGGCGCTCAAGGAAACAAAGGCAAACTATTCAAGAATATTACGCTATTGGCCAAAGACAGCTTGTATATTTTTATAGAAACAACCGTAGAAAGTAATAATACCACTCCAACAGAGTTTCTATACACCGACCAAATTGAGTTTGACGGCGGTGCTAATCTTCAAAAAGTAGAATTAGTAACTTTGGTACAAGACGCCATTTTGCTATATCCCAACCGCAATGCCGATGGCACCACAGAAACACTCCCGATTGATGGTAAAAAAATAGACGGTTTTTATCTGGACAAGAACGATCCCATTCACGGCAATGAACTCCATTTTACCAACAAAAAGGCCTACGTTATTTATGGTTACGCAGCTGTTCCCGAAGCAGAAACCGTGACTTTTGATCCCGGAGCAAGAGTTTATTTTCATGCCACTTCCGGTCTTATCGTATCCAAAAAAGCCTCCATACAGATCAATGGCACCACATCTACCACCGATAAACTAGAAAACGAAGTCATTTTTAGCAGTGATCGACAACAGCCCGACTTCGCTTATATTGCGGGACAATGGGGGACGATTTGGCTTCAAGAAGGAAGCACCAATAATAAAATCCAAAACCTTACACTAAAAAACGCCACCGTTGGATTACTAGTTGAAAACAATGATGGAACAACTACATCTATCAAAAACACTCAAATTTATAACTGTACCCATTACGGAATTCAAGCCAAAAACGCATTGATACAAGGAGAAAATATCGTTATCAATAATGCGGGACAATCCAGTTTAGCCTGCACTTACGGAGGAAATTACAAATTTACCCACTGCACCTTCTACAACAATTGTTCAAGTCCAGAGCAAGTGGCGGTATACATTAGCAATTACAACCTTGGTTCAACTCCGGAAACCAAAGATCTCACAGGCGCCACATTCAACAATTGCATTATTTATGGTTCGTATTCCAATGAACTGCTTTTGAGTAAAAAAACAGCAGCCTCTTTTACATACCAATTCAACAATTGCTTGATTAAGTCCAACATTACCAAAGATCCGAATTACCAATTCGACACTGATCCGGCGCATTACAACGCCATTATCCTCAACAAAGACCCAAAATTCTTCAATCCAAACATCAATAATTTCAATATAGATAATACCTCTTCTGCTTTCGCAAAAGGGAATTCGGCGTATATAATCCCACTTGATATATTAAGAAACACCAGAACATTACCGCCTGATTTAGGGGCTTATCAAAATAAACCGTTTCCGAAAACAAAATAGTTTAAAATAATACCGTAATAATCCTATTTCAACATATCAGAAAAAACATAATTTAATTACCTTTTCATAACCTTTTATAATCCGAAAAATTATATTTTTGTTTGAAATACAAAAGTACAACATTGATAATCAGACTTGTATTTTAACCCAAACTACAAATAACCAAATTTTTTAAATTATGAAAAAAATCTACTCCTTATTATTTTTATTGTCCTTTACAATTGGAATAGGGCAAATCCCGAGCGGCTATTACAACTCGGCTACAGGCTCAGGATATACGCTGAAAACACAACTTTACAATATCATCAAAGGACATACCGATAATGGATATGCCGGTTTATACACCACCTACCAGACTTCCGATATTGATAATTTTTATGAAAATGACGGAACCATATTAGACATGTACTCCGAAAAACCATCAGGAACAGATCCTTATAATTACACTTCGGGATCAACACAAAGATGCGGAACTTATTCTAGCGAAGGCGATTGCTACAACAGAGAACACATAATACCGCAATCGAGTTTCAACTCTGCAGCACCGATGGTTTCAGACGCACACTTTATTACACCTACAGACGGAAAAGTAAATGGAATTCGGTCAAACTACCCTCACGGAACAGTAGCAACTGCCAGTACAACAACACTCAACGGAAGTAAACTAGGTTCAAGTTCCGTTTCCGGATATACAGGAACTGTTTTTGAACCTATAAATGATTTCAAAGGAGATATTGCCCGAATGTATTTATATTTCGCAACTCGTTATGAAAATACGGTTGCTACTTATTCATTTCCAATGTTCAACGGAACATCCAATCAGGTATTCACAACTGCATTCCTAAATTTACTTTTAACTTGGAACGCTCAAGATCCTGTAAGTGCGAGAGAAATTGCCAGAAACAATGCTATTTATACCCGACAAAATAATAGAAATCCTTTTATTGACCACCCAGAATATGTACAGGCTATCTGGGGTTCTACTCCTACTTCGGACACACAAGCACCAACTGCACCAACAAATCTAGCGGTAACAGCCAAAACAACTACATCAATTTCATTGAGCTGGTCGGCTTCTACAGATAATATTGGTGTGAGCGGATACGATCTTTACATGAATACTATTTTAAAAACAACCGTAACAGGGCTAACAACAACGATCTCAGGATTAACTGCCTCAACCGCTTATTCTTTTTATGTAAAAGCAAAAGACGCTACAGGAAATACATCCGCATCCAGCAATACGATATCAGCAACAACAAACAGCAGTGGATCAACCGCCACAGAACTTCTTTTCTCAGAATATATAGAAGGTTCTTCGAATAACAAAGCGCTGGAAATTGCAAATATGACTGGAGCCGCTATAAATTTATCTGTTTACACCATCAAAAAACAAACGAATGGCGCCGGTGCTTGGAGTACAGGCCTGAACTTAACAGGCACTTTGAATAGCGGAAGCAAATTTACCATTGTAAATAGTGCAATAGCCTTGAGTTGTTATTCAACAAGTTCAGCCAATATCTCTACAACTGCAACCGAATTGACCTTTAATGGAAACGATGCAGTAGGTTTATTCAAAAACGGTGTACTTATTGATATTATCGGAATTTTTAATGGTGGAACAGTAAACTTTGCTGCCGATGTAACTTTAAGAAGAAAGTCTACAATCTCTGCGCCTAGTACTACATTCAACCTCTCTGCTCAATGGGATTCCTTCACGACTGATAATTGCACCAATCTTGGAAGTCGATTAAGTACTAAAGAAGTGAAAGAAGAAGTAGTTTCCGATTCTAATGGTATTTCACTTTATCCAAATCCTTCAAATGGAAATTTCACCGTTTATTATAACAATTCTAACAAACCATACGCTATCGAAATATTTTCATTGTTAGGACAATCCATTTTTGAAAAAGAAAACATCAACCAAACTTCGGTACCGATAACTAATCTGCCAAAAGGAATTTACTTGATTAAAATAACCGACAATTCGAAATCAATTAATAAAAAGATCATAATCAACTAATTAAAAGCTTGACAACCAATAAAAAAAGCGGCAAAATTGTCGCTTTTGATTGTACGACAAATTGCATCTTTTAAAAAAGCGCAATCCATTTGATTAAGACAAGGATTGTTTTTATGGTAATTTCACCTATCGAATCTGCGTAAATCTGCCAAATCTGCGTGCCCTTTTTTCACGCAGATTTGGCAGATTTACGCAGATTCTTTAAAAACTGCCTAAGAAATGTAATTTGTCGTGCACCAGTCGCTTTTTTTATTAGTTGCATTTTAATCTTAATTGACTAAATTTGCAGCGTTAAATACAACAAACTACACAACAATGATCCATTTCTTTGAAAACCAAAGCAAAACTGTTTTTGCAGTACACACGCAAAACGAAATTTCGGCTCAAGACATTTCAAAACTCAACTGGCTTTTTGCCGATTCCAATAAAATAGAAAAATCCGTCTTGTCGGATTTTTTTGTTGGACCTCGTGCCACTATGATTACTCCCTGGAGTACCAATGCGGTGGAAATCACTCAAAACATGGGGATTTCTGGAATCATTCGTATCGAAGAATTCCATAAGGCAGCGGCAGATTTCAATGATTTCGACCCTATGCTTTCGCAAAAATATGCCGAGTTGAATCAAGATATATTTACCATCAATGTACTTCCGGAAGCGATTTTGGATATTGACGATATTGCTGCTTACAACAAAAGTGAAGGTCTGGCTTTAAGTCCTGAAGAAGTAGAATACTTAGATAATTTAGCCACTAAATTAGGTAGAAAACTAACGGATTCAGAGATTTTTGCTTTCTCTCAAGCCAATTCAGAACACTGTCGCCACAAGATTTTCAACGGAACTTTTGTTATTGATGGTGTAGAAAAAGAAACGTCTCTTTTTAAATTAATCAAAAAAACATCTCAGGAAAACCCTAACGATATTGTTTCGGCTTATAAAGACAACGTAGCATTTGTAAAAGGACCAAGAGTACAGCAATTTGCTCCTAAAACCGCTGACAAACCTGATTTTTATGAAATAAAAGAATTTGATTCGGTTATCTCTTTAAAAGCAGAAACACACAATTTCCCAACAACTGTAGAGCCTTTCAACGGAGCTGCAACAGGTTCAGGAGGAGAAATTCGTGACCGTTTAGCAGGAGGACAAGGTTCATTGCCAATGGCAGGAACGGCTGTTTATATGACTTCTTATTCTCGATTGGAAGAAAACAGACCATGGGAAGATGCTGTTGAAGCTAGAAAATGGTTGTATCAAACCCCAATGGACATTTTAATAAAAGCTTCGAATGGAGCATCTGATTTTGGAAATAAATTTGGACAACCGCTTATTACTGGTTCGGTTTTGACTTTCGAACATCAAGAATCGACCCCTTCGACAGGCTCAGGGGACGGGGAAGTGAAAACTAGAAAAATTGGTTACGATAAAGTAATCATGCAAGCGGGTGGAATTGGTTACGGAAAATTAGATCAAGCCATCAAAAAGAAACCACAAGAAGGAGACAAAATTGTTATTCTTGGTGGAGAAAATTATAGAATCGGAATGGGTGGAGCTGCGGTTTCATCTGCAGACACAGGAGCTTTTGGTTCAGGAATCGAATTGAATGCTATTCAACGTTCGAACCCAGAAATGCAAAAACGTGCTGCCAACGCCATTCGTGGTTTGGTAGAAAGTGACAACAATCCTATCGTTTCTATTCACGATCACGGAGCAGGTGGACACTTAAACTGTCTTTCGGAATTGGTAGAAGAAACAGGAGGATTGATCGATTTGGACAAATTGCCTATTGGAGATCCAACCCTTTCGGCAAAAGAAATTATTGGTAACGAATCTCAAGAAAGAATGGGATTGGTTATTGGTAAAAAGGACATCGATATTTTACAAAGAATTGCAGACAGAGAACGCTCTCCAATGTATCAAGTAGGTGATGTAACCAATGACCATCGTTTTACTTTCGAATCTAAAACTACTGGTCTAAAACCAATGGATTATGCTTTGGAAGATTTCTTCGGAAGTTCCCCAAAAACGGTAATGACTGATAAAACCATTAATTACAATTATCCTGCATTAGAATATAGCGTAAAAAACATATCAACTTACTTAGAGCAAGTTTTGCAACTGGAAGCTGTTGCCTGTAAAGACTGGTTGACTAATAAAGTAGACCGTTGTGTGGGCGGAAAAGTTGCCAAACAACAATGTGCTGGACCATTACAATTGCCTTTGAACAATTGTGGTGTAATGGCTTTGGATTATCAAGGAATAGAAGGTGTTGCAACATCGATTGGGCACTCTCCTATCGCTGCACTTATTGACCCTGTTGCAGGAAGTAGAACTGCAATTGCCGAATCGTTATCGAATATCGTTTGGGCTCCAATAAAAGACGGATTGAAAGGGATTTCTCTTTCGGCCAACTGGATGTGGGCTTGTAAAAACGAAGGTGAAGACGCTCGTTTGTATGCTGCTGTAGAAGGTTGTTCTGAATTTGCAATCGAATTGGGAATCAACATTCCAACAGGAAAAGATTCGCTTTCGATGAAACAAAAATATCCAAACGACGAAGTAATTGCCCCTGGAACCGTTATTATTTCGGCTGGTGGAAATTGTATCGATATTCGAAAAGTAGTAGAGCCTGTTTTACAAAAAGACGGTGGTTCTATTTACTATATCAATTTGTCTCAAGACGACTTTAAATTAGGAGGTTCTTCATTGGCACAAACGTTGAATGCTATCGGAAACGAAGCGCCAACAATTAAAGACGCTGCTTTCTTCAAGAATGCCTTCAATACGTTACAAGAATTAATTTTAGACAATCAAATCTTGGCAGGACACGACATAGGAAGTGGTGGTTTGATCACTACTTTACTGGAAATGTGTTTTGCGGATGTGAATTTGGGAGCCAAAATTGATTTCTCAGTTTTCGAAGAAAAAGATATCATCAAATATCTTTTTGCCGAAAACATTGCGGTAGTTTTCCAAGCGAAATCAGATGAGACGGTTGAAGCTAAATTAAAAGCAAATAACGTTGCTTTCTCTAAATTAGGATCTGCAACAACCGAAGCTACTTTAGACTTTGGCCCTTGTAAATTAGACATTGCCAAATACAGAGACATTTGGTTTAAAACGTCTTTCTTATTGGATCAAAAACAATCTAAAAACGGAACGGCTCAAGCACGTTTTGACAATTATAAAAACCAAGCGTTAAACTATACTTTCCCAACTCATTTTACAGGAAAAAAACCTGTAATTGATAGTTCAAAACCACGTCCGAAAGCAGCCATCATCCGCGAAAAAGGAAGTAACTCTGAGCGTGAAATGGCAAATGCGATGTACTTAGCCGGTTTTGATGTAAAAGACGTACACATGACCGATTTGATTTCGGGACGTGAAAATCTAGAAGACATTCAGTTTATCGGAGCTGTTGGTGGATTCTCGAATTCAGATGTTTTGGGTTCTGCCAAAGGTTGGGCTGGAGCCTTTTTGTACAATGAAAAAGCCAAAACAGCTTTAACCAATTTCTTTAAAAGAGAAGATACACTTTCTGTTGGAATTTGTAACGGTTGTCAATTGTTCATTGAATTAGGATTAATCAACCCAGAACACAAACAAAAACCAAAAATGCTCCACAACGAGAGCCAAAAGCACGAGAGCATCTTTACTTCGGTAACAATACAGGAAAACAATTCGGTGATGTTATCGACACTTGCGGGTGCAACACTTGGAGTTTGGGTTTCGCATGGTGAAGGGAAATTCAGCAAACCGATGGCAGAAGAGCACTACAACATCGTTGGTAAATATGGTTACGAAGGCTATCCTGCCAACCCTAACGGTTCTGATTATAACACTGCTATGATGTGCGACACAACAGGTCGTCACTTAGTGATGATGCCACACATTGAGCGTTCTACTTTCCAATGGAACTGGGCACATTATCCAAAAGACAGAAATGACGAAGTTACACCTTGGCACGAAGCTTTTGTGAATGCACGATTGTGGATTGAGAAGAAGTAAAACTCAAAAAATCATAATTTCTATAAAGCTTTCAGGTAATATACTTGAAAGCTTTTTTATTTTAAAACTAAAAATTCTTACTTTTATAAACATAATTTCAATTCATTTAAAGCAAAATATTAAAAATCAACATATTAACACATGAATCATAAACAATGTCTGAATTGTGAACAAGCAGTTGCCGGTAATTATTGCCAAAATTGTGGACAAAAAAACAATACACATGCGATTACCCTAAAACATTTTTTCTTTCACGATATTGTACACGGTGTATTGCATTTAGAAAAAGGAATCTTACTTACTTTAAAAGAAACATTTACAAGACCCGGACAAGCGGCATTGGATTACATTAATGGCAAAAGAGTAAAATACTACAATGTTTTTTATCTCATTTTAATGCTGATTGGTTTCAACATTCTTACGGTGCATTATCATCATGAAATAAATCCGTTATCGGTACCTAAAAATGTGGATTCTGGTTTAAAATTTTTGAATTTTTTATCGAATAATGTAAAAATGTTATTATTGGGTTTTGTCCCATTACTTGCTTTAAATGCTTTTCTGATTTTCAGAAGATTGAAACTCAACTTAGCCGAACATTTTATAATTGGGGGGATCAATTTATTAGGAATTTTAGTTTTGTGTTTATTTTCCAACTTGTTGTCACTTTTGGATGCATTTAAGGAAATTAAATCCTTTATAAGCATTTTAAAAATCATATGTTTCCTCTTGATTGTTTTATTTCCTTTTTGGACCTATTTTAATGCTACCTATAAAAGGTATTCCATTCTGGGGTTTATATGGAGAATACTTGTGTTTTATATGCTCCTATTTATTGAACTCTTATTCATATTCAGACTTATTGTAGAAATCGTTACTAATAATCCGACTTCCTTTAATTTAAATTTAAATTTATAATAGTTATTTCCGTAAATATAAAGCATCTTGAATTCAATCAATTACCCAAAAGACCCAAATAACGAAGTTACACCTTGGCATGAAGCTTTTGTAAATGCTAGAAAATGGATTGATAAAATCTAAGAATATAACATAATTTTTAACAAAAGCGTTCTCTATCAGGGAACGCTTTTTTAATACAATTCGTTCAATAACAACACTTTTAAGAAATCGATTTCGTTGAATGTCAATTATGTAATTATATTTTCTGTATTTAATTTGTAAAAAATAAAAATTATTGTTAATTTTTATTTAATTTGCCGAAAAATTCAACAATCCTTCCTAATGACAAACATCACTCGCATTTTTGATTTCCCTTACTATCAGCAAGAAAAATTCAACAAAACTGACGCTTTAGTAACCAAGCAAAATGGGGTTTGGATAAAAACCTCCTCCCAAGAATACATTGACCAATCCAATGCTATTTCTAGAGCACTGCTACGAATGGGTATTCAAAAAGACGATAAAATCGCTATTATTTCTACCAACAATAGAACCGAATGGCACATTATGGATATTGGTGTTTTACAAACAGGAGCACAAACCGTTCCTATTTACCCAACTATCGCTCAGGAAGATTACGAATATATTCTAAATCATTCTGAAGCCATGTACGTTTTTGTTTCAGATATTGAAGTCTTAAAAAAAGTAAATAACATTAAAGTTAATGTTCCTTCACTTAAAGAGGTATTTTGCTTTAACGAAATTGAAGGTTGCAAAAACTGGGCAGCATTGCTTCAACTTGGAGCAGACAAAAGCAATCAAGACGTTGTTGAAGACCGTAAAAACAACGTAAAACCAGAAGACTTAGCTACGATCATTTATACTTCGGGAACAACAGGAAGACCAAAAGGGGTGATGCTTTCTCATAAAAACATTGTTTCTGACGTACTCAATAGTGCTACCAGAATACCTTTCGAGCCAGGCAACAGCAAAGCTTTAAGTTTCCTTCCAATTTGCCATATATTCGAAAGAATGATTTTGTATTTATACCAATATTATGGTGTATCCGTTTATTTTGGAGAATCAATAGATAAAGTAAGTGATAATCTAAAAGAGGTAAGACCTAACGTAATTTCGGCTGTTCCAAGATTATTGGAGAAAGTGTACGATAAAATCTACGCTAAAGGATCTGAATTAACCGGAATTAAAAAATCACTTTTCTTTTGGGCAATCGATTTAGGATTGCAATATGAACCGTATGGAGCCAATGGATTTTGGTATGAATTTCAATTAAAAATAGCCCGTAAATTAATTTTCAGCAAATGGAAAGAAGGATTGGGTGGTAATTTAGATTTAATGGTTTCCGGAAGTGCCGCTTTGCAACCAAGACTTGCCCGAATTTTTGCAGCAGCAGAAATCCCAGTTATGGAAGGCTATGGTTTGACTGAAACCTCTCCTGTTATTACGGTGAATGACATGAGAAACAGAGGTTTCAAAATAGGAACTGTAGGTAGAGCCATTGAAAATGTAGAGGTTAAAATTGCCGAGGACGGAGAAATTCTTTGCAAAGGGCCAAACGTAATGATGGGCTATTTTAAAGACGAAAAATTAACGAATGAAGTTATCCAAAATGGATATTTCCATACGGGTGACATTGGAGAAATAGACAATGAAGGTTTTCTTAAAATTACAGACCGTAAAAAAGAAATGTTTAAAACTTCTGGAGGTAAATACATAGCCCCTCAAATGATTGAAAACACCATGAAACAATCTCGTTTTATCGAACAGATTATGGTTATTGGTGATGGCGAAAAAATGCCAGGAGCATTCATACAACCTAATTTTGATTTCATCAAAGAATGGGAAAAACTACATGGCATTGCCATTGGAAAAACCAATGAAGAAATAATTGCTAACCCAAAAGTAATTGCACGCATTCAAGAAGAAATCGACCTCATCAATAAAAAATTCGGAAATTGGGAACAAATCAAACGCTTCGAATTGACTCCAGATGTTTGGTCTATAAATGGCGGACACCTTACTCCGACTCTAAAACTAAAACGAAAAATCATATTGGAAATTTATAAAGACCTTTATAAAAAAATATACGGTTAATCGGTATAAACTCTATTTATAATTAAAATTTTAAAGTCCTGATAGTTCACTATCAGGACTTTTGTATTTAAAAACTTCTTATCTTCACAATTATTTATTAAAAACAATACAGATTTAAAGGCTTCAAGTAAGGGTTTTTCAAACTTGTCTCTACCATTGACGTTTTTTCTAAACTGATAAAAACGTTATTTCATATTGTTTTTTTTAGAATAAAAATTCCACCTCGCAAAGACACAAAGTCGCAAACAAAATGGCTTTAAACTTTGCGCCTTTGCGTCTTTGCGAGAAAAAAAAACAGAATTGCGAGATACTATCGCGATCCATTAAAAAACAAATAATAGCTATATATGAAATTCAAAATCTACACCATGCTTTTCATCAATCTATTCTTAATTGCAGGTTGCAAAGAAAAACCCGATAACTCCATTAAGTCCAATTATCTGGATTTCTCCAAAAGAGACGATCAATTCACGGGCGGCATCAAAATGATTCCGATTACAACTCCCAAAGGCAATTTTAAGGTTTGGACAAAAACAGTGGGAAACAATCCAACCATCAAAGTGTTATTGCTTCACGGAGGCCCTGGTCTTACTCACGAGTTGTATGAATCATTTGACGGCTATTTCCCAAACGAAAGCATTGAATACATCTATTATGATCAATTGGGTTCGTATTACAGCGACCAGCCCAACGACAATAGTTTATGGACCAACGAAAGATTTGTAGAGGAAGTAGAACAAGTCCGAAAAGCATTGGGTTGTGACAATACCAACTTTTATATTTTGGGGCAATCCTGGGGCGGAATTCTAGCTATGGAATATGCGTTGAAATACCAAAAGAACCTCAAAGGACTGATTATTTCTAACATGATGGCCAGCTCACCTGCTTATAACAAATATGCTGAAGAAGTACTCGGGCCAAAACTTCCAAAAGCAGTTTTTGATCAAATAAAAACATTCGAAAAAAATAAGGATTACACTAATCCAAAATATACTGAACTGCTTTTTAAATATTATTATACGGAACACATTTTAAGAATGCCCATTGATACATGGCCGGAATCTATCACTAGGTGTTTCAAGCACATCAACCCGAATGTATATGTGTACATGCAAGGACCCAGTGAATTTGGAATTACAGGAAATGCCACTTTAAAGGATTGGGATGTCACTGCCAGACTTAAAACGATTACTGTTCCTACTCTAGTTATTGGTGCCAAATACGACACTATGGATCCCAAACACATGGAATGGATGTCCCACGAAGTGCAAAACGGACGCTTTTTGTTTTGTCCCAACGGAAGCCACCTTTCACAATATGATGATCAGAAAAATTACTTTAAAGGGGTAATTCAGTTTTTGAGAGATGTGGATAGTGGAAATTTCAAGAAGTCTTAGTGCTTCTTGCCTTTTATGCAAGCACGTAGACCCCACAACAAACTCTTTCATTTTTAGAGGAGTTTTTTTGCGCCAAATCTATTCAAAACTCAATAGACAAGAGGGCAAGCAGGTGTTATAAACATTATGAAGTAACAAAAAGTTAATAAATTTTAACATTAAAATTATTATATTGACAATATTTTAATAATTTTATTAAACTAATCAATAAAATTAAAAAACTATGAATGCAAAAAACTTTTTAGTTTCTGGTATCGTTGGCGGTATTATCGAATTTTTTTTAGGATGGTTGTTTTACGGAATGCTTTTTAAAGATTACTTTCCGCCAAATGAAAACATGAACATGCTCCTTATCTTTTTAGGCTGTATGACAGTGGGTCTTTTCATAGCATTTATTTACACTCGCTGGGCACATATTACAACTATGATGACTGGATTAAAATCCGGTGCTGTTATTGGATTATTTCTGGCTTTATATTATGATTTTTTTGATAATGCGATGAAAGCAACTGCTGATATCGATTGCAAAGTTATTGGACTAGATATTCTTATCACAATTGTAATGACATCAATAGTTGGTGCTGTGATTGCTTTTGTTAATGGAAAAATGACGAATAAAAAATAAACTTCATTTAAGAACTACTTAACAGTGTGAGTTTTATTTAAAAAACAGAAAACCACGGATACAACATTCGTGGTTTTTTGATTTAGCTTTACACGTTCACAAATATTGTCAAATCGGGCCCAATGTCATTAAGTTAAGCCGTTTTAACCGTCACTTCGAGTGATTTTTAGCATTAATGCGATAGCTTTAATGTTCAAAATTGTATCGAGAAGTCTTCAAAACTTAAGAGTTCTCGATACTTCGTAAAAATTTACTATCGCAAATTATTACTCTTCCGATAGCTATCGGAATCGAACTGACGAATCCTTACCTTAATGACATTGAAATAGAGCCCAGTTGAGATTCAACAAACAATCCCAAAGTAGTAATACATTTTTTTAAGGGTAACTTAAAAACAAGAAAAGCGTCCTCCTTTGGGACGCTTTTACATAATTCTGTTTTTTATTCCGAACACCTACTTGTTATATTTTAGCGGTCTTGGCTTTAGTTTGTCCACCATCATAATCAAAATGAACCCCTGAAGTCTTAAAAGCCGTAAATGCATTTTGAGCACTAATATTCGACAATAAAGCGTGATTGACAAAGTCTGGCTGTCCGTTGGGTTTAATCACATCTTTAAATTTAATCAAATTCTCTATTTTTATTAATGTTATTTCACCTTTTCCTATACCCTTTAGGGCTTTGTGGATTTCAGCACTTCTGTAATCCATATTCTTTGCCGTAAAGTAAGCGATACTGCAATTATCAAGAATGTCTTGAGTTGTTATTTCTCCCCGTCCTTGCAACCGTTCGATAAAACTGTCAAGGGTCGTAATCAATCCTCTATAAGCTACTACTTCCATGTTTTTTTGTTTTTAGGTTAATATTTGCGTTAATGCTATATACTTTTTCACAGTCAATAGTATAGCACATCCCAAATTTATTCTATAAAGCAACATCAAACAAGAGTACAAATACTTGTTTTTCAGATATTTAACCGTAAAAAATATCTTTTTTTAGCTACATTAGATCAGAGTGATAAATAAATAAATTGAGAAAAAATTGGAGGTGTTTGGTTCTGTTTGGGTAAGGGTAAAGGTAGTATTGTAGTGTTCAATTATTTAATGTAATGTAAAAAAATTATATTTAATGAAGTTATTAGGCACACAAAGCGTCCTGAATTGGGACGCTTTTGATTTGTGGAAAATAATTTAACCCGTAAAACTCATTTAATGGTAAATAACACCCTACTTTTATGCCTGTATCGGAGTCTGGCGCATCTAGTCCCAAGGATTCGCTTCTAGATATGACTTCGAAAAGGATTAGGTTTTTAGTTTTCTGATGGCTATTTTATTTTTAATAATTCTACCATAAAAAGGATTGTTACATTTTTGTCAAGCTCTATTTACAGCAACTTTTTTCGTATTTTTTTTATAACCTTCCTTTCAAATTTAATAAAAAAAAATAGCATAAAAAAGCGATACTTTATACAAGTACCGCTTTTTTAAAATATTAGTTCTTAGCTAATGGCTTAGTTTATCTTTGCCATACTCATTTTTTCTAGTGTTACTTTAGCATCACCAATTCCTTTCTTTTGAATGATAATTTCGAAATTGCCATCCGAATCCAATAAATCATCTGAAACATAATAGGAAAAATTAAGTTTAACTCCATTCTCTCCAATCGTATGATTTTCTCCAGTTCCATGATCATGAGCAACTCCAAAGAAAGTCATCATCCCAACATATTGGTCTTCTTTCCCTGGATAACGAAGATAAACAGTATAATAATCTCTTGGTTCTTTGTAAACCACTACATCTAAATTCAGCACGATATTGGAATTAACTCCGCTTTTGAAAGATTTATTAGTGTCTTTCGCAAATTTACTTGTCACTTTTTGAACAAAAGCCTTTTCTTCGATTGGTTTACCTATTTTTTGTTCCCATATAATTTTCTCTTGTGAATCTTGAAATGAAATTTTACTCTTTGCTGATGATTCATTAGAAGCTAAAATCACAGGGTCATTAGAAGCTAAAGCTTGAGGATTGGATTCATAAAGTAAATTATCATATTTGTAATCTAAATTAAAGACTACATTATATACTTCTTCCATAGTATAGGTTACCTGTTTTCCATCTGGAGCTATAAACTGATAAGGCCAAGGATAAGCTTGTAAATCTGCTAAAGTTGGGCGTTGCCCATAAGTTGAAACATCCCAAGATTCCCAAATACGATCAACCATACTATGATGCAACCAAAAAACAGGATCAAATCCTGCAGAATCAACATTTGCCATTAATCCAGACATATTTTCCTGATATATTTGGTTATAATACGTTTCTTTTGGGTCTGCATATTCTCCTCCTATAAGATCGTGCATATAACCATGAGGTGCAATTTCTAATTGTTTACTAAATCCAGCATTTCCTACAAATGAAGGGTTTGTTTTTAATTCATTAAGTGCTAATTGAATTTGCTGAACTTGATCTGTTTGAATTGGTTTTCCATCGTTAAGAATACTATATCTAGCTGCTTCATACAAAGAACCCGTTTTATTTGTTGTTTGCGCTGCCATAATATTATCAGTAACTTTTATACTTCCATAATTCCAATAGGGCAAAGCAAAATCTTTCTTTCCGGATAATTCTCTAATTATTTTTTCTAAATACCAAGTATACATTCTATGCCACAAAAGAAAATTCAAATTTGCATTTTGTGTACCATTATGTGTACAATCACTCCAAGCCCATAATTTATCTGCACTTGTTTGATATTTTGGACAAAGTGCATTTATTCCATTGATATTATCTGGAATATTATGCATTGCCCCTTGATAATACCAAGCTAGACCATTTTCGCAACCCATGTCTCGCATTTTTTTGAAGGCTACATTCATTGCTTCAAGATCAGCCTGTGCTTCAGGTGTATTAGCATTTTTTCGAACATAGATCGTGTTGCTTCTATCTTGACTATAGCTTAAACCTGCAATCAAAATGGCTGATAATAAAAGAATACTTTTTTTCATATTGTTTGTTTTTTAAGTGGATATTATTATTTTTATTTACATCAAAGCACTTCGACTTCAAAGGTTAGAATCTTAACATAATCCGGATTTGCTTTATCATAAATTTTAAACTTTACGATTCCATTACCTACTCTGTTAGTAGGAATTACATGAATAGCAATAAATCCTTGCTGATCTGCATTTAGTTTATTAAAAATAGAACCTTTTGGAATTCCTATTTGGCACGCTCCATGCTGGCACATCGAACAATCCCATTCTTTTGGAAATGTATTAGATATTGTTTCCCAAACAAGATATATAGGTTGATTAGAAACATTTTCTACTTTTATTTTAGAAATATCTAAGCGTTTATTTTTTAGTAAACTTTCCTTGTTGGTTGCATTACCTACTACAGAAAAAGTGGGCTTATTTTGCGCAAATGCGAAAGAAAAAGACAAAAGAACAATGATCTTTAAAAATATTTTTTTCATGATTGTTTGTTTGAACATTAATAAAAAACAGGAATATTAGCTTTGTGATACATCTTTTTTGAAATCGAATCAATAAAATGATAGACAATGTGCTCCCTTTGATCTACATTTTCTAAAAAAGTAAGCAGTTCAATACACTCCCCAGGATAAAGCTGTACTTTATATCCTTTTGATAATGCTATTATACTAGTAGCGTTTCCAGAAACTAACTGAAGTTTTGTACTCGATGGAAATAGTATTTCATGAAGGTATAACCCCGAATTAACCAAACGAAGAAACACAGCCTCTTTTTTGCTCTCCAAAGATTGCAAACCTTCTATTTTCATGACCATTTTACCATTAATCAAAAAGTAATTTGGTTCATAGACAGGAAGAACTATTGGCTTTAAATCATCATATTCCGCACCCATGATGACATCCGTATGCCATTTAGTGTCTATTTCATAACTACACCATAGTGTTTCACTCAAAGGCTTAACAAATAAAGAATCCTTTTCTTTTGGTCGTATTATGATTATTCCAAACATCCCTGCTTGACGATTAAATGGATAATTCTCTGGACTATAATAAAGATAGGTTCCTGGTTTTTTAGCCACAAAAGAATAAAATCCATGCTCCATATGATGAATGGCTTCTTTTTTCTTCATTACTTCTTTGGCATCATTGTGCTGTACAAACTCCATTTCTTTACAATACAGAGAGATTGGATTTCCCTGAGAAATATTCCATAAATCAATACTTATATTATCGCCTTCCATAACATCAATACAAGAACCAGGCAGCGTTACTTGCCCAGAAAGAGAATTGCTGAAACCAAAAGTTCGTACCTCCAAATTTTTCTTAACATCTAGCTTTCCTGTTGTTCTCCCTATAATTAACCTTTCATTTTGAGAAAACAAAAATCCACTAGCAAACAAAAAAGAAAATAACAGTATGATTTTATTCCATCTGTTCATTTGCAAACTCAAATTAATAATCATATACCAACTGTTCGGTTATTACAATTCAAATTTAGAACCATTAAAAACTAAAAAAAAGCGTATAAACACCTGTATTTCAACCAAAAAAAAACAACTGTTTTCCCAACTTAAACTACCAAGACTTACTGTCGCTTGGGGAGGATTTGAACCTCTATCTTTTGAATTTCCTTTTCTAAAAACAGCCGTAAAAAACTTGAAAGCAAGGCAATTTCAACTCTTTTCGCCACATAACAACCACTTGATTTCTGTCGTCTAAAACAAATTCTACAAGGTATTTGTCTTTGATGCAATCATTATAGATTTCTATTTTTATAATCGCATCCTTCCGATTGTCTTTCGCTTTTCGCATAAGCAAAACATCAAATGCGATGGCATGTTTTTCTAGAAAACGCAAAGTGGGTTCTTTGTATGTATCGACTCTGCCTGATACCAAAAGAATGGCATAACCCAATTGTTTGTAATTCTTCAATAGATTGGCTACTGGCTCGTTTAGCAAATCTTCATCACACTTGCTGGCATTAAATGGATTCCGACCATTCATCAAGCATAATGTTCCATCCAAGTCACAGATAATTGCTTTTGGTAAATCTGGCTTTTGGGTACAATATATAGGTGCATCTTTGAATAAGATATTGTGTTTCTTTTTGGTGCTTTTTGCTGTTACAGCTTCATTTTTCATTGTTACTATTTTTGATGATACAAATGTTTTACCTAAGTACGCAATTATTTTGCGCAGTATAAAATAATTTGTATTTTTGGTTAAATACTACTTATGAATTTACAAGACAGACATTCCGAATTGTTAATTACAATTGGCATCAATCCAAATGAGATCAATAGTTTATGGCTAGATTTAGAAAAAGCGTATTCTGCTAAATCAAGACAATATCATAATTTGAATCATTTAAAGGAAATGATTGAATTATTCGACAGACATCATAGTAGCCTCAAAAATCCGAACGAAGTTTTATATAGTATTTTCTACCATGATTACATTTATAAAGCCACCCGAAAAGATAACGAATTGAAAAGTGCCGAATATGCCTTAGCAATTTTACCCAATGCAATTTCACTCAATAAACAATTGGTTTTTGACGCGATTTGTGCTACGCAACTGCATCAACACAATAAAATTGAAGACATTAACTGGTTGATTGATTTTGATTTGAAAATACTTTCTAAAGACTGGAAAAACTATCAAATGTATTGCAATCAGATTAGGAAAGAATATAAAATGTACCCGAACATTTTGTACAAACCCGGAAGAAGAAAAGCTTTGGGTCATTTCTTGGAGCAGGAGTTTATTTATAATACAGAAATCTTCCGAAACCTGTTTGATGAAAATGCAAAAGCTAATATTAAAAGAGAAATTTCTTTATTAACGTGAATTGCGTGAGGGATTACTTCACTTAGTTCTTATTATCATCGGAGTTCAGTGAACTTCGTTTGAAGTGGAGCTCTTTTTTCTTTATCAATTGCCTCGGGTTTAAACCCGAGGCAATTGATAAAGAAAAAAAGCGGGAACGTAAAGCCCGACCCGAAGTTTTTCACGAAGGATCACGCCAAAATAAAAACGAAACTATGTCTCAAAACAAGAATGCTTTAATTCGGTATAAAACCATTGACAAATGCCTGCAAAATCAGTATCGGCAATGGACTCTCGACGACTTGATTGAAGCGTGTTCCGAGGCTTTGTTTGAATATGAAGGTCGGGAGAACTCAGTTAGTAAACGCACTGTTCAAATGGATATTCAGCTCATGCGGTCGGAGAAATTGGGGTATAATGCGCCTATTGTGGTCTATGACAAGAAGTTTTACAAATACGAAGACGACGGTTTTACGATTACCGATATTCCGCTGACAGAAACCGATATCAATGTGCTGACTGAGACGGTTTCGATGTTGAAACAGTTTAAGGATTTCTCTTTATTTAATGATGTTTCGGATATTTTACAGCGGTTGGAAGATAAAATCTATGCCGAAAAGTCGCATACGCAACCCGTGATTCATTTGGACAAAAATGAACATTTGAAAGGTTTGCATTTTCTGGAAGAAATCTATCAGGCAATCATCAAAAAAAATGTTTTGGTCATTACGTACAAGTCATTCAAATCTACCGAAGAACGAGAATTCAACTTTCATCCTTTTATATTGAAGGAATTCAATAACTGCTGGTTTCTGGTGGGACGAAGAAAGGGTAGCCAACCGATTACCAATTTAGCACTCGACCGAATCATTTCGATTGACTATAACTTGACATTGCCCTATTTGGAACAAAACTTCAATCCTGACACTTTTTATAAAAACGTGGTTGGTGTTACCGTAAACACGGGGATGCAACCCAGACGTATCGAACTTTTGATTGATGCCAACAATGCGCCTTATGTTACGACCAAACCGCTGCACAATTCACAACGACTGATTAAACAAAATGAGGATGGCAGTATAATTGTTCATTTGTTTATCATTCATAATTTTGAATTGGAACGCATTTTATTGGGGTTTGGGGATAGTCTTGAAGTGCTTCGTCCCGAAAATTTACGCGAACGCATGAAAGTAATATTCCAAAAAGGATTGCTTCGGTATGAGAAATTCAGATAGATTTGATACTGATGTTTTTAGTGTAAAAAAACAACTGAAATCTGTGCAAATTTATGAAATCTGTACTCACTTTTTTTAATTCTGAATAATTAGCATTTCTGTTAAAACAAAAAAATACAGCGCATGCATAATATTTCCTAAACTCCTTATTTTAAAGGAGTTTTTTATTTATATTTATAAAAAATTAAAAAAAAACGAAATTTATTATGCATGCATAGTATTTTTTTTATTACATTTGAAATCGTTATCGTAAAATATGAAAAACAAAACAATAGATTATATCCTAAGAGCAACTTGGCAAGCTGTATCGAGAATGTATAATGAAGAAGCTGCAAAATATGACGCAACTATGGCAACTGGTTTTGCCTTATTAAGTATTGACAGAGAAGTAGGAACGCCTTCTACAGCATTAGGACCCAGAATGGGCATGGAAGCCACAAGCTTGACAAGAACGTTAAAATCCATGGAGGAAAAAGGGTTAATAATCAGAAAGAAAAACCCAGAAGACGGTAGAGGAGTTTTGATTTACCTAACCGAATTTGGAAGAGAAAAAAGAGAGCTTTCTAAGAATACCGTTTTGAATTTTAATGAAACCGTTAGAAAACATGTTTCGGAAGAAAAGCTTAACAATTTCATGGAAGTAGCCGAAATTATCAACGAACTAATTCAGAATAAAAACATATTTAATCAACAAGAAAACAGTAATGATGACATCGCCAAGATTCAAAACCATTAAAAATAATTAAAGATAAAGATACCTCCCGATAGCTATCGGGATCAATTAAAAAACAAATATTAACTAAGTATGAAACGCACAATTAAAAAAGTTGCAGTAATTGGATCCGGGATTATGGGTTCAGGAATTGCTTGTCATTTTGCCAACATTGGAGTCGAAGTCTTGCTTTTGGACATTGTTCCAAGAGAATTGACGGATGCAGAAGCCAAAAAAGGGCTTACACTTGAGAGTAAAATTGTTCGCAACCGTGTGGTAAACGAACATTTGGCCAACTCCTTAAAATCGAAGCCCTCTCCTATTTACAGTCAGAAATTCGCTAGCCGAATTATAACTGGAAACACGACGGACGATATGGCCAAGATTGCCAATGTAGATTGGATCATCGAAGTGGTTGTAGAACGTTTGGATATCAAAAAATTGGTTTTTGAACAAATCGAAAAATTCAGAAAACCGGGAACTTTGGTAACATCAAACACTTCTGGCATTCCAATTCACTTTATGAGCGAAGGACGCAGCGAAGATTTCCAAAAACACTTCTGCGGTACTCACTTTTTTAACCCTGCGCGTTACTTAAAATTATTCGAAATCATTCCTGGTCCGCAAACTTCAACGGAAGTTTTGGATTTCTTAACCATATACGGAGAGAAATTCTTGGGTAAAACTTCGGTTGTTGCCAAAGATACTCCTGCCTTTATCGGTAACCGTATTGGTATTTACGGGATTCAAAGTTTGTTCCACTTGGTAAAAGAGTTGGGATTAACTATTGAAGAAGTAGATAAATTGACAGGACCGGTTATTGGTCGCCCAAAATCGGCTACTTTCAGAACTGTGGATGTCGTTGGATTGGATACTTTGGTACATGTTGCCAACGGAATCTACGAAAACTGCCCAACAGACGAACAACACGAGTTGTTTAAACTTCCAGAATTCGTCAACAAAATGATGGAAAACAAATGGTACGGAAGTAAAACAGGTCAAGGTTTCTACAAAAAAGTGGACAGAGACATTCTTTCTTTGGACTTGGACACTCTGGAATACCGTCCTGCCAAAAGAGCTTCTTTTGCTACTTTGGAATTAACAAAAACGATTGACAAACCCATCAACAGATTCAAGGTTCTGGTAAAAGGAAAAGACAAAGCAGGCGAATTCTACAGAAAAAGTTTCTCTGGAATGTTTGCTTATGTTTCGAACCGTATTCCTGAAATCTCTGATGAATTATACAAAATAGACGATGCCATGAAAGCTGGTTTTGGATGGGAAAATGGTCCATTCGAAATTTGGGATGCCATTGGTGTTGAAAAAGGAATTGAAATCATGAAAGCCGAAGGTCAAGAGCCTGCAGCTTGGGTTACTGAAATGATTGCTTCTGGAAGTAAAAGTTTTTATACTATTAAAGAAGGAGCTACCTATTTCTATAATATTCCAACAAAATCACAAACTAAAGTTCCTGGTCAAGATGCCTTTATCATCCTGAACAACATTCGCGAAAGCAAAAAAGTATGGAGCAATAGTGGTGCTATCATACAAGATTTAGGAGACGGAATTTTGAATTTAGAATTCCAATCTAAAATGAATACCATTGGTGGTGATGTTTTACAAGCTATCAATAAAGCGATCGATTTATCTGAAAAAGAATACCAAGGTTTGGTTATTGGAAATCAAGCATCGAATTTCTCTGTTGGTGCCAATATTGGAATGATTTTCATGATGGCGGTAGAACAAGAATACGATGAGTTGAATATGGCCATCAAAATGTTCCAAGACACGATGATGCGTGTGCGTTATTCTGGAATCCCAGTAGTTGTTGCTCCTCACGGAATGACTTTTGGTGGTGGTTGCGAAATGAGCTTACATGCTGATAAAGTGGTTGCTGCAGCAGAAACCTACATGGGATTAGTAGAATTTGGTGTTGGGGTTATTCCTGGCGGTGGTGGTTCGAAAGAATTGGCCATGCGTGCATCCGATTTATTCCGTAAAAACGATGTGGAATTGAATGTTTTACAAGAATATTTCATGACCATCGCTATGGCAAAAGTATCAACTTCGGCTTACGAAGCTTTTGATACTGGACTTTTACAACACGGTAAAGATATTGTGGTAGTAAACAAAGACCGTCAAATTGCCGAAGCTAAGAAACATGCCTTATTAATGGCCGAAGCGGGTTATACACAACCAATCCGTAGAACTGATGTGAAAGTTTTGGGTAAACAAGCTTTAGGAATGTTCTTAGTAGGAACCAATCAAATGGTTGCTGGTAAATACATCTCAGAACACGATTTAAAAATTGCAAACAAACTGGCTTATGTTATGGCTGGTGGTGATTTATCGGAACACACTTTGGTATCTGAGCAATATTTATTAGACCTTGAACGCGAAGCATTTTTATCACTTTGTACTGAGAGAAAAACATTGGAGAGAATTCAATTTATGTTAACCAAGGGAAAACCACTTCGTAATTAGAAAATAAAACAAAGAGAATAGAATATAGATTTAAGACAACGTTTAAAAATCTATTTTCTATTCTCTATATTCTCTACTCTTAAAAATAAAAAATATGAAAACAGCATATATAGTTAAGGCTTATCGTACTGCGGTAGGAAAAGCACCAAAAGGAGTTTTTAGATTTAAAAGACCTGATGAGTTGGCTGCAGAAACCATTCAATACATGATGAATGAATTGCCTGATTTTGACAAAACTCGTATTGATGATGTTATGGTAGGAAATGCCATGCCAGAAGCAGAACAAGGTTTGAACGTGGGACGATTGATCTCTTTGATGGGATTAAAAGTGGATGATGTACCGGGTGTTACCGTAAACAGATATTGCGCATCGGGATTGGAAACAATCGGAATGGCAACTGCTAAAATCCAATCAGGAATGGCACATTGTATCATTGCCGGTGGAGCCGAAAGCATGAGTTATATTCCAATGGGAGGTTACAAACCTACTCCGGATTATGCTGTTGCAAAAGCGGGACATGAGGATTACTACTGGGGAATGGGATTAACATCGGAAGCGGTGGCAAAACAATTCAACATCTCTCGTGCAGACCAAGATGAATTTGCTTTTCAATCACACAACAAAGCATTGAAAGCACAAGCTGAAGGTAAATTTGACAAACAAATTGTACCAATTACGGTAGAACAAACTTTTATCAATGAAAATGGTAAAAAAGAAACCAAATCGTATGTAGTAAACAAAGACGAGGGCCCAAGAGTTGGAACTTCTTTGGAAGGATTAGCAGGTCTTAGAGCTGTTTTTGCTGCTGACGGAAGTGTAACGGCTGGTAACTCTTCACAAATGAGTGATGGTGCTGCTTTTGTACTGGTTATGAGCGAAGAAATGGTAAAAGAATTAAACCTGGAACCGATAGCTCGTTTGGTAAACTTCGCCTCTGCAGGTGTTGAGCCAAGAATCATGGGAATTGGTCCTGTAAAAGCGATTCCAAAAGCGTTGAAACAAGCGGGATTGACTTTAAACGATATCGATTTAATTGAGCTAAACGAAGCTTTTGCTTCACAAGCATTGGCAGTTACCCGTGAATTGAACTTGAATCCTGATATTATCAATGTGAATGGTGGTGCTATTGCTTTAGGACACCCACTTGGTTGTACTGGAGCCAAATTATCTGTTCAATTGTTTGACGAGATGAAACGCAGAGGAAGCAAATATGGAATTGTGAGTATGTGTGTGGGAACTGGACAAGGTTCTGCAGGGATTTATGAGTTAATGTAAAGCCCCCTAACCCCCGAAGGGGGAATTTCTAAGATTGCCAATAAAAATTAAATTTACAAGTTCTTTAAAAAAAGTATAATCACATCTTTAACTTTATTTAGGTTAAAGAATTTAAAACCCTACTTACCCCTAGTAGGAATTCCCCCTTTGGGGGTTAGGGGGCTGATATGAGCGACAAAACAAGAGGTGGTCAATTCATCGTAAAAGAAACAAAATGTGAAGCTATTTTCACGCCAGAAGATTTCAATGAAGAGCAGTTAATGATGCGTGACTCTGTAAAAGAGTTCGTTGATAAAGAATTGTGGGCACACAAAGATCGTTTTGAGAAAAAAGACTACGCCTATACACAAGAGTGTATGAAAAAAGCGGGAGATCTTGGTTTCTTAAGCGTAGCTGTACCTGAAGCTTATGGCGGAATGGGGATGGGATTTGTAAATACTGTTTTGGTATGTGATTATATTTCGGGAGCAACGGGTTCATTCTCTACTGCTTTTGGAGCACACACTGGAATTGGAACAATGCCAATCACATTATACGGAACTGAAGAGCAAAAACAAAAATATGTACCAAAATTAGCTTCTGGAGAATGGTTTGGAGCGTATTGCTTGACTGAGCCAGGTGCTGGATCGGATGCGAATTCTGGAAAAACAAAAGCTGTTTTATCAGAAGACGGAAAAACATATTCGATCACTGGACAAAAAATGTGGATTTCGAATGCTGGATTTTGTTCGGTATTCATCGTTTTCGCAAGAATTGGTGACGACAAAAACATTACTGGATTTATCGTAGAAAACACTCCTGATAATGGAATTTCTATGAATGAAGAAGAGCATAAATTAGGTATTCGTGCTTCTTCTACTCGTCAGGTTTTCTTCAATGATACTAAAGTTCCTGCTGAAAACATGTTGTCTGAAAGAGGAAACGGTTTCAAAATCGCAATGAATGCCTTGAACGTAGGGCGTATCAAATTGGCAGCAGCTTGTTTGGACGCACAACGTAGAGTAATTACTCAAGCAGTAAACTATTCTAATGAAAGAATTCAGTTTAATACTGCTATTTCACAATTTGGCGCTATTCGTTCTAAATTAGCTGAAATGGCGACTTCTTGCTACGCAGGAGAAAGTGCTTCTTACCGTGCTGCAAAAGATATTGAAGATCGTATCACAGAACGTGAAGCCGCTGGATCTTCTCATCAAGAAGCCGAATTGAAAGGTGTTGAAGAATATGCTATCGAGTGTTCTATCTTGAAAGTAGCTGTTTCTGAAGACGTTCAAGCTTGTGCCGATGAAGGAATTCAAATTTTTGGTGGAATGGGATTCTCAGAAGACACGCCTATGGAAAGTGCCTGGAGAGACGCTCGTATTGCTCGTATATACGAGGGAACAAACGAAATCAACAGAATGCTTTCGGTTGGTATGTTGATCAAGAAAGCCATGAAAGGGCATGTTGATTTGCTGGGACCTGCTTCTAAAGTACAAGAAGAATTAATGGGAATTCCATCTTTTGAAACTCCAGATTATTCTGAGTTGTTTGCTGAAGAAAAAGAAATGATTACCAAATTGAAAAAAGCGTTCCTAATGGTTGCAGGTGGAGCGGTTCAAAAATACGGTCCAGACTTAGACGCACACCAACAATTATTGATGGCAGCTTCTGATATCTTAATCGAAATCTACATGGCTGAAAGTACCATCTTGAGAACCGAAAAATTAGCCAAAGCAAACGGTGCTGACAAAGTAAAAGAACAAATCGCCATGGCGCAATTGTACTTGTACCAAGCGGTTGACATTATCACTCAAAAAGGAAAAGAAAGCATTATTTCTTTTGCTGAAGGTGACGAACAACGTATGATGTTAATGGGATTACGTCGTTTCACTAAATACACTAACATGCCAAATGTTGTTGGTTTAAGAGAAACGATTACTACAAAATTAGTTGCAGAAAACGCATACTGCTTCTAATATAAACTCTTTTTTTTAGTTTTTTTTTTTGTTTAAAAAGCCGCTATTGTCCCTGAATGACAATGCGGCTTTTTCTTTTATGGCTTATTTTTATTTTGAATAAGAAAAGAAAAAGAATATTTTTACTCTTCGCCTTAACCTATGGATTTAGACGAAGGACTCAAAAAAGTTTAGTTTTTTTTTAAAATAAACATACCGTTTGGTATATTTCAATTACATTTGTATCAAATTAATACATATTTGCTAATGTCTAAAGCAGAACGTACCAAACAATTTATAATCGAAAAAACAGCTCCGATATTCAATGCCAAAGGATACGTGGGGACTTCTATGAATGACATAATGCATGCTACTGGTTTAACCAAAGGTAGTATTTATGGTAATTTCGAAAATAAAGACGAAGTCGCACTGGCTGCTTTTGATCATAATTTTGGTGCAATTGTATCTTATATTAGGCTAAAAATAGAAGTTCGACCTAAAATAATTGATAAACTTTTGGTCTATCCTGAAACGTACAGGAATTATCTAAAATTATCTTTTCTGGAAGCAGGATGCCCCATATTAAATACAGCTACCGAAGCCGACGATACACACCCAATGTTAAGAAAGAGAGCTGTCAATGCGCTTAAGTTATGGCAAAATTCTTTAGAAAAATATATTGAAATAGGCATTGAAACAAAAGAAATTAAAGCGAACACAAACGCTGCTGAATTTTCTGCAATCTTAATGTCACTTATAGAAGGGGCTGTAATGCAAGCTAAAGTTACTGGCAGTTCAACTGTGCTAAATATCACTATGGATTTTTTAGAAAAAATGATTAAAAATTTAAAAGCGTAAAAAAATTTAAAATAAAATATACCGATTGGTATAGTTTGTGTGAATGTAAAAATTTCTATAACCCAATAAAATCAAACAAAGATGAATAAAAACGAAATAATAAATAACTTCAATACAGCACATTTAAAATTTTGGGACACAGCAATTCATTTACCAAATACCAATCTTTCAATAAACGGAAAATGGTCAGTTGCTCACAATGTAGAACATATCAATATCATTCTGTTACGAGTTAATAACTATTTGTCACTCCCTAAATCGACTATCAAATCAAATTTCGGATTGTCAGAAAGAACAGTTGAAAGTAATGAAACAGTTGTCGAAATGTATAAAAATAAGTTAGAAAATGGCACAAAAGCTACGGCTCCATTTATTCCTGAATTAAATTTAGATAAAAATATTAAAGAATTGGTAAGTCAAGGTAATGAGTTGCTCGTAAGCATAATTTCAAATTTACAAGATTGGACAGAAGAAGAATTGGAGATTTACAATTGTCCGCATCCACTATTAGGAATAATTCCCGCCAGAGAAATACTTTATTTTACTATTTATCACGTACAACATCACAACGAAACTATTAAAAATAACTTTATTTAAAACTAAAATTATGCAAATGAATAAAAATCCCAATTCAAAATATAAAATTCGTTTTACAGATTGCGATATGTTCGGACATCTAAATAACTCTAGATATCTGGATTATTTAATTAATGCACGCGAAGACCATTTAAAAGACTTTTACGACTTTGACTTTAATGAGTATTATAAAAATAATTTAGCTTGGGTAATTGGCAGTCACGAAATTGCATATTTACGACCCGCATTTTCCAATGAAATAGTAACAATTCAATCCACATTATTAAATTTAGATATTGAATCACTTCATTTAGAAATTATTATGATGAATGAAGAACAGAATAAAATAAAAGCAATTATGAGATCCAGACTAATTCCAATAAACATAAAAACAGGAAGAAAAGAACAACACAAACCCGATTTTATGGAATGGGCCAAAAATATCGAAAATATAGAAATTGATAAACAATTGAACTTACAACAAAGAATTAAGCAATTAACCGCCGAATATAAAACAAAAGAGAGCGTATAAAAATAAGTGCAAAACCATTTAGTAACATCAAATATAGATTATGATAGGAGATTTTAACTGGGGCAAAAAAACGGGTGGCAAATTAGATAGTTTTGGTAAAATATATTTTGCATTCCAAGCCGTTATAGAAAAATAAAATAATAAAAAGTCTAGTCCACAAATTGTTTTTATCAAATGAAAATGATTTTAAAATCCCCGATTCGGCAATAATAAAACATACAATAGAATTTTTAAAAGATACACATCAGCAATTTTTAATTAACCATTGTTTTAGAACTTATATTTTCGGAAATATTTACAGTAAAAAAGAAAATATTGCTTTTGACAAAGAACTATTGGCTATTGCATCTTTACTACATGATATCGGGCTTACTCACTATCATCAAAACAAACATTCAAATTGTAATTGCTTTGCAATTGAAGGTGCTATTGAAACGGGTTTGTTTCTCGAAAGTTTAGAACAAATGGAAAAGGATAAAATAGAAACAATTCAAAATGCTATAGCATTACATTTAAATATTAAAGTTTCAAAAAATCTACCCGAAGCTTACCTATTAAACAAAGGGGCAGCAATTGATGTTATTGGTAAATATTATAACAATTTCCCTGCCGAAACGATGAGCAAGATTATACAAAATTATTCACGACTTCAATTCAAAAATAAAATTCACGCTTTATTGAAACAACAATGTACATTACGACCTCAATCAAGAATGTCGCTTTTATATCAGCATGGTTTTGATAAATTAATAAAGCATTCTGCTTTTGATGACTAAACCACCATGACCTAAAAGTTCATAGATTTAGTTGGTAGACTGAAATTCTGAAAGGTTGAACACTTATTTATTGGTCACGAATTACACAAATTTTAGAATTAAAAAAAGGGTACAATCAAGATTTGATTGTACCCTTTTTTAAACTTATTTAGTCTTTTTCGACTAAAGCAATTTCATACTTATCTTTACCACCCACTTGAATCGGTTGATAATAGGTTTCTCCAAATTTCACATATTTTACGCTTCCTATGGTTACTTCTACTCCGCCTTCTGGCAAATGATCAACAATTGTTCCGGCTGAAGGGGCAACTACGGTATAACCACCATCAGACTTCTGGTAATAGGCTCCCCCATAATAATAGTTATTGACTGTCCCTGTGTTTACTGTTTCGGCTCCCGAAGGAATATTGACCACCGTTCCTCCAACTGGTGCAGCAACAACGGTGTAACCACCACTACCTGATTGATACCACACTCCGTTGTCATAATGATAAGGATCCGGTTGATTAGCAACACTTACAACAATTGCAGTTACTGCCAATGTTGCAATAAAGAAACCCCAAGGATGCCAAGCTGGTCCCCACATAAATGGACGATAAGGTCTAGGATAATAAGGGTGATAACAATTGTAACCATAACCACCATGATGATACGAAGCATGACCATAATGTATGTTGTTATTGCGTATTACAACAGTATTTCTGCTATTATTTACTTTTATGTTTTTACTATTATCAACATTTACATTGTTATTCTTAACGTTTTTATTATTACTTCCTACATTAGTGGTATTTCCAACTTTATTGTTGTTTCCTATATTTGATTTATTGGATACGTTTCTCGTTCCAGATGTATTGCCACCGGCTCTATTTTTGGTAGAACTTGAAGAACTTTTAACACCTTCCCTATTTGAAGAAGAACCCGAGGTAGGGCTTTTTGCAGTTGAAGTTTGCTTATTATAACTACTACCTCCACTAGGCTTAGAAACAGTTTTTTGTGGTGCTGATCTTTGTGGTGCCGATCTTTGTGATGTTGACCTTTGACGATTTTGTGCAGAAATATCCGTTAGGACAAACAGCATAGCAAATACCATGATTAAAATGGTAAATTGACTCGGTTTTTTAAGTGATTTTTTCATTTTTTCTGTTCTTTGGTTAATAATTAAAAAGTTACATTTTCTTGATTTACTATTTGATACTTATTGAATAATTTCTTCATTATTTAGAAAGAGGAAACTGGTTTATCCTCCATCCAAGCCACAAATAATTTATAGCCGATGGAGAACAAGATTGGCCCTACGAACAAACCGATGAATCCAGACATCATAAATCCGCCAATTACACCTAAGAAGATCACTAACATAGGTACTAAAGCACCTTTCCCTAATAATAGTGGTTTTAGAACATTGTCGGATAATCCACTTAGTATGAAAAATATGGTCCAAAGAATGGCCGCTGTGGTATTATCCAATGAAAAAAGATAGGCAATTACCCCAAGATTGATGATAATGGGCCCTACTTGAATTATCGACAACATTAAACATAATACTGTCAGTACACCAGCGAAAGGAACACCACAACCAAAGAGTCCTATGGCTTGGATTAAAGTTTGGATAATGGCCACACCCAATATTCCTTTGACTACCTGATACACTGTAGATACGGATATATTTAAAAATTCTTCACCTGAATCACCTGCTATTCTCTTGATAAAATTGGTAGCTAAATCTTGTGCACTGGTGGAAACCATTAATATCCCAGCTATGATAACCGAAAGGATAATCTGCAGCAAAGCAACAGTAGAACTAAGAACACTTCCGAGTAGTTTTTTGGATATTTCGACGATTTGTTCTTTGTATTGGAGTACTCCTGTTTCTAAATCTGTGGATAATGCATATAGAAAATCGTACGCTTTATCCCCTATTAATGGCCAATCCTTGATGTTTTGTCCCGGTGTTGCTACTTTGAGTGATCCATCCTCCACTCCTGCTTTTAATTCCATAACCGTTGATGTAACCGAATTAACAAAAAAAACAGTTGGCACAATAATAATTCCTAATAAGGCTGCTGTAATGATAAATGAGGCTAAACTTTTACGCCCCTTTAATTTCTTTTGCAAAAAATTGAATATTGGATACAAGACTATTGCCAATATAATAGCCCAAAGAATTGGCATCATAAAAGGCATTAAAAGGGTAAAACAAAATCCTAAAATAAGGAAAACAAGCCCTAGTTGCAGAATAGTTTCAAAAAGCTGTTTACTTTTGTTTTGGTTTGCATTTTCCATACGAATTGATTTAAAGGTTAGAATAATAAGAGAATATAATTATTGTTTTTGTTTCTTTTTTGCTTTATTTTCATTGGCATCCGAAACAAGACGACCTATCAGAATAACGGGATACAATACTCCAATGATTGCTTCTATTTGAACCAATGAACGAGCAAAAGGATGCAACGGAACTATCTCTCCAAAACCTGTCGTGGTAATTGTTATATAGCTAAAATACAAAAAATTAGCCTGCAAAGTATTACTTTCAAATGGTGGTAATGTAATGGAGAAAGAACCCGGAATCTGTTCATAGGTAAACAAATAAATTACTGCCCAAAGATTAGCCAGAATCATATACACCACTATCGAACCTATAACTCTGTATCCTGTAATTGGGCCTGGTTCAAATACTTTCACCAAAACCAAAAAGATTAATAAACCGAAAGTGCAAATAGTAAGAATGATATCTAACATTATAAAAAACGGAGAGGCATCAAATACATTAATCCATCCGAATAGCATAAACAAAAAAGGAATAATCGAAATTTGAATGGCTTGTCGCTTTGTTTTGGACAAAGAAATAATACCAGCTACCAGAAACAGCATCCAAAATATATTGATGGTAACCATAAAGGAAGAATAACTTCCGAACAACGGAATTAAGACAAAATGCATCGCAAAAAGTAAGACTAGCATGCCGCTAAGGCCACTTTCTTTATCCCAAAAATGATTTAAAAAACGTATTTTTTTTTGTCTTGTCATATTTTTAATTTTTAGTTTAAATTAGTGGCTAAGTCGCTAAGATTCTAAGTTAAAATCTCAGAATCTTAGAGTCTCTACTAAAACGGAATCGGCTCTACTGCAACACTTCCTATTGGTCTTCGTCCTAGTCGGAACAACAAAAGAACCAGAATTGGAAAGAAACATAGCGCTGCCATTACCAAATAAACATCTTTGTAAGCCAGCATTAATGCCGACTGTGACGTTTGATTTGACAGACTTTTTTCGGCTTTTTTCTGTGCTTCTCCAGCCGACAATCCCTGATGTAAATAATAATTCTTATTCTTGTTCAACTGTGCTTGAGCCATAGTGTTTAAAGGTGATAATTGTTGACTTAAGCCTGTTTTATGCTGTACGTTTACATTCGAAATCAAAGTCCCTAAAATAGCGCCACCCAATAATGAGGCAAAAACGGCACGAGAAATAACACCGCTCATCATTCGGGAATCACCCAAGTGTTTGGGTACATTTTCGGAAATATAAAGAGAGGCTGCCGGATACAAAAATCCAATAGCCAATCCTTTGAAAATAAAGGGGGCAAAAAAATCGGCTGATTCAATTTCGGGATAAAATCTAAAATAGAGAATGGTGTGATACAAACCGTAGCAAGCAAAACCAGTAACCCAAAGGGTCGCCAGATAGATTCGTTTGAACAAAAGATAGGTAGATAATGGAATAGCTATAAAAAGACCGATAAGAATCGCCAAATGCGTTCTGGCCACATAAATACTGTCAAAACCAAGAATATTGGTCATAAAACCCGTTACTATGCTTCCTGTACCGTTCATCATTCCCGTATAAAAAAAGAGAAAAGATCCGAAAACAACGTTTCTGTATTTATACACATCAGGATTGATTATGGGTTCTTTGGTAAATCGAGAATGGATCAAATAAATCCCAATTATAATCAGCAAAAAAGCAACTGCCATAGCCACTCTAGGGTCGCTCAACCAATTTCGTGTTTGTCCTTCGGCACAAAGAAAAAGAATAACAATAAAAAATAATAGCATAATAAGCCAACCTCTCCAATCAAACTGAAAGGGCGATTTCATTGGTGCCACATCTTTTTTGTAAAAATACCAAGCCAAAAGTATAGCGAGCAAAAAATTGATATTCAGAAAATAAACCCCAAAAGTCCAGTCGTAAATACTGCTCATTTGCACCCCAAAATATTGATACAACTGCTTACTCCCTTGAAGAATAAACTGAATGATACCGTACAAAATAGGCATATTAAAAACGGGATTGTATTTTAAAATTATCGGAATCATAGAAGCAAAAATTCCAATGATTGATAAAATCGCTAACAAGGTGCGCCAAACCGTAAACCACTGGATCGTGGTTGCATACAACGACGCAGTATTACAAATTATAGACAAAAAGCTTACCGATAAAATCAATGTTCTCACCTTAATTTGCTTCCCTATTTTTAATCCCAAGGGCAAAAATCCTAGCATTGCAAAAAAAGGAATATAGGTCGAATAGGTAAAAACAGTAGTGGAAGCACCAAAATGTCCCAGTATTTGTGAGTTATCGTAAGAGGTTACATTTAAGGCATTAAAAAAAGGAATCGTAAGGAGATAAAGTCCCACAAGAGTAAATACACTTCCTTTTTTGCCTGCTATCATCCTTTTATTTTTTTATTTCCACAGTTACATTCATCCCAGGTTTAACGTCTGCTAACTCTTTTGCGGAAGCTTCAAAATCAATTTTCACAGGAATGCGTTGGGTGACTTTTACAAAATTCCCAGTAGAATTATCCGGCTCTACCATCGAGAATTTCGCCCCTGTTGCAGGCGAAAAGCCCACTACTTTACCTTTGAATTCTTTGTCATCCAATGCGTCAATGGTAATCGTTACTTCTTGGTCTTGCTTGATTCTTTCGATTTGGGTTTCTTTGAAATTGGCCGTAACCCATACCTTTTGGTTTAAAACTAGTGTTGCCACCACTTGGTTGGCATTAATGAGTTCGCCTACAGAAATGGTTCGCTCACCCACATAACCGTCGGCTAGCGCAATGATGCGTGTGTAGGACAACTGTAGTAAGGCATTATCCAAATCAGCCTTTTTACGGGCTACTGTGGCTCTGGATGCTTCCAGATTGGTGTAGCTTTGTTTGGTTGTAGAACTGCTCGCCAATAATTCTTTTTCACCTGCTTTGAGATATGCTTTGGTCGATTGTAATTTTGATACCACTTGATCATATTGATTTTGCGTTACCGCAGAATCAGCGTACATATTTTTGAATCGTTGATAATCCTTTTCGGCTTTATCCAGACTGGCCCTATCGCCTTCCAACTTCTCTTTGGAGGCAGCCTGATTGGAACTAGCTGTAACTATAGATTGCTCTAGCGAATGTAGATTTCCTTCGGCCACAGCCAAATCGGCTTCGGCTTGTTTTACTTTTATCCTATACTCTTCATCATCAAGAACCACCAAAGTATCGCCTTTATGCACCAACTGATTGGCTTCAAAATGGATTGCCGCTATGTGTCCGGATGCTCTTGCTGTAACATTGTTGATATAGGATTCCACTTGAGCATTATTCGTGCTTTCATATCGATGAAAGTCAAAAAACAAACTCAATATCCAAATGCCTCCAGCTATAATAAAAACAAAAGAGAGGATAGTCAATATCGTATTCCTCTTTTTTTCGCTTTTCAAAGCGGTTTCGTTGATTGCGGTTTCTTCGCTCATAAAAAATAATTAAAGTTTACCCATTGCATACTGCAAGGAATAATATTGAATAATCGAATCTATATTGGCATTATTCAGTGAGATTTTTGCTTCGTTCAACTGCAACTCAGCATCGACAATATCACTGATCAAGGCAAAATCATTGTCGTAGCGACTTTTTACAATTTTGTAATTACTCAGCGCCAAATCAACGTCTTTTTTAAAGGTTACAATATTCCGAACACTTTCCGTAAACCGGACAAAAGCCGCTTTAACATCCTGATTGATTACATCTTTGATGGCATCCAAAGCGATGTTACTTTTATCGATTTGCAGTTGGTCACCATTGATGCGATGTTTTAAATTATAAAAACTGGAAATATCCCAATTGAGCGACACTCCCGCTGCCCAATAATTGAGAAGATTGGGGTAATCCGGCCATTGTGCAGGATATTGTGTATTGAGCATCAAATTAGCATTGACATTGGGTTTGAAACCACTCTTGGTAATATCCATAGCCGATTCGGCTATTTTGATATTGATTTCCGAACGTTTGATTTCATTTCGATTTTGATAAGCTTCAGTCAAACTTTCATTCAAACTCAAATCTGTTTTAGGAACTAAAATTCCTTCTAAAACTGGTTTTAATTTGGTATTGGTTGGCAGTCCAATTAATATATCCAAATAATTACTGATTAACTCAATAGAATTGGAACTACGAAAAACGGCTACTTCAAAATTGGATTGTTGCAATTCGGTTCTTAACAAATCACTTTTAAGGTTTTGCCCATTGGCCACCCTTGATTTCAATTGTTTAATTCGAAGCTCCGTATTGATAATGTTCTGCTTGGTAACCTCGATTTGCTTGTATAATTTTTCGAGAGTAAAAAACTGAGCTGTAATGGCTTGCTTAATTTCCGATTCGGTCATCTTTACAACCGATTCCTGCATATTGACAATTAATTGTTGCTTGTCAATTTGATTGTTGATCACACCTCCATAATACAACGGCATAGTAGCAAAAACACTGGCAGAACCTTGATGATCAAAATAATCTACCGTAACATTCTTTCCATAAAAACCATCGTAGATTTTGGGATTTCCAATATAATTATATCCCATATTCAAACCTACCATAGGCACTTTGGCTATTTGGGACTGGCTTAAATTTTCGTTGGCGACACTAACATCCGAATTGGCTATTTTAAGCTGATTGTTATTTTCAATACCTAACTGTATTGCTTCGTCTAATTTTATGATTCTGGCAACTTCCTCATTTTGAGAATATCCAACTTCATAAAAAAGACAAGCAATAATTAGAATAAAAAATTCAATTTTAAGACTTTTAATAATAGGACAATCCATAAACTGTTTTTTAGTTTAAAAAATTCAACTCAGAGAAATACAATTCACTCATCAAAAATACAGATTGCTTTTTTCACTCATAATCAAGCACCTAAGACCTCAAATATAATCATTTTAACAATTTTATAACAA
Source organism: Flavobacterium sp. ZT3R18 (assembly GCF_007097385.1). Taxonomy (GTDB): domain Bacteria; phylum Bacteroidota; class Bacteroidia; order Flavobacteriales; family Flavobacteriaceae; genus Flavobacterium. Next base: position 39,788 of record NZ_VJZS01000003.1, read on the forward strand.
GAAAAAATACTATTTAAAATTACTCTGATAAAAAACTGTATTAGAAAATCAATAGAAACAACTCTATTTTAGAAGTTGAATCAATTTAGTTCTATTAAAAACTAAAAGAAAACATACTGATAACCAAGACTAATGGAATCATAATTTAACCCAATATCTTTAAAGGTTCCCGTATTGAATTGCAATTTAACGGATTGGCTTTTTGATAACGGCATTGACCATGTTGCACCTATTCTTGAACTATTAATCACACTCCCAGCAGGTAAATCATCCACAACAGTTTTTCCACCGCTAAACCAATTTATATTAATCCCAACCCAAATTTGATTTTTAAAATAATAACTGGCATGCCCTTGAAAAGAAAGAACAGGATCTTGTTTTAACAGCTTATTTTCAAGAAATTCATCGTTTTGGGTATAAAACCAAACTCCAGAATAGAATTCGGCATAAACATGTTTAAAACGTTTGGATATCCCCACTTCGGGTTTAAATCCCCAACGATTAGCACCGATATTAATCCTTTTATCAGCATAATAAAGACCTGTAGGAACCGACATAACTAAACTTACTCCAAATAGTGTCTTTTGTTGGTATTGGGCAAAATCTTTCCTAGCTAATGCAGGCGACCCAAATAAATTGATTCCAAATCGTATGCGCATATCCCCAAAACCAGTCCTATTTCCTGTTATTTTTTCTCCTTTTACGGTGGCTTTCCCATCCATAATTACATATGGTAACGCTACTTGAATTCTAGCCAATTTATTAGCTAAACCAAAAGAACGCATATAACCAACCCCAAAATTATTGCTTGAAATAATAAAATCTTCAATAGGCAAAGAAGGTTCTGTAACAACATTACCTTTCAAAAACCCATAACTACCCACCATAATATTGGCTCCTTTGGGCACATTCGCATAAGCTCTCGGCTCAAGATCCTGAGACATTGACCAATTGGAAATAAAAAAAAGGGTTATTATTGAAAACTTAGTTATTCTAATACTAGTAAAGTTCAGTAAAACCATATCTTGAATTTTGTAAGAAATTAAAAATCTTTTCTAAATCATTACTCTTTTTGCAACTGCTTAACAAATTCCATAAGTCAATCTAAAAATTGAAACCAAAAAAAACCTCAAAAATATTTGAGGTCTAATATTCCCTTTTATTTAGCTTTAAAACCTATAACCAATACTGATATTATATCTAAATCCGACAGCTGTTACAGACTGTACTCCTTTTTTTTCTATTCCTTCATCACCTGTGAGGTTTCCTATATTAGGGAATTTATCTCTCATTTTTTCAATTACTGCTTGAACGAGTTCATTATCATCCAATGAAGAAATATCTCCATCTACTCTCACATTGTATTTATAGGTTGTAATCGATGGCCCAAATAACACACAATCTATAACGAATCTATCCCATAACACAAACTGATATCCTAATTCTCCCCCTACATTAAATAAATTTAATTTCATTTTAAGATCTGCGCTATCAACAACACCTGTATCAGGATCTGTATAACTGAATACTCTACTGCTATTAAAATTAAAATAAGTTACAAAAGGAGCCAAATAAACCCCTCGTGGAGCACTGTACTTATTTATACTTCCCAAATAAAATCTATAATCGGCACCTAAGGAATATCCAGATCTTTTACTTTTCCTGTCAAATTCAACTCCCGTAAGATTTACAATTAACTTTGGAAATTCTTGATACCCCACAAAAACATTGATACTTTGATTTTCCTTTATAATACGTTCATAAGAAAACTGATAAGAGCTATCGTACAAAAGCATATTTGTCGCATTAAACTTAACCGAGTTCTTAAAATCTTTTGAAGCTACTTGCGAAAAAACGTTAGTTGAAGAAATTAATAATACTAATGCAAAAATGAAGACAATTCTAAACGGAGTAGTTAAAATTTTCATGATTTATCTTTTAAATTATTTAAAATTAGGAAAGAATACTAACAAATTTAACATTTTTATTCGAAAAAAAGAAACAAAAATCAACCCTTTTTATGACAAAAGAACTTATCACTGAAGAAATAATTACTTTTATATCATTGATAACCAAAAACATACTTAAAATCACAAAAAAAAAGAGCGTAACACTCAGATTACGCTCTTTTTTCAACGAAAGTAAAATATTCACTTGACTTTTGACATTTCTATTTCTCCTACAAAAGGAATAGCATTTTGTATGCTACTTCTAATTTCGGTTTGCAAATAAATTTCAAGTTGAATGAATTTTGTTGCATTTATTGCTCCAACTGTTTTTTTTGCTTTTTCATAATAAGTTGCATATAATTTATCATAGGCTAAATTATTTTTCAAAGCTCCTTTAGAGATTACATCTGCATTGGCATCTGTTAATGATCCATAATTTGTGGCATATTGATTAATCAATTGGATTTTTTCCTGTCCTAATTTTTTTCTTTCTACTTCATAGGCGTCGTAAACTTTTGTAAACTCGGTATCTTGAACTCCTGATAATGCCATATATTGCTTTACTAATTCTGATTTGGATTTCCCATAAACAGATTGTACAATATCTATATCATCTTTCATAGTAGATTGAGCGAATGCAGTAGACGAAACTACTAAAACAAATAATAAAAATACTTTTTTCATGTTTTTTATATTTAATTGTTGAATAAGCTAATTTAACAAATTCACAGTAATTAACAATACAATTCATGATATTTTTACTTTAAAAGTTTACGTATCAATTAATTACACAAACCTAATGTAACATATAAAAATCAACACATTTAAAATGCTTCGCCAAAACTTATGTAAGTCCCTTTAAGAGTTCCTCTTTCACCAAATCCAAAATCCATCCTTAAGTTAGTTTTATGCTTACTATCAACCATAACTCTCAACTCAAATTAGTAAGAAAAAAATCCTGTTTTTTAAAACAACAAATTTTAAAAATCTTAAAAAGTTTCTCCTGCGTTAAGATAAAATCCTTGGGAACGATTTCCAACGGCGTAATCCAAAATAAGATTGGTGCGAGTCGCTTTATCAATTAGAATCCTCAAACCAACCCCAACTGCAGGTTGCACATACTGAAAAAGTGAAATGTCACTCAATTTATCACTAGCCGTTGTAAAATTTGCAAAAACAGTTCCGCTAAGAAGTTGATTGCAACTTATAGGAAACCGCAATTCAGTTTGAAGATATGCTAAATTATTCCCTCTAAATAGTCCTTGGGTATAACCTTCTCCGCTGCGGCTGCGTTGATCCCAGCCTATAGCAGGCAAATTTAAATACGGCACAACTCCATTAGTCACAAATTGTCCAAAAGCCCAAATACCTAATACAAATTGTTTCTTTTTTGGACTTAGCGGAATAAAATATCTAAACTCGGTATAAAGCACACTACTCGATTCTTGCTCATTGAATAAATCAGCATTAAATCTATAGTTGACATTGGCAAACCAACCCTCACTCGTATTAATCTGGTTATCCCTAGAATCATAAATTAAATTAAGACTCAACCCATTTACAAAATATTCAGTATCGCCAAAACCATATTGCTTACTATAATTGTAATGATTGGTGAATTTTCCATTATCAACGTCAACGTTTTTGTCCATAATGGCAGAATACCAATCTATTTCTATTCCTGCTCCTACATAAAAATGTTTTTTTACTTCCCAAGAAATGGTTTGATGGAACTTAAAATAGTTATAATCCATCGGTTCTGCTATCGATTCAATATCAAAATCTGGGTCTTCCTTGTGAGTTGGAATAATATGAGTTCCCAAACCGTAATTGGGCTGTGTAAAAACATACAATCGATAATCCCCACTTAGGTATATTTTATTATCCTTTAGCAGAATATTATTTTTGGCATTAATTAGCAGCTGATCTTTTGTTGTAAAAACAACGCCAAGATTTGCCGAAGAATATTTATCCAGAAGATCTCCGCCCTTAAAAGTATATTGTGCAGTAGCACCGTAACTAAATCCTGTTGCAGGCTGTACTCCAATTATAGGAATGACCAATAAAAAGCTATTTTTTATTGGTTTTACAACCATGAGCGAATCTTTCTTTTTAAGCAATTCGAAAAAGGTTTTAGGAGGACATGTACCATCCGAACTAGAAGACACTTGTGCCTGCATGTTGTTTTGAATACATACAAACAACAATAGCCATAGACCGTAATTCAACAAATACTTTCTTTTAAAAAAATGGATCATTTTAGTTTTTATATTTTTTAAAAGATTAAAAACCGTTCGTATAGATAGAATTACAATTTCTTTTTATAAACTGATTTACCTTCTTTGATAGTTTCGACTACAAGAATTTCTTTTATCTTCATTTTATCTACTTTCAAAGGATTTTGGTCTAAAATCACTAAATCAGCCAATTTCCCTTCTTTCAAAGAACCTTTTGTTTTTTCTTCAAAATATTGATAGGCTCCATTGATCGTGATTGCTTTCAAGCCTTGATATGCAGTGGTTCTTTCATTTGCACCAATAATTTTACCAGAACGAGAAACGCGATTTACGGATGACCAAATCGTAAACAACTGATTAATTGGAGTAATAATATAATCGGTATGGTTGGTATAAATGATTCCCAAGCTATCCGCCGTATGAATAGGACTCAGGAAAAAGGCTCTTTCTTTGCCTAAATTCTCAACATGAACGTCTCCCCAAAAATAAGCGTGATTGGTAAAAAAAGAAGGTGAAATATTGTACTTTTTATATTTCTCCAATTGACCTTTTCGAACAAAATTCGAGTGAATTACAATAGTTCTCCTATCAGCGTCTAATGGTTGATTAAGGTTTTTGCAGGCAGTTTCATGCGCCAATAAAAGCATATCAATAGTGGCATCGCCATTACAATGCACAAAAAGCTGCATTTTACTTTTATAGGCTACTTCAAACATCTTATTCAATTGCGCTTGAGTCACATTTGAAAACCCCTTGCAATCATGACTACAACCCGGAACTTCTGTTAAAAAAGGTTTTGTAAAAAAAGCTGTTTTCCCTTGTGGAGAACCGTCGGCAACGATTTTCGTTCCTTCCAATTTTAAGTGATTATGGTATTCTCCAAAATTCGACAGCGAATCTTTTACATTCGTTTCCAAATCAAGAAAGCTGGGTAATGAAACCACATCAATCGATATTTTTTTTTCTTTGGCCGCTTGTTTTAAAAAGGCCACGGTAGACGCATCAGAGAATCCCTCTTGCGCAGTCGTAATTCCGTTTTTGGCATACAAATCAAGCGCTTTTTGCAATAGTTTCGGTTTCTGGCTTGCAAAGACTTCTGTTACTTTTTCGACAAAATGATGCACCGCCATTTCCTGCAAAACTCCGGACGGCTCTGTTGTGCCAGGCAAACGCAAAATCATCCCGCCGGCAGGGTCTTTTGTGTTTTTATCAAATTTAGCATCGGCCAAAGCCAAAGAATTGGCAACTCCCAAATGTCCAGACACATGTTGTATATAAACGGGATTATTGGGGAAATATTTATCCAAATCCATTTTGGTGGGATGGCGCTTCTCTGCCAACTGAGTATCATCATATCCCCAACCAAAAATCCATTCCCCGTCTTTGATGTTGTTGTTTTTTTTACATTTTTGAAGTTCGGCAATAATATCGGCAATGGTGGCGCAATTGCCAACCGGAGCCGAAGACACGTTTGCCTGTCCCATAATATTCATGGCATTTCCTAAATGGCTGTGGCTATCAATAAAACCCGGCAACAATGTTTTGCCTTCTAAATTTTTCATTTCGGTTGCATCTCCATGAAATTTTTCAGCTTCGGATTTTGTGCCTACAAAAAGGATTTTTCCGTTTTTTACAGCAATAGCTTCTGCATAAACAGCGTCATTGCCTTCCATCGTTACAATATCTCCTCCAAAATAAATAGTATCTGCTGGATTGGTAACTTCTTGTTTTTTACAACTTACTAAAGCCAGTAAAAGAAATACTGCGATTGATTTTTTCATATTGTTTTTATTAAATGAATTTTATTTAATTGTGTTTTTATAGACCACACCATCTTTTATAATCATTAATAAGGATTTATCATAGTCCTCCAATATATTCAAATTTTTAAGTGGATTACCATCTACCAGTAGCATATCTGCATAAGCACCTTCTTCTATTACACCCAATTTATTTGGATAAGGATTACGTGGTCCACTCATGGTAAGCAATTCTGCATTGGTTGAGGTTGCCATTTTTAATATTTCGAAAGGAGTGTACCACTTCAATAATTTTGTAAGATCACCCGCCCTCGCAGCCGAATGCTTGGGTTGAAATAAACAGTCTGTTCCAAATGCGGTTTTAATGTTGTACTTTTTTGCGAAAAGGTAGGCGCTTTCAGTGCCACGTGACATAGTTTGTTGTTTAATTCGATTTGGAGAGCCTTCTGCAAAAACACTTACACCAGTATCTATAAAAGGTTGCAAGCTTAACCATACATTTTTATCCGCTACCATTTTTGCTGTAACCTCATCAATAAGTTGTGCATGATCAATGCAACGTACACCTGCACGAAGCGCAGTTTGTATAGCTCTTGGTGTGTATGCGTGTACAGTTACATACGTGCCCCAGTTTTCAGCAGCGTCAACAGCTGCCTTCATTTCTGCTTCTGTAAATTCAGATACATCCAGTGGATCGTAATTAGAAGATACGCCACCACCTGCTGCAAGTTTTATCTGAGTAGCCCCAAGACGAAGCTGCTCTCTTGTACGTTTTAATACCTCATCCGCGCCATCAGCCAGAATCCCAAAATTAAAGCGCTCGGTAAAATCAAGGCTTGATCCTGCATCCCTTGGAACAGCATTGACAGAAAGAAAATCTCCATGACCTGATGTTTGAGAAATCATGGCACCAGAAGGATAGATTCTTGGCCCTATCATTAAACCCTTGTCGATTGCTTTTTGCAGACCAAATGAAGGCCCCGAAAGATCCCTAAAAGTAGTAAAACCCTGCATTAGGTCTTTCTCCGCAGATCTAACCGCGTTTACAGTGATGTATTCAATATCATTGTTCAACAACTCCATGATGTCTAAAGACTCCATCATGATATGCGTGTGGGCATCAATCAGACCTGGCATTAGGAATTTCCCTTTACCATCAATTACTTTTATTTCCCCACTTTTATTAGTTGGGATTGGAGCAGTCGAAATTTTACTAATCATATTATTAACAATAAGCACATTTCCTATAGTCGTTTTTTCATCTTTACCATTAAAAATTTGTACGTTATTGATCAGTAATACTTTTTCTGAATTTGGCTCAACAGCAGGCTTTTGAGACCAAGCATTTACAGAAATTAAAATAATTGTAAAAAAGAGTAGTGTTTTATTTTTCATAAATAGATAATATTTGTTTGTTTGTTTTTTTAGAATATGGAATTACTTCGCCTGTTCGCTATCGTTCGAGTCGCATATCTTCATTGGTGTTTACGGTCATACTCATTTCATAATTTAATCTTTTTTTAATAATTTGGACTCTTTAAGCTCTCGTTCTAAAAAATAATTCAAAGCGGTTCTTAATGTAGCAATAGCGGCTAGTTGTCCAATCTCTGTCCAAGATGGAGCAATCGCAGTTTTAAGAATATCGGCACCCAATAAAAGTTCTAATGCTATTGCTAAAGATTTTCCTAACGAAAGGCGAATATTCGTATCTGGTAAATAACCCGAAGCTTTTGAAAAGGAATCCTTAAAATACTGAATGACTACTTTTGTAGAAGAATAAGTAATTATAATCGCAGCAAGAAATTCAATAAATTGAGCTATGGTTTGGGTGCTAATCATTATAATTTCTTCCATACTAAACTTATTTTTTTTCAGGTTCAATTTTGGAAATCTCACCATTATAAGAAATGGTACTTCGATAATTACTACTAACGGAGAGCGTTGCGCTTCCTCCAAAATAAACCGAAAGCAATAAGGAATAAACATCCCTTTCTCCTTTGACAACGGCTTTAATTCTATACTGTTTATTAGTTTTTTCAATTGTGTAATCTTGAGGTTTGCCCTCAAATTTTAATCCTCCATCTCCTCCGTATCCAATGCCTCCATATGCTTTCCCAAAATAGGGCATTTCACTCTTAATCAAATCGGGATAGAATTTCAAATAATTTGAATTGCTAGTCAAATCTATTGTCCTGAATCCTAGTGGAGAAGCATTTCTGGCCACAAAAACAAACTCTTTAGAATTGACCAAAATCTCAATTTGTTTCTGTTTTTCAATTTTTTGCTCTTCCTTTAATTGTTTTTTTGTTTTCTCTTGTGCGTAACCATTGACAACAAAAAAAGAAATAAACAGTGCTAAAACTATGTTTTTTGTTTTCATTTTATAAAATTTTAAAATTATTTCAACTAAATCTAACCGATTAAAAAATATTTAAAACCCTTCAAAAACTATAAAATCACTGCGAAAGCAGCTTACTTTTTCTCAAAACGCATCATTACAACGTCTCCCATCATAAAACTCAAGGTTTTCCCATCCTCACTAATAGTATAAGATTCTATCTTTTCCAGTGTAGATGTATAGACTGAATCGCCATTTCCTTGACAAGCCATCATAGTCATACCCATTTTGGCGTCTTTAAAATTTATTTTATTTCCATCAACCATTACAGCTCCAAAATATTGATTACAGCTATTGTTCCCAGAAAACTTGTTGTCAACAAGATCAAACTTTATTGTTGGTTTTTTACCCGGATACAATCCTTCAAAAGCAATCCTAGGACCGGTTATATAGTTTAACTCCCAAGTCCCTTCAAGTGAAGCTGTTTTCATATTTGACTTTGTTGTAGTGCATGAAACTAATGTCATACCAATGAATACTACTAATAATGCTAATTTTTTCATGTTCCTATTTTTAAATGTCAGAAATTATGTCTTGTAAAAATAGCGAAAATTTAAAAGCAAAAATGATATTTTAACTCCTTGTTTGGTTTTTAAAAAAGGTATGATTATTTTCGTTTAAAAAGACAACTATTAGGACACTATTAGGAATAGGTTCTCGAATTTTGGAGCCCGGACAAGCCTGTCCCCTACCAACCATTTTGTGGGAGAAAAGTCTAAATAGATTTTAAGAAACTTTTAATTTTAGCACGCTTTTTTTTACTTAATTTTATAATCGAATTCAATTAAAAAAATCATGAAAAAAATAATCTTTTCTATCGCAGTTATTATTGCAGTAATCATTGGTTGTAAGACCAATAGCAAATCCAGCGACTCCAAAAATCTAAACTTAGTCTTTGAATCAAAAAGCAATAGTAAAGTTACCGGCACAGCTGCTTTTGTAGAAAAAAAAGGCAAGGTAACTTTTGTAGCCAAAATTACAGGACTACAACCTGGGATTCACGCCATACACATTCATGAAAAATCGGATTGTTCTGCTGCTGATGGGAGCTCTGCTGGAGGACACTGGAACCCAACCTTCAAAAAACACGGAAAATGGGGAGTAGAAGAGCATCATAAAGGAGACATTGGCAATTTTACAGCTGATGAAAAAGGAAACGGAACCATCACTTTGACTACAGACGAATGGTGTATTGGTTGCGAAGATGCTACAAAAAATATACTAGGAAAAGGGCTAATTGTACATCAAGGTGCGGATGATTTTGTTTCTCAACCAGCAGGAAATGCAGGCGCAAGAGTCGCTTGTTCTGCTATTATAAAATAAAACAACAGAAATTCTCTTGAAGGAAAAAGAACATCACTATTTTAAAAACACAACAGCTTGGCGGGAATGGTTGCACAACAATCATCATTCGTCAACTGGTGTGTATTTGATTTTTTATAAAGTAAATAGTCCTTTTGAAAGTATGCGTTGGGAAGAGGCTGTTCAAGTAGCTATTTGTTACGGTTGGATTGATTCTACTGTCAAAAACGTAGACGAACACAGCCGAAAACAAGTCTTTTCGCCCAGAAAAGACAAAAGCGTTTGGAGTAAACTCAACAAAACATATATCGAAAAACTCATTGATGATAATCTCATGCATGAAAGCGGATTGGCCAAAATTGAAATTGCAAAGCAAAATGGCTCATGGACTTCTCTAGACGCCGTTGAAGATTTAATCATTCCAGAGGATTTGGCATCGGCTTTCGATCAAAATCAAACAGCTTTAGAAAACTATCAAAACTTTAGTCCTTCCTATCGAAAAAGCTATCTTTATTGGCTCAATCAAGCCAAAAGACCCGAAACCAGAAACAATAGAATTACCACAATAATTGAACTTTGCAAACAAAATAAAAAATCGAGGGATTAGTATTATTTTTACGAAAGAATTTGAGCTACCGAATGGTATTGATTCAAATTAAAAAAAATGAGATTTCACAAAATTTACCTTAAGAAACCATTTTATAAATATTCAAAATATAAATTGATCCATAAAAATACATAGCTTTGCATATTCAAAATAAAGCAATGATTAACCCTTCGGCATCCGGTTGGATAGATAAATTTTTTATAAAACAAAAGTTATCAGAACATACAGTTTTTGAAACGGAAGAATCTTTTTATCAAAAATTAAGAAACACAGGTTTTATCTATGGACACATCATTTCATTTGACACCCCTTTCCCTATTGAATCCAAAGATTGGTTTAAAGAAGAAATCTCTAAAATAGCCTTATTAAATGCGTTATACAGCATTTTTTGTTTGACTACCAAAGAAAATGATTCGGCCAAATTTATAGAACAAGCCAATGTATTTTACAATCAAATGCATCCTCAAGGCTTTAGTTTATTAAAAAAATTATTACCCAAAAACACTCCAGCATTAACCCTAGAAAAGATAATTGACGAACGCGTTCAAACCAATGAAAGCATCATCAATAAAAACTTTTCACATTTGGTTACCAATGCCTTGTTATTTATAGATGTTTTGGCTTTTCGCCAATATTTAATTCATGGTGCAATTCCTGAAAAATATTTAAAGAAAATTGAGGAAACTATAGTAAACATTGTCACTCTAGCCCTAAAAATCAAGACGAATAAAACGCAATATGACGACTTATTAATTAAACTTTTTGAAGCCTCTATACGCTACAGCAAATTTTCTAAAAATACAGATCTTACTTTGGAAGCATTGCAATTGGAGTATTTTACAAATGAATTAGAAAAAAAATATTTAGTAGATATCGCAGGAATGGCATTATGGAGCGATGGCGTGATCGAGAATAATGAAGCTTATTTCCTTTATACATTAGCCAGAACCCTATCTATTTCGGATGAATTTGTAGAGCAAAGTATTATCAGTACAGATGGATTTATTGCAAAACATAAAAAAGAAATCCCCTATTTTAACTATTCTAATCCCGTAAAACATTTTTACGATCAAACCACTAAGAGTGTTATTACCTTAATTTCACGCAATAAAACTAGATTAATCAAGGAAATTGTTCAAAGTAAAGAGCTAATGCTGCTCTTAGCACATTCTACCCATAGGGATTTAGACGAAAAAGAAAAGAAAAAAGTAAAGAAACAATTGCTAGACATTTGCAAAACGATACCGTCTCTAACCATCTTTCTTTTTCCGGGGGGTAGCTTATTATTACCTATTTTAATTAAGTTTATCCCAACCCTTTTACCATCGGCATTTAATGAGAATTTAGACAACGACGATTAATTTTCCAAAACAATATCCCAATAATAAAATTGCCTCCAATTTTAGTTGGAGGCAATTAACAAAATAATCATTCAAGTCCTATATACAATACTAAAAACCAGGTACGTTACTCACTTTTGGACTTGGCAAAGCAAGCAACTTAGTATTTATGATTGCTGAATGGTACTAAAATATTTTATTCAAAATTTAGTTGATACACTTTATCTAAATCATTGTCTGAACTGAAATTCACACCTAAATCCGTAACAAAACCAGAATTCAATCCGTAAACCCAACCATGAATTGTAAGGTCTTGACCGCCCTTCCAGGCAGATTGTACGATAGATGTCTTGGCCAAATCAAAAACTTGTTCTTTTACATTTATTTCTACAAAAGCATTGAAACGCTCCGTCTCGTCAGAAATGGAATTTAAATATTTATCATGCAAACGGTACACATCTTTTATATGTCGAATCCAGTTATCTATTATCCCAATAGAATCATTTCCCATTGCGGCTTTGACCCCACCACAACCATAATGACCACAAACAATAACGTGTTTTACTTTTAATACATTTACGGCATAATCTAGCACACTTAACATATTCATATCGGTATGAACAACCATGTTGGCAATGTTTCTATGTACAAACACCTCTCCTGGTTTTGCGCCAATGATTTCATTTGCAGGAACACGACTATCTGAGCACCCAATCCAAAGTAGTGGAGGACTTTGACTTTTGGCTAAATCCTTAAAATATTCCTGATCTATAGCCAATTGACTTTCGACCCATTGTTTATTATTGTCTAATATTTTTTTATAAAAATCACTCATCTCGTTGTTTTTATTAATCTATTAATTAAATGTAATGCAAAGTAAATACTTAAAGCTTATATTGCTTTTAAAAGTACAAATTATTCTAGAAATTCTTCCTTTACAACCTTCTTTTCAACCATTTCTCTTTTTACAAAATCATAATGGTGCTCAATAGATACGTGGTTTTGAATTTCGTCACTATTTTCTAAAGCATATTCTTTTTTAAATCCTTTGAGCTTTACTTTGATATTTTCATCTTTGGATCTTGTCACTTTAAATTCACGTAATAAATCTAAAATATCGTGAGCAATGTAAACCGTATCATGAGCATTGATAATTACTTTAGAATTCCCTGGAATATTTGCCAATGTCATTTTAATAGCTGCTTTATTCAAGAAAGATACTTCTTGAGCCAAATCGATATGAATAACATCACCATCAACGTACTCTTCTTTTCTAAAACTATACGCTCGTTTAAGATTTCCTCTTAATATAAATACAATACTAATTGCAATACCTAGAGCAACTCCCTTTAACAAATCTGTGAATACTACCCCTAAAAAAGTAGCAATAAAAGGCAGAAATTGATATTTACCATAATGCCAAAAATGCTTGAAAGTGGCTGGTTTTGCCAATTTGTATCCAACCAAAATTAATACAGCTGCCAATGTTGCCAAAGGAATCTTGTTCAAAAGAAAAGGGATTGTAATCACAGAAACCAATAACAATACTCCGTGAATTATAGCAGATAATTTTGATTTTGCACCCGCTTCATTATTTGCTGAAGAGCGAACCACAACAGATGTCATAGGTAAACCGCCCATAAGCGAACTCACTATATTTCCTATCCCCTGCGCTTTAAGCTCTACATTTGTATCTGTAAAACGCTTGTGAGCATCCATTCTATCGGCTGCTTCAATACACAACAAAGTTTCAATAGAAGCTACAATGGCAATAGTCAAACCTACAACCCATACTTTTGGGTTCATAATACCCGCAAAATTTGGCGTAACGATAATTGCCTTAAATTCTTCAAATGTGCTTGGCAGTGGCAAAGAAACCAAATGTTCCTTCTCTATTGCTAAAGAACTTCCCGAAGCCATGAAAAATTCATTCAATAAAACACCTACTACTACAGCAACCAATGCACCTGGCACTAACTTCAACTTCTTTAAAGCTGGAATTTTATCCCATGAAATTAATATTGCTATTGAAATTAATGTAATTACTATCGCCCCTAATTGAAGATGATTAAAGACACTAAATAAAGCCGAAAAAGTATTATCATCACTCACTTGCAAGAAAGCTTCATCTCCTTCAAAATCGGCATCATAACCAAAAGCATGTGGTAATTGCTTCATAATAATAATGACCCCAATACCAGCTAACATCCCTTCAATAACATTTGTTGGAAAATAATTAGAAATACTTCCTGCTTTTAGAAAACCTAAAGCCAATTGAATGAGTCCCGCTATAAAAACGGCAGTTAAGAAAACATCAAAAGCCCCCAGATCCGTAATGGCTGTCAATATAATGGCTGTCAAACCTGCAGCAGGACCAGAAACACTTATTTGAGATTGGCTCAAATACCCAACTACTATTCCTCCTATTATTCCTGAAATAATTCCAGAAAACAAAGGAGCTCCAGAAGCCATAGCGATACCCAAACATAGTGGTAGCGCTACTAAGAAAACGACTAAACCTGAAGCAAAATCAGATTTGAAATGAGTAAAAAAATTAGTTTTTTTTGACATAATATAAAATTATTATAAAAGATTAAATATTAAAGTCCCCCCTACAGCACAATATTGCAGCGGTTGGAATTCAACGATTTTTAGATACTATCAAGCAAAATTGTTTGCACCAATTTTAAAATTAAACTGGAGCAATTCCTTAGAAGAAAGATCAATAATTAACTATGTACAAAATCAAAATTTGTAACACATATAAATACTAACAATCTAACAATAATGCATAAATGGATAAAAAACTATACCTTATTGGGCGGAGGTATAAATATAGATGCACAAATTAAATCATGCTTAGATAAATTTTCGAAAATAATAAGACCCGAAGCCTTTTTTAAATCAAAAAATAATATTTCTGAAAAAGAAAAAGAAGTATAGAACTTTAAATCAAGTTTTACCTCTTCAATAGAAGAATTAGTATCATCATCAACGCAAAGACTAGTTCGCGCTTTGTCTTTCTCTACCCATTCCACAATTACTGGAGTGACTAGAAATAAAACAAAAAAGAATAATACTATTTTAACAAAGATTTTCACGGTGGCAAAATTAACAGATACAAATTGAATTAAAAAATTAGTCTATCAAAATTAATCAATTTTTAACATCAATAAAAAAGCCTAAATGACAATAAAATCATTTAGGCTTTTCAATTTAATACTATTCAATGATTACAAGCTGTCTTCTAACCAAGCTTTCATCATCCAAATCGTTTTTTCTTGTTCTACTATAAAATCACTCATCATAGCACTCGTTCCTTCATCATTTATTTGTGATGCTTTACTAAGAATTTCTCTTTCAATTTTTAATAATTCAGACAATGAATTCACTATTAACTTAATTCCAGTCTCGTCATTAGAAATGTTTTTCCCAACTGTAAGTTGATTGAACTTCATGTAATCTTCAAAAGTGTGCAAAGGTCTACCTCCTAATGTCAATACTCTTTCGGCTATTAAGTCAATTTTTAATTGAGAATCATTGTATAATTCCTCAAATTTTAGATGCAAATCAAAGAAACGTTTTCCTCTGATATTCCAATGCAAACCTCTTAAACTTTGATAATAAATCTGAAAATTAGACAACAACACATTCAGTTCTACTATAATAACTTCTGATTCTTCTACAGGCAATCCAATTGAATTTAGTTTCATATCTTAAAATTTAATTTTTAAATCATTACTATAAAATTTTCAAAATCATCATTGGTGTTTGTAACCAAATAACAATCTTGTTGATTCCATATCTTTACTTTCACAAATTTAATAAATAAACACACCGAAAAAGCCATAAATTTAATTGATTGTTTTTATATTTGCATAACAATCTATTATACTATGACAATAACACAACTCAAATACGTTTTGGCTGTAGCCGAACATAAAAATTTTACACTAGCGGCCGAAAAATGTTTTGTTACTCAACCTACCTTGAGCATGCAAATTCAAAAAATTGAAGAAGAACTTAGTATTCAAATATTTGACAGAAGCAAAAAACCAATTCAATTAACCGAAATTGGACAAAAAATTGTAAATCAAGCCAAGAACATTGTTAACGAAGCAGATCGTATTCAAGATATTGTAGAACAACAAAAAGGTTTTATAGGGGGCGAATTTCGATTGGGGATAATACCAACTATTATGCCTACTTTATTACCGATGTTTTTGAATAATTTCATCAAGAAATATCCAAAAGTAAAACTCATCATTGAGGAATTGAACACCGAAGAAATCATTATAAAATTAAAAAACGGTCGTCTTGATGCCGCAATTGCTGCTACACCATTAGAAGATGAAAAAATAAAAGAAATCGTTCTTTACTTTGAGCCTTTTGTAGCCTATATTCCAGAAAACAATACTGTTTTTCAGAAAGAAGAAATTGAAATTTCGGATTTAAACATCAATGAAATTTTGCTATTGCAAGACGGGCATTGTTTTAGGGACGGTATATTAAACATCTGTAAAAACAATACTGAATCAGACCCAAAACCATTTCAAATAGAAAGCGGCAGTTTTGAAACTTTGATAAAATTAGCTGATGAAGGATTGGGTACTACATTACTCCCTTACTTGCATACGCTAGATTTGAAAGAAAAAGACAAATTAAAACTAAGACACTTCAAAGAGCCAAAACCAGCAAGAGAAGTCAGTTTAATTTATCCCAAAAGCGAATTGAAAATCCAAATCATTGATGCGTTAAGGAGTACCATTGCTGGAGTTGTAAAAGGAGCAATTGTTTTTCAAAATGTTCAAATTGTGAGTCCTCTCCCAAAAAAATAAGACCTAAGAAGTCAGATGTTTTTAGTTTTCAGAATCAGTTTTCAGAATAGTCTGTAAATATTGTCATTCGCTGCTTAATAATAGTTCTGAAAAAGCGAGTCTGTTTTTTAGTACTATTTTAAACCTAAAATTCTCTTTGAGTAGAAAAGAGACTGAGACTGAAAACTAAAAAAAGGAACTAATTTAGTTCCTTTTTTTTTGCATCCGAATTAACGATAAATTTGACTTACAAATAGACCAAACAATCTTTAAGCTCAGGTTTTTCATCCGTAAAATACAAAAGCCATTTTTTTAATTGCTCCAACTCATAAGGTAATAGATTTCTAATTGCTTTTTTTAATTCTTTAATAAAAAGCTCAGGGTCAAAACTCACTCTTACGAGCACCTCTTTTGTGTAATCATAGATCATTCGAGACATAAAAAAAGGATTTAAATTAATTGATTTAAGACATTGTAAAATTATAAATTTTCATATTCAAACTAACAAAAAAAAAGTTAAAAAAACATATTTTACCGACCAAAAGCATTCTTTCCTCTTGTAATAATAGACATAACTTACAATAAAGTATTCGTAATTATTCCCGATAATTTAGCATAAAAAAAGGAACCAATATGTTGGTTCCTTTTTTTATTATGGGTTTACTATTAATAAACACTGTTTTAATTCTGGTTTTTCACTTGTAAAATTGAATAGCCATTCTCTTAATTCTTCCATTTCGAATGGCAAAAGTGTTCTAATTGCTTTCTCTAGTTCTTTACAAAAAAGTATCGGATCAAAACTCACTCTTTCAAGCACAGATTTTGTGTAATCAAACATTATTTTAGACATAATAAATTAAGATTTTTGGGGGTTAGATCTTGATTTCAACGTGTTGTAAATGTACATTATTTTTTAAATACAAACTTATTTTTTAACAAATAAATATCAAAACCGCATCATTTTCTGACCAAGTCCTTATAGATCAGTAGCCATCAAAAGAATCACTTTCTAGCCCTAAACATTTCTCTTTTTCCGGGCGGTCCGGCTAGTTTTTCGACCGTAAAACCAACTTCTATCATGCTCCTTTTGACTACGCCACGAGCGGCATAAGTCACTAAAACTCCCCTAGGCTTTAGTGCTTTATACATTCTGTCAAAAATAGCGGTACTCCACAATTCCGGTTGCACACGATAGCCAAACGCGTCAAAATAAATTAAATCGAATTTTTCTACATCATCAATTTCTTCAAAAAACTGCTTTCTTTTGGTTAATGTAAAAGTGTCTGAAAAAATTACTTTTTCCTCCCAGTTACAAGTATGCATTTCTTTAAAAACAGATTCAGATTCAGCAGCTTTCAACTCTTCAATATAATTCATAGACAAAACTTCGTCAGCAGAAACTGGATACGCTTCTACACCGACATAATCGATTGTTTGTCCTGAATCTTTAGATTCTAAATAGGTTATAAAAGTATTTAAACCCGTACCAAAACCAATTTCTAAAATAGAAATGCTTTGATTTGGAAATAATGCCAATCCATTTTTAATAAAAACATGTTTGGCTTCCTGAATGGCACCATGTTTAGAATGGTAACACTCATTCCATTCTTTGATATGAATTGTAGTAGATCCATCGAGTGTTTGTATAATTTCTCTTTCCAAAATAGTGTCTTGAGGTGTTTAGTAACATTTAAATTCAAATTCCACTTCAAAATTAATTAAAACAATATGGTATAGCTATCTAAAATTCAACTTT
The DNA here is from genome assembly GCF_007097385.1 of Flavobacterium sp. ZT3R18. Taxonomy (GTDB): domain Bacteria; phylum Bacteroidota; class Bacteroidia; order Flavobacteriales; family Flavobacteriaceae; genus Flavobacterium. The sequence continues at coordinate 57,954 of NZ_VJZS01000003.1, forward strand.
TTTTATATAATTCACAGAATTCTACTCTAATTTTTAAATAAACTTAAAATATAAATAAATCACAGTCAAACAGTATAATTAATGTTATTTTAGCAAGGATTAATCTGATTTTTATTTAATTTTGCAATCAATATTAGAACAATTAAGAAATTATTTTTTTTAATTCATTTTATTAACACTAAAATATATTTTTTTAAACCATACCTTATTATGAGTACAACTCAAACTAACAAAATAGAAATAATAAAAGCTGCAACTTCAAAAATAAACGAAGTTGATTTTGATAATTTAAGCTTCGGTGCCGTTTTTACCGATCATTTATTTGAATGTGATTTCACGAATGGCGAATGGCAAAAACCAGTTATCAAGCCTTACGCTCCTTTTTTACTAGACCCATCTGCAAAAGTTTTTCATTATGGCCAAGCTATTTTTGAAGGTATGAAAGCTTACAAAGATGACAATAATGACATATGGCTTTTTAGACCGGATGAAAACTACAAACGTTTCAATACATCTGCCGTGAGAATGGCTATGCCAGAAGTTCCAGAGCATGTTTTTATGGATGGTTTGAATCAATTACTGCAATTGGATGAAGCTTGGGTAAAAAAAGGAAAAGGGAACACCATGTACATCAGACCTTTTATGATTGCAACTGGAGATGGAGTTATTGCAAATCCATCTGATGACTATAAATTTATGATTATACTTTCTCCTGCTAAATCCTATTATGCTGGTGAAGTTAAAGTTTTGATCGCTGAACATTATAGTAGAGCTGCCAACGGTGGTATTGGTGCTGCAAAAGCGGCCGGTAACTATGCGGCTCAATTCTACCCAACAACTTTGGCTAACAAGCAAGGGTTTCAACAAGTAATCTGGACTGATGACGCCACTCATACCAAACTTGAGGAAGCAGGTACTATGAATGTGTTTTTTAGAATAAACGACACTTTATTGACTGCACCGGTAAGTGAGCGTATTCTGGATGGTATTACCAGAAAAAGTCTTCTTGATATGGCCAAAAAAGAAGGAATTGAAGTAGATGTTCGTCCTGTATTGGTTTCTGAATTAGTAGAAGCTTCTAAAAACGGTTCTTTGAAAGAAATTTTTGGAGCTGGAACTGCTGCCGTGGTTAATCCAATTATTGGTTACTCTTACAAAGATGTTTATTATGAATTACCTAAAGTTGAGAATTCATACGCTTCTCTGCTTAAAGAGAAGCTAACCAACATTCAACATAAACTAGCTGAAGATAGCTTCGGTTGGACGGTTAAAGTATAGTTTACAAAAAATCCCACTTGAAAGCAAGTGGGATTTTTTATTTCCGAATTATATTAGATTTCCAAAACTGAAAACTGAGACTGAAAACTGAGACTGAAGACTGAGACTGAAGACTGAGACTGAAGACTGAGACTGAAAACTAAATCAGCTTCGAAAAATCAGGCTTGAAATAATTAGGCCCTTTCATCACTTTACCATCTTCTCTGTAAATCGGATTTCCGTCTTCGCCTAATTTACTCATGTTAGAACGTTGAATTTCGTCAAAGACTTCCTCAATTTTATGTTGCAATCCGTGTTCTATAATGGTACCGCAAAGAATATACATCATATCCCCAAGTGCATCGGCAATTTCTATTAAATCATTATTCTGAACCGCTTCAAGATACTCTTCGTTTTCTTCCTTCATCAAATTGTAACGAAGTATGTTTTTACTTTCTCCCAAATTAGCAATTGGAGTTTCGCTATGCCCGATCCTAAATGCGGTGTGAAATTCCTTAACAGCGTTGATTTGTTTTTGCATCCTTTATAATTATTGATTTGAAACGGAAAATTAACAACTATTTCTAAACTATTGCCTAAATTTGCCAAAAATTATTTAAACATGTTTAGTCAAGGTCAATTAATATTTGCAATTTGTTTTTTTATAGCCTTTGTTATTGCAATGGTAATTGCCTATCGAAAAGATGCCAATTTACACAAAGTTTTCTACAAAGGAAATTATAAAATTCTAATAGGTTTCCTTGTTTTCATTGGACTCTTGTTTGTGATAAAAATTTATTTTAAGCATTAATATTTGGGAGATGCTAAATTGATATAGCTCATCCAAACCCCGAAAGGGGTGTAATGATTATAGAAAACATATAACATCGGCAAGCAAACCCTGAAAGGGTGAAATTATTTGACTCTTTTTCATTAAAAAACTTCAATCCTAATAATCAACCATTCAGATGTAAAAATACCACCCCTTCGGGGTTTGGGGTAATGAAATTACTTACTTCTATAATCATTCCACCCTTTCAGGGTTCTGGGATTTATTAATTCCAAAATATAAAAACGCCCACTTCAGTAGGCGTTTTTAGTATTATAGCATTTTTTCTTTTTAATTTTCTAATGGTAAAAAACCAAAGTTTTTAGAATAGCTCAACATTTGTTCAGCAAATGTTTTAGGTTGTTCTACAACTATCGAAGTAATTTCTCCTTTAGCATTTAATTTTGGAACCAAAACTGGATTTACAAAACCACTATAAGGTGCATCTGGAAATTGCTTATTGCGTTCTAATACTTCGGCATGTATTTTTTGATCTACTTTTACTCCATAATTTTCCACCAGTGCTTTTCCTGCTTCAAAATCGCCTTCGGATTTTATACGTTGTACTTCTTTCAATAATTGCCCAAATAAATCATGTAGTTTATCATAATCGGTAATATTAAAATACGTTTTCCCATTACGAGAAATCATTTCAATAACATTATCTTTCTTCCCTTTTTCATACACCCAAGCGCCTACCCATTGACGGTTTCTCATGTGTGCTTCTTCAATATTTGCACCCAATTCTACACGAACTAGCTGTGTCATTAATCCGTTTCTAATATAACTATCATAACACTGCATCCCCAATTCTTTCCAATTATCTACTAATCCAAGTTCTTGAATTTTAGGATTGTACAAATAGAATAATCCCACTAAATCAGCTCTTCCTTCCTCTAATGTCGAAGCATAATTTTTTAATGTTTCTTTTGGAGTTCCAACACCTGCATTTATTTGACCCGAAGCGTGACCTACCACTTCATGCAAAGAAGTATGCAATTTACCGCCTAACTCAGCATATTTTTCACCCAATCTGATTTCTTCTTCATCATTTGCAAATTCTTGCAGCTTCCCTTTTCCTCCAGATTTAGAATACGCATCTATAATATTTCCTAGAGAAACCGATTTAGAACCATAGTCGGCACGTATCCAATCGGCATTTGGAAGATTCACTCCAATAGGTGTACTCGGAGACGAATCTCCAGATTCTCCAGCAACAACAACAGTTTTGTATGAGACTCCAACTACGTTTTTCTTTTTGTGCTCTGGTAATAACGGAGAGTTATCTTCAAACCATTGTGCGTTTTTAGATACTACTTCCATTTTTTTAGACATATCAAAGTCTTTTATCTGAACAACCCCTTCGTAAGACCCTCTGTATCCTAATGGATCATTGTACACTTCAATAAATCCATTGATGTAATCTATATTACCATCAGTTGCCTGCAACCAAGCAATATTATAATCATCCCACGTTTTAAGACTTCCAGTTTTATAAAAACTAACTAATAAGGCAATCGCAGCGGCTTGTTTTTTATTCTCGGCTACGGTTTGCGCTTTTTCCATCCAATAAATCATTTTATCAATTGCAGCACCATACATTCCTTTGCTTTTCCAAACTTTCTCTTCTAATTGCCCTTTTGAATTACGAACCAATTTAGAATTTAAACCATACGAATACGGCTTCTTAGGGTCTGGACTTGTTTTTTTAGCATAAAACGCTTCGACTTGTTTTTGAGTAATTCCTTTTTCATAAAAATTAATAGCTGAGCCTTCCATCAATCCTTTTGAAGAATCGAGATTTACTTTTTTTGAATCTACATCATTAAATAAAATTTCAGCTATTTGTGGAGACAAAGTCGTTTTAGAATCCTTCAACAAACCATTAAAATAAGCTAATGAAAAACCAGGTTTAATTTTCTCGTTTGAATAATGATGATGAATCCCGTTTGAAAACCAAACTCTTTTTAAATAAATTTCAAAATTTTTCCAATCCGCAGTATTTTTATCTCCTTTAAAATTTTGATAAACATTCTCTAATGCTTTTCTAATTTTTAGATTGTTTTTATAATTTTGATCCCACATAATATCACGACCAGAAGTACCACCTTGCGTTAGATAGTAAACCAACTTTTGCTCTTTTAGAGTAAGATTTTCCCAACCTGCAATTTGATAACGCAACACTTTTATGTCAGAGAATTGCTCTACCAAATAATTAAATTGAGGGCTCTCCGTAGACTTTACTACAGTAGTCTTCTCGTTTTGAGCGTTGCAAACAACTGAAACCGCAATAGCCATAAAAAACCCAGCACTTTTAAGTAATTTCATTATTATTATTTTTTAGATGTTAAACAAATAAATACGCAACAAATATAAACATTCTTCAAATATATAATAAATCTCTAGGCTAGATAAACAGTACAAATGCATGAGTTGTTTTTACCCTGACATTTTAAGGGCAGTTCCTTTAGAATATTAATAAAATTTCTAACTTTACAACAGAAACAACCTAACCTATTATGAGAATCATTAAATACCTTTTTCTTTTGCTGCTATTAAGCCTTGTGGCACTTACCATATTTATCGCAACACAAAAAGGAAATTTCACAGTAGAAAGCAGTAAGACAATAAATTCTCCAAAAGCAACCGTTTTTAATTATGTTAATGACTATAAAAACTGGGAACAATTTAGTTCTTGGATTAAAACAGATGCGAATATAAAACTGTCCTATTCCCCAATTACCATAGGAAAAGGAAGTTCTTTCTCTTGGGATGGAGCAAATAATTTGGGTAACATTCAAACATTATATACAAAAGGAAATGACAGTATTGTTCAAAAAATGAATTTTGATGGATCTACTACAGATGCAACTTGGCATTTTAAAGACACTTTGGGAGGCACAAAAGTAACTTGGAAGTCGAAAGGAAAAATGGATTTTTTAACAAAAGTGAATTCTTTTTTGAATGGAGGAACGCAAAATTCATTAACAAAAGTCTATGACAAATGTTTAGCGAATTTGAATAAATCACTTGATTTTGAAACCAATACTTTTGAGGTAAAAGTGAATGGTGTCGTAAAAAAATTAGAGACTTTTTATTTAAGACAATCTTTTACCAGTAAAATATCCGATATCACAAGAAATGCAAATGTTATTTTCCCTAAAATATTGGCTTTTTGCGAACAAAACAACATCGTTTTGAATGGAAAACCATTTATCATTTACCATAAATATGATTTGACCCATGATCTTACCAAAGTTTCTTTTTGCATTCCTATAAAAGAGGAGATATTTACAAGTGCAGGAAGTGATATTTTATCTGGAAAATTAGTCTCATTTGAAGCTGTAAAAACCACTTTAAAAGGCAATTACACCTATAAAACAAAGGCATTAGATAAATCTACAGACTATTTTACTACAAATAAGCTTATTGCTGATTCTACTTTTTCGCACATGGAAATTTTCACCGTTGGAAAAAAAGAAACCAAAAGCCCATCAAAATGGGTAACCGAAATCTATTCTCCTATAAAACCAAAAGTAATCCCAGCACCTTACAAACGAGTTATAAAAGACAGTCTTACACCCGCTCCTAGCACAATTAAGAGCGAAGATCAATCTGAATTTTAATTTGTTTTAGACATTTTCTAACCATATCAGTACTATACGTTCATTTAAGCTGGACTATTTTGAAATCTTAACAATATAGATATAAGTCAATGTCGTTTCCTTAAGGTTTGTTTTTATCATTTCGACGTCCCGAAAGCTTTCGGGACGTCGAAATGACAAACTGAAGGAAATTAAATTCTTAAGGAAACGACATTGATATAAGTTAAAGAATGTAGAACTTATATTTTCTTACATTCCTTATATGGTTTAAACTCATTCTTTACTGAATTTAAAATAGCACCATTTTTTTTTATTTCAGATTAAACCTTTTTGGTTCATTTGCATCTAATTATAAAAGAAACAGAAATTGCAGGAAGAAAAGGAATTCATTACCAATTTATTGAACCCGAAAACGCAGAATCAAGCGTTTCAAAAACTCCTACACGAATATCAAAAACCGCTGTACAACCATATTCGGAATATCGTTATAAGTCATGATGATGCCGATGATGTTTTGCAGAACACGTTTGTAAAAGTGTTCCAGCATCTAAAGAATTTCAAAGGCGAAAGCAAACTTTTTTCTTGGATGTATCGCATTGCAACCAATGAAGCCCTTACTTTTTTGAATCTAAAGGCTAAGAAAAGTGGCATTTCATCTGTTGAATTGCAAAATAAAGCCATTGACAATCTGAAAGCCGACATCTATTTTGATGGCGATGAGATTCAGATCAAATTACAAAAAGCAATAGCAACTTTACCCGAAAAACAACAATTGGTTTTTAAAATGAAATATTTTGAAGATTTAAAATATGAAGAGATATCCGAAATACTGGGTACTTCTGTAGGAGCATTAAAAGCGTCTTATCATCATGCTGTTAAAAAAGTTGAAACATTTGTAATAACCAATTAAACCATTTAGTCAAGATTAAGTCAAATACACATTATGAAAGCATTTAAACTAGAAAATGAACCAAGAATTAAATCAGGATTTAAAACTCCTGAAGGGTATCATGGTACTTTTTCTTCAAAATTTCTAGAGAATTTACCAAAAGAAGAAATAACCAATAACGTAAAAGTAGTATCGATCTATAGAAAAAGAAAGACTATACTAATAGCAATTGCGGCAGTATTAGTACTTGCCATAATGATTCCGACACTTTATACCGCTGAAACAAAAAATAACGAATTAGATTCTGCAACTATAGAAAATTATCTAGCCGAAGAATCTAATATAAATCAATACGAGTTAATTGGAGAAACCGAACTTGAAAGCAACAAAATTGTAAATTCAACAAAACTAGAAGATGAAACATTAGAAGATATTTTAGTCACAAACCCAAACATAGAGAATTTAGTTATCGAAAATTAAACACACACTATTACCCAAAGTACAACAAAATCAAAATTAGGAACAATGAACATTAGAAAATTATATCCAATATTATTTTTATTTATTTCTTTTACTTTCTACGCTCAAGGCGAAAGGATGAAAGAAAAAAAGGAGCAAATAAAAGCTATGAAAGTGGCGTTTTTAACCACCGAATTAAACCTTACCTCTAATGAAGCCGAAAAATTTTGGCCTATTTACAACACTTTTGATGATAAGCAGTTTGAATTGAGACACAAAAAAATGAAAGGCTTTTTTAGAAAAATGGATGATGATGAATTAGATAAGTTATCCGACAAAGAAGCAACAATACTTTTAACCCAAATTGAAAGCAATGAAGAGGAATTATTTCAGTTAAGAAAAAAATTCATCAGTAATCTAAAAGACGTACTTCCTGCTATAAAAATCATTAAATTAAAAAAAGCAGAAGAAAATTTCAGTAGAAAATTATTGCAGCAATATAGAGACAAAGCTCCAAAAAAATAATTTATAACTATTCATCCTAACAAAAATTTTACACGAATTTCACGAATTAACACGAATTCAGGATCAAAATTGAATCTAATTTCACAAAAAAAAATCACAATGCAATTTGTGCAAATTTGTGTAATTCGTGTCTGTTTTTCTTCAAATCCTACGTTAATTTGGTGTAGGCTGAATAGTAACAATAATTTTAATTCAGAAAATTCCCGTTTGATAGTTCATCCTATTGAGCGGGGATTTTTTTATTTAAAACGAATTCGGATCATTTTATTACGACCAGCTGCAATTGCTGTGTTTTTGTCTAAAAAACGAATGGTAAACAAACTTGAATCTTGCAGCAATTGAACCCAAGTCACACCACCGTCCGATGAATAACTCAAACCCGAAGCTCCTATAACGACCAATCCTTTCCCGTTACTGTTAGGGACATATTGCACACAAGAAGCATATCCAAACCCTTGTTTTTCGGCAATGAGTTGCCATGTTTTCCCGCCATCATTGGTAATTGCTTTATTCTCAAAATTCTGATTGAGCACTTCATAATTTCCACCAGCTATAAAACCATTTTTTTTGTCATAGAAATCAGCTGTAAAAATTCCAGTCATTTGTTTTCCTTGCACAATAGGTGTTTCATAGGCTTCCCAAGAATTTCCCTTATCCGAAGAATAAAAAACTCTTGATTTTTTTCCGCCAGAAACAATCCAAGTATCGTTCCCTTTTATAACGACATTGGTGTTACTTGCGGCAAAATGAGCTTCTCCCTCAAAAACTTTTGGCAATTTACTGTTAGGGATTTTGTCCCATGAATTCCCTCCATCGCGGGTTACAATAACCGAAAGACAATCATCTATAGGATCGCCAACAGCTATTCCTTCCTTATCGTTCCAAAACTGCATACTATCATAAAATACTTTTTTATTATTTTCTTGATACACTAATTGAACCTCTTTACCATCTTTACTAATCTGGTACAACAACGCAGGATTCGCCACATTAAGCGCATATATAAACTTTGAAGTTTTGGCTATACTCCTAAATTCAATATTTAAAGTATCTTTTTTTATAACTTTTTCAAATTTTTTATTTGATTTTAAATCATAAAATCCAAATCTTCCTTGATCCGCAGCATACCATATTTTACCGTTATCCAGTACTATCGCCCTGATACTTATTTTATCTTGAAACAAAGTATCAACTTGTACGCCGTTAAAAACAGCTGGTGTGATTTTACTTTTTGGTTGATTTTGAGCTTCAACAAAAAACAAAGCGTTCAAAAACAGCATAGTTATAAAAATTTTTCTCATTGTATCGATATTTTTTAGAACAAATATAGAACAATGTCAAACAAAAATTAGCAGTATCATTTATTTATGGCACAATAGTTGTTTATATCTTAAAAACAAATAACAACCCCAATAGCCATGAAATCAAAATTACAATTTGCAGCACTTATAGCTACATTCTTTGCATTACAGATGAATGCACAAGACAGAACAACGGTAAACGCAATGAACTCTGAAATTAGTGATAATTTAGATTTAAGAGCCGTATCCTCAATCTTTGGAGAATCCCAAAACTTAAAAGATTTTGAAAGAAGATTAAACGATCCGAGAACTAAAATATCAAATTTAGATTTGAATAACGACAATGAAGTTGACTACTTGAGAGTAATTGAATCCGTAGAAAAAAGAACACACGTAATCATTGTACAATCGGTTATTGGTCGTGATCTTTATCAAGATGTTGCTACAATCGAGGTTGAGAAAGACAGACAAAACAACATTTCGATACAAATAGTTGGAAACACTTATATGTATGGTCAAAATTACATTTACGAACCTGAATATTGTTATACGCCTCAAATCTACGCTTCATTATGGGTCAACACTTACCAACCTTATTACTCGTCTTGGACATGGAATTTTTACCCAACCTACTATGCATCTTGGAATCCGTATCCTTTGTACCGATATAGAAACAACATATATGGTTGTGTAAACTACTACAATAACTACAATTATGTAAATTATAGAAGATGCAATAGAGCGACTGTAATTTACAATTCTTATAGCTGCAATAGTTACGAAAGACAGTATCCTGATTACGCTTTTTCTAGAAGAAACAATAGAGTTTCAAACCGATATGAGCTAGACCAAAGAAGATACAGTCCTGATAATAGATCTCGAAATGAGATTGCCTATTCTAGAAACAATGCGAATTATAACAACAATTCTCAAAGAGACTATTCTCAAAATAGAACAAGTACTTCAAGAGAATATAACACTCAAAGAGTCGAACCTCAAAGAGATTATTCTCAAAACAGAACAAACACTTCAAGAGAATATAACACTCAAAGAGTAGAGCCTCAACGAGATTATTCCCAAAATAGAACAAACACTTCGAGAGAAAACAACACTCAAAGAGTAGAAAACCAAAGAGATTATTCACAAAATAGAGCAGACACTCCAAGAGAAAACAACACTCAAAGAGCAGAGCCTCAAAGAGACTATTCTCAAAATAGAACAAGCACTCCAAGAGAAAACGACACTCAAAGAACTGAATCACATAGAGATACCAATTACGCTTCTAGAGGCACAAACAGGAGAATCTAAAAACAATTTAAATTCAAAAAAAGACTTTGTAAAAACATACAAAGTCTTTTTTGTTATTTTAAAAAATTAGCCCTTTTATTTTATTTAAAAACAGTAAATTTGACAAGTTTTTTAAAAATTTTAAATGAGCGCAACGCACAAAGATCTCCACAGTAAATTAACTTTAGGTGGACTATTAATTTCTTTAGGAATAATTTATGGAGATATAGGAACTTCTCCATTATACGTAATGAAAGCCATACTGGGTAATTACGTTATAAATGCAGATGTTGTTTTAGGTGGCATATCTGCTGTCTTTTGGACATTAACTCTTCAAACCACCATTAAATACGTAATAATCACTTTAAGCGCGGATAATCATGGTGAAGGTGGGATTTTCGCCTTATATGCCTTGGTCAAGAAAACAAAAATTAAATGGTTAATTGTTCCTGCCATTATTGGTGGAAGCGCCTTACTTGCAGATGGAATTATCACTCCTCCTATCTCCGTTTCATCAGCAGTTGAAGGAATGAGAACCTATTTTCCGCATATTAATACAGTACCAATTGTCATCGGGATTTTATTCATCTTATTTACGATTCAACAATTTGGAACTAAATTAGTTGGAAAGTTCTTCGCTCCAATGATGCTTATTTGGTTTGGAATGTTGGCGACATTAGGTATCTATCAAATATCTTTACATCCTGAGGTTTTCAAGGCAATAAATCCTTATTATGCTTATAACTTATTGTCCATTCATCCTGAAGGTTTTTTTGTACTTGGTTTTGTATTCCTTTGTACCACTGGAGCCGAAGCTTTATACTCTGACATGGGACATTGCGGGAGAAAAAACATCAGAATCAGTTGGATTTTTGTAAAAACTGCACTAGTTCTTAATTACTTTGGGCAAGCAGCTTACTTAATTCATCATGAAGGAGTTACCTTAGAAAGTTTAGGCGGTAAATTTGCAAACCCTTTTTATTTAATGATGCCAGAATGGTTCAAACCTTTTGGAATTGTCATTGCCACTCTTGCCACTGTGATTGCCTCTCAAGCACTTATCTCAGGATCATTCACTTTAATAAATGAAGGAATGAAATTGAACTTTTGGCCAAAAGTTAAAATCAAATACCCTACTGAGCTTAAAGGACAAATATACATCCCATCTATTAACTGGTTATTATTTCTTGGCTGTGTTGGAATCGTTTTGCATTTTGAAGAATCAAGCAACATGGAACATGCCTATGGTTTGGCAATTATATTATGTATGATAATGACCACTATTTTACTGAATTATTATCTAATAATGAAAAGGGTAAAATGGTATTTTTTCGTTCCATTAATTACCATTTACTTAGGAATTGAATTTAGTTTTTTAATAGCCAATATCACAAAATTTGCAGAAGGCGGTTACGTAACCCTTTTTATCGCTTTGATTTTGACAGGAGTTATGACTGTTTGGTACCGAGCAAAACAGATTAGTAAAAGCTATACTAAAATTGTAAAAATAGACGATTACAAAAAAGTACTAGAAGAACTAAGTGCCGATTTATCTATCCCTAAATATGCAACGCATTTGGTGTACATGACCAATGCCAATCGCTCTGATGAAATAGAAGAAAAAGTAATGTTTTCCATATTACAAAAAAGACCTAAAAGAGCTGATATTTACTGGTTCGTTCACGTAAATATTTTACCAGAACCTTACAAAACCGAATATAAAGTAAAAGAGATTCTGAAAGACGATTTGTACCGTGTTGATTTCAACTTAGGATTTAGAGAGCCTACCAAAATCAACTTAATGTTTAAAGAAGTGATTAAAGACATGGTGAAAAATGGCGAAGTTGACATCACCAGTAGATACGAGTCCTTAAACAAAAACAACATTATTGGCGACTTTAAATTTGTATTATCGGAGAAATTCTTGTCTAATGATAGTGATATGTTATGGCATGAAAAGTTAATAATGAATTCTTATTTCTTTATTAAAAAACTAAGTTTATCCGAAGAAAGCGCCTTTGGATTGGATAGTAGCTCAGTGAAAATTGAAAAATTCCCTATGGTACTCCACCCACCAGAAAATATTGGACTAACTAGAGTATTTGTTAAAAACTAAGGCAGTATTCTAAAACAAACAGCATTTAATTTTAACCATATAAGAAATATAAGATCATTTAAGCTAAAAAAAAAAGCAATAACTTATCTGTTCTTATATTTCTTATATGGTACACCTTTTCATCACGATCCATACGCTTCGGAAGTCGGGAGTGTTTTTTTTAAACATCTGCTTAAAAGGAATAGAAGTTAAAAATGCTGTTTCTTATAGAATTAAGTGAAAACTAAAAATATCCAAAAAACACTGCTTCAAAACAGTGTTTTTTTTTGGTTAAAATATAAATCTTAGATTTAATCAATAAATAGTACCTTTGCACTTCAATTATTCAAAATGAGATTACACAGAAATTTAGTTTACACTACCATCGATGCACTTAACGCTATTTTTAACGAAGGAGAATATGCCGATAAAGTAGTAGCAAGATCCCTAAAAAAAGACAAACGTTGGGGAAGTTCAGATAGAAAATTTGTTGCCGAAACCATCTACGAAGTGGTACGTTGGAAAAGATTATATGCCGAGATTGCCGAAGTAAAAGAGCCGTTTGACAGAGATAATCTTTGGAGAATGTTCTCAGTATGGGCGGTACTAAGAGGATACCCAATTCCGGATTGGAGACAATTAGAAGGGACTCCTGAGCGAAAAATAAAAGGTCGTTTTGATGAACTTTCAAAGGTGAGAGCCTTAAAAGAATCTATTCCAGACTGGATGGACGAATTGGGCGTAAAAGAACTTGGAGAAAAAGTTTGGGCTACAGAAATTGCAGCTCAAAATCAACCTGCAAAAGTAATTTTGAGAGTTAACACGCTTAAAACAACCAAAGAAAACTTAAGAGCTATTTTGATGGATTTAAACATCGAAACAGAATTCTTAAAAGATCAACCTGATGCTTTAGTGCTAAAAGAAAGAGCCAATGTATTCTTGACGGATGCCTTCAAACAAGGATTCTTTGAAGTACAAGATGCCAATTCACAATTAGTCGCTCATTTTCTAGATGTAAAACCGGGAATGCGTGTAGTGGATACTTGTGCTGGTGCTGGAGGAAAAACATTGCATATCGCTTCTTTGATGGAAAACAAAGGACAATTAATTGCAATGGATTTGTATGAAAGCAAATTAAAGCAATTAAAAATTAGAGCCAAAAGAGATGGCGCCTTCAATATTGAATACCGCATCATTGATTCTACAAAGATCATCAAAAAACTTCACGAAAGAGCTGATAGAGTTTTGATTGACGCCCCTTGTAGCGGATTAGGAGTTCTTAAAAGAAACCCTGATGCCAAGTGGAAACTAAAACCTGAATTTATTGACAACATCCGTAAAGTACAATCAGAGGTTTTAGAAAGTTATTCTAAAATTGTCAAACCGGGCGGTAAATTAGTGTATGCAACCTGTTCAATTTTACCTTCTGAAAATCAAGAGCAAATCGCTCGTTTCTTGACAACAGACATTGGAAAACAATTCAATTTTATAAAAGACCAAAAAATACTGGCTTCAGAATCTGGTTTTGATGGGTTTTATATGGCTTTGTTAGAAAGAAAAGAGTAAAATTTCATATCAATTGCAAAAATCAATTGCAATTGCAAAACAAAAAAAACTCCAATTTTCATTTTGAAAATTGGAGTTTTTTATTCTATTAAACCAAATTAAAAAAATTGATTTTTGAAATTGATATTGCTATTTCTTTTAGTCATTCATCGAAATAAGAAACTCATCGTTGTTTTTGGTTTTCTTAAATCGATCATTGATAAAATCCATCGCTTCAACAGGATTCATATCTGAAAGATACTTACGCATAATCCACATTCTTTGTAATGTTTTTGGATCTAATAACATATCGTCTCGTCTCGTACTAGAAGATGTTAAATCAATAGCAGGAAAAATACGTTTGTTTGCAATTTTTCTATCCAATTGCAATTCCATATTACCTGTTCCTTTGAATTCCTCAAAGATAACTTCATCCATTTTAGAACCTGTTTCTGTCAATGCAGTTGCAATAATACTCAATGAGCCACCGTTTTCGACATTACGAGCCGCTCCAAAGAAACGTTTGGGTTTTTGCAAAGCATTCGCATCAACTCCACCACTCAACACCTTACCAGAAGCAGGTTGTACCGTATTGTAAGCTCTTGCCAAACGGGTTATGGAGTCTAAAAGAATCACGACATCATGACCACACTCTACTAAACGTTTTGCTTTTTCTAGAACAATATTAGCAATCTTAACATGTTCTTGAGGTTCCCTGTCAAATGTAGAAGCAATTACCTCGCCACGCACACTACGTTGCATATCTGTAACCTCTTCCGGACGCTCATCAATCAATAAAACAATTAAGTAAACCTCAGGATGATTGGCAGCAATTGCATTAGCGATTTCCTTAAGCAACATTGTTTTACCCGTTTTTGGTTGAGCCACAATCATACCACGTTGTCCTTTTCCTATTGGAGAAAACAAATCTATAATTCGGGTTGAAATCGTACTTTGTTTTTCGGCCAATCTGAATTTCTCCGATGGAAAAACAGGAGTTAAATGCTCGAATGAAACTCTATCACGAACCACTTGCGGATCATGTCCATTAATTTTTAAAACTCGAACTAGAGGAAAAAACTTCTCTCCTTCTTTTGGAGGGCGAACCACACCTTTTACCGTATCACCGGTTTTTAATCCAAACAAACGCACTTGCGAGGTAGATAAATAAATATCATCTGGCGAAGCCAAATAATTATAATCTGAAGAGCGCAAGAAACCATAACCGTCAGGCATCATCTCAAGAACACCTTCGCTTTCAATAATCCCATCAAATTCAAAATCAGAATCTTTAAAATTGCTTTTCTTGTTTTTAAAATTAGGATTTTGGTTTTGATTTGAATTCCCGTTTGGATTTGAGTTTGGGTTGGCATTCCCGTTTGAGTTTGAAACCTTTTTATTTAACTGGTTTGGATTTATTTTTTTTTCAGGAGCAGGGTTTTCAACTGATTCAGTTGTTTCATCTACTACATCCAAATTTGTGTCTGAAGGAGCTTCTTCATTAGCCGTAGCTTCTTTTAACGCTTCTTTTTCTTTTTGCAAAGCCATCTTTTTCTCGTAAGCAGACTTGCTGAATTTCACAATTTTAGGTTCTTTTTTTTCTAAAGCAACTGCAGCTACTGTATCGTCCGGATTAGCTAACACTGAATCTTCCGCCCTTTTTTGCGGTGCTATTTCATCAAACGTTTCGTTTTGAACTTCTTCATTAACAAATAGAGAAGCTGGAACTATTTTTGGAGTCGTCCCTTTTTTTACAGAGACAATTCGAGCTCTTTTAGGATTATCCACTTCTTCTACACTCTTTTCTGATGTTTTTTCTACAGTTGTTGCAACAGCTGCGGCTTGATGTTCTAAAATTTGACTAATTAAAGTTTCTTTTTTTACACCGTTATATTTTATGGTTTTAGCTGTTTTAGCTATTTCTTGAAGCTCAGAAAGCTTCAATTCTTTTAATGCAGAAATATCAAACATGAATGTTCTATTTGTTTAATTAATTTTGGAAAAAATGCAAAAGATTTTTCAGGTAGTATCTTAGTTAAATAGACCGCAGTATGAAGTGCTTACGGTAATGTTATGCAATAATACAAATAAAATTTATCATACAATAGTATTTAATAAAAAGAAAATATATTTTTGTACAACAATTTAAGAATATGATACAAAGAATTCAAACTATATATTTATTCCTTACTTTTATAATGGTAGGGGTTTTGCCTTATATTTTTCCGTTATGGACAATGGATAACGGAAAAGATTATTTTTTCATGCAAAATCAAATCTATGTTGTCCTATTAGGATTAAGCACCGCTGTAACCGTTTATAGCATTATAACATTTAAAAAAAGACAAACTCAATTTGTTGTTAACCGATTGAATATCGTATTAAATTTGATTTTATTAGGATTGTTTGTATATCATTCACTAAATATATCTGGAGAAACACCCGCTGTTTCAGAGAAAGGTATTGGGATGTTTCTACCTATCTTGGCTATCGTATTATTAGTCTTGGCTAATAAAGCCATCAAGAAGGACGAAGATCTTGTAAAATCTGTGGATCGATTGAGGTAAACCTATAAAGTTAATTTATTAATGTGCGAAGAAAACCCGAATGTAACAGTTCGGGTTTTTTTGTTACAGAAAAGAACGATTATTTTTTAAAAAAATACCGAAACACAACTATTAAAGATCATATTTTTCATAAATTTGAAAACCAGCTCAAGAAAACATGACAAAAAATACCAGAATTCATCTAGCAGATGATCATAAAATAATTATCCACGGAATTCAAACATTACTCAATACTGTACCTAATTTTGAAGTCGTGGGTTTTTCATTAAACGGAACCACTATTTTTGACGATGTCACAAACAATAATGCAGATATTCTTGTACTAGACATAAGCATGCCCGAAAAAGACGGAATTGAAGTGGTAAAAGAATTTGCCGAAAAAGGTTTTCCATGCAAAGTCATTATTCTTTCTAGCTATGATGATTTAAAACTAATAAAGGAAATCATGGATCTTGGAGTAAGCGGTTATTTAACAAAGCAATGTGCAGGAGAAAACATCATTGAAGCGGTACAGGCAGTAGCAAATGGAGAAGAATATTTTTGCGAATCGATACGTGAAAAAATATTTAATAAAGCTATTAAAAATAACCCTAAGCTAAACGCCTACAAACCCAACGTAAATCCTTTGTTGACAGAGCGTGAAATAGAAATCATCATCTTGATTGCACTAGAATTTAGCGGAAAGGAAATAAGCGATCAACTATTTATTAGCATAAATACTGTTGAAACGCATAGAAAAAATATCATAAAAAAATTAAAAGCAAAAAACACTATAGGGATTGTTAAATACGCAATGAACAACCATTTAGTTTTTTCTTAAACCAATTACCGTCTAGCAACCAACCTTATTTCTTTTTACTGATTGAGCTCATTTATGTTTCAAAATCGATTCTTTTTTTTATTGCCATTCATTCTTGTTTTTTTTGTTAGCGAAAGTTCTTTTGCTCAGAAAAAAACGTTTACTAAAAAACAAATCATTTTGTTAATAAACGATGCTAGCACAGAACTGAATAATGATGACTATGAAAAATCATTATTAAAATCTAGAGTTGCCCTAGAGCAAGCTAGTGACATAAAAAATTCAGACTTAATTGCCAATTCTTACCTAATCATTGCGGCAAACTTTGACGAATTAACAGAGCCAACAAAGGCTTTATTTTATTACAATCTAGGACTTTCTTACGCTAAGAAAACCAATAATAATATTTTAAAAAATCAGTTTTACAACAACTTAGGAAACATTTATTGTTTTGACAAAAAACAGTATGACAAAGGCATCTATTATTACAAGAAATCATTAATTATCAGTCAAAAAATCCATGATACGGATCAAATATTACTTACCAATCTTAATATTGCTTGGGCTTATTTTGACATTAATAAATACGATGACGGTTTTTCTTATTTAGAGCATGTCAATAAATATCAGTCCATTCATGGAGACGAATCTACCATTGTTGCCCTAAACATGCTCAACGGAATCTACTACAACAATAAAAACGACAATAAAAAAGCCTCGAAATATTTCAATCTAGCGATTAAAGAGGGAAATGCAGGAAATGAAAAATCAGATTTAGCATATTCCTATTTAGAATATTCAAATTTTTTAAATAAAATTGGAGCCTATAAAAACGCTTTTAAAAACCTTCGGCTTTACAACAAAATTAATGAGGAACTTCATATCGAAGAGAAACTCAAAAAAGCAAATATTGTTGGAGTAAATTTAGAAGTAGATCAATACAAAAGGGAAATAGATAAAATTGAATCTCAATATAGGGCAAGACAATTCAAACTTATTGAAGAACAATCTAGAAACAAAAAAATTGTAATTGTTGTTTTTTTACTTCTCATATCTGCATTTATATTTTTCTACTACTTTATTCAAAATTTGCGTCTAAAAGAAAAAAATAACCTTAATGATTTACAAAGTAAAATACAGCAAAACATCATTAATGCCTCTATAGACGGACAAGAATTAGAACGAAAAAAAATAGCCTCTTTTTTACATGATAATATTAGTTCCTTACTTTCATCGGCAGGGATACATCTCAAAGTTTTTACCGCAAAAAGTCTTCTACAACCAGAAGAAATAATAAAAACCAAAACAATACTGGAAGAAGCCCACAATCAAATTAGAAATTTATCCCACGAACTTATGCCATCCCTTTTAGTTCGATTTGGATTGCTTTATGGCTTAGAAGATTTATGTGAAAAAAATTCGAATTCAAACATAAAAATAGAATTCAACAGTCTTGTCCTAATAAAAAAACGCTACAACGCAGAGTTTGAAATGAAACTTTATTTTATCGTTACCGAGTTACTGAACAATATTATAAAACACAGTCAGGCCACTAATGCAAAAATAGCTTTAGAAGAAATCAACAATAACCTTCTTATTGTGGTTACAGATAATGGAAATGGCTTTGTCAACAATGAATTCGAGTTAAAAGAAGGCTTTGGCATCAATCAAATTAGAGCCAGAATAAACAACATGAAAGGGGAATTCATTATCAATTCTATTCTTAATACTGGAACAACAATTACCTTAAAAACCCCAATTTTAACCAAATAAAGACCAAATTTATTGTAACTGTTAGTGATTAGTAAAAGTAATTAGCGGTTAGCCATCCCAAAACGTATAATTATTCAAGAAAAATTTTAGCTATCAATTACAAAAGTCAATCCCTTAAAGCTAATCACTAAATAATCACTATTTCTTCCCTATTTCTATAATTTCCAAATCCTTTATTTTATCTCCATCAATTACAAAACGAAGCATCGTTCTCACCTGATGAAAACCACTTTTTCCAGCCGCTCCCGGATTCATGTGCAACAAATTATGCTTTTTATCAAAAATCACTTTTAGAATATGAGAATGTCCACAAATAAACAACTTTGGAGGATTCGTAGCCATTTCAGCTTTCAGAGCTTGGTTGTATTTCCCAGGATAACCGCCTATGTGTGTAATCCAGACATCTACGCCTTCGCAGAAAAAACGGTTGTGCAGCGGAAACTCTAATCGCGCTTTTGCATCATCAATATTTCCATACACACA
Organism: Flavobacterium sp. ZT3R18; assembly: GCF_007097385.1. Classification (GTDB taxonomy): domain Bacteria; phylum Bacteroidota; class Bacteroidia; order Flavobacteriales; family Flavobacteriaceae; genus Flavobacterium. Next base: position 77,368 of record NZ_VJZS01000003.1, read on the forward strand.
ACGCAAAGGTTTTAGCTTCTTTATCGCATCCGTAACTATCAAATCTCCAATATCTCCAGCGTGCCAAACCTCGTCAGCCTGATCAACATATTTTAAAATAGTATCATCTATATGACTGTGAGTATCGGAAAGGAGGAGGATTTTTTTCATATTTTCAGGAGCTAATCCTGCTATCCGCTTCAATCTTTTCTATTTTTAAAGGAAAAATAGAAAAGGATTTCCACTACTATCAGGGCTATGACATTTCGACAAAAATAGACATTCTAGCTTTAAATAAAAATAAGTTTTCAATTCAAAAAACTTTACTTCAAAGCGTATTCGAGGCAAAAAAATTAATAAGTATCTTTGCTTCTGTAAACATTCAATTTGATTTCAATCCAAATAATTTGAAATCTATCCCGATAGCTATCGGGACTAAATTCTAAAATTCGACCTTGAGGTATTTTATAAAACTAGCATACAACGGAACCCAGTACCACGGTTGGCAATACCAACCCAATGCAGCCTCTGTACAAGAAACGATGAACAAAGCGTTTTCGACTATTCTCAATTCCGAAATTAATCTCATGGGAGCAGGCCGAACCGATACGGGAGTTCACGCCAAAGAAATGTACGCCCATTTTGATTTTGAAACCCCTTTTGACATTCCGAATATACTACACAAACTCAATTCTTTTTTGCCAAAAGATATTGTTGTGTATGCTATTTTCCCTGTTACCAATGAAGCACACACTCGTTTTGATGCGACAAAAAGAACCTACGAATACCACATAAACACCATTAAAGATGCATTTCTTCAGGAACAAAGCTGGTACTTTCATCAAAAACTGGATTTGGATTTAATGAATGAAGCCGCAAAATCATTATTAAACCATACCGATTTTCAATGCTTTTCTAAAGTAAATACCGACGTAAACACCTTTGATTGTAGTATATTTGAAGCCTATTGGAAATACGAAAATAACAAATTAATTTTCACCATTTCGGCCAATCGCTTTTTAAGAAATATGGTTCGTTCTATTGTAGGAACTTTGATAAATATAGGTTTACATAAAATTACATTAGCCGATTTTGAAACGATAATAGAAAGTAAAAACAGAGACAAAGCTGGTTTTTCGGTTCCGGCACATGGGTTATATTTAACCAAAATAGAGTATGATTTTGAGAAAATAGAATTATAGAGAATAGAAAATAGAGAATAGACGAAGAGATAACAGATTTTAGATTGACTACAGGAACACCTAACGCATAACAATTAACGCATAAATTCAATTTTGAAAGCAAAAGCATTTGACACCCGATTATTCAAAAGAATATTAAAATACACCAAACCCTATCAATGGCGTTTTAATGGCGTGATTATTTTTGCTATTTCACTTTCGGTTTTTGCGGCTCTACGCCCCTATTTATTGAAACAAACTGTCGATAGTTATATCCAACCCAAAGATCAAAATGGTTTATTAATATACATTACCTTAATGGGATTTGTTCTTATTCTTGAGGTTTTGTCGCAATTTTTCTTTGTCTATTGGGCCAACTGGTTGGGGCAGGATATTGTAAAGGATATTCGGGTAAAACTGTTTAAACACATCTTGAGTTTTAGGATGAAATATTTTGATCATGTTCCTGTAGGTCAACTCGTAACGCGTTCTGTATCTGATATTGAGGCCATTGCCCGTATTTTTAGCCAAGGATTGTTTATGATTATCAGTGATTTGATGAAAATGTTGGTTGTACTTATTTTCATGTTTTATATGAACTGGAAACTGACCTGGATCGTGATTGTGGCTATGCCTGTCTTGGTCTTTATTACCCGTATTTTTCAAAAAAAGATGCAAGTTGCCTTTGAAGAAGTACGAACTCAAATTGCCAATATGAACTCCTTTGTTCAAGAAAGAGTAACGGGTATGAAAATTGTTCAGCTGTTTCATCGCGAAGATATTGAAGCCGAAAAATTTAGAATAATCAATGACAAACACAATAGAGCTTGGATAAAAACCATTTTATACAACTCGATTTTCTTTCCTATTGCCGATATTATTTCGTCATTGACACTTGGTTTCATCGTTTTATACGGAGGATTTCACATTTTAGAAGGCGATACTTCGACGACATTTGGGGATTTATTTTCGTATACCATGTTCATCGGAATGTTATTTAACCCGTTGCGCCAAATTGCTGATAAATTCAACGAGATGCAATTGGGAATGATTGCTGCCAACCGTGTTTTTGATATTCTGGATACTCAGGATCAAATACAAGATACTGGAACCATTGAAGCACCTACATTTCAAGGAGACATACGCTTTGAGGAAGTTCGATTTGGATATATTCCGGATGAAGAAGTCATCAAGGGAATCAATCTTGAAGTAACTGCTGGGCAAACCATTGCCATAGTAGGCTCCACAGGAGCCGGAAAATCGACAATTATTAATTTGCTGAATCGCTTTTATGAAATTAACAGCGGCTCGATATATATAGACAATCACACTATTGAGAACTATACTTTGAGTACTTTGCGTAAACAAATTGCGGTGGTTTTGCAGGATGTTTTTCTTTTTGCAGATACTATTTTCAATAATATCACACTCAATAATCCCGATATTTCGCGTGACCAAGTTTTGGCTGCAGCCAAAAAAATAGGCGTGCATGAATTCATAATGAGTTTGCCGGACGATTACGATTTCGACGTAAAAGAACGTGGGGTAATGTTATCCTCCGGGCAACGACAACTAATTGCATTTTTACGAGCGTATGTCAGTAACCCAAGCATTCTTATTCTGGACGAAGCGACTTCTTCTATCGACACACATTCTGAGGAACTCATTCAGCGTGCTACCGAGACCATTACCAAAGGCAGAACATCGATTGTTATTGCGCATCGATTGGCAACTATCGTGAATGCCGATAAAATTGTGGTTATGGACAAAGGGTTGATTGTAGAGCAAGGAACGCATCAAGAATTAATAAACCAAGAAAAAGGATATTATAAAAACTTGTATGATTCACAGTTTGTCACGCCGAATATTGACAGTTTTTAAAAATCATTTTCAGCTATGTTCTTCAATATTTTTCTCTTAAATATTTCAAGTCATACAATTAAATTATTAATTAAAATTCACCTTCTTTCAAATAAAAAATCAAACAGATAGTTCAAAAAGCATATCTGTTTGATTTTTAAATATGTGATAATTACACCAAATACAATATAGACCAATTATTTAACTTCACCCCCCCAACCCCTCCTCCCAAAAAGAGGGGGCTATTGAACTATTATATTTATGTTTGGAATTAGTTAATAACATCCTTGAGAATCATTGTAGTACTTCCGCTTAATTCTAGAGACAAATCATGAAACCTCTCCATACCCAAAAACAAATCAATGGGATTTGTACAAATTATTGCTGTTTGATTTTCATTAATTTCTCTGACAACCATTTTTAACGGGACTTTAATAACAGCCGAAGGATCAATTTCCAGAATTAGCTTCATATATTCAGGATGAAAGAACAGCAATTGTCTTAATTCTTTTATTTCAAAATCAAATTTCATCATTATTTCCGTGGTATTTATTTCATGTAATACTAAAAATCCGTTTTTAGTAATTGCACTCTTTGCCAAGTCAATTATTTCAAAAAAAGGTTTATCAACTATTCTTTCTACGTAGATCATATCCATTTTTATTTTACTTTTAGAGACACTACAACTTCTGGCCAATCAACATTGGTTTCTGCTATAATATTAATGTAATTCGTAAAAATATTTCTAACCACATGCGCCACAATTTCTAGAATCTCACCATCCGAAAAATGTGCTTTTCGTAATGGTTCTAAATCATTACTTGAAATTAATGTTGGTGTTTCTAGCATTTTTTTTGCAAATGCTAATCCCTCATTCATTTTTACATCATTAGAAATAAAATTCCTTCCTTCCAAAATTTCTTCCTCAGAAAGTCCTATTTTTTTTCCGAAAAAACTATGAGCAGATAGACAATAGGAGCAATTATTACTTTCGGCAGTGGCAAGTGCGATAAGTTCCCCCATTTTACTACCTAGAGTCCCCATAGCTAAAGCTCCATTATACTTAACATATGCTTCGAGTACCGCGGGTGAATTTGCCATAACTTGATACATATTAGGCACACGCCCCAATTTTTTACTAACCATTTCCATAGTCAATTTTGCAGCTTCGGAAGCTGATTCAAGTGCAATTGGATTCATTTTTCTCATTTTAATTGTATTTACATTAATAAAAAATAGACCGATTTGTCTATATTTGAAGCAAAAAATTTTAAGATGTTTTATTCAATATTTTTTGAACGGCTTGTTTTGCAGCAAGAATAGGCCAAATATCATGATATACTTTACTTTCAATAATAGCCGCTTCAAAAAGCAAATAAATGGTATCGCTTGTACTTGTATTTTGACCCTCTACTTCGGCAACAGTGTTTTTAAAAAACAACCTAACCTTATTCTTATGTTGGACTATTTGCAATTGCATACGTGGACTTGATTGATCAATTTCGGCAAGGAGATTCAAAAATCTACATCCTTTGAAATCATTGACAACTATAGTCTTTTCTAAAAAATCAAAAGCGGCAAGAATTTTAGCTACAGCGGTATCATTATCTTTCAAATAATCATCAAATAAAAGAAACCAATCTGTTCTCACTTTCTTAACATATTCAATACCTAAATCCTCTTTAGAACCAAAATGAGTGTAAAGACTTGCTTTGGCCACTTTTGATTCCTTCAAAATTTGATTAATACCCGTAACGTTATACCCTTGAGTATAAAACAATTGATACGCCGTTATTAATATTCTTTCTTTAGGCCCTAAAATATTTTTCATAATGCAATAGTAAACAATTTTTCACAAATAGACAACTTTGTCTATGTTTTTTTAAAAACTAAATAATGAGTCACTTTTTTTACTCTTCAATAAATATTTCTTATTTTCGCCATCTCAATTCACTAAGAAAAATACAGATGGAAAATGCTTTTTTTAAACAAAGTTAGATGTTACAAAAAAATCAATAGAAAAAGTCATCAATTCCATTTTTCAACTTAAAAAAAACAAAATGAGTTTTTATGAATTCATTTTTACAATAATTTAAATAAAAAGAAAACAAAATGAAATACGATATTATAGTTTTAGGAAGTGGCCCTGGAGGATATGTTACAGCAATTAGAGCCTCACAATTAGGATTTAAAGTAGCCGTAGTGGAAAAAGAAAACCTAGGTGGTGTGTGTTTAAACTGGGGATGTATTCCAACTAAAGCATTATTAAAATCGGCTCAAGTTTTTGATTATCTAAAACACGCTTCAGATTACGGACTAACTGTAAAAGAATTCGACAAAGATTTTCCTGCTGTGGTAAACAGAAGTAGAAGCGTTGCTGAAGGAATGAGCAAAGGAGTTCAATTCTTGATGAAAAAAAATAAAATTGACGTTATTGATGGTTTTGGGAAACTAAAAGCCGGAAAAAAACTAGACGTTACTGATAAAGAAGGAAAAGTTACTGAATACAGTGCGGATCACATTATTATTGCTACTGGAGCCCGTTCACGCGAGTTGCCAAACTTACCACAAGATGGTGTAAAAGTAATTGGATACCGTCAAGCAATGACATTACCAACCCAACCAAAATCTATGATTATTGTTGGTTCTGGAGCGATTGGAGTAGAGTTTGCTCATTTCTACAACTCAATGGGAACAGATGTAACCATCGTAGAATTTATGCCAAACGTAGTTCCTGTAGAAGACGAAGATATCTCTAAACAATTTGAGCGTTCTTTGAAAAAAGCGGGTATCAAAATTATGACCAACTCTTCAGTTGAGCGTATTGATACAACTGGAAACGGAGTAAAAGCATTTGTTAAAACTGCAAAAGGAGAAGAAGTTCTTGAGGCTGACATTTTATTGTCTGCTGTTGGAATCAAAACTAACATCGAAAACATAGGATTAGAAGAAGTAGGTATTGCTACTGATAAAGATAAAATCTTGGTAAACGCTTACAACCAAACGAATATCCCAGGATATTACGCGATTGGAGACGTTACTCCAGGTCAAGCATTGGCTCACGTAGCTTCTGCTGAAGGTATTAACTGTGTAGAGAAAATTGCAGGATTACATGTAGACCCTATCGATTACGGAAACGTTCCTGGTTGTACGTATGCAACTCCAGAAATCGCTTCTGTTGGATTAACAGAAAAACAAGCCAAAGAAAAAGGATACGAATTAAAAATTGGTAAATTCCCATTCTCAGCTTCAGGAAAAGCAAAAGCTGCTGGAACTCCAGACGGTTTTGTAAAAGTAATTTTTGATGCCAAATATGGCGAATGGTTAGGATGTCACATGATTGGTGCTGGTGTTACAGATATGATTGCTGAGGCTGTTGTAGCGCGTAAACTAGAAACTACTGGACATGAAATCCTAAAATCTATTCACCCTCACCCAACAATGAGTGAAGCGGTAATGGAAGCCGTTGCCGATGCTTATGGAGAAGTGATTCATTTGTAGTATTCAGTGTTCAGTCGCAGTTTGCAGACTTGAAAAATAATCAATCCGTTTTGTGAGAGCAAAACGGATTTTTTTTAATCCAAAAGATCGAAATTTCAATTAACAATAATCGGCATTCTATTTTGCTACTCCTGAAATGTAGAGTACATTTACTATAAAAATAAAAAAATGCTACACAACAACATATTAGAAACTATTGGCAATACGCCACACGTAAAAATCAATAAATTATTTGGTCCCGATGCTAATGTTTGGGTAAAACTCGAAAAAGCAAACCCAGGTGCCAGCATCAAAGACAGAATCGCTTTGTCAATGATAGAAGATGCAGAGCAAAAAGGATTACTGCAAAAAGGCAGTACTATAATCGAAGCTACTTCTGGAAATACTGGAATTGGACTTGCCATGGTCGCAGCCGTAAAAGGCTACCGATTAATCTTGGTAATGCCAGAATCCATGTCGGTAGAAAGACGCCGATTAATGAGCATTTATGGAGCTGAATTTGTACTTACACCCCGCGAAAAAGGAATGAAAGGCGCCATAGAAAAAGCCCAAGAATTAACAGCCGAAATTCCGCAATCTTGGTCTCCGTTACAGTTTGACAACCCAGCCAATATTGAAATTCATAAAACTACTACTGCACAGGAAATCATAAAAGCCTTTCCAAATGGCATCGATTACCTGATTACAGGGGTTGGAACTGGCGGACACATCACGGGTTGTGCCGAAATACTAAAACAACACTTCCCAAACCTAAAAGTTTTAGCCGTAGAACCCGAAGCCTCTCCGGTTATTAGCGGTGGTGCTCCTTCACCCCACCCTATTCAAGGTATTGGAGCTGGATTTATCCCAACCAATTTACATACTGGAATTCTTGATGGTGTCATACAAGTGAGCAAAGATGAAGCGTTTGAATATACCCAAAGAGCAGCCAAAGAAGAAGGGATTCTTCTAGGAATTTCTTCGGGAGCTTCCTTGGCGGCAGTTGCCAAAAAACTAAAGGAGATTCCGTCAGATGCCAAAGTACTTACTTTTTGCTACGACACTGGAGAACGCTATTTGAGTATCGAAGGTTTATTTGAATAAAAAACAGCCTCTCAATAACCAACCGATTTGTGAAAGCAAGTCGGTTTTTACAAATTATAAGCAAAGTCATTTTTTATTTCTTCCATCACAAAAGAACTTTGTACATTAGAAATCCCTTTGATAACCGATAATTTATCTATAACAAACTTTTGGTATTCATTCATATCATTAACCGCCACTTTCAATAAAAAATCATAATTCCCAGAAACGTGATAGCATCCCATAATTTCGGGAAATGCAAGAATGTGTTGTTTAAAATCATCAATCAATTCTCGGGAATGTACCGCCAATGTCACTTGACAATACACACATATTGATCTACCTACTTTGGTTGGATCTAGCAAGGCAACATATTTCTTGATATACTCTTTTTGCTCGAGTTTCTTTATTCGTTCAAAGGTGGGGGAAACTGACAACCCTACTTTTTCGGCTATTTCTTTGGTGTTTAGCTTTGCATCTTGTTGCAAAAGCATCAAAATTTTTTTATCAATGGCATCCATGTTCAGAATAATTATATGGTTTAGAAAATACGAATTAATGATTTCAATAATATAAAACTGAAATTTTAAACAAAATTAGAATTATATTCTGAATATCAATTAATATACAGCATTTTAAATCTTTAAAACTACTTTTACCATAAAATTAAATACCATGAAAACCATTTCAGAATCATTATCCGAACAAGACAATCAACGTTTATTCGATTTGAATCAATATATAGAAAACGCAAGAGATAATTTCTTGGGTTATCCAGTATCCAAAGATTTTGACTATTCAGAAATCAACCATTTCTTGAAATACCCCATCAACAATTTGGGAGATCCTTTTGAAGATTGCACCTATAAAGTACAAACCCATGAACTCGAAAGAGAAGTCGTTGCCTTTTTCGCCAAATTATTTCGTGCCAATCCAAAAGATTATTGGGGCTACGTAACCAATGGCGGATCCGAAAGTAATTTATACGGTTTGTATCTGGCTCGAGAATTATACCCAAAAGCAATGGTGTACTACTCGGAATCGACTCATTATAGTGTCCGCAAAAACATTCATTTGCTTAACATTCCGAGCATCGTTATTCGTTCCCAAGAAAATGGGGAGATCGATTATGTCGATTTTGAAAATACCTTAAAAATGAATCGCCATAAGCCCGCTATTGTGCTTACCACCTTTGGTACAACCATGAAAGAAGCCAAAGACGATGTTTCAAAAATTAGGGATATTCTAAGAGGATTGGCCATTCAAGACAGTTACATCCATTGTGATGCGGCCTTATCAGGCAGTTACGGTGCTTTTATGGAACCTAAATTTCCGTTTGACTTTAAAGATGGTGCCGATAGTATTTCTATCAGCGGGCATAAATTTATAGGATCACCTATTCCGACTGGAGTTATTATCACGAAACGTTCTAACAGAGACCGTATCTCAAAAGGAATATCCTATATTGGTTCTTTAGACACTACAATTACAGGATCTAGAAACGGTCATTGCCCATTGTTTTTATGGTATGCCATCAAAAAACTTGGAGTTCAAGGATTGAAAAAACGCTATTTACACAGCTTGGAAGTAGCCGAATATTGCGAACAAAGATTAAAAAGTATAGGTATTGCTGCATGGAGAAATCCAAATGCTATTACGGTTGTTTTTCCTAAAACGACTGAGGAAGTAAAATCAAAATGGCAATTGGCCACCGAAGGCGATATCTCACACATTATTTGCATGCCCAATGTGACCAAAGAACAAATTGATCTATTCATCAACGACATAGAAAATTGTGTCGAAAAACCAGAAGAAACAGTAGAATTTAGTTTTTAGCTTTTAGTTTTTAGTTTTTAGTTTTTAAAAAGTATTGTCACAGAATTGACTTCATTGAGCTTCGATCCACGGATTTTTTATTTTTTTTTAATCCGTAACCCAATCGATAGCGAATAGACGAAGTAATCTGTGGCTTTATTTTAATTGCTTCTTTATCTGCAAATTGGAAGTTTATAATTCCCAAGGAAAACTCCTTAAAAACAGCGCTTTTACTTCCCACAATTTCAGTCATTTTCTTTCCTTGTATCCCTTTGTCAATTTTGGTCCTTCTATTCTTGAAAGAAAATATTTTGAAACAAATCTAAAATGGAGAAATAAATTGTATTTTAGTTTTTTTATAATTTTCCATAATTAAAACTAAAAATGAACATCAAACTACCCCTGTTTTTTATTGCAATAATCTGCTTTTCCTGTAGTGTTAACCAAAACAAAACTCAACAAAGTGGCTTGCCCATTATTGGAACTTGGGAGCTCATTTCGGCGACAAGGACAGAGAAAGATTCGACTTTTTCTACTTTTGATCCGAAAGTCAAAATGATAAAAATCATTAATCCAACTCACTTTTCCTTTTTTCAACACGACTTAACAATGGGTAAAGAGCCTAATCCGAAATTCACGGCTGGAGCAGGAAAATACACTTTGATCAATGATACCTATACCGAATATTTAGAATACTTCATTGACAGAGAATGGGAAAACAATAAATTTGAATTTAAAGTTTCAATACAAAATGACACCCTTACACAAAAAGGCATTGAAAAAGTAGAAAAACTTGGAGTTGACCGAACAATCGTTGAAAAATACAAACGAGTAAAAGAGTAATTTTATTCAATTTAAGATTATTTAAAAGTATTCTTGCACGGTAACGATTTTCAAACATTCAATTAAAAACTTAATTTAAGTCGCTTTTAATAGACAAATAAATAACCCTCTTAATTTTTAAAATTTCTCGCAAAGACGCAAAGTCGCAAAGAAAAATAACACATCGCTTTGCGTCTTGGCAACTTAGCGAGAAAATAACACAAAATAAAACTTATCTTAGAATTTAATCGAACAACAATGATTTAAAATTATCGTTCAAGAAATTGATACCCAAATGAGAAAATTAAATTCTAGATACCTAATACTACTGTTGACAATTATTATGGCGGGAAAAACAAAAGCACAAGACTGGGCAAATTTAAACAAATACAAAAACGAAAATATGCTCGTTGCTCCTCCTGCATCGGGAGAAAAAAGGATAGTGTATTTTGGCGATTCCATTACCGAAGGCTGGGGAACCGTATATCCCGATTTTTTCATCGGGAAAACCTATATCACTCGAGGGATCGGCGGTCAAACCACCCCACAAATGCTCCTCCGTTTTAGAGCTGATGTTATTGAACTGAAACCAAAAATTGTTGTTATTTTGGCAGGAACCAATGATATTGCAGGAAACACTGGCCCTACGACACTCGAAATGATTCTGGGAAATCTCGTTTCTACGTGCGAATTGGCCAAAGCAAATGGTATAAAAGTGATTCTTTGTTCTGTTCTTCCTGCGTATGATTATCCTTGGAAATCCGGTCTTGAGCCAGCCGATAAAATTGCAGCACTCAATAAAATGATTCAAAAATATGCCAAAGCAAATGACATTGCCTATGTCGATTATTTTTCGGCTATGGTAGATGATCGAAAAGGGTTAAAATCTATTTATTCTCAAGATGGTGTTCATCCCAATAAAGAAGGGTATCAGGTGATGGGACCTATAGTAGAGAAAACTATTAGTCATTTATAAATTGTGTGATATAATTCCAAAAAAATTACAATTATGTTATATCTTTTTAAACCCATTTATTTCAAGAACAATTAACCTAATTCTTTAGTCAAACGTTGTTATTTTTTCTGAAAAACGCCTTACTTTTATCCCTTCAAAATAACAATTCAATTTAATAATCATGACCAAGGATCTGATTGTCCACAATATTAGTGCTTTAAAAAGTCATTTTTCTATAAATTATAGCATCAAGACCAAAACAGAAGCCTTTACCGAGAAATTATTTTACACTTTATTTGATTCTAATGCACCACTAAACGAAAGTATTGATGCCTTAGAAAAACAATTTAAAGAAATAGCGGCTATTGCCTGCAAAAAACCACAAGATTTATGTGAGTTTGCTTGGGATCGTTTTTTAGAAAAACTCCCAACCGTACTCGAAAATCTGAATAAAGACGCCTCATATATCTTAGAAAACGACCCTGCTTCCAACGGAATTGAGGAGATTTACCTTGCTTATCCAGGGTTTTATGCCATAGCAATTTATAGACTGAGTCATGAATTGTATTTGTTGGATTTAATGCTTTTTTCGAGATTAATGAGCGAATATGCTCATCGTATTACGGGTACAGATATTCACGCAGGTGCTACCATTGCTTCGCCTTTCTTTATCGATCACGCTACTGGAATCGTAATTGGCGAAACCACCGTTATCGAAAAAAATGTAAAAATATACCAAGGAGTAACTTTAGGAGCTTTGAGCGTGAGCAAAGACATGAAAAACTCCAAAAGACATCCTACAGTAGAGAAAAACGTTTGTCTTTATGCCAATGCAACCATCTTGGGTGGTACCACAATTATTGGGAAAAACAGTATTGTAGGAGGAAATTCATGGATAACCAAGTCCATTCCTGCGGATTCAATTGTATTGAACACCACCACAACTGAAGTCAAAATAAAAGAGAAAAAACAAAATGAAGACCTATAAATTAGTAGAATTAATCGGGAATACTCCATTGGTAGAAACAACTCGTTTGATTAAAAATAAAAATGTAAAACTTTTATTAAAACTCGAAGGAGACAATCCTGGAGGTAGTGTAAAAGATCGTGCTGCCTACAATATGATTGCATCGGCAGTCGAAAGAGGAGACATCAAAAAAGGAGACAAATTAATTGAAGCGACCAGTGGCAATACAGGTATTGCTTTGGCCATGATAGCGCAGTTATTCCAAATAGAAATCGAATTGGTATTACCCGAAGATTCTACCATCGAGCGTACGCAAACCATGCAAGCTTATGGGGCAACGGTAATCCAGACGCCTGCCAGTTTAGGAATAATAGGTTCCCGAGATTATGCCGATAAGAAAGTGGCCGAAGGTGGTTATGTGATGCTGAATCAGTTTGCAAATGATGACAACTGGAAAGCCCACTACAAAACCACAGGCCCCGAAATCTGGAATGATACCGACGGAACCATAACACATTTTGTATCGGCTATGGGAACAACGGGAACGATTATTGGAACCTCAACTTACTTGAAAGAGAAAAACCCAAACATTCAAATCATTGGGGCACAACCTAGTGAAGGCTCTCAAATTCCAGGTATTAGAAAATGGCCGCAAGAATATTTACCTAAAATTTTTGATCCCTCAAAAGTAGATATTACCATTGATGTCAGCGAAAAAGAAGCCAGAGAAATGACCAAAAGATTAGCACTGGAAGAAGGTGTTTTTGCAGGAATGAGCAGCGGAGGATCGGTAGCGGTAGCCGTAAAAATTGCAAACCAATTGGAATCCGGAGTTGTAGTTGCCATTATCTGTGATCGTGGAGATCGCTATTTGTCTTCGGATTTATTTGATTAATTAAAGAAATGAAAGATCTTATCCAGAAAAACATAAGCGGCAAAAAAGTGTTATTGCTTTTTATACTAGCCAACATAGTTTATGCCACCATGCTCATTATTACTATCCCCGAAGTAATGCATCATTCGGGAGGTATGAAAATCTTGGATATGATGCCTACGGGTTATGATTTTCATTATGTCAACACACTTTTCAATACCTTGGGAATACAAGGGCGACATGCCTATTTATATCATCAACTTCCGTTAGATCTAACATATCCCGCTCTTTTTGGAATTAGTTCTTGTCTAGTACTCGCCTATTTTCTAAACAAACTAGAAAGGTTAGACAGTCCGCTATTCTATTTGTGTTTGATTCCTTTATTTTCGGGATTATTTGATTATGGTGAAAATATTGGGATTATAAATATGTTGAGAGATTACCCAAACGTTAGCGTATTGCAAGTTCAAATTACAAGTGCTTTTTCGGTTTTAAAGAGTGTACTCACTTCTATTTATTTCATTATTCTTATTATAACTTTATTGGCTGTTGCCAAAAATAAATATTTCTCTAAAAAGCATTAAGAACAGATTCAGCAAGAAGAATTATAAATACCAAATTCTATTGCTGAATCCATGTTTAAAATCAATATAAAATCACTTCTGATTTTTAAAGTGAAATGTTTTACTGTCTTTTGGAGCTTCATTTCTATCAAACATTCCATAATCACGTTTTACCTCTGCTATTCGAAGGTGATAGTCTTTAAATATACCATCTCTACCTTTGGATTGTGCCCAACGATGCATTTCAAGACTCCTCCATTGTTGGATACTTTCTTCATCTTTCCAAAATGACAAAGACAAAACTTTTTCCGGATCGTTCAAACTCTGAAACCTTTCAATAGAAATAAATCCATCAATTTTATCCAATTCAGGTCTTAATTGGGAAGCGATTTCTAAATATTCTGCTTTTTTTCCCTCACTAGGGATTACTTCAAAAATTACTGCAATCATAGTTTTTTTTATTAAATTGAAATTAAAATATTCTTAGGTAGCCTAGCATTCGATAAGGGTTCATATTCAATATTTTCATCTAGAAGCGAGACATTTTTATATTGTTCAAATAAATACAGTAAAGTATCGGTAGCTAATCGTATCGAAAAATGTTTAGCCAAACATCCATGCCCTCCAATACCAAAGGTTAAATGCTCTCCATTATTAACACGTGTTGGATCGAAATTTTCAGGATTTAAAAACTGATTTACGTCCCGATTGGCAGAGGCAAGTACTAAAACTATTTTGTCTCCTTTTTTGATTACCATATCGTTCAGAACAATATCTCCTACTGCAACCCTACGTGTGGTATGAATAGGTGGATCAAATCTCAATGATTCTATTATGGCACTTTGCATCCAATCTCTTTCGATCGCTAACTTCAAAAGGGAATGATTCTTATTAAGTATTTGCAGCAAAGCATTACTCAAAAGCCCTCGTCCGGCATCATAACTTTGAATGAACAACCCAATTATATTACTCACACACAATGACAAAATTTCTTTTGCACTTATTTGATATTTTTCAAAAAGTGTTTTCTCTAAAATAGTATAAAAAGCAGAAGCAACTAAGTGTTTTTCGGCAATTTCATAAATCTCCTTTGCAATTGTATTGATAGCATCCACCTGCATTTGAGTTTTGTTTGGCAGCATTATTTTGGTAAGTTGTTCTATGTTTTCAGAAATAAAAAGGGAATCTTTATCATTAAAATCAAAACTTTTCAAAACCACCAACACAGGCAATTGTTTGCAAACAGAATTTACCCAATTCAATTCAGATTTGTTTTCTCTACTCTCTAGCAACTCTTCTAGAATTTTGTTAGTGGCCACGGCATTCATATTAGAAAATAAAAGCATAGCCACTTCCCTTGAGATATCATGCTTAATTCCATTACTCAACCGTGCCAACTGATTCGATATTTCTAAAGCACTGTCGTTTAAACCCTGCTCGTTGTTTGGGTTAATCTCTGGAATGTGAGCCAAAGTACTATTGAGAACTGATACACAGGCATCATACGAATAGAGCGCCCAAATTTGGTTTTCCTTGTCCCAATAAACGGGATTCTGGGCAATCATCGTTTTATAAAGACCATAGGGATCTTCAATTTCCGACTGTAAAAATAAAGTTGTTGTCATGTGATCTAAATTATTTTACAAAGATAATTACCTTTACCTCCTAACACTTCATTTTGCACTTAACTGTCGACCTCTATAAATGGAAAATCAATTTAAACAAATCGCTACTCTTATAGGTGACCCAACAAGGGCAACCATAATGTGGACTTTACTAGAAGGGAAAGCCTTTACAGCAACTGAATTGGCCATTACCGTTAGTACTTCCCCACAGAATATCAGTATGCATTTAACTAAATTAGTACAGGCAAACTTATTGGTGGTAGAAAGTCAGGGGAGACATAAATACTACCGCTTTGCCAGAAAAGAAATTGCATATGCCATTGAAGCCATGATAAGTCTGGTACCACCATCTATAAGTACCAAAAAAAACAAAACCGAAAAAGTCTCTGATATAAAACATTGCAGAACTTGTTATGATCATTTGGCAGGAAAAGTAGGTGTGGCTCTAACAGATAGTTTATTGCAGCAACAGTTATTGATTGACACCTCTGGAGGATTAGAAATAAGTCCTGAAGGTGAAAAATGGTTTACTGAATTTGGAATTCCATTAACCGTTTTAAAACAACAAAAGCGTTCTTTCCTTCGACCTTGTTTGGATTGGAGTGAAAGAAGACCTCATATAGCTGGTTCACTTGCCACGGCATTACTTGATAAAATGTTACACGAGGATTGGCTTCGTAAAACCAAAGACTCAAGAGCACTCATTGTAACTGCAAAGGGTAAAAAAGAATTTAAATCCCGTTTAGGAATTGCTGTCTAAATTATAAAAAAAAAAATATGTTCAATAAATCGAATTTTAAAGAGTGGTTTGACCGCTATAAATATTCAGAGCTTGCAGCCACAAGCGCAGCATTGCTTGCGTCACAATTCAGCAGAATTTTTAGTGGATTGACCACGGCATATATAATTACATTTGCCGAATATTTTGCGTTTTATGGTGTCATGATTTACAGATCCTATAAAACACATAAACTTCACCATGAGAAAACGACTCTAAAGGGAATCATGTACTTAATTCGGAATTTATTTCTCGAGTTTGGTTATCCAGCAGCTTTGGATTTCTTTTTTGTTCGCCCCTTTTGCATGTATTGGATGCCGATACTGACCGGGAATTATTTCCTTGGGATTATTGTTGGTAAAATTACTGCTGATTCTTTTTTTTACGTTTTATCGATTGTCAACTACGAATTGATTAAGAAAAAAGGATAGTCGTTTCTATAAAATAAGGGATTCTCTAAAATACAAAAGGTTCGGTTTAATCATAAACTGAACCTTTTGCTGTTTTATTATTGTTTTAAACCCAGATTCGGCATTAAAATTATAAATCACAACTCTGATAAAACAGCACCACTTTAACACAAATCACTAATTACAAATATATTGAGATTTCTGATTGTCTTTTTATAGCTCAAATATAACCTTCCTTACGTTGTAAAAACCCTGAAAGGGTGCAATGATTATAGAAATAAGTAATTCCATCATCCCAAAACCCCGAAGAGGTGGTATTATACCATCTGAATGTATTGATTATTTCGACGGATAATTTTTAATAAAAAAACTAAATAATTTCACCCCTTCAGGGTTTGATCGCCAACATTATGTATTTTCTATAATCATTTCACCCCTTTCGGGGTTTGGATGAGCTATAATTTATCTTCAACATGACGTCTAATACGGATTCAGGATTAAACCAAAGTAGCTGTTGTAGTAATTTCGGCATTGAGTAGTTTCGAAATCGGGCAATTTTTTTCCGCTTTTGTAACTAATTCTTGGAAAGTTTCATTCGAAATTCCGCTTATTTTAGCATTGACCGTCAATTGAGAACCTACAATTGTTCCTTCTACTAAATTAATAACGCATTTCGTTTCTATACTTTCAATTGCTGCGCTCGTTTCGCTAATAAAAGCAGAAAGCTGCATGGTAAAACATCCCGCATGTGCAGCAGCAACTAGCTCTTCGGGATTCGTACCTACTCCTTCTTCAAATCGGGATTTGAATGAATATTGTGTATTTTCTAAAGTTTTACTTTGTGTTGTTAATTTACCGGCTCCCTCTTTTAGTGAACCATTCCAAACTGCGGTTGCATTTCTCTTCATAATAGTTTTTTTTAGTTTACTCAAATTTAGCATTTTTAATGTAAAAAATGATCTTAGGAACTGATTCTTTTAACGAAATTCAATAATGAATGAGAACATAGAATGTCGTTCCCATAATATTTTGTACCTTGTAATTCAGTTATTTATCCTGTTAAAAGAAAATACCGTTTTACAAAAAAAACCTCAACAGTTAAAACAAAAACTATATGGCAGCAATTCCAAAAAAGCCTATTCCAACTGATTTTCCTAAAAAAATTACCACTCTTGAAATTTTTCAGTATCTATTTATCGCATTAGTGATCTTGTACTTTGGAAAAACGCTATTCATCCCGTTGAGTTTTGCCATGCTTATTAGTTTTATACTTTATCCTGTTTGCAAATGGATGGAACAAAAAGGAATACACCCCAGTGTAGCGATTGGACTTTCCTTAATTACTGTTGCCTTACTATTTGCTACGATACTATTTCTTCTTTTTACGCAAATTCTTCAATTTTCGGATGAATGGCAAACATTAGAACTAAAACTTGAAGAAACGTTAAATCAGCTGAGTGTATTTCTGACCGAACAATTTGGCGTAAACGAAGATAAACAACTGAGTTATATTAGAAATGCAGTAAACAATTCGAGTTCACAGATATTCACATTCCTTAAAAATACCGTTTATTCCTTTTCGGAATCATTGTATTATCTTCTAATAGTCCCCATCTTCTCGGCACTAATATTATCCTATCGCCAATTATTGATTCAGGCGCTGTACCATCTTTTTCCACCGAACAAAAAAGAAATGATACACGAAATCATCATTGAAACCATTCATGAATATTATAAATTCATAAAAGGCATGCTGGTGGTTTATTTGATAGTTGGACTTTTGAATAGTATTGGACTCGCCATCATTGGCATTCCCTACCCTTTCCTTTTTGGTTTCACAGCATCTATACTTACCTTTATACCGTATGTTGGTATTATGGTATCTTCACTTTTACCTATTACTGTGGCTTGGATAACGTTTAATTCTATTTGGTACCCACTGGGCGTTATCACAATATTTTCCGTAGTTCAAGTTCTCGAAGCTTACATCATATTTCCCTATGCGGTGGGAAGTCGCTTAAAGATAAATACACTCGCCATTTTGGTTATGATTATAGCTGGCGGAATTATTTGGGGGGCATCAGGAATGATTCTGTTTATTCCATTTATTAGCATCATAAAACTTATTGCTGATCGAACCGAAAGTCTTAAAACTTTATCCATGTTATTGAGTGATGGGAAGCTGAAACAATAGCAATTTCAATAGCAATTTCAATGGCAATTTTAATGGCAATTAAAAAACAACGTTTACCGTAAATAGTTTAAGTTTTCATTTAAAGATAAGAGATTCGAGCATTAATCCCAATCGAGTCAAAGTCTCCCCCCTAAACCCAATTCTAACCAACAACTTCCCTGCCCCCGAGTACTTCACTCAACTGTATTTTCAGAGGTGTTCAGCAAACCTAGTTTGCAGCGAAAAACCCGGAGTTCTGGAAGCATTGCAACACTTGCCCAGAAAGAGCGACTCCTCACCCCAGCCCGTCTCCAAAAGAGAGTGGAGCCAAAAAAGCTCCTTTCCGGACTTAGTGCTATTGCTTCCAGAATGAGGATTTGTACCGAAAAGCGGGATTAGCCACATAAATAAGGCTGTTTTTTTATACTTTATTTCTCTATTTTGCGTTTTTACAGAAACTTATATTATATGAAAAAGTTAATTATAATAGGGTGTCTATTATCGTTGATGGGTTGTAAAACTAAAAACGTAAACGGGAAATTAATGGGGAAAAGTGTTCTCCAAACA
The DNA here is from genome assembly GCF_007097385.1 of Flavobacterium sp. ZT3R18. Classification (GTDB taxonomy): domain Bacteria; phylum Bacteroidota; class Bacteroidia; order Flavobacteriales; family Flavobacteriaceae; genus Flavobacterium. The sequence continues at coordinate 96,500 of NZ_VJZS01000003.1, forward strand.
GAAATGAGCACAGCCGAAGAAGCGCAAAAAAACAAAGCCTACGAATTAGGCAAAAGGATTTTAACAACTTGTAATAACGCTAAATTCAAGCCTTTTACACAAAGTGAAGCCACTGACAAAGTAATTGCTAAATCTACACCGGAGAATATCAAACAAATCTGTGTGAAATACAACCTAAAATATGGTCTTTTCAAGGATCTTCAATTTGTAGAAATGATTCCAAACAAAACCGACAAAACAAATGTGTTTCGATTTAAAGCTCTTTTTGAATACGCTAAAGCCAATAAGGAACTTCGGGTAACCATGAACTCCGAAAACAAGGCTTCGGCAATCACGACCAAAGACTGGAAGGATATTTTTGAATAAACAGTTACACGCTTGATTTTTAGCATCATCTCGAACGCAGTAAAAAAACAACTAAGCTTTTACTTCATAATCTTGAGTATTACAAATTTTTTATACTTTTTTCGCTGAATCCTATTAAAATTAATTATTCGAAATTTTAGGAAGTCATCTATCCACTTCTTCTCCAAAAATATGCCTTTTGTATCAAAAAAGGAGATTTCGAATCGTCGGAAACCAAAATAAAAACGTTACTCTCCCAAAAATAGTAGAATTAAAATCTATAAATAAATTCAAAAGCCTTATTTCCAGACAAACAATTTAAAAAATAACTGGGCAAATTTTTTTTATTAGATTTAACCCGCTTTAGTAAGTATTTAATTATATTTGAAAAATAAAAAACAACTATTATAAATGAAAAAAACAATACTATTCGGGCTACTAATCTTTTTATCGTTGATGTGTACAAAAGTAATTGCACAAACAAATGTTAGCGGGCCATACTTTACAAATACAATTTGGAGCTTATCAGGTAGTCCATACAATTTAACTGGCGATGTTCAGATTCCAAATGGTGTATCATTAACAATCGAACCCGGCGTACAAATTAATTTCAACTCTGACTATGAAATTTTGATAAAAGGTACACTTGTTGCCAATGGAACAAATAATTTCCCCATCATATTTAATGGGAATTTTTCAGGCAAATCAATGCTTTTGTTTAAAAGTACAAATTTAAGCAATAGTCAATTATCTCACGTGAAGTTTATTGGTCCTAAAAATGCATTTCAGCTAGCAAATGAATCTGAATTTAATGAAGATTTAATTAAAAACTTTGGCACTTTACTAGTTTCAAATATTGTATTAACAAATACTAAAGTACAAAGTAAAGGTTATCAAAGTACCGCAAATTTAATTATTGAAAATGCAATAATTTCGGGAACAACAATTAAAGGAGTTTATCCTAGAAGTGAAAAAATTAAGGTGAAAAATAGCACCATTAATAATTCTTTAATAAATTCAGATTCATACAATTATGGTATAATAATAGATGAATGTATTATAGGAAACACTCAATTAAGTATAGGATGTTGCGGAGCAAATATTGAGATCATTAAATCTGAATTAACTGATTCTTACATTATTGATGGCCATGGTGATGCAAATGGACCTATTATAATAAAAGACAGTAAAATAAATAATACTCCTATAAATTTACCTGTAGCAAGATTAGAAATCTCAGAAAGTGAAATTAATTATAATACTTCAAATGGTTTAATCTTCGGTAATGGGAAATTTGAATGTTCACAAATAACAGGTAATAATATAGGTACTGCTATTAAAATAACTGGAGGTGGATATATGTGGGGGAATTTTGTCATGACAAACTCAACAATTAAAAACAATTCTATTGGACTAGAAATAACTAATTCTAACATTGTAACTATAGACAACTCTAATTTTTACGATAATACAACTTATAATATCCAAAATAAGTCAAGCAAAAATATAACAGCAATCAATAATTGGTGGGGAACTACTAATACAACTGCTATTAATAATTCTATTTATGATTATTATGACAATATAAATTTGGGGCAAGTGGATTATACCAACTATCGCCTTTTAATTAAAGATATCACAAATTGTTCTTCATCTCTTAATATAAGAAACTTCGAGAATAGCACTTTGTTTGATGGCGCTTCTATCTTCCCTAATCCAAACCTCGGAATAGTAAATATTGATTTGAAGAACTTAAAAGATGTAACTATTAAAGTTTTTAGTGTAAATGGGCAAATGATTTATTATAAAGAAAACATCAACGTTTTAACTTATCAATTCAAATTAAATGAACCGTCAGGATTATATATAATTGAATTAAGCTCTCAAGGTCAGAGACAATATTACAAACTTATGAAGATGTAATCGAACTGACAAAAATCAATCATTCCTAATCTTTTAAGTGCAGACAATTTAAAACTAAAAGCATGATTTGTAATCTGCTATCAATAAACTTCCGTTAGTCCCAACAAACAAAACAATTACTTATTAAAGATTATTCAATCAATCTAAATAGATTACTTTGCCCATTTAGATGATTTTATAATTCTTTTCAAAATCCAAACATTAAATGTAATCAAAAAAAAAAATACCTTCCTTAATTTCTCTTAAGGAAGGTTCTTTTTTAAATAAAAATGTCATTGCAAAAAATTACTAAAACAATAAAAAAACATTTGGTAATTGTTATCTTATGAAGGAAATACAGACATTCAACAAAATTATTTTTTCCTTACGAAAGAAAAACACACTTCCTTTTCAAAAAAAAATCACAATTAAAATCCATAAATAAATTCAAAGCCTTATTTTTGCGCTATGGCTAAGAAAAATACAGACAAAGTTGTCTTTCATCAAATAAAAGTCCTTGATGCTGGTGCAAAAGGCGTTTCGGTGGCAAAAGCTCCCGATGGAAAAGTTGTTTTTATCCCAAATGTAGTTCCCGGGGATGTGGTAGATGTGCAAACTTTCAAGAAGCGTAAGGCGTATTATGAGGGTAAAGCAGTTCATTTTCATGAATACTCAGAGCATCGTGTAGAGCCAATTTGTGAACATTTTGGTGTTTGCGGTGGGTGTAAATGGCAAAATATGAAATACAGCCAACAGCTGTACTACAAACAAAATGAGGTAAAAAACCATTTGCAACGCATTGGAAAAGTTGAACTTCCTGAATTTGAACCAATTTTAGGTTCTGAAAAACAGTTTTTTTATAGAAATAAAATGGAATTTTCGTTTTCGAACAGCCGTTGGTTGACCGAAGATGAAATTGGAAGCACCGAAGATTTAGGAAACAGAAATGCGCTTGGTTTTCATATTCCAAAAATGTGGGACAAAATCTTAGACATCAACAAATGTCATTTACAAGAAGACCCGTCGAATGCGATCCGTAACGAAGTTCGTGCTTTTGCTAACGAACATGGGTTGACTTTCTTTAATCCTAGAGCGCACGAAGGTTTACTAAGAACCTTGATGTTGAGAACAGCTTCGACTGGAGAAATCATGGTTTTGATTCAGTTTTTTGAAAACGACAAAGCCAACAGAGAATTGATTCTGGATCACCTATACGAGAAATTCCCTCAAATTACATCATTGCAATATGTGGTTAACAATAAAGCGAACGACACTTTATACGACACCGACATAAAATTATACAAAGGAAGAGATTACATCTTGGAAGAAATGGAAGGATTGAAATTTAGTATTAATGCTAAATCTTTTTACCAAACCAATTCGGATCAAGCCTACGAATTATACAAAATAACCAGAGATTTTGCAGGACTTACCGGAAATGAAATCGTTTATGATTTATACACTGGAACTGGAACAATTGCACAATTTGTATCTAAAAAAGCTAGAAAAGTAATTGGTGTAGAAAGCGTTCCTGAAGCAATTAAAGATGCTAAATTAAACGCAGAGCGCAATGAAATCACCAATTGCGAGTTCTTTGTAGGAGACATGAAAGTGGTTTTTAACGATAGTTTCATCGCACAACACGGCCATCCTGATGTGATTATCACTGATCCACCAAGAGACGGAATGCACAAAGATGTAATTGAACAAATTATGAAAATCGCTCCTGAAAAAGTGGTTTATGTGAGTTGTAACTCGGCTACACAAGCAAGAGATTTGGCTTTGATGGATGAAAAATACAAAGTAACACGAGTGAGACCGGTCGATATGTTTCCGCAAACGCATCATGTTGAAAATGTAGTCCTTTTGGAAAGACGATAAGCCACCACCCACCCCTAGCCCCTAAAGGGGAATACCTTAGACTATATGAAAAAAATAATTGCTTTTTTACTGATTCTCGGGTTCGCTTCTTCTAGTTGTGAGCCCGATGATATTTGTGATCCAAATACACCTACCACACCTAGGATGCTCATTAAATTTTACGACATTTCGAATGCGTCGCTTCAAAAAAACGTAACCAATTTAAAAGTGATTGGAGAAGGAGTGACGAATGGGGTTGTTTTAAATCCTACAGGAATTGGTGATGCTAAATATCTTACTAATGGGAACAGCATATTGCTTCCGTTAAAAACAGATGCTGATGTCGTGAAATACAAGTTTATTCTAAATTACGGCAACAAAAATCCTTTACTGATCAACGAAGATAATTTTGAATTTAAATATACTCGGGAAAATATTTATGTTTCTAGAGCATGTGGTTTCAAAACCGTTTTCAATTTAGATCAAAGCAATCCTTTTATACATACCGATTCAACTCCTGCCGATCAAAAGTGGGTAAAATATGTGATAGTGGAAAAAATTAACATAACATCCGAAAATGAGACAATCATTAAAATATTCTTTTAGTATTTTCTTTTTGTTGTCTTTGTTTTTTGTGAAGGCACAAGAAAAGACTACTACAACAAACATCCAGCAAGATGTAAAGATAACAGAAACCAAAAGTGTCGCTCCGATAAAGAAGAATTCAGAAAAAAAACTCGAAGCTGTAAAAACCGACACCATTAAACCAAAAACTGATCGTTACGGATTGATTGTTGGGGTAGATGTGTACAAAGCTACTCGTTCCTTTTATGATTCTGACTATAAAGGAATTGCTTTTGTAGGCGATTATAGATTGACAAAGAAATACTATTTGTATGGAGAAGTTGGTAATGAAAACATCACTATCGACGATGCACAATTGAACACTACAACCAAAGGTTCTTATGCCAAAGTAGGTTTTAATTACAATGCCTATACCAATTGGTTGGACATGGAAAACCTAATTACTCTTGGGATGCGCTATGGTTTTAGCACCTTTAGCGAACAACTAAACAGTTATGACATCTACAATCCCAATCCATATTTCGGACAAGCACCAACTATTACTTCGGGACAAATCCACAACGGATTAACCGCTAGTTGGGCTGAAGTAGCTGCAGGTGTAAATGTAAAAGTGTTTAACAATGTGTATGTTGGTATCAGCTTGCAATTGAAAATATTGGTAACAAATACTGAGCCTACCAATTTTGAGAATCTTTACATTCCAGGTTTTAACAGAACATACGATGGGAATTTTGGAGCTGGGTTTAATTATACCGTTTCTTATTTTGTCCCTATCTACAAAAAGAAAGTTATTCCAAAAAAAATAACTCCAAAGAAATAAAAGTTTTTTTTAAGACACCGATTTGCTACGCCTATTCGCTATCGCTGGGGTCACAGATTAGCACAGATTCTCAATTTGTGAAAACTCAGGAATCCCAATAGCTATCGGGAGTGTTCGTTTTTTTGTTAGGTTACGGTTTATATCAATAAATAAGGCGTACAATTGAATCTGAAAATTCAATTGTACGCCTTTTCCTTTTTGGTCTATTCTAATTATCCTATTTCCTTAATCCCCTTTATAAACAACCAAGACATGAATAATTTTTCGCCGTCTTTAGTCTTTGCTGCTTGAAATTTTGGAGACAAAAGAGTTCCTGCTACAAAAGCTACCATCGGAATCCAAAAGCCAGTCAAATTGGTATATTGCTCTACCAAATAACGGAATGAGATAAACAATATTGCAAAACAACCTAGATTGTATAGAAATGCTCTTACTTGTAATTTTGTCATTTTATCGTATTTAATTATGTTTTTCAAAATTAATTGAAAATCTAGAGAATTCTCAGAAAAAACTACTATTTATTTCCAGCGTTGAATTAATCGCTAAAGAAAGTTTTATTTAGCTAAAATTTAACAATAATTAACTTTCTTTAATTTTGTATTGATTTATATACTAAATTTATCGCTTCCAAAAACAAACTGTACATTCACCTAAATACCAAGTGAATACATTTACAATTAGAATCCCTACCCCCCTACTTTCTAATTCTTGCATAGCTAAATTAAAATTAGCGAAGAAATAAGCATGTAATAATTTTAAAACATAATACTATGGTAATTGATTTTTCTATCACAAGCGCTGTCACACCAAGCGGAAGAACCGTTTATAATGCGCAACTCATTAATTCAACCGAAACAAAATTTAACATTGGTGGTATAATTAGAATAACAACAGTAATGGATACAATAAAAAAACTAACCGATCTAGGTAAGTTCTAAATGAAATATGATCCTAATAGTGGTGAATTTGTAAAGATTTAGGAATGAATAAACCCTCGTAAGCCGAAAAGAGGAATATAGAGTAGGCAAAAAATAAATTATAAAAATCATGAGTACAGGTAAAGATTTAATAGATATTGCCAATCAACATATTGGCGAAAAATATATTTTTGGTTCAAAAGTTCCATACACCAATCTCAATTATACTGGTCCGTGGGATTGTGCCGAATTTATTTCTTGGTGTGTATATAAAGCTACTAGTTTACTTATTGGAGTGAAAAAAGGTGAAGCTTATACAGGATTTTGGGCTGATGACGCCAAAACAATGTGCAAAGAAATAACTATTGAAGAAGCAAGCATTACCCCAGGTGCTATACTATTACGAATCCCCCATGGCTCAATTATAGGTCATATTGTTTTTAGCGATGGTAAAAATCAAACAATTGAAGCTATGAGTACAAAAAAAGGTGTCACTAAAGGTGATATATCTGGTAGAACTTGGCATAAAGCGTTACTAATAAATGGAGTAACTTATACAAAAAATATTGAAACAATTACAAAAACGCACAAAGAACCAAAATATAACTTCTTCTTAAATACCCCTCTAATAAAAGACCCTATTATTCTAAAAGCAAAACAAGTATTATTAAGTCTTGGTATAAATCCAGGAGACTTGAATGACAATTATGATCAAAATATGCAAATAGCTGTACACAATTATCAACTAATGAAAGGATTAATCGTAGATGGTATTATGGGTAAACAAACTTTAAAAAGTTTAAAAATAATATTGTAAATAAACCCCTATAGCCGAAAAAAGAAATTTAAAAATATTGTAAACTATGAAAAGAATATTATTTTTCACAATTATTGTTTTAGGGAGTTTTAATGTTTTTGGACAAAACAGTAGTTTTAACACAAAACCTTGGAATAACAATATTTATCCCATTATTATTGACCCCTATCATGGAAATATAATTGATTTCGACAAACTCAGTACAGATAAAAGAGTGATGGGAATAATTCACAAAGCTTCAGAAGGATTGAATGCAGATAGTAAATATTTAACTAGAAGCAAAATTGCAAAAACAAAGAATTTGCTTTTTGCTTCCTATCATTTAGGTAATAATTCAGATCCAATAAAACAAGCTGACTTTTATTTAACCATCATAAAAAATAATCTAAATCAACCTATGGCAATAGATATTGAAGATTATGAATTGGATTTGAAAAATCCTAAAAAACCATATATACCACTTACAAATGCAATAAAATTTATTAACAGGATATTTGAAAAGACGAATAAATACCCAATACTTTACATTAACAACAAGGTATTTACGCAAATTAATTTGAAATACAATAAGAATAGCGTTTTTGCAAAATGTCCCCTTTGGTATGCTAGGTTTGTTACATCGTTACCCAATTTAAGTAATAAAGTATGGGATAAGGTTTCGCTATGGCAATTTAGCTCCGAAATAAATTGTACAAAAACGGGAAACTGCTGGTATAATATACCTGGTACAGCATTCGATATTGATATCAATGCATTTAATGGAAATAAAGAAGAATTAAACCAATTTTGGAATAGATAATTGTTAATATCTCCCTTTTTTTTTCACTTCCTTAAAAAAGATGTAATTATTAAAAGTATACCAATCATTTACTTTTTTGAAACAACCGCATTACTCTTTTTTGGTGCATCTTGGATAAAAAAAGAGCAAATTGATAGTAACAAAAAAGTTTATACCCCAAAAATCAAATAATTTAAATTATGCAAAATATGGATATGTTAAGTAAGTCAATTGCAATTGTAACAGTCTTTTTTATTCTCAGTTTAATCTCCGAGCGGGCTATTACGTGGTTTAAACTCTATTTTTTCAAAAAAGGAAATACATTATTCGGTTATTTTTTTAACTGGGAAAAAGATTATTCCGTCAAAACTGAAGACCCTGCTTTTGAAAAAGAGCGTGAACAAAGAATTCTAGCATTAAATATTTCATTAAGTATTTTCATTGCTTTTTTAATTCATGCTAATTTATTCACAATATTAAAAGAGGATCCAACAACAAGTTTGGGATGGCAAAAGTTTGAATGGTCAAATATTCATTTAGAATTAATTGGGTGTATAATTGGGGGGTTATTAATGAGTTTAGGATCTAAATTTTGGCATGACACACTTGATATGTTATTTTATGCGAAAGATTTGAAATCCAAATTAAGTGATAAGGAAACTTATAAAATGAACACCTTAAAAGAATTAGATGAATGGATTGCAATTACAGAAGCTGATATTGTAAAAAAAGTGTTTGAAGAAAATAAAAATATCCTAAAAAATATTCAAGATGTAATTTCAGTTGGAATAGGTCACAATAATGAAACGAAATATATAGAAGTAGTAACTACAAATAATAATACACATCTCATTCCAAACTCATTCCCTTATTATTTACCCAACAATAGTGTTAGAAAAATAGACGTAAAAATTATAGTTTCATCACCAATTGTCACCCATGGAAACTTAACTTTTAAAAGCGATTTAACAAACCAAAACAAACCTGCAAACTATGGGTCATATGGATTAGCTGTGAAATTTAAAGGCACGAATGGTAGCCATAAAATGTTACTCACTTGTTATCATGTGGTAATTGGAAAACGACATAATTATAATGATTTCAATTACATAGGTGAAGAAAATATAATTTCTCCTCATGACAGCACTACCGTTGTAGGCTCAATTAGAAATGGTATTCGAAACAATTCCATAGACGTAGCAATCATAGACATTAGCGATACGCTCTCTATTTCAAACAAATTACCCAATGGCAAAAATATTATAAAAACAAATCCTTTAAGTGGTGAAATTAATAACCTTGAGGCAAGAATCTATGGTTACAAAACCAATAAAACAAGCGCAGTTGGTAAAGTTTCCGGTAAAAATCACGATGTTGTTATAAATTATGAATTGCCTGATGGAACTGGATACGAAAAATGGAATTTAGAGGACTTAATAACCATTTCTAATAATAATAAAGCAATTTCAGTACCAGGAGATTCAGGTTCAGCTGTATTAGATAATTATGACAATGTCATCGGAATAGTAGTAGCTGGCAATGATACCCATACGTATGCCATTCCCATTGAAACAATTTTTGAACAACTAAACATTGAATTGGTATGAAAATAACATTTACTCTCACAAAAAAAATACTGACACTAGGGTTACTAATCTTTAATTTAAACAATGCTATAGCCCAAACTGATGTCAATATAAACAAAGAATGGATGAGTACTCCTAAGGAAGTTAATAAGACAGACGATGTGAAAATTATTTTTGATAAAACACAGGTTAGCAATTACAAAATTTGTTATGTCAATTCAATGTACTTTAAGAAACATGAACTAAAAAAAACTGATGAAGGTGTAAAATCATATGTAACAATTACCAAAGATATTTTAAATAAGCAAAAAGACACTCTCTCAATAATAATTTGCGATAACCAAGATAAACTTTTAGAAAAAATCAGCATACCTTTTTCAAAAGAAAATTCAATATCAGCAACAACTAATAATGCAACTCAGGAAAATAAAACCATAACACTAGATAAACCCACTGGTTATGCATTTGAAGATGCTAAACTTCTCCAAGAAGCAATACAAAAAAAAGACAAAAATAAGACTAATGAAATTCTAAATAAATATAATATTAAGATTGACATAAAAAAAACTATTAATTCTATTGATTTCAACGGTAATGAATTCTTTAATCAAAATGAAAGCCTAAAATCAGTTTTATTTTTAACAGATAAAGAAATAAATACACAAGGTGGTGGTGGTATCTCAATGTTATTAGGGAAATCGATTAGTGGATTAGATGTCACTAAATATGCAAATGCAATGGCAGAAGTTATGATTAAACATGCCAAAGAAGAATTAACAGTTGCTTTCTTTAACAAGTTTAAAAATTTTATTAAAGATAATGAAGAATTTAAAATTCTTTTCCCAAAAACATCTGAAGTCGTTTCAACTTTATTAAGTTATAAATATCCTGAAATGCTTCCTACACTACGTAATAATTTCCTAGATGACCTTCGTAAAATTACATTTAAAATTGACGATGTATTATTGTTGCCAAAATACAATGAGCTAGTCAAAAATTACCCTGAAATAACAGTAATCGTTCGTTCTATGAGATTAATTCATCAACTTGAAACTGGAGGATTAAATGCAATAGGCGTTTTACATCAATTATCTGCTTTCAAAGAATGGGATGCTCCTGAAAATCAAACTAAATATAAATTCAAAAATGTTGGTAGTGCTTTAAAAATAGCAAACCTAATTAGTGAAAGCATTTGCCATAAAGATTTGGAAGAACTAAAATGGCAAAATCCTAAAGAATTAGTTAAACTATTCGAAGATGAAGAATTATTTAAAATTTATCTAGGGTTATTATATGAAAAATCCCGAGATATAAAATTTTATGAAAAAAATGGAAATAAAAACTTCAATGACATTCTTGTTACACAAATTGATAATGTTTTCTTTTTTCAAAACAAAATACAAGAGTTTGTTGATATAACAGCTAAGACACAAAATATAGTTAATGAAATTAAATCGAAAAAAGAAGATCAAATTAAAATTACAAATGATGAATATTATACTTATATCAGTACTTCGATAGATGTAATTGAATATGGTTTTTCTTTATACAATCATTTTGACGATAGTTTTGAAGTATCAGATGATTTAATCAAATTAATGAGATTAGGTAACGATTTACATAAAAATATTTACGAAGAAAAATACAATGCTGCCATTATAAACACGATGGATATTTTTTCTAAAATAAATGAGATCTCTTCAAATAATATAATAGGAACTAAATTTAAAGAAAATACTCCTGACAATATTAAAAATGAATCCAAGAAAATATTAGAGAAATTAGAGAAAAATGAAACAGTTAGTAATTCTGAAATTGACAAATTAATTTCAAATTTAAATGAGGCTGAAATAAAAAATACAAAAGCCTATTTATATCAATTAAAACTCAATAACTTATTCAATTTCGCCCAAAAAGCAAAACCTTATGCTCTCTTCATGGCAAATATGGTAGAAGCTAAAACAGAAGCTGATATTAAGGCTGCCTTCGATGCTGTTATATTGCCTGTTGGAAGTTCTTCTATCAAAAAACATTCTGATTTTAATTTTAATATTCAATCCTATCTTGGAGCTCGTTATAGTTTTACTGACCCGAAAAATAACGCTCAAAGTACATGGAATGACAGAGTGGCAATTTCCGCTCCAATTGGTCTTAGTATAAGTTACGGATTGAATAATAATTGGGGATCGATTTCATTATTCGCTCCATTATTAGATTTGGGAGCTATCGTAGATTACAAGCTTGAATATGAAAATGAAGGTACACCAGATGAAACTCTTGAATCAAAAGATTACACAATCGAACTAGGACAAATTTTTTCGCCCGGAGCATACATAGTTTATGGAATTGGAGCTAACATCCCTATTTCAATCGGTATAGGTGGGCAATATGGACCTGGTCTCTCAAGAATTAATGATGACAAGTCAACTCAGGTCAATAATCCTTACTGGAAATGGAATGCTTTTTTATCAGTTGATATACCTCTATTTAATTTTGTTAATTATCCTAAATTTAAAAAATAAAAAGCAATAAAACATTTTTTTATAAACAATAATAATCTAAAATTAAATCCCGATAATCACTATTCTAAAATAGCAATCATCGGGATTATATTCAGTATCAAAACTCTTTATTCAGCATCAGGAACAACTTGAAACTTCGTCCTCTTACTTCCCTCATACATTTCATACTTCACTAATCTCGCTTCCAAACTTGCATTAAAAAGTTTGATTTTTCGTGAAGGTTTCAGTCCAACATATTTCAATGCTTCAAGGTTTGCCGTAATAAACCAAGCGTTTGTTCCTGGATAATTTTTCTTCAAGGTATCACCAATACTTTTGTAGAATTCTTCCATGTGAATATCCAAACGCTCATCATAGGGCGGATTGAAAACAATATGCAATTTCCCTTCAGACGTTTTCTCTGTATCAAAGAAATTCTGCTCCTCTATCTTAATATATTCATCCAGATTGGCATTCTTCACATTGTCTTTCGCTTTTTGAACCGCAGACGGCGCTTTATCATACCCTTTTATGGTGTAATGAAATTCGCGTACCCGCTTCAATAAACTATCTTGAATACTATCAAACAAATCATTGTCCCAATCGTTCCATTTTTCGAAAGCGAATTCCTTACGGTTAATGTTTGCGGGAATATTACACGCAATCATAGCCGCTTCTGCAAGGAAAGTTCCAGAACCACACATCGGATCCAAGAAATCAGTTTGACCATCCCAACCCGAAAGCAGCAAAATTCCTGCTGCCAAAACCTCGTTAATAGGAGCAATATTCGTAGCTGTTCTGTACCCACGTTGGTGCAATGAATTTCCAGAAGTGTCTAATGCTACCGAAACCTGATCTTTATCAATATGAATATTAATTCTCAAATCTGGAAAAGCTTTATCAATACTAGGACGTTGTCCCGTTCTTTCACGAAACTGATCCACGATCGCATCTTTACATTTTTGTGACACAAACTCCGAGTGGTTAAAATACTCCGAATGCACCGTTGCATCAATCACAAAAGTCTGATTGGCATTGATATATTTAGACCAATTCGTCCCTCGAATTCCTTTGTATAACGATTGTTCGTCTCTCGCTTTAAAAAAATAAATCGGCTTCAAAATCTTCAAAGCCGTACGCAAAGACAAATTCGCTTTGTACATAAAACCTTTGTCTCCCTTAAAACTTACCATTCTCACCCCCTGCTCCACATCCTGTGCGCCCAGCATTGTTAACTCTTTCGCCAGTATTTCTTCAAAACCAAAAAAGGTTTTGGCAATCATCTTAAAATTCTCCATAGCCCCCTAACCCCCAAATGGGGGAATTGTTATCATTAATATTCAGCAAAAATACACTAAATTTGCGGGACTAAATTAATTGAAAAAGAATAAATGTCCGATTCTACAAATAACAATCCCGAAGCTTCGGGACAAATCCCAAATTCCAATCCAGAAAACTGGTTTGCCTCTTGGTTCGACAGCCCGTATTACCACATTCTTTACAAAGAAAGAAACTACAGAGAAGCCCAATTGTTTATGGACAATCTGACGCACTACCTCAATCTTCCCGAGAAAGCCAAAGTGCTTGATTTGGCTTGTGGCAAAGGTCGTCATGCTATCTACTTAAACCAATTAGGATTCAACGTCGTCGGTGCAGATTTATCCGAAAACAGTATTGTCGAAGCACAAAAAAACAGCAACGAAACCTTGCATTTTCAAGTACACGACATGCGTGAAACTTTTGAAGATAAATTCGATGCTATTTTCAATTTGTTTACCAGTTTTGGATATTTTGAAAACGACGAGGACAATCTCACCACACTAAAAGCCATCAAAGAAAGCTTAACCGAATATGGTTTTGCTGTAATTGATTTTATGAATGTAACAAACGTGCTTAACACTTTGGTTCCCGAAGAAGTAAAGACCGTTGATGAAATCGATTTTCATATCAAACGTTATCTAAAAGACGGACACATCTACAAAGAAATCGATTTTGAAGATCAAGGTCAAAAATTTCATTTCACCGAAAAAGTAAAAGCCCTAACCCTGAAAGACTTTGAAGAAATGATGGAAGAAGCAGGGATATTTTTACTGGATATTTTTGGCGATTATAAATTAAAAAAATTCCACAAAACCGAAAGCGAACGATTAATCATGATTTTTAAATAATGAATTACCTTTTACCCTTACTTTCCGTAATAATAGGTTATATAATAGCTTTATTTTTAAAACCCCAGAACAAAACTAACCTTAAACTACTATTAGCTTTTAGTGGTTCTTTTCTGTTGTCTCTTACCGTAATGCACCTACTACCGGAAGTGTACGAAAGTCAAAACAGTAACATTGGACTTTTTATTATGCTTGGAATTTTATTCCAAATCATATTAGAATTTTTCTCCAAAGGTGCCGAGCACGGTCACGTTCATGGTCATGCCAAAATATATCAAATACCTTGGTTGCTGTTCACCAGTCTTTGCATACACGCCTTTCTCGAAGGATTTCCTGTTGGTCATCATCATGATCTAGCCGTTGGAATCGCAATTCATCATTTGCCAATTGCCATCATATTGACCACCTTTTTCGTTAATGCAAGCCTAGACCAAAAGGCGATTTTTTTCTTTATGATCACTTTTGCAATCATGACGCCATTGGGTACGATAGCATCTGATTTTATACCACAATTGAATGACTATTACACCCAGATAACTGCCGTGGTTATTGGAATATTATTCCATATTTCATCGACTATCATTTTCGAAAGTAGTGAAGGTCATAAATTCAATATCGCCAAAGTATCTATGATTGTGATTGGAATAGCCTTGGCGTATTTTATATAAATTTGGGCGTGCCACCATTAGGGAAAAGGGCCAAATCTAGCAACCGCATATTCGGCCCCTTTCCCTAATGCTGTCGGGCTTCCCGATAATTATCGGGACACGCTACAAGGTAGCTAGCTCCTATCCCTCACGCAATTCACGGCAAAACAATAAAATTCGTATTTTCACAATAAAAATAGCAACTCAAAACTATGACTTTCACCAAAACCACCGAACAATCCTCCAAATACGAACATTTAGAAAAAATGTCGGTTCAAGAATTGCTTTCTAACATCAATCAGGAAGACCAAACGGTGCCTCTTGCTGTAGAAAAAGCCTTGCAACAAATAGAAACATTGGTCACCGAAATCGTTGCCAAAATGAAATTGGGCGGACGCTTATTCTACATAGGAGCAGGAACTTCAGGACGTTTGGGGATTTTGGATGCCTCCGAGTGTCCTCCTACTTTTGGAGTACCTTTTGATTTGGTTGTTGGTATTATTGCTGGTGGAGACACCGCCATTCGCAAAGCCGTAGAAAACGCCGAAGACAACACCACACAAGCTTGGGAAGATTTAAAAGCTTTTGATGTAAACGAAAATGATGTTGTTGTGGGTATTGCAGCCTCTGGAACTACACCTTATGTTATTGGAGGTTTACAAGCCTGCAATGCACAAAATATTAGCACTGGAAGTATTTCCTGCAATGCTGGAAGTCCGCTTTCGCAAACGGCAAAATTTCCAATCGAAGTTATTGTGGGTCCTGAATTTGTAACCGGTAGCTCGAGAATGAAAGCCGGAACGGCGCAAAAACTGGTACTGAATATGATTACCACCTCCACTATGATTCAGCTTGGAAAAGTGAAAGGAAACAAAATGGTCGATATGCAATTGAGCAATAGCAAACTAGTGGATCGTGGCGTAAAAATGATTATGGGAGAAATCCCTGTAACCTACGAAGAAGGCTCCGAATTGCTAAAAACACACGGAAGCGTGAGAAAAGCAGTTGATTTTTATAACAAAAAATAAAAACCAGTTTTCAGTAAATCTTGAAACTTTAAACCTGAAACTTTAAAATACAAAAATGGCAAACAAAGAACTCTTAGCAAAAGGAATCAAATATTTATCGGGTGCATTACCGCTTATGTTTATAGGCCCATCGGTGATTTATAATGCATTTATGAATCAAAAAAACGACTGGCATTATTTGGTTTTAGCCATAGGAATCATTGCTTGTCTAGCATCTATGTATTTGATGTTTTTGGGTTTGAAAATAATAATGAAAGGGATATTTAACGACTAATGGAAAACCTAATTCACGTTCAAAAAACATTCGATAAAGTCATATACATTGACAAGAAAATCAATAACCGAGAATTTGAAGACTGCATTTTCAAAAACTGTGATTTCTCCAATAGTGATTTCTCCTATAATACGTTTATGGATTGTGAATTCATTGATTGCAATTTATCGATGACTCAATTAACAGGAACTAGTCTAAAAACCGTGAGTTTCAAGAACTGTAAACTCTTGGGAATTCAATTTCATACTTGCGAAGATTTTTTATTCAATGTGCAATTTCAAGATAGTGCTTTGGATTACTGCTCGTTTGCGAATAAGAAAATGCCCAAAACCAAATTCAATTCCTGTTCGATGAAAGAAGTAACTTTTGTTGGAACTAATTTGACCAATTCAGTTTTTGAAAACTGTAATTTGGATAATGCTATTTTTAACGATACTATTTTGGCTGGAGCCGATTTTACTACAGCCTACAATTATAAAATAGACCCCGAATTCAATCCGATGAAAAAAGCTAAATTTTCTAGTCAGGGAATCGTTGGTCTTTTGGATAAATATGATATAAAAATTGAGTGATTGTTTGAATTATCTTATGTATATTGTAGCTGTTTAAAATTTAACCGATGGAACTCCAAGAACAATTTTCACACATAACGACTCTCATATCAAAAGCAAAAGAGAATGCTTTCCATGCTGTAAACAAGGAATTGGTAACTCTCTATTGGCATGTTGGGGAATATGTAAGTCAACAAGTAGAAAAGAAAACTTGGGGGAAATCGGTAGTAAATGATTTGTCCCTTTTTATTCAGCGGTCAGAACCCAATATAGTTGGTTTTTCTCCTCAAAATATATGGAGAATGAAGCAATTTGTAGAGACCTATAAAGATTTCCCAAAACTCGCGACACTGTCGCGAGTTTTTCCAAAAGACAAAATAATTTTGAATACCGAGGAAATCACAATGAGTAAGAAATCTAAAACAATCGTAGAGCGATTAAGTTATTATAGATATGAAAATGGTTTCATAACAATTCAAGCACTAGAAAATATGCGACCCCGCTGGGGTCAAAACCAAAAACATGATTCATTTTCTATAAACATATAACCCCGCTGGGGTTGAAACTGGTAATATCCTTTTTTCTATAAACATGTAATTCCTCTGGGATTCTCAAACCACATTGCGGTTATATGTTTATAGAAATAATGTGAATCAAGGGGATACTATAACTTTTGGGTTTTCAACGCAGATCTAAAGGATATCCACATTTTTTTTCAACCCTTGATTCGAATAAATAACAAATCAAGATAAAACATATAATACCTTTGGGATTCTATAAACACAATGGAGCTATGTTTTTTTTTATAGGAATAACTATAAGACATTTAATCCCTCTCAAATTTTCTAACCGCAGAGCGGTTATATGTTTATAGAAATAACAAATCACGTTGCAACAACCCCAGAGGGGTTGAACGTTTATCAATCAATAAAAGACATTTCATAAATCTGATTAATTTTAAGAATAAACAAGCATGGCAAATACCTATTCTCAAATTTACATTCAAATTGTTTTTGCAGTTCAAAATCGGACATCTCTAATTGGTCATTCGTGGGAAGAAGAATTGTACAAATATATAACAGGAATAATTACAAATAAAGACCAAAAGTTACTTGCAATAAACGGGATGCCCGATCATATTCATATTTTTATTGGAATGAAACCTACTTGCTGTTTATCGGATTTGGTTAGAGAAATAAAAAAAGCGTCCAATAGTTTTATAAAAGAAAGTCATTTTTGTCCTTTAGGATTTAATTGGCAGGATGGTTTTGGAGCTTTTTCATACAGTCATAGCCAATTGGACAGTGTTATTGGATATATACAAAATCAAAAAATACATCATCAGAAAAAAACGTTCAAAGAAGAATATTTAGGATTTTTAGAAAAATTTAATATCGAATTTAAAAATGAATATTTATTTGAATGGTTTGAAGATTAAAACAATAGTGATAAACATGAAAAACAGAAATTATAAGGTGTTTTAGAGATAGCTAAACAAATCCGTTTTAACACCTCAGAATATGATGGTAATAAAAATGAAACAAATTTTCAACTAACAAAATTGAGTAATCATGAATGCAACTACTTCTTACCTTGAAAGCGTAAAAAAGCAATTTCTCTACTATAAAATGTTAGGAGAAAAAGCGATGGCACAACTGGAACCAGAACAACTTTTTGTGGCTGTAAATGAAGACACGAATAGCATTGCCGTAATTGTAAAACATCTTTCGGGAAATATGCTGTCGCGTTGGACGGATTTTCTGACCACCGATGGCGAAAAAGAGACTAGAAATCGCGATGCTGAATTTGAAAATGATTTACAATCGAAAGAAGCCGTTTTGGCTTTTTGGAACAAAGGTTGGGATTGTTTTTTGGGAGCTTTAGACAGTTTGCAACCTGAGCAACTTTCGGAGATTATTTATATTCGGAACGAGGGACATACCGTTATTGAAGCCATCAACAGACAACTGGCGCATTATCCGTATCATATTGGACAAATTGTTTTTTATGCCAAGCAACTGAAAAATAGTGATTGGGATAGTTTGTCCATTCCTAAAAACAAATCGAATAGCTATAATGTAGATAAATTTGCACAAGAGAAAGCAATTAAAAATTTTACGGAAGAAGAATTTAGAAGATTGAAATAATAAATATACGAATCGCATTGCCCCAGATGGAAGTAAAAACCCCACAGGGCTAAACCCTTTTTTTCTTGCCCCAAAAGAGCGACCAAAGGAAGCTCCTTTTGGGGCATTGGAAAAAAAGGGGATAGACCGAGGAGTTGTAACGAACAGCTGGATAAGGCCCTAATAAAAATGAAACACTAATAAAAAAATGAAAAAAATAATATTACTATTACCTGTGTTACTACTAATGTCTTGCTATAATGCAGAACGCAACTGCATAGACTTTAAAACCGGAAAATTTAAATTTGAATATAAAATCGACGGCGTTAAAAAAACAACGTTATTTGAACGCAATGACAGTATTGAAATAGAGACTTTTGAGGGTAAAACAGACACTTCTACTATTCGTTGGGTAAACGATTGCGAGTATGTTTTGCAAAAAAAACACCCCAAAAGCAAAGCCGAAGAAAAAGCAATTGACATGAAAATTTTGACAACTACAAAAAATTCATATACCTTTGAATTTGGAATGGTAGGCGTTGATTCGAAACAAAAAGGAACGGTTACTAAGATTGCCGATTAAAAAATTGTAGCTTACATAAACTCATAATTTTAACCCCCAACTAAATAAAATGGAAGTATTTTTAAACCCAGATGCATGGATTGCCTTGTTAACATTGACATTTCTTGAAATTGTTTTAGGTATTGACAACATCATTTTTATCTCTATTGCAACTGGAAAATTACCCGCAGAAAAACGTAAGAAAGCAACCAAAGTAGGAATGTTTCTAGCGATGTTTATGCGAATTGGATTGTTGTTTGGAATTAATTTTTTAATTCAAATGAAAAAGCCGTGGTTTACCATTGATTTGAGTTGGTTTCAAGCAGGAGTTACCGGTCAAAGTATTATTTTATTGTTAGGTGGTTTATTCTTGATTTATAAAAGCACCAATGAAATTCGGGAGAAGGTAGATGAAAAAGGTCATGAGGAAAAAGAACTAGGCAAAGCGGCAACAAAATCTTTTCAGAGTGTACTTTTGCAGATTATAATGATTGATTTGGTTTTTTCTTTTGACAGTATTTTAACTGCTGTAGGTATGACCAATGGTGTCGAAGGTGCCTTGGTTATTATGATTACGGCTGTAGTAATCTCGGTTTTAATAATGATGCAATTTGCAGTTCCTGTTGGGAATTTTGTCAACAAGCATCCGTCTATTCAAATTTTAGGATTGTCCTTTTTAATCTTAATTGGATTTATGCTATTGACGGAAAGCGCCCATTTAGCAAACGCCCTTATTTTTGGCAGCCATGTGACTCCTGTTCCAAAAGGCTATTTATACTTTGCTATTTCGTTCTCTTTATTGGTAGAAATATTAAATATGAAAACTAAAAAGAAATAATTATAATAGGAAGAATTCAATCAAAAAAAAATACAGTTACTTTTCGGTAACTGTATTTTTTTTATGCTAAAACAAAACAACCTGCCCGTCATCATCCAGATGAATGTCAACATCATCAGCATTGGTTTCGCCTTGTACTTCTATTTCTTCCGGAATAATTTCTTCTGGAATTTCATACGGCAAAGGTTCCAATAAATTCACTTGTTTCAATTTATCAGTTGTCAATTGATTACCGAGCGCTTTAAACCCTTTTACAGCAATAAAAGACTCAATATCTACGGTTAAACTTTCTTTCTGAACACCTTTTACTTTAGTGAAAACTAATTCGGCTACGGGACGATAATCCGTTGCTACAATTTCTAATCTAGAATTAGGATGCTCTGTAATAAAGCTTTCCTCTTTATTTTCGGTTTCTACCAAGAAACGTTTGATATAATAGCGCTCTTTTTCTCCATCAAAATAAATTGCCGAAATCGGTTTTTTAGGAACCCATTTTTCTAAAACAATCATGTCTTCATCAAAATGAGTAGTCAATTCTGGCGTAATGACTTTTATTTTTCCTGCTTGCGAAATCACAAGAATTTTGTCACTTGGTCTAAATTCGCCCAGCAACTCTCCCCTGGCATCTACGTTCAATCGTTGTACGGTATCATCAAACCAAACCTTTCTTGGTAAAAGTGTTGAAATACCTTTCTCCTTCAATTCAATTTTCTTGATTGGATATTTGGTTACCAAATTCCCTTTGGAAGCACGGCCTTTAATTGCCAAAGCAGCAAAATCAATGTCGAATTTCAATTTCTTGACACTTCCCACTTGACGCAGTAAGATCGTGATTACCTCAGCCTCCCCATTCGGGTTACAAGAAAAATACAAGGTTTGAGAACCCGCAGTTTCATTGGTCAAATCATACGATTTGTCACGAGTTACCCCCGAAACATTGAATCGTTTAATATACGATGGCCCCGATTTCCCGTCGCGGTAAATCATATTGTAAATCGTGCGTTTATCACTTTTGTCAAAAATAGCAATATGAATAATGTCTTTTCCAACAAAGGTTTTGGCATCGACTTTGGTAATCATCATTTTTCCATTACGCAAAAAGACAATTACATCATCAATATCAGAACAATCGGTAACGTATTCATCTTTTTTCAAGCTTGTCCCAACGAAACCTTCTTCTTTATTTACGTATAATTTGGTATTTCTTAAAACCACTTTTGTAGCTTCGATATCATCAAAAATGCGCAACTCGGTTTGGCGCTCTTTCCCTTTTCCGTATTTCTCTTTTAATCGGGTAAAATATGCAATGGCAAAATCGATTAAGTGTTCCAAATCATATTTTACTTGTTCAATGCTACCTTCTAAAGCTTCGATTTTATCCTGCGCTTTGTTGCTGTCGAATTTCGAAATACGCATAATTCGAATATCCAATAAACGTAGAATATCTTCTTCGGTCACAGCACGCTTCAAATGCTTGATATGCGGTTTTAACCCTTCATCAACGGCGGTAATTACCCCTTCTCTACTCGTTTGCTCTTCAATGTCACGGTAGATTTTATTTTCGATAAAAATACGTTCCAAAGAAAGAAAATGCCATTGTTCTTCGAGTTCGCTCAATTGGATTTCGAGTTCGCTTTTCAAAAGCTGAACGGTTCTGTTTGTTGAAATTTTCAACATATCCGAAACCCCGATAAACAAAGGTTTGTTATCCTCAATCACACAACCCAATGGCGCCACCGAAGTTTCGCAAGCCGTGAAAGCAAACAAAGCATCGATCGTCTTATCCGGAGAAACCCCTGGAAAAAGATGAATTAATATCTCAACCTCAGCAGCAGTATTGTCTTCAATTTTTTTGATTTTGATTTTACCTTTATCATTGGCCTTCAAAATACTGTCAATCAAAGTCGTCGTATTCGTCGAAAACGGAATTTGTGTAATGACCAACGTATTTTTGTCGAGTTGACCAATTTTCGCACGAACCCGAACACGTCCTCCTCGCAATCCATCATTATAATTGGACACATCGGCAATACCTTGCGTCAAGAAATCGGGATATAAGGTAAATGGTTTTCCTTTCAAAATTTTAATGGATGAATCAATCAGCTCATTAAAATTATGAGGCAATACTTTGGTCGAAAGACCTACTGCAATACCCTCTGCCCCTGAAGCCAGCAATAACGGGAATTTTACGGGTAAGTTATTCGGTTCGGCACGACGTCCATCATAGGAAACGCCCCAATCGGTAATTTTTGGAGAATACAAAACTTCCAAAGCGAATTTAGACAAACGCGCTTCGATATAACGAGAAGCCGCGGCACCGTCACCAGTTAGAATATTCCCCCAGTTTCCCTGGCAATCTATCAATAATTCTTTCTGCCCAATTTGTACCATAGCATCCCCAATACTCTGATCCCCGTGCGGGTGGTACTGCATGGTGTGCCCAACTACATTGGCAACTTTATTGTAACGACCATCATCCAACTCTTTCAAAGAGTGCATGATTCTTCGTTGCACCGGTTTGAAACCGTCCTCAATAGCAGGAACGGCACGCTCCAGAATTACATAGGAAGCATAATCCAAAAACCAATCTTTGTACATTCCTGTAACTTTGGTAATGGTATCATTTTCATCCTCATCATTTTCGTAAAAATGTCCTCCTTCAAAAGATTTGGCTTCTACTTCAATAATTTCATCGGAATCGTTTTCTTGATTGTCATCATTAGAATGATCTTCCGAATTATTTTCTTCGTTTGCTGGAATTAGGTTATCGTCTTCTTCGTCTTTCATTTATTTTGATTCCGAAATTAATTGTATTAAATCTTCTCTGCTTGGCAGAATTGTTTTGTATTTACTGGCAAATATTTGCTCGTTATTATCAGGCAAAGTGTATTCTACAACCAAATCACTTTTGTTTTGGCAAAGCACAATTCCTATGGTTTTGTTTTCATCTTCCAAACGCATTTCTCTGTCGTAATAATTGACATACATTTGCATTTGTCCCAAATCTTGGTGTTTTAATTCTCCTATTTTTAAATCAATTAGAACAAAACATTTTAATATTCGATTGTAGAAAACCAAATCGATTCGAAAATGTTTATCATCAAAAGTAATTCTGTTTTGTCTGGCTACAAAAGTAAAACCGTGACCTAATTCTAATAAAAAATGCTCTAATTTATTGATAATTTCTTCTTCCAGTTCGGATTCAGAATACCGATGCAATTCAGGCAATCCTAAAAACTCCAAAATATAGGGATCTTTGATAATGTCTTTTGGCTTCTCTATAATCTGACCTTTCTCAGAAAGTTTCAAAATTCCGGCTGTATCTCGACTCAAAGCTAATCGTGTATAAAGCGCAGAATTGTATTGGCGTTTTAATTCTCTTAAACTCCATCTGTATTTAATTGCTTCTATTTCATAGAATTTTCTTTCTTTTACTTCCTCTATGCTCATCAAGAAAATATAATGAGACCATGTCAATATAAAATTCAAAGTGGGTTTAGACATCTCTTTTATACTTTCATTTTTGAAAATACTAGACACTGTCTCGTATTTTTGATTCACTTCTTTAGAAAAACTAGACACTGTCTCGGAAATTGAATACGTTAAATACAATTTTCTCATATTCTGTAAATTATCCACAGAAAATCCTTTCCCAAACTCATTGATCAACTGTTCAGAAAGCCCTTTTAATAGTTGTTTTCCATATTCGGCTCTATCTTTTCCGTTTTGTTCTTCTTCTACAATCATTCTTCCTATTTCAAAATAGGTATAAACCATTGTTGAATTTACGGTACGCAAAACCTGTTGTCGAGCATTTTGCAATAGTTCGACTACTTGAGAAAATAAAGCTTTATTTTGAAGATTTTCTGACAATATATCTTTATTTAATTTTATAATTTAAATAACCTTTTTTTCGTAAAAATTCATATTCTTTTCCCCCATCTTCATATTCAACAAAAAGTTTAATTCCAAATTTTCTAAATAAATCACTCATATCTGAATAACAGTATTTTTGGAATCCATCCAAATTAGTTGAACTTCTAGAACCAATACAGTTTATACAAAACTCATTATAACCAATAATTCTGTTTTTATCATCTCTAAACAAAATCATATGTCTTGGATCATAACACGCAGAGGACATCTCTTCAGGAACACATGTATCAGAAATCATTAAATTTAGAAGTTCCCTCTCTTGACTTTTATTTAAAATAACTCTCTCCTGTATCATTGTACTATCAAAAGTCAATTTAAAATTATCTACTAATTCTTTTCGAAATGGCTGTTTCCCTTTATATTTTAATGTATCCCAACGAATTCTGTCATAGTAAGAAACTAATTCAATTTTTGAAAAATTCTTCAAAGGAAAATCTCTCCTGTTAATTACTTTGCTTACTGATTTTACAATCGGAACACCTTCAGCTTCTATTTGATTCTTTGTATTTTCTTTTTTACAAGAAACCAAAATTAAAATAGTAATCAAAAAAATTATTTTCCTCATAGACTAAGATTTTATTTTGAATTTAAATGGTTCTAAACATTCTCTATAACATCCAATTCCACCTTCAAATTCTTGATGATAAATTCTTGTCGGTCTGGAGTGTTTTTACCCATATAAAACGACAATAACTGTTCGATCGAAGTGTTTTTATCCATCATGATAGGATCCAAGCGAATGGTTTCTCCAATGAAATTCTTGAACTCATCTGGTGAAATCTCTCCTAATCCCTTAAATCGAGTGATCTCTGGTTTGGGTTTTAATTTTTCTATAGCGTCTCTCCGTTCTTCTTCTGAATAACAATAAATAGTTTCTTTCTTGTTTCGAACTCTAAAAAGCGGTGTTTGTAAAATGTACAAATGTCCTTCTTTGATTAATTCCGGGAAAAACTGCAAGAAAAAAGTAATCAACAGCAAACGAATGTGCATTCCATCGACATCGGCATCGGTTGCGATTACGATATTATTATAACGTAATTTTTCTAATCCGTCCTCGATATCCAGAGCGGCTTGCAGTAAATTGAATTCTTCGTTTTCATACACAATTTTTTTGCTCATTCCGTAGGAGTTCAAAGGCTTACCACGCAAACTAAAAACCGCTTGGGTGTTTACATCACGAGATTTGGTAATCGACCCAGAAGCCGAATCCCCCTCGGTAATAAACAAAGTACTTTCTAAGCTCTTTGGATTTTTGGTATCAGGAAGATGCGCACGACAATCCCTTAATTTTTTATTGTGAAGATTGGCTTTCTTCGCACGATCTGTGGCGAGTTTTCTAATTCCCGATAATTCTTTACGCTCGCGTTCAGCTTGAAGAATTTTTCGCAACAAGGCATCGGCTGTAGTTGGATTCTTGTGTAAATAATTGTCTAATTTTGTTTTCACAAAATCATTTACAAACGTACGAACCGAAGGCATTCCAGGTTCAGAACCCATATCTGTCGATCCCAATTTGGTTTTGGTCTGCGACTCAAAAACGGGTTCCATTACTTTGATGCTTATCGCACTCACTACCGATTTACGCACATCCGAAGCTTCAAAGCTTTTGTTGTAAAACTCTCTTATCGTTTTTACAATCGCTTCACGATACGCCGCGAGATGCGTTCCTCCTTGCGTGGTGTTTTGACCATTAACAAAAGAGTGGTATTCTTCGCTATATTGGGTTTTGCTATGCGTTAAAGCCATCTCAATATCATCTCCTTTGAGGTGAATAATAGGATACTCTAAGTCATCAGCGTGTATGGTTTCTTCTAATAAATCTTTTAATCCGTTTTCCGAATAATATTTTTCGCCATTAAAAATAATTGTCAGTCCATTGTTCAAATAACAATAGTTCTTGAGCATTTTGATGACATACTCAAACCTGAATTTATAATTCTTAAAGATCGTCTCATCTGGAATAAAAGACACTTTGGTACCTTTTCGCTTCGTGGTTTCAATAACGTCTTCTTCAAGAACCAGATTTCCACCCGAAAACTCCGCTGCTTTTTGTTTGTCATCACGAACGGATTCCACACGAAAATAATGAGACAAAGCATTCACCGCTTTTGTCCCGACTCCATTCAAACCAACAGATTTCTTAAACGCCAAGGAATCGTATTTACCCCCAGTGTTCATTTTGGAAACGACATCAATTACCTTTCCCAATGGAATTCCACGGCCATAATCACGAACGGTAACGGTTTTATCTTTAATAGTTACCTCAATGTTCTTACCGGCACCCATGACAAATTCATCGATACAGTTATCGAGAACTTCTTTTAATAAAATATAAATACCATCATCTGGCGAAGACCCATCTCCAAGTTTCCCAATGTACATTCCGGGACGCATACGGATGTGTTCTTTCCAGTCGAGAGAACGGATATTATCTTCGGTATATTGATTTTGATCTGACATTTTGGGATTTTATCGAATTTAACTGCGTTCTGTTCGGTCTTTCGCTTTTCGCAAAGACCTCGAGTGTGCTAATGTAGTGCAAATCGATAAAATTAAAAAGAGGAAAACAGCAAAGTTATTAAGAATGATATTGACAGGTGTAATTTTAGATTTTAGTCCCGATAATTATCGGGAGCAGATTTTAGATTTTAGATTTTTTGAACTGCCATTGAAATTGATATTGCTATTGCAATTGAGTTTTTAAAACCCCTTAACAATCTCTTTCAATTGACTATCCAATTCTGGATTTGAAATAACATTCAATTCAACATCAAAATTATCATTGAAACTTGGCAATGAAAAAACAGCTTTAATTTCGGTCGCAAAACGCGGGAAATTATTTTTGGCTATCTCCAGAACACTTGCGCCACCTCTAGCTCCTGGGGAAGTAGCCATCAATAACATTGGTTTTTCCTGAAAAATTTTTCCATTTATTCTAGAACACCAATCCACTGTGTTTTTGAAAGCAGCACTGTAATTCCCATTATTTTCGGCAAGCGAAACTACTAAAAGATCAGCAGTTGCAATTTTTTCAAGAAAAGCATTTGCCAAAGGATGCTGACCAATTTCAGCTTCAATATCTACACTAAATAGCGGCATTTGAAAATCATTCAAATCTAACACCTCAACTTCTGTATTTTCAAATAAGCTAGAAGCGTAAGTCGCTAATTTTTTATTAATGGAGTTTTTACTGGGACTTCCTGCAAAGGCGATGATTTTCATGATTTTATTTTTTTGTTTTAAAAGTAATAAAAATCAAAACATATATTGAAAAAACGTTCTTAACTTAAAAAAACATAAAAAAAACCTGCAAAATGACTCTTGCAGATTTCTTTCTATTTTCTCACCTTTAAAAATAACATATTAAATATGGTAAATACCATAGCTACATATTCAACAAAATGCTTTTGTTAAACTTTTTAATTACTTTAACAAAACAGTAGCATAAAGACCCAAAATCATTAAAACTAATGTGATAAAAAAAGCAAAAAACCATTTTATCATATCTGTTTTAGCTTCTTTTATTTCTAATCTCACTTCGCTAATATCCTGTTTAGTTGCTAAAATTTTATCGGAATTAACTCGCTTCTCTTCACTTCTAAAATCAATAAACTCAATTAATTCCTTGGCTTCTGCTTCTCCAATTTTAGCTTTTAATTTATTGTACAAGTTGATTTCTAGTGTACTCATCTTATTGGATTTTAATATTTTATTCTAAACTTATTAGAAATAATTTTAACAAATATAAATAATTTTAATCAAATTTTCTGTCCCAACTTTAAAAAAAGGCGGTCCAAATAAAAAAACCTGCAAAATGACTCTTGCAGGTTTCTTTCTATTGCTTTTTGCTTTATTACCTTTTGTCCAAAAATCTACACATTAAATCTAAAATGCATTACGTCTCCATCTTTTACGATATATTCTTTTCCTTCTACTTTGAATTTCCCAGCCTCTTTACACTTAGCTTCCGATCCGTAGTGAACGAAATCTTCATAAGCAATCACTTCGGCGCGGATGAATCCTTTTTCAAAATCGGTGTGGATAACTCCAGCAGCTTGCGGTGCAGTTGATCCTATGTTAATTGTCCAAGCGCGAACTTCTTTGACACCAGCCGTAAAATAAGTTTGTTGTTTCAATAATTTGTAAGCCGCACGAATCAATACAGATGCTCCAGGCTCTTTTAACCCCATATCCTCAAGAAAAACTTGACGCTCTTCGTAGCTTTCCAATTCTGTAATATCAGCTTCGGCACCTACAGAAAGTACAATTACCTCAGCATCTTCATCTTTTACCAATTCGCGAACTTGATCCACGTATTTATTTCCTGTAACTGCTGAATTTTCATCGACATTACAAACGTACAATACTGGTTTTGCAGTAATCAACTGAAAACTTTCTAACAATACTTCCTCATCGTTATTTTCAGGGATAACAATTCTAGCTGATTTTGCCTGCAAAAGTGTTTCTCTGATTCTGTCTAAAAGTGCTTTTTCTGTTTGTGCTTCTTTATTACCTGTTTTGGCAGCGCGATTTACTTTTTCTAAACGCTTTTCTACGTTTTCAAGATCTTTCAATTGCAATTCAA
The DNA here is from genome assembly GCF_007097385.1 of Flavobacterium sp. ZT3R18. Lineage (GTDB taxonomy): Bacteria > Bacteroidota > Bacteroidia > Flavobacteriales > Flavobacteriaceae > Flavobacterium. The sequence goes on from NZ_VJZS01000003.1 coordinate 125,326, forward strand.
TATCAATCGTTTCTTTATCACGAATTGGGTTTACATTTCCATCAACGTGTACAATATTGTCATTGTCAAAACAACGCAAAACGTGAATAATAGCATTACACTCTCTAATATTTCCAAGAAATTGATTTCCTAAACCTTCTCCCTTACTGGCTCCTTTTACCAACCCTGCAATATCTACGATATCAACAGTTGCCATTTGCACGCGTTCTGGTTTTACTAATTCTTCCAGTTTTTCCATTCTTGAATCTGGAACGCTTACAACACCTATATTAGGTTCGATGGTACAAAAAGGAAAGTTAGCACTTTGCGCTTTTGCATTCGATAAACAATTGAACAATGTTGATTTTCCAACATTTGGTAACCCTACGATTCCTGCTTTCATGTGAAGATAATATTTGATTTTTTAATGATCCCGATAGCTCCCGATAATTATCGGGACGGGAGGTATTCGCCATTCTTTATGCTTTTTTTCATTTGAATCTTGGCGATTTCATGTTATGTATGTTTACAAATAACAACCTCCTGTTATTTGTTTTTAGTAAATCCTTTTTTAAAGTTTGCAAATATAAGATATAATGGCATTACTCCGCAAATTTTAGGACTCCCTTTTCAGTAACGGATTAGGGCTTATAGAGATTTTATGAATTACATCCTATTTATACAGTAGCGCTTTAGCCAATATTGCAAAATATACTATTTTTTCAGACCCTTCAAATTCCAAACCACCACCATCACTATAAATTGAATATTCATACCTCCTATACAAGCAAGGAAGTAAAATATTTACAAAAAAAAATACTTCAACAAAATTTAGATATTTTTTAACATTATTATTTTATGATGTTAAAATTTTGTTATATTTGAACACAAACAAAACCAATAACCAATCAATTCACAAATTATGAAAAAAATCACATTATTATTCTTTTTACTCAACGCCACGTTTATGCTGGCGCAAAAAGAAATATCAGGAATCGTAAAAGACAACACTGGAAACGCTTTACCAGGCGTTAACATTGTAGAAAAAGGAACCTCAAACGGTGTTTCTACCGATATGAATGGATCGTATAAAATATCCGTACAAGAAGGATCTTCATTAATTTTTAGTTATGTTGGTTACAACAGTATTACACGTGTAGCTGACAACTCAGTAATTAATGTTTCCCTGTCCGAAGAAGGCGGTCAAAATCTAAACGAAGTTATTGTTACAGGTTCCAGAACAGCAGCAAGAACCAACACTACTTCGGCCTTACCAATTGATGTATTATCCGCAAAAGACTTAACCTCTACTGGACAAGCCTCTTTCGATAAAGCATTACAGTACAGAATCCCATCATTTAACACGGTAAACACACCTGTAAACGATGCGACTTCATTGCTTGATCCCTACGAAATAAGAAATATGGGACCAAGCAGAACCTTAATCCTTATTAACGGAAAGCGTAAAAACTTAAGCGCCTTAGTTTATGTACAAACGTCTCCAGGACGAGGTGAAACGGGAGCAGATATTTCTGCCATTCCTACAGACGCCATCGAAAGAGTAGAAATCCTAAGAGATGGTGCGTCTGCTCAATACGGTTCTGACGCTATTGCAGGGGTAATGAATATCATCTTAAAAAAGAGTAATAATGCTGGTTCAGCCACTCTTAGAACTGGTGTTACAAGTGAAGGTGATGGAGAAATGTTTGGTCTAACCATTAACAATGGAACAACTGTTGGCGATAATGGATTTGTAAATTACACTTTAGACTTCTCTAAAACAGAAATGTCAAATCGTCCTGGTACAGTAGATGCTGATGGAGAATTTAATTACTGGGGAGGAACTACTGCTGGAGTAAACACTTTAACAGATATTAAAAACTTTTTAGCAAAAAATCCTGATGCAGGAAATATCAACGGAGCTCCAGAAACTGCAGCTGCAAAATTCCTTATCAATGGTGGCAAAGACATCAACGATCACACACAACTATATTACAATGCAGCCTATGTTTACAAAAAAGTAAATTCATTTGCCAATTACAGAACTCCATATTGGAGAACTGCTACTGATTACCCTTACTTACCATCTTTATTCGGAAATGGTACATTGGCTTCTTACCAAGGTTACGTGCCAACTTTTGAAGGAGAATTAAATGACTACAATGCAACTATAGGCTATAAATTTGAAAAAGACGGCTGGAATGCAGATGCGAGTTTCACAACTGGTGGAAACCAACAAAACTACACCATTTCAAATTCTCACAACCGCTCTAAAGACAACCTAGGAAACTTTATTTACGCTCCTAACCCAAACGTCTATAGTGGCCCAATTAGCTTTAACCCAGGTGGTGTAGGTTTTACACATTATGTAGGTAACATCGACATCAACAAAAAAGTTTTTGATAATTTCAGCATTGCATTAGGTTCTGAATTTAGAACAGAAACATTTGAAGTTAGAGAAGGAGACGAAGCTTCTTATATTGGATTAGGTGCAGATTCTTATCAAGGTAATATGCCAGAAAACACTGGTAAATTTAACCGTTATAACATTGGTTTTTACCTTAGTGGTTCATTGGACGTAACAAAAGATTTACTATTTGAAGGAACAGTACGTTATGAAGATTATAGTGATTTTGGAAATAAAACAGTATGGAAATTGAGTTCAAGATATAAATTCTTGGATGACAAAGTTACATTAAGAGGTTCTGTATCTACAGGATTTAGAGCACCTACTTTACACCAAATTTATACTCAAAAAGTTCAATCCTCATTTGGTGGGGGGGGAATTCAGCTAGAAGGAATTATAAATAACGTTTCATCTGCTGCTAGATTAAGAGGAGTTCCAAATTTAAAAGCAGAAAGCTCAACCAACTACACTGTTGGAGCTGGAATTAAACCAAGTAAAAACTTTAGTGCTACTTTAGATTATTATTACATTAGCGTTAAAGACCGTATCGTTTTAGGAGATAAAATCACATTTAGTCCTGGTAACATCCAATCATTCTTTACAAATGCAATTGACACTAAAACATCTGGTTTAGATCTTGTCGCTAATTATAGAAATATAGAATTAGGACCTGGTAAATTAGCCATAAACCTTTCTGGAAACTATACTATTGAGAATGCTTTAGATGGAGATGTTCGTAACATTGCAAGTGTAGAAGCTGTTGGTCAATCTGTATTTGGTAAAACTTCAGAAGCATTATTACTTACTTCTCGTCCAGAGTTCAAAGTTATTCTTGGAGCAGACTTCGAAATAAGCAAATTCACATTTTCACTAAACAATACCGTTTTTGGTCCAGCAAAATTCAAAAATGCTGATTTATATGACAAAAACCTTACTGTTGAGTTCTTAACAAAAATAGTTACTGATTTAGGTATTTCTTATAGAGCTACTGATAAAATTAGCTTAGCTTTAAATGTAAACAACTTGTTTAATGTACTCCCAGAATGGAAATTAAAGTCAGACGGTTCTGCTGGAGCTGAAGCAGTTATGAACAACCCTGTAACATTAAAAAACCAAATCAATGATTTAACCTTCAATGGTCGTTATTCTCAAATGACTTATGATGGTTCTCATTTCAGTCAATTGGGAACAATGATGAATTTATCTTTAAACTATAAATTCTAATTCAATTTTTGAATAATTATAAAAAGGCTATCTTTTGATAGCCTTTTTTTTTATTTAATTTCATAAATTTATATGTACCAATAATTATACCATGGCAAATTTATACGACGGGAAAATGGCAGCTATTTTTGATGCCATGTACCAATCCTTCATTGATTATGATGAGGAATATGAATTTTACAATCACTTAATTCAAGAAAACAATTGTAATACTATTCTGGAAATAGGAAGCGGAACTGGAAATCTAGCCAAACGTTTTCGAGAAAACAATCAAGAGTACATAGGGCTTGATTACAGTCTAAGTATGATAGCCATTGCTCAAGAAAGAAACAAAAACAGCGTCTTTATACATGGAGACATGCGCAGTTTTGAACTAAAAAATCCGGTTGACGTCATTATAATCACGGGAAGATCTACTAGTTACCTCATTAGCAATGAAGACATCAATAACACTTTTGACTCACTTTACAAAAATTTGAATCCTCAAGGCGTAATTATTTTTGATTTCATAGATGCCAATAGGTTTATTCCTTTTATAAAGAAAAACAAAACCATTATACACCAAGCTACTTATGAAAAAATAAACTACATCCGGGAAAGCCACTGGAATACCACTTTACTCGAAAATTTCATGCTCGAATGGACTGCGCAATATTACACTATAGTGAATGGTCAAAAAGAAATTATTACGAATGATTTTTCTACAGTTCGGGTTTTTACATTAAATGAGATTCAACTTTTTCTATATCTCAACAATTTTGAAATCATCAAGACTATAGACCGCAAAACATACGCTTATGACACTTATGTAATCATGGCTAAAAAGAAGAGTCTATAATTTATTTATCACTTTATTTATTACCTCTAATTCTTTGGCAGTAGGAGTTAGTCCTGAAACATTCCAATAATCTGTCAATATAGAATTTTTTATATTAAAAAGAGTTCTGTCCTTAAAAACATCACTTTCTTTATAGGTGTAACTTTGGATATTAAAGTTTGTTGTCACTAAATTATTTAGCACTTCTATATTTTTTATCTCATTCCCTAAATCAACTTCATAATTAATCTCTTCTTTTGAACTAACTAAATAATAGTTATTTAAATCAACTCTGTAATTGGTTTTAAACACAGATCTAATTATATTTTTTGAGCCTTTCCCCATTTCTTTTTTAACTTCGGCCAATGAACTAGGAGAAACTTCCGCATTTATCTCAATAATTAATTTTCTTTTAACGTCATAAACAATTTTAAAATCATCCAACAACTCATTTGAACCTTCTATAGGAATTGCTATTATTTCATTATATGCCTCATTTAATGGAGACACCTTAACAATAAAAGTAAATTTCTTTTTTGATTTCACATCTAATAATGGTCTTAAAGCTGTAAAAACGTAATATTTCTCCATCATTACATTTAAATTATACCCTAAAAGATCTGAACTAATTTCGTCATCTATTAAACCAAAAGATCGATTTTGTTCTACTAATAAAGTCGATTTTACTTTTTTTTGATCTTTATACAATTGAAAATTTATGAGTCCGTCATTAAAATAAGCATAAATCCCATTCAATTTAAAAAACTCTCTTGAATAGACCTTCAACCTAGCGGGTACATCTAGCTTTTTAATCGAATTTTCAACTAATTCTTTAATTATTTCTTGAGGGTGTTGTTTTGTCACAACAATATCATCAAGAGTAGTTATTTTACTCTTTAAATAGATACTATTTTCTGTTTGTTTTAACGAAGCCCATTTTATAGTAACTGGCAAATAAGAGGTATGCATCACTTTTACATTTGAACCTCCTTTTAGTTCAAAAACAACCTTTCCTTCACTATTAGACATTAAAACTTGTTTTGTTTTTAAAACTAATACCACGGCATCTTCTATTGGCAGATTAGAATCACTGTCCAATAGTACTAATGTTCTTTCATTAGTTTGCGAAAAAACATTAAAACATAAAACAAACAGAAGTAAAACAAGGATTTTTTTCATAATTAATTAAATACAAATGATAAATTCCTAAAATAATTATTTAAAAATAGAAAAAAAAATCAATTAAACACTATCATTTCTAAAGAAGAGAGAAAAGTACCTAAAAACGCATCATACATATATAAAAAAACCTGCGTAAAGACACAGGTTTTATAATTCTAACAGGAACCTAAATATTATTCATTGTGTAGAAAAGCTTGTCTATTCAACAGCGTCTCTTCATCTTCAACATGATTATCATCTGGAATACAACAATCTACAGGACACACAGCCGCACATTGAGGCTCATCGTGAAACCCTTTACATTCAGTACATTTACCTGGAACAATGTAATACACATCATCAGAAATTGGTGTTTGTGCCTCATCAGAATCAACTTCTGTACCATCAGGTAAAATTACTTTTCCTTTTAGTTTTGTTCCATCTTTATATCTCCAATCGTCAGCTCCTTCGTATATTGCCGTATTTGGGCATTCTGGTTCACAAGCGCCACAATTAATACATTCGTCGGTTATTATAATTGCCATTCTTTTTAATTTTAGATTTATGATTTTAGATTTTAGATTCTGCCTGCTAGGAGAATCTATCATCCATAACTCTTATTATCTTTTGTCTATAACTTTATATAGCTTATTTTTGTGCAAAATTACAATCAAAACATTTCATAAACAAACATTATGACATTAGAAACAAAAAAAATTGCATTTACTGAATTAGGAAAATTCTTAAGCCAATTTAACGAAGGGAATTGCATCAAGAAAGAAACTGTGTTTGGTAATGATTTGTTTTTTGAAAAATTCACGGATTTAATTCAACTTTCTCAATCTCACAACGGCTGGTTCACTCCAGAACAAGTCTTTTTTTCTATTCAATCTTGGGCCAAAGCCTTGACCAAAGAGAACTTGGACCAATGGCTTTCTAAATATGATTTTAGCGAAGTAAAACCTAAAAAGGTGGCATTAATCCTTGCGGGTAATATTCCCCTTGTTGGTTTTCATGATTTCTTGTCGGTATTAATAACAGGACATACTGTTTTGATAAAAACCTCTTCAAACGACCAACATCTCTTGCCTTTTATGGCCAATTACCTTATTGCCTTTGAACCTCAATTTGCCAACAAAATCGAATTTGTAGAAGGGAAATTAGAGAATTTTGACGCGGTAATTGCAACTGGCAGCAATAATACTGCCCGTTATTTTGAGTACTATTTTAAAGACAAACCTTCTATCATTAGAAAAAACAGAAACTCAATTGCAGTATTGAATGGCGAAGAAACCACAGCACAATTAACCGCATTGGGCGAAGATATTTTTAGGTATTTTGGTTTGGGTTGTAGAAGTATATCCAAACTTTTTGTACCCAAAGACTATTCCTTTGTTCCGTTTTTTGAAGGTATTTTCAAATACCAAGATGTGATTCATTATGAAAAATATGCCAATAATTACGATTACAACAAAGCCGTTTTCTTAATGAGTAATTTCAAATTACTGGACAATGGATTTTTGACCATCAAAGAAGATTCGAGTTATGGTTCTCCTATTTCGAGTGTGTTTTATGAATATTATGACAATTTAGATGATTTGCAAAAACGTTTAGAAAATGAAAACGAGCAAATACAATGCATCACAAGCAACAATTTAGTAAAAAACAGCATCGATTTTGGACAAACACAGCAACCAGAACTATGGGATTACGCCGATAATGTTGATACTGTTTCGTTTTTGATGCAACTTTAGATTATTCAAATTTTACATTTTCATAAAGATCAACCAAAGAAAGTTCAACAGCGATAGACTTTATAAAAAAAGCATCTTCAATAGATTTGTATTCTACGAGCAACCAGCTGCCATCCTCGTTTTTGGAGTGTTTTATCACTTTTACGACTTGGCTATCAATCAAAATATATTCTTTTAGAGAGTCTATTTCTCGGTACAAATTATACTTTTCTCCTTGATCGTAATTCCGAGTCGATGCTGATAGAATCTCAATAATTACCGTAGGATTTGTAGCCGTATCGTTTTCAGGATCCAAGGTTTCGGGATCTGTACAAAAAACACTAATATCTGGTTAGGTATAGAGTGTGTTTTTAGGGATATTCACTCTAAAATCACTACCATAAGGGCGGCAAGGTTTCCCTTTTAACCGAATGATTAATTCTCCAAAAGCATTGGTGAAAATTTCGTTATGCGCTTTAGAAGCCCCACTCATAGCAAAGATTTTCCCTTGAAAATACTCGTGCTTTTCGGTAGCCAATCGTTCGGCGGTCAGGTATTCTTTTTCTGTGATGTATTTTATTTCTGGAAGTCCCATGTTTTTGAATTATTTTCAAACATTTACTTATACAAATATATTTATTTTTAATGACATAAAAACAGTGTTTATTTTATAAATTCGGAATACTACTAAAACGTTATTGTTAACAACATAAAGAAAAACTTTATAAATATCGAGAATAATTTAACGTTTTTCGACTCCTATTCCCGAAATTTGCATTTTTAAAATTTGGATATCAACTACACCATGAAATCACCATGATTCAAAAATCATAACCATATAACGAGAAATGGTGATTCCATGTTCTAATAAACAAGCAAAAATTAACTACACATGAAAAAACACAACTACAGCGCAGGTCCTTGTATTTTACCACCAGAAGTATTCGAAAAGTCAGCACAAGCTATTTTAAATTTTAACGACTCAGGATTATCTCTTTTAGAAATCTCGCATCGAAGTAAAGATTTCGTTACTGTGATGGATGAAGCAAGAGCAATTGTTCTTGAACTTTTAGGATTGGAAGGTAAAGGATACCAAGCTCTTTTTCTAGCAGGAGGAGCAAGTTTAGAATTTCTAATGGTTCCTTACAACTTACTAAAAGAAGGTGGAAAAGCGGCTTACTTAGACACTGGAACTTGGGCTGCGGCTGCTATAAAAGAAGCACAATCTTTCGGAAACACTGCAATCGTAGCTTCTTCAAAAGAGGAGAATTACAATCATATTCCAAAAGGATATACAGTACCCGCCGATGCAGATTATTTTCACTGTACTAGTAACAACACCATTTTTGGAACACAAATGAAAGAATTCCCATCATTAGACATGCCTATTGTTTGTGATATGAGTTCTGACATCTTTTCAAGAGAATTAGATTTTTCTAAATTTGACATTATCTATGCTGGAGCTCAAAAAAACATGGGCCCTGCAGGAACTACTTTGGTGGTTATAAAAGAAGAAGTTCTAGGCAAAAATGGTCGTAACATTCCAAGTATGTTAGATTATGCTAAACATATTAAAGCAGAAAGTATGTACAATACTCCACCCGTTTTTCCAGTATATGCGTCGTTATTGACTTTACAATGGTTAAAAAATCTAGGAGGAATAGCTGCTATCGAAAAAATTAACAATGCCAAAGCAGCCTTGCTTTATGCAGAAATCGACAGAAATCCATTATTCAAAGGAGCCGCAGCTGTTGAAGATCGTTCGAATATGAATGCTACCTTCTTGTTAAATGATGAAGCACATGCTGCTACTTTTGATGCTATGTGGAAAGCCGCAGGAATCTCCGGATTACCGGGACATCGTTCTGTAGGCGGCTACAGAGCCTCTATGTACAATGCATTACCATTAGAAAGTGTACAAGTATTGGTAGATGTAATGAAAGATCTTGAGAAAAGTATTTAGTAATTAGTTTCGATAGTTTTTAGGATAGCGCCAAAAAACAAAATAATAAATCAACTATGAGGATGAGATAAATTTGATCCTCACAATGACATAAATAATGAGAGTATTAGCAAACGACGGAATTTCTAAAAGTGGAATTCTAGCTTTAGAAAAAGCTGGATTTGAAGTTATAACTACAAAAGTGGCTCAAGAACAAGTAGCTAATTTTGTAAACGAAAACAATGTAGGTGTAGTTTTGGTTCGTAGTGCTACCAAAGTTCGTAAAGATATTATTGATGCTTGCCCAGGATTAAAGATTATTGGTCGTGGTGGTGTTGGTATGGATAATATTGATGTTGATTATGCAAAAAGCAAAGGAATTCATGTAATTAATACACCCGCTTCTTCCTCTGAATCAGTTGCTGAATTGGTATTTGCGCACTTATTTTCTGGTGTTCGTTTCTTGCACGATTCTAACAGAAACATGCCGCTAGAAGGAGATTCAAACTTTGATGGTTTGAAAAAAGCATACGCAAATGGTATTGAATTAAGAGGAAAAACTCTTGGTATTGTTGGTATAGGTCGTATTGGTCAAGCTACTGCAAAAATGGCACTTGGTTTGGGTATGAAAGTTATCGCTGCCGATAGTTTTATTCCGCAAGTAGATGTAAAAGTTGAATTTTTTGATGGTCAATCTATCACTACAACTATTGTATCACAATCATTAGAATCTTTATTTCAAGAAGCTGATTTCATTACCTTGCACGTTCCTGCTCAAAATGGTTACATCGTTGATGAAGCTGCATTAGCAACTATGAAAGATGGCGTAGGTATTGTAAACTGCGCTCGTGGTGGGGTAATTGATGAAGTTGCACTTGTAAAAGCATTGGATAGCGGAAAAGTATTATTTGCAGGATTGGATGTTTTTGAAAGCGAGCCAAAACCAGAAATAACAATTTTAATGCACCCAAAAATTTCATTGACTCCGCATATCGGTGCAGCTACAGAAGAAGCTCAAGATAGAATTGGTACAGAATTAGCACAACAAATCATTGGATTACTAAACTAACCCACTGACCTTAATTGTTTTAGTGGAGATTTATTAACATAGCTTAATAAATCTCCACTTTTTTTTGATTAAATTTGATTTCTAATTTTAACCAAAAACCAATATTTGAGCAATTAACACAATTAGTACAGCAATATGGTCAAGAAACTGTTGTGAAAAACGATGCAATACCAAATGAACACAATGAGGCTGTACTGGAAGAGGCTGGAAGTTCTATATTTTTTAGTTTACAAAAAATGGCTTCTGATGGTGGTGTCGAAAAACTAGCAGGATTGCTTCAAGGCAACAATGCCCAAGAACCCTCGAATCCAGCTGTGCAACAAATCACGCAACAGCTTACTGAAAGTTTGGGAGAGAAATTTGGATTGAATACTAGAGCGGCCGCAGGTGTTGCAGGAAGTCTAATTCCGCAAATACTGGGAGGACTTGTAAACAAGACCAACGATTCTAATGACAGTTTTCAAATTACCGATTTGGTAGAGGCTATTACTGGTGGAGGCGCACAATCAGCAGGTATTATGGATGCCATTTCAAAATACGGAACCCAATTTGGATTGGATCAAAACACAGATGGCAAACTCGATATGCAAGATGCCTTAGCAGTGACAAAAAGCAGCGGAGGAATTAGCGGACTTCTAGGGAAATTATTTGGAAAATAAAATTAATTATGACTCAACAATCTACAAAAAAAGACATTTACAAACCCGTAAATGTCTTTTTTTATTTACACACACCACTCATTAACAAGTATTTACTTTTTTCCGTACCTTTATATAGGTTTTTGTCTTTTTTATAAAAAAAAGAAAGGATCCTTGTGCGCACAAACCCTTGAAAATTATTTTTAGAAAATCTTTGTTTTCTTCTTTTTTTCAATTATAAAATGGCAAACGATCACTGTATCTGGCTTCTAACTTACTATTTTTTTTACATAAAATTACGGCACGATAATTGGTACAGACCTTAAAAACTACTTTTCACTAAAACATTTTTAAGGCTATTTAGAGTTATAAATTCTTTCAAAAACCATATTCTTTCTTTAATGGAAAAAATCGAACCCAAAAAATCGAACCCCAAAATAATATTACTAATTGCAGGTATCAATGTTTTCTCGATACTATTAGTTATAACTCTTCTGATATACACTTATAATATCAAGAAAAGCATTTTATCCGATTATAGTACACAATTTCAAAATGAAGTTTCTAGAATGGTGCAACTTGAGTACAATCAGATTAGCACTTCTATGGAAAGTGAAGCCAATTGGAATGATTTTGCAGATTACACTATAAACAAAGATGCCAACTGGTATAACGAAATGTATGCTAACCCAAAGCTGTACAAATCCGATTATATTGGGGTGTATGGTTTAGACAATAAAATCATCAATCATACCAATGGTTCAAAGATAAAAGAAACCGACTTCGTACCGAAAGAAGCATTAATTGCACTAAAAAAATCAAAAAAAACACATTTTTATTTAAAAACATCAGACGGGATAATTCAAGTATTTGGTATTACAATCACAAAATCTAACGACACAAACTATAGTAAACCAACTGGTTATTTTATTTTGGCTCGAAAAATTGATCAATCGCTTAAACAAAAAATTGAAAAAATCACCCGTTCCACAATAACGGTATTCGATCATCCAAAAAACAAAGAAATAGGAGATTATACACTTCATTACAAAGTCGATTTAAAAGACAACCGAGGTAATTTTATCTCTCAAGTTTATTTTGAAAGACCTTTTGGTAAGTTTATCATAACCATTTTAAACGGCCTTTTTACGATACTCTTTATCGCTTTAGCACTACTAATGCTAAGTATTATATACACCAAAAAATGGGTTTCTATCCCTTTGAACGCAATTACCAAAGCACTTGAAACTGGAGATAAAGAATCTATCGCAATTTTAAAAAATACTGAAGGTAATTTTAAAAATATTGGCTCTCTCTTTGAAGAAAATACCAGACAAAAAAACAAATTGGTAAAAGCAAAATTAAAAGCTGAAGAAAGTGACAAGCTAAAATCTTCCTTCTTATCAAATTTATCGCATGAGATTAGAACACCTATGAATGCTATAATTGGTTTTACTGAATTGCTCTTGAATACGGAAGTCGAAAAAGAAGAACAATTAGAATACTTATCGGCTATTGACAAAAGTGGAAAAAATTTAATTGCAATTATTGATGACCTTATCGAAATGTCAAAAATAGAATCGCATCAAACAAAACCCAATTATACCGCAGTAAATCTAGAATCTTGCATAAATGATTTGTATGAAAGCATCAAAATCACTAATAAAAAATCAAAAAAAATAGATTTTAAAATTATAGAAAGCAAAAATCCAGCTTTACATCCCATAAAAACGGATGAAGTAAAACTCAAACAAATAATCACAAATTTGATAACCAATGCCCTAAAATTTACAGAACAAGGCTCAGTTGCCTTTGGTTATGAAATAGATAAAAAAAACAATCAATTAAAATTTACAGTAAAAGATACTGGATTTGGAATAGAAGAGAGCGATCAAAAACACATATTTGACCGTTTTAGAAGAGTTGGTGGAGATCAATCGATCAAAGTTCGCGGACTCGGATTAGGACTGGCAATATCTAAGGCATATGTAGAAATGCTGGGAGGAACAATCGCATTAGAATCTAAATTAGGAAAGGGTTCTGAATTTTCTTTTATCATTCCGCTAGAATACATCGTAACCCCAAAAATTACGGTTCAACCAATTAATCAAATTCCGCTATCCAAAGGCGAAGAAGAAGGAACCATACTAATTGCCGAGGATGATAATATTAATTTCTTGCTGTTTCAAAAGGTAATGAAAGCCAAAAACTACAAGATCATTCGCGCCCTGAATGGGCAAGAAGCTGTCGATATTTGTCTAAGCAACCCAAACATTGATTTGGTGTTAATGGATATAAAAATGCCCCTAATGAATGGTTTTGAAGCTCTTAAAAAAATACAACCCATACGTCCTGATTTACCCATAATTGCTCAAACTGCCTTTTCTACGAATGAAGATAAAGAGTTAATTTTTAAAGCTGGGTTTTATGATTATATCTCAAAACCAATAAATAGAGGCCAATTATTTGAGATGATTGATCACTTTTTTCAGAAAAAATAAACCATTAGCAACTGTACATGAATAGTCCTTACTGATTAGCGTTTAATCGTTATTATAAGATGCATCCCTTCGCAATTAGACTAAAAAACTTCAACTGAAATATTTTTTATTGATGAAAGACACCTATTTTTGGGCACGTCCAAAGGCTAATCACTTTTTACTAATTACTAAGGGCTGAATAGTTCCAATCTTAGTATATTTGCATTCATGATAAATTAATAATGGGAGGATTAAGACAGCGTTGGGGATTAACATCCAATTTTCAACTTACACTAATTATTATTGTTTTTGCAATAACAGGATCTGCATCAGCTTGGTTGTCAAAACCATTCTGTGTGTGGTTGGGGATAACTAAAGAAGATTTAGGCTTTTGGTTTACCCCTATCCGATTGCTACTTATTTTCCCGATCTATCAAGTTTTATTAGTAGCGATAGGGTTCCTCTTCGGACAATTTAAATTCTTTTGGGCTTTCGAGAAAAAAATGCTTAAAAGTATGGGCTTGGGATTTTTATTTAAAAAGTGATAAAAAGTTTTCAGTTTTCAGCTTTTTAAACCTCCTTTCTACTAAAAACAACTATTCTCAGACTATCTGATTTTCTATTTTCTATTTTCTATTTTCTATTTTCATTTTGCCATTGAAATTGTTATTGCTATTGTTATTGTTATTGCTATTGTTATTGCTATTGCTATTGAATTTCCCATTGTCAGTTCTCTTTACCCAATACGTGTACATCCACGTTAGCGTAAAAGAAGGTATGACATCTGTAAAAGGGATTATTTCTTCAACAAAAGTCAAAATACCTGCTACCTTCCCTACTCTGCCTTCGTACATTTTGGTCATCAAAAAACCTGCCAATGGTGCCCAAACAACATCAGCAAATTCACCAATATATGGAATCGTAAACGACAGCATTCCAATACTATCAAACAACAACCCCAAAAGGAGTTTTTTAGTTTTCAAATTATTATTCAAAACAGCCGTTTTTTGTATATCTTTATTCATATTTATCATTATAAAATTAACTCCCAACTATCCTAATCTCATTTAGACAAAAAAGTGTAATACTCTAAGCTAAAAGCTTTGGTTAATTAAGTCTAATTTACTCAAAATTTAAATACATTAATAAAACAAACACAAATACTATTTAGAAATAAAAAGACAGTTATCTTTAAAAAAATAAAGCAAAACCTTACTTTTATCGACAGAATCTTTGTTTCTTTGTAAAAACAGTTTGATACCGATTAGGGATTCAATATAGTCTAATAAAAATCAGACTATATTTATACCATATCGGCATTATATCAAAAAAACAGGCTATCCTTAATGATATAAAATGATACACGCAAAAAACATACATAAATATTACGATCAGCTCGAAGTATTAAAAGGAGTCGATTTACACATTAAAAAAGGTGAAATTGTTTCTATTGTAGGTGCTTCGGGTGCAGGAAAAACAACACTTTTACAAATTTTGGGAACATTGGATAAACCAAGTCCAATAAAAACGGAAGTAGAAAATCAAGATACCGAAACCCAAACTTCATTACGAATAAATGAAGAAGATATTTTGAATATGAATGACAAATCATTATCAAAATTCAGGAACTTAAATTTGGGATTTATTTTTCAATTTCATCAATTATTACCCGAATTTACGGCTTTAGAAAACGTTTGTATCCCCGCTTTTATAGCCAATAAATCTAAAACTGAAACTGAAAAAGAAGCCCTAAAACTATTAAATTATTTGGGATTATCCCATAGAATTCATCATAAACCCAACGAGCTTTCGGGAGGGGAACAACAACGTGTTGCTGTAGCTAGAGCATTAATCAACAAACCCGATGTTATTTTTGCCGATGAGCCATCTGGGAATTTAGATACTCATTCTGCCGAAAATCTACACCAATTATTTTTTCAACTTCGAGATGAATTCGGACAAACTTTTGTGATCGTAACCCATAATGAAGAGCTGGCCAATATGGCCGATAGAAAGCTAGTCATGGTAGATGGACAAATTACCATAAACCCATGATACTTATCCTGATTAGTTGGATGATTCTAGCCTTCTTTTTTCTGACGGCTGGAGTTTTTTTGCAATCAATTTTAGGAATTAAAAAAAGAGTCATTTCTATCACCTTATTTTTAGGTATTTGTACCCAATGCTTCGTTTTAAATATATTCAGTTTATTTTTCAAAATTGGAATTGAAGTCTTTATAGTAAATTTAGCCGTTTCCTTTTTATTGTTTTATTACCAAAGGAAAGTAATCTATCAATATTGGGAGGAAACAAAACTAAGTTTCAATTCACTTTCATTATTTTCAAAAAGCACTCTTGTAGTCCTACTATTATTATCTCTTTTGAAATGTGCTCAATCGCCAATTCTTACCGATAATGAAAGTTACTATATTCAAACTATTAAATGGATAAACGAATATGGCTTTATAAAAGGATTAGCTAACTTGCACATCTTTTTTGCTCAGACATCCCCTTTTCATGTACTTCAAGCAGGATTTAATTTTAATTTCATATCCAATCGAATCAATGATCTAAATGGTTTTATATTGATTATTAGTTCTTTTTACTACTTAACAATTTTTGAGAAAAGAATGAAAGAAAAAAAAGAAATCCATTGGATTGGTCTTATAATGCTCTTTAATGTCTTATTCTTACAATTTATAAATTCTCCTTCTCCAGATTTTATTCTTTTAGTACTTTCACAGATTATTTTTTATCTTTTTTTAGAAGAAAAAAATTCTGATGAGAATTTTAAAATAATAACACTCTTAATTCTATTATTGATTTTTATAAAAATCACAATTGCATCATTTATATTAATCCCTTTATATTTGGTTGTTCGAGAAAAAAAAGGACTTCTTTTTTTCATTAGCGCAGGTACAATAACGACCTTACTTTTTATCCTAAAAAACAGCATCACTTCGGGTTATCCATTTTATCCTTTAAATTTATTCCCTCTCCCTGTTGATTGGAAAATCCCAGAAACAATACTCGCATTTATTACTGAAGCAACAAACAATACAGGTTATTTCGAAAATTTAAAATTAGATCAACCTAGTTATTTATTCAAAATAAATTCTTGGTTGCACCTAGGAGGAATCAATAGAATTTTCAATTGGGGAATACTACTTCTTTTTGTTTTAGTCCTTTTTACAAAAAAAACACAAAAACAAAATAATTATAAAATTTTATATTTCATATTAGTAATACATTTCATAATTATACTTTCAGTCTCTCCGCAATTTCGATTTTTCTTGCCTGAATTTATTTTTTTAACAGCATTATTTATAAGTGATTTTTGTGAACGTTTACAAATAAGCAAAAAAATGATTAGCTACTTATTACTATATCTTTCCATATTACCCATAGTTGCAATTGAATTCGTTAATTTTAAATATTTAACAGAAAACAAATTACATCAAAGAAAGGCAAATTTAAATTGGACACAAATTTTCATCCCTAGCGAAAACTCTTCATTATCTAAAATTCCATTCGAAAAAAGAAAATGTAGAAATATGGAATATTATTCTCCAAAAGAAAATTTCTTTTTTTGGGGAACGGCAAACGGACCACTACCCTGTGTCAATAAAGTGCAGTTAGATTATTTTGAAAAATACTATCATATAATCCCTCAACTCCGAACTTCTTTACTCAAAGATGGCTTCTATTCAAAGAGAACTGTAACTAAAAATCATAAAAACTAAGTAGTTATTTAGCTAACCTTATTATTTATAAAAATGAATTCCTCAGAACTCAAATCTTTCCTCGATGAGAAAGTTGTACTATACAACAACACGAATTTCATCGAGAGTGATCCAGTGCAAATTCCGCATTTGTTTTCTCAAAAAGAAGATATCGAAATTGCAGGATTCCTGAGTGCCACCATTTCTTGGGGAAATAGAAAAATGATCATTAAAAATTCGCATCAAATGATGGAATTGATGGGAAACGCACCCTATGATTTTGTAATGTCACATCAGGAAACCGACTTAGAGCGATTAGAGTCCTTTGTTCATCGTACCTTCAACGGGCAAGATTTCATTGGGTTTATAAAAGGCTTACAGCATATTTATAAAAATCATGGTGGATTAGAAACTGTCTTTAGCAACAACTTAGGCGAAGATAATTTACAAAAAAACATACACGAATTCAAAAAGTTTTTTTTTGAAATTCCACATCTAAATAGAACCCAAAAACACATTTCGGACCCTTTGAAAGGATCTGCTGCCAAAAGAATAAACATGTACCTGAGGTGGATGGTTCGACAAGACAACAAAGGAGTAGATTTAGGTATTTGGAAATCCATATCACCCGCACTCTTATCCTGTCCGCTAGATGTACATTCTGGAAATGTGGCCAGAAAACTGGGTTTGCTTACCCGAAAACAAAACGATGGAAAAGCATTAACTGAATTGGATTTAAAACTTCGAGAATTGGACCCAACTGACCCCGTAAAATATGATTTCGCGTTATTTGGATTAGGCGTTTTTGAAGGATTTTAGAAAAAAAAGGTCAAATCGAGTTACCCTTTAATTTTGGCAAAGAACCTATATTTTGTTTTTTTTGAACCTCTAATAATTATTTTCTTAAGTAATATGCAAAAGTATTTTCTTGTAAACATATTAAGGGATATTTGTAATGCACGAGCAAAAAGCTTTCAAAAAACGCAAAGTTAGCCTCCTCTTTCAATCCTTAGTTTCAAAAAACCTATCTTTGCACAAAATTAAAATACAAATGAGCACTTTCGAACAATTCAATCTCCCTAAATCAGTCCAAAAAGCAATTGACGATTTAGGTTTTACTTCCCCTACTCCTATTCAGGAAAAAACTTTTTCTGTGATAATGTCTGGTCGTGATATGATGGGAATTGCACAAACGGGTACTGGTAAAACATTTGCCTATTTATTGCCTTTATTAAAATTATATAAATTCACTCCAGGTCATACTCCTAAAATAGTAATCCTAGTTCCAACTCGTGAACTTGTGGTTCAAGTAGTTGAGGAAGTAGAGAAATTAACCAAATACATGTCGGTTCGTACGGTTGGTATTTTTGGTGGTGTTAATATAAACACCCAAAAAACAACGGTTTATCAAGGATGTGATATTCTTGTGGGGACTCCTGGAAGAATCATGGATTTAACATTGGATAATGTCATCCGATTTGAAGAAATGCAAAAGTTGGTTATCGATGAGTTTGACGAAATGCTGAATTTAGGTTTCCGCACCCAATTGACCGCTATTTTGGCTATGATGCCAAAAAAACGCCAAAACATACTCTTTTCGGCAACGATGACCGATGAAGTCGATGCTATTTTGAATGACTATTTTGATTATCCAGAAGAGGTTACCCTATCAGCATCAGGAACTCCTTTAGAAAACATTACACAAATTACCTATCAAGCTCCTAATTTCAATACCAAAATCAATCTTTTAAAACACTTATTACAAACCAACGAAGACATGAGTCGTGTACTGGTTTTTGTGAATAACAAGAAGATATCCGATATGGTTCACGAACGAATCGAGGAAGATTTTGAAGGTCAGTTTGGGGTTATTCACTCCAATAAATCCCAGAATTACCGTTTGAGTACTATGGCTTCCTTTCAAGAAGGAAATTTACGCGGTTTGATCACTACCGATATTATGGCGAGAGGTTTGGATATTTCGAATATTACACACGTAATCAACTTTGAGATGCCCGAATTACCAGAATTGTACATGCACCGTATTGGTAGAACGGGTCGTGCCGATGCTACTGGAACGGCTATAAGTCTTATTGCTCCTCGTGAAGAAGAATCAAAAGTGGCTATTGAAGTATTAATGAATACCGAATTAACCGTTGAAGCTTTCCCAGAAGAAGTTGAAGTTTCAGCTAAACTAATCGAACCTGAAAAAGACAGACAGCCAATTAAGTTTTTGATGAAAAAACAAAAACTAGACGGTGATGGTGCTTTTCAAGAAAAAAGCAAAAAGAATAAGAAAGTCAATTTGGGTGGGCCTGGTGTTACCAAGAAAAAAACACACGGTTCTGTAAATAGAAATATGTTGAAGACCAGAGATAAAAAGAGAAAAGACAAGAATAAGTAGTTTTCAGTTTTCAGTCTTCAGTCTCTTAAAAAAACAGCCAATGGTTTAAAAACCATTGGCTGTTTTTTTAAGATAAAATCACACTGCTGAAAACTGATTACTTTTTTACATTACTAAACACCAAACAAACAGGAGAACACAAGTCTATCTTTTTTCCAGTATCCGTTAGCGTTCCTTTTCGTTTATGAATCTTAAAAATCATAATATCGTTAGTATATTGATGTGCTACCAAAAGAAATTTTCCCGTTGGGTCAATCACAAAATTTCTTGGACCTTTTCCTAAAGTACTTATTTGGCCTCTTGATTCTAATTTCCCTTTTTTCGAAACTTTAAAAATCGAAATTGTATTGGCGTCTCCTCTATTCGAAGCATATAAAAATTTTCCGTTAGGCGAAATATGAATATCCGCTGAGCCAAAAGTTCCTTTAAAATCTTTAGCCAAGATACTCGTTTCATTGATTTGGGTTAACTTTCCGTCTGCATAACTAAAGGTGGTCAATGAAGCATCTAATTCTTGCAATAGATAAACGAATTTCCCATTCTTGCTAAACGTTAAATGTCTTGGTCCACTTCCCGCTTTTACCGAAACACTATCTTTTAATGTTAAAATTTCGGCAGTCGTCCCGACGCTTCGGGATGGATCATAATTGTACACATACACTTTATCATTTCCTAAATCATTACTTAAAACATATTTTTTATCTGGCGAAAAATAAACCATGTGTGCATGAGCCTTTTCTTGTCTGTCTGCATTTGCTCCTTTACCATAATGCTGTACAACCTGCTTGGCTTCGGTTATACCTCCATCCTGCTTTATCCCAAAAACTGAAATATTACCCCCAGAATAATTGGCAACAATCACATTTTTATCATCATTGATAATATAGCAGGGATCAGCCCCTTTGGAACTTTCTTTATTGATAAAACTGGGTTTTCCGTTTACTTGATCAAATGCAAAAGAGCTTACGGTACTTTCTCCTCCGTTTTCATTTACAGCATAAATAAATTTATTATCCTTAGAAACCGCTACATAGCTAGGATTAACGATACTGTCCGAAGATTTCTTTAATCTCATTTGAGCATTATTGGTGTCAAATTCATATACATAAATCCCTTTACTATAGCACGTATTAGTATAGGTACCAACGATAAGATTGAGTAAGTTTTTTTGCGCTTGTGTTGAAGCTACAGTAAAAACTAAGAGAAGAAAAAGAAAGGTCTGTTTCATATGTTATTGATATTGATTTTCTATTGTAATTGAAATTGCTATTGCCATTGATATTGTTACTACTTTTTATTATCTAAAAGTTTTTTCGCAGAAACACTCGTCACTACTTTCTTTCCAGTTTTTGCTTCCAATTCTATCATGGCCACTTTGGCAACATTACCGCCTTGTTGAGCAACTGTTTGGCTTTCTCCAAAAGTTTTTGGATTAACTGCTTGTGAAATATCTTTGGTAGAAGCCTCCGCCAACATATTCAAAATTAATTCTGTATTGGTCATATTATCCCGAAGATTCTCTTTTTTCAACCCTTTCAGAATTTTATATTCTTTGGTGGTTTTCTCAGACCACGCTTTGGTTATGATATCGGTCAATATGGCAAATTGCGTTCCTTCTTTTAATCCTCTGCTTTTCCATTCATCCGTAAGCTCTTTCCTGATTTCAATGCTTTTTAAACGCTGATTAATCCAACTTTCAGAATAACCCAATTGCAAATAGTGTTGTAATGCTCTGTCAATACCTATTTCTGGGTCTTGCATTTCATCAAGACGTTCACTCCCCACTTGAGCCAACCAAAGTTTGAATGGTTCAGCTTTTGGAGATGGGACAGATTGAATTAATCGAAATAATTGTTCTGTATCAGCAACGTCCGTTTTATAATATTTACCATCAGACGAAACCATTTTCAGTTGGTTACAATTTGTAACCAACTGACTTCCCTCTTTTTTCAAACGATTTTTTAATACTTTCCAATAATTATTCGGGTTTGGACTTTCTGACAATATCCCAATAACATCCACAATAGAAAAATACCATTTCTCTTCCTCTTCATTCCATAAAGAACGAACTTGCTTTTGTTCAAATAATTGTAATGCGGTTTCTTTTGTCATTTTACATTCATTTATAAGTAAAAGAGCTAGGTCACATTCTCTCCTTAAAAAAAACAATAATTTATCTGTAGTGGTATTTTTGCAAAAGCTAAAATACTTATTATCTTTCAGAATTACCCTATTTGTTTCCTCTTTTGAAAAATTATAGTAACATCATGAGAAACTGTCAACAAATTTGTATTTTTGACACACAAAATTCAATGAACTTCATTGTAAAAAATCCTGTGAAGCAAACAAAACTTTAGAATGCACTTTAAACAACCCGAAATTTTATACTTTCTATTCTTGTTGATTGTTCCAATTTTGGTGCATTTATTTCAATTAAGAAGATTCAAAAAAGAATATTTCACTAATGTTCGTTTCCTAAAAGCCCTTTCTATTCAAACCAGGAAAAGTTCCAAAATCAAAAAATGGTTGCTTTTAGCTTGTAGAATGCTTTTACTGACTTGTATCATTCTTGCCTTTGCTCAACCTTTTTTTGAGTCTAAAGACAGTAAAAATGCCAGCAATGAAATGTATATTATCCTAGACAATTCCTTTAGTATGCAAGCCAAAGGAAAAAAAGGCGAATTATTAAAACGTGCCATTCAAGAACTGCTTGAAGAAACACCAGAAAATGCAAATTTTTCTTTGCTTACCAATACTGATAATTACTGGAATACAGATATAAAAACCATTCGTACTGAATTGCAAAACCTAAAATATAGCGCAACTCCTTTTCAATTAGACAATATAATAGCCAAAGTAAAAGCACATAAATCGGCATTCAAAAAAGACATTGTAATCATTACCGATGCCGTAGGTTTGACTCCAAACCAATTAAAAAACATGGGCACCGATAACATTCCGTATTTTATTATTCCGAAGGCAGAACAAAAAAACAATGTAGCTATCGACAGTGTTTTCATTCATCAAACACTGGATGATTTTTACGAATTAGGTATTATTGCAACAAATTACAGCACTGATTTAAAGCCCGTTCCAATGGCTTTGTATAATCAAAACAAACTGATTGCCAAAACCATTATAAATTTTAAGGACAAAAAAGAAACCATTAATTTCACTATCCCCAAACAAGCTTTTCATGGCTATGTTTCCATTGAAGACAATGATTTGATGTATGACAATAAACTGTTTTTCAGCATTTCAAAAATCAAAAAAACCAATATTATCAGTATTGGAGCACCCGAAAAAAGCAATTTCATGGGCCGAATTTATACTGCCGATGAATTCAATTACAGTGCTGCCACATTAAGCACTTTAGATTACAACAGCATCGACAAGCAAGACGCCATTGTTCTAAATGAACTGGACGAAATCCCACAAGCTTTACAAACTACTTTAAAATCCTTCGTGAGTAAAGGCGGGAATCTTATTGTAATTCCATCGGAAACGGCTACAATATCCAATTTGAATGCATTAATGAATCAATTTGGTTCCGCTCAATTCAAATCATTAGATTCGAATGAAAAACTGATTACCAAAATCAATTTCAGTCATCCATTATTTACTGGTGTATTCGAAAATAAAACCAATAATTTTCAATATCCAAAAACAAAAAAAGGTTTTACCATTTCGAGTACAAGTCCTGCTGTTTTAAGTTTTGAAGATCAATCCCCATTTTTAATAGGGCTTCGAAATGCCGTTTCATCCGTTTATGTATTTTCGGCTCCATTAAACACATTAAATTCTAATTTTCAACAATCTCCTTTGATTGTTCCTGTATTTTATAAAATGGCTTTGAGCAAGACAAACAACGGAATTAATGCCAACACCATTGGCAACAACGCCTCTTATCTTGTCCCTGTTTTGTTATCTAAAGATGAAATTCTAACGGTAAAAAATCAGGAAGAGCAATTTATCCCAGTACAACAATTATTGAACAATAAAGTACAATTATTTTTTAATGATTACCCCCAAAAAGCAGGTAATTACACGATTTATGATTCCAAAAAGCCAATAGAAAACATCAGTTTTAATTATCCCAGAACCGAAAGTGATCTAGACCAAATCAACGAAAGTATACTATCCGATTACAAAACAAGTGATTCCATTGCAACTATTTTTGACACGTTACAAACCAGTCGAACTGACAATCAAATTTGGAAATGGTTTATTATCTTTGTACTGTTATTTTTAGCATTAGAAATGGCAATTATCAAATTTGTGAAGTAACCCATTTTCTATAAAGTTAACTCATTTGTTAAAATAAATAAGATTGCCTATTTTTGTCAAAATAGCATTTTAATAAATAATTTGCAACCCATTTCAACTATGACCAATACAAGCTTAAGTGAAAAATCTTTAAACAATGGAACTTCAGATATTGAAAAGGAAGATTTGGGTGATGAAATTTCTTTAGAACCTTATGACCCTAGTAAAATAAGTATTGATCACCAAAATGTGAATTTAGGTTCTATTATTGAAAATTTACAACACAATGAAATTCGTTTAGACCCTGAATTTCAGCGATTAGGAGATTTATGGTCTGACTCCAAAAAAAGCCAGTTGATTGAATCTATCCTTTTAGGGCTACCTCTTCCTTCTTTTTATTTTAGTGAAGAAGACTCGGGAAGATGGGAAGTGGTTGACGGATTGCAACGTCTTTCTACTTTTAAATCTTTTATTGTTGATAAAACTTTATCACTACACGGATTAGAGTTCCTAAAAGAATACGAAGAAAAAAAATATGACGATTTATCTAGAGAAGACAAGAGAAAAATAAGTGGTTTCAAAGTCAATCTTTATCTAATAAAAAAACAAACACCTAAAAATGTAAAGTTTTTGATTTTTAAAAAGGTTAATACTGGAGGGATTATCCTTACTCCTCAAGAAATGCGCCATGCTCTTAATCAAGGAACTCCTGCAATACTCATAAAAGAATTAGCCGAATCAGACGAATTCAAAAAAGCTACCGATAACAAAGTCCCTTCTAAAAGACAAGAAGACCGTGACTTTGTGAACAGATTCGTTGCTTTTTATATATTAGGATATACCGATAA
Organism: Flavobacterium sp. ZT3R18; assembly: GCF_007097385.1. GTDB lineage: Bacteria > Bacteroidota > Bacteroidia > Flavobacteriales > Flavobacteriaceae > Flavobacterium. The sequence continues at coordinate 150,016 of NZ_VJZS01000003.1, forward strand.
ATATGGAGGTAATTTAGATGAGTTTATGAATACTGGCATGGGTGAAATTTCAAAATTAAGAGAAAACGAACTTAATAGCTTAAGAGAAAATTTCAAAGCAGCTATGACGTTATCCCACAAAGTTTTTTACAGAGATGCCTTTAGAAAAAAACTTACGCCAAAAGATAATAGAAAACCTATCTCTAAAGCTTTGTATGATTCCATAAGCGTTAACTTTGCATGGCTTTCATCCGAAGAGAGAAAAAAATTACTATTCAAAAGAGAAGAGTTCAAAAAAAATCTTATGCTGTTATATGCTGATAATGAAGAAACATTCCTGAAATCAATATCAACAGGAACCGCTTCAACGACGAGTGTAAAAAACAGATTTGAAAAAATAAAATCAATCATTATAAAAACCTTAGCTAGTGATAACTAAACTTATTATAGAAAACTTCAAATCACATTCTAATACCGAATTAAATCTTTCGAAAATAAACATTTTGACTGGCTTAAACGGAATGGGAAAATCATCTGTTATTCAAGCATTATTACTACTAAGACAATCTTCAAAATTATCTCAAGGATTGGAACTAAATGGTGACTTATGCTCTGTTGGAATAGTCGAAGATGCTGTTTATCAATCTGCAAACGACGATTTTATTAGATTTTCTATAAGCTCCGATCATACTAACCTCAATTTTAAATTTCTTGCTAACCCATCAAACATTAATGATACTTTTTTAAAAACGTTGGAATTAAATCCATCAAAATTTGATGATTCTAATTTTAAATTATTTGAAAATAATTTTCAATACATTAGTGCATATAGGAATGGTCCTATTGATAATTATACAAAACACACTTCGGTTGTAGAATACGAAAATCAAATCTCAAAAATTGAAGGAAAATGTGAATTTGTAGCACATTATTTAGATTTTTTCGGGAAATCAATTATTAGCGATTCATTAAAAAGAAATGAAAATGATGATGCTACTTTAATATTTCAAGTTGAACAATGGATGAGAGATATAAGTCCTAATATTAATATAAAAATTAAATCCTCTGGACTAAATTACAAAATAGATTATAGTTTTGATAGAGGGCAAGGACAAACTCCAACTCTTGATTTTAAAGCGAAAAACATAGGTTTTGGCGTTTCTTATGTTTTGCCAATAATCGTTGCAGCGCTGCATTCTAAGCCCGAAAGTATCGTAATTATAGAAAATCCTGAGGCTCACATTCATCCTGGTGCACAAGCAAAATTAATGGAATTGATCTGTAAATCAGCCAAAAATGGAGTGCAATTTATTATAGAAACCCATAGTGATCATATTATAAATGGGATTTTAGTTGCTACTAAAAAAGATATTATTTCTAAAGACGATAGTTCTATTTATTACTTTGATAGAAATGAACAAAAACACGCAACCGAAGCCATTCATTTACCCGTTCTTGAAGGAGGTAAAATACAAAGGCCTCCGAAAGGGTTCTTTGATCAGTTGGATATTGACATGGACACTTTAATGGGGTTTTAAGATGAGTCAAGCCAATCTATTTATATTAATTCCAGAAAATAATCCAAAATTTCATTGGATTAACAATCTTGATATACTTATAAATGAAAAAAATGTGGTTTCATATCTTGAAAATCTAAAATCCCTCAAAGAAACAGTCCAATTCGAAAATTACAATGGGTATTACGATAGTGAGTCTTACACTAATTTATTCAAACATTTTGAAATAATTGAAGACTGCTTCCCTAATCCAATTAAAAGAAGATTACACTCGCTTTTTTCTGATTTTTTTGATTGGAGAAAAAACACTGCTCAATTAAATCAAAATAATTATACAATTTTCAATCAAGGAATAGAAAACCATACGTTATGCGAAGTTACTCAAAGACAAAATAATGATAGCGGAAATCCTTTCGCTTTGCTAAACCATCAAGCAATTTCAACAGCAAACTCATCAATCGAAATCACGATTAACGAACGAACTACAGAATCAATAGAAGTCTTATCAAATATAGAAGAAATGACACAGTGGTTTTCAGAGAATCGAATTCCTAAAAGAAATTTCCAACCAATTCCTAAGCACAACATTCCTAATCCAATCCATCGAAAGGGAGAATTAATAAGTCCTTTGTACGGTAGTCCCGAAAACGCAACGGCAATATTAAAAAAGGCAATTGGAATAAATTCAAGAGAACTTTTTGGCTATGATGAATCAAATGAAATGGTGATTGTTTTCAAATTTGAAAATAACACACCCCAAAATCAATATCACGGGTATCACGTAACCCAAGATTCGGAAGAAATTCCTAAAGAAATAAAAAACAAATTATTCAATAACTAGAAACCGAATTCTATGAAAATAATCATCCGAGGCGCCAAAATTATCGATTCGAAAAGTCCCTTTCACAACCAGACTGTAGATCTTTTAATTGTAGATGGTTTTATAAAAAAAATGGGGGCGGCACTTCCAAATACCGATAACGCCGAAGAAATAAAACTAGAGAACCTACATATTTCCCAAGGATGGTTTGACAGTAGTGTTTCCCTTGGAGAACCAGGTTTTGAAGACAGAGAAACGATCTCAAATGGACTGGATGTAGCTGCCAAAAGTGGTTTTACCGCCATAGCATTGCAACCCAACTCCTTCCCGATTATAGACAATCAAGCGCAAGTTAATTTCGTAAAAAACAAAGCCAATGGTTTTGCCACAGAACTTTATCCAATTGGTGCTTTAACCAAGGAAAGCGAAGGTAAAGACATGGCCGAATTGTATGATATGAAAAATTCGGGTGCTGTTGCCTTTGGCGATTATACCAAAAGTTTAGACAATGCCAATTTGCTAAAAATAGCTTTGCAATACGTACAAGATTTTGATGGTTTGGTTATTGCTTTTGCACAAGACGACAAAATAAAAGGGAATGGTGTTGCCAACGAAGGTGTTGTTTCGACTCGATTAGGACTGAAAGGTATTCCTAATTTGGCCGAAGAACTGCAAATTGCCAGAAACTTATTTTTATTAGAATATACAGGGGGAAAAATGCATATTCCAACTATTTCTTCAGCAAAATCGGTGCAATTAATTAAAGAAGCTAAAGCAAAAGGATTGCATGTTACTTGTAGCGCAACCGTTCATCATTTGGTTTTAACCGATGAAAAACTAGAAGAATTTGACACCCGATACAAAGTAACTCCGCCATTGAAAACCGAAAGCGATAGACAAGCATTACTTAATGGAGTTCTGGACGGAACCATCGATATGATCACATCCGACCATAATCCGATAGACATAGAACACAAAAAAATGGAATTTGATATGGCCAAAAACGGAACTATCGGACTAGAAAGCGCTTTTGGTGCTTTATTGACCGTACTTCCATTAGAAACTATAATCGAAAAATTCACAGTAGGAAAAGCGATTTTCAGCATTGCAAACCACAGTATTAAAGAAGGTGAAATTGCCAATATTACTTTATTTAATCCCGAAGGAAATAGTGTTTTCACCAAAGAAAATATACTTTCAAAATCAAAAAACTCTGCCTTTCTAGGTACCAATCTAAAAGGTAAAGCGTATGGGATTTTGAATCAAGGAAAATTAATTTTAGGATAATAAATAGATTTATCCTCAACAGTGTGAGCAGCCTTAAATTAAAGAAAAAAGTTAGCCACGAATTACACTAATTTGCACAAATTTCTTGAAATTTAAATGAATTAATTCGTGACTAATTCGTGAAATTCGTGGCTAAATAAAATTAACCCAAGATAACTGTGGTAGAACCACTAAATAGCATGAACAACACTATCGAAGCTGGAAAAACAGCAGCCATTACCAGTTATATTTTAGGAATTGGTGTATTTATAGCGATGTCTATGAATGCCGAAGACAAAAATGAATTCGCCTCTTTTCATATCCGTCAAGGATTGGGACTTACCCTTACTTTTATTTCCTTGGGATTAATCATCAGCAATTTCAACAGTTTAATGATTTCAGCACCTATGTGGGTTTTCATTTCTGTTTTATGGTCTTATGGCATTTTCAGTGCTATAAAAGGGGAAACAAAACCCGTTCCATTGTTGGGAATTTATTTTCAAAAATGGCTCAAAAGCATTTCTTAATTTTAGTCCCGATAATTATCGGGAGTAGATTAACGATTTATGATTGAAGATTTAAAAAAAAACTAACAATACAAACAAAAAAATGTCTTTAGAATATAAAATAAGAGAACCCAAAGTAATTTTAGACAAAAACCCACTTATACTCATGCTTCACGGCTATGGAAGCAACGAAGCCGATTTATTTTCGTTTGCTCCTGAATTACCTGATGAGTATTATGTTATCTCCGCTCGCGCTCCTTATGACTTACAATATGGGAGTTACGCTTGGTATGCGATCAATTTTGATGCCGATCAAAACAAATTTTCAGATAACGATCAAGCCCGAATATCCAGAGATACAATTGCTGGCTTTATTGATGAATTAACAAGCAACTATCCTATTGATTCTAATGATGTAACGCTTTTTGGTTTCAGCCAAGGATCGATCTTGAGTTATGCTGTAGCACTTTCGTATCCAGAAAAAGTGAATAAAGTAGCAGCCATGAGTGGTTACCTCAATTTAGAAATCGTAGCCGAAGATTACCTAAAAAACAACTTAAGCAAACTTAAAATATTTGCTTCACACGGAACGGTAGATCAAGTAATTCCTGTGGATTGGGCTAGAAAAACACCGGGAATACTAGAGAAATTAGGAGTAGCCATTACCTATAAAGAATACCCTGTGGGTCATGGAGTTGCTCCACAGAATTTTTATGATTTAAAGAATTGGCTTAGCGGTAAATAGTCTTCAGTCGCAGTTTTCAGTTTTCAGTCACTACCGAGATGGGAATAAGTTTTCCAGTCGCAGTCTCAGTTTTAAGTTACTACCGAGATGGGAATAAGTTTTCCAGTCGTAGTCTCAGTTTTCAGTCACTACCGAGATGGGAAATAGTTTTCAGTCGCAGTTTTCAGTTACTACCGAGACTGAAAACTAAAAGCTTTTTTATACGATTTCTACAAACTGAAAACTGCGACTGAAAACTGAAAACTTTTTTATACGATATCTACAGACTGAAAACTGAGACTGAAAACTGAAAACTTTTTTATACGATATCTACAGACTGAAAACTGAGACTGAAAACTGAAAACTCCTATTTCTGATATAGAAAAGACTGATTTACTTCAAAAGAAACACTTTCATCTTCGTTGATAAAATATTTCAGCAGCACTTCTCCCCAATATTCTCCGTCGCTATAATCAGCAATTATCCAACGGTGGTTCAAGACTTTTACTTTATTGATCAAAAATTTATTGGCTCCCAATTGTTCTTGCCCAGTATAAGGATTTCCTTTTGGATTCGAATTTAAATCCAATAGTTGTGCCGTAACATACGGAATTAAGGTAGCATAATTTCGAATTTTATCCGACTTAGCCGATTCAAAATAATTTTGGGCGTTTTCATTTTTTTCTAATGAAAAATAATTCGCATCAGACAATTTATTGCTAACGGATTGCAAACTGTCTTTTAATCTGGTTGTTGTTTTTTTATATTTTTCTTGCTCAAAAGTCACCTCTTTGCTTAAAAACATATAGGTATAAACATTAAAGACTAAAGACAAAATTAAAGCGTAAAGGAGTAATGAATTTTTCATGTGAAGATAATATTTGTTTTTTAATGGAACATGGTATCGCCATTCTTAGTTCCAATTTATGATTTTTGAATCATGGCGATTTCATATATTTATTGATTCAATTAAATTGTAATTTCTAAATTATCGTAAGCCAGGAAAACATTGTTTGGAAGTTCTTTTTGCACTACTTCATGAAAACCTAAAATATGGCTAATGTGTGTAATATAGGCCTTTTGGGGTTTGACCAAAGCTATAAAATCTAATGCTTCTTGCAAATTAAAATGACTATCATGAAGCTCTTCGCGTAAAGCATTGACCACCAAGACTTTTAAATTTTTTAATTTTTCAATTTCAATTTCTTCAATAGTTTTAACATCAGTTAAATAGGCAAAATCATCAATCCTGTACCCAAATACCTGAAGATTACCATGCATAACATTGACAGGAATTGCCATTTTATCACCAATTAAAAAAGGTCGGTCATTTTCGACTTCAATCGTTTTTACAGAAGGGGCTCCTGGGTATCTATTTTCGGTTTCAAAAATATAATCAAAACGTTTTTTAAGGTTTTCAATAACTCGTTTATGAGCATAAACAGGCATCACTCCTTGCCTAAAATTAAAGGGGCGAATATCATCTAAACCAGCAGTATGGTCAGAATGTTCATGCGTAAAAAGAATTTCATCTACTTTTTTACAATTGCTAGTCAGCATTTGTTGTCTAAAATCAGGACCGCAATCGATAACGCAAGAATGACTATCCCAAGATATCCAAACCGAAACTCGAAGCCTTTTATCCTTACTATCAGCACTTTTACATACTTCATGGTCACTCCCTATAATAGGAATTCCTTGCGATGTACCTGTTCCTAAAAAATATACCTTCAACTGTGTTTCTTTTTTTTACAAAAATAGAATTAATTCTCTTTCATTAGCTGCCTATTTCATTAACTTTGTAACATAATTACCGTATTTAAACAAAAAAAAATGGAAGCCAAAAAGATAAAACTAAAAGGAGATAAATTTATCGAACAAATCCCTTCTTTAAAGGACAAAGCACTTCGTATCAATTTGAATGAAAACATATACGGAACTTTTGCCGAAATTGGGGCTGGTCAAGAAACAGTAAGACATTTTTTTAGATCAGGTGGATCTTCTGGAACAATCGCAAAAGCCATGTCTGCTTATGATAAGGACTTTAGTGATGCTGTTTATGGAATTGAAGAAGACGGTCGTTATGTAACAGAAAGCAGACTCAAAAAGATGCTTACTTTTGAAGGTAAGTTGATTGAAGAACGATTAAGTAGAACAAAACATCCTAACAAAATGTTTTTTAGTTATGCCAATACAGTTGCCACTATAGACTTTGCCAAACAATTTAAAGGACATGGATGGGTCGGAATTAGATACCAACTCGATCCAAACGAAGCCTACAATGAGATTATTATCCACATTCGTTTCAAAGAAACGGATTCTAGATTACAACAAGAAACCCTTGGAGTACTTGGAGTGAATTTAATTTATGGTGCCTTTTATAAATACAACGATCCCAAAAAATTATTACGCTATTTATACGACCACTTAGACAAAGACCAATTAGAAATTGACACTATCAATTTCTCAGGCCCACGTTTTGCCGATGTTGACAACCGATTGATGAGCTTACAATTGGTAAAAAATGGCATGACCGATGCAGTAATGTTCAATCCCGAAGGTAAAAACATACTTCCAGCCGCAATTTTATACAAGAAAAACATCCTTGCTTTTAGAGGTAGTTTCCGTCCGGTTACCAACGTAAATATGGACATGTATGAAAAGTCATTAAAAATGTTTCTGGAAGAAAATAAAGTAGAAAAAGAAAATACTTTAGTGATTTTTGAAATTACGTTATCCAATCTTCGTTCTGATGGTGAAATTGACGAAAGAGACTTTATGGATCGAGCCGAATTACTTTGTTCATTAGGTCAAACCGTAATGATTTCAAATTTCCAAGAATATTACAAAGTAGTCGAATATTTCTCTAATTATACCAAGGCCAGAATGGGTCTTGCTATGGGAGTAAATAACTTGATTGACATCTTTGACGAGAAATACTATCGTCACTTAAGCGGTGGAATACTAGAAGCTTTCGGAAAATTATTCTACCGTGATATGAAAGTATTTTTATATCCAATGCTAGGGGAAGACGGAGAAACCATAACCTCTGAAAATCTAAAAGTACATCCTAGAATGAAAGAGCTCTATAAATTCTTTAAATTCAATGGAAAAGTAGTAGATATTGACGATTACAATCCTGATATTTTACAAGTGTTCTCTCGCGAAGTATTAAAAATGATTAGCGAAGGAAAACCAGGTTGGGAATCTATGTTACCGGCTGGGGTTTCGGAAATTATCAAAGAGCAACACCTTTTTGGATATCATCCCAATACACTTTTAAGTGCTAATAACTAAGTAATAATAACCTGTTCGTACTAAACATAAAAATCCAAGAAAGACAAATTGTTTTTCTTGGATTTTTTTTGAAAAATTCCACTTCAAAATTGTCATTCCGAGGAACGAGGAATCTCCACAAGTAGCTCGACAATCCCAATATAATCAGCTCTTTTACTCATAACATAACGGCAAAGACAATATTGTCGAGTTACTTGCGAAGATCCTTCCTTCGTCAGGATGACAATATTGAGGAATCGGTACTGATCACTGAACACTTATTTCAATATCTGATCAGCGTGGGCTTTGGTCTTAACTTCTGAAATCACTTCGTCTATAACTCCATTTTCGTCAATTACAAATGTCGTTCTATGAATTCCATCGTATTCTCTTCCCATAAACTTTTTGGGTCCCCAAACTCCAAAGGCATTGATAACCGATTTATCCTCATCAGCTAGTAATGGGAATTGAAATTCGTATTTATCTTTAAACTTGGCTTGTGCTTTTGCACTATCGGCACTTACCCCTAAAATTGCGTAATTATTGGCTTGAAAACGTTCGAAATTATCTCTTAAATCACATGCTTCTGCCGTACAACCTGGAGTCGAAGCTTTTGGATAAAAGAAAACCACTAATTTTTTTCCTGTATAATCTGCCAATTGATGCAATTTCCCATCTTGATCTAAGCACGAAAAACTAGGTGCTTGATCTCCTTTTTTTAATGTGGTCATAATTTATTTTAGATTTTAGATTACAAATTTAGATTTTAGAAAATAGAAAATAGAGTATCGAGTAAAGATTTTAGGATTAAAAATTCACCATTCTCATTGTAATTGAAATTGAAATTGAAATTGACATTGAAATTGCTATTGTAATTGAATTTTGACATTGCAATTGCCATTGAAATAGTTTTTCTTTACATCTCAAATCTAATGAAAATGACCAAACAGGAACGTGTAACATTTGTTATCAATACATTAAAAGAATTATACCCTACGATTCCTATTCCGCTAGACCATAAAGATCCTTATACTTTGCTGATTGCCGTTTTGCTTTCGGCTCAATGTACAGATGTGCGGGTAAATAAAATCACACCAATACTTTTTGCCAAAGCAGATAATCCGTATGATATGATCAAAATGTCGGTGGAGGAGATTAAGGAAATAATTCGTCCTTGCGGCTTATCACCTATGAAATCGAAAGGAATTCATGGATTGTCTCATATTTTGATTGACAAACATAACGGCGATGTACCTCAAAGCTTTGAATATCTAGAAGAATTACCAGCGGTAGGTCATAAAACTGCCAGCGTGGTCATGTCGCAAGCTTTTGGAGTTCCTGCATTTCCGGTGGACACTCACATTCATCGATTGATGTATCGTTGGAATTTGACCAATGGTAAAAATGTGGTTCAAACCGAAAAAGATGCCAAACGCATTTTTCCTGAAGAATTATGGAATGATTTACACCTACAAATTATTTGGTACGGACGTGAGTATTCGCCTGCGCGAGGCTGGGATCTGGAAAAAGATATAATCACCAAAACGATTGGAAGAAAAACAGTATTGGATGACTATCTAAAAAAGTAAACCTATTATAAAAAACAAATTTCACTAATCTTTTAAAAAAATTAGTGAAATTTATTATTCAAGTCTAGCATTTCTAAAACTTGAAATTCTTTCTTTAAGATCTGAAAGGAGATATTAATTGACTATGATTTCAAAAACCTCCCCATCAATTTTGACAATTTTCAATGCCTTAGAGTAATTTAATAAAAAAGAAACGACCTCTTTATTTGGTTTCATTTTTTTTGGGGTTTTTGACTTTTTAAAGTAATTCTTTTCCATAAGTATAAAAAATTTATTTTATATTACAACGGAAGAATTCTCTATTTATTATCAATTCGTCAAAACAATTTGATTTTTATCTATTATTTTTCTCAAATTCATTAAAGCATAACGCATTCTACCTAAGGCCGTATTGATACTTACACCCGTTATTTCTGAGATTTCTTTAAAACTAATGTCGTGATACATTCGCATAATCAATACTTCTTTTTGATCTGCAGGAAGCCCTTCTATTAATTTTCTAATATCCTTTTCTACTTGATCAGCAATGATCTTATTTTCAATAGTTAACGAATCGTCAGACATGATTGAAAAAATAGAAAACTCTTCTGTTTCTCTAAACAAAGGCATTTTTTTGGCTTTTCGAAAATGGTCAATAATTAAATTGTGAGAAATTCGCATTACCCAAGGCAAGAACTTCCCTTCTTCGTTATAGGAATTGGTTTTTAAAGTTTTTATCACTTTAATAAATGTATCTTGAAAGATATCATTTGAAACATCTCTATCTGAAATTTTGGAATATATAAATCCATAAATTTTAGACTCATGTCTTTTGATTAGTGAAGCCAATGCACTTTCGTCACCAGCAACATAATCCTTTACCAATAAAGCGTCTGATACTTGAATATTAGCCATAACATTTCCTTTTAGATATAATTAAGTTTGGGGAATTTTCTAAAAAGTAGTTTTGCTGTATAGGCCTTGTGAATTATTACAGGTTAATGGAGTCACAAATTTAACACAATTTTATCTTATTACACAATAAAAAACATGATAAATGTTATTTTATTTAAAACAACACCCCTTCTTCGAGATTATTTAGAGACAAAAATTCACTGCTTTTATTTTGCCTGCTTTTTAATTCATTAAACATTAAAAAAATCTTCCAGATTATTAAAGAAAACATCCAGATTTTAAGATTGGCAAATCATCCCATTTTAGACTCCCTACTCCATATAAATTTCGAGTGTAGTTCATAATTGATAGACATTCACATACTAAAATTAAGTACTTTTGTGGAAATTCATTTTAGTATGCCAATTGACATTTCCAAACTCGACCCGAAGAAAAACATCATTATAAAAGGAGCGCAAGTACATAATTTAAAAAATGTAGATGTGGCCATTCCCAGAAATAAACTTGTGGTTATTACTGGACTTTCGGGATCTGGAAAATCAAGTTTGGCTTTTGATACTTTGTATGCCGAAGGACAACGTCGCTATGTAGAAAGTTTATCTTCCTACGCTAGACAATTCTTGGGTCGATTGGATAAACCAAAAGTAGAATACATCAAAGGGATTGCGCCAGCTATTGCCATAGAGCAAAAGGTAAATACCACCAATGCGCGTTCTACAGTAGGAACATCAACAGAAATTTACGATTACATCAAATTACTATTTGCTAGAATCGGCAGAACATATTCACCAATTTCAGGTCTAGAAGTCAAAAAAAACACCGTTACTGATGTGGTTACGGAAGTCAAAAAATTTGTGCTTGACAGCAAATGGCTACTCCTCGCCCCTATTCATCTCGAAGAAGGAAGACAATTGGAAGACAAACTAAAAGTCTTATTGCAACAAGGATTCGCAAGGATTTTGGTCAATAATGAGATGGTTCGTTTGGATGATTTTACCACTGCAGAGCAACATACTTTAGATCATAAAGATATTCTACTCATAATTGACAGAATCGTAGTCAAAGAGGAAGAAGAGTTTTACAATCGATTATCAGATGCTGTACAAACTGCTTTTTTTGAAGGAAAAGGGATTTGCTATTTACAAGAATTAAATTCAGATAATAGGCTTTCGTTTTCGAATAATTTTGAATTGGATGGCATTACTTTTCTAGAACCTAACGTTCATTTATTTAGTTTCAACAATCCGTATGGAGCTTGCCCTGCTTGTGAAGGCTACGGAAACATTATAGGAATCGATGCAGAGTTGGTCGTTCCCAATACTTCGCTCTCTATTTTTGAAAATGCCATATTTCCTTGGCGTGGCGAAAGTATGGGCTGGTTTCGAGACGAATTGGTCAACCATGCCTATAAATTTGATTTCCCTATTCACAAACCTTACTTTCAACTGACCGAAGAGCAAAAAGACTTGATTTGGACGGGAAACAAATACTTTCAAGGGCTGAATGACTTTTTTAAAGAATTGGAAGAGAAAAATTATAAGATTCAAAATCGAGTAATGCTTTCTCGTTATAGAGGCAAAACCAAATGCCATGTCTGCAAAGGAAAACGCTTGAGAATTGAAGCATCTTATGTGAAAATTAATGGCAAAACGGTTTCTGATTTGGTTGATTTACCAATCAAACACTTGGTTGAGTTTTTCAAAAACATTGATTTGGATGAATACGAAAAACAAATTGCCAAACGATTATTAATAGAAATCAATAATAGACTGTCTTTTTTAACCGAAGTGGGTTTGAATTACTTGACCTTAAACAGAAATTCAGCAACACTTTCCGGCGGGGAATCACAACGTATAAACTTAGCAACTTCTTTAGGTAGTAGCCTTGTGGGGTCTATGTACATTCTGGATGAGCCAAGTATTGGTTTACACCCAAAAGACACCGAACGCTTGATAAAAGTGCTGTTGTCTTTGCGTGATTTAGGCAATACCGTGATTGTGGTTGAACACGATGAAGACATTATGAAAGCGGCCGATATGATTATCGACATTGGCCCCGAAGCGGGAACACTGGGCGGAAATCTAGTAGCACAAGGTACTTATGACGAAATCCTCCGTTCGACTTCGCTCACGGCACAATACCTCAATGGCAATTTAGAGATTGCTGTTCCCAAAAAACGAAGACCTTTTAAAAATTTTATCGAAATAAAAGGCGCCAGAGAAAACAATCTCCAAAATATTGACGTTACTTTTCCGCTTGATGTTTTAACAGTCATTACAGGAGTTTCGGGCAGTGGAAAAAGCACACTTGTCAAGAAAATCCTTTTTCCTGCCATGCAGAAAAAACTGGATAATGCTGGAGAAAAAGCAGGGCAATTTAGCGAGCTTTCTGGTTCTTTTTCGCAAATTAAACACATTGAATATGTAGATCAAAATCCTATTGGTAGAAGCTCTCGATCCAATCCTGTAACCTACATCAAGGCCTATGATGACATTCGGGAATTGTATGCCAAAGAAAAATTGTCTAAAGTAAGAGGTTATCAAGCCAAACATTTCTCCTTTAATGTCGATGGCGGAAGATGTGAAACCTGCAAAGGGGAAGGATCCATAAATGTCGAAATGGTTTTCATGGCCGATGTACAATTGCCTTGTGAAACCTGCAACGGAAAACGTTTCAAAAAAGAAGTCTTAGAAGTCGCTTTTGATGGCAAGAACATTCATGATATTCTAACAATGACCATCGATGATTCTATAGCATTCTTCGAAAAAAATAAACAAACAAAAATCACCCAAAAACTACAGCCCTTGCAAGATGTAGGTTTAGGTTACGTACAACTGGGACAGTCCTCATCGACACTTTCTGGAGGAGAGGCTCAACGTATCAAACTCGCTTCGTTTTTAGTCAAAGGAGCTACCAAAGAGAAAGCGCTGTTTGTATTTGACGAACCTACAACAGGATTACACTTTCATGACATTAAAAAACTATTAAAATCCTTTGATGCCTTGATAGAAAAAGGACATTCTATACTGGTAATAGAACACAATCTTGACTTAATAAAATGTGCGGACTGGGTAATTGATCTTGGCCCTGAAGGAGGCGAAAATGGCGGATTATTATTAGCCGTAGGAACTCCCGAAGAAATCGTAAAAAACAAAAAATCAATTACAGCAAAATATTTAAAGGAAAAATTATAACCGAATACTTTTTATTTATTTGAAATAAAAAAGCCACTTCACAACTAGTATTGAGTCGTGGCTTTTCTATAAAATCTAAAAAATGCATTATCCCATATAACAATTCTCTTCGAAAATATTTCCGTCTTCATCTATAGCAATCAATATTTTTTTAGTTCTAGAAGATACCTGAGTTAAATACAACCACGGCAATGACCACATTCCAAAAGTAGCACAACAAACAAAAAAATTAAAACCATGATTTACTTTTTTTCCTTCTTTGACTAGAATGGTAAAAGGCATTTTATCATTTCGTTCTACAATAACAAAACCATTTTTGATTTTATCAGCAATTGTGTTTGTAAACTTGTTTAATTTATTTTGATTAATAAATTGATTTTTTATCATTTAAGTATTTATTTGATTACACTTTTATAATATCTGTTAGAATATTGCAAAATTACATCCTGCAAATAGAACAGGCAATACCCACTTTTAGTGATATTTCAAAACATGAAACGCAACTACCTAACAATCAATAGATTGCAAAATAAAATAAAAATTAAAAACAAAAATTATCGCTACAAAACACATTATAAAATAATTCATCAATATTAACTTACATAAATTAGTGGTGAAATAGGCGCTAAAAACAGAAAACAAACCAAATTACCCCTAAAAATCATTTTTTTGTGACATCAACATTAAAGGCAGGTGATTTATATTCGGAATTTAAATAATTATTCGGCGTAGTGGTTTTATTTCCATCACGAAGCGCATTGTAATGAGGAGACATGATTTCGAGACCTGCTTCATTAAAACAGTCCTGAATATTTTGATGCAGTTTAGAATAAATTAAAGGCTGTTGAGTAGGCTGCTTTGTGTACCCATTAATTTCATACGAAACATAAAAATCATCAAGACTGGTCTGCAATACAAACGGAGCAGGAATTGACTCTAACAAATCAGTTCTTGTAGCGGCATTAATAAGGGCTTTATGAACTTCTTTCCAATCAGTATCATAGCCTATCGTAACAGTAGTGTGAATGACCAGACCATTTGAATCGTCTTTTGTATTAGACGAATAATTTATGGACGAACTGGATAAAACAGTCGCATTAGGAATGGTAATATCTTCAAATTTAGAAGTTCGAATCCTCGTAACCAATGCTGTTTTTTCGAGTACAGTTCCGCTTACATCACCAATTTTAATAAAATCACCCGTTTTAAAAGGTCGCATATACGTAATTACTAATCCAGCAATCATGTTAGCGATAGCATTAGAAGAACCTAAAGAAAACAAAATTCCTATAAAAACCGAAACACCTTGAAAAATAGGAGAATTAGATCCCGGCAAATACGGAAAGATGATCACCACCATAAAAGCATACATCAAAATCTTAATGATATTAAAAGTAGGGATAGCCCAATCACTATAAAACCCATCTATTTTTATTTGTCCCTTATGTATTTCATTTACAAAAAACTTAATTGCTTTTATGAGGTAGACAAACAGCAGTACAATTACAATAATAGAAAACAAATTAGGCAAGAAATGAACAAATCCCATCAATGCAGATTTAGCCGGAGAAAAAATCCATTTTAAAAGTATAGTTGCATAGTGCTTTGTTGCCGGAAAAACACTAAAAAGCACGGGTAATGAAATATAAAGCACAAATACTAAGACAACAATTCGGATTATACCAATTATTCTCAAAACAAATTCAAGCTGTTTATCAGGAGAAAAGACGTAGGATTCCTTTACTTTAAGACCTGTTAGATGTTTTTCTTTATTCCTGATTACATACAATTTAAACCATCTAAACAATCTATTTATTATCCATACTATTAAAATGATTATTACCAGAAGTAGTACCGACAATCCAATACGTTTCAACCAATTACGCTCCGAATTATACTCTTGTTGATAGAGAATGGTTTTATTAATTATAGAACGATTTTTTTGAGCCAAAGAAAAACTATTATCTCCCACCACTTTGGCATCTGATTCTGTAACTGACATAATTATAAAATCTCTTTTATAAACGACATCAACACTTCCGTCAGATGTACTTACTAGCAAAGAATCCGGGCTATAGAATGGATCATTATAAAGCGAATCAATTCTACTAGCAATTGCAGTAGCACGATTTTCGGCCTTAAAAGATCCAATTTTATTGTAGATAAAGAATAAAGTATCCTTAAATGGAGCAACTGGATATCCAACTAATTCATTCTTTTTTTCGGGTGGTATTGGTTTATCAAGTTTGCCTTTCTCTATTATACGTTTTTTGCTGTCACTAACTTGTGCAAATAATATCGTTGAAGACAAAAGAAATAAAAACAGTAGGACTACACTTCTAAACTTTTTCATCTTTTTTTTTATTTAAATACTTAGCATAAAAGCGCTTAATCATACTAATAAAGCGTCTATACTAACAAATATAAATAAAAGTGAATGACTAATTTTTAAAATGAGTACATAAAAAAAGAAATTGTTTGGCTATTTACTTTATAAATTTCTGAATCAATTTATCAAGAACTTGATTAATCTCTACAGAAATCACAAATTTATAATTGACATAAATATAGACTACCGTCACTAAAAACGATTTTAATACAATACCAACGATAGGATGAAAAGGAAATTGCCAAAAGTAAAACAACAAAAATAGTACAAACGTAATTGCCAAAGAATGTAACGTTTGATTGGTAAATGGATACAAATGCAGTTTTTTTACAACAAATAATAATTTGGCTAAACTATATAAAGTGATCGACAATAAGGTAGCAAATGCCGAACCTATAATCCCAAAAACAGGAATAAAAATCATATTTAGACCAATAGTCAAAGCGACTAATCCAACACCCAAAAACAAAACGGTTCTATAATATTTTGTATTAAAAATAATAGCATTGTTGTTCCCTAATATCAAATCAAAATATTTAGACAAACCAATCATAAACACTACCATAATACCACCACTATACTCTTTTGGCACCATTTCATATAGTTGGTCAATATTGACAAAAATACAAAGCATCACAAATCCCCCAACCATTTGAAGATTAATAGATGTTTTTTTATACAAGTTATTCAATTCGTCATGCTTGTCTTCATGCATTAATTTTGCCGTAATTGGATATACAATTTGATGCATCGCCCGACTGGGTACCGATATTACTAAAGCGATATAGGTTGCTACCGAATAGAATGCGATATTCTCAATCTTCATGTATTGATTGAGCATAATCTTATCTCCATCCAAAAGTAAATTAGCGACACTGCCTGATAAGATAATATAAAAAGTATATTCTAAAATTCCTTTGACATTTTCTGGAATTTCAAATTGGAAAACTGGTTTTTTAATTCGAAATGCATAAAACATAGTTGTCAAAAAAGCTACAAAATAAATACCCGCAGTTAAATAAATAAAATCAACGGCTGTAATCCATTTAAAATAGATGCCTAAAAGAGCTACTAACGAAAACAACCGCAAGCCTACTTCCTTAATAAAATTACCAAAAACGGAATGCATATGTACTCTAGACCATGCATAGAAAATTTCAAAATAGGCCATGCAAAGACCAATGAAAGGAATAAGCCAAATGAAATTTTTTACTATTGGATTTTTCTTAGTTACAAAAAATGCAATCTCATCATAAAAAAATAAACCAATTAAGATGATTGGAATACTTAACAAAATAGGAAATAATACAGTAAAAGATAAAAACTGATTTTCCTCTTTCTCTGTTTTGCATTGCGAATAAAACTTAACCAATGTGTTTTGCATTCCAATAGCAAACAAAGGCATTATTACATTTGCACAAGACAAAATATAATTAGATAATCCATAAAATGTTTTACCTAAAATGGGAGGGAATAAAAAAAGTGTACTAATACCTCCAATTGCAAAACCGATATAAGTGATTATTGTGTTTTTTAAAGACTGATTTAAGACTATGCCCATTAATAGATTTTAGATTGTTGATTAACGATTTTAGATTTCTGATTGATTAATCAATTGTGCCAATTCTTTGGTTAAATGCTGCCTGGAATATTTTTGCAAACCTACAGCATACGATTGTAAATTCCCCTCTAAAAACTGATTATAATACTTTAAAATCAAAGTTTTCAATTTCAATTTCTCGGTATATTCAAAAAATACTCCTGTGTTGGTCTCTTTAATAATTTCAGCAAAATCAGATTCGGCTGGACCAATAGCAATAATAGGTCTGTTAGAAACCATATACTCGAATAACTTTCCGGGAATTATACTTTTGGTTTCCTCCGAATCAATTTCGATCAGCAACAAAACCTGTGAATTCCTTTGATGCATTACGGCTTCTGAATGCGACACATAGCCTAAATTATGCAAATAAGAATTCAACCCAAACTGTGAAATCGTTTCTAATACTTCTTGACTAACCGCCCCTATCAATTTTATCTCCAAATGAGACTTAAAATCTGGAACTTCCGCCAAAAGTTCAATCAAACTTTCCCATAAAATAGCTGGATTTCTTTCCGAAAGAAAGGAACCAATATGCGCCAAACTAAACTTTGTATCCAGACTTAACTTTACTACTTCCTCCGTATCATATCCATTGGTGATAATAGCGATAGGTTTATTGGTAATATCTTCAAATTCGGTTTTGGTCGTTTTGCTGGTCACAATAATAGTATCTGCAGTATTCAAAACCTGATATTCTAACGCTTTGTGTTTTCTGGCAGCTCTTGTCGATAGTTTCAAGGATTTATGATATCCTATGGTGGTCCAAGGATCACGAAAATCTGCAAACCAAGTAAGGTTTAACTTTTGCTTTAAGCTTAAACCAATCAAATGCAAACTATGGGGTGGTCCAGACGTAACAATGGTATCGATATTATTTTCTACTATATATTTTTCTAAATAGGAAACCGATGGTTTTACCCAATACACTCGTGCATCAGGTATAAATAAGTTTCCTCGAATCCATAACAAAGTCTTATCCAGAAAAGATTGTTTCTTCTGATTTGGAATAATACCCGAACTGATTTTTTTGGTTTTATTTTTAGAAAAAAACGAAGCCAGTTGATAAGGTTCGAAAATTTTGTTTTTTAAAATAATTGCCTTTTCCGAAACTTCACTTTCTAAATTAGCATCAATAATGGGATAGGTTGGATTTTCGGGTATGTAAACTATCGGCTGAATATCAAAATCAGGTAAATATTTTACAAACTTAAGCCAACGCTGTACCCCTGGCCCACCTGCTGGTGGCCAATAATACGTTATGATGAGGATTTTTTTTGAGTTCAATTTTAATGGTTTTGTGATATTGAATTATAAATTTCTATTTAATTTCTCAAGCTCTTCAATATCTAACAAATCTTTTGGACGATTTGCAGCTTTCTTGGCAATGATTAAATTTTCATAATCTATAAAATAAACTGGAATATCACTAATTTCTGTAATGTATGCTTTTTCTAAAAGTTGTTCAAACGTGGTGTTTTCTAAACCTTTTACGGAGGTCATAATATCTAATCGCAAATTAAAATTCAATGTAATATCTGTCCATCCAGGAATAAATTGCATTGTATTTAAATTTTCAAAATCTCCTATTCCCGCCTGTTTTAAGGCCTCTCTTAAATTTTCTCTATTCTCGATTGAATCTTTTATAAAAATATCGATATCACCCGTATTTCGTCCATAGCCATAGATATTCACAGCAAACCCGCCTATAGTCAAATATTTAACTTTATTTAAAAAGAAGTATTTCCAAATTTCTACTATTTGACTATTCATTGAATTAATTAGTTTTTTTAACGGTTTTCAAAAGATAAGAAATTTCTATAATAGCCATCAATTTTTCAAAACGTTGTTGTGGTGTCATTTTTTTTATCTCTTCGATATACCTTGCTTCCATTATAGAAGGATGAGCATGATTTAATATAGTTGCTTTCATTTTTTTTAAATAACTAATCAAATTTACAAAATTAACTTTATCTATTTTCCTAAAGTCGCAAGTCATAAAGTAAAATACATAAAAGTCTCATTATCATTGAATTAAAATCATTTCCAACTACTCCTTTTAGCTTGACTTGAGGACAATTAAGACCTTTTACTTGTAACTTTTAAATATTTTAATTCTTTTCTTTCTCTCAAAGTAAATCCCACCAACTAAAAGAAACAACATCCCAATACAACTTAAAAGCGTAATCGCACTTCCGGTTTTCACAACCTGAGGGTCAAACTTGAACTCTATAGTGTGTTTACCCGCAGGAACCACAATCGCTCTCAAAGCATAATCGGCTCTCATAATTGGAGTTTCTTTACCATCTACAAGGGCTTTCCAACCTTTTTCATAATACATTTCAGAGAAAACAGCCAAACCATCTTTTGAATTGGTTGATGTGTACTTCAAGTTATTCGGCTTATAAGAATCTAAAGTTATAGTTGCCGAACTGTCTTTGGCGAAAGCCTTATTTTTAATGGCAGCAAATTCAGTTTCATTAACAACCGCCACCGCTTTAGAATTTAATTTATCCAAAGCTTTCATTTCTGCATCCGAATTTTGAACCCATTTTACCTGACTCACAAACCAAGCATTTCCATTGGCATCTGGATTGATAATTGGATATTCTTTCCCTTCTTTATCCGTTTGAATCACATACTTAACATTCAACATATTAAGCACTTCAGTGTTATTTTTGGCGATTTGATAATCAAACAATTGTTGCATTCTTTGAGGTTTTACTGCGCTATATCCACCAATTGCTTTATGAAAATAAGATGTTCTGGCTTGCATCAAACCCTGTATATCAAACACACGATAATTTGTTGGGTCTTTTAAAATTTCTGTATCAGTAGGGGTTTCTTGAAAAGGAACTTCAACTTCTCTAGAATTTATAAAATCTTTATTAGAAACATAATTCTTATCCACAAAAAACAAATCGGAAACCATAAACAAACCAACTAAAATAATTGCAGTATTTTGGGCCATCTTATTTTTAATAAACAACCATAACACGCCAACTGCAATCAGAATAAAAAATCCTGAACGCAATAAATCAGCACTGTACAACGATTTTCGATCGGATTTTAAGGCATCTACGAAATCAGGTCCATAACTTTGAAGAAAATAACTGTCGTTAGCTGCTGAAAAACTGAACAAACTTTTAGACAAAAACAGAACCAAAATCAGTCCTAAACCAACTGCTCCAGATTGCATCAAGGGTTTTAATTGCTTTTCTTTTTCTAATTTAAAAAAAGATTGCAATCCCATAATGGCCAATACAGGGAAACACAATTCCAAAATAACTTGAATGGAGGACACCGCCCTAAACTTATTGTACATCGGAATATAATCGATACAAAAATCCGTTAATGCAGGGAAGTTTTTCCCCCAAGAAAGGATTAAAGTAACAATCGCACCACCTAGGAATGCATATTTAATTTTTCTTTCATCAATAAACAAAGCTAAAACTCCCAAAAAGAAAACCACCGCTCCTATGTATGCAGGAGCAGACACACCTGGCTGATCTCCCCAATAGGTTGGCATGGCAGAAACAAAATCAGTTGCTTGTGCTTCTGGCACTCCTTGTGAAATCATAAACTCAAACATACTGCTGTCTGTTCCGACCTTTTCATTATTAGAACCTCCAAAAAGTCTAGGTGCAATCAAGTTAAAACTTTCGGCAATTCCATAGCTGTATTCCGTAATATAATCACGAGACATAGCCACGTCAGTAGTTCTTTTGGTTCCATCAGGATTAAAGCTTAAATTACTTTTCCCACGAGTGCTAAAATTAGCATATTCGGCTGTTGCCAATAAGTTAGTTGCATTGGCACCAATAGCAAAAATTCCAGCGATGAAAAGCGTCCCAAGGGAATACATTAAAGTTTTATATTCCTTTGCTTTTATTGCTTCGTAAATAAAATAACCAGAAAGGATCAATAACAAAATCAATAAATAATAAGTCATTTGAAAGTGATTGGCATTTACTTCTAATGCAACCGCAAACATGGTAAGCAATCCTCCCCAAATGTATTTTTTTTGAAAAACCAAAATAAAACCAGCAACAACCAGTGGCATATAAGCAATGGCGTGTGCTTTGGCATTATGACCCACTCCAAGAATAATGATCAAATAGGTTGAAAGACCAAAAGCCAAAGCGCCGAAAAAGGCTTTTAGCGGATCAGCTTTTAGAACCAACAGTAAGCCATAGAACCCAAGAAAATAAAGGAATAAATAATCGGCAGGACGTGGCAAAAATCGCAATACATCATCAATTGCACCAATATAATCGTGAGGATACTTGGCTCCCAATTGATACGTTGGCATTCCTCCAAAAGCGGAGTTTGTCCAATAAGGTTCCTCTTGGTGGGTTGCTCTAAAATCATTTTGTTCTTTGGCCATTCCCGTATATTGGGCAATATCCGATTGAAAAATTTGTTTTCCTTGCAAAACAGGAAAGAAATAAAGGGTAGAAACTAGTACAAAACCAAGTATGGCCAGTGCATGCGGAAAGAACTTTTGAAGTTGCTTCATTAATATGATTTTAGATTTTAGATTGAGGATTAACGTCCCGATAGCTATCAGGATTGAATTCAGATTTATCACGATATCGAAGTTTCGGGACGGGAGATATTTTAGATTAAAAACTTATGAATTAATGATTTAGATTTCGTGATAACAACAACATTGCCTTCTTCAGGAGATTCAACACATCTTAAATCAGAAATCGTTAATCAGAAATCATCAATCAATTTCCTCATAATCTACATAATCCCCCACTTTTTTTGTTTCGCGAGGATTTTTGTCATTAGCGGTATTGATTATAATTTCATCATTATTGGGCGTTTTATTCCAAGTCGTATTCTGAGTTTGCTGCTGTTGCTGCTGAAAATTTTGCCCTGCTTTTTCTACCACCTTTTTAACTAATAAAGGTAAAAACAATCGAGCCAAAAATTTAAAAATATAATAGAAAGCGATCATGTAAAATATCGCTTTTATAAAACCCGAAAAAGAGGCTGTTTGCATAATCATATAATTTTTGGACAAAATTAATAAATCCAACTCGAAACTTTGGGACAAAATAAAAATATCATTCATAAATAAATGATAAAATATAG
Organism: Flavobacterium sp. ZT3R18; assembly: GCF_007097385.1. Classification (GTDB taxonomy): domain Bacteria; phylum Bacteroidota; class Bacteroidia; order Flavobacteriales; family Flavobacteriaceae; genus Flavobacterium. The sequence goes on from NZ_VJZS01000003.1 coordinate 172,873, forward strand.
TACATTTGAAATGCGTTATCCCTTTTCAACTCAAATAATTTAGTATGTTCACTATCAAAAATTTATTTATTGCAGCAGTTTTTTTGATTCCAACAATTCATTACGGACAACACACCGATCAAATCAATTCGAATAGACCAGGCGAATCCATGTCGGCTTTTGCCGTCGGAAAAACCGTTATTCAGGTAGAGACTGGTGTTTTTGGGATCCAAGAAAGTCATAATTTATCAAAATATGATGCCAACGGGTTTGGGATTGATATGGAATTAAGATATGGAGCATTCCTAGAAAGTCTCGAATTTATAGCTGATATTCAATATGTAAACGAAAGATTTACCTACCCGATGAGAATTGACGATAGAGCCGATTTTAAACAAAGCGTTTTGGGAGCGAAATATTTAATTTATGACCCTAATAAAGGGTATAAAAAAGAAGTGGATTTATACAGTTGGAAAGCCAATCATAAATTCAATTGGCATCAAGTTATCCCCGCAGTAGCCGTATTTGCAGGTGCCAATTATACAGGTGCCAATAATCCATTCTATTTCTCACCTCAATCGAGTTTCTCCCCAAAAGCCGCTTTGATTTTACAAAACCATTTAGGCGATGGAAGCTGGGTTTTTGTAACCAATATTATTTATAATTATATAGCAACCGATTACCCTAGTTTGAGTTACATCGTTACACTAACCAAAGGAATTAATCCTAAATGGTCTGCCTTTGTAGAAAACCAAGGGATAAAAAGTGATTTTTATAGCGATGCAATCGTTCGAGGTGGCGCTGCTTATTTGATCAACAAAAACCTGCAAGTAGATGCTTCCTTAAGCACCAATTTTAAGAATACCCCTTCTATTCTTTACGGAGGAGTGGGCGTATCATGGCGTTATGATGGCCGTTATAAAGAAGTTCATCTCTTAAGCAAAGAAGAACAAGCAGCCGAAAAAATGGCGAAAAAGACCCATTCAAGAAAACAAAGCAAAAAATCTAAGAAATAAAAACATAGTTCCCGAAAATAATGATTACCATACAAGAAGCCAAGACAAAAAACGAGCTAATCGAATTTATAAAATTTCCTTTTTCCTTATACAAAGACAATCCGTATTGGGTGCCGCCAATTATTGCCGATGAATTGGAAACGTTTGACAAAACCAAAAATCCCGCTTTTGAAAGTGCCGAAGCAAACTTTTATGTCGCTTATAGAAACGATACAATTGTAGGTCGAATTGCGACAATCATCAACTGGGACGAAGTCAATCACCAACAAAAAAGAAAAGTTCGTTTTGGTTGGTTTGATGTTATTGATGATCTAGAAGTAACCAAAACATTGCTTGAAAAAGTATATGAATTGGGAAAAAAAAACAATCTTGAATATGTAGAAGGCCCAATGGGATTCTCCAATCTGGACAAAGTAGGAGTTCTTACCGAAGGCTTTGACGAATTAGGAACTATGATTACATGGTACAATCATCCTTATTATGCCACCCATTTTGAACAATTAGGCTACGTAACCGAGAAAGAATACCTAGAAAACAAATTCCCATTTGCCAATGCCAAACCTGAGTTTTTCGAAAAAATAAATGAGTTAGTCAAAAAAAGATACCAACTCAAACCCATCAATTTTAAATCGACCAAAGCCGTGATGCCTTACGTCGATAAGATGTTTGATTTATTTAATGAATCGTATGCGAACTTATCTTCGTTTGTAGCCATTTCAGACGTTCAAAAAGAATACTTCAAGAAAAAATACATCAGTTTCATTAATCCAGAATACATCAAATATGTAGAAGACAAGGATGGAAATCTAGTGGCTTTTGCTATTGTGATGCCTAGTTTTTCGAAAGCATTACAAAAAGCCAACGGTAAATTATTCCCTTTTGGTTTCCTGCATTTACTAAATGCAAGACGCAACAGTAAAGATGTTGTTTTCTACCTTATTGGCGTACATCCAGAATATCAAAACAAAGGAGTAACAGCCGTAATTTTTAGTGAATATCACAAAACATTTACCGAAAAAGGAATTGAAAACTGTTTCAGAACCCCTGAATTATCAGACAATATAGCGATCCAGTTAATTTGGAAAAATTTCAATCCTGTAGTGCATTGCAGAAGAAAAACGTTTAGAAAAGAGTTGTAGTTTTCAGTCGCAGTCGCGGGTTGTCAAAAATAAAAAAATCCATTCACAAAGCGAATGGATTTTTTTAAATGCAATCTTAAGTACTGAAAACTGAGACTGAGACTGAAAACTATCTAAGCGTCCAAATCAACTTTAGTTCTGCTAGCGATTTCTTTATACGTTCCGTTTTCTAATCTTTCACGAATGTCTTCAAATGCTGTAAGTGTTTCATCAATATCAGATAAAGTATGCGAAGCAGTTGGTATCAATCGCAATAAAATCATCCCTTTTGGAATAACTGGGTAGATTACAATCGACAAGAAAATACCGTAATTCTCTCTCAAATCATTCACCATCACCATAGCTTCTGGTACACTTCCTTCAAGATAAACCGGAGTCACACAAGTATTAGTATCCCCAATATTGAAATTTCTAGTTCTCAAACCACTTTGCAATGCATTAACATTTACCCAAAGTTTGTCTTTCAATTCAGATGAGTTTCTTAGCAATTCCAAACGCTTCAAAGAACCAATGGTTTGAATCATAGGCAACGATTTAGCAAACATTTGAGAACGCAAATTGTATTTTAAGTAATCAATAATGTCTTTATCGGCAGCAACAAAAGCACCAATGTTAGCCATTGATTTTGCAAACGTAGAGAAATAAACATCAATTCCGTCTTGACAATCTTGCTCCTCACCTGCTCCAGCACCTGTTTTACCAAGTGTACCAAAACCATGTGCGTCATCAACAAGTAAACGGAAATTGTATTTCTTTTTCATTTCTACAATCTCTTTCAACTTCCCTTGTTGTCCGCGCATTCCAAAAACACCTTCAGTGATAAACAAAATACCACCACCAGTTGTTTCGGCTAGTTTTGTAGCACGCTCCAGGTTTTTCTCCATGCTTTCGATATCGTTATGACGGTATGTAAAACGTTTTCCGCTATGCAAACGAACCCCGTCAATAATACAGGCATGTGCATCAACATCATACACAATCACATCATTTCTAGTAACCAAAGCATCAATGATAGACACCATTCCTTGGTAACCAAAATTCAACAAATAAGCTGATTCTTTCATTACAAAAGCTGCCAATTCTTCTTCTAGTTGCTCATGATATTTCGTGTGACCACTCATCATTCTTGCTCCCATTGGGGCAGCAGCACCAAACTCGATAGCCGCATCAGCATCCGCTTTACGTACTTCAGGATGATTTGCAAGACCTAAATAGTCATTTAAACTCCAGTTCAAAATATCTTTACCTTGAAATTTCATTCTTGGCCCTAATTCTCCTTCTAATTTTGGAAATACAAAATAACCTTCTGCTTGTGAAGCCCATTTTCCTAGTGGACCTTTATTGTTTTGAATTCTTTCGAATAAATCTTTTACCATAATATATCTATGTACTAGTATTAATTTTAAGAAGTTGCAAAATTAATTATTTAAATTTTATTAGCGTATTGAAAGCAAAATTATTTTTTCTATCCAAAAACCACTTAAAAAAAAATGGCTGTATTCTAAAATAAGCAGCATTTAATTCCAACCATATAAGAAATATAAGATCATTTAAGCTAAATAAAAAAACTTATCTGTTCTTATATTTCTTATATGGTAAACTTTTTATATCTATCAGGGTTAATGCGGTAATCAACAACTTTTTTCAATAAAAACCGTATATTTGAATCAGAATCAGAATCAATGGCAATGGCAATATCAATTTCAATATGAAAATCTAAATTCTAAAAATTGACAATCAAAATAATCTAAAATCAAAAGTCTAAAATCAAAAATAATTTAGGTATGTCTCAAAATACAAAAGAACTAAAACTCGCTGTACTCATTGATGCCGACAATGTTCCCTACAGCAACGTAAAAGGAATGATGGAAGAAATCGCCAAGTTTGGAACCCCAACAACCAAACGTATTTATGCTGATTGGACCAAACCCAATGCCGGAGGTTGGAAATCGGTTTTACTCGAACACGCTATTACACCCATACAACAATACAGTTACACCGTAGGGAAAAACTCCTCCGATTCGGCTATGATTATTGATGCGATGGATTTACTGTATTCGGATAAAGTAGATGGTTTTTGCATTGTTTCCAGCGATAGCGACTTTACAAGATTAGCCATCCGATTAAGAGAATCCGGCATGAAAGTCATCGGAATTGGCGAGAAAAAAACGCCTAATTCCTTTATTGTAGCTTGCGACCGTTTCATTTATATCGAAGTTTTGGATGGCGCCATCAAAAAGAAAAAACCAAAAGCAACCGCTTCAACTACTGCCGCAGATACCAAAGACACAAAAAAAACTACCGAAAAAGAAGTCTCCATAAAAATCGACAATCAAACCATAGAGCTAATAGAAGACACCATCGATGCTATTGGTGATGATGATGGCTGGGCTTTCTTGGGTGATGTGGGAAACCTAATCGTAAAGAAAAAACCCGAGTTTGACCCTAGAAGTTACGGTTTCAATAAACTGACACCTATGTTAAAATCCCTAACCGATATTCTGGAAATAGACGAAAGAGATTCAGATAAAAAAGGAATCAAGCACGTATATGTGCGATTGCGTTATACATAGCCAATTGTATTTTTTTAAAATAGACTTCAATAGTTACAGACATGGGGATGAATTTTCACATCTTTCTAATCAAAATTTCCCCTAATATAACGAGACATTAGACTATATCACAAAAAAGGAGGGCGTATGTACCACCCTCCGATTTGTAAGTTCTGATTCATCATTATCTAACTTATACCCTAAACCCGTATAGCTGACTATTGAGATACTTTTTCTAATATTGAAATATTTGTGATATTATATGCTCAAGTAATTAATCAAAACCACAATCAAATGTACAACATGTTTCATTCTAAATGTATATTTATCAATACTTTAACCGTTATTTAACTCGTTTTAATAGACAAACTAAATACTAACAATACAATTCCTAATATTATAGTGTAAATTGATTTAGTTCAATAATTTGTATGCTTGTCCGTGTGTTTACCAAAAATTGTTTTGAATCACGAATTCAAAAGCCAAACCGTAATATTAGATTGAAATCTGCGGAAGTCTGCGAGTTCCGCGCGGAAATTTCACGCAGAACTCGCAGACTTCCGCAGAAAAGAATCAGTAACAATCATTTCGATACAAACCCTATTTTTACTTCAAATTCTTAATTTGTTTACTATTGACCAATGCTTTCATTTGAGTAATCGCAATGGCATTGAGTTGCAAAAGTCTTTCTGGTTGCGTTTGACCTTGATGTATAAAAACCGCATTTACGCTTTCTAGATTCGACAAAACCACCAATTGCTCTATCGTAGCGGCATCTCTGATATTTCCTTCGGTGTCTAAATTTTCTGCTCTCCATTGTTTTGCCGTCATACCAAATAAAGCTACATTCAGTAAATCGGCCTCATTAGCGTAAACAAAATTAATTTTACTCTTATCGAGCACTACTGGAATTAGATTGTGTTTTATGGCATCCGTATGAATATGATAATTCACTTTTGCCAAAGTTCTCTGAAAACTCCATTCTAGTTTTAGTCGGTCATTTTCGTCGTCTTTTAAACGTTGGAATTCTACTATTAGATATAATTTAAATTCAGACGAAATCCAAGACGCAAACTCAAAAGCGATATCTTTATGAGCAAAGGTGCCGCCATATCTTCCAGATTTAGAAATGATTCCTACTGCATTTGTTTCTGAAATCCACCGTTGTGGCGAAAGAACAAAGTAGTTACTTCCAGCTTCATTTTTAAACCTCTCGAATTCGAGAGGTTTAAAATCTGGGTTGCATAGTTTTTCCCATAGACCAATAAACTCAATAGTGCTTCGACTGCGCATCCAGTTATTGATAACGGCGAAAGGTTCTGAACTATTCCGAGATTTTGCAATATCCGTTAACGAAATATAATCACTGGTTCCGTTCGATACTAATGTAACACTTGTTCCTTTTACATTTATTATTTTACTTTTTGCCATAGCGTCATTTATTTACAACCATCTCGTTTTATAATGTACGTTTTAAGAGTGTTCTTTTCTTCCAAAAGCATTTAAAATTTGGTTGTCAGGAACCGCTTATTCATTTTTATAGGAATAAAATTTCTTCGTGGCGGTTTCAACTTTAAAACAATAACTTTGCTAAAATAAGAATAAATCAATTCATTGCAATAAGAATTTTCTTCATTTACCACATGCCATTTAAGTCAATTACACTAAAAAAACTGAATCATCCATGAAAATCGTATTCGCCACCAACAACGCCAATAAAATCCTAGAAATACAAAGCATGCTTCCTGAAAGCATTGAAATAATTAGTCTCGAAAGCATTGGTTGTTACGAAGAAATCCCCGAAACGGCTGATACTATTGAAGAAAATGCCATAATGAAAGCCAATTATGAAACCAAAAAATACTGTTATGCTTGTTTTACCGATGATACTAGACTCGAATCTGAAATTGAGAGAAGTGAAATCAAATATAAACAGTAGAAATCATAAATTTTTGCCATAAAAAAAACCAACATTACTGTTGGTTTTTTTATTCGATACAAAATAAACTATTATTTTGTAAAAATGTCATTTACAAGAAAAGACTGTCCAGATAGAGTTAATGTATATCTAAGAGTCAAACCAGAATCTGTTACACTCACTATTTCATAAATATCAGTATCAGTACCTAATTTAATTGTGATTTTATTTCCCTCTTTAGACCATGTCCCAGTTTCTTTTGAAAGAGTACAAGCTGAACCTTCGTAATCACCATAGACAACAACACCTCCAGTTTTAATTTCTAAATAATTTTTAGTACAGCCTACAGTATTTTCAGGGTTGTCCTCCTCTTTAGAAGTTACTCCATTCGCTGTCATACTCATTTTGCTCAAATTCCATTTTCCTTCAATAGAAGCCTCAGCTGTATCATCATCTTTACTACAAGACACAAAAGACATTCCCAAAGCTAAAACAGATACAAATAAAATACTTAATTTTTTCATTATTTTTTAAATTTACAATTATTAAAGTGCAATATTATATATAAAAAACTTAATAAAAAAAATATTTTTCAGATAATTTTACCTACAGACAAGTTTTATTAAATAAAAGCCAACATGAATTATTTACCCAATTTTGATCAATCATTTAAAATCAAATTATTACAAAACAAAAAAATATTGAGAATAAAAAACAAACGCATTTTAAAAACTGTGTAATTTTGTCTCAAAAAAAGAAAATGAAAATTGTATTCGCAACCAACAACGCCAATAAAATCCTAGAAATACAAAGCATGCTTCCTGAAAGCATTGAAATAATTAGTCTCGAAAGCATCGGTTGTCACGAAGAAATTCCCGAAACGGCTGATACTATTGAAGAAAATGCCATAATGAAAGCCAATTATATAACCGAGAAATATGGTTACGATTGTTTTGCAGACGATACAGGGCTAGAAGTGGATGCACTTAATGGTGAACCAGGCGTATTCTCGGCTCGCTATGCGGGAGAACAACGCTCGGCAGAAGACAATATGACGCTGTTACTTTCAAATTTGGAGGACAAAACCAATAGAAAAGCCCAATTTAAAACCGTCATTGCTTTAAACCTTAAAGGAAAACAATATCTTTTTACGGGTATTGCACGAGGCGAAATCACTTTGGAGAGAGCAGGAAATCAAGGTTTTGGTTATGATCCCATCTTTAGACCTGAAAATCACCAAGAAACTTTTGCTCAATTGCCATTGGAAACCAAAAACAAAATCAGCCATAGAGGAAAGGCTACGGTGGAACTTATTGCTTTTTTGACTAATAATCAAATCTAAGAGAAAATGGCACGCAGATTTTGCAGATTTACGCAGATTTTTTTTATTTCATAAGGTCTTCTTTAAACCCAAATTCCACATTAAAAATCATTGGCTTTTTTGATGGTTACAGGTCAAATACAATCTTTTATGTCTTCTGAAAATCCTGAAAGGGTGAAATGATTATAGAATAAGTAATTACAGCGTCCCAAAACCCCGAAGGGGTGATATTTTCGCATCTTAATGTTTTGATTATTAAGATGTGTTTTTTCAATTAAAAAAAATTAAATAATTTCATCCCTTCGGGATTTACTCGCCGATGCCATGCGTTTTCTATAATCATCACACCCCTTTCGGGGTTTATACCAATTGTATTTGTTAATCTAATAATTCCAAAAGTTTCGGGACTGGTAGCGCACTCATTATAATTTGTCTTCGACATGAAGTCTAATGCGGATTCTGGGTTAAAAATATAATTTGTTGCCCCCCCGTAGCTTTTGCAAAGGTCTTATGAAAATAAAAAGTGGTAGAATAGCCCCGACAGAAGGGAAAATCCTTTCTGGTCTCGTCCCGTCTTTTTTGACGGGACGAGACCAGAAAGATTGGAATGATGGCGGGACGGATTTTGTTATGGAAAGAAAAATGTTCTGCTCCTAAAAACCATTATTTTCTGATCAAAATTTCTTCTTTAAAAACCCTTCTTAGACCTCAAAATCCAAAATCAAAATTCTAAATTCTAAAATCTGAAATCTAAAATTCTGATTATCAAATACTAATAAAACATTAAATCTTAAAATAGCATTAGTTTATATGAATTATAAACAGTAATTTTGCACCCTATTTTAAAAATACATATGAATAAATTTGAACAATTAGGATTGAGTGAATCGTTACTGAAGGCGATTTTAGATCTAGGATTTGAGAATCCGACCGAAGTACAGGAGAAAGCGATTCCCCTATTATTGGAAAAAGACACAGATTTAGTTGCGTTGGCTCAGACAGGGACAGGGAAAACGGCAGCTTTTGGTTTTCCAGTTATTCAGAAAATTGATGCCGACAACAGAAATACACAAGCATTGATTTTATCTCCAACACGTGAATTGTGTTTGCAGATTACCAACGAAATTAAAAACTACTCTAAATACGAAAAAGGTATTAATGTGGTAGCAGTTTACGGTGGGGCTAGCATTACAGAACAAGCGAGAGACATTAAGAGAGGCGCACAAATTATTGTGGCGACTCCAGGAAGAATGCAAGATATGATAAACAGAGGATTGGTAAACATTTCTCAAATTAACTATTGTATCCTTGACGAAGCAGACGAAATGTTGAACATGGGTTTCTACGAAGATATCGTAAACATCCTTTCTACTACGCCTGATGAAAAAAGCACATGGTTGTTTTCTGCAACTATGCCTGCTGAAGTAGCACGAATTGGAAAACAATTCATGAAAGATCCAATTGAAATTACAGTTGGAGCTAAAAATTCAGGTTCTGCAACGGTTTCTCACGAATTTTACCTAGTAAATGCACGTGATCGTTACGAAGCTTTGAAACGTTTGGCAGATGCTAACCCTGATATTTTCTCAGTAGTTTTCTGTAGAACAAAACGTGATACACAAGCTGTTGCCGAAAAATTGATCGAAGACGGATACAGCGCTGCTGCTTTGCACGGAGATTTATCTCAAGCGCAACGTGATGGTGTTATGAAATCTTTTAGAGGAAGACAAATCCAAATGCTTGTAGCTACTGACGTTGCTGCGCGTGGAATTGACGTTGATAATATTACTCACGTAGTAAACTACCAACTTCCTGACGAAATCGAAACGTACAACCACCGTTCTGGTCGTACTGGTCGTGCTGGTAAATTAGGAACTTCTATCGTAATTGTTACTAAAAGTGAATTGCGCAAGATTTCTTCTATCGAAAGAATCATCAAACAAAAATTCGAAGAAAAAACGATCCCTTCCGGAATTGAAATCTGCGAAATCCAATTGTTGCACTTAGCCAATAAAATTAAGGATACTGAAGTTGATCACGAAATTGACAACTATCTTCCAGCTATCAACAATGTACTTGAAGGTTTATCGAAAGAAGAATTGATCAAGAAAATGGTATCAGTAGAATTTAACCGTTTTATTGCTTACTACAAAAAGAACAGAGACATTACGAATCAGTCTTCAAATTCTGAAAGACGTGATCGTGATGATAGAGATGGTGCTCCAAGAGAAAACAACAATAGCGGTGCTACAAGATATTTTGTAAACATTGGTTCTAGAGACAATTTCGACTGGATGTCATTAAAAGATTACTTGAAAGAGACATTAGACTTAGGTCGTGATGACGTTTTCAAAGTAGATGTAAAAGAAGGTTTCTCTTTCTTTAACACAGATCCAGAACACACGGATAAAGTTATGGAAGTATTGAACAACGTACAATTAGAAGGACGTCGTATCAATGTTGAAATCTCTAAAAACGACGGTGGTGGAAGAAGAGATCACAACGGAAGAGATTCTAGAGGTGGTGGAAGCGGATTTGGTGGTGGAAGAAGTTCTGCTCCAAGAAGAGAAGGAAGTTTTGCTCCTAGAAGAGAAGGATCTGGCGGATTTGGTGGCGGAAGAAGTTCTGCTCCTAGAGAAGGTGGTTTTGGACCAAGAAGCTCATCAGCTCCAAGAACAGGTGGTTTTTCATCTGACAGAGCACCAAGAGAAGAAGGTTCATCTGATAGAGCTCCAAGACGTTCTGAAAGCTTTGGTGATGCGCCAAGACCTAGAAGACCAAGAAGAGACTAAGGAAAAGTTTGCAGAAAGCAGGTTGCAGGAAGCAGGTTTTAGATTACCATAATAAGAAAAAAATCCCAAACTCGTTTGGGATTTTTTTTTGTTTAATGCCGATTATGTACACAATATACAGTCCAATAACGATTGGACAATTAAAAGTACGACTGGTATAGAATGAGGCTTATTTTATAGTCAACATCATTTTACTACTCTACATTCTGTAACCTGCTTGATGTTTCTGTTTTTCTGTTTTCTGCCCTCTGCAATCTGCCCTCTGCAATCTGCCCTCTGGTTTGCACTTTATATCTACTGTTAATTTTCTTATAATTATACTGGAACTACAAAATATTTAATCCTGTTTTATTACTTTTAAAGTTTTAAATCAGTTTATGAAATATTTTGTAGTTTTTTTATTTTTAATAGCCTCCATAAGTACAGTTGCCCAAACCACTGATACTCCCGTAAAAGTTTCTGGTACCATCATCAGCGACAACACTGGCACCCCGCTAGCCAATGCAAATATCATCAACATCAATCAAGTTACCGGTACTACTACTGATGACAAAGGTAATTTTGAGATTGCAGTTACTCAAAGTGACACCTTGCACATTACCCTTCTTGGTTATCAATCCTTACGAGTTAGAGTAACCAATGACTGGGTGAAAAACAAAAAAACAACCATTCAATTGACCCAAAAAGCAATCGCTTTAGAGGAAGTGGTCATAAGCCCATACTATCTTACCGGTTATCTAGAAATTGACTCCAAATTAATCCCCATAAAAGAAGATTACCGTTATAGTATTTCTGGATTAAATCAAGCTTATGAAGGTGGACAATACGCCCCTGAAGCTTTTGGAAAAGTGCTCGGGTCCATATTCAATCCTGCCGATATGCTCTATAATGTCTTCGGGAAGAAACCCCAACAGCTCAAAAAACTCAAAGAGATGCGAAAAGACGACACCGTGAGAAACCTTCTAGAAACCAAATTTGACAGAGAAACCATTTCATTACTATTAGGTGTTACTAAAGACGAGATTGCCGAAATATTAACCAGATGTAGCTACTCCGAAGCTTTTATCAAAACCGCTAATGACCTTCAAATCATGGACGCTATAAGTGGTTGTTATGAACAGTATAAGGTCTTGAAGAAAAAGTAAAGCTAGTTTGCAGTCTATTCAGTCGCAGTTTTCAGTATAGAACGAGTAAAAAAGTTTTCAGTCGCAGTTTTCAGATTGCAGTATTCAATAACAAGTCTAGTTTTCAAAATCATTTAGGCGTGCCACCATAAAGAGAAGGGGCCAACTCATCGCACTGGTGAGTCGGCCCCTTCTCTTTATGCTGTCGGGCTTCCCGATAATTATCGGGATGGGCTACTTCGGTAGCTTCCGTCTATCCCTCACGTAGCATTTCCGTAATCTAAGAACCTTAGTGTAAAACTAGAAAATAAAGTTTAACTTGAATTCTCCAATCTGAATACTGATGCTAAATTCACCAATCTGGAAACTGTGACTGAATACTGTGACTGATCACTCAAAAACTGATCACTGAACACTACTATAATACCGCTCCTCTATCCTCTTAATATCCTTAATCGACTTCTTAGCCCAATCCAGTCGTTTCTCCAAAATTTCTTCTTCAGACAATTTCCAATTGATATCAGAATTACGCAATCGATTCGTTAGGTTTTGAATAATAATAGCCGCCGAAACCGAGATATTCAAACTTTCCGTAAAACCCACCATCGGAATTTTAAGAAAACCATCGGCTCTCTGAAGAATTTCTTCTGATAATCCGTCTCTTTCGGTGCCAAAAAACAATGCACTTGGTTTCGAGATATCAAAATCCTCCAGCAAACAATCATTCTCATGTGGCGTGGTGGCGATGATTTGATATCCTTTGTCTTTCAGCGTATCAATACAATTGGTAACACTGTCAAAAGTCGAAATATCAACCCATTTTTGAGCACCCATCGCGATTTCTTTGTCGATACTTTTACCATAACGTTCCTCGATTACATTCAGCTCCTGAATTCCAAAAACCTCACAACTGCGCATTACCGCAGAGGCATTATGCATTTGAAAAATATCTTCTACCGCTATCGTAAAATGTTTGGTTCTGGTATTCAAAACTTTCAAAAATTTCTCTTTCCGATTATCGGTTAAAATATTTTCTAGAAAAGTGAGGTAATCTATATCAATCATTGCAATTATTTTTTCGGCAAAAATACTAAAAAAGAGTAGTTTTATAAGCTAGACTAACAATCAAAAGAAATTATCTTTACACAACACACGAGAAAAAAAATTGAACCATATAAGTAATATAAGTCCATTTAAGCTTGACTTATTTGAACTTATATTACTTATATGGTTATTTTTGACAATACTTTATAAATGTATTTAAACGTTCTGAAAAACAGAACCTTTTAAACAAACACAACCAATGAAAAAGAAATTAGTAGTCCTTACCGGAGCAGGAATTAGTGCCGAGAGTGGTATCAAAACCTTCCGTGATAGCGATGGATTATGGGAGGGTCATAACGTGATGGATGTAGCTACTCCCGAAGGCTGGCATAAAAACCCTTCTTTAGTTTTGGATTTTTACAACCAAAGACGCCAACAATTAAAAGACGTACACCCCAACAAAGGACATCAGATTCTTGCCGAACTTGAAAATGATTTTGAAGTTTTCATCATTACCCAAAACGTAGATGATTTACACGAACGCGCAGGAAGCTTGAATGTTACCCACTTGCATGGCGAATTATTAAAAGTGAGAAGCATCAAAGACGAGAACTATATCTTAGACTGGCGACACGACTTGAATTTTGGAGATGTTGACCAACAAGGAAATCAACTTCGCCCCCATATTGTTTGGTTTGGCGAGCAAGTTCCCGCCTTAGACGAAGCAATTGCAATAACAGAACAAGCCGATTATTTTGTGGTAATTGGAACTTCCCTGCAAGTCTATCCAGCTGCGGGTTTAATTGATTTTACCAAAAAGGAAACTCCAATTTATTATATAGATCCCAAACCCATAAAAATTCCAAATCTCAGAAATCCATTGGTCGTAATTCCGAATATTGCTTCCGAAGGAATGCTTATTTTAAAAGAAAAATTAAATCTAATCTAAAATAACTTTATCAAACGAATTCAATTGATCCAAATCCAGAACGGTGCTTTGGTTATTTTTACTTTTGGTATACATCGGTATAAATTTGACTCCATAAACTACTTCTTTAAAAGTATAAGAAGTTCGAGCAGCAACCGTTGTACTAAACATATCGTCAAACGTTTTAATAACCACAATAATTTCGCCCAAAATAGAGTCATAATCAGAAACTCCCAAGTCATATAAAGGACTCTCATTGGTTATGGGATGAACCAAAGTCCAACTCAGCACTAACGAACTTACTCTTTGAAATTCCAAATCCAAAGTAAAAAATTTGTTAGTCATAACACCATTTTCTTCTATTCGCATCCCGAGCGTTACACTAGCTTCGGCATCAATATAGTTGGTGTTTTTGAATGGAGCCAATCGCAACATCAATGCTTTTCCTTCATTATAAGGAGCAATGATAGCATTATGAGAAAATTTCAAAAAAATGGCTGGTTTACTAAATCTTCCAAAAAACAAACCTGTGGCAATAGCAAAACTCAACAATCCAATTAAAGCTTCGGCCGATGATAATGCGCTGGCATAAAAACCGGTTGGACTTATGTGTCCATACCCTACGGTTGTAAAAGTTTGTGCACTAAAAAAATATGCCTGCCCGAATTGTACCCATTCGCTTTCCGTTTTTGCTATTCCGTTGAGATGCTCAATCCCAACACCAAAATAGATCGCCGCAAACAGAAAATTGATTCCAATATAAAACAATAATAAAATAGAAAGGAATTTCCAGGTAGAAAGATTCAACATGGTGTGGTACCAGCTTATTTTATCAAATAAACCAATTCCTTTTTTTACTACATTGGCCGATCCGTCTTTATTGATAAACCGCCCACCATAATTAGAGGCACTGCTACCAAATCCGGTATTAGCGAGTGTTTTTGATTTGGAATTTAATCTATGAAATAATGCCATAATGTGTTGAGTTATTTAAGTGCAAATTAACCAATTTCATTTACATAAATTACTCGCCGAAGATAAAGTACTACATTAAATCAAAAAACAAATTAAGAGACAGCAGTTACAATATAAAATTCAATAGTATCGCATCAAAGCACAAAATAAAATGATTAAAAAAGGAAAATTAAAACCCAGTATGATAATAACACGAATAATCTTGTTCAAAAAATATTTTTATCACTAGTACTACCATGATAGCTAAATATTCAAATATTTTCATCTTTAAAAAGTCAATAAAATAAAAAAAAAGTTATATTTGTTTCGACATAAAACCATCAATACCAATCAAATACCATAAAAATTATGAATTTAAAATTCCTCTCAATCGTTATCTCTCTTTTTTGCATACAATCCATTTCGGCACAAGAATCAAAAAATGAAGCAACTGTTATCGATGTAAAAACTGCTACTACTTCCGAAGAAACTGCAAAAACCGCTGCTACTCCAATTGATTTCAAAAAACAAATGCAAGACCTAAAAGATCAAGAAAAAGCATATCTAGTAAAACTGGAAGCTGATAAAAAAACAGCAAAAGAAGAAGCGATTAATGCTAAAGCAAAAGCCGATGCTGACAAAAAAACAGCCGAAAAAGAGGCCGCTGAAGCAAAAACCGCCGCTGAAAAAACAGCAAAAGAACAAGCCATGGCCGCCAAAACCAAAGCAGAAGCGGATAAAAAAGCAACAGAAGCAGCGGATAAACTCTCTAAAGATAAACTGGCAAACTACGAGAAGGAAGCCAATGCAGCCAAAGAAGCTCAACAAAAAATTGCCAAAGATGTTGAAAAACTTAAAAAAGAAAAAGAGGAAGCGGATCAAAAATTAGCAGAGTCCGCTAAAATAGCCCTACAAAAAAACACTCAACTAGAAGAGAAAATAGCTAAAGCAACTGCAGAAGCAGAGAAAAAAGCAGCAGCAGAAGCTAAAATAGCCGAAGAAAAAGCTGTTAAAAAATAAAAAACAATAAAACCAAGAATTATCCCAACCAATTTAGTTTTCAAAATCCGCTTACAAGCGGATTTTTTTCATTTAGATCTAACCCAGTCAAGAGTAATTATATCCAACAAAATATTTTTTAAAAATGTCTATCTTTACCACCAAAAAAAAATACCATGCAACATATAATTGACCGCTTTATTAGTTACGTTACCATAGACACCGAATCGGACGCAAACTCAACAACAACGCCTAGTACAGCAAAACAATGGGATTTAGCCCATAAACTAGTAGAAGAATTAAAAACTATCGGATTACAAGACGTTACCATCGATGACAAAGCCTACATAATGGCAACACTACCAAGTAATGTAGACCATGAAGTACCTACAATAGGTTTCATTTCTCACTTTGATACCACCCCAGATTTTACTGGTACCAATGTAAAACCACAAATTATTCCTAATTATGACGGTGCAGATATTGTCCTAAATGCAGAACAAAACATCATCTTATCTCCTTCATATTTTAAGGATTTATTACAATACAAAGGACAAACTTTAATCACCACTGACGGAACAACACTGCTGGGTGCCGATGATAAAGCTGGAATTACCGAAATTGTTACCGCAATGGAATTCCTAATCAACAATCCAGAAATCAAACACGGAAAAATTAGAATCGGTTTTACTCCCGATGAAGAAATTGGTCGTGGTGCCCATCATTTTGACGTAGAAAAATTTGCTGCCGATTGGGCTTACACCATGGACGGTAGCCAAGTAGGTGAATTAGAATACGAGAATTTTAATGCGGCTGGAGCCAAAATTACTTTCAAAGGAAAAAGCGTTCATCCAGGTTATGCCAAAGGAAAAATGATTAATTCGATGCTTATTGCCAATGACTTTATCAATGAATTACCAAAGGAAGAAACTCCACAAGACACTAAAGGTTACGAAGGATTTTTCCATGTGCACAATCTATCAGGAAGCATCGAAGAAACGGTTTTAGAATTAATCATTCGCGATCACAACAAGAAAAAGTTTGAGAAACGCAAAGATTTTATTGCTAAAATCGCTAAAAAATTCAACAAGAAATTTGCAAAGAAATTTGGAGAAGATATTGTCATTGCCGAAGTAAAAGACCAGTATTATAATATGAAAGAAAAGGTGGTACCGGTAAAACATATTGTTGATATTGCCGAAAGCGCCATGAGAGAACTCGGAATCAAACCACTTATCAAACCTATTCGTGGAGGAACAGACGGTTGTCAATTATCTTACAAAGGCTTGCCTTGTCCTAATATTTTTGCAGGTGGACATAACTTTCATGGAAAGTATGAATATGTTCCTGTAGAAAGTATGCAAAAAGCAGTGAATGTAATTGTGCGAATTGCCGAATTGACTGCCAAAGGTGACTATCTAAAAGAAGAAGAAAAACCGAAAAGAAGAAGGTAATTCAGGTTACAGTTTTCAGTCGCAGTCGCAGTTTTCAGAGTTGTCCGTAAACAATATAATTCGCTTTCTTAATTTAAATCAACACCCATTTAGGGCTGAAAACAGAGACTAAAATTAGCTGAATAGCAACGTTAAATCTATCCGTAATACATGGACAAAATCAATCAATGGTCTGAGGAATTAGAAACCCTAAAATCAATTATTGCAAAAACAGCATTGGTTGAAACCACCAAATGGGGCGGTTGTGTATATGTACTCGATAACAAAAATGTGATTGGAGTTGCAGGATTCAAAAACTTCTTTACACTTTGGTTTTTCAATGGTGTCTTTTTAAAAGATGAAAAGAAACATTTGGTCAACTCCAATGAGGGAGTTACCAAATCATTGCGACAATGGCGATTTACATCAAAAGAGGAAATCAATGAGACGGAAATTCTAGCCTATATTCAGGAAGCTATCGAAAATGAAAAACAGGGAAAAATAATTAAACCCGAAAAGACAAAAGCGACAATTACAATTCCGAATATTTTCCAAAAAGAATTAAATACTGATACCAAATTGGAAGAAGCATTCCTAAAATTTAGTCCTTACAAACAAAGAGAGTTTTTAGAATATATCGAAACGGCAAAACGAGAAGAAACTAAACTTTCTAGAATTGAAAAGATAAAGCCAATGATTTTAGACAATATTGGTCTGAATGATAAATATAGGTAGTAAATTAAAATTTCAATATGAAAATCCCAAATTCCAATCAATGGAATTTGGGATTTTTTTTATTCAAAAACAAAAAACAATTCGAAAACAACATTAATATTTATTGTAAATCCTCATAAACTTAACATTATAACACGTAAATATTCATTATATTTGTTAATGTAGACCTAACAATTCACTAACTCTGTAAGGCAGAATGTCAAATTTGTTTGAATTCTAAAAATTTCGTTCGTTCTCTTTTTTTGTTTTCTAGGTTGTTATTTAAATTTTTCGCTCATTATTCAACGGATTAAAATCCGTTGCTACAATATGTCCCGTTCCTACGGAACTATCACATTACGTAATAGAGCCGTGAGCTCGGTACATTTTACAAGGCTGGACTTTAGTCCAGTTTACAACGCAAAGCACAAAAATAGAGCCGCAGGCTCGGTGCATTTTGTGTTTTGCTCGTAGGAATACAAGTTTAGCAAACTAAAAAGAGAACGAAGTTTCAAATTTTATATAACCAATAATTGACACTCCATCTGTAAGGTTTACACGAACCCCTTTCCCGTTCTTCAATACCTTCAATGCATTAAACCACATACAAATACATACCATTATGATAGAAAAAAAAGAAGAAAATGCAATCCCAGAAATAGCTGTTAATCCTGAGGCGATACAAAATAAAAAACCTGTTGCAGAAAAATCAACAGTTTCAAAACCAGCTATTACAAAAACAAAAACCAGAGTTGCAAAACCTACAGTCGAAAACACAACCGTTGTAAAACCAGCTACTACAAAAGCAGCATCGAGACCTAGCAGAGCAAAAGTAAGCACTCCAGCAGCAAAAGTTAAAAATAGCGGAGAGGCCAAAGATCAAATTTTCGAAGACGTTAAGACCGAAGAAAAAGTAATAATTTCGGAAGAAAAAAAAGAGAAAAAGAAAAAGAAAAAAAACAAAGTAAAAATGAAAGACAAAGCCAAAGACAAAGAGAAAGAAAAAACAAAAAAAGCAAAAGCAAAGGAAAAAGCAAAGGAAAAAGCAAAAGCGAAAGCCAAAAAAGCTAAGAAAGCCAAAAAAGATAAAGCTAAAAAAGCAAAGGCAAAAGCCAAAGCAAAAGAGAAAAAAGCCAAAGCAAAAGCAAAAAAATCTAAAAAAGGAAAAAAGAATAAAAAGAAATAATTCAATTTTTAGAGTTCAAAAAAAATCCCAAATTCCAATAACAAAGATTGGAATTTGGGATTTTAAATATTATAATTTCTTAACTACTGTTTTTTAGCCAAAGCAGCACTCATTTCCATAGAAATAGCAGAACGCTCCATTTTTAACTTTCCAGCCATAGTTTCAATAATTACGGTAGTATCTGCAAGCTCAGTAACTTTACCGTGAAGACCACTTTTTGTAATGATTTTATCTCCTACTTTTAATGTGCTTTCAAATTCTTTTTCATTTTTAGCTCTTTTTTGTTGTGGTCTGATCATAAAGAAATAGATCACTACAAACATTAATAGAAACGGTGCAAACTGAGTTAATTGTCCCATAATTTAAATATTTAGTTTTTGTTAATTAATTTTATATTAGAATTTGAATTTTCAATCTTGAATTTTGGGTTTTCCTTATTTTTTAAAAAACCTATTACCCTTCTGCCTTCTGACTTCCGACTTCCGACTTCCGACTTCCGACTTCCGACTTCCGACTTCCGACTTCCGACTTCCGACTTCCGACTTCTGACTTCTGACTTCTGACTTTTTACATCAAACCTCTACCTATCTTAACGATTCTTTTACTTTTTTCCAGTTCTTTTACTAGATTATCTAAAATTCCATTGATAAAAATACTACTTTTTGGCGTAGAATATTCTTTTGCCAATTCTAAATATTCATTCAAGGTCACTTTTACAGGAATAGAAGGGAATTTTAAAAATTCACAAATCGCCATTTTAAGAATAATGGTATCGATCTCGGCAATTCTATCACTATCCCAATTTGGTGTTTTATCAACATATTCTTTAGCCAATTCTGATTCATTCAAAATTGTTTTTCTGAACAAATCTTTCACATAAGCTTTATCTTCATTGTCTTTGTACAATTTAGGAACTCTAAAATTATCATCTTCTCCTTGTTTTATTCCTTTTAATTGTTTGATAATATGTGTATTTACCAAAGGAACATCATCAATCCAAGTCAGCTTATCATCTTCAATATAATCGTATAATTTTTCGTTAGGAACGATAACATCCGTGAATATATCCACAATAAAATTTCTGTCTTCTTCAAAAGTATTCACATCATTGCTCATGTATTTGGCATACAAATCACTTTCTTTTATAGCATTAAGCAAAAGAATAATGTAATCATCATTTAAGTCCCAATTGTTAATAGAACGATTTTCTAGAGCGATACTAAGAGAGTTGTTTTCGGCAAGAATTTGAAAAATACTGTTTTTTATGAATTTTTCATTAGGATTACGCTCTTCTTTCGTTGCCAAGTGTTTTTGGCTTGACAGATGCAAAAAGACAGTTTCTTTTTTGCAAATTTCTATCAGCGAAGAAAGCATGACAAGGTATAAATCTTGGATGGCATCAATACTATGAAAAAGAAATTTCTCTTCTTTTTCCAGATTATCAGAACCATTTTGATGCATTGCATAAATGGATTGCATGACTTTAACGCGAATGTGTCTTCTATTTACCACCTTGTAAGAACTTTTTAAATTAGCATGCAAAGCTAAGAATTTCATCGCTGAAATGAAAATTTATGACTGCTTAATTTGAGAAAGTTTCAGTCTCAATCGTAGTTTGCGGTTATAGTTTTCAGTCACAGTTTTCAGTTTTCAGCCGAATCTGCTGATGAAGTCTCGGTTTGCCGTAGAACATGCTGATGAAGTCGCAGTTTTCAAACAATCTCAAAATAAAAGTCTCAGTTCTCAGCCCAAACTGTCCCGACAGCTATCGGGAGTAAACTGAGACTGAAAACTGAGACTGAAAACTGAAAACTATTTTTTACTGTTTTCTATTTTTCTTAAATCAATACGATTTTGAGCAATAGTCAAAGCTGCTTGATGCGTTGTTATTCCATTTGCAACAGCATAATCAAAAATTTCTAATGTAGTATTATAAATATTTTCGGTTTTACGCATAATTTCTGCTTTGTCATAATGAGCCAACTCAGCATAAACATTGATAATTCCACCCGCATTAATCAAGAAATCCGGTGCATAAAGAATCCCTCTTTCTTGCAAAATTAGACCGTGTATATCTTCATTTGCCAATTGATTGTTAGCTGCACCCGCAATCACTTTTGCTTTTATTTTGTTTACGGTAGCATCATTGATTGTTGCTCCCATAGCACAAGGCGCGTAAATATCAACATCGGCACTGTACAAATCGTCTCCAGTAAATACTTGAGCATTATATTTTGCTGCCACTTCATTTAATCTTTCTTCATTGATATCAGTAATAATAACTTGAGCCCCTTCTTTTGTCAAATAATCAACCAAAGTTTCTCCTACGTGTCCAATTCCTTGAACCAATATTTTTTTTCCTTCTAATTTTTCTGAACCAAATTTTTGTTTTGCAGCGGCTTTCATTCCCATATATACCCCAAAAGCGGTAACTGGTGATGGATTTCCTGCTCCACCTCTTTCTTCAGAAATTCCAGTAACATAAGGAGTCACATCTCTCACTAAATCCATATCCGATGTTTCCATTCCAACATCTTCAGCTGTAATATATCTTCCACTTAATGAATGTACAAATTCTCCAAACTTACGCATCAATTCAGGTGTTTTTTGAGTTTTGGCATCACCCATAATAACGGCTTTACCTCCACCAATGTTCAATCCTGTAATCGCAGCTTTGTAAGTCATTCCTCTAGAAAGACGCAAAACATCATTCAGAGCATCCCATTCACTTGCATAATTAAACATACGAGTTCCTCCTAATGCAGGCCCCATAACCGAATTATGAATACCAATAATTGCTTTTAAACCTGTATCTTTGTCATTACAAAATACAATTTGTTCGTGATCATTAAAAGACAATTGTCCAAAAACAGGATCCATTTTTTGAAGTTCTTTTCCAGTTGTAACGGTAGCATCCATTGTACTATTTTTTTTAGTTATAAATTACGAATTTGTCAAAAAGATACATCAAACATACATAAAAAATACACATACAATATTTTTTTATTCAAAAAACAAATATTTAGCAACAATACATTACTACTGAAATTTATAAGACAATTATCAAAAAACAAGCATTCAATAAAAAACAAAAACAATTCAATACCGAATCTCTTAAAATATGAAAGAATTACGTTATTTAAATAAATATTTCATTAAATATAAATTCAGCTTTTTGCTTGGGATTATCATCACAATAATCGCACAAATATTTTCTTTATTTACACCAAAACTGATCAGTAAGTCCTTTAATGAAATTGAGGCCTTTTCTAAAAGTAATACCGTAGACACCACCATTATAAGTCAGCAATTAATTTCGAATATCCTATTAATTATTGCCACTACCATAATTGCTGGTTTTCTAACCTTCCTGATGAGACAAACGCTGATTGTAATGTCGCGCCATATTGAGTTTGATTTAAAGAATGAAGTATTTCGTCAATACGAAAACTTATCCCAAAACTTTTATAAACAAAACCGAACGGGCGATTTAATGAATCGCATTAGCGAGGATGTTTCTAAAGTAAGAATGTATGTAGGGCCAGCCGTTATGTACTCTATAAACACCTTCATTCGGTTTACCATCGTAATTGGCTATATGTATAATGTATCGCCTCGCCTTACTTTATACACAATTTTACCTTTACCTCTATTATCGTATTGTATCTTTAAATTAAGCTCTGAGATCAATAAACGATCTACTACTTTCCAGCAATACCTGTCCAAAGTATCAAGTTATACGCAAGAAGTTTTTTCGGGGATTCGAGTTATAAAAGCCTATTCTTTAGAAGAACAACATCAAGCTAACATTACAAATTTGGCCAATGAAAGTAAAAGTAAAAGTTTGAGTTTGGCCAAAATACAATCGCTTTTCGGTCCATTAATGCTCGCTTTGATTGGAGTCAGTAACTTAGTTGTAATTTACTTCGGTGGTCTAATGTACATTGATGGCACCATAAAAAGTCTCGGAACCATTGCCGAATTTATTTTGTATGTCAACATGCTTACCTGGCCTGTTGCTTCCTTGGGATGGGTTTCCTCTATGGTTCAAGAAGCCGAAGCTTCCCAAAAAAGACTGAATGAATTTTTGAAAATTGAACCAGAAATAGCCAATAAAAATCCAAACAAATCTAAAATTGACGGCGGAATTATTTTTGACAATGTAAGTTACACTTACGAAGACACCCATATAAAAGCACTTCAAAACGTATCCTTTACAGTACACAAAGGAGAAACTTTGGCGATTCTAGGAAAAACAGGTTCTGGTAAATCAACTATTTTGGCTTTATTATCTAGATTATATGACGTTACAAGTGGGCAGATTTTGATTGACAACAAAGAAATCAGTCAGTTGAATTTATTTGATTTGCGCTCTAGTATTGGAGTTGTACCGCAGGATGCGTTTCTATTTTCAGACAGTATCAAGAACAATATTAAGTTCGGGAAAGAAGATGCCACCGATCTAGAAGTCGAAGCTGCCGCAAAAAGCGCTGTCGTTCATGACAATATTCTTAGTTTTAACAAAGGATATGACACCATATTAGGAGAAAGAGGAATCACGCTTTCTGGAGGTCAAAAACAGCGCGTTTCTATTGCCAGAGCGATCATAAAAAATCCAGCCATTTTACTTTTTGATGATTGTCTATCTGCAGTTGATACCGAAACCGAAGAAGCTATTTTGAACAACCTTTACGAAATATGCAAGAATAAAACTACTATAATTGTAAGTCATAGAGTTTCATCGGCAAAGAATGCAGATAAAATTATTATTCTAGAAGATGGTAAGATAATTCAACAAGGCTCTCATAATCAATTGATAAATGAAGAAGGACATTATGCAACACTCTATTTAAAACAACTTTCAGAAAAAGAATTGCTTTAATTGTTGTGTAATACATATATTTTTATGATTTTTGAGTGCTATTAAATAAAAATAATGACGAAAAGATTATGAGAGAAAATGATATGTTAGAAAAAGAAGAAATATTCTCAAAAGTTTTAAGAGCTGGTAGAAGAACCTATTTCTTTGATGTAAGAGCTACAAAAGCAGATGATTATTATATTACGATTACCGAAAGTAAAAAATTTACTGAAGAAGACGGTTCTTTCCATTTCAAAAAACATAAAATCTATCTATACAAAGAAGATTTTACCGCCTTCTCTGAAATTTTAGAAGATATGACTTCTTACGTTTTAAACCACAAAGGTGAAGAAGTAATCTCTGAAAGACACCAAAAAGATTTCAAAAAAGAATATGCTTCAGATAAAACAAATGAAGATATTATACCGAGCACATCTAGTTTTACCGATATCGATTTTGACGATATTTAATTGATGCTTACTTAACTTAAAGCCCAAAAGTCTATTGATATTTTGGGCTTTTTGTTATTACAGCCTTATTTTAAAAGTAAGACCACTCTACAACTTCTCTTTTATTTCAGTATATAAAAAAAAAACAATCTAACTGTCTGTAACTCGCACCAAGAGCCCAATTATTGAAAATATGCTTTGCGGCTCTGCGCCTTTGCGTGAAATTTTGCTCGCAAAGGCGCAGAGTCGCAAAGAACAGAAAGAATAAATTTGTAAAAAACTCAACGATCAACTTATTATAAAAAAGGATACTTTTATACTATTAAAATAATTAAAAATGACACCACACTTATTAATCATTCCGGGACTTGGTGATTCTGGCGAAAAGCATTGGCAAAGCTTTTGGCTAAAAAAATTTACAAATTCGACCAAAGTCATACAAAACAATTGGGACGAACCTCAACTTGAACAATGGCTGAATAATCTAAACGAAGCCATCCAAAAACTGGAACAACCAACGATTTTGGTTGCTCATAGTCTAGCAGTTTCGCTCGTGATGCATTGGCTTTCCCAAAACAACAACCCAAATATCATTGGCGCCATGCTCGTAGCACCCGCTGATGTGGATTCTCCCGAACACACACCAGATTTCCTAAGGAACTTTGCTCCCATTCTAACCTCGAAATTACCTTTTCCTTCTATCGTGGTTGGAACCGAAAACGATACTTATATTTCTCTAGAAAGAGCCCAAGAACTAGCCCGTAATTGGGGAAGTGATTTTGCAAATATCGGTCAAAAAGGGCACATCAACTCTGATTCTAATCTTGAATATTGGGAAGAAGGACAAGTTTTTCTACAACAATTAATAGCTAAAATAAATCCCTAAACATGACAAATCCAATAGTTTCAGCAGCTTGGCTTCAAGATCATTTGAATGACCCAGAACTAATCATACTCGAGGCAAAATTAGATCAAAACCAATCTGGTTTAGAAAATCAAAATCCAGATTTACAAATTAAAGGTACCCGTTTATTTGACATCAAAAACAATTTTAGTGAGACCAGCAATGCGTTACCCAATACTTTTCCAACACCAGAACAATTCACTATCGAATCTCAAAAATTAGGTATCAATAAAAACAGTACTATTATTGTTTATGACACTTTGGGGATTTATTCAAGTCCAAGAGCTTGGTGGATGTTTAAAGCCATGGGACATTCGAATGTTTTTGTTTTGGATGGAGGTCTTCCGGAATGGATCAAAGAAGGTTATCCTACAGAAAATCGTCAAGAGACTATCTATACTGTTGGCAATTTTGAAGCAAAATTACAGCCCAAACTTATAAAAAACAAGGAGCATATTTTGGAGAATATAAAAACCAAAGAAGCGGTGCTGATGGACGCAAGATCTCAAGATCGTTTTTATGCCGCTCACGAAGAACCGAGAGCCGGTTTAAGAAGTGGTCATATTCCTGGATCAATAAATGTTCCTTTTGCAACACTTCAAAAAGACGGAAAATACAAATCAGTAGCAGAGTTGACTGATATCTTACAATTAAACGGCCAGCCCTTACTATTCACCTGTGGCTCCGGAATTACTGCTTGCATTGTATTATTGGCCTGCGAATTGATTTCCGATAACCCAAAAGCTATTTATGATGGTTCATGGACGGAATGGGGTTCTAGTGATCTTCCTATTGAAAAATAATCTTCCGTTTTTATTTTGAATTAAAGTTTAAAAAAATAGACAAACACACTGAAAAACAAACGCTTATCATTTTAAAACCGATCTAAACAGAGTTAAAATCAGTACCTTTGTATCTTACTTTATATTATTTTAATTGACAAACTAATAAAAAAAAAATGAGGAATCATGGAAACTACAAAATGGGAAATAGACCCAACACATTCAGAAGTCCATTTCAAAGTTAAACATCTTGGAATTGCTACTTTAACAGGAAGGTTCGATGAGATAACAGGAACTGCTGAAGCAGAAGATAATTTTGAAAATGCAGTGTTTTCTTTTACCGCAAATGTAGATTCCATCAATACCAACGATCAAAAAAGAGATGCTCACTTAAAAAGCATCGATTTTTTTGATGCGGAAAAGTTTCCCAAAATAACGTTCTTCTCCACTAAATTTAAAAGAACCAGTGATACCAATTTTGAATTAATAGGCAAAATAACCATTAAAGAAATCACAAAACCAACCATTTTGAAAATAAAATATAGTGGTACCGCCATAGATCCTTGGGGAAACACTAAAGTAGGTTTAGAGTTGAATGGAAAAATAAATCGCAAAGATTTTGGATTGACATGGAATGCTACAATAGAAGCAGGCGGTGTTTTGGTGGGAGAAGAAATAAAGATAGCTGCCAATATTGAGTTATTGAAGAAATAATACTACCAGACACTACCCCAATGTCATTAAGTTAAGCGATTTTAGATTGAAGATTAACGATTTTTGATTTCAGATTTGGTGTTGGTAAAAATTAAGATTTTCGATTTTACGAGGTTTACCCCATCTTAAATCAAAAATCGTTAATCAAAAATCAGCAATCATTTTATCAATTATTCCTTAACTTAATGACATTGGACGCTACCCTATCCTTAACCCGTTTTCTATTTTAAAATCAGGTGATAATAAAATCACGTCTCCCTCCTCGCCTACTGCGCCTAGCACGAGACATTCACTCATAAACTTCCCGATTTGTTTTTTTGGAAAATTAACTACGGCAACAATTTGTCTTCCTACCAAAACTTCTTTTGCATATCGCTTGGTAATTTGTGCCGATGTTTTTCTAATTCCGATGACAGCACCAAAATCAATAGTAAGCTGAAAGGCTGGTTTACGCGCCTCAGGAAAATCATTGGCTTCTAGTATTGTTCCCACACGCATTTCTACTCTTTCAAATTCAGACCAAGTTAATTCCATCGTTTTGTTTAAAGTTTCCATAGTTTAATTTAAAGTTTTTTTAAAATCTAAATTTACTATTTCTAAGCAAAAAAAACAATCCTTTTTCTTAACTTTAAACATTGAACCTAAAACACACCCATCTCCTTTCAAGAAGGAGTAAAAAAAAATTTAATGGCACAAACTCCTTCAAATATGTTGCCTTTAGGAACTTTGGCTCCTAAATTCAGCTTAAAAGACACTAATTCAAATTTTGACTATTCCTATGACGAGCTAAAAGGTTCGAAAGGAACTTTGGTTATTTTTATGTGCAATCACTGCCCTTTTGTTCTTCATGTTATCGAAGAAATTGTAAGGGTTGCCAATGATTATAGGGTACAAGGCATTGGGACAATTGCCATTTCGAGTAACGACGTTACAAAATACCCTCAAGATTCACCTGAATTAATGACCGAATTTGCCTTCCAGAACAAAATGGAATTCCCTTATTTATTTGACGAAAGTCAAGAAGTCGCCAAAGCGTATGATGCCGCTTGCACCCCAGACTTTTTTCTGTTTAACATCGAAGACCAATTGTTTTACAGAGGGCAACTCGACGATTCTAGACCCGGAAACGGAATCCCATTAAGCGGTAGTGATTTAAGAGGCGCCATAGATGCTTTAATTTACAATAGAAGTTTGAAAGAACCTCAAAAACCGAGTATAGGTTGTAATATTAAGTGGAAGTAGAAAAGAGCCGAATTTAGATTTTAGAATCAATCTGTCTTATGCTTATTTTGAGGCACCATGTACCTTAGCTTAGATATTATAAACAATAGCATAGGTCGAACCAATAAATATAGTACTGCACCAATTATTGCTAAAATCGACCCTATCCCAGTGGGAAGAACAGCACCAAATGTATAAGTCATACCAATGACAAAGCCAAGAAGGCACTCTGCTCGATAAATAGGTAACAACATTGATAGTAAAAGAAGTCCCATAAGCATATAACCCGGCACTTCGGTATTGCCAAAAGTAAAAAAGATAGAAAGTGTTATTCCAAAAAATAAGCCACCAACAAATCCATAAACAATACTTCTAGGAAAATGGATTAATTGTAATGTCACATCATTGTTCCCGGTTACTCTCTTCTCCATTCGAAATAACAGAAATAAAGTAAGTAATGGGAGTAAAAGTCCTCCCCACCAATTTGAGATTTCAGGTAAGTCTTTCCGAGCCAAAATATGATGACTTGGTACTCCTCCGTGATAATGGTTCCAACTTAATAGTGACCAAATAGCAATTATTACTATTCCTGTAAAATACAGTCGGGTCATAAAAAACATCTTTTTACTCATGTAATCTGATTTGAAAATTCGTTATTCTATTTTAGTATGATGTGATTTTCTAATGTTCCGAAACTGGTAAATCCAAGTCTTTCGTATGTTGGTTCGCCCATTTTAGAAGCATTGAGAACGCAATAATTGCAATTATTAATTAGTGCTTCATCAATTAATCTTTCCGTTATACTTTTTGCTATTCCCTTGCCTCGTCCGTCAGGAATAGTACCAATCATATGAAAACCTGCATTATTATCGGTGTCAAAAAAGACAATTCCACAGCCGTAGCTTTTTTCTTTATCTTTGAAGATGAAATTTTTAACCCTAGAGCTGTCTTTGCAAATGTTATAAATGATTTCGCCATCAACTGTATAGCCAAAAGATTGTGACGCAATAGTTGCAAACTCAAAGGCTTCTGTTTTTGTTTCTATTTGATGGATGCCCGTGTTTTTTACATTTTCACTCGTGTAGTTTTTTAAGTCCAAAGACATGTTTGTCTGTGCGAAAAGCAATTGAGTTTTACCCCTAATTGTTAGTGCTTTATCTTCATCAAGAGTGATAATATTTGGCAACAAATCTTGGTTACTTAGTTGCAGCACTTCATCATAAGTTGCTTTTTTATCTTCAATAGAATAAATCCTTTTCGGCCAATCAGAACCAAGAACAGAAACTGCTTTGTAATTGGAAGAGTCAGTATAGATGTTATTTTGTTGTCCGATGTAACTCCAGAATTCGAATAGGTTATTTGTTATTTTTTCATTCATATGTAGATAATATTTGTTTTTTATAGGAATATGGTATGCTACGCCAGTTCGCTATCGCTCGGGTCGCCAGATCTTTATTGGTGTTTGCGACAGCTTCTGTCATGGCGATTTCATGCTTTTATACTTCAAAAGGGTTTTTATTTATTCTTGATACTATCCTCTGTTACAACGACTGCTAACATCATTGCAACTGCACAGTTACGAGGACATGTGTTTTTTTATTAATTTATAATGTTCATTTTCTGGTTATTCAAGGGTATCGTCTTCCCAAATAACGGAACTTATTTTCCACCCACTGTTTGTCTTGACATATTGAAATAATTTATTGCCATTCCCCTCAAAGTAAGTTCCTTTATGATATCCTTTCTTTTGAAATCTAGAAAAACGCTGAGCAATACTACCAACGACTCTAGTTTCTTCGGATGTTTCATATTCCCTAAATTCAGTAAGCGTCCCATCTGAGAGTATTTTTTTTCTGGGCTCAATAAAAGTGTTTAGATTATAAACTTCTTCCTTGCCGCTGTTCTTTTTTATTATTATAGTTTCAGGCAAACAAATAGTGAAGATCGTATTCCAATCTGGTTGCTGTTGATTGCTGTTTGCAAAAATATTGAAAAAGGATTCAGTCAATTGGTCAATAAGTAATTTGTCCGCAGTAATAGAATACACCAGCAACAATTGGCTTTCATTTTGAATTTCTTTGTAAAATCGCAGACCTAGTTTTTCCAGTAGTTGAATAGAATTAGTGTTTTCTTTTACCGTTGTTGCAAGAATAAGTTTGTGGTTAGCATTCTTTACAGCATCATTTAATACAACAATTGAGGCTTCATGAGCATATCCTTTTTTGGTGTATTTCGCAAGAAAAGCAAAGCCAATATCATGATGATCTAAATTATCACGTTTGATAAAAGTGATAATACCAATAGGTGTTTGTTGGTCTTGTATTCGTACGACCCAAAAATTAGTATTCGGATTGCTAATTATTTTTTGAATGTATTCGTTAGCATCGGCTATGCTCTTGATATTTCTATCCCCGATAAACTTTATCCATTCAGGAGTGTTTACTAACTCCGAAATAAATTCAGCGTCATTTAAATGTATTTCATTTAGCAAAAGTCGGTCTGTGCTGTAAGTTTGTTGCATTGTTTGTAGGTTTATAGGCTGTCAGTTGTTTGTCGCGCCGTCTCAAATGCTTGCCGCTAACGTCAGTTCGTCTAAAAAACTCGTAAATTCATCATTATCAAGTTTTAAAAAAGTATCTGCCTTTATTTTTAAAATTCAGTTTTTGGATTTAATAATTTAAAAGCGTTATAAACCCCTTGATGAATAATTGTTGCATGAGTCTCGTCTGGAAGATAATCAAAATAAACACTCATTTTCTTGCCGCCATCTTTTTTCAATATTCTACTTAAAGCAACAGCATCCTTATACATTATTTGGTTTTCCTCTTTATTGGGAGTACCTATATATACTTTAACTTCCTTATTATTTCCCGCTTTTAATAGATTTGATGCTTCGGTTAATAATGATTCTTTTCCCCACCACAAACTAGGGCTCATTACAATGTAATTTGCGAATAAATTTCTATGTTTCAATAATATTTCTGTTGCCAAAAGACCTCCAAGTGATTCTCCAATAATAGTTTTCTGGTCATTTGTTTTATACTTATTTGCAATAAAAGGCTGCAACTCATTTTCAAGAAATGAAATATAATTAGAAGAACCCCCATAAGTTGGAAATTGGTCTTTCTGCAATCCAATTCTATCTACAAAATCCAAATTGGATACTGAAAAAGTAAAATCCTTTTTTCGATCAATATTCTCAATTCCTACTACTATGGATTTTGGAAATCTATTAATCCATGGTTGAGCATTGTATCTTACCAAACCTGTAATATGTATAAAATCTTCCTCTACTCCGCCATCAAGCAAATAGATCACAGAATATTTTTCTTCTGATTCATTAGAATAACCTTCTGGTAAATAGACATTTACAACTCTTGTCTCTTTTAATATTTTTGAAGGAATAGTATCCACTACCGACAGAATAAAAGGCTGGTGCTTTGATTTATCATAAGGTTTATATTCTGACACAAAAAACAAGTTGTAAGTTAGAAACCCTATAATGGTTAAAAGGATTCCAAAGAGTAATGTTACTTTTTTATTCATTTTTTTTATTGTTTAATTATGTTTACTTACTATTTTTCTTTTCAGCTTCTCCATTCGGCAAATATTGCCAGTAACGTTAGTTCGTCTAAAAAACTCCGTCGAAACTTATTTTGTTAAAAAAGCAAGTAAATATAATAGATTTAAACTACAAAATAAGATGTTATGTTATCTAAAAATAATAAAATCAGTACTTTGAAATGTATTTTTAATCCATTTTAGTATATTGAGTTGAATATTCTACAGCGCATTCGTTTTTAAGCTTGCGTCATTTGTTCAAATCGCAAACAAAATACTGGGTCATAAAAACATACAAACAACCCAGTATTATGCCATAATAGTGAATAAAAAAATGAGCAAGTATGTGATTGTTTTGAAAAAAAAAAAATTAATCTTGTGAAAAGTCTACAAATTAATCAGTGAAAGTAAATTCCAATTAAATATCTGCGCGCATCATTTATTATTGACAGAAACCTGACTTGCAGTAATACTATTCAGATTTTTTTGGAACAATTCTTTAACAATATTACACTTGTAAATATATGAAATACTTAATTTAGGATATAACCAATGTGCAATGTTGCGAAGGGTACTAACGGAGAAATAGTATAGTTTAAGTTATCAATTGAGTTATCGCCTGAAATCTTTGTTGTGTAACCTAATCCAACCCATGGTTTAACGTAGAGAGGGAATTTAAATGGGCTCCAAGTGTAACCCAGTGATGGCATTATCAATAAATTACTATACTTGCTTTCTTTATTTAAAATGTTGCTATTAGTGTTTTTATAATTTTGAATACCCGTCTGCAAACCTACAAACCATCTATTGCTTGCTTCTTTAAAATAGTATTCGCCAAATAAAGAATAGGCACTATTAATTCTAACATTCCATCCTTTGGCTTTGTTGTCCTTGTTTAAATCGACCATTAAACTAGGTAAATCTAATGCGTAAACTCCCGCGCCAATAACGAAATGTTCACTATTTTTAGGTTTAATACGAATATGAAAGGCATAGCCACCAAAGGCAAAAGTCGAAGGATCTGTTTCAATAGAAAAAGTTGTTTTATTTTCTTTTTTTAGGCTCTGAGCATTAAGTTTTGTCGAAGCAAGACCAATGATTGTTAGAAGTAATAGCGAAAAAGTTTTGAGATTTTTTGACATTTTTATTTTAATTTTAATTGTTTATAAATGGGTTTTTATTTTTAAAATCTGTTGAAAGCAACGAATAGCGACAAAGCCAAAAACAAAATTGCTGCTGGTAAATCTTTATATTCTTTTTTGCGAAAATGGTAAGCGATTGCCAAAATCATAATTGTAGCAAGACCAAATCCCGCAATCGGTGTTAGAATAGGTAGAACCTTAAAATACACGGGCAGAATTAAACCTAAAGCTCCAACAATCTTAGAAGTACAAATAAAAAGCACCATATTGGGCGAGTATTCATTTAACCAAGATAATTTTGAAGCCAATTTATTTTTCAGCAAATAAATGATGAGGCCTGATAATGAAAAAACGGTGGCAAGTATGCCCTGAATAATCCAAAGTGTAGTGTTCATTTTTTTTTAATTTTTAGTTATTATTTATTCCGAAAAAGCATTTAAAAATTGGTTGTAATCCCGATAATTATCGGAACGCTTTTTCACTTTTATAGAAAGGAAAACTCTTCGTGGCGGTTTCAATTGATGCATTATTGTTAAATATTTTAGAAATCGAATAATTCATTTTTTTATCCTCAAAAAACTGTTCAAGCCATTTTTGCTTTTGCCATTTTCTTCCTGCTATTGAGGTAAAGATTTTCCATAGTATAAATGTCCAGTTGTATTTGTGAAACCTAAAAGTTTTTACTTCCGAAAAGGCAGAAAGTATAGATTTATCTCCAGTTGGTGTTAGTATTATTATTTTTCCCTTTAGTTTTAATACTCTTAAAGCCTCATTCAGTAAGAATGTTTTTGTATTGTTGTCAAGCAAAAAAAGAACAGAGCAGAATGTAATTACATCAAAAACAGCATCATCAAATCCTAATGGTTCATCTTTTTTTTGATATTGAAACGACACGTTCTTGTTTGACAATCTTCTGCGAGCTTCGTCTATCATCGCTGTATTAACATCAATTCCAGTAATTTGTAAAGTTCTATCTTGATTTATCAGCAATTCTAGAAGTTTCCCCGGACCAGTTCCAATATCCAGTATGTTATGTACGTCCTCATCCTCAATAATTTTTTCTACTACTGATTTTAAAAACTCAGAATACCAACCGCTGTCTTGTGCTTTTAGAAATATTGATTTCATTTTTAAATGCAATTAACGTTATATTTAGTATATATAGTTTAGTTCAAAAAAAATCACATTGAATTTAGAATATCTTTAAGCGTAGTCTTCTTCATGTCCTCCTTAATTTTTTTCTCAATATCCTTTAAAATCGCATTTATTGATTTCTTGGCATTATCAGGTCGAGCACCACTTACATTCAAGTCATATTCTGTCTGGAATAAAGGTTTTTCATTTTCAATTGCTATTAGTATGTCTAGCAAAGAAATGTTAGCTTCTCCTTTTGCCATTCTAACACCTCCGTTAACACCTTCCTTGGTTTGCAAAATTCCAGCTCTCATAAGATTGCCTAAAATCACCGACAATGTTGGCTTTGGAATATTTAGGAGTTCACTCATTACTTTGGTAGAAATGAATTCAGTTTCTCCACGTCTTGTTTTGTCAGATATAAAGATCAACACAAGAATTGACTTTGAAAAAGAAAGAGAATAAGCCATAACTTTATATACGTTATATTTAGTTTATAAAGATATATAAACTTTTCGTGTTTACAAATTTTATTTTAAAAAAAGTTCTCCTCTTTTATGAACTTAAATTTAAGTGCTAATTGTAGCTCTGAGCGATTATAAAACATGGTTGATTAACCTTTGCTAGAAAATCATATATTACTTTGCAGTTATTTATAACGCTCGAAACACATACAGTTCTAAAAACATCCACGGAAAAAGTCGGGAGACTCTTTTATCCTATTTTGCGTTTTCAAGCTCTTTAAAAAAAAACGAAAAGTCATGACACTTTGCAAAGCGGATACGAATACTTCGGGGAGCGGGGAAAGACATTTATTTTAATGTCCATTTAACAAAACTGCTCATAACTTCATTCCAATGTTCTTTTTCGTAATCTGCTTCCCCGTCTTCATTTACTTCAAAAAAGTTATGTTCTAAGTTTAAGTATCTTTTATAGGTCAAGTTTGTTTTTGAGTTTTGAATGTAAAACAGTGGTACTATATCACACAAATCAGAGGAAATGTCATTTGTGCCATACGCTAAATAGGTTGGGACTTTGATTTTCAACCAATCATTAAGTAAGGGTCTCGAAAAGGATTTCCACGCTAACAAATAAGGTTCTTTTTTTAATGTATCGGCATTATAGGAATCTCTAAGCATTTGGTAAGTACTGTCTATTTTTTGATCCGCTTCTTGCCAAGTTATTTGTTTACTTTCTGCATTTTTTCTATAATCTCTAATCCTTTGGTCAATTCTCCCAAATGGATTGGCTCCAAATAACCCCAAATGTGTGACATTTTTACTATTTAATGCTATTACTGTAGCTACTTTTGAGCCTTGTGAATGTCCTGCTACAACTAATTTGGAATTATCTACCCATTTTTTCTTTCGCAAAAATTTTAAAACTTCACTGGCTCTTTTTTCGTAATTTTCTAAATAATCAGATTTCATGTATTCTTTGTCAAATTCATCAGGTTCATTTTGATTTGGAATGTAACAATAGGACTTATTTAAGTTTTTTTCATTTGCAATAACTGGCGTTTTCGGCATTGAAATTACAATTAAATGATAGTTTTTTTTGATTTCGATTAGGTCAAAATTTGTAATTCCACCACCAATCATCCACATTTCTTCTTTTTCAGGTTTTACAAATAAAGGCATTGGTAGGGAACCTTGACAAAATAAGAATATTGGTTTTTTTACATCAGTTTTGGTGTCAACTAGTATAAAATCAATGGTGTCGTTTTTTTGTTTTAACCTAAATTGAATAGCTTGATTGTTTATTATTTTTTGATTTTGTCCAAAACTTATTTGAACTAAAAATAGTAGAATTATTGTATTTTGTATTTTTTTCATAATTGTGCTGTCAACTTTTATAGTTTGAGTGTTCTTGTAAAATTATTCAAATTTAACGTATAATTCTTACCGTTTAAAGATGATTTGTACTTTTTTTACTTTAAAATAAAAATGGTTTTTTAGAATTCTTAATTCCACTGCGGCCTAGCCCAGATAGAAGTGGAAATCCTTTTATTACCCTGTCAGGGTTCAAAACCCTGACAGGGTAATAAAACATTGCAACGGATAGCTGGTCCCGACAGTTATCGGGATTGCTCCTAAAAAAAATGACATCCTTTCGAATGTCATTTAGTGTATTGAATTTTAGAAAATTATTGGGCTGATAGTCCCGCATTTTTCAGATATGGTTCGGTTTGCATATCGTGACCTATGAATTCTTTGAAGGCTTGGTTTAAATCGACACTGTTTCCTACGGATAAAATGTATTTTTTGAATCGCTCGCAGTTTGCTCTAGTCATACCACCATTGGCTTGCATCCAATCGAATGCGTTGTAATCTAAGGTTTTTGACCAAGTGTAAGCGTAGTACCCCGCTGAGTAACCGCCTCCCCAAACGTGTGCGAAATAAGGAGTGTGGTAACGTGTAGGAACTTCATTGACTAATAATCCGTATTTTTCTAAGGCTTCTTTCTCGAAAACCAAGGTTGGTTTAAAATCGGATTCTTTTTCGACACTGTGCCAAGCCATATCTAGGGTTGCAGCGGCTAAAAGTTCTGTCACATCATAGCCTTTATTGAAGGTTTCTGCTTTCTTGATTTTGTCGATCAAGTCTTGTGGTATCGGCTGTTTGGTTTGGTAATGAATGGCGTAATTCTTTAAGATTGCTGGGTCTAATGCCGCATGCTCATTGATCTGAGAAGGGAATTCTACATAATCTCTCGGTACCGAAGTTCCAGAAAGAGTTACGTATTGTTGGTTGGCAAACAAACCATGTAGGGTGTGTCCGAATTCGTGAAACATGGTAATTACATCATCAAAACTGATTAAAGAAGGGTTTTCTCCAACTGGTTTTGAAAAATTGTAAACGTTAACAATTACTGGTTTTTGTTTTAGATAATGCGATTGGCTTACTAAATTATTCATCCAAGCACCTCCGTTTTTGTTGTCACGGGTATAAAAATCTAAGTAATAAATAGCGATTGAAGTACCTTTGTCGTCAAAAACTTCATAGACTTTTACATCTGAGTTATAGACTGGTAAATCTTTTCTTTCCTTGAAGCTGATGCCATACATTTGTTTGGCGGCAAAGAAAACACCTTTTTCTAATACGGCATTTAATTCGAAATACGGTTTGGTTTGACTTTCGTCTAAATCGTATTTGGCTTTACGCACTTGCTCTGCATAAAAATTCCAATCCCAAGGCTCTAATTTAAATCCACCATTTTGGGAGTCTATTAAATCTTGAATTTCTTTAGCTTCTACTTTGGCTTTGGCAACAGCTGGAGCAGCAATTTTAGCTAGCAATTCCATAGCTGTGGCAGGTGATTCTGCCATTTGATCTTGCAATTTCCATTCGGCAAAACTTTTCTTGCCCATCAAATTGGCTTTTTGCAAACGCAATTTTGCTGTTTTTTCAAGGACTTCACGGGTGTCGCCTTCGTCATTTTTTTCGGCACGATACCAAGACTCTTTGTATATTTTTTCTCTTGAATCTCGGTTTTTCAAGCTGGTAAGCAAAGGTTGTTGGGTAGTGTTTAAGAGTCCAATTTGGTATTTATTTTCGAAACCTGCCTCTTTTGCTTTTAGTTTGGCTGCATCAATTTCGGCAGTGCTCAATCCGTCTAAATCGGCGGCATTGTCAAATAAAACCGCTCCGTTTTTACGTGCTAACAATAATTTGTTGCCATAAAGGGTGCTTAAACTCGCAAGCTCCTCATTGATTTGTTTCATTTTGACTTTATCGGCTTCGGATAAATTAGCACCTGCCAATTCAAATTGTTGCAAATAGTATTGTGTCAATTTTTTGTCTTCGCCTTTCAATTTATTCAAATCGATTGCTTTGAAACGATTGTATAATTTACTGTTTAAATAAATTTCATCGTTATGCCCTGAAAATATTGGAGCATATTCAGCTTCTATAGCCTGCAAGGTTGGGTTGGTGTTCGAACCTGCTAGGTTATAAAAAACACCTACGGCTCTACCTAAATCCACTCCGCAAATTTCTACTGCCAAAACAGTGTTTTGAAAGGTTGGTTTTGCGTGGTTATTGGCAATTGCGTCAATTTCCTGATCGTGAATTTTTAAACCGTACTCAAAAGCTGGTTTAAAGTGTTCGTCTTTTATTAAACTAAAATTGGGTGCTTGATACTGTAAAGTACTTTTTTGCAATAGCGGATTTGTCATTTTAACCGAATTGTTTTGAGCATTCACTGTTTCAGTTGGTAGAGTTGCCACTAAAAGCAATGAACCAGCAATGAATAATTTTGAAAAAATTTGCATAGTTAATAATTGTTTATTTTTTTGGGCTAAAAATAGTCAAAAAAAGAGTTTTAGACAGTTAAATTTAAATTAAATCTAATTATTGTTGTTTTTTAAGCCAGAAGTTTGTGTTAGAAGTTGCGGAAGCTCCTATAAATTAATTTGTACCTTTGCCGTTCTTAAAAAAGCAACATGAGAATTGATATCGTTACCGTATTACCAGATTTACTAAGAAGTCCTTTTGAAGCTTCGATTATGAAACGCGCTATAGACAAAGGACTTGTAGAAGTTCATTTTCATAATTTAAGAGATTACACGACCAACAAACAAAAGAGTGTCGATGACTACCCTTTTGGAGGTGGTGCTGGAATGGTAATGACAGTACAGCCAATTGACGCCTGTATCACACATTTGAAAAGCGAAAGAACTTACGATGAAATCATATACATGTCGCCAGACGGGGAAACTCTAAACCAGAAAATGGCCAACACCATGTCGATGTATGAAAATATCATTATACTGTGTGGTCATTATAAAGGAGTGGATCAACGCGTTCGCGATCATTTTATTACCAAAGAAATTTCGATTGGAGATTATGTTTTATCTGGAGGGGAATTAGGTGCATTGGTGTTATCAGACGCTTTAATCCGATTGATTCCTGGTGTTTTGAGTGACGAAACTTCGGCCTTGACGGATAGTTTTCAAGACGGTTTATTGTCGGGGCCAATTTATACACGCCCTGCCGATTACAAAGGTTGGAAAGTTCCCGATGTTTTATTGAGTGGGCATTTTGCCAAAATTGACAAATGGAGAGAAGATACCGCTTATGAACACACTAAGAATAGAAGACCGGATTTGCTTGGAGAATAGTTTGCAGTCGCAGTTTTCAGTTTTCAGTGTTGGAACGCTTAAAAAAAAGTTTTCAGTCGCAGTTTTCAGTGTTCAGTGTTGGAATAAATAAAAAAGTTTTCAGTCGCAGTTTTCAGTGTTCAGTGTTGGAATAAATAAAAAAGTTTTCAGTCGCAGTTTTCAGTGTTCAGTGTTGGAATAAATAAAAAAGTTTTCAGTCGCAGTTTTCAGTTTTAATAAAAAAGTTTTCAGTCGCAGTTTTCAGTGTTCAGTGTTGGAATAAATAAAAAAGTTTTCAGTCGCAGTTTTCAGTTTTCAGTGTTGGAATAAATAAAAAAGTTTTCAG
>NZ_VJZS01000003.1:212280-316785 GCF_007097385.1 Flavobacterium sp. ZT3R18
AGTGTTCAGTGTTGGAATAAATAAAAAAGTTTTCAGTCGCAGTTTTCAGTTTTCAGTGTTGGAATAAATAAAAAAGTTTTCAGTCGCAGTTTTCAGTTTTCAGTGTTGGAATAAATAAAAAAGTTTTCAGTCGCAGTTTTCAGTTTTCAGTGTTGGAATAAATAAAAAACTTGTAGCTTTGAAATAGAAAAAAAATACTCTAGCACTACGGGACTGAAAACTGGGACTGAGACTGTAAACTAAAAAAATATGGATTTCAAAGAATTATTAGCCTATCAAAAATCGTTTCAGTTGGCAATGGCTATTTTTAAAATATCTAAATCATTCCCCCAAGAAGAAAAATACTCTCTAACTGATCAAATTCGCCGTTCTTCTAGAAGTGTTGCTGCTAACATTGCGGAAGCTTACAGAAAAAGACGCTACCCTAATCATTTTGTAAGTAAATTAACGGATAGTGATGGCGAAAATTCAGAAACCAATGTTTGGCTGAATTTTTCTTTAGAATGTGAATATCTAAATCTTGAAACCTTTAATGATTTGAATAATCAAACTATTGAAATAGGAAGACTAATCAACTATATGATTAATAATCCTGGGAAATTTGGTTGCGAAGGGAAATAGTTTTCAGTCGCAGTTTTCAGTTTTCAATGTGGGAAAGAGTAAAAAAGTTTGCAGTCACAGTTTTCAGTATTTAAATAAATAAAATATTTTTACTATAAGTATTACAAAACCGAAGACTGAGACTGAGACTGAGACTGAGACTGAGACTGAGACTGAGACTGAGACTGAGACTGAGACTGAGACTGAGACTGAAAACTTCGACTGCGACTGAACACTTAAAATAAAGTTTGTAGTTTAAAACAAAAGTTGTAGTTTTGCACCCAAATTCAGACCAACCTCTGGCGAAGTACGCGAATGTTGATTTGATAAAAACCATAATAAAAAAACATCATGGCAGATTTAATGAAATTCGTTCAAGACGAATTCGTAACAAGAAAAGATTTCCCTGTATTTGGAGCTGGAGACACAATCACGGTTTACTACGAAATTAAAGAGGGTGAAAAAACAAGAACACAGTTTTTTAAAGGTGTTGTAATTCAAAGAAGAGGTTCTGCTAACACAGAAACTTTTACTATCCGTAAAATGTCAGGAGCTATTGGAGTAGAGCGTATCTTCCCAGTAAACTTGCCAGCTTTGCAAAAAATTGAAATCAACAAAAAAGGTGCAGTTCGTAGAGCTAGAATTTTCTACTTCAGAGAACTTACTGGTAAAAAAGCTAAGATTAGAGATAAAAGAAGATAGTTTACTATTTCTTGAAGATAAAAGCCCCAACATTGTTGGGGCTTTTTTTTTGATAATTTTATGCCCTTTAAATTTTCAATTTAAAAAATAAAAGCTACTAAAAATATCAAATTCAGAATATGGGACACAAAAACTTCAAAGTTGTTTTTTATATCTAAAAGCAACATTAATTACAGCTGATTTTCATATATTTGTGAGCCTTATTTTAGTCGGTATAATTATCTTTAAGGCCTAATGAATAGTGATTTAGATTAAAAATAAAAAAATGACACAAAAAGCAAAAATTTTTTACACACTGACAGATGAGGCTCCTTTATTGGCTACTTATTCTTTTTTACCTATTGTTCAAGCATTTACTTCTACTTCAGACATTGAAATTGAAACGAGGGATATATCGCTTGCAGCACGAATCTTATCTAATTTCCCTGAATTTTTGAAAGAAGATCAAAAAACAGGAGATGCTTTATTAGAATTAGGAAAATTGGCCACTACTCCAGAAGCAAACATTATAAAATTACCGAATGTTTCGGCCTCTGTACCGCAATTAAAAGCGGCAATTGCAGAATTACAATCTCACGGTTACGCCTTGCCTGATTTTCCGGAAGATCCGCAAAATGAGGAAGAAAAAAATAGTAAAGCTAAATACTCTAAAGTTTTAGGGTCTGCAGTTAATCCTGTTTTACGTGAAGGTAATTCAGATCGTAGAGCACCAAAAGCAGTTAAGAATTATGCTAAAGCCAATCCACACTCTATGGGTGCTTGGTCTGCTGATTCAAAAACACACGTAGCTTCTATGGAAAGCGGTGATTTTTACGGAAGTGAAAAATCAATTACCGTTTCAGATGTTACCGATGTGAAAATTGAATTCGTTGGTAAAGATGGAGCAAGTACAGTATTAAAAGCAAGTACTCCATTAAAATCGGGCGAAATAATTGATAGTTCAGTTTTAAATATAAACGCCTTAAAATCTTTTGTAGCAAAAACAATCAAAGAAGCTAAAGAACAAAACATCTTACTTTCGGTTCACTTGAAAGCAACCATGATGAAGGTTTCCGATCCTATTATTTTTGGTGCAATTGTAGAAGTATATTTTGCAGTAGTATTCGAAAAATATGCTACTTTATTTGCCGAATTGAATATCGATACTCGCAATGGTTTGGGAGATGTGTATGCAAAAATTGCGGGACATCCTATGCAAGCCGAAGTTGAAGCTGCCATAAATCAAGCCATAGCCAATGGACCCGCTTTGGCTATGGTAAATTCGGATAAAGGAATTACCAATCTTCACGTTCCTTCAGATGTGATTGTAGATGCGTCTATGCCAGCTATGATTCGTACTTCTGGACAGATGTTCGACAAAGAAGGAAAGCAACAAGATACCGTAGCGATTATCCCAGACAGATGTTATGCTGGTGTTTATACTGCAACCATTGATTTTTGTAAAAAACACGGTGCTTTTGTTCCAACTACAATGGGAAGTGTTCCAAACGTAGGTTTGATGGCGCAAAAAGCAGAAGAATACGGATCACATGACAAAACTTTCCAAATGCAAGGAGATGGAGTGGTACGTGTTGTTGATGCAAACGGAATTGTTTTGATGGAACAAGCAGTCGAGAAAAATGATATTTTCAGAATGTGCCAAGCAAAAGATGCTCCAATTCAAGACTGGGTAAAACTAGCCGTAAACAGAGCGCGTTTGTCTAGTACTCCAGCTGTTTTCTGGCTGGATGACAACAGAGCACACGATAGAGAATTGATCGTTAAAGTAAAAAAATATTTAAAAGAGTACGATACTACTGGTTTAGATATTCAAATCTTGAATCCAATTGAAGCAACCAATTTTACATTAGAAAGAATCATCAAAGGATTAGATACGATATCGGTAACTGGAAACGTATTGCGTGATTATTTAACGGATTTATTCCCAATATTAGAAGTAGGAACTTCTGCAAAAATGCTATCTATCGTTCCTTTAATGAATGGTGGCGGTTTATTTGAAACTGGTGCAGGTGGATCAGCTCCAAAACACGTGGAGCAATTTATACAAGAAGGCTATTTACGTTGGGATTCTCTAGGTGAATTTTTGGCTTTAGGTGCTTCATTAGAGCATTTAGGACAAACGTTAAACAATTCTAAAGCGATTGTTCTAGCAGAAACACTAGATGTGGCTACCGAAAAATTCTTGGCAAATGATAAATCACCTTCCCGTAAAATTGGTCAAATTGACAACCGTGGATCTCATTTTTATCTAGCAATGTATTGGGCAGAAGCCTTGGCAGCTCAAGATAAAGATGCTGATTTAAAAGCAATTTTCGCACCTATCGCGGCTGAGTTTATCGAGAATGAAGCCAAAATCAATGAAGAATTGATAGGAGCTCAAGGTAAACCACAAACTATTGGTGGTTATTACCAACCGAATCCAGCATTAACAAATAAAGCAATGCGACCAAGTGAAACTTTTAATGCTATTTTATCTAAAATTGATGTTTTGGCAAAAATCGCTTAATCAAATCGCTTACTTTTATACAAAAGACAACTGGAAACAGTTGTCTTTTTTTGTTCATAAAAAAAACACCTCCTATTTTATAAGAAATGGTTCTTTTTAATTGGTTTATCCCATAATTAGACAGGAACATGATTCCATTTCTCAGCGATTTTGGTGAGGTTGGCTCGCTGTAAATCATCGGGGGTCATTGCAATTCTAAATTCGCAATGGGCTTCAAAATTCAAAAACCACGGTTCTGCAATAGCAGGAACGGCAGAAGCATCAGGAACTTCAACAAACATGACTGCAGATCGACTTCCTTCTTGTTCACAAAAATAAACGCTTTCAGGTTTGATGTCATCAATTACTCGACCGATGATTTCACCCGCTGTACCATTTCTAACCATTGAGTTAAAAGGCTCAATAGGAAAGATAACATTAACTAACATTTTCATTGTAATAGGATTTAAAGTTA
The DNA here is from genome assembly GCF_007097385.1 of Flavobacterium sp. ZT3R18. Taxonomy (GTDB): domain Bacteria; phylum Bacteroidota; class Bacteroidia; order Flavobacteriales; family Flavobacteriaceae; genus Flavobacterium. The sequence continues at coordinate 216,543 of NZ_VJZS01000003.1, forward strand.
ATAGGTCTAAAGATACAGAATAATTTAATCACAAAACAATATAACTACCTGATAATTAGCACTTAAATGTGTTTTCATATAGTGGTAATGTTGCTGGATAGTAAAGATCTTTAATTCTATATAATGTTGTGCATTTCATTTTTTATCCATTAAATATTCGAACCCTAATAGAATAACTAAATTTCCAAATCATCAAATTTTCCCATTCTCTAATTAATTTCGTAAATTTGCACCTTAATAAAAAATAAACACAATGGAAAACGGAATATACGCTAAATTCAACACCGCAAAAGGGTCGATTTTAGTAAAACTAACACACGATTTAACACCAGGAACTGTAGGGAACTTTGTAGCTCTTGCAGAAGGGAATATGGAAAACAAAATTAAACCTCAAGGAACTAAATTCTATGACGGATTAAATTTTCACAGAGTTATCCCAAATTTCATGATTCAAGGTGGTTGTCCTCTTGGTACAGGTACTGGAGATCCAGGGTACAAATTTGATGATGAATTTCATCCTTCTTTAAAACACGACCGTCCAGGAGTACTTTCTATGGCAAATTCTGGTCCAGGATCAAACGGGTCTCAGTTTTTTATCACGCACATCCCAACAGATTGGTTGGATAACAAACACACTGTTTTTGGTCACGTTATCGAAGGACAAGATGTTGTTGATGCGGTTGAAGGGAATGATATTCTTGAAACTCTTGAGATTATCAGAGTTGGTGAAGAAGCTCAAAAATGGAATGCTATTGAAGCTTTTGTTGGATTGAAAGGGGCTCGTCTTAAACGTGATGCAGTTTTGAAAGCAGAGTCAGAAGCAAAAATGGAAAAATTAGCGGCTGGTTTCGAAAAAACAGAAAGTGGTTTGCGTTACCAATTCATCCAAAAAGGAGACGGTAAACAAGCAGAAAGCGGAAAAACTGTTGCTGTTCACTATGAAGGTTCATTAGAAAATGGTAAAGTTTTTGATTCTTCTTACCCAAGAAAAAAACCAATCGAATTTAGATTAGGTCAAGGTCAGGTAATTGAAGGTTGGGACGAAGGTATCGCTTTATTAAGAGTAGGAGACAAAGCACGTTTTGTTATCCCATCTGAATTAGGGTACGGATCTCGTGGTGCAGGAGGAGCAATTCCACCAAACGCTACTTTGATTTTCGACGTAGAATTAATGGAAGTAAAATAACTGAGTGACAATGGTTCTTTAATGATCAGTGATTATAGAAAACATTTATCATCTATTCGATCTTTACCCAAATTAAATTATTCCAACAATATTGAAAGCAATATAAAAAAACACAAAATTGGAATGTATAACTTGACCGAAGAACGAACAAGATAACTATTACACAACCTCCTAAAAAAACCAAATCAGTACAAAATAGTATAATAGCAGCCTCGTTTAATTAATTTTAGACGAGGCTGTTGCTTTATTTAAAACTTAAAATCAAGAAATTACTGTTCAGCAAAGTGTCTTTTTATAATAAGCACTTTTATTGCAGTTTAATTCTACTATATTTACTTTCTAATTAACAAAAATCGATTCGTTTAGAGACTTAAACGAACTGACTTTGTGCGCAATTATCATAAAAAATGGACTTATATTCAGAATATTATGTGAGTAAAAAATGCGAGAGATTTGTAAATAAAATTTGGTGCTTGGATAATAGTATTGGAGAAACTACGATCGAAAACAAATTAATAGTACCTAATGGTTGTTTCAATTTAGCCATTGTAAGCGGTAAATCTATAGAAGTTCATACCAGTAAGAAAAAGTATGCAATGGATAACGGTTTTTATTTTTGTTCCCAAATGACCAATACCGTTTTGGTCAATATTGAACCTAAAACTAAAGTTACAATAGTTCAATTTCACGCTTGGACGATTTCGATGTTTCCAAATTACAATTTAAATAATTTCAGCGATTCAATACTTAAAATAAACCCAAAAGACTTGCCGTTCAAAAACATAATTGAACCTACTTTAGATAGTAACACTTCCGATTTATTAGATTGTATGAATAGCTATTTTGAAGAATTATCCTTTTTAAACCCCAATAAAAATGTAATCGAAAAAATATGTGAAATGATTCAACTTTGCAATGAAGAAATTATTGTTTCTGAAATTGGAACAAGTTTGAATTCCTCTCAAAGATTATTGCAAATTAAATTCAAAAGTGCCACAGGGCTTACTATTAAAAAATACATCAAGATTCTGAAATTCAGAAAATCCATAGATCAAATGGTCAGTTCTAATCTAGAGAGGCTTAACCTAACCAATATTGCTCTTAGTAATCAATATTTTGATCAATCTCATTTTATAAAAGATTTTAAAGATGTAACAAAAATAACACCCAAGATGTTCAATCCCGATTTGTATTTTCTTTCAAAAAAAAGATGACGTTTCGCTTTTTTACAATTCTTTAAACAAGGATTGAGTTAATATTGTAGCATCAATAACATCAATCACTCAAAAATGAATCAATCAAAACAATCCGTTCTCCAGTTAAAAACAGTTTTAATTGCAATTTTATTTTTTTCTATACAAGCAGGATATTCTCAAGTGGAAAAGAATTCAGAATTATTTAAAACCATAATTTTAAAAGACAGTTTACTTTTCAATGTAGGTTTCAATACTTGCAACATCAGTCAGTTTGAAAACTTATTAAGCGAAAAATTTGAATTTTATCACGACAAGGACAGTATTTCCAACAAGAAACAGTTTCTTCACAATCTCCGAAATGGGTTATGTATTTCACCTACAACCTATCAATCCAGAAGAGAATTATTACCCGAAAGCACGGAGATTTATCCGCTTTACAAAAAAGATAAACTTTACGGAGCCATCCAAATTGGAGTTCATCAGTTTTATGAAACAGTAGAAAAAAGAAAAGAAGTATTTGGAAGTTCAGCCAAATTCACTCATGTATGGCTTCTGGAAAATGGAGTTTGGAAACTATCAAGATCATTAAGTTACGACCATCAGGTTCACTTGCTTGACACAACAACATCATCCATTTTTGATAATGATACCGAAATCGAAAAATGGCTTACCGAAAATAAAGTTCCAACTTTAGGAATTGGAGTCATCAACGATGGGAAATTACAACAGGTAAAAGTATTTGGCGCATTAAAAAAAGGAGTCAGCGCCCCTTATAACACAATATTTAATGTGGCTTCGTTAACCAAACCAGTGACAGCGATAGTCACTTTAAAATTAGTGAGTTTAGGAAAATGGAATTTGGACGAACCAATTTACCATTATTGGATTGACCCAGAGATCGCTAAAGATCCAAATCTCAAAAAATTGACCACAAGAATTATTTTAAGCCATCAAACTGGTTTTTCAAATTGGAGGGGAAACAACAAAGACGGAAAACTACATTTTGAATTTGAACCTGGAACTAAATATCAATATTCAGGCGAAGGGTTAGAATATTTGCGAAAAGCATTAGAGCATAAATTTCATAAAACGCTCGACCAATTGGCAAATGAATTAATTTTTACGCCGTTGAAGATGAATGATACCGAATTCTTTTGGACTAAAAAAACAGACGAAAGCAGATTTGCAATTGGCTATGATAACAAAGGAGCTGCATACGAAACAAAAAAAAACACAACCGCAAACGCTGCAGACGATCTATTGACAACCGTTGAAGATTACGGAAAATTTTCAGTAAGTGTTCTAAATGGTGAAGGATTATCCGAAAAAGTTTTTGATGATATGATAACCAATCAAGTAGCAACGAAAAACGGAAAACATTTTGGGTTGGGTTTTGAAATCTATACTTTAGGGAATGGAGAAATAGCACTTTCACATGGTGGTGCAGACAACGGAGTTCAAACCATTTTTTTCTTATTTCCTAAATCAAAAAAAGGGTTAATTATATTTACAAACGTTGACGATGGTTACAAAGTTTATGAAAAATTATTAACTCATTATCTAGGTGAAAGCGGAAAAAAAATAATTGAAATAGAGACAAAATAATAAGAAAAACACAAAAACAACATAGCAACAACCTCGTTTAAAGACTTTTAAACGAGGTTGTTTTTTACTTCAAACTTAGAATTAAGAAATTTCCGTTTTTCAAGTTGTCTTTTTCTAATAAGTCCTTTTGTTGTAGTTTAATTCTACTATATTTGCTTTTTAACTCACAAAAATAAGTTCGGTTAGAGTTTTTTTTACAAACTGATGTTAGCTCTAATCTTGAAAAACCGTAATGGAAACAGAAAAAACAATACAAATACTAATTTATTCTCATGCCTTCTTTGGCGGAATTGCACTTATTTCGGGATTGGTATCATTAATTGCAAAAAAAGGAAAAATTACACATCGAAAATCGGGAAAATTCTTTTTCTATTCCATGCTCTCCTCAGCATTAACAGCATTGATAATCTCTATATTACCCAAACACGAAAATCCATTTTTATTTTCTATTGGAATTTTTAGCTCTTATTTTATCATAACAGGCTACAGAGCATTAAACTTCAAAAATAAAAACCCCAATTTAAAAACAGACATAATAATTTCTTGGATTATGGTAATTACAGCCATTTTGATGCTTTTATACAATCCAATTGTAAATCAAAAAATCAACATTGTTTTGACCGCTTTTGGAACTATCGGATTAATTTTTTCTATAAGAGACTTAATACTATTCAAAAAAATAGATAATCTAAATAAAAATTGGTTGAAACTACATTTAGGAAAAATGATTGGCGGTTATATTTCTGCAACAACAGCATTTGTAGTTGTAAATGAATTTTTCCCTAGTTTTTATGGTTGGTTTGTACCTGGAATAATTGGCGGGATTTACATTACCCACTGGATGAAAAAATTGAATAAAAATTCCTACTACCGGCAAGGGTAGCTATTCCTAAAAATCTAAATCAACACTAAAACTAATAACATAAGTTTAACACCCGATACCTTTCATGCTAATAATAAATCCATTTATTTTGCATGAAAATTCAAACAATGACTTCAAAGAAAATTACATTTTTATTCGTTCTATTGTTATCTACTCTACATTCATTCTCCCAAGAGAAATTCACGCTTAGCGGTACCATATCTGATGCCAACAGTAACGAAACCGTAATTGGGGTTAATGTTCTAATCCCCGAATTAAAAACTGGGGTAACTACAAATGAATATGGTTTTTATTCCATCACCGTACCCAAGGGGATTTACAAAGTTCAAATTACGTATTTGAGTTTTCAAACTGTTGAAGAAACAATAGACTTAAACAAAAACACCAAAAAGAATTTTAAACTTTCCAGCACCGAAAATGTCTTACAAGAGATCGTTATAAATAGTAACGACAGTAAAACCGAAAACAGGAAACCAGAAATGAGCGTCAACAAACTTTCTGTTTCTACCATAAAAAAGATGCCTGTTGTGCTTGGCGAAGTCGATATTATCAAATCGATACTATTACTTCCTGGAGTTACCAATGCGGGTGAAGCAGCCTCTGGATTTAACGTTCGTGGAGGTGGTGCCGACCAGAATTTAATTTTAATGGACGAAGCTAATATTTTTAATTCCTCTCACGTTTTTGGATTCTTTTCGATATTTAATCCTGATGCCATCAAAGATTTAAAACTCTACAAAGGCGGAATTCCTGCCCGATATGGCGGAAGGGCTTCTTCTGTTTTGGATATTTATCAAAAAGACGGAAATAGCAATAAATTTCACATGAATGGTGGAATCGGACTAATCACTAGCCGCCTTTTGGCCGAAGGTCCTATCGTAAAAGACAAAGGATCCTTTCTTATTGCCGGTCGTGCTTCTTATGCACATTTATTTCTGAAATTTAAGGAAGATCTAAAAGATGATGCGGCCTATTTTTATGATTTGAATGCAAAATTGAGCTATAAATTAAATGCGAACAATAACCTATACATGTCCGGTTATTTTGGTAGAGATGTCTTTCAATTAAGCAAAGCCTTTACCAATATTTACGGAAACACCACTTTTAACACCCGCTGGAATCATCTGTTCTCAGATAAATTATTTTCCAATTTATCTCTGATTTACAGCGATTATTACTATGGCTTAGATCTAGATTTTGTTGGTTTTGAATGGAGATCAGGCATTAAAAACTTTAACATCAAATACGATTTCAGAAGTTATGTATCCGATAAATTAAAATTGAATTATGGTGTAAATGGTATTTATTACGATTTCAACCCTGGAACAATCAGGCCTTCTAGCCCAGATTCAGGAATCAACTTTGATCAATTAGAAAAAAAATATGCTTTTGAACCCGCCATTTACATCAATGCCGAACAAAAGGTTACTGAAAAGATTGACATCAATTACGGATTACGCTACAGCTTATTTTACAACGTTGGAACTTCGACTGTAAATTTGTATGAGAATAACAATCCAGTACTGTTTAATTCTCAGTTTCAAATCTATGAAAAAGCAACTCCTATTGGTACAAAGTATTACAATAAAAATGAAGTTGTCAAAAGCTTCGACTACTTAGAACCGCGTTTAAGCGTTAATTATCAGCTCAACGACAACCAATCCTTTCAGGTAAGTTACAACAGGATGGTACAATATTTACAATTAATTTCTAATACATCCTCTCCTACTCCATTGGATGTTTGGACGCCAAGCGGAACCTATATAAAACCACAAATTGCAGACCAAGTAGCGATAGGTTATTTTAGAAAATTCAAAGAAGGAGCCTATTCAGCCGAGGTGAGTTCTTTTTACAAAGAGGTTCAAAACAGATTGGATTATATAGACGGAGCCAATCTAATTGCTAATGAAGCTATTGAACAAGTTATTTTAAACGGGCAATTGCGATCGTACGGTTTAGAATTTATGTTCAAAAAGAACGAAGGAAACCTAACTGGATGGATTTCCTATACCCTTTCAAAATCAGAACAAAAAACCCCAGGCAGAACAGCCGGAGAAACAGGTATAAACAACGGACAATGGTACAATACCGTTTATGATAAAGTAAATAACTTAGCGGTAACCGGATCTTATTATTTGAATCCGAAATGGACATTTGGAGCCAACTTTATTTACCAAACTGGGCAACCAACCACGTATCCTAATGGGCAATACGAATACCTTGGAATGACTATCCCAATTTACGGATTGCGAAATGAAAACCGACTACCATCGTTCAACCATTTGGATATTGCGGCAACATTAACCCCAAAACACGATGCCAATAAAAGCTGGAGAGGCGAATGGGTTTTTAGCATTTACAATGTCTATAACCGAAAAAATGCAGCCTCAGTAGGTTTCAGAGAAAATGTCGATACCGGTGCAAACGAAGCCGTAAAAACATCTATTTTTGGAATAGTACCTGCAATAAGCTATAATTTTAAATTTTAAAAAAACACAGTTGTTTATAAAACATAGAAAAAATGAAAAAATTAATTATACTATTCCTAGTTATCAGCTCTTTCTTTTTTACAAGCTGCGAAGAAGTTATTCAGGTTGATACAATTACGGCTCCACCCCGACTGGCTGTTGAAGCAGCCATTAACTGGCAAAAAGGAAGCGATGGAAACATTCAAACCATAAAATTAAGCTCGACAGCAGGGTATTTTGAATCCAAAATCCCTGTCGTTTCAGGAGCTGTCGTTTATATTAAAAACAGTTCTAACACCGTTTTTAATTTTATAGAAACCCCGAAAACAGGAATCTACACCTGTTCTGATTTTATACCCGTAATAAACGAAACCTACACCTTAACCATTACAACTAATGGACAAACTTACACCGCGACCGAAACCATGCGTTCAGTAGCGCCAATTACCAAATTGATTCAAAATGACAAAGGTGGATTTACAGGAAAAAACATAGAGGTAAAAGCATACTATAATGATCCAGCCGATGAGGACAATTATTACATGTACCGTTATGAATATAAAAATCTAAAGAAAACGGACCTATATACTAGCGAAGACCTCTTTTTTAACGGGAACGAATTTTTTAGTGTCACACAAAATGACTCTTTAAAAGTCGGCAATAAAATCAACATTACGCACTTGGGTATTTCAAAAAGTTATTTCAATTACATGTCTATCATTATAAGCTTGGCGGGGGATAATGGTGGCGGGCCGTTTCAATCTCCTCCTTCAACGATAAGAGGCAATGTAGTCAACACCACCAATCCAGAAAATTATCCTTTAGGCTATTTTTCGGTAAGCGAAATCGACGCTAAGGAATACACTATTCAGTAAGAAGCAAGTGATTTTAGATTTTAGATTTTTCATACATTTACAGCAAATAAGAAAACTAACAGTTTTTAGTTCTGTCCGATTTTTTACAATTCAAAAAATCTAAAATCTAAAATCTAAAATCTAAAATCTAAAATCTAAATGTCTTCACACCATATTGTTCGCGACGACCAAGAACCTGCTTTAATAATTGCAAACGGAGCCGCTTGTCACCCAGAATTACTAGGGCAATTACTAGAATGGTCGCCTTTGGTTATTGTTTTGGACTCAGCCATAGAACGTGTTATGGAACTTGACATAAAAGTCGACGTATTATTGGGTGATTTTGATAGAGGGTTTGATCCCGAAAAGTACCAAACTTCTCAATATCCATTAGAGATTGTCCATACTCCCGATCAAAACAAAACCGACTTAGAGAAAGCCTTTGATTACCTTATCGAAAGAAAAATTCCCGCCGTAAATGTCGTTTGGGCGACTGGTAGAAGAGCCGATCATACAATAACGAATCTCACGAATATCGTTCGTTATAGAAATTTAATAAAAATCGTTATTCTAGATGACCATTCCAAAATATTTTTGTTGCCCAATAAATTTGAAAAATGGTACACTGCAGCTACTCCTATTTCGTTAATACCCATTGGAGTTGTCAGCGGAATATCTTCTAAAAATTTAGTCTATCCTTTAGAAAACGACACACTCACCATGGGTTATAGAACCGGCAGTAGTAATGCCGTCTCCAATGATGGAATCGTTACCATCATTCACACTGATGGCGATTTGCTATTGATGGAATGCCTGGATTAGCAAAACTCATGCGTTTACCCTGTAGTTCTACTGTTTACAAGAAAGGAATCACTATCTTTGCACCGAAATTTAGAAAATGAAATCTACAAAGAATACCGAGAAAACAAATTTACATCCAAGGAATCTACATCGATTTGGATATGACTTTGAATTATTAACACAAAACAATCCCGAATTAGGAAAATTTGTTTTTGTTAATGAACACAACATAGAAACAATTGATTTTAGTAATCCTGATGCCGTAAAAACGCTTAATAATTCTTTATTAATTACTGACTACGGGATTCAAAACTGGGATATACCAGAAAACTTTTTGTGCCCTCCAATTCCCGGTAGAGCTGATTACATACACTATCTAGCCGATTTATTGGCAACTACAAACAATGGCGTAATTCCGCAAGGAGAAACAATTGTAGGTCTGGACATTGGTATTGGTGCCAATTGTATTTATCCTATTCTTGGAAATGCCATTTACGGTTGGTCATTCGTAGGCACTGACATTGATGAAAAGGCGATACAAAATTGCAAAAAAATCATAGAGCAAAACCCAAAATTAATAGAAGCCATCAGTTTACAATTACAAGTAAACCCGCGTTTTATTTTTAAAAACATAATTGAGCCCGAAGATAAATTTACATTTACTATCTGCAATCCTCCTTTTCATTCTTCACCAGAAGAAGCTACGAAAAGTACGGTTCGAAAAGTAACTAATTTGGTACCAAATGCTCCTAAAACCGCAAAACCGGTTCTTAATTTTGGCGGTCATAATGCCGAACTTTGGTGTGAAGGTGGAGAACTCGGTTTTATCAAACAAATGATTTACGAAAGTGCCAAATACCCAATGCAATGTCTTTGGTTTACCACATTAGTATCGAAACAATCCAACTTACCCACTATTTACAAAACACTAAATAATGTGGCGGCCATTCATAAAACCATAGACATGGCGCAAGGTCAAAAAAATAGCCGTATCGTTGCTTGGACTTTTATGACTGAGGCACAACAGAAAGCTTGGAAGTTTCAAGAATAAACGTTTTTAAGTTTAGGTTTAAATACCTCTTAAATCTCTTCAAATAGTAATGAAAAATGATGTACTCTAATCATTTTTCATTATACAAAATTATTTATTTTACCCATTTGCAATTTAAAATTGGCTTAATACTTCTGATATATTGAGAGTATTAAGCCAATTTTACTTTGGTTTACACCCGAACAATTAGACCAAAACGCACTAAGGAAATATATTGACTTTAATAATTAAATCTACCATTTGACTTCTGAAATTTAGTTTTCGAACTGACGAGTTTGTTATGAAATCTTAAAACAATGTCATTTCCTTAAGCTTGATTTTGTCATTTCGACGAAGGAGAAATCACATAACGAAAGCTGCGTGTGATTTCTCCTTCGTCGAAATGACAAAAAATGACAAACATTATTCCCTTAAGGAAACGACATTAAATCTCAAATAATATTTCCCTTCATGAAACCATTACCAAAAAATCCTTGTTTTTAACACTAAACACTATAAATACCTAAAAATAAACGCACAATAGCACCTACATTGTCTTTTTTAATTGTAATTTATTCATTAATCGATAAAAAAAAACTAAGTTTATCAAAATTTTGCATTGAAAAACACCAACTAATCCAAACCAAATTGTGGAAAGTCAAATATTAAATACCAGCAAAATAGATGATTCCGCCCTTTGGAGTTGTATAAAAACGGGAAATGAAAAGGCTTTTTCTACACTTTTCAAAAAGTACTATCCCCATTTAATCCGCTATGGAAATTCGTTTATTCCTTTTCCTGAAAGAGTGCAAGATTGCGTCCAAGATGTTTTTACAGATATTTGGATTTATAGAAATAAACTAAATAATGATGTGGTTGTAAAAGCCTATTTATTATCAAGTGTTCGCAAACGTATTGCAAGATCACAAGAACGGGACCATATTTTTCGCAAAAGCACTTCTATGGATTCCGTAAATTTTTTGTTTGATTTCTCTATCGAACATAATCTTATTGCCGATGAGACTACAACAGCCAAAGTCTCGCATCTCAACAAACTAATTAATGATTTGCCTGCCCGACAAAAAGAAGCTTTATATCTTCGTTATAACCAAGGACTTACCGTAGATCAAGTTGCTGACATTTTGGATGTTAATTATCAATCGGCAAATAATCTTTTGCACCGTGCTTTGTTAAGTTTACGCAAAGAATGGAAAGGAAATACCTCTGTTGTTCTTCTTTTATCATTGCCTCTTTTCTAATTTTTTAAAAAAAATATAAATTTAGTGAGTATCCTTTAAAAAAAATGTCCTCTATGCTTTTGTAACCTTTTTTTTTGATGCAACAGCGTAACAATTATACAGAAATAGAAGAATTTTTAGACGACGAATCGTTTAAATCATGGGTGCTTTTTGATGAGAATCATCAAGGTTGGGAAGAATGGACTTTAGAAAATTCAAGTCGTGCCAAACTCGTAGAAGAAGCACGACTATGGGTATTGGCGATGAAATTTCCAAAACCCGATTTATCGCATGAAGCCGTTCAATCAGCCCTAGAAGCCACTTGGGGGAAAATTGAAAAAAGAAGAAGCAACAAACCAGTAACAAAACTTTGGAAAAACCATTGGCTTAGCCGAGTTGCAGCCATTTTGGTATTCGGTCTTTTGTCCGGTTGGTTATACAACAATCACATTGCTTCTACAAAATCAGTGCTTACCTACAATGAACTAATCAATAAAACTGAGGAAGGTCTGGTTGAACAAACAAACAATTCAGATAAACCACAAACAATAACCTTATCGGACGGTAGTTCTGTATTATTACAGCCCAATAGCAAACTGAGTTACCCTAAAATATTTGTTGGAAACGAACGAAAAGTGTACTTATCCGGTGAAGGTTTTTTTGAAATAAGTAAAAATCCAGAAAAACCATTCTTTGTATTTGCCAATGAGATTGTTACTAAAGTTGTTGGCACCAGTTTTAGAATAAAAGCATACGCCAATCAGCCAAATGTAGAAGTGGTGGTTCGTACAGGTAAAGTTAAGGTACGGTCTAACCAATTAATCGCAAACTCAAAAGACGAATTGATTGTTCTGCTTCCTAATCAAGCACTACGATTCACACGTCAGAATCTAACTTTTAATAAAATTACCGACATAACACAAGATGAGTCTTTAAGTCATTCAGCAAGCAATATTGAACAATTGGGATTTGAATTTGCAGATATTCCTGTTTCCCAAATTTTTAAAACCATTGAACAAGCTTATTTGGTAAAAATTGATTTCCCACAAGCAAAATTAAAAGACTGTTATCTTACAACGTCATTAGGAGATCAGCCTTTGCCTGAAAAACTCAAAATCATTTGTAAAAGCCTTGGAAATAATACCAGTTACGAGATGAATGGAAACCAAATTATTATTATGTCAGATGGATGTAACTAACCCTATTTTGCCTATGAATTAAAGTCTAAAAACAAAAAAACGCCGAAAATGCTGTAACATTCTCGACGTCTTGAATTAAATCAATTACTTCTCTGTAAAGAATAATTGCTGTGTTCCACCAATAACCAATCTAAGAATATTAATAAAACCAACCAAAACTATGAAAAAAACGATTGTTAAACAACGATTACTCCTCCGAATTATGAAAATAACCTTATTCCAATTTGTCCTCGCACTTGTTTTTTCAAGTGTTGCGACAGCAAATGATATGAGAGGACAAAAAAAACTAGACACAAAGATATCTGTTAGCCTTAACGATTTGAGCTTGGATCTTGCGTTAAACAAACTTGAGAAATTAGCAAATGTGAAGTTTTCCTATAATTCGAGAATGACACAATTGAACCAAAAAGTGAGTATCAATGCCAATAATGAAACATTGTCAAGTGTGCTCACTCGCATTTTGAAACCCCTTAAAATTAATTATACCGAAGTAAGCAATCAAATTGTTTTGCAAAAGGAAACAAATCAAAAAGTAGGGATTAATGGAGTAGTTTTGAGTATGATAGACGAAAATCCTGTAAAAGGAAAAGTAGTTAATGAAAAAGGAGAGCCATTATCAGGCGTAACCGTACTTGTAAAAGGGACACAAACCGGAACAAGCACAGACGTTGACGGTAGTTATACCATCAGTGCAAAAACAGGAGATGTTTTGCAGTTTTCGTATATTGGTTTAGAGACCAAATCGGTAACAGTAACAGGAGACACGGTAAATGTTACGCTAATAGCTAGTGGCGAAGTACTTCATGATGTTGTAATCGTTGGATCTCGTAATCCTGCCAGAACCGTAACCGAATCTGCTGTTCCAATTGATGTAATTAACATGAAAGATATTGCTTCGCAAGGACCACAAGTCAACCTGAATCAAATCATGAACATGGTTGCTCCTTCATTTACCTCAAACACCCAAACCGTTGCAGACGGAACTGACCATATAGATCCTGCACAGTTAAGAGGTTTAGGACCCGACCAAGTTTTGGTATTGGTAAACGGAAAAAGAAGACACACTTCTTCTTTAGTCAACATTAATGGAACTCCAGGAAGAGGATCGGTAGGCACGGATTTGAATGCGCTACCAGCTTTTGCAATCGAAAAAATTGAGGTCTTAAGAGACGGTGCTTCGGCACAATATGGCTCTGATGCCATTGCGGGTGTAATCAATATCAATGCGAAGAAAAACACCAATAAATTTGATATTGCTCTTTTTGCCGGCAGCAACTTCTCTAAAAATGCAAACGATCACACTGGAGGAAATGACGGCAACAATTACCAACTGGACATGAACTACGGAACGGGTCTTGGTAAAGAAAAAAGTTTTATAAATCTGACCGGTAGTTTTCAGTTGCGTGACGCTACCAGTAGAGCAGGTGAAGAAACAAATACAATATTTAATGCCTACAACGCTGTTGAGCAAAGAGCTGCAGGTGCAGGAGTAAATATTAACTCTTTATTTGGCAATATTACGAATACACCAAATACAACAGAAATTCTTTCTGCCATAAAAACGTATGCCCCACAAGTGAGTTATTTTACAGCTGCACAACAAACAGCCATAAGCAATGCGAACACTGTAGGAGCCATGCAAACAGCATTAAACTTTGATGCCACAGCGGGAGAATTAGCCTATAGAAATCTTGTCAGAAAAGATTTTAACATGAATGTGGGACAGTCTTCTTTGCAAAGTGCACAATTCTTTTTGAATGCCGCTTATCCAATAACCGACAAGCTCGAAGTATATACTTTTGGTGGTACCAGCTATAGAACTGGCGAATCGGCAGGTTTTTACAGAAAACCCAACCAAGCTAGATCGTACACTGGTTTATATCCAAACGGCTTTTTACCAGAAATACATTCTACTATAAACGATTTATCTGTAGCTGCAGGTCTTAGAGGTAAACTATTTGGTAATTGGGATTTTGATTTAAGCAATACTTTCGGGAAAAACACTTTTGATTACAATATCGAAAATACCGTAAATGCATCTTTAAGAGAAAATTCTCCAACTAAATTTGATGCTGGAGGTTTAGGATTTTCTCAAAATACGACCAATTTTGATGTGACTAAAAAATTCGGAACATTAAACGTAGCTTTTGGAGCAGAATACAGACATGAAAACTATAAAATAAATGCTGGCGAACCATATTCATACAATAAATATGATATTAATGGTAATGTAGCTTCTGGTTTACCATCAGAAAACAACCTTCTGGTTACTGACTTTTTTGGTGCCGGAAGACCCGGTGGATCTCAAGTATTCCCTGGCTACAAACCAGTTAATGCCATTGACAAAGGAAGAAACAGTGTTGCTGTGTACGGAGATTTAGAATATGACGTAACCGATAAATGGTTGGTAAATGGAGCAATCCGTTATGAGAATTACTCAGATTTCGGAAATACAACCACTTATAAATTGGCATCTCGTTACAAAATAACAGAAAATATCAACTTACGCGGTGCCGTTTCTACGGGATTCAGAGCACCATCGTTACATCAAATCTATTTTAACTCGACCTCTACACAATTCGTAGGTGGTGTGCCATTTGAAGTTGGGACTTTCAATAATGATTCGCAAGCCGCACAATTATTAGGAATTCCTAAATTGAAACAAGAAGAGTCTCAAAGTGGAAGTATTGGATTTACGGCTAAGATTCCTGCTGCCAATATTACTTTTACAGCTGATGCTTATTACGTAAAAATAAAAGACAGAGTTGTTCTTACCGATCAGTTTTCTAGACCTGGTGGAACTCCAGCGCCAGGAACTCCAAATGATATCTTGAATGGATTATTTGATCAAGCTGGAGCAACAGCAGCAACTTTCTTTGCCAACGCCATTGATACTGAATCAAAAGGGATTGATGTGGTAATTAGTAATAAAGTAAATTTAGGAGAAGGCTTAACGCTAAAAAATGACTTATCAGGAACTATTTCCAACACAAAAAGAGTCGGTGATATTCACGCATCTCCTATTTTAGAAGCCGCTGGTCAAGTAAACAGATACTATTCTGAATCTAGCAGAATATACCTAGAAGAAGCTGTACCAAGAGTAAAAGCCAATTTAACCAATACGCTTACCTATAAAAAGTTTGATTTTTTCTTAAGAAACGTATATTTTGGCCAAGTTACTGACCCAAATACAGCTGATGTAAATGGTGATGGAAGAGTTGAAGGAGCCATAATTAATAATCAAGTAGTAGAGATAGAGCATCCTGTTTGGGGTGGTAAAGTTATTACTGATTTATCTGTTGGTTTTAACATTACCAAAGCAGCAAAAATTGTTATCGGCGCTAATAATATTTTTGATATTTATCCTGATACAAATACTACTAAACAAACAGTAATACGCCCTAGATTAGTATCTGGAGCTATTGATTATACAGCAGCACCATCTACTATTGATTTAACAAATAACGGGCAATTTATATATTCAAGAAATGTATCCCAATTTGGTCAAAACGGACGTTTCGTCTTTGCTAGATTGAGTTACAAGTTTTAATTGTTTTTTTTTTAGTATTAAAACCATCAGCTTTTGTTGATGGTTTTTTTGTGCTTAATTACCAATAAGTAATAAGAAAAATATGTTGTCGTATTTTATAATGATAAATTTCAGTAAGCATTGAGGTCTTTACTAAATCGAAATACGACATTATTTTATTTCTATTACTTATATCCTTTTGAAATAGAAAATGATAAGAATCAAATTAACAAATGTTATAAATATTTTGCCCACAAAATAATTAACTTTGCACTTCTGAATAAAAACAAATGAATTTCCAAGTCATATCCGAATACCAACCCAAAGGGGACCAACCACAAGCCATTGAAAAGTTAACTCAAGGCATACTTGCTGGCGAACAATTTCAAACTTTACTGGGGGTAACGGGGTCTGGAAAAACATTTACAGTAGCCAATGTCATTCAGGAAGTGCAACGCCCAACATTGGTCTTGGCACACAATAAAACCTTGGCGGCACAATTGTATTCGGAGTTCAAGCAATTTTTTCCCAATAATGCCGTGGAGTATTTCGTATCCTATTACGATTATTACCAACCCGAAGCATTCATGCCGGTTACTGGTGTTTTCATAGAAAAAGATTTATCTATCAACGAGGAACTGGAGAAAATGCGTTTAAGCACTTCCTCTTCCCTCCTCTCTGGTCGAAGAGACATAATAGTGGTCGCTTCTGTTTCCTGTATTTATGGTATTGGAAATCCCGTGGAATTTCAGAAGAACGTCATTGCCATCGAGAAAAACCAAATGATTTCCCGAACCAAATTATTACACAGTTTGGTTCAAAGTCTGTATTCCAGAACCGAAGCCGATTTTACTCCCGGAAATTTTCGTATAAAAGGCGATACTGTCGAAATATATCCGAGTTATGCCGATGATGCTTTTCGGATTCATTTTTTTGGGGACGAGATTGAAGAAATGGAAAGCTTCGATGTAAAAACGTCTAAAGTTATTGAGCGATTCGAAAAACTCACTATATATCCCGCCAATATGTTTGTGACTTCGCCCGATGTGTTGCAAAATGCAATTTGGGAAATTCAACAGGATTTGGTCAAGCAAGTCGATTATTTCAAAGAAATAGGCAAGCACCTTGAAGCCAAACGACTCGAAGAACGCACCAATTTTGATCTGGAAATGATTCGGGAATTGGGTTATTGCTCTGGAATCGAAAATTATTCGCGCTACCTTGACGGAAGAGAATCAGGTTCAAGACCTTTCTGTTTATTGGATTATTTCCCAAAAGATTATCTGATGGTCGTTGACGAAAGCCACGTAACCTTATCACAAGTACACGCCATGTATGGAGGCGATAGAAGTCGGAAAGAGAATTTAGTGGAATATGGTTTCCGCCTGCCCGCTGCAATGGACAACCGTCCTTTGAAATTTGACGAATTTGAGGCGATGCAAAACCAAGTTATCTATGTATCTGCCACTCCTGCCGACTATGAGTTACAAAAATGTGATGGTGTTTACGTAGAACAAGTGATTCGCCCAACAGGTTTACTGGATCCCGTAATTGAAATACGTCCGAGTCTAAACCAGATTGATGATTTGATTGAAGAAATTCAACAACGTTGTGAATTGGACGAAAGGGTTTTGGTCACTACTTTGACCAAAAGAATGGCAGAAGAACTGGCCAAATACCTGACGAAAGTTTCCATTCGTTGTCGCTACATTCACTCAGATGTAGATACGCTGGAACGCATCGAAATCATGCAAGATTTACGAAAAGGCATATTTGATGTTCTGATTGGAGTTAATTTATTACGCGAAGGATTGGATTTACCCGAGGTTTCATTGGTTGCCATACTCGATGCCGATAAGGAAGGTTTCTTGAGAAGCCATAGATCATTAACCCAAACCATAGGTCGTGCGGCTAGAAACTTAAACGGAAAAGCGATAATGTATGCCGATAAAATCACCAATAGTATGCAAAAAACTATTGATGAAACCAATTACAGAAGAACCAAGCAAATCAATTTCAACACCGAGAATAATATAGTTCCGCAAGCGTTAAACAAAAAAATAGAAAGTGCCTTTACCAATAATAAATTGGTAGAATATGAATTGGGGCATATTATGAATACTGCTGCAGAACCCGAAACGGCCTATATGTCTAAACCCGATTTGGAAAAACTCATTCGTGAAAAACGAAAAGCTATGGAAAAAGCAGCGAAAGATTTGGACTTCATGCAAGCAGCGAAACTTAGGGATGAGATTAAGGCTTTGCAAGGGAAGCTTTAGAAAAACAGATTATTGATTATGCAAACAAGCAAACAAAACCATTCACACCAAGAAAACTTTGTACTCAACTTAAAAGATTACAATCTCAAACCCATTAATTCAATTGTTCCTGAAAATGCCCCAATAATACTTGTGGAGAAATCATAGCATTGGAAGACGCTTTCATCAACTTAAGAATACGATTAGTTGCACTTGGATTTAACCCCATATTGATAGCAATTTGGCGAATAGCCTCTTCTTCTTTTTGGTGTAACACCCCATCTGGTTATTAATTCCACTAAACGTCTTGATTACGTACGTGAGGGATAGACGGAAGCTACCGAAGTAGCCCAGATAGCCCGACAGCATTAGGAAAAGGGGCCGAATAAGCGGAATCTAAAATAGGCCCTTTTTCCTAATGGTGGCACGCCCAAATAATTTTTCTATTTCTTTGAATACTCTTTTTCCATTTGGGTAATGATACTTTTTATAGCTTCGGAACCAATACCTTTGGCTTTGATGACTTTATTTTTGTCTAGGATAAACATAACTGGAGTGGTTACCACATCGTATTTTGTCTTGAGATCATTGATGTGAACCCCGTCATAAACATTGATCCAATCCAATTTATTGTCAATGATGTATTTGCTGTATTTCTCAAATTCATTTTGGGTATATACACTAAATACTTTGACATCTTTCTTCTCTTTGAGCAAATCGTGGTATATTTCAAGTATTTTCGGCACTTCTTTTTGACAATGTCCACAGTCTACATCCCAAAAAAGGAGAATCAAGTAATCCGCTTTTATACTGGACAAAGACACATACGTTTTTTCTATTTCGGGCTTATTGCTATAGTAGATTTTGGTAATTTCTTCGCTGGTTTTGGCGGTGTCAAAACCCATTTTCGCAATTTTATCATGAGCTGGAATATCTATCATATAGAGTTCAGGAGCTGTTTTCCCAAGTTGCAATGGCGCTAAAGTATTACCTCTATTTATGATAATTTCTATTACACTTTCGTCATAAACACCCTTAGCTTTTCCTGTTTTAAAATAATTATCAACCATATACACAAATACTTTGTCCATACCCATAATTTTAGGGATTTCGTAGGTTTGGGTAAAATACGCCAATAAAAGCATGTTCATTTTGGTGCCTTGCTTGGTTTTGAGCATCATGCGATCAATCTCCACACAAACCGAATCGGGCTGTTGCACGACAACGGTATTAAAATATTGCTTTATTTTATTGGTGAAAAACGGGTTGCGCAACATGGCATCATCCAGAAAACTGACTCCATCCCAAAAATGTTTTTTGTAATAGTTATAGGCAAAAACACTATCGGGCCTGCCGTTCGAAGCCTTGGGAATATCTTTGGCTACTTTATCGGTTTTTAAATTGATTATCTCCGAGAGATAGGCTCCTTTATTTTGAGCTATACAATTTACATCATTATCTAGAATAGCATCATTCAAAACTTTGTATTCTTTGGTTAAAAGCGATGTGGAATCCGATTTTTTTTGTTCGTTTATTGATTTTTTAAAACCTTCGAATTCTTTATTCTTGCTTGTTACAAAACGAATGTAGTTGAAGAAATTTTGATTTTGTTTGGAGTTAACCGCGGTCAAATTCTCTAACAAATTGGATTTATCCGAATTGATTTGTTGCTTTTGAGATTGCTCGTCTATTATAAAATCAAAATAACTACCTTTTGCCTGACTGAGTAAGAAATAAACTCCTTTGTCTAAATTTTTCTTTCCTTTGAAGACAATGTTTCCGTTGATCACTTTTTTGCAGGTGTCCGAGATATACAATTTGTCAAATTGATAAAAAGCCAGATAAGCAATGGTGTCTTTACAGTTCTTTAAATTAATCTTGATTTCATGCCCCGTTTGAGCTTGTGTGGTCATTAAACCAAAAAAGAGAACGAAACTTATTATAATTTTCTTCATAATCAATAATAATCTTTAGGTGTTTTTTTGCGCGAAACTTTTTTAAGGAATAAATCTCATTACAATATCCAAAAATAATTGAATTTAAATCTAATATCAAAAAATTAGCAAAGTGTTTTTGCCTGCAAGAAAACAATAAACAGAAATTTATTTTCTAAATGCGTATCTTTGCACTTTAAATACTTAAAAATGACAAATAACGATATATTCAAAAAACTTCGAGTAGCCTTGATGTTACGCGATGATCAAATAGTAGAAATTCTGGAATTGGTAGATTTTAGAATTACAAAATCAGAATTGGGTGCTTTTTTCCGTGACGAAAAACACGAAAACTACATGGAATGCGGAGATCAAGTGTTGCGTAATTTCCTAAACGGATTGGTAATTCACTTGAGAGGAACCAAAGAAAATCCAAAAAATCCGAATGACGTTTTGGCCAAACACAAAGCCCAAATTCCAGTGAAAGAAGGTTCTTCTGAAAGAGCTGAATTCAAGCCAAAAGCGAAAGACGAAGAAAGGTCAAGAGGAGACGAAAGCCCTTCAAAATCGAAACCCGCTGCAAAAAGACCTACCAAAAAGCAATATCCAAAAGGAAACGACAAAATACAAGTCGTAGAGAAAGTTAAATTTAATTTTGGTAAAAACAAGAAATAGTAATCCATCCCGTTTTACAGTTTATTGAATCCGATAGAATACAAGAAAATGATAAAAAAGCAACCTGAATGAAAGTTCAGGTTTTTTTATGCTTAATGACCACCCCAAATAACAAAGGAAACCTATTTGGCTTCCTTTGATTGACATTTCATAAACATCAAATACATCCCTAATCGATAAGTAAGCTCGAGAACAAGCCTACTTCTTTATTGCAATTCTCTAGTTTTTGAATCTTACTTCAAAAACATAATCTTTCCCAACAGTTAGCTCATTCGAAGACAGTTTTTTATAATTAAGCGCTTGCTTAACATAAGTTTGAATCTCAGAATTATTAGAATTCACTTGTAACACTACAAGTTGGTGTAATTCATTGACCGTAAAAGAGACTTTAACTAATTCCTCTTTTTCTAAAATGTTCTCAGAATAAGGCATGTTTAGCAATTGAGATAATTCTTTATTCGTTTTGAATAAAACAACAGTAGGATCTTCATTCGTTGTAGAAGCAAATGTTACACTTGCGAATAAAGAAACAATAGCGGATAACAATAATTTTTTCATGGTTTTTGTTTTAAGATTATATGCCAAAATTACACACAATACCCACATAAAAAACACTTTATCAATCACTTAACCTATTCTTAAAACATGAAAAACATTCGATCAAATCCCCTTTTATATTCCCAATATTACGCAGCTATTAAAAATAAATACTTTTGAATTTTAACCCTAAAAAACTAAGAAAACAGCAACAAAAAAGCAATTTTCCTTATTTAAATCTAAAACCCTTTTTTGGTAACATTGGGATTAAAAAGCCCCCTAAGAACTACAACTTAACATAGAGCAACCTACTTTATCTCTCGCCCAATCAGGCCTTTTGGCAAACCATTTTTGACTATCTGCTTGTTCATCATACGGTTTTTTGAGTAATTCATACAATTCATTCACTAAAGAATAATCTCCTTTATCGGCTGCATCAATACTTAACTGCGCCATATAGTTCCGCAACACATATTTTGGATTTACTTTATTCATCTGTTCTTTCCTTTCGGCATCCGAAAAAGATTCTTGATTGATACGGTTACCATAACTCTCCAGCCATGCATACCAATTATTCAAAACAGCTTCATTAAGATCCTTTTCATTATAAAAAGCTGCTGCAATTGTATTCAAAGCCACTTCTGGAGTATCTCCTTTTTGAACATTACTCAGATTTCTAAAGAAAATAGTCATATCGGTTTCAACCAATTGAAGCAGTTCGGTTAGACTTTCGATCAAAACAGCATCGTCAGCCGTTTTTGTCATCAAACCGAGTTTATTTTGCATCATATTCAAATACTCCTTTTCATAACCAACACTAAAGGCATCTAAAATTGCTTCTAGCGGCTTGGCATCATTTATCAAAGGATACAACGCATTGGCTAGTTGGTATAAATTCCACAAAGCAATTTCGGGTTGATTCCCAAATCGGTATCTTTTATGTTGGACATCGGTTGTATTGGGTGTCCAATTGGGGTTGTAATCTTCCAACCATCCATAAGGGCCATAATCTATTGTGATGCCATGAATAGACATATTATCGGTATTCATAACGCCATGAACAAAACCTACACGTTGCCAATTCACAATCATTTCAAGTGTAGTTTGGGTTACCGCTTGAAAAAAGGCGAGATATTTTTCGACTCCTTCTTCTTTAATATCTGGAAAATGGTGTTTAATGGTATAATCCGTTAATAGTTGCAGCGTAACATGGTCTTTTCTGGATGCAAACAATTCAAAATTACCAAAACGAATAAACGAAGGTGCTACTCTACAAACGATTGCTCCTTTCTCATAGGCTGGATTTCCATTGTACAATACATCCCGTAAAACTTGATCGCCAGAAAGCATTAGCGAAAGCGAACGTGTTGTTGACACACCCAAATAATGCATAGCCTCGGCACACAAATGCTCGCGTATGGAAGATCGCAATACTGCAAAACCATCTGCTGTACGAGAATACGGTGTAGGTCCTGCTCCTTTTAATTGCAAGGTATATGACTTATCATCATGAACAACTTCGGTTAGATTGATGGCACGTCCATCTCCCAATTGCCCAGCCCAATTCCCAAATTGATGTCCCGCATAAGGCATCGCATAGGGTTTGGTATCTGGATAAACCGTATTGCCTGAAAAAGTATTTAAAAAATCATCCGAAACAATATCTTCTTGGGATAATCCTAAAGAACTAGCCACTTCCTCTGAAGCATGAATCAAAGATGGATTTGAAGGTTTCTTTGGTATTACATACGAAAAACAAGCTTGCTGTACCTGTCTCGGAATATTAGTTTCGTTCGGGTCAGCAGGCAATTCGGCAGTAAAATTATTTTGTATATGGAGGTTCATTTCGTAACTGATTTATATAAACTAAAGTATAAAGACAAATAAACCACAAAGGTATTCGATACCTAAGACATATTTGAACTGTTGTCATAATTTTATTTTATAGCCAAAGCCGTTTTGTTTATAAAATTGAAAACAAAACTGGGCTTTCGGCAGTAAAAAACATATACCTAAACAAAAGTTCCCAAATCGAGAATTTACATATGTCTTTGTTATAGAATTCAGGTTCTACCACTAATTTTTGGGTTTATTTGTCATTCCGATGGAGGAGGAATCACATTTGTTGCTCACATTATGCGATTCCTCCTCCGTCGGAATGACAAAAATGCGTAATAGTTTATTAAATAAAATTCTTATTTCGTTTTTGAAATTAAGACAACCCACACAATTGAGCGGGAACAAAATATAAAATAAAATGAAAATCACTCCAATAAAAACAGAAATCGATTACAGAAAAGCATTAAAAAGATTTAAACTCCTTTTTGATGCTACAATTGGAACTCCAGAAGGCGATGATGCAGAAATCCTTGCCCTATTGATAGATGAATATGAAAACACACATTATCCAATAGAAGCGCCAGATCCAATAGAAGCCATAAAAATAAGAATGGAAGAAATGCATCTAAAACAGATTGATTTAGTTGACGCCATAGGAGGAAAAAGCAGGGTTTCAGAAATCTTAAATCGCAAACGAAAATTAACTGTTGAAATGATTCGCAATTTAACAGTACGTCTAAATCTATCTCCAAGTGTATTGATTAATGATTATGAATTAACGAGGTAAAAGACATCCCTTAAAGCAAAAAAGTCCTAAGTTTTGAAAATCCTGATTTCTTATATTTTATTTTCATCAATACGTTCAAAAAAAGCATCTTTAAAGGTAGCGCCAATTGGCAATTCCTTATTATTGATAAAGACAGAAAAATTATCAGTCATTTCAATTTGTTTTAAAGAAATCACATACGATTTATGAATCTGAACAAATTCGCTTTTTGGCAATGATTCAATTACGTTTTTCAACGATGAATGCGTGATGATTTTTTGAACAGCAGTATGAATACAAACATAATTTTGAAGACTTTCTACATACAGAATATCATTTAAAAATATTTTCGAAAATTTATTTTTACCATCTGTTTTAATAAAAACAAAATCAAGTTGATTACTGCTTTTAATCTCTTGTTTTGGAACAATACTTACCTTTGAAGCTGCTTGATAAAAGCGCTCAAAAGAAATTGGTTTTAGCAAATAATCAATCGCATTTAGCTCAAAACCTTCTAAAGCAAAATCAGGATAAGCCGTTGTAAAAATAACTTTTATATCTTTAGAAATGATTTTTGAAAGCTGCAAACCTGTTAATTGTGGCATCTGAATGTCTAAAAAAACCAAATCTACACTTTGAGAATTTATAAACTCTAAAGCTTTCATCGAATCATTAAAAACACCTACTTTTTCAAGGAAAGAAACTTTTTCGAGATAATTTTCCAAGATGCGAATTGCAGGCGGTTCGTCATCGACAATGATACATTTAATTTTCATGAAATTATTTGTTTAAAGGAATTTTTAAATATGTTTTAAAGGTATAATTTTCTGTTGTTTTTTCAAGCAGAAAACGATCTTGATAAGCATATTCTAAACGTTTGGTCAGGTTTTCAAAACCAATTCCAGTCGAGGAATAATTTTCTCCTTCAACATTATAATTAAAGGTAAAAACTTCTAAGAAACCTTCTTTTATTTTTATAGAAATAATCGCTTTTTCAGCAGGATTATTAAGTTTTCCGTGTTTAAAAACATTTTCGACGAAATGAATTAAAGCTGACGGAATGATTTTTTCAGTCAAATAATCCCCTTCAATTTCAAAATCTAAAAAAAGCTGATCTTCAAATCTCTTTTTCTGTAAATGAATATAGTTTTCTACAAATTGAATTTCTTTAGAAACTAACACCAATTCCTTTTCAGTCTCGGTGATTACATACCGAAGCAAATCAGATAAAATCAATAAATCAGATGCTGTTTCTACGTCTTTTTCAATCCAATCACTATAAAAACAATTTAAGGTATTGAACAAAAAATGTGGACTAACTTGTGATTTCAACAACTGAAATTCGGCCTTTTTATTCTCTAAAAGCAATTGCTGATTTTGTTTTTCAGCCTCTTGAAATTGCCAAAACAAATAAGCCAAAGTACTTATAATTACAGATGGCAATCCAAAGAAAAAATTATCCCGAACATAGAATTCGATTTCTCTTGATTTTTCAACATAATTATGAATTCCAGTGATTTCAAAAAGAACAATCTCTTGAAAAAAATATCTTACCCCAGCAAAAATAAATAATGAAACGGGAATACTTAACAAGTAAAAGAAAATCCTTTTTTTGCTTAAAAACCAATTACAAAAAGTATAAAAATTCAGGATGTAAATTACAAAAATCGACATAAATCCACTTGCCGAAAACAAAAAATCTATCCTATTAAAAATGAGTGATATTTCCATTTTGTTGACCCCAATATCCCATAGATAAAAGGTAAAAAACAATCCTAAAAATAGAATAATGTGATAATAAAAAGGGATCTTTAATTTCATATGTAGATAATATTGTTTTTGTTGGATCCCGATAGCTATCGGGAGGTATCGCCAGATCTTCATTGGTGTTTATCTCATCGGTTACTATTATATTTTGGTATTCGATGATTTTCAATTGCGACAACTGTTGTCATGGCGATTTCATAATGGGAGTCTAACATATTCAAAAATACAATTATGTCTTTAATCAAAACCATTATTTATAGGAAATCCTATTTTTATGGGATGAACTGCAATAATCAGTACACAAAATTTTTTGTCAACTGATTTTCACAGTTTACAATATGCTATTCGATATTCGTCAAAAATTCAAAATTAGCCTTAAGAACTGTTCTACTTTCGGCAAGAATTTAAAACCTAAAAATTATGAAAAAATTACTTCTCCTAGCTTTATTAACAGTTTCCTCTAATCCCGTATTTGCACAATCAACAAAAAAACAA
Source organism: Flavobacterium sp. ZT3R18 (assembly GCF_007097385.1). GTDB lineage: Bacteria > Bacteroidota > Bacteroidia > Flavobacteriales > Flavobacteriaceae > Flavobacterium. The sequence goes on from NZ_VJZS01000003.1 coordinate 242,803, forward strand.
ATTCTTTTATTGGGAACCTTTCATTTTGAAAATCCAGGACTCGATGTTGCTCAGATAAATACTTTTAATGTGATGACAAACAAAAGTCAGAAAGAGTTGGAAAACATTACAGACAAAATTAAAAAGTTTGGTCCAGACAAAATTTTCGTAGAATGGAAATATGAGAAACAAGACAAATTAGACAAATTCTACGCTAAAAATACAGACAGTTTATTTCATAATGATGCCGACGAATTGGTGCAATTGGCAATAAGATCCGCTAAAAAATTAGGTCATAAAAAGCTATTTGCAATTGATTACAATCAAACTGAATTTCCATACGATAGTTTAGTAAAAGGCATGCAAGAAGCCAATCAACTTGATTTGATTAAAAAGAACAAAGAAGAATTGGTTGCTCATGAAAAATCTCAAAATCAAAAGATTGCAAAATATTCCTTAACCGAACTACTTATAGATTACAATGCAGAAGAATCAAATGCCGAAAATGTAAAGTGGTATCTTGAAACATGCAACAAAGCTGGAAAAAAAGACAATTTTGTGGGCGCTTATTTAGTTTCAGAATGGTACAAAAGAAACCTTTATATGTACTCTTTAATTCAAAAATTAACAGAAAATAAAGATGATAAAATAATGGTATTGCTCGGAGCGTCTCACACTGCTATGCTGCGCGAGTTTATAAAATACGATTCAGACTTTGAAATTATAGAGTTAAAAGATGTTTTAAAATAATTAAAAAATTAATCCAAAAAAAATCCTGAGCTTTCACTCAGGATTTTTAATATATAAACTTTTTTCCTAATTAAGAAAGCGCTGCCGTTACTTGATCAGCTGCTTCTTGAAATTCAACAGCAGATAAAATTGGCATTCCTGAATTATCAATTAATTCTTTTGCGATTGCTGCATTCGTACCTTGTAAACGAACAATGATTGGCACATTTATAGCATCACCCATATTTTTGTAAGCATCAACAACTCCTTGCGCCACACGGTCACAACGAACGATTCCTCCAAAAATATTGATTAAAATTGCTTTTACGTTTTGATCTTTCAAGATAATACGGAAAGCCGTTTCAACACGTTTTGCATCAGCAGTTCCACCTACGTCAAGGAAGTTTGCAGGTTCAAAACCAGCATACTTAATTAAATCCATAGTCGCCATTGCAAGACCTGCACCGTTTACCATACATCCTACAGTACCGTCAAGATCTACATAGTTCAATCCTACTTCTTTTGCTTCAACTTCGATTGGATTTTCTTCAAGAATATCACGCATCTCAGCATAAGCTTTTTGTCTGTATAAAGCGTTATCGTCGATATTTACTTTAGCATCAACAGCTAAAATTTTATTATCAGATGTTTTCAAAACTGGGTTGATCTCAAACATAGAAGCATCGGAACCAATGTAAGCATTGTATAATGAATCGATGAATTTAACCATTTCTTTGAAAGCATTTCCAGAAAGACCTAAGTTAAAAGCAATTCTTCTTGCTTGAAAACCTTGCAATCCAACAGCTGGATCAACTTCTTCTGTAAAAATTAAGTGTGGAGTATGTTCCGCCACTTCTTCGATATCCATTCCACCTTCAGTAGAATACATAATCATATTACGTCCAGTTGCTCTATTCAATAATACAGAAACATAAAACTCAGATGTTTCACTTTCACCAGGATAGTACACATCCTCAGCAACCAAAACTTTGTGAACTTTTTTACCTTCAGCAGAAGTTTGAGGCGTTACCAATTGCATTCCGATGATTTCGCTTGCAATTCCTTCTACTTTGTCAATTCCTTTGGCAAGCTTAACCCCACCACCTTTACCACGACCACCTGCGTGAACTTGGGCTTTTATAACATACCAACTTGTTCCAGTTTCGGCAGTTAATTGTTTTGCAGCAGCAACAGCTTCTACAGGACTATTAGCAACAATTCCGCGTTGAATGCGAACTCCGTAGCTAGCTAAAATCTCTTTTCCTTGATATTCGTGTATGTTCATAATATAGAATTTGTCTGGTTTCTGAATCTATTTCAGAATAAAAGTGGCACAAAAATAGCAAATTTCATCTAATGTGCGAAAGTATTTTATCATTTTATTTGGCACTCTTATAACTGGTTCTGGATTCCATTTACTAATTCGAATAAAAATAAGTATTCAAATAATTTTCAACTTCTAATTCTCGAAAAGAATCGAACAGATAAGCGATATAATTGTCAGGTCTGACCAAAATAAAAAGGGTATCTGTAACGCCTAACTTTACCCAACTTTCGGTTAGATTGTATTCAACTATTTTTATTGGAAAAGTGAACGATTTTTTAATTTTTTCAATCATTTCCTTTTCCAAACCCACATTTGAAATATGCAAAAGATGAAAGGTAGGTTCCGTAAACAATTCGTAAAAAGGAGTTGTTAAATGCGCATCCGAAATATAAGGCAATCGATCTCCAGCATGAAAAAGCAGTTTTTGTTTGCTCGCTGACAAGGATAATGATTTGCCATTATAAGAATACCAAATTTGGGAAACAGTCCTAAACATAATTGGGCGAATTTTTCTAAAACTAAAAATTGTTGCAATACTATTAAGAACAACATACATTCTGAATTTTGCAATAAACCAATTATCGCTAGTCATGATATTGAACATTCTATCGGTAAATTTCATCAGCCACTGCGCAAACGGCAATCGTTCTTCGTTGTAGGTATTTAGCAAATCACTTTTTGCCTGTTTTTTTAATACAAATGCCAGTTTCCAGGCAATATTATAGGTATCTTGCAAACCGGTATTCATGCCTTGTCCCCCTGCTGGGCTGTGAATGTGAGCACTATCGCCTGCCAAATGCAATCTTCCCGAACTAAAATTATCCACACAACGATGGTGCAAATTGTAAACGGAAAACCAATTTACTTTTTCGAAATCAATAGGAATTCCAATCGTTTTTATAACATCATTTTCAATATCTTCAAAACTGATATTTTCTTTATTAAAATACACTCTGGGCAAACTTCCCAAAACACGATAATATCGATCTCCTTTTAATGGAAAGAATCCACAGAAATTTTTATCCGATGGCGCGATTACAAGATTATCGTGAGGCACTTTCCAGTTCATAATAACATCTGCCACAAAAAACTTATTCTCATAAGTACCACCATGAAAATTGAAGTTCAATTGATGTCTAATTGGGCTTGATGCGCCATCACAACCTATGAGATATTCCGCTTTTATTTCAAAAGTTTCGTTGTTCTTTTTAGCCAAAACGACTATTTCCTTTTCATATTCTTGTAATGAAACAAATTCGGTTTCCCATTCAACGCTCTTTCCGTTATTCTTTAAATTTTCATAAAGCAACTTTTCATTTTCACTTTGCTCATAAGCCAGTAAATAAGGAAAATCAGTCATTCCTTTTCCAATTTCATCAATTTCAACTTTTGCTTTTCGGCTTCCTTCGGAAAATAAATTAAATGAATTCATTTTAATGCCATTTTCAACAACTGTTTTTGACAGCCCTAATTGTTGGTATATTTCTAAACTTCTAGCGGTAACTGCAATGGCTCTGGATTCTTTAGTTGGACCCGACTTTGAATCAATAATAACAAAATCAATTCCGAAACGATGCAATTGATTGGCAGCCATTAATCCTGTTGGTCCTGCGCCCACTATTACTACTTGAGTACTCATAAGTCAGAGTTTTTAAATATTACGGAATGCGATGCAATATTAAAGATAACCATTATACAAATCAAAAACAGAAATCCATTGCCTTAAATCTTTAAATTCAAAGTTACTATAACGTTTGAGATTACAATGACTTAAAGTCGCTATTGTAGCCGATTATAGCGGTTTTATAAAATCTAGAAAAAACATTATTGTCAGATTATCAATTTCGATATGTTTTAATCATATTATCGATATTTATCAAACGTTTTTATCGTTTTATCACAAAAATAAGAGCGTTACAGCATTTCTGATGCATTATATTTAACGAAATCTTTAAATTTGTAAAAAAAATATAAACATGAGAGTTAAAGAACAAGGCCTTTATTTGCCGGAATTTGAACACGACAACTGTGGCGCAGGATTTATATGTAATTTGAATGGAATTAAGTCTAATGACATTATTCATAAGGCTTTAGATATTTTAATAAAGTTAGAACATCGTGGTGCGGTAAGTGCTGATGGAAGAACTGGAGATGGAGCTGGAATCCTTTTTGACATTCCACATACTTTTTTTAAGAAGGTTTGTGATTTTGAAATTCCAGAAGTTAGAGAATATGCTGTAGGTATGACTTTTATGCCAAAAAGCCAGAACCAAGTTACTTTCTGTAAAAACACTTTTGAAGCTGCTATAAAAGATCAAAACCTATCTGTTTTAGGATGGAGAGATGTCCCTGTTGATGTTTCTAATCTTGGTCAAATTGCCGCCGAAAAAGAACCAACCGTTAAACAAGTTTTTGTTGGTAAAAACGGAATGGATATTACAGAGCAACAATTCAATGCCAAACTTTTTATGGCTAGAAAAATTGCAGAACACACTATTCGAAATTCTAGAACTTCGGAAAGTCATATGTTCTACTTTTCAAGTTGTTCCACTACGACAATTATATACAAAGGTTTGTTGATGCCAGAAGACATCAGCAGATATTATACTGATTTATTAGATACCGACTTAGTGACTCGACTAGCTCTTGTTCATCAGCGTTTTTCTACCAATACATTCCCTTCTTGGGATTTGGCACAACCTTTTAGATACATGTGTCACAATGGAGAAATCAATACTTTAAGAGGAAACGTAAGCAGAATGCGTGCTCGTGAAGAATTGATGCAAAGCGATGTTTTTGGAGAGGATCTAAAAAAATTATTCCCAATTATATTAGAAGGAAAATCAGATTCGGCTTCTATGGACATGGTCGTGGAGTTATTATTAATGACTGGCCGTTCTTTGCCAGAAGTAATGATGATGGTGGTTCCTGAAGCTTGGGAAAAACACCAAACAATGTCGGATGAAAAGAAAGCGTTCTACGAATACAATGCTTGCATCATGGAGCCTTGGGATGGTCCAGCGTCTATTCCGTTTACAGACGGAAACGTAATTGGAGCATTATTGGACAGAAATGGATTGCGTCCTTCTCGTTATACCTTAACAAAAAGTGGTTTTGTTATCATGTCATCCGAAATTGGAGTACTTGATATTAAACCAGAAGATGTAGTACAACACGGAAGATTGGAGCCAGGGAAAATGTTCCTTGTTGACATGAACGAAGGTCGTATTATCGAAGATGAAGAAATCAAAAATTCAGTAGTAACCAAACGTCCTTACAGAGAATGGTTAGATAAAAATCTATTGCAATTGGCTAAAATCCCTTATACGAACAATCCTATTCCAACAGAAAAAATTGATTTTGAAACCAGACAACGTTTGTTCGGTTATACTATTGAGGATTTAAAAACAATCATCAACCCAATGGGAGGTCAAGGTAATGAAGCCTTGAGTTCAATGGGTAATGACACTCCTCTTGCGGTATTATCAGATCAGCCACAACTGTTGTACAACTATTTCAAACAATTATTTGCACAAGTAACCAACCCACCTTTGGACGGTATTCGTGAAGAAATAATCACTGACACTAGTTTGGCAATTGGTGGAGACTACAATCTTTTTGACATCACTGATATTCATTGTAAAAAGATAAAAATCCAAAATCCTGTTATATCAAATGAGGATTTAGATAAATTAAAAAATATTTCACACGATGATTTCAAATCGGTTACTATTTCTACTTTATACAAAATAGAAAAAGGAGTAAATGGTTTAGAGCGTGCTTTAGAAAAATGCGTTCAAGCGACTTTCAAAGCCGTTTCTGAGGGGTGCAATATTGTTATCCTTTCGGACAGAGGCGTTAGCAAAGAATTGGCACCGATACCTATGTTATTGGCAACTTCTTATATTCATCACTCTTTGAATATTCTAAAAGTTCGTTCGAAATTCGGAATCATAATCGAATCGGCAGAACCACGTGAGCCACATCATTTTGCATTATTATTTGGATATGGAGCTAGTGCCATCAATCCGTATATGGTCAATGAAATCATTCACGACCAAGTGAACCAAGGTTTTATCACTGGTGTAAAAGGGGATTATGCGGTTAAAAATTACAATAAAGCTATTGCAAAAGGGATCCTTAAAATCATGAATAAAATTGGTATCTCTACTTTACATTCGTATAGAGCCGCACAAATTTTTGAGATTTTAGGTTTAAACAAAACATTCAGCTCTAAATATTTCCCATACACTCCTTCTCGAATTGAAGGTATTGGATTGATGGAAATTGAAAGAGAAGTTAAGAAAAGATATCAAAATGCTTTTCCAAAATCGGAAATTGCAAACTTATTGCCTTTAGAAATTGGAGGAATCTACAGATGGAGAAGAAATGGCGAAAAACACATGTTCAACCCAACTACCATTTCAAAATTACAACAAGCCGTTCGTTTGAACAGCCCTGAAAGCTACAAAGAATACTCTAATATGGTAAACGATCAAAGTGAAAACTTGATGACCATTAGAGGATTATTCGAATTCAACAACCTGGATCCAATTTCTATTGACGAAGTAGAGCCTTGGACAGAGATTGTGAAAAAATTCAAAACTGGAGCCATGTCTTACGGTTCTATCAGCCAGGAAGCGCATGAAAATCTAGCGATTGCCATGAACAGAATTGGTGGAAAAAGTAATTCTGGAGAAGGTGGAGAAAACCCACAACGTTTTCAAAAAGACATGAATGGAGACTCTAGAAATAGTGCCATCAAACAAGTCGCTTCTGGAAGATTTGGAGTATCGATCAATTATTTGACGAATGCCAAAGAAATTCAGATAAAAATGGCTCAAGGTGCAAAACCTGGAGAAGGTGGACAGTTACCAGGCGAAAAAGTGGTGCCTTGGATTGCAGAAACAAGAAATTCTACACCTTATGTAGGACTTATTTCTCCTCCGCCTCACCATGACATTTATTCTATCGAGGATTTATCTCAATTGATTTTTGATTTAAAAAATGCCAATCGTGAAGCAAGAATCAACGTGAAGTTGGTTGCCGAAGTTGGGGTTGGAACAATCGCTGCAGGTGTTGCCAAAGCAAAAGCTGATGTAATCTTGATTTCAGGATATGATGGAGGAACAGGTGCTGCACCATTAACATCTTTACAGCACACAGGTATTCCATGGGAATTGGGTCTTGCCGAAGCACAACAAACCTTAATCTTAAATGATTTAAGAAGTCGTGTGGTTTTAGAATGTGACGGTCAATTAAAAACAGGACGTGATGTAGCTATTGCAGCATTACTAGGAGCCGAAGAATTTGGTTTTGCAACTGCGCCTCTTGTGGCATCGGGTTGTATCATGATGAGAGCTTGTCACTTGAATACTTGCCCAGTAGGTATTGCAACACAAGATCCAGAATTGAGAAAAAACTTCAAAGGAACGCCAGAACACATTATTAACTTCATGTATTTTATTGCCGAAGAGTTAAGAGAAATCATGGCTCAACTTGGTTTTAGAACATTGAAAGAAATGGTGGGACAATCGCAAAAATTAAATGTCAACAAAGCGATTAAACATTATAAAGCAAGCGGATTGGATTTGTCTTCTATCCTTTATAAACCAGAAAAAGCAAAAACGGTTCCAAATCATAATACAACAACCCAAGATCACGCATTAGAAAATGTATTGGATTTTGATATTATAAAAGCGGCTATTCCTTCTATTTACAGAAAAGAAAGAACAAGAGTAACCTTTGATATTAAAAACACAGACCGTTCCGTTGGTGCTATCTTGAGTAATGAAATTTCAAAAATTTACGGATCACAAGGATTACCTGATGATACGATTCTTGTTGACTTTACAGGATCTGCTGGACAAAGTTTTGGTGCATTTGCAACAAGTGGATTATCATTCAAAATACACGGAAACTGTAATGATTATTTAGGAAAAGGACTTTCCGGAGCTAAATTAATCATCAAAGTTCCTCCTACTGCCACTTTCAAACCGGAAGACAATATTATTATTGGAAACGTGGCTCTTTATGGTGCAATAACTGGAGAAGCTTACATTAATGGTATGGCTGGAGAACGTTTTGCCGTTAGAAACTCGGGAGCAACTGCCGTTGTTGAAGGAATTGGAGATCATGGTTGTGAATACATGACTGGCGGAACTGTAGTGGTTCTTGGAAAAACAGGTAGAAACTTCGCAGCAGGTATGAGTGGTGGCGTTGCTTATGTGTATGATGCCAAAAAGAAATTTGAAGACGGTTTGTGCAACATGGAAATGGTTGCCCTAGAAACATTGGAAGAAGATGATTTAACTAAATTAAGACGATTAATCAGAAATCATTCTATGTACACCAACAGTCCTTTAGCAAAAAGAATTTTGACTGATTGGGAAAACGAAAGCAAACATTTCATCAAAGTAATGCCAACAGATTATAAAAAAGCATTGCAAAGATTGGCAGAAGAAAAGCAAATTGAAGAACTAATAGCACAATAGTCATGGGAAAGATAGGTGGATTTAAAGAATATAATAGAACCGACGAAAGTAATGTTGCTGTTCTAGAAAGAGTATCAAATTATAATGAATTTACAGTTCCGTTAGCAAAAGACAAAATCAAAGAACAAGGTTCCAGATGTATGGATTGCGGAATTCCTTTTTGTCACAGCTCTTGTCCTTTAGGGAATTTAATTCCTGATTTTAATGACATGGTGCATCAAGAAGAATGGGAAAGCGCTTTGAAGATCTTACAATCGACAAACAACTTCCCAGAATTTACAGGCCGTCTATGTCCTGCACCTTGTGAAAAATCATGCGTATTAGGAATTATCAGTGAGCCTGTAGCTATCGAAAATATTGAAAAGAATATTATCGAAAGAGGTTTTGCAGAAGGTTGGATCAAACCACAAACACCAGAAGTAAGAACAGGAAAAACAGTTGCTGTAATCGGATCTGGTCCTGCAGGATTGGCCGCAGCACAACAATTAAATCGTGCTGGACATACCGTTACCGTTTTTGAAAGAGACAATGCAATCGGTGGATTATTGCGTTATGGAATTCCAAATTTCAAATTAGAAAAAGGAATTATCGACAGACGTGTAAAAGTATTAGAAGCAGAAGGAGTTGTTTTTAAAACCAATGTAAACGTAGGAGTTAATTATAGTGTAGACCAATTAAACGCTTTTGATTCTATCGTATTATGCGGTGGTGCAACCGAAAGAAGAGGCTTACCAACTAAAGGTGCCGATAGCAAAGGAGTTGTTCAAGCAATGGATTTCTTGACACAACAAACCAAAGTATTGTTCGGAGAAACAATTACCGATCAAGTAATGGCGACAGGAAAAGATGTCATCGTGATTGGTGGTGGAGATACAGGATCGGATTGTGTGGGAACTTCAAACAGACACGGAGCAAAATCCGTGACTAATTTTGAAATCATGCCTAAACCTCCAGTAGGAAGAAGCGAAACTACACCTTGGCCATTTTGGCCGTTGCAATTGAAAACATCTTCATCACACGAAGAAGGTTGCAACAGAAACTGGTTGATTAATACCAAAGAATTCCTTGCAAACGAAAAAGGAGAACTCGTTGGATTAAAAACCGTTGAAGTGGCTTGGAAAATGACACCAGGACAAAGACCTGAATTAATAGAGAAAGAAGGATCAGAGAAAATATGGCCTTGTGATTTGGCTTTATTGGCACTCGGATTTACGGGTCCTGAAAAAACGTTAAGCGACCAATTAGGACTAGAAATTGATATGCGCAGCAATTATAAAGCAACCAACTATCAAACCAATGTTCCTCATATTTTTACCGCTGGGGATATGAGAAGAGGGCAATCTTTAATCGTTTGGGCAATCTCTGAAGGTCGTGAGGCTGCAAGAGAAGTAGATTTATACTTAATGGGGTTTACCAATTTGCCAACAAAAGGGAAAGGCGATTTGCCTGCTTTGTAACAAATAATTATTTTTTTTTTAAATCCCTTGGCATTATTTTTTTTGTCAGGGGATTTTTTTTAATTATCGATTAATTCTATAATAAATAGCCTTTTCAAATTACATTCCTTTTTACCCAGCTAATAAAAAAATAGCGCTGTGAAAAGGCTTACCATATAAGAAATATAAGGACATATAAGTTATTGCTTTTTGTGTGCACGACAAATTGCATCTTTTCAAAAATCACAATCAATTTGATTAAGAAATAATTGCTGTTATGATACATTAACCTATCAAATCTGCGTAAATCTGCGAAATCCGCGTGCCAATTTTTCACGCAGATTTCACAGATTTTCGCAGATTTTTAAAAATTTCCTAAGAAATGCAATTTGTCGTGCGCCCTTGCTTTTTACATCCTAGCTTGAATGAACTTATATTTCTTATATGGTTAAAATTCAATGCTGCATATTCTAGAATAGAGCAAAAAAAATTAACCCATTCCATTTATTAGAGAGCCAAAAAACTACAAGCCCGTATATGTTTTGAAGGGTTTCGTATAAATTTTAATGTTTTTTTCGTCAATTTTAACATCTTCAAAAACAGCTCTGTCTTTGGTATGCTTTAGTTCGTAAACTTCTTTTAAATCAAGCACTGGAGACAGGCATACATCAAAAGTTGCAGCCTTGGATATCCACTCGTCCCTTGTTTTTGTTTTAAATAATTCTTCAAGCTGTTTCTTGTCAAAAACACCAGTCATTAAATCGGCACTTTCAGAAGTTTTCCATGAAGGCTGCTCTACCATCTCGCAAAATGAATTCCAAAACTTTAATTCCAAAGCGCCTAAAGCCACCCATTTTTTATCGGAACATTCATAGAGGTTATAATTAACCATTAAACCACTTAAAAAAGGCATTTGATTATAGTCGGCACTTCCTTGTAACATTCCTTGTGCTATTGCTCCAAAAGCCAGTGTTGCGTCAAACAACGAAACATCAATATACTGCGCTTTTTGTTGCATTTTTTGCGCAAGCAAACCACAGGTGCAGGCAGAAACCAACATAAACGAACCACCAGCAATATCGGCCACTTGAAAGCCTGGGATTATGGGTCTTCCTTGCCCGTCTCGATTCATACTCAACAAACCGGTTTCTGCCATGTAATTTAAATCGTGGCCTGCAGCATCTTTTTTCTCCCCAGTTTGCCCATAACCCGTTACCGAAATATAGACTATTTTAGGATTAATTTTCCTGACTGTTTCAAACGATAAATTAAACCCTTCCATTGCTCCGGGACGAAATTGCTCCACCAAAACGTCAGCTTTTTTTATTTCTTCCACAATTAGCCTATACCCTTCCGGGGTTTCATAATCTATTATCATTTGTTTTTTGGCATGATTTAAAGTATGGAATAAGGTAGAAACCCCATCAATTTGCGGTTGATAAAACCGCGAATAATCCATTCTTTTTGGGCTCTCTATTTTTATAACTTCCGCCCCAAGTTGGCTAAGAATATGGGTACCCAAGGGTCCCGGCAACAAACGCGTAAAATCCAAAATCTTCATTCCTTTTAATGGCAGAATTTCTTGCATATCGTTTAGTTTTTGGTTTTTATATAAAAAATCACAGGCCTTCTAAATTATTTATTTTAAGAATTAATCCTTTTGGAATCGGTATTTTCTTTTGGGTTTTGTAATCAAAAATAATGACCTCATGTGTTTTTACCGCCACCAATTTCTGTTGGCTTTCACTGTAATAAAAAGATTTAAGCACAATCCTATCCTCTTTAATTTCTTCGGTTTTTGTTCCAATTTGGATCGTGTCAGGATACACCAATGGGGCAATGTATTTAACCGATTGAAAACCTAAAATTGGGGCAAATTCCATTTTTCCGGGATCAGCTGAAAATACACCAAAAGCATTAAAATAATCAATCCGTGCAATTTCACCCCATCTCACATAAACCACATTATTCACGTGTTGAAATGCATCCATATCGCCCCACTGTACTTTGATAGTTGACACTACTTTGTACTCTTTCAATAATTCTTCCATTACTTCAAAAGATCTTTGAGCAATCCACGTGCGATCACTATTTTCATAATTTCATTCGTGCCGGCATAAATGCGTGCCACACGATTATCAGCGTACATTCTGGCAATTGGATAATCCCACATATAACCATAACCGCCAAATAATTGCAAACACTCATCCACAACTTTACTGCACATATCGGTTGCCGAATATTTAATCATAGAAGCGCTTTCTGTTGATAATTTATGGTCTGCCAATAATTCGATGCATCTGTCCATAAAAGCCTGATGTATCTGCATTTGCGAGGCGCATTCCGCTAACTTAAATTGGGTGTTTTGAAATCCAGCTATAGGAGTATTAAAAGCCGTTCTTTGCGTAGTATAGGCAATAGTATTTTCGATGGCCCCTTCTGCGCCTGCAACGGCAAAAATACCTACCGTTAGTCGCTCTCTAGCCAATTCTTTCATCATAATTTTAAACCCCATTTTTTCGTCTCCTAGTCTATTTTCCTTCGGAACTTTTACATTATCAAAAAATAGCTCAGCGGTATCTTGGGACTTCATTCCGATTTTTTTAAAGGGAATTCCTTTCGTAAAACCTTCCATTGATGATTCTAAAATAAGCAATGTAACCCCTTCATTTTCGGTTTTCGGGTTTGTTCTCACGGCAACTACAGCCATATCACACATATAGCCGTTGGTTATAAATGTTTTTTGGCCATTTACCAGATAGTGATCTCCTTTGTCTTCGGCCGTGGTTCGAATGGCTTGCAAGTCACTGCCACAATTGGGCTCGGTCATTCCTATAGCGGTAATAATCTCCCCCTTAGCCATTAATGGCAAATACTTTTGCTTTTGCGCTTCTGTGCCATAATTCAATAAATAAGGCGCTATAATATCGGAATGCAACGAAAAACCAGGGCCGCTTATACCCTTTTTCGCAAATTCTTCAATAAGCAAGGCATTAAATGTAAAATCTAATCCGCCTCCACCATAAATTTCCGGCATATCGATACACAACAATCCTAATTCTCCGGCCCGCTTCCATATTTCCCGGCTTACCATCCCCTTTTTCTCCCATTCGTCTATCTGATCGATAATTTCGTTTGAAATAAATTCCTGTATCATTTTTTGCATCATTTTATGTTCTTCGGATGCATAAATTTTTCGTTCAAGTAATATGTTCTGTAGCATTTTTTTGGTTTTTATAGTTTATAATTTTTTAATTTTTGTAGAAAACACGGTTAGTTCCTGCTTTTTCAATTCGCTCTTTTAAACTTTCAGGCAATTTAAATCGTTCCCCATATTTGTGCTCCAACTTTTCACTATACAAAGCAAACTCGGCCGCACCTATATAATCGATATACGACATAACGCCTCCGGTATGTATTGGAAATCCCAGCCCTAAAATAGAGCCAACATCAGCATCTTTTGGTTCTCGAAGAACTCCCGAGTCTAAACACTTATACGAATCGATGACCATTGCGAATAATAATCTTCTTCCAACTTCCTCTTCATTATAACTGGATTGAGGTGGATAAATGTTTGCCCATTCTTTCCAAATTGATTTTTTCTCGTTTTTTGGATACTCATAAAAACCCTTTCCTTCTTTTTTGCCCGTTCTGCCATGAATGTCAACAATAGCAATTAATGTGTTTTTCAATTGAATTTCATGAGCGGTTAAATTTGGGTCTTCGCTCATTATTGCCAACATTAATTTCAAATTAACTTCATCTGAAATAGCCAAAGGACCTACCGGCATTCCTATTTTTTTTGCCACATTTTCTATTACCGCCGGAGGAATCCCTTCTGTAAGCATTGCAATTCCTTCATTTACATATTTTCCGAAAACTCTTGAAGTAAAAAATCCCCGACCATCATTTACTATTATGGGTACTTTTCCAATAAAGGTTACATAATCAATAGCGGCTGCCAATGTTTTTTCGCTTGTTTCTTTGCCTACAATAACTTCAACCAATGGCATTTTTTCTACTGGCGAAAAAAAATGCAATCCTATAAATTTATCAGGCCTTAACGATGCTTCCGCAAGTTTCGTTATTGGAATAGTTGAAGTGTTAGAGGCATAAATCACCTCGTTACGAATCACTTTTTCGGTTTCTATAGTTACCGAATTCTTTAGTTTTTCGTTCTCAAAAACCGCTTCAATAATCAAATCACAAGGGGACAAATCATTTTCCGATTCAGAAGGTTGGATTTTTTGAAGCAGTGCATTCATTTTAAAATCAGTTGTCAATCCGTTTTTTAGTTTCTCTTCCTCTTGTTTTTTAACATAGTCTTTACCCGATTCCGCTTTTGCCAAACTCACATCTTTTAAAACTACATCTAGTCCAGCCTTGGCATTTACATAAGCAATGCCGGCTCCCATCATTCCAGCCCCTATAACACCCACTTTTTTAAACGAAACGCTGTCGTATCCTTTGGGTTTTGATTTTCCTTTGGCCGCATCGTTAATAAACATAAATGAAGACCTAATGATGTTTTTTGTTTCTTTACTGTATAAGGTAGCCACAAAATAGCGCAATTCGATTTCCAAAGCTTTATCAATATTACAAGGACCGCCGTAATAAATGGTGCTCAGCAAATTTTTGATATGGGGCAAATTTCCGTGTGTTGTTTTATAAGCCATTGCATTGGAAACGCTGAAAAACTCATTCACGCCCGAAATTTGCCCAACGCCAAATGGAGTTCCGGGAACCTTGAATTTTTTATTATCCCAAGGCTGTTCGCTTGTTCCCCTTGTTAATATCCAATTTTTAGCCTTTGAATTTATATCCTCTTCTAAGCCACAAATGGCATCCACAAGTCCGTCTTTCAAGGCTTGCTCAGCAGTTAGTTTTTTCGACTGTGTGATATATTGAATGGTTTTTTGGACGCCAATCATTCTCAAAAAACGTTGCGTACCACCCGCACCCGGAATCAAGCCCACTGAACACTCAACCAATCCAATTCGGTTTTTTGGGTCGTTGGCCATAATTCTATAATGGCAAGCCAACGCAATTTCGCAACCGCCACCCAGAGCCAAACCATTTATGGCTGCTACAACCGGTTTTCCGCAGGTTTCCATTTTCCGTAAATTGATATGGGTTTGCATGAGCATATCAAAAAATTCTTGTTTGGATTTATCATAATTTAAAAACCATTTTAAATCCCCGCCGGCTATAAAATCATTTTTGGCAGAATTAATAACAATCCCTTTTACGGCATCATCATCAATAGCTTTATTTATACTTGAAAAGAACTCTGGTATGGTACTTTCATTCATTATGTTAACCGGTGAGTCGGCAACATCCCAAGTAACAAATGCAATACCGTCTTTATCCACATTATATTTTATATGTTTCTCATTATTCATAATCTAATAATTAATTAGTTTTATAACTATTCCGTTCACAGTTTTCAGTCTCAGTCTCAGTCTCAGTGGCAGTGGCAGTTTTCAGAGTTTTCAGAGTTTTCAATAAACATTGTTATTCGCTCTCTTAACAATATTTATAAAAAAGGGAGTCTATTTTAGAAATACTTTAAAATTAACATCCTTTTTGGGCTGAAAACTGAAAACTGAGACTGAAAACTAACTAAATAGTTACTTAGTTTTTAAATCCGTTCAATAATTGTTGCTATTCCCATTCCTCCCCCAACACATAAAGTAGCTAAAGCGGTACTTTTATTTTGGCGTTCCAATTCGTCTAAAGCGGTACCTAGAATCATACAGCCTGTCGCTCCCAAAGGATGACCCATAGCAATAGCGCCACCGTTGACGTTTACTATTGAATGATCTACATTGAAATGATCCATCAGACGTAACGGAACCACCGCAAAAGCCTCATTAACTTCAAAAATATCAATATCTCCCACACTCATTTTGGCATTGCGTAATGCTTTTTCAGTAGACGGAATTGGACCTTCTAACATAATAAGCGGTTCACTGCCAATTACGGAACCCATTTTAATTTTTGCGCGAGGTATTAATCCGAGTTTCTCTCCAATTTCTTTAGAGCCAATCAGCATTAGTGCTGCGCCATCCACTATTCCAGAGGAGTTGCCGGCATGATGCACATGATTGATTTTTTCTATTTCTAAGTATTTGTCAATGGCAGTTTGATCAAACAACATCTCTCCCATTTGCTCAAAAGCCGGAGACAAGTTTGATAAGGTTTGTAACGTAGTATTAGCCCGAATGTATTCGTCGTTTGCTAAATTCACAAACCCATTGACATCCGTAACAGGAATTAACGATTTATTAAAAAACCCGTTTTTCTGGGCAATTGCAGCTCGTTTTTGTGAAGCCACGGCAAAACTATCGACATCGCTTCGAGAATATCCGAATTTTGTCGCTATCAAGTCGGCAGAGATTCCCTGAGGAACAAATTTCCCAAAAGCTGCTTCGGGCTCCATTACCCACGCAGAACCATCAATACCCATAGGCACCCGCGACATCGATTCTACTCCGCCAGCAATAATCAAACTAGACCAGCCAGATTTAACCATTGCCGCCGCTTGATTAACAGCCTCTAAGCCTGATGCGCAATAGCGATTTAACGAAACCGCTGATAAGTGGTCTCCATAATTCGAACATTGAGCAGCCGCTTTTGCAATATTTCCTCCCTGTTCGCCAATTTGGGTAACACAACCAACGATTAAATCCTCCACGAGGGTTGTGTCTAAATTGTTTCTTTCTTTTAGTGCCTCTAATAATGTAGTTAGTAATTGAACTGGGCTAAGCTGCGCCAAAGAGCCTGTGTTTTTTCCTATTCCCCTAGGCGTTCTTACTGAATCATAAATATATGCTTCCATTTTTTGTTTTTAAAGTTACCATACGGTTACATTGATAAAAAAAATGTTACCATACGGTAACAAATATAATAAAAACAGTCATTCAAAGTTAACTTTTCCTTACTTTTGTATTAAATACTTTGATTTACAATCAAATAAATAAAAACGTACTCCTAAAAAGCTGCATTTACTATATGAAACAATACACCGAAGAAACATTTCATTTCGACATCTCAAATGAAAAAATACAAAGCATCGTTGCTTTTTTAAATAAAGGAGAAACAGTAACAAAAAAAGAATTTGCCATAAAAGCCTATCTACATGTTCGCGACACTTGGCCTTATAATCCCAACAGATTTAGTTTAATAAACGAAGATTGGAAAGCTTCGGAATTAATAACACATAAAAGTGGGCATTGCATAGACAAAGTGGTTATATTAATAGCCATTTTACGAGCCGCGAATATTCCTGCAAGATTGGGATTGGCCAAAGTAAAAAATCACATTGCAATTGATCACATAGTCGAAAAATTTGGCTCGGATATATTGGTGCCTCACGGATATATAGAAATTTACCTGAACAATAAATGGATTAAAGCCACTCCTGCTTTCAATAAGGAGTTATGCCAATTATTAAACGTTCATGTACTCGAGTTTGATGGGGAAAACCATTCGATATTTCAAGAATTTGACCAAACCGGAAACCAAGTTTTCATGGAGTATCTTGATGATTACGGCACTTTTAATGAAGTTCCCTTGCCTTTTATGTTTCAATTAATGACCGATCATTATCCAAAAATTAAAGAAAAAGGAGTTGTATTAGGCAGCATTTTAAACCTATCCAATTTGTAATGAAAAAAGACAGAGCTGCAACAGAAGAAAAAATCTACAAAGCTTTTTTGGATATTTTAAAAGACAAGGGACCTCAAGGTATTGGGATTAACGCTATTGCAAAACAGGCAGGCGTTTCAAAAACACTTATCTATCGCTATTTTGGGGGAATGAAAGGTTTGTTGCTAAGTTTCGCCCAAAAAGGGGATTTTTTCAAATCTCTTTTGGCAATTGACGAAAAAAAAGACAACATAGAGAATTTAAAACTTTTTATAAAAGAAGGAACTAAAGAATTGCGTCAAAACGTTTTAACGCAAGAAATTTTGCGTTGGCAATTAATCGAAAACAACGAAGACACCAAAAGTCTTTTTAAATATTTTAACACTCAAGTAGGAAAAACATTTACAATAAACGAAAAAGACGAATCCCTGAATGCAGCCTTTCAGCTAATGATAGGCGGTTATGTTTATTTTACTTTACTGTCTAAATTTAACAAAACATTTATTTCAACCGATTTGACCTCAGAGACCACTTGGGAAAACTTTGATGATGCCATTGCAAAAACAATAGAGCTGTTTAGTAAACTATAAAATGGAATTATTTTATAGGAGGCGATCCAAATCTTAAAACCAACTTCCCTTTATCATTTGATGATCACAAAAAAACTTAAAAGTTACATTTAAAACAATTTGTTATAATTTGTTAAATCACTCCTGTAAGTTTGGCAGTAACCTTAAAAACAATAAATTTGTAAAAAAAATAGAAAGATGCAAGCAAACGATTTACTACACTTAGCAGAACAATTTGGAAGTCCACTTTATGTTTATGATGCCGAAAAAATACAATCTCAGTATAATAGATTAACAAAGGCTTTTTCTAAAGTAGCCAATTTACGCATCAACTACGCGATGAAAGCATTGTCTAATGTTGCCATACTTCAATTATTGAGAGATATGGGATCAGGATTAGACACCGTTTCTATTCAAGAAGTGTTATTAGGATTACATGCTGGTTATGCACCAGAAAAAATATTTTACACCCCAAATGGAGTTTCTATTGAGGAAATTGAAGAGGTACATGCATTGGGTGTTCAAATCAACATTGACAACTTGTCTATCTTAGAGCAATTTGGCGCAAAACATCCTCACGTACCGGTTTGTATCCGTATCAACCCACACGTAATGGCGGGTGGTAACGCTAATATTTCGGTAGGACATATCGATAGTAAATTTGGTATTTCGGTACATCAATTGCCTCATTTGGTACGTATCGTTGACAATACCAATATGAACATCGTGGGTATTCACATGCATACGGGTTCAGACATATTAGACATTGAAGTATTTTTATATGCTGCCGAAATTTTGTTCGACGCAGCAAAAAATTTCAAAGATTTGGAGTTCTTAGACTTCGGAAGTGGCTTTAAAGTACCTTACAAAAAAGATGATATCGAAACTGATATTGAGGAATTAGGTAAAAAATTATCCAAAAGATTCAACGCATTCTGTACCGAATATGGTAAAGATCTAACCTTGATATTCGAACCAGGTAAATTTTTAGTGAGTGAAGCTGGTTTCTTTTTGGCCAAAGTAAACGTAGTAAAACAAACTACATCAACCGTTTTTGCGGGAATAGACACTGGATTCAATCACTTAATTCGACCAATGCTTTATGGTTCACAACATCATATCGAAAACATTTCTCATACAAAAGGAAAAGAGCGTTTTTATTCCGTTGTTGGATACATTTGCGAGACGGATACTTTTGCGACCAACAGAAAAATTACCGAAATAAAAGAAGGGGACATTTTATGTTTCCGTAATGCGGGAGCTTACTGTTTCTCTATGGCATCCAACTATAATTCGCGCTACAAACCAGCCGAAGTTTTATGGATGAACGGAAAAGGGCATTTAATAAGAGCACATGAAACGTTTGAAGATTTATTGAAAAATCAAATTCCGTTACCTATAGAAGCAACTGTTTAACATAAATTAAAAATCCCATTTCATTGAAATGGGATTTTTAGTTTCGTATAAGTTTCAAGAATTTTTTAATATAAAACGGCATTATGCAAAACCATTATAGCAAAATATAATGAGTAATGGCATAATTTGTCTAATTTTGTAAAAAGATATTCTTATGCAAATTCAATTTCAAACCAAAGAAAAAAGCAATACCCTACAGCTAGAAAGTTTTTTAAAACTATCTAAAGTTGAGCGTATTTATGATTTTCTAAATCTTATGTATAAAGTAAATCAATTCCCTACCAAAATAAAGACAGACAAATCGGCTAATTTTTTGATTACAATTAAAGCAAAATAATATGTTTCAACCTTGGGAAGAAAACATTAACAGTTTCGTTACGTTAGCCAATATGCATCAGGTTAGAATGCTAATGGTTGGCGGAGGAGCAGTAAATTTTCATGGATACCAACGTCATTCAGCCGACGTTGATTTTTGGATAGAAACCACTGAAGAAAATTTTAAAAAATTAATTCTCGTTTTTAAAGAAATGGGATTTGAAATAGAGGATTTTCCATTAGCGGTAAGACAACAACAACAAAATATTTCCATTAAATTCTCCCCATTGGATTTAGATTTAGAATTGATAACTAATTTTTCAGTTAACAAATCATTTTCAGAAGCCTATAATGATAGTGAAGTTGCTGTAGTTAATGGCAATAATTTTTTAAGATGGAACGTTCTTTCACTTGAAGATTTGATCACTAGCAAAATTAAATCCAATAGACCTAAAGATTTATTAGACATACAACAACTAAGGGAAATAAACAAAAAGTAATTTACCCATAAAAACTTTCTAAACTACAGAAGACTTTCTAAAAAAATTAAATTCCAATTCCATTATCGTAACACCTTAAAATAAAAATCCCATCTCATTTTAAATGAGATGGGATTTTTGGTTCTATAAAAAGACATTATTTTTTAATCAATAATTCTTCCAAAACTTCAGCTTCGGTACCATTCGTGAAAGTGATTTTCAGCATTTGCGAAAGCGTAGGCGCAATCGATGTGATGTACTCTTTTTTATAAGACTCCCCTTGTGGCACATGCCAACCGTAAAAAAGCAAAGGTACATTAGTATCATAACTATTAGGCGTTCCATGAGTAGTTCCAGTTTCCTGATATTCCATATAACCTGTCTTGTTAAGAACAACAAGATCGCCATTTTGTTGCGGATCATATCCTTTAAAGATAAAATTCAAGTAATAGTCTTCCCCTGTCGCAGCCAAAATATCCTCTTGGGTATAGACTCTTTTTACTTGATCTTGTGTCATCAAAAAGTCTTTAAAACTTTTCTTCACTTTAAGCAATTCCAATCCTTTCTCTTTTATAAGCACTTGATTTAAATAAAGATTAAAGTTAGAATAATTCAAAACCAAATTAACTCCAAAAGTATCCATAGAAAATTTCTCCATAGATTTTACAATATCTTTCCCCGGAACATTGGTAATATTGTATTTATGATCTTTCATATAAATAGGGTTTTCGGCAGCAGCATGATCCGCAGTCAGGAAAACCAAGTAATTATCTTTACCCACAGTTGCATCCAAATTGTCTAAAAATTTCGCAATAGTAAGGTCCAAACGCAAGTAAGTATCCTGCATTTCCATAGATCTTGGTCCAAAGTTATGCCCTACATAATCAGGAGATGAAAAACTTACCGTTAGAAAATCAGTAACATCATCTTTTCCTAATTCTTCTTTATCAATGGCTCTCATAGCAAAATCGGCCAAAATATCATTCCCAAACGGAGTAGTTTTTATTACTTCCAATCCGTTTTCTTTATAAATTTTATTCAAATCATAAGGAAAAACAGGCTTCGCTATTTTATCCAACTTTCCTTCATACGGGTTATCATCTGGAAGACTTTCGTTGTACGTATCAAGCGGACGCAACAAGCTCCAACCCTTCTCAATATACTTCATATACGATTTTTCATTGTTGTACGCCGTCACCCAATCCGGTAATTTATCCCCATAAAAAGTACTCGAAATAAACGCTCCCGATTTAGTGTACCAAAAAGCCCAATTGGCAAAATGACCCGCTGGCAAAATAGCGCCACGATCCTTAATACTCAAACCAATCACTTTCCCTTTAAAATTCGTTGCCATACGCAATTCATCCGTAATCGTAGTACTCAAAAGATTTTTCGGAGACATGGCCCCTTCTTTTTCGGTACCTTCTACCAGCGTTTTTACACCAGCATCATCCGTACAATACATACTTTTCCCAGTCGAACGAATGAACCAATCATTTCCCATAATTCCATGAGTAGCGGGAGTAGTACCCGTATAGATTGATGCATGCCCAGGAGCCGTAAATGTAGGAACATAATTATAATTCATGTTGTAAAAAGTAAACCCTTTGCCCATCAGTCTCTTAAAACCATTCGCAGAATAATCATCCGAAAACCGATACAAATACTCCATTTTCATCTGATCGACAACAATTCCAACCACCAATTTCGGGCGTTGTTGTGCTTGACTATGAATAGAAAAAACACATACTAAAAACAACAATATTTTTTTCATACTAGATTTTAAATTTTACACAAAAATACACATTATCCCGTAAAAAAGTTCAAAAACAAAATAAGTAAACCTATAAATTAACCCATTCATAACTAAAAAATAGTAAATGCTCAAAATAATCAGCGCGTTACCGCATTAGAACTGATTCCGTAAAAAAAAACCTTTTTAAACCTAGCCGAGTTTGATTTTGATATCTGAAAATTCGTATTGTTTTATTTTTTTTGCAAAACCTTTGCAAAGCTTTTGCAAAAGTTCTTGTTTAGATTTCGTTTGATTTGAGTATTTTTCGTTAAATTATATAATGGCTGCTAGTGTTTTGCAAAGTTTTTGCAACTCTGAAACTAAAAAATATTTTTTTTCCTACAACATGGTATATCTTAATAAAAAGTTTTAGTTTTGTTTTTGAAATAAATCTTACAAAATACATGATTATTGAAGAAACCTATGATTGTTGGGATACAGTTGAACATCATACTTACAAAATAGAAAAAGGAGACATCTTAGATAGCGTAGCTCAAAAGCTTGGTAAAAACAGGGATTGTCTTAGAACATACCACAATATGCATTGCATACCAGATGCTGATGTAATACCAGATGATTTTCCGAGTCATTTAGAATACCTTCTTTTAAAACCCGAAAAATTGCAAGCCAACGGAGAACCTGAAAAAGCCCCACCAGAACCCGTGCGTTTTAGTAGTGATGCTTATCAATTGCCTTTTAAACCTGCACGCCTAAAAAACAATTATTTGGGAATGTACACCATTGAGAATGGAGATAAAAAAACTACTATAAAAGAGGAAATACTCGTAAAATGGGTAACAATAAACGATAACGGATATTCGTTTTTTGAAATCAACAAACTTTCGAAAGTATATATTGATGGTTACGAAACGGATTTAATAGCCGACCAATTAGCAGAAAAAATGGCTTATGCTTTTTATCCGTTAACGGTTATCGTTAATGAAAAAGGCAAATGGGTTGATATTCATAATTATGACACTATAAAAGAACGATGGGAAAATACGAAAACTGAAATTCTAAAAGAATATCAGGGAGAAGTGATAGAAGAATGGTTGGATATTTATGACTTACAAATAGCAAACAAATCCGCAATAATAAAAGCGCTTAGTTCTGATTGGTTTCTAAGAGCCTTTTTTAACGGAATCAACACCCAATACAATAAGGAATTAGTATTTGAAAACGAAGTTTACTTTCCAATATCGACAAAAACAAGTGATGTAAAGTTTAAAGTAGAGCAAAGAATAGACCCTGATTTAGATTCTTACAATCTAATTAATATAACCCAAAAGGGCATACTTGCTGATACCCGTACAAGAGAAGATTTTGAAGGAGATACTGATTTTCCTTACGATACTTTATCAAACGAAGAACCCGAAAACGCTGAGGGGACTTATACCGCAACTTATTTTTTGAATCCAAATAACTATTGTGTGGAAAGTCTCTTTTTGGAATGCACCATAGCTCTTACTGTTCCTCAAAAAGTGACTGTACAAATTTCTAATTTAGACGACAATGAAGAAATAAGAACACAATCTACCGTAAGCTTTTTTGCAGGAGAAGTAGAGAAGGAAGAAAGTTTATTTAAAGGAGTTCTAAGACTTCTTAGAGGATAATAAAATAAAGAATTATGAGCGAAAAACATATTGTAGTACAAGGTGCTACCTGCAAATGCAAATTTAGTGTAGAGCCAAAAGTTGATAAGTTAAAAGTAAAATCGCAAACAAAGCATTTTGCAAATGACAAAGACGGTTCAAAAAAATTAATTGCAAGCGATAAAGACATAGGACAAACACTAGAGAAAAACACTTTTGGTAAATGCAAAATGCAACCCGCAGGAAATGATTATTTACCCTGCCAAGCTGTGATTACCAAATGGAGTGGTTTTTATGAAGAAATGACTCTATCCAATAAAGGAAAACCATTGCTAGAAGACAGTAAAGGCACTTGCCCAATGGGTGCGCCCGATTGTATCGAAATCACAAAACACGGACAGATTACAGAAGCCAGTAAACAAAATGTAAAGAATGCAAACCCTGATGTTCAAAATAAAATAAACCCGTTATTGAATTTGAAAGGTATGGATAAACCCAAACTGAAGCATACAGGGATGGAGCAAGCGAGTGGACAAGGAAATAAAACAGAGTTCGTTGTATTTGTGATACAGGGAGTCGGTACTAACCCTGAGAATGGAAAAGAGAGAGCAAAAGACGATAAATATAGTTCTGTTGATTATGGAGGATTAGGAAAACTAACCAATTTAAACTCGGAACAAACTAAAGTTTATGTTTATTCTTCTTCCAGAACCGAAAATACGAAGAATGCAGTTCTTAAAATGATAAAAGATTTTAGGTCTAAAGATGGAAATGTAAAGATAATTATGGTTGGTCATAGTATGGGTGCAGATAATATAATTGAACTAACAAAAGAAAATCCAAGTATCACATTCGACTTTATCATTACATTAGATATAAAAGACGCCGCCAGAAGTGGTACTTTTAGTATCGATGATGATAACATAAATGCTAATGTTAAAAATGCTATCAATTATTATCAAGAAGGAGAAAGGATTGGTAACGAGCAGATAGAAATAGAAAATTCAAAAATCACAAATGGAGTAAATATCTTGTCTCCAGGATCTAATCACAGGTCTATTGATAATGATTTAAAAAATTATTTGATAGAAGATTGTACGAATTTCATAAATGGCAAAGAGGCTGTAAAACTAGCCAAAAGCAGAAAATTACCGACTTTTGACCCTGCAAAATCAAACTCTAAAAAAATCTCATATAATAATCATAACTATGGAGAGAAGATTGCATAATAAAAAAATATACAACATTGTTGTCAAAATAAATATAATATCTATTGTAATTGCATTAATGTATTTCTTTTTTTTATGGAAATATGTGGGGGATTGGTTAATGAACATATTATGGATTTATATTCCCAGTATAATGATTTTAATATTCGCATTTTATCTGATTTTTAGAGTCAATATAAAAACATCTTTGTTTTTTCTAATAATAAACTCAATCATTTTGTATTTAACAATCGATTATATATCGAAAGCATTAGTAATGTAAAATGTAATCTGATATATAAAGACATCAACACTATGAAAAAAGGCGTAAAAAAAATTAAATGGACAGGTAAAGGGGAAGTTTCTAAAACATATTCCATACCTGATGTTAAACTCACTGCAAAAGGAAATCAATTCGTCTATTTTAAAATAAGCGAATGGGAAGAGGGTACAACAGAATTAGAAAAAGGTAAAAATGTTTTTTGGCATTTTCAAAGCTATCGTTTAAGGGAAACCGTACTAAAAACGACAAAACCATACAATGAAGATTATGGTGTAAAAATTCCTAAAAAACTTTGTGGGCCTTATGCCTATTACTTAGAAGCCAGTATTCCGTCTTTGAGTGATTCAAAAAAAGCAGGATTAGCCGTAGGCGGATGGTGCGAGCAAAAAATCATTCACAGTAAATGGAGTACAACCAATGATGGGGAGGATGTTGGTAAATCTCACGTTTTTTCGTACGGAAACACCATACACCTTAATTTAGATACCGAGGGTCTTAACGGATACACAAATCTGATTGTTGATATTTACAGAAAAGGGGAAGATGATAAACCAATAAAAGTTTATACAAGTGTAGATGTTGCAGATGGAGAGGTAAATCTTTCTCTTTCGGACACTCTTTCTTGGTATGGACAAATAAAAGGGATTAAAGATGTAGAAGAGTTTTATGTAAAAATCAAAAACCCTGTAACTAAAGAATACATACCCAATAGTAATAATGAGACTATACATGCAAGCTATCTGCAAATAAAAAAGAAAATCGAGCCTAGTCCACAAAAGCCACCTACAAACCAAACACCTCTTAAAGTAGGGAAATTAGATGAATATTTAAAAAATGCAGGGCATTGCAGGTTCAAAAAAATTATCATCACTAAAGATGATAAACCAACACTGCTTTTTGATGAAGGCAAATTTATAAGAAAGTTAAACCCAAATGATAAATCTATTGTACTGGAACGAATACACTATGATTATGACAAATGGGAAATTCGGGAAGATGCAAAACCATTTTTAGAAAAAATTGCAATATTCTTGCTCGAACCACCTCGATTGCCTGTTGAATTAGGTTCGCATACTGACATTAGAGGAACAGATGAATATAATCTTAAATTGTCAGAAAAAAGAGCGCAAAGCGTAGTAGATTATCTGATAAAAAAAGGAGTTGACCCCGTTAACATTTCGTCAAAAGGTTTCGGAAAATCAAGATTGATAAATCATGGAGAGGGTATTTTAGAAGAACTGCACCAACAGAACAGGAGAACTACTTTAAAATTTAAAATTTTCGAAAACGATGCTCAAGCCCTTGTACATGATGTTATTGTGCCTAGCTACAAAATGCCGAAGAAACTCAAAATAGACATCAACGGATTTACTCGAAAAGGTTGCGTGAAAACAGCCGACCATAAAAACGAAATAACATTTGTTGATAGTTATAAAGAAAAAGGAAAAAAGTCTTTAAAAGATGGCGATAACTCAATAACCCACTCTGTACATTCCATAACGCCAAGCATACCCGAACTAATAGAGGCTTTTGTAAAGGGAAAAGGGAAGAATATCTATAGTTTTTATGTGCACTCGTGCGCTTATTACTCTATTGCCAAACCCGAGCATCCTACCTTTGTAATCAATGCCTATCCCGACGTTAACTGGGTGGGGCATTTTCGCTATGATTATCCATCAGCCCCGTTTTACAAAGATATTCCTGTTAGTTTAGCAACTGGAATTAGGTTTCTTACAAAGCTAAAAGAAGAAATTAAAGGTTTTATTGGAAACATCCCCTTTCTTTCAGGAGAATCAGAAGAAAGTGTAGGTGAAGTTGTTGACTTTCTCACAGCTATTCCAGACAGCGTTGCAGTTGGGTTTCATGCACTACATGATTTTTCTAATCCAACAACGCCTACCGAACGTATAGATTACACGGAAAAGTACAGATGGATGGCTGAGCTTTATATAGCCGAAGTGAGCCTTGCGGTAGTTCTTGTAGAGTTACTTATTTTATACCTTACAAAAGGTAAGGGTTCTTTTGGTCGATTAAGAAAGTATAGAAAACTAGCCAGAGCATCCAAAAAATTAGATGCATTGGGTTTTGAACTGATGACCCCGAGTATTTCATGGTCTCAAGGGGATTATTTTGAGAAACAAAAAGATGGGCGTATTGCTAATGTAACCAAAGTACGTATAATGGCTTACCCGATTATTGGTATAAAATACAACAAAGTACATAATCTAGTCGATTTGTCTAGAGATTCAGGAGATTCAGCAGGAGCAAAGAAACTGTTCGACAACTATGGGTTAAAAGCGACACTAGCCCTAGATTTCAAAGGGACAATAAATGCCGACTATACGGCTACATATAATGCGCTTACAAAAGAATATTCCATTTTTGAAAAAGCGAGTAACCAATTAAAAAACTCCCACGGAACATATGACGCCAGTACAGTGATAACGGTAAGTGCCGAGTTAATAGTTGATGGAGTTGTCGACAAAACAATAACTTGGATACCGCTTGTTCCGCCACAACACATAAAAGTAGAATTATTAGGGAAGGCAAGCCTTGGGGGTTATGTTTCTTTTTCTAGGCAATACGGCATAGAAAACAGACAATTGTACCATCAAGATACTACTACTTTTTCGGGACTTAAAGGGGAAATGACATTGAGAGCTGTTGCAACTAATAACGACTCAGAACTTTTTGATTCTAACCCAACTGGTAAAACAACTCCAATTACTTTATTTGGCAAGCAGAAGATAGAGTTGAAAAAAGTAGTATACTTTAATTTTTAACACATGAAAAAAGCGCTCGTTTACCTAGCATTAATAGCAAGTCTTAACTCTTGCTCCCAAAAAAAAGAACAATTAAAAGAAATAAACATGAATATCACTTCAGACAATATTGCAGATAAAATAACAGAACAAGTAAAACACTATCCAAAAGAACCCATTTATTATTTATATGCAAGCAATTCGCTTTGTATTTATGAGATTTTAGTAAATGATTATCCTATACATAAAAATTATAAATACGAGCAAGAAGCCACACCTATTTATATAAACAAAGCCATCCTAAAATCAGGGCGACAAAAAATAACCTATCGTTTGTATCCTGCCCCTGCAGAATTTAACGGGGGTAGCGATGTTTTTGATTTAGACACCAAATTTGATGTAAAGGTATGCAAGCAAGATTTAAAAAGAAGCGGTTCGCATGAAGTTATAAAAGAAGAAAAAACACCTATAAAAGAAATAAAGGTAGGTGATGGAGAAAATGAAAAAGAAATCGAATTTGTAGGCAAAGGAAAGAAATATTACGAATATAGTTTTTATTTTGACGCCGAAGTACCGTATGAAAATGAGGGGTGGAGCAATGGTGAAGATTTAAGAGAAATAGACCAAAATTTACTTAAAGAATGGGTCTTGAAATTTTATCTTTCTAGAAAAAAAGAAATTGACAATAAAGATTTAGACGCAATAGCAAGACTTGCATACCTGCCTCTTAAAGAACAATTTATCAGTGAATATTCAGAGACAGACCGTATAAAAAAAGGATGGAATGAATATGTAGCAACTTATAAAAATATGACATATCAGTTTCAACCATTTGAGAACTATAAAATGGTGCTTTTTGGAGAAGGTAAAATCGTTTGTTTAAGACAAATTAGTACTGATGTAAGATTAAGAGAGAAATCGGCTCTTTGGGGAAAATATAAAGATGAAAACGGCAACACTAGAGGAGATTTTCATAATCTTTATCTTTACCTCCCCTTAAATGGTAATCTATCTGATTTACAAGTAATACGGTAATTAGATATGAAAAAGTATTTCATATACAGTATGTTTTTTGTTTGTTGCGTTTCTTGCTCCCAAAATAAAGAACAAATTAAAGATACAAATATGGGCATTACAGCCAATAATATTGTTGCAAAAACAGTACAACAAGTACAGCATTACCCAAAAGAACCTATTTATTATTTATATGTTGCCAATTCGCTTTGTGTGTATGAAATATTGGTTAATGATTTACCAGTACATCAAAATTACAAATACGAACAATTGGCTACGCCAATTTATATAAATAGAGCTATACTAAAATCGGGGCGACAAAAAATAACCTATCGTTTATATCCTGCTCCAAAAGAGTTTAATGGTGGTAGCGATGTTTTCGATTCAGATACTCAGTTTGATGTAACTGTATATCAACAGGATTTTAAAAGACCTGATGCAGATACCGAAGTTTTGGTAAAAGAAGAAAAATTACCCATAAAGAAAATACAAGTAGGAGATAAAGAGTCTCAAACAAAAGAAGAATTTGTAGCCAAAGGGCAAAAGTATTATGAGTATAGTTTTTATTTTGATGCCGAAGTACCCTATGAAAATGAAGGCTGGAGTAATGGGGAGGATTTAAGAAAAATTGACCAAGACTTACTCAAACAATGGGTCGTTAAATTTTATAATTTAAGAAAAAAAACGGTAGAGGAAAACAATAAAGATGCTTTGGCAAGACAAGTTTTTGAAGGGCTAAAAGAACAATTTGTGTCTGAATATCAAGAAAGAGATTACATCAAGGATGCATGGAATGAATTTATTACAAAATATGATAATCCCACTTATCAATTACAGCCTTTTGAAAACTACAAGATGGAGTTTTTTGGAGATGGTCGATTGGTTTGTTTGAGACAAATTAGTAATGACGCAAGATATAGGGAAAAATCAGCTCTTTTTGGAAAATATAAAGATGAGAATGGGAATACTAGAGCTGACTTTCATCGTCTCTATCTTTATCTTCCCAAAGGAGAAGGTTTAGAGTATATACAAATGATACGATAGTTGGTTATGAGAAAGAATTTGATGTTTGCAATGCTTTTTGTTTGTTGTGTTTCTTGCTCACAAAACACAGACAACTTAAAAGACATAAATATGGACATCACAGCAAACAATATAGTTAGCAAAATTACCGAACAAGTAAAGCATTACCCAAAAGAACCTATTTATTATTTATATGTTGCCAATTCGCTTTGTGTCTATGAGATATTGGTCAATGATTTCCCAGTGCATCAAAATTACAAATACGTGCAAATGGCTACACCTATCTATATAAATAGTGCTATACTAAAATCGGGACGCCAAAAAATAACTTATCGAATATATCCAGCCCCCAAAGAGTTTAATGGCGGTAGTGATGTTTTTGATTCAGATACTCAGTTCGATGTAGGAGTGTATCAACAGGATTTTAAAAGACCTGATGTAGATACTGAAGTTTTAGTAAAAAAGGAAAAGTTACCCATAAATGAAATACAAGTGGGGGACAAAGAGTTTGAGAAAGTAAAAGAATTTGTAGCCAAAGGGCAGAAATACTATGAGCATAGTTTTTATTTTGATGCCGAAGTGCCATGTGAGATTGAGGGATGGAACAATGGCGAAGATTTAACAAAAATAGATCCCATTCTACTAAAAGAATGGGTAGTTAAGTTTTATAATTTAAGAAAAAAAACAGTTGAAAATAAAGATAAAGATGCTTTGGCAAGACAAGTTTTTCAAGCTTTAAAAGAGCAATTTATTGCAGAATATCAAGATAAAACATACATAAAAGAGGCTTGGGATGAATTTATTGTAGCTTATGACAATCCTACTTATAAGTTAGAACCTTTTGAAAACTACAAAATGGAATTTTTCGGGGATGGTAAATTGGTTTGTTTAAGACAAATAAGCACTGATCCTAGATATAAAGAAAAATCGGCTCTTTTTGGAAAATATAAAGACGGAGATGGCAATACTAGGGCAGATTTTCATAATCTCTATTTATATATTCCTAAAGGAGAAGGTTTAGAGTATATACAAATGATGCGATAGTAAACTAAAAATAAATAATATCCCGCTTCTCAAAGTATCCTTTAAAAAAATAAATTTGTCATGCACGCTACACATGTCTCTGTCTTTGCCAGCGGGGATTTAGATTCAACTAAAAAATTCAATAAAAAAAAAGATGATCGCAGAAAATCCAGAATTGAAAAATGCAATAAAAATTGTTTGGTATTTCTTTTCTGTGATTTTCATTTTAATCATCTTAGTTACATTATTTAAAACTAAAGAATTTATTACAATACAGTGTGAATACAAATTGAATAGGAAAGAATGTTTTTTCTGCGGAATGACTAGAGCTTTTTTTGAAATTAGTAAACTAAATTTCCAAAAAGCTTATTATTTAAACAGGGGAAGCATTTTTCTTTACAACCTGATTACTTTGAATACAATCATAATTACAATAACCCTATTTAAAAATCAATTAAACAAATTAACTTTATGAAAACAACTAGCCTGGTCTTAGGAATTTTATCAATTTTCGGAATGTTATTCGCTTTCATTCCCTGCCTTGGTATTTTCAATTGGCTAAATATACCTTTTGCGATGATCGGACTAATTATTAGCATTTTGGCTTACAATGAAGAAGACGAAAGCCCAAAAGGAAATGCGATAGGTGGAATTGTCATGTGTGCAATTGCTATATTTTTGGGTTCTATTCGCCTAATCATAGGTGGAGGTGTTTTTTAAAATTTTCTTACTTCCAATAGGCATGTTTATTAGGAAATAAACGCATCACTTAATTTTAAAGAAACAAAGTTGTTGTCTTTTAAGGAACAATTTATAGTTGAATATCGAGATTCCACATATATAAAAGAGGAATGGAATGAGTTTGTTACAGTTTATGACAATCCTACTTGTGAGCTACAACCTTTTGAGAACTACAAAATGGAATTTTTTGGGGATGATAGATTGGTTTGTTTAAGGCAAATTAGCACCGATGTAAGATTAAGAGAGCAATCTGCTCTTTGGGGAAAATTCAAAGATAAAGATGGTAATACTAGAGCCGATTTTCATGCTCTTTACTTATATATTCCCAAAGGAGAAGGTTTAGAGTATATACAAATGATACGATAGTCGGTTATGAGAAAGAATTTGAAGGATTATAAAATAGAATACTAAAGCATTTCTAGTTTAGAAAATGTAATGTTAGGATTTTATAATAATAAGTATTTAACAAGAGTGTTCAAATTTCAATATCAAAAATTTGACGGAACAATTAACTCAGTATCACGAGTTTTTCTAACTAAATTAATAGCGATTAAAAATAGAATTATTTGATAAAAACAATAATGAGTTTCTAAATACAGAAAATGAAAAGCAGATACCGTCAAATGTATTTGTTCTTTTTTTTCGCAAAACAAATGAAGCGTTACAAAATAGCGCAGCAATGGTGTAACAAAACACTCCTTAATTCCTTACGAATAGTCCTAAACCGTCACCCCATTAGAAAAAGAGGCCCAATTTACATTGCGCTCATTCGGACTCTCTCCCTAATGCGGTCGGGCTTCCCGATAATTATCGGGATGGGCTACTTCGGTAGCTTCCGTCTATCCCTCACGCTCACTGCTATCAAGACCTTTAGTACAAAACGGCCTTACATTATTACAATCCACTATAAACAAGAATCTTACAGGCCATTCGTCAGTTCGCTTTCGCTCGGGTGTGGTGAAAAAACTTAATCATTTTTGTGAAAACTAAAAAAAATAAATCTTAAATTTGAGTATCAAACCACTGATTATGAACATGTACGACAACGAGAACACTGTCCAAAAATCATTTGACGACCAGTATTTATCCGAAGATTTATTACAAGCCCAATGGGCCGAATTTACGGAACTCAAAAAAGTCATCTCAGAAGTATATCTTAAAAAAGGAAGTCCGCTTACCCTTTTGGACATCGGAATAGGAAGCGCCAGAATAGCCAGACACCTAAGCGCCATTCCAGAAATGTGGCAAATGATTGAAACCTACGAAGGCACTGATAACGCCGAAGCCTGTATAAAACTGTCCCAAGCAACTGCAAAAGAATTGCATATTGAAGACAAGCTAAAAGTACATTTACTGGATGCCATTCATTTAGAGCAATTGCACAAAAAATATGATTTAATAATTTGCACTTGGTTTACTCCTGGTAATTTTTATCCTGATGATTTTTCTTTCGATTCCTATAACGACTCCAGTAAAAGATTTGATTTATCCAAGAATGAAAAATTTAGTACTATTTTTTCAAAAGCCTATTCGTTGCTCAATTCTGGAGGAGAAATAATTCTGGGTGCCTGCTACATCGACAACGACAACACCCGAAAAAAACAAGAGCAATCCTATCAAAAAATGGGAATGAAAGTAATCACAAATGCCAACGATAGTTTTACGGCAACCAAAGAGCTGTTTTGGTCGCAACGATTTACCCAAGAAAAAATCAAAGCCTATTTACCTTTTGTTGCACCCGAAAATATAGTATTCACAGCACTTGACCCTTATGATTATGCTATGCAAATCAGGATTAAAAAATAGAAAAATCCCTTACTATTCAAAATTAACGATATTATACACCAGCACTCTATCTTCATATTTGATATAGAGCTGTTTTCTGTTTTCTTGATTTTTTCGGGTAATAAAAGAAATCGTGCAGTCTTCCCCATTGTTATCTTTACAAATAAACGGATAAACAATATCGGTATCATTTTCTTCGACAGGAAAGTATTCTACGATTTCAAATAACTGTATCGCTTCCGAATAAATCACAATTCTATTTTTGGTGGTATCTAAATTGATCACAATATTGACCAATTTCAAATCACTCCAAGCTCCAAATTTACCATTTCCCTCTTTTTCGGAAACGCTTAAACCTGTAGTTTTGAATTTATACGTTTGGCTGTATCCTTGATTAAATACAAGAAAAAGAAACACGAAAACAATACCTATTTTAACCTTATTCATTTTAAAGAAATTTGCGGAATAACAAATATAACCATTTTAAAAACGATTCTACCACGAATTGAGTGGGTAAAATTTTGCCACGAATTACACGAACTATCACAAATTATATTCAATTTCAAAATTGAATTACACAAATTATAGCTATTTAAATTTGTGAAATTAAAACACTCCGTTGTTCGTGCAAATTAGTGCAATTAGTGGCTACCTTTTTTTTAAAAATTTACAAACCTACACAATTCGGGGTAGTGCCTTAAAAACCAAACAAAACCACTTCTTTCTTTGCTTGCTCAAAATCGACTATCATTTCAATCACAATCTCTTTTGCCGGAACTATCTTTTTGATTAATCCCGCAATTTGTCCAATTTCCAACTCCCCTTCAATCAAATCGCCTTCAAACATACCTCGCTTGGCTCTTGCTCTCCCCAATAAAGTCGCTAATTCTTCCTTGGTAGGGCATTTTTCATATAACTCTTGTACGTCTTGGTAAAATTTATTTTTTATTAAACGTACAGGTGCCAACTCTTTCAAAGTCAATTGCGTATCTCCTTCTTTAACACCAACAATGGTTTGTTTAAAATTCTCATGAGATGATGATTCTAACGAAGCTGCAAATCGACTCCCAACCTGCACACCGTCTGCTCCAAGAACCATTGCGGCAAGCATACCACGACCCGTTGCAATTCCACCCGCTGCAATAAGCGGAATCGAAATTTTATCCTTTACCATCGGAATTAAAGTAAAAGTTGTCGTTTCCTCTCTCCCATTATGCCCACCAGCTTCAAACCCCTCGGCTACGACAGCGTCTACACCTGCCTCCTGTGCTTTTAAGGCAAAAACAGAACTACTCACTACATGTACAACCGTTATCCCATTTTCTTTCAAAAAAGAAGTCCATGTTTTAGGATTTCCAGCCGATGTAAAAACGATTTTCACTCCTTCATCAACAATAATTTTCATTATTTCTTCGATGTTAGGATACAACATCGGAACATTGACACCAAATGGCTTATCCGTTGCTTTTTTGCATTTCTGAATGTGTTCTCTCAATACTTCCGGATACATCGATCCTGCGCCTATCAAACCCAATCCACCTGCGTTACTCACGGCACTGGCTAATTTGTAACCACTATTCCAGATCATTCCTGCTTGAATAATAGGATATTTAATATTGAAAAGGCTTGTAATTTTGTTCATATAAAAAAGGTTCTAAGAGGCTAAGATACTAAGATTTTGAGATAAAAAAAAGGGTAACTATTGTTTGATCAGTTTCCCTGTTTTAGTGCTTCCATTATAATCCATTTTATACATATAGACTCCGGATTGCAATGATTTTAATGAAATAGTTGGCGATGATTTCGTGATTGTTTGCTCCATCATTTTCTGTCCTAATATCGTATAAACACGAAAAACTCCAGTGTCGAAATTCTCTGAAAAAGAAACCATGCTAAAATCACTTACTGGATTCGGGTATAAAAACAGATCTGTTTTAGAAAAATCATTCACTCCTAAACCATTGGACAAAGCCAGACTAAAATCTGGAATTCCGTACCCATATTGTGTTGTTGGAGCCAAAAATCGATCTGCCGATTTTACAATTAAGTCCTTAATTGCTGCATTGGTTTTATTGGGAAACGCTTGCCATAAACACGCCACCATTCCCGCCATTATCGGGCCAGAAAATGAAGTCCCATTTGCAGTCACAATACTTCCCGATGGATTAGACAAGACGGCCGCTTGACCCTGAGCCATTACATCTGGTTTTACTCTCCCATCAAATGATGGGCCTATAGAACTAAAGCTCGCCACCGTTTTTGTTGCAGTAACCGCACCAATCGCAAGTACAGATATCCCATCCGCTGGTACCCCAATGTGCGGATTTGCAGTTCCTCCTTCATTTCCAGCAGAGGCTACTACTATCATCCCTCGACTAAAAGCGATTTCGGCACCACGAGTCATAAAGGCCGTTTTACCATCCATATCACTATAAGTATGATTGTATGTTGCATTGTCAAATTCGAAATAACCTAATGAAGTATTAATGACATCGACTCCAAGACTATCGGCTTTCTCTGCCGCTTCTACCCATAAAGATTCTTCAACGGGATTTTCGGAAGCATCATTTTCAGTTATAAATAAATAATAGGAAGCGTCTGGAGCGGTTCCTACCAAGGCGTTTGCTTGGTACCCACCCATGCAAGACAACACCATGGCACCATGGGAATCTCCTGTATAGAAATTGTTATTTCTATTCACAAAGTCATAACCGCCCAATATTTGATTATTAGCTTGTAACCGTTGAAAAGGTTGCGCCGTGTTCACTCCGGGAAAACCGGCATCCATAACGGCGATTATTTTTCCGGAACCGGTATAATTTTGTTGGTGTAATTGATCCCCTTTAAGCATTTGGATTTGGTTTAGCGAACTACCATAAGCATAATTCACCTCTGTTTCCAAAACCTTATTGACCACTTTGATCTTGGCAGTCGAGGCTTTCTTACCTGTTTGATTGAGTGCTTTATTGGCAAAATCAACTTTATCCACAAACGCAAAAGATTTTAGGGAATTGATAACCGATTGAGTTCCTCGAATATGCAAGGCATTCAACCATTTAGATTGAGCCATAACGGTAATTCCAGCAACCGATTTGACTTGGTTAATTAAACTTTTATCAATGGGAATATCTTTTGAATCTAAAGACATATTTTGTTTGGTTCTTCGGTCTAATGCTCTTTGGTTAAGCATAAGCAAAGGATTGTCAAAATAGGATTGCGAATTATTTTTGACATTAAAATACACCCAAGCATCTTCTTGAGAAAACCCAACAAAACTGGAAACCAATAAAATAATTAGAAGTGCTTTTTTCATGTTTAGTCCAAATTTAAAGGTTCTATTTAATTAAAAACAAACATAATCAAAAAAACACAAACATATAAGTAATATAAGTCATACGGTTTGCAGAAAAGTCGCTAAACTTATATGACTTATGCGAACAAGGGTTGAATCTACAACTTATTGATCTTCTACGCAGACCTAACAGGTTTTTAAAACCTGTTAGGTCTAATTCAAGTAATGTCAGATTTTTACTTCAATTAACAATTTGCATGACTTATATGTTTTAAATTTAATCCCTAACTATTTAGAATTTTAGACTATGAAATAACCCCAGAACCTATTAACTCATCTCCATGATACCAAGCAGCAAATTGCCCTTCAGTAATGGCCGATTGTGGTTCTTCGAACGAAATATACATTCCGTTTTCATATTGATGCAAAGTTGCTTTTTGCAATGGCTGTCTGTATCGAATGCGCGCCATTACTTCCATGGTTTCTCCATTGGCTATAGCCAAATCTCTACGAATCCAATGCACTTCCGATTTTTCTATAAACAAGGCTTTTTTGAACAATCCGGGATGCATACTAGACAATCCCGTATAAATAGTATTGGTTTCAACATCTGTAGCAATGACAAATAAAGGATCCGTCGTACCTCCTACATTCAACCCTTTTCTTTGACCAACTGTAAAATAATGTGCTCCCTGATGTTTCCCCATTACCTTCCCCATTTTTGGAGCATAGGGCATTTTTCTGGAAGCATACAGCAATTGTTCCTCCTGTGATAATTCGGCCTGCATTTCATAACAATATACCGGATCATTTTTATCAATTTGGATAATCTCCCCTACTTTGGGCTGCAATTTTTGTTGTAAAAATTCGGGTAAACGCACTTTTCCGATAAAACATAATCCTTGGGAATCTTTCTTTTCAGCAGTAACCAATTCCATTTGAGCCGCAATTTCTCGCACTTCGGGTTTGGTTAATTCACCTATTGGGAACAACGATTTAGACAATTGTTCCTGAGACAATTGACATAAAAAATAAGACTGATCTTTATTATTGTCAACACCAGCGAGGAGTTGGTACACCTTTTCTCCATTGACTTCAACTTCTCCTTTTCGGCAATAATGACCTGTAGCCACATAATCGGCTCCAAGACTCAAGGCGATTTTCATAAAAACGTCAAATTTTATTTCGCGATTACAAAGCACGTCAGGATTTGGAGTTCTCCCTTTTTCGTATTCGTTGAACATATAGTCAACGATTTTTTCTTTGTATTCTTCACTTAAATCAACCGTTTGAAAAGGAATACCTAATTTTTCGGCAACCAATAAGGCATCATTACTGTCTTCCAACCAAGGACAATCGTTTGAAATGGTCACTGAATCATCATGCCAATTCTTCATAAAAAGGCCTATTACTTCATACCCTTGCTGTTGCAACAAATAAGCCGCAACACTTGAATCTACACCACCTGAAAGACCTACAACTACACGTTTCATTTGTTTACATTTTAATCTTTTGCAAAAGTACAAATAATATACATAGTTATGACTACTTGAAGATTAAAGCCAGGGCAAACGCCTTTAAAAAATTTTAGCCACGAATTTAAAGAAAGTGGTTTGAAACTTTGACAAAGAGTTGCTAACTGGGAAAAGCCTTGTCAATGCAACGCGGATGACACGGATTGGCTAAAGCCAAGACGCAGAAAAAAACGGATTTTGAAAAGAGTTAGATAGAATTACACGAATTAACACAAATCAGTAAAGAATAAAAATTAATTCACACGAATTTTATTGCATTTTAAATGAATTTGTGTAATTTAAAAGTGTGAAAATTAGTGTTCATTCGTGTAATTCGTGGCAAAATTTTTTACCCCCTCAATTCGTGGTATAACCGAAAAAATCAATCAACTTTCACTTTATCCCTTTTAAGCATCGGTTTTTTTGGTTTATCCATATCCTCTTCACTTGACAATTTATCATTGACAAAAAACTGCCACTTCCCTACTTTTTTACCATCCTTGAATTTCCCTTTGGCTACAACTAAATCATTGGGATCTTTGTAGATCGCCTCCCCATCATATTCTCCATTTTTAAAAAAACTGTTTTCTAAAACAATTCCATTCTCTGAATACTTTTTATAAACGCCTTCTTTCAATCCATTTTTATAAAGTATCTCATCTACAACTTTCCCACTAGGATAATAAACCGTACGGGTTCCTTCCAGCTTTCCTTTTTTGTAATTTTCTAATGTCATAATAGCTTTGGATGCTTTATGATAGTATTTCCATTGTCCTTCACGCAATCTATTAATCTCTTTACCTTCGCTAACTACATTTTTCTTTTGGTCATAGAATATAGTATAGCATGAATTTTCTTTGGGATTAAATGCTCTGGTTGCAATAATAGATTTGGCTTTGGTATCATCAAAAAAATTAAAAACACCTACTTCAACACCATGCTCAAAAGTCCCTTCATATCTGGGTTTTCCCGATTCTTCATACACCCCTTTCCAAACACCGTGTTTTCTTCCCTTATCGTCTAAGGCGTTAAAATCGGTTTGAGCAAACATGGTTTGACAACAAAGAAAAAACACAAAAATTCTAAAAATAAAAGACATAACACTCTAATTAGTTTACATATAAAGACAACACTATAACTACTATTCTACTCAAATAGTATAACCAAAAAATAGCCACGTACCGAAATATATCGAAACGTGGCTAAAATATTTTATTCAATGCGTGATAAAATCTATTATTTATTTCTTTTTGTCCTTAGCTTTTTGAGCTTCGGCTTGTTCCATCGCATCTTGTAATTTTTGTTGAAATTTACCAGGTTTTTTAGGCTCTTTCAACTTATTCTCTTGAATTTGCGCATGAATCTTATCAGAATCTACAATGTAGTTTTTGATAACAAACATAATTCCAATGGTAATTAAGTTGGATATAAAGTTATACAAACTCAATCCAGCACCATAACTATTGAAGAAAATTAACATCATGATTGGCGAGATGTAAATCATCATCTTCATCATTTTGGCCATATCTGGCATCCCTTCTTGTTGAGGAGCCGCCATTTGTTGGTCCCCAGAAGTCATTTTCATATAAAAGAAAATCGCAATGGCTGCCAATATAGGAAACAAACTAATATGATCACCATACAATGGAACATGGAATGGTAATTTATAAACAGAGTCAAATGAAGACAAATCATCTGCCCAAAGGAATCCTTTTTGTCTCAATTCAAATGCCGAAGGAAAGAACTGAAACGAGGCGTACATAAATGGAATCTGAATCAAGGCCGGAATACAACCCGCCATAGGATTCACACCTGCTTTATTATACAACTTCATGGTTTCTTGTTGCTTTTTCATTGGGTCTTTTTTGAATTTTTCCCCCAATTCTGTAATATCCGGTCGCAACACTTTCATCTTGGCTTGAGACAAGAATGATTTATACGTAATAGGCGACATCGCAATCTTAATGATGATTGTAAATATAATAATGGCAATTCCGTAAGAAATATATCCACTCAAAAATCCGAATAATGGAATAAAGATAAATTTATTAATCCAACCAAAAATACCCCAACCTAGTGGAATTATTTTTTCTAAATTTTGATCATACGCCTTTAAAGTTTTATAATCTGATGGTCCAAAATACCAACTCATCTTATAATCTACTTCACCATTAGTAAAGGCCAAAGGCAAATCCGCTTTAAATTGTTTTATATAAGTAGTGTCTACTTTTTCATCTACAACTAATTTATTTGACTTTACTACTGATTTAGCAAACGGAGTATTAGTCAATAAAACCGTTGCGAAAAAATGCTGTTTGAACGCTATATAACTTACTTTCTCTGCAGTTTCTTCTTTATTATTTCCGTCGCCTACGTAATTAGTTTTCCCGTCTTCATATTCAAAATGAATTTCAGTAAATCTATTTTCAATAGCGATACTTTTCTCTGTACGATAGGTTTTTAAATTCCATTGCAAGTCTAATGGCTTAGCGGTATTCAAAACTTTATTCAATCCCTGAGAACGAATATCGAAACCAACCATATAATCGTTTGGTTTCAAAATGTATTTGTATTCCAAAAATTCATTGGCTCCAGCCT
Source organism: Flavobacterium sp. ZT3R18 (assembly GCF_007097385.1). Taxonomy (GTDB): domain Bacteria; phylum Bacteroidota; class Bacteroidia; order Flavobacteriales; family Flavobacteriaceae; genus Flavobacterium. The sequence goes on from NZ_VJZS01000003.1 coordinate 283,827, forward strand.
TCAATTTCATCGACAGCATTTGATCGGCACCCACTTTAGACAATGTAGGTTCAAAATACAAGTCTTTTGTATTTAAAGTTCTATTGTCATTCGTTTGCAATTGAATGTTCAAATCGGCATTGTTGTCTTTAATCAAAGAAACCAACTGACCTGAATTTTTCTTGAATTTTTCGAAATTTTTCAAAGTGGCTTCAACGATATACCCACCTTTATTGGCAATTTTTAATACTACAAAATCATTTTCGATTGTTGTAATATCATTTTTTGCAGAAGGTAAAGTCGCAGAATAAGCAAAACCACCTAATGTTTTTTGCAATTGAACCAATTGAGTAGAATCTCCAGCTACAACAGCTGTAGGAGTTGCAATTGTTTTAACCGCTACCGCTTTTGCTTGAGCTTCTTTTGCAACCAATTCTTTTTTAGCCTTATCCGCAGCAATAGTTGCTTCTGAAGGTTTGTTTTGGTACATAATCCAAATCAAAATACCAAAAATCAATACAAAACCTATAATCGAATTAAGGTCTAATTTTTTTTCTTCCATTTTATTTTTTTTTTTATTCAACCCCTCCCGATAACTATCGGGACTCTCCAAAGGAGAGGGAGCCGAGTCTGGAGTTATTAACTTTTTATTATTCAAGTGTACTGAAAACTGCCCCCAATAATTATCGGAAACTGAAAACTGAATACTGAGACTGAATACTATTTCTTTTTTGCCTTAACTGCGGCTGCCACAAAACTTACAAAAATTGGATGTGGGTTGGCCACGGTACTTTTGTATTCTGGATGGTATTGCACACCAATAAAGAAAGGATGATCTTCTAATTCGACAATTTCTACCAAACCTGTATCTGGATTAACACCAGAAGAAATCAATCCCGCTTTTTGCAATTGGTCAACATATTGACTGTTGTACTCGTAACGGTGACGGTGACGCTCTGAAATAGATGTCTTTCCGTAAATTTTGTACGCTAATGAATCTGGCGTGATATCACATTTCCAAGCTCCAAGACGCATTGTTCCTCCTTTATCCGTAACAGTTTTTTGATCTTCCATCAAATTCACTACAGGATGTTTGGTGTTCTCATTCATCTCAGTAGAATTGGCATCTACATATCCTAATATATTTCTAGAATATTCGATAATTGCCATTTGCATACCCAAACAAATTCCGAAAAACGGAACTTTATTTTCACGTGCATAACGAATGGTTTCGATTTTACCTTCAATACCTCTTTCTCCAAAACCTGGAGCAACAAGGATTGCATCTAAACCTGACAATTTCTCTTTAATATTATCTGAATCTATGAATTCTGAATGTATAGAAATGACATTTACTTTGGTTTCATTTGCAGCACCAGCATGAATAAAAGCTTCCAAAATAGACTTGTAACAATCTTGCATTTCTACATATTTCCCTATCAAACCGATGTTTACGGTATGTTTCGGAAATTTCAATCTACGCAAGAACGTATTCCAGTTTTTTAAATCTGGAGCGGCTTTTTTAGGTAAATCTAATTTTTTCAGCGCCACTACATCCAGTCCTTCTTCCAACATTAAATTAGGCACTTCATAGATCGTAGCAGCATCGATAGATTGAATAACCGCTTCTCTTTTTACATTACAAAACAATGCTAATTTATTGCGAATCTCATCTGAGATTTCATGCTCCGTTCTACAAACCAAAATATCTGCTTTGATTCCGCTTTCCATCAACGTTTTTACAGAGTGTTGAGTTGGTTTTGTTTTCAACTCTCCCGCAGCAGCCAAATAAGGCACCAAAGTAAGATGAATTACGATAGCATTGTGCTCTCCTAAATCCCAAACCAATTGACGAACCGATTCTATATAAGGTAATGATTCTATATCTCCTACTGTACCACCAATTTCGGTAATAACAATATCATAATCACCTGAATTACCAAGCAATTGCATTCTTTCTTTAATTTCGTTGGTGATATGCGGTACTACTTGAACCGTTTTACCTAAAAATTCTCCTCTGCGTTCTTTTTCTATTACCGAAAGATAAATTCTACCTGTAGTAACGTTGTTCGCCTGAGAAGTTGGAACATTCAAAAAACGTTCGTAGTGTCCTAAATCTAAATCTGTTTCTGCACCATCATCGGTTACGTAACATTCTCCGTGTTCATACGGGTTCAAAGTCCCCGGATCAACATTAAGATAAGGATCAAATTTTTGAATAGTAGTCCTATAACCTCTTGCTTGTAACAATTTTGCCAAAGATGCCGCTATAATTCCTTTTCCTAAAGAAGAAGTCACACCGCCTGTAACAAAAATATATTTCGTTTGATTCATTCTGTTGTTGTTTGTATTGTAGTTGTGTAAAAAACTTGGCAAAAGTACAAATTTAATTGGAATACTAAACTTCTTAGATCATTAGATTTTTAGAATATTGGACTTCTTAGAATATTTAGACTATTTCGATTTTTGGACGTCTTAGAATATTAGATTTCTTTTGACAATACCTTAAAGAAAGATTCAAAACTCCTTAAACTTGGTAAACTATTTTTTAAATCTTTAGAAAAAATCCAAGAAGTCTAAAAATCTAATGATCTAATACCATTTTACTTTTGATTTTACTGGAACAAAAAACATCTCGTCTCTTCGAGTAATTTTGAATAGTAATGCGACAGCTTTACCATTCAATCCCGAAAGCTTATGGGAGTATCGAGAAGCTTACAATGTTAGGGTTCTCGATACATTTTATTAAAAAAAGCTATCGCATTTTTTAATAAAACACTCTTCCGATAGCTATCGGAACTGACGCATACAGTTAGATTAATTTATAACAGTAAATTTAAAGCCTAAATGATCTAAGTTGTCTAAACTACGGTTTTGGATAGTTCTTCTTTATATTTCGAATTAACTCTTCGAGTCCGTTGAGTTTTAACTCGTAAATCAATTTCAATTGTTCGCCCAATTCCCCTTTGGGAAAACCTTTATTGCTGTACCAAACAATATAATATTCCGGAATATCGATAAGAAACCAACCTTCGTATTTACCAAAAGGCATTTTGGTATGCGCTAGTTTTATGAGTTGTTTTTGGTTTTGATCCAAAGTTGTGAGGTTGTGAGGTTGTTTGTTTTAAGTTTAGAGTAAAGTTCTGAATATTTGCGAAATGGCAGAAGAATAAATCCCAAACTTCAATTAAAAAAAATAATTCCCAAACAGGAACAATCTTTCAATTAAACACCAATCATTTCATTTTACAAATACGCTATTAGCCACTATTTCTTTCTTTTGTCAAGGTGTCTAATTTCTTTAGTGTTATTGGAATTCTATTTTGACCACTCATATTATTAATCAATTCACTTGCTTTTTCAAGATCAATTCCAATTGCAGTAATATAAAGAGGATTAATACTTTTACCTCTTAAAACTTCTCTTTTATTGATTTTGATTGTTGCGAAGTTTGTTTTTGCAACACCAATTACTGGTGTTTTTGAATCTAAAATTTCATATAAGTGTCCTCCTAATCCCATTTTTTCATTGTCATCTAAAAAAACAAAACCGTCTATAATAATGGCTTCAACATTTTCTATATTAATTTTTGCGTATAAACTCATAATACAAGGTAATTCCCTTTTATAAAATTCACCAGAAATATAGTCTTCTATACCTTCAAGAATTTCGGTGTAAATTTCATGCTTTTCACAATTTGTCCAACTTTCAAAAGCTAAACAAACAGTTTTCGCTTTATTTTCAAAATAATAAGTATCAAACGCTAAAATCATAATGGAATATTTATAGAATTATTTGGGAATAAAGTGTCAGCCAAGCTAATTGTATAACTTAAAAAAGGATAATTAAAATTCAAACTTTTATTTTCTTCTCGTCTATATTTGAAAAATTCTCTTTCTTGTTCTGAGTTAGCTAATTTTAATTGTTCTCCATTTGCAAAAAATGGAATGTCGTTTTTAAAGTCTAGATACGTTTTTGAAGTTCTAAAAGTCATACCTAACCATTTATTTTCATTTACAGGAATCTTTAATTTAACATCAATATCTAAAACAATTTTATGGTGAAATTTCGTATTAGTTTCAGTTGAAAATAAGATTACTGAATTATGTGTTAATGAAAACTCAAACTCTTCATTTGTTACTTTGTCTTTTACTATAAGCTTTCTAATGTTTTGCTCAGAAAGATTATCTGGATTTTCGTAACAAGAAAACAACCCGATAAATGAATTGTTTTCTAAGTCTATACTCTGGTCTGAATGAAAATTCATTTTTGAATAACTGAAATCATACACCTCAATAAGTGCATTGTTAAAATGCTGAAAAGGAATATTTTTAAGGTCATTATTTATAATTGTTTGATTAATTGTGCTAACGATATAATTATGAATTACAGAAAAACTATGAACAGGTATATTGTATTTACTTGTAGTTCTTATAATTGGAACAAGCTTTTTTTTCATTAGAACTAAATGATTAGCAATTCTACCTTTGGCTATTTGTTCATAATCAATTGAATTAAATAATTCTTTGAATAGATTTTTTTCTAATGGAATGGTGATTTTATGAAAATCTAAATCATTTGTCATATCCTTTATAATATTGGTTTCTCATAGTCTCCTAAATTCATACTAAAATATACCTTTCCATATTCAACTAAATTCTCTGTTTTATTTTCTTCAACATACGAAGTTTTCAATTTTTCGCTAGATTCCAAAGTCATTGGCTCAAGTTTGATTAAATGACTATTTTCTTTTATGTAGGTTTGCTCATTCATAAATATTGCTTCCAAATTAGAACATCGTACCACGTAACCCATTCTAACAGGAATTCTTTCAACATTTAACATAGAAGGTCTAATTTCATGGGTGTATAATCTATTAGTCGAAAGTGGTATAAAAAATGCAGAATTTGGATATAGGGTTACAGTGAATTCTTTTTCTAAAGAATCAACTGTAACTGTACTTTTCAATTTAAAGTGAAGCTTTGTTAATCCAGTTACCTGTTTATAACACCAATCATATCTATCCGTGCTTGAAAGGTTCAAATGCTTAAACTCGGATGCATCATAAAAAGTACAAAAAGCCATAATTGCCTCTTTGGGCATGTCTTTAGTTTTGTCCGAATGGGCTTTTATTTTAGATTTAATTTCTTTTCTGTTTCCTTCGGTTTTAACAATGTTCTCATAAATTTGTGCCAATACATGATTCAATTTTGATTCATTTTCAAAAATATATTTAGCGGACTCATTTAGTTTATTAATTATAAAACGGTCTGTTTGGCGTAAATTATCAGTAGGTCCAGTAAAATTACTTGAACATCGTAAAAGATGAAAATGCAATGTTTCACAATTATCATTTTCTTCTTTCAGCACTTCTGTTATGTAAATTCCTTTTCTAAATGCTTTTGATTCCTTATTCGACTCAGTTAATTGTTGAAATTCATGTTCAGACTTAATTTTATTGAAAAAATCTCCCTTTCCGAAAAGGTTTCTAAAGTAAATACCAGCATTGCTAATAATAATTGGAACTTCGCCAAGCGTAGCTATAAAATTATTATCCTTAATCCAATTTTCATGATTTATTGATAGTTCTTGGATGAAATATAACTGACTTTTTGTTATTTCGGTATTTAAAAAATCTCCACAAGCATAAATTTTAACATCATTTTGGATAATCTGTATTTCTGAAAGATTATACACTACTTTCCCACAAAAATTATCTATTAGATATTGAAGTTCTATATTACCATCTTCGTTATTCCCTATAACGACAAGTACATTTTTGTTTTTAGAAATTTGATTTTCAAGTTGTGATGTTATCATTTCTATTATTTTTAGGCATTTAGAGCAACTCTGCAAAATTGAGGCTAACTATTGAATATACAAAAAATCAATAACCGTTTTATTTCCAATTAAAAGTAATTCTCTTCTCAATATCAGCATTCAAACTCAAGAAAACTGGACAGGTCATTGCGGCTCTTTCCAGAATGGTTTTATCTTTTGATTCTGAGACGCCCTGCATGTCAAAAACAATTTCGATAGCACCGATGCGTCTAGGCTCTGCATTCATAATTTTAGTAACCCCTGCTGTTGACCCTTTAAAATCAACATTCATATCCCTTGCTTTTATCCCCATAATCGTCATCATACAAGTAGCCAAAGCATTGGCAATTGTATCCGTTGGAGAAAAAGCTTCTCCTTTTCCGTTATTATCAACTGGAGCATCCGATATGATTTCACTACCCGATTGTAGGTGTATCGATGAAGTTCTTAAATCTCCTAAATAGGTTACTTTTGATGTCATAATTGTTTTAAATTATTGTTAGGCATGTGATTATTTTTCCTCTTTATAGTGACTGGATTGAGGAGTTACTTGCGAAGATTCTTCCTTCGTCAGAATGACAATACTGAGAAAAAGTCGAAAACAACCTACTGAATACTAAACACTGAACACACTTCTTACTTCGCTTCTTTAATAGTCATATCAGTATCATAATACAAGATATAGGTTCCGTTATTGGTATAACCGCCTTCTGTTTTTTTACGATATTCAAACTTGTTTTCTACCTGTTCGGTGATCATCGTTTCGGCAGTTTCTTGATAGGTTTTATCTTGTGACAAACGCATCATGGTGTCAAAAATAATATCAAAACCACGAATAGCAAAGGCGCTAGGATTTACCTTATTCTTAGCTCTATAATTCTTCATGAAAATTTGCGCTTCTGGAGAGGTGTTTTCTCTAGTTGCCGAAGGGTACATTAAATGCAACTTCATTAAATCCTCAAAATTAATTTCATCGGTATCCAAAGTTTCATTAGACTCTAAAACCACCAATTGCACCTGATAATTAGCCATAAGAGCCAACATTGTATTCATCGTATATTTTATCATGCCCGTATTAGACGTTTCTAAAATAACGTAGTTCATTTTACCTTTTACCAATAATTTTTTAAATCCTTCAACATTCAAACCACCTGTTTCGGTCAACGGAGCGATTTTAACTGCTGCTTGATTTTCTAAAATGTATTTTCTAATGGTTTCTTTTTTCTTATCAATTACCGCAATTACATTTCCTTGTTTGGCATTCAAGAAATCGAACATTGCCGTTTTTAAAACTGGAGCAGCAACAATAGATTGGTATAAATTCTCAAAAGGATTACCTGCATCTTTTGATAATGGCGAAATTACTGGAACATTATTCTGAGCAAACAAACCAGCTGTTTTCTCTACATTACTTTGATAAAAAGGCCCTACAACTGCATCTACGTCTTCTAAATTATTTGCTGCAAAAACAGCCGCAACATTCGAAGCCGTTTTTGTTTCATTAGAATCGAAAATTTTAACATCTACAGAAATCCCCATTTGTTTAGCGGAATCAATAGCCACCAAAGCCCCCGAATAAAAATCTAATGTCATATTAAGGAATTTATCATTCTTTAATTGATTTGCCATATCGGGTTCATTTTTAGCCACATTAAAAGGCAATAGCAACACTAAAGTCTTTTTATCAGCACTATTTTTTGGAGACAAAACCACTTTTTGCTTAACCGAATTCGAAGCAATCTGATTTGATTTTGACGGCACTTTCAACACCATACCTTCTACAACTCCACCAGACAAAGCGGGATTCAATTCGACTAATTGCGGTTGTGTCAATCCAAACATTTTAGACAAACTGTAAAAAGTCTCTTTTGCTTTTACTGCATAGTCAACATACGCTATTTCTTTTTCTACTTTTTCAACTTTTGGTACAATTGGTTTACTGCTTCCTACTTTTGTTTCGGCAGCGGCAACTTTAGCAACAGCTTTAGGCCTATTCCCTTTTATCAATAATTCATATCCAACAGGCAAACTGGCAACTATTTCTGGATTTCTTTTTTCTAATTCTTCAATAGTCATACCGTATTGTTTGGCTATAGAATACTTTGTTTCCTTTGGAAGTACCGTATGAAAAACAGCTACATCCTTGCTTACAGCCGCAGCTTTAGCAGTGTTTTTAGAAGGTATATTCAAAACTTGACCTACTTTCAATCCGTATTTTTCGAGATCTGGATTGGCTTTTTTCAAAGCTTCATCTGTTACATCGTATTTTTTTTCGATACCAAATAAAGTTTCCTTCGCCATTACTTCATGCGTTTTAGCTTGTCCCTTTACCGTTTTGGATAAAGCAACATTACTTTTCCCACTGTTTTTTGGAATCAGCAAAACACTATTGGGTTTCAATCCATTTTGAGCATCCGGATTGAGTTTGTAAATATCGAATGGAGTGATTTTAAACTTTTGAGCAATTTGATTAATCGTTTCTCCTTTACTCACAACATATTTATCAATCTTATCTTGGGCAAAGCTAGACATAGAAATTAAAAAAATAGAGCAAAATAATACTGAAAAATATTTCATACGTAGGTAATATTTGTTTTTTAAAGAAACATGACGCCGTCATTCTTCATCATTTTTGAAGATTTGGGGTTATGACGATTTCACAAGTAGGTTAGTAAATTTATGTTTTTTTGTTTTAGCAAAAATACCATTGTTGTTGTCAATAATGCCATTTTTACCTGTTAATTATTACGGCTATATTCTAAATAAACAGCATTAAATTTTAACCATATAAGAAATATAAGTACATTTAAGCTGGGATGCAAAAAGCCTTGTCTTGTGTTTTCTTACATTTCTTATATGGTAAATCTTTTGATTCCGACGCTTCTCAAGTCGGGAGTGTTTTTTACTTTCTTCTTAAAAGCAACATAAGTTAAAAATGCTGCATATTATAGAATTTAGCGATTATTACTTAATATCATTTTCGTTTACCACATTAACAACCGTCATTTTTTCAAAAAGTGGCTTTCCTTGTTTTTTAATGTATTCATAAATGGCTTCCTCTTTTGAAGAAAAATAATTGGAGTACACATCATAGGATAAAACATTTAGATTATAAAAGAAATTAGCGTCCAATGATCCTGAATCAGTCAATTTCATAATAAAAGAATCCCTTACTACCGCTTCCTGATACTGTCCTAAAACAAGGTAATACCCAACCTTAACATCCTTAAGATTGTCTAAAATCGTGATTCTTACAGTTTTGGCTTTACTAGGTTGTTTGGCTAACTCTTTTTTGATTTGGTCTAAAGTAAGTGGTTTTACAGCTACCCCTTTTTTACTTTTGCCTTGAGCTTCATAGGCCTTGTTTTGATAACTTTGATTTTTTACTTTAGCTAAATTATCATCAAATAGTCGGGCTTGTTTACTATAAAAAGTAGCTTTACCAATATGTAGTCTTAACTCCGATTTACTTTCCCTATTTAAAGAATCTAATTTTGTAATTAATCTAATGTTCTTTAAATCGCGAACTCGTTGCTCCATTTCCATGTTTTTCAAATCTCCTGGAGTCAATTTTACTGCTTTTGCTTCAGCTGGCTTTGCTTTACTGTTTTCGCGGATGCTTTTCTTGTATTGTTGATTTTCTTCTACAGCAATTCGTTCCGCTTTGTCCATTAAACCCGAATACACTTTTCTGTTATCAGCTAATTGTTTTTTAAGTTGTTGCGAAAGATCATTGGTTTTATTTATATTTTCATTTGATATTTTTTGCAAACGAATGGATTCATCAAGGTCAACCAATTCTGTTTTTTTCAATTGCGTCAAATCTTTATTCATCGTGCTTACCAATGAATCCAGTTTAACCAAAAGAATTTCTTGAATGTTTTTATTGGCTTCTAAAACCATTCTAAGTTTTGTTGCAGAACCTTCCTTCGTATTATCAATTTCTTTTAGATTGACCAAAAGACCATTTACATTAATAACCTTTTGATTGATTTCTTCTTGCAATACTAGCTTTTCTTTTAAGCTATTAATTTCTTTTGCATTGGCTTTAGATTTCTCAACAACAACTTGTTTTTCAGCCAAAGCTAGCATCAACTCTTCATTTTCATTGGTTGGTTTCACTTCTTTGACGTTTATCGCCAGCATATTTCCTTCGACCAACCCGTTTACAATATCCGGATTTTGAGATTCTAATTGCTCAATTGTTATCCCGAATTGTTTTGCGATAGCATATTTAGTTTCTTTGGATTGTACGGTATAAAAAATGGTTTCGCCGTTTATAACTCTTACTCTACCATCTAGTGTTTTCTTTTTGTTGGGAACATTTATCTCCTGACCAACTTGCAAACCGTTTTTAATAATGGCTGTATTTGCTTTGTCTAAATCTTCGACCGAAACATTATAAAGTCTCGCAATACTAAATAAAGATTCCTTGGCTTGAACTGTATGTTTGGTTTTTACAGCCGAAACTTCGGGTTTTTGATCTGATTCTTGTGGGATTATCAATTCTTGTCCTATTTGCAAACCATTTACAAGTGCGGGTGCATTGGCATTTTGAATTGCCTCTACTTTTACATTGTATTTGGTCGCCAATCCGAAAAGAGTTTCTTTTGGAGCAACAACATGGATAACTGCATTTTTTATTAATTCTGGAACCAAGATAACTTGATTTTCTGCGATTCCATTTTGAGTTTCTGGATTTAATCTATAAATTTCAGAAGGGGAAGTTTTGTAGTTTTGGGCGATTTGGGTAATTGTTTCGCCTTTTAAAACTGTGTGTTTTGCTGCGGATTCTTGTGAAAAAGAGACATTTGAAACAAAACCAATAAAAAATAAAACTCTTAAAAAATCTTTCATATGTAGAATTTAAAAAATTAAGTCGTTACAAATGTAACGACTTAATGTTAAAAATAATACTATTCCCACTCAATTGTTGCTGGTGGTTTTGAACTAATATCATAGACCACTCTATTAACTCCTTTTACTTTATTGATGATGTCATTAGAGACTTTCATCAAGAAATCATAAGGAAGATGCACCCAGTCAGCAGTCATACCATCGGTAGATTCTACGGCACGAAGCGCAACCACTTTTTCATAAGTACGCTCATCCCCCATAACTCCAACACTATTTACAGGAAGCAAAATAGCACCTGCTTGCCAAACTTTATCGTACAATCCCCAAGATTTCAATCCGTCAATAAAAACTTTATCCACATCTTGTAAAATTTGAACTTTCTCTGGTGTAATGTCCCCTAAAATTCGAATAGACAATCCAGGTCCTGGGAAAGGATGTCTACCCAATAATTCTGGATCTATTCCTAAAGTTGCCCCTACTCTACGCACTTCATCTTTGAAAAGCATACGTAATGGTTCAACAATTTTTAATTTCATATAATCTGGCAAACCACCCACATTATGGTGTGATTTAATAGTGGCAGATGGTCCTTTTACCGAAACTGATTCAATTACATCAGGGTAAATAGTTCCTTGAGCCAACCATTTTACATCTTCAATCAAGTGTGATTCATCATCAAAAACTTCAATAAAGACACGACCAATAATTTTACGTTTGGTTTCTGGGTCGCTAACTCCTGCTAATTCAGACAAAAAGCGATCTCCAGAATCTACTCCTTTTACGTTCAATCCCATTCCTTTGTATTGATCTAATACACTTTGGAATTCGTTTTTACGAAGCAATCCATTATTTACAAAAATACAATACAGGTTTTTACCAATAGCTTGATGCAATAAAACCGCAGCTACTGTTGAATCTACTCCTCCAGAAAGTCCCAAAACCACTTTGTCGTCTTGTAGCTTTTCTTTCAATTCAGCCACCATTTCTTCAACAAAAGCATTTGGGGTGAAATTTTGAGGAACGTCTGCAATTTTTACCAAAAAGTTTTCTAACATTTGTTTTCCATCCGTAGAGTGAAAAACTTCTGGATGATATTGAATGGCATAAGTAGTTTCGCCTTCAATTTTGTAAGCAGCAAATTCCACATCGTGAGTACTGGCTAACTTCACACCATTAGTTGGCAAAGCTTTAATACTATCACTATGACTCATCCAAACTTGACTGTTTTCAGAAACACCTTCAAAGAAAATTTCGTCCTCTTTGATATAAGACAAATGTGCTCTACCATATTCTCTAGTGTTTGAAGCCGCTACTTCCCCACCACTAAAATGAGATAAATATTGTGCTCCGTAACAAACGGCTAGCATAGGCAGCTTTCCTCTAATTTGAGATAAATCTGGATGTGGCGCATCTTCTCCTCTAACAGAGAATGGGCTTCCACCAAGAATTACGGCTTTATAACTTGATAAATCACTCGGAAAATGATTGTATGGGAAAATTTCGCAGAATATATTTAATTCGCGAACTCTACGCGCAATAAGCTGAGTATATTGCGATCCGAAATCTAAAATAAGTACGTTGTGTTGCATGTGCAAAAATACTTTTTATATTTTGATTTCAAAAATTGAATTTCGAAAATTTTTATTTTATTTTAAAGATAAGGAACATCTTATTTTCTCCTGATACCATCTGAAATATTTAGTACGTTTTTTCAATTAAAAATCAGCTATTTTGACTTTTAATGATTTAACAAAAACCATTGATTCCACATTCTTATTGGGTTATCCCTTCAAAATCAGAATAAATAAAATTGGAGTAAATTTATTTTATGCTACTTTTGCAAAAAAATAAATTCCCCAATAAAATCTTTTTTTTACCAATATCCCTAATTTTTTAAAAAAAACCTACAGTTATGAAAACAAAAGCAATTACCGTTTTAGCAATTTTATCCTTATTTATAGTTTCTTGCAGTGAAGTCGATAAATTATTAACTTTCACCATTTCCAATCAAACTACATTCAAAATAAATAGCGGTTTGCCGATTAATTCCCCTTTTGAAGTCGCAACTCCAGATGTTACCAGCAATTCTACATCCGAATTTAAGAATAACAACACTAACGTCGATTTAGTTAAAGACGTAAAACTACAAGAACTAAAACTGAGCATTACAAGCCCTACTGATAAAACATTTAGCTTTCTGAAATCAGTTCATTTGTTCATTTCTACCACTGTCGATGATGAAATTGAATTAGCCTATCAAGATAATATTAATGCAACCACAAATACGCTCAACCTAACGTGTACCGATCAAAAATTAGACAAGTACATCAAGGCTTCAAGTTATAAAATACGAACCAAAGTAACAACTAGAGAAACCGTTACCCAAGACATAGCAGTAAAAGCAGACATGAAATTTAGAGTTACTGCTGATCCTTTTTAATCTAAGCACTTAAGGGGAAATAGGTTTCAATTATTCTTTTATAATAACAAATTTCCCTTTTACTCCTGCATCCCAATTTTCCCAATAATCGGATCTAATAAATTTTCCTTCCGCATCATAAAACTGAAATTCCCCAGTGTTACCACCTAATAAACCTTTATTCAAAGCTTCTAGTTCAAATATATTTATTCCTTCTTTGAAATAAATACGAAACTCTTGATAATCATTTTGCAATTCTAATCCACCCCTTATTATATCTGAATTGAGAGTAGCTTTGATCAAATCTCCATCAATAGCGCCAAAATCGCGACATCTTATCAAAAAATATTCAGATTTTGTCTTAATATTTCCAAAATTAACATCTATTTTAACTAAGTACCTAGAATCTTCTTTTAGTCCTTCTCTAATTAAAGTTCTATCCATATCCTTATTCAACTTATCCCTTATCTCATCCCCGGGGTTGATAAATCCATTATTTTTTGGAATCATAGAAATTTCACTTGGCTTTCCAATTTGATAAGACGATACCGGATTGGGCGGTGATTTTATAATATCCGGACTTTTATAAACATTAGGAGGTATAATTACCGGAAAATCGGTTGTAGGCGGAGGTATTGTCTTCTTTTCTGGCTTTGGACTTGTATTAGATGGCGGAATGGCCTTGAACTTTTTATTAGACTCAAATTGAGCATAACTACTAGTCATGAAACCCATTAGAAAAATAAAAAAATAAAAATGTTTCATAAGTGTCCGAAAATTGTTTCTCTTTTTATACTATTTTCAAAAATAAAAAAACACATATTATAAAATCACAAAACTAACATAATTTATTTTTGATCACTTGTTAACTTATTCTAAATTTTTATAAATAACTTACACTTGTTTTTTTTTTATGAATTCAGATAAATCCCATTTTCTCGCAAAGCCGCAAAGTCGCAAAGTCTAAAACCTTTTTCTTTGCGTCCCTGCGCCTTTGCGAGAGACATATTAAGTAAAATCCAAGCGTAAAATCCTCAACCTTTAGATTTTCATTATGTTTTTTTAAAACAAATACAAATCCTTAACAATTTAATATCTTTTTTTTGACGTCCTTAATTTCGTACATCCTAATATAAAATATAGATTTGAAAAAAAATAAATTGAATTAAAAATGAAGACTGTTTTATTTAGTATTTACGCATTACTGTTTTTCTTTAATGCAAGTGGTCAAACCAAAAACGATGTGCTTTTTCAAGCCAAAATAGAAAACAGAAATTGGGATCATCTCTACATTAAAGATACCGATTACAATACGATACAAATAATTGACATCAATAGTGAAGGCTTTTTTAAGGCCACTTTGTCCGTACAAAACGGAATGTACTTATTGTTTGACGGGACAGAGTATTTTAAAATTTACCTAAAAAAAGGATATAATTTACAAGTCACAATGGATGCCAATAATTTCCGCGAAACGATTCAATATACCGGAATAGGATCTGATGTAAATAATTTCCTAGCCAAAGAATCAGCTATTGAAGTAGATTATGATTATGGGAAAATATCGGCTCTCAACAAAATCAAAAAAGTCGATAAAATAATAGCCGAAAAAGAAAATGCATCAATCAAAAGATTAAAAGCAAACCCCACTTTTGACCAAGATTTTATAGCATTAGAACTCAGCGCCTACAAATCCCATACCGATGAGCTAAAAAAATACTTTGGCGAGCTCAGAGAAATGAATTAAGATGGAATTTAATTAAAAAATCCATCTCATTTTGTTATAAAAAACGGAATACTCGCTCTAGAAGACCTCTCCCATAAAAAGAGGTCTTTTTTTTTAATTCTAATTTTATAAATTGCGAACTTTAATATTTCACTCAACTAATAGAGTAATCTATTAATTATCAATTAACAAACAAAAAAACTAAATAATGAAAAGAGAAAACATCTTAACCGGATCACCTTGGGAAG
This sequence comes from Flavobacterium sp. ZT3R18, assembly GCF_007097385.1. Lineage (GTDB taxonomy): Bacteria > Bacteroidota > Bacteroidia > Flavobacteriales > Flavobacteriaceae > Flavobacterium. The sequence goes on from NZ_VJZS01000003.1 coordinate 298,876, forward strand.
ACAAAATGGGATATTGTCGTGCGGTTCGCATAGGAAACATCATTGAAGTATCTGGAACTGTTGCTATCGTTGACGGCAATAAAGTAAGAGCCGATGATGCGCATGCACAAACATTAAACATTCTAGAAAGAGTAGAAAAAGTGCTAGAAGATCTTAACGTAGGCATGAAAGACGTGATTCGTACGAGAATTTTCACTACAGATGTTTCTACCTTTGAAGCCGTTGCTACAGCACATGCCTCTTTTTTTAAAGACATCAAACCAACTACAGGATTTTACGGAATTAATCAATTGGTTGCCCCTGAATATCTGGTTGAAATAGAATTTACCGCTATTGCTTCAGAATAACTCAGAGGAAATCGCTTTTAAAGCCAAAACAAAAGCAGATTATTTATTTCAGTAAATACAAGGATAAAAGTTGACACAGATTTCACAAATTCGCACAAATTAATCTGTGAAAATTTGTGAAATCTGTGTCATATTTTTTTTTAAAAAATCGAATTCCCTGGAATAATTCTAAAATTAAAACAGATTGTAATACTTTAGCAAAAAAAAATTCTTGTTAAATCATAGTGTTGAGATCTGATGAATTTTAATAAAATAAAAAAAACGATGCTTATCGCACTCAAATGGTTTCTCATTTGTGGTTTGATAGGCTTTTTTTCTGGGTCTGCATCAGCCTTTTTTCTGGTTTCCTTAGAATTTGTTACGCAATTTAGGAATCAGCACAATTGGATTATTTGGTTCTTACCCCTTGGAGGTTTACTGATTGGATATGGCTATTTTTTCTATGATTCCAAAATTGCAAAAGGGAACAATCTACTATTGGAAGAATACAACAAACCCGAAAAAAGAGTTCCGTTTATGATGGCTCCGCTGGTTCTTTTGGGCACATTGATTACGCATCTTTTTGGAGGATCTGCCGGTAGAGAAGGTACGGCGGTACAAATGGGTGGTGCCATTGCCGATTTATGTACCGATCTTTTCAAACTGGACAAATCCGAAAGAAGAACCTTGATTATTTTAGGAATCAGTGCAGGTTTTGCTTCGGTTTTTGGTACACCATTAGCGGGAGCGCTATTCGCATTAGAAGTTGTTCTTTTTAGCAAAATCAGTTTTAAAAGCAGTATCCTTTCTTTTCTTGTAGCCTACATCGCTTACTTTACCGTTGAATTTTGGGAAATAAAACACACTCATTATAGCATCCCTTTGGTACCCGAAATGACCTTTACCAATCTCTTTTGGATACTAATTGCCAGCATCTTATTTGGATTTGCAGCTTTACTTTTTTCCAGAAGCACTCATTTCTGGGGGAAATTATTTTCAAAAAACATAAAACATCCACCATTAAGACCTTTTATTGGCGGAATCATACTCGCTGTCGCAATTTACTTTATAGGCACCACAAAATATATAGGACTGGGAATCCCCATGATTGTTGATGCCTTTTCTACTCCTAACGCTCCTTATGATTTCCTTTTAAAAATACTTTTTACCGGTTTTACCCTTGGAGCAGGCTTTAAAGGAGGCGAAGTGACTCCCCTTTTTTTCGTGGGTGCTACATTAGGAAGTGCTATGGCAGTTGTTATTCCTTTACCAATTGCTTTATTGGCGGGAATGGGATTTGTGGCTGTTTTTTCGGGGGCAACCCACACTCCTATTGCCTGTACCGTAATGGGCATGGAACTTTTTGGTATGGATAGTGGTCTTTACATTGGTATTGCCTGCACCATTGCTTATTTTTTTTCGGGCTCTATCGGGATTTACAAATCACAAATTGTGAAAGGGCCTAAATCTATTTTATACCAAAGCATTAGAAAAAAAGGATTGAAATATCTTTAATCAATGTCGTTTCCTTAAGAATTTGATCACTCCAGTTTGTCATTTCGACGAAGGAGAAATCACATCACGTAATCGATATGTGATTTCTCCTTCGTAGAAATGACAAAAACAAACCTTAAGGAAACGACATTGTACCCTTAATCTATATTTCTTTATAATTTCTTAAATGTTTTCAACTTTTAGTTAAAAAACAGTAATTTCGCAGCATATGAATACACTAGACATACAAGCGATACAGTTGTTATTAGCAACTCCAAAAAAAATTGCCATAATTCCGCATAGAGGTCCAGACGGAGACGCCATGGGTTCTACCTTAGCATTATATCATTTTTTACTAAAAAACAATCAACACCCAGTGGTGGTTTCTCCCAATGAGTTCCCCGATTTTCTAGCTTGGATGCCGGGTTCTGAAACCGTCAAAATATACGAAAAAGACAAGGAAAACTGCACTAAGCTTCTTGAAGAAGCTGAACTGATTTTTACTTTAGATTTTAATGCACTTCACAGAGTAGGAGAAATGGAACAGGTTTTAGAAAAACTAACCGCTCCGTTTATCATGATTGATCATCATCAAAGACCAGATGATTATGCTACTTACACTTATTCGGATGTCGCATTTGGTTCTACTTGCGAAATGGTTTATAACTTTATTTCTTTTTTAGATAAAAAACAAGACTTAGACAAAACTATAGCTACTTGCATTTATACCGGAATATTGACCGATTCTGGTTCATTCCGATTTCCAAAAACAACTGGCACAACACATAGAATCATTGCAGAATTAATCGATCTTGGAGTCGAGAACACTGTAATTCCTACGTTGCTTTTTGATAATAGCTCGTACAGTCGTTTGCAATTACTGGGTAGAGCTTTGCAAAACATGAAAGTGATGATGGATCATAAAACATCCTACACTTCATTGACCCAAGAAGAATTAAACTCTTTTGACTATATAAAAGGCGACACCGAAGGCATTGTCAATTATGGTTTGAGTATAAAAGGAATTGTTTTTGCGGCCATTTTCATCGAAAACAAAGAAGAAGGAATTATTAAAATTTCTTTCCGTTCCCAAGGTAATTTTGATGTCAATCAGTTTGCCAGAGACCACTTTCAAGGAGGTGGACATAGCAATGCGGCAGGAGGAAAATCAGAAACTTCTATGGAAGAGACATTACTTAAATTTGAAAGTTTAGTACAAAATTTAAAAATATAATAGTCCATGAAATCGCCATTAACAACAAGTTTGCAAAAGCAAAAACCGACAAGTAAAAGGCGACAACATATATGACCAATAACAAATAACTTTAACATATATGAATTATTCAAAAATCATACTGATTGCATTCTTTGCGACCGTTTTATTTACGAGTTGCAAACAGCATCAGGAAGCGAGAAGACCTGTATCACAATCTTCCGGAAGCTTTATGAAACAGTCTATAGCCAGAAATAAAAAATTAATTGCTGGAGAAGAAGATCAAATTGATGCTGTCATAAAAAGTAATCCTGCCAAAAAATATATTGCTTCAAAAAAAGGATACTGGTATTATTATGAATCTAGAAATCTTACCGACAGTCTTACTCCAAAAAAAGGAGATATTGCATTGTTTGATTATGAAATAAAAGATTTAAAAGGCAACGTTATTTACTCTCAAGAAGAATTACAACCCCAAGTCTATAAAGTTGACAAGCAAGAGATCATGATGGGATTGCGCGACGGAATAAAACTGATGCGTAAAACCGAGAAAGTAAACTTCCTTTTTACCTCACACATGGGATACGGTTTTCATGGAGACAACAACAAAATTGGTACCAACCAACCTTTATTTTGCACCGTAACACTTCGTGATTTCATGCCTGAATCTAAGTATAACGAGCAAATACAACCCAACACAGTTGCAAAAGTAAATACACCTATAAAAGCAAAATCAATAACAAAAGACTCCTTAACAAACTAAAAGCATTGCCGAATGAAAAAAAACATTGTATTGGTATTACTATTAATTACCACCCTATTTTCTTGTAATAAAGAACACGATAATTTACCCGATGGGCTCTATGCCGAAATTGAAACCAACAGAGGAAATATATTACTTGAATTGGATTATAGAAAAGCCCCGGTCACTGTAGCTAACTTTATCACATTGGCGGAAGGGGAAAATGAATTTATTACCAATGACACTCTTAAAGGCAAACCATTTTATAACGGATTGAAATTTCACAGAGTAATCAAAGATTTTATGATTCAGGGTGGAGATCCACTGGGAACAGGTTCTGGAGATACCGGTTATAAATTCAAAGACGAAATTACCGACTTGAAATTTGACAAAGGCGGAATTTTGGCTATGGCCAATAATGGACCAGGAACCAATAGCAGTCAGTTTTTCATCACTCATTTAGAGACACCTTGGTTAGATGGAAAACACACAATTTTTGGTCATGTAGTCGATAACAATTTAGAAGTTGTTAATAAAGTAGAGCAAGATGATTATATAAAAAGCGTAACCATCATAAGAAATGGTGAAGAAGCTAAGAAATTTGATGCTAAAAAAACTTTTTATGATTATTTTAAAATAGAGTCCGAAAGCCAAAAACAAACAGTGGCAGCAGAGGCTAAAGCAAAAGCAGAATATGAGGCCAAATACAAAGCCGTTTGCGATCAAAAAGTAGCTTCTTTTTCGGAATTAAAAAGCAAATCTACAAAAACAGCAACTGGGCTTCAATACGTGATTACTAAAAAATCGGGTGGCAAAAAACCAGCGATGGGCGCTACCGTTTATATTCATTATGCAGGATTTTTAGAAAACGGCACTTTGTTTGACACTAGTATTGAGGAAGCGTCCAAAACCTTTGGGAAATTTGATCCTGCAAGAGCTGCCGCCAATCAATACATTCCAATACCTTTTCAAGCTGGAAAAAAAGACGGTTTGATCCCTGGTTTTATAGAAGGAATAGAAAAAATGGCAATTGGAGACAAAGCAATTCTTTTTATCCCGTCACATCTTGCTTATGGAGAAGCCGGAGCTGGCGATGTGATTCCGCCAAATACCAATATCATTTTCGAAATTGAGTTAATGGAAAAAATGCCTAATTAATTTAAAACTAATTGAAACTTAAATTATATCAAATGAAATCTAAAATCGCATTATTACTCTTTTTAGGGTTATTTAATTTACACGCGCAAAACACAAAAAAGCCTGTTACAACAACAAAAAAAACAACGACAACCGTAAAAGCTCCAGTTGTTACCGAAGGTATTTTTGCAACTATTGCTACCAACAAAGGCACTATTATTGTTGAGTTATTTTACAAAAAAACACCTGTAACAGTAGCTAATTTTATAGCTCTAGCAGAAGGCAAAAACCCATTTATGGCTATTGAGAAACTAAAAGGGAAACCATTTTTTGACGGATTAAAATTCCATAGAGTCATCAAAGATTTCATGATTCAGGGTGGAGATCCAGACGGTAATGGTTCTGGAGGACCTGGTTACACTTTCAAAGATGAGTTTACCGATTCTAAATTTGACAAAGCAGGTATATTAGCAATGGCAAATTCTGGTCCAGCGACTAACGGAAGTCAATTTTTTATTACTCATAAAGACACGCCTTGGTTAAACGGAAAGCATACCATATACGGTCAAGTGACGCAAGGAATGGCGGTAGTTAATACCATTGCACAAGATGATGTTATTACAAAAATCACTATTTCTAGAAAAGGAGAAGCTGCCAAAAAATTTGATGCTGTAAAAGTGTTCTCCGATTATTTTAACAACAAAGCCGAAGATCAAAAAAAACAAGCGGCTATTGATGCTGAAAATCAAAAGAAAAAAGCAGCTATAGATGCCGAAGCAAAAAGAGTGTACCTAGAAACTTATGGTCCAGCTATTAAAGCAAAAGCAGCCTATATTGTAACCGAAAAAGCAAAAGCAACTACAACTCCATCAGGATTAGCATACAGTGTGATTACTAAAGGAACTGGAGTAAAACCAGTTGACGGATCTACTTTCTATTTTCATTATGCAGGTTATTTTGAAGACGGAACACTATTCGATAGTAGTTATGAAGACGTAAGCAAAGCCTATGGGAAATTTGATGCCAATAGAGCCGCTCAAAACGGCTACAAACCATTCCCTTTTGAAGCTGGCAAAAAAGAGGGTATGATACAAGGTTTTATCGAAGGTCTAAGTAATATGTCTTTTGGTGAAAAGGCTATCATTTTTATCCCTTCAAATTTGGCTTATGGTGAAAGAGGAGCTGGTGGTGTTATTCCGCCAAATACCAATTTAATTTTCGAATTGGAGATGTTTGAGAAAAAATAGTTTTCAGTCTCAGTTTTCAGTTTTCAGTCTCAGTGTTTAGACTGAAAACTGAGACTGAATACTGAAAACTACTTCTTAAACTTCCAATCAAATTCGTCTTTGTCATTGATTATCGCTCCAATTTCGAATTTTACGACCTCTTCAAATTCGGTTTGAAGAATAATCCAATGCTCTTCATTAAAGTAGTTTTCGAAAGTATCAAATTCTTCTTGTGTAAATTTCGTTATTCCTTTTTGAGCCAAATCTTTTTTGACATCCGTTATTTTTCTGTTGATTACTTTATTACCAAACAGTTCTAAATCTGGGCTTGAAGCTACTAAGTATCCTAATTTCAACTCTTCCTCTTTATAAAAAGTCAAACGTATTTTAAGCGCATTATAAGCAAAAATCACATTATCGTCTTCGTCTTTGTAATTTCTATTGGGTTTACCATAAATGGCTATAACATCATTTTGTTTCATTCCGAAAATGAGTTTATCAATTCCGATTTTAGGATTTATTTTCATCAACAATCTATTTTTATATTTAATATTTATTTTACTGCTTTACAAAGGTATTCTTTTTTATAGGAAACCCTTTTTTTTGATTGCAAAAACCAAAAAAGGAAATAAACTACTTTGAATAGTTTTCTAGCTTTTGCATCTATTCAGCCAAGGCAAATGCATGAGTTTTAAAAACGAGTGTAGCTTACTTCGTCTATTCGTTATCGCTTGAGGGTAGATTTATTTCTTTAAAGACAAATTTTATGATTTTATCTAAACTAATTTACACAGATTGCGCCAAAAGAGGTTAATTAACGATAGAATTTTTTGTTAAAATATATAAATCTATCATAAAACAACTCCTGCGCTTATCTTGTCTATTCAATACTCAAATTATGAATATTGCGCAATCATTTTGATTCTTTTAGCACTAACACTATTACAACTATCTTTTAAAAATCAACGATTTAGCTATTTAAATCCCACAAAATAATTTATTTTTTTGCAGATAATTCAATCATTATACAATAAAAAATAAACACATCTTTTTCTTAATAATGTTTTATTATAATGCGCTATATCGATTCTCATACGTCTTTTGTCGCATTATTATAGCAAAAAAAAATTACATTTGTCCTTCATAAACTTATAACAGTTCAATTTTTTATAATTTCAGATTTATGGTATCTATAGCTAGAACAACAATTGTATTCTTATTCATATTAAGCAATACCCTTTTCTACCAAATCAAAACTTATAATCCATCAACAACTGGTTATATAGTAGTCCTACCATGATAAATCAAGTATGCATTTTGATAGATCTCTCACAAAAAGTTCTCTAAGAATAAGGTTAGAAATTAACAAAAGAAACAATCTATATTTCAAGCTAACTTTCCAAAAAACCAACCCAATAATTGCCTTTATTTTTTAAAATAATGAAAAAATATATTTTATTTTTCTTAATTCTCTCCATCAATTTTTCTTTTTCTCAAAAAAGCAAACAAAAAGAAATTGATTCCTTAGAAATAGAATTAAGTCATGCTAAAGAAGACACCCTAAAGGTAAAAATACTAGATCATTTATCAGCCTTAAACTTTTATCTAGATTCTAATTTAAGTTTTAAACATGCAAAATCAGCATTATTGCTTTCGCAAAAACTGCGTTATAAAAAAGGAACAGCATATGCTTACAACAATATCGGAATATATTATTTGTTAAAATCTGATTTCCCGAAGGCTTTGAATTATGTTTTTAAAGCACTAAAAATTCATGAAGATAGAAATAACAAGTATGGAATTGCTAGTTCTAGTAACGCTCTTGGAACCATCTATGTAGAATTCAAAAATTACAAACTGGCTCTTAGCTGCTATAACAAAGCATTAAAAACAAGTAAAGAAATAAAAGACCAAGAATCTATTGCTACTTACCTAAACAACATTGGAGATGTTTATTTAAAAATGAAAAAATATCCAAAAGCGTTATTCTATTTCAACAAAGCCTTGATTACCAACGGAATAAGGAAAAACAGTTTTGAATCTGGATTAAACTACACTAATATTGGCATAACAAACAACTACTTAAAACAATATGAAAAATCCATAAAAGCAACCACCAAATCGATTTTAATCAATAAAAATGATCCCAGTTTATTTAATGGCTTTAACAAAATAGAATTAGGAAAATCGTATTATTTTCTGGCTTTAGAAGAACAAAATAAATTAAAAAAAGAAAAGTTATTACAAAAATCAATAGATTATATAAATGAGGCGATGCTCCTCTTTACAAAACACAAATCCTTAATAGACATCAGAGATGCTTATTTGTATCTCTCCAAAATAAAAAAAGCTCAAGGCAAACACGAGGATGCACTATACTTCTTTGAAAAAAACACCTATCTTAATGACTCCATTTTTTCGAATAAAAATAAAATACAAATAGCACTACTGGAGTCAAAAAGAGAAATTGAATTAAGGGATAAAAAAATTGAGATTCAAGACCTTAAAATAAAAAATGCTTCCCGTAAAGTATATTTATTAATTACCATAAGTATAGGAATACTTATTCTTTTAGCACTGTTTTTATGGCTCTATCTTTCTAAAAGAAAAACAAACCAATTACTGAATGATAAAAACAAAATAATTTCTACCATAAACAGTCAAAAAGACAAGTTCTTCTCTATTATTGCTCACGACTTAAGAGACCCATTTAACGGTTTTCTTGGTCTGTCCGAATTATTAGCCGAGGATCTTGACAATATGACCAAAGAAGAAATTCAGTTTGCTGCAGTAAGTATGAAAAGTTCTGCTACCAATTTATTTCAGCTATTAGAGAACTTACTGGAATGGTCTAGAATGGAGCAAGGTTTAATTCCCTTTGCACCACAGGAAAAACTAGTAGTATCAATAGTGGCCGAATGCATGACCACTATACAAGAGGCAGCCAACAACAAAAACATCAGTATCAATATTGAAATTTCCGAAAAAACTACCGTTTTTGCAGATAACAACAGTATTCATTCTGTGATAAGAAACCTAGTATCAAACGCTGTAAAATTCACTCCCGAAAGAGGAACCATAAGCATAAAGGCCAAGGAAGACGACAAAAAAACCACTATTTCTATAACCGATACAGGAATTGGAATGAGTGCCAAAATGGTCGAAAACCTATTCAGACTCGATGTTGAAACCAATAGAAACGGTACCAATGACGAACCTAGTACTGGTTTAGGATTGATTCTTTGCAAAGAATTTGTAGAAAAACATGGAGGAGAAATTTGGGTAGAAAGTGAGGAAGAAAAAGGAACAACGTTTAACATCAGTTTCCCCAACAAAAAATACAGCTCTATTTAAATTCATGTTACAAAACAATTTCTAATCCATATAGTTCGAAAATCAATTCATTTTGTATTTTTATGCGTCTCTAATACAAAACCAAAAACCATGCTTAAAAAACCATTTTTTATTCTGACGCTTTTTGTAGCACTTTCTTCATGCACTTCTAAAACAGATAGTCCAGTTACCAATATAAGCGGACTGTGGACTGATGTAAACTCCAGTAATTTCAAAAATTGCTATGTAATTATTGCTCAAGATGGAAATAAAATCATCATGAATCATTATCTTGAATTTAAAGGCATTGGAATGGTTGAATACGGTATCGGAAAAATAAAAGACACCACTATTTCCTACGATGTTATCGTTACCAAAGCTATTCCGGGTTGGGCTACCAAAGGAAAGCACTTTCTAACCTTAAACAAAAAAGGGGATACTCTTAGAGGAACCTATCAAGATGAGCAAGGAAAACACGGTACAATTGTATTCGCTAGATTAAAATAAACAAAAAATAAAATTTCAAAACATATTAGAATGAAATTTAAACCATATAAGTTCATTTAAGTTAAGGTCGCAAGACTTAAATGAACTTGATTACTTATATAGTTATTTTTTTTGTTCACATTATTTAATAGAGATTGGCTTAAGAATTATAATTTTGCTTTCAATTTTGCTTTTACCTCATCAAACCATTCGTTTTTGAGGATACTCAAAATAATACTGTCTCTACGTACCTCACTTCCTAAAGTAGGCATGTGACTTCTCAAAACACCTTCAACTTTACAGCCAATACTTTTCATGGCCGCTATGCTACGGAGGTTGTTATTGTCTGCACGGAATTCTACTCGCTCCATTCCAAGGGTTTCGAAGGCATGTTGCAATAAAAGATACTTGCAATGTTTATTGAGTCCTGTTCCTCTAAACTCCTTTCCATACCAAGTGTAGCCCAATTGCAAAGTTTTAAACGCAACATTTATATCATAAAAACGAGTGCTTCCCGCGTATTTTCCTGTTTTCTTATCGAAAACCACAAAGGGAAATTCAGTTTTCTTTTCTTTGCCTTTTAGAGCTAACTGAATATAGTTTTCTAGATTTTCCTTTCCGTTGGCACGAACTAAGGAGTATTCCCAAGTTTCGGGTTCATTGAGGGAAATATCCAATAGATTATCGACATCGGTTGCTTGCAAAGGACGAAGTAAAACCATTTCGTCTTCTAGGATTGTATTTTTAGAGAAATCTAAACTCATTTTCTGTCTTTTTTTACAAAGAAACGAAGTTTTACAAATAAAAACCATTAAGACATTAAGTTTATTAAGATCCATATCTCAATAAACTTAATGTCTTAATGGTAAAAAATAGAATTAATAATTTAATTGATGCTACTACTCACACATTTCATCATAACGCTCTGGAACCTGTGGGTCATACAGCGGGCATTTGAATTCGGCCATGGTGTCTACCAATAAATTCATGGTTTTTCCTTCGGTGCCGTAACAGTCAATTTTGATGCTTTGGGGAGTGGTTCTTATATGAAAAGCTCCTTTGCCATTGGTGTTTTTCCAACTGTTTTCATCTACTTTTTCCCATTTTGAAAACACGGTGTTGAATCTATTCATGATTACGTCAACAGGAAGCGTTTCGAGACCTTCGACTTCTTGCTGTTCGTCTATGGCTTCGTAAACCTCGTGGTGGTTTAAATAAATTTCGTCTAGGTATTTCCAAAAAACTAATTCGTACATAATGGTTTATATTTTACCCTAACGAGAAGCCGTATTTTTTTAAACCTGACGGGTTTTTAAAACCCGTCAGGTATAAAAAAATTAATACTCGAAAGTACCGTATTCGCTAGTAATTGTTAACTTTTTAATATCAGAAGCCTCTACTCTACCCACAATTTGCGCATCGACATTGAATGACTTTGAAATGGCGATAATATCCTGAGCTACCTCTTCGGACACATACACTTCCATACGGTGTCCGCAATTGAAGACTTGATACATTTCTTTCCAATCGGTTTTTGATTGCTCTTGTATCAATTGAAATAATGGTGGTACTGGAAATAAATTATCCTTTATAATATGCAGATTTTGCACAAAATGTAAAATTTTGGTTTGTGCTCCACCACTGCAATGTACCATTCCGTGAATATCACTAGAGGTATATTTATCTAAAATTTTCTTGATAATTGGCGCATAGGTTCTTGTTGGCGAAAGCACCAGTTGCCCAGCATCTATAGGCGAATTGGCCACGGGATCTGTTAGTTTTACCTGTCCAGAATAGATTAATTCTTGAGGCACTGCGGAATCAAAACTTTCTGGATATTTGGTTGCCAAATACTTTTCGAAAACATCGTGACGAGCAGAGGTCAAACCGTTGCTTCCCATTCCTCCATTGTAACTTTTCTCGTAAGTAGCCTGACCAAAAGAGGCCATTCCCACAATGACATCGCCCGCTTTTATATTGGCATTATCAATTACTTTAGAACGTTTCATTCTGGCTGTTACCGTAGAATCTACGATTATGGTTCTTACCACATCGCCGACGTCGGCAGTTTCGCCACCTGTAGAATGTATGGTTACTCCAAATGTATCTAGTTCTTTTATGAGTTCTTCGGTTCCGTTGATAATGGCAGACAAAACTTCGCCTGGAATCAAATTTTTGTTTCTACCAATTGTAGAAGAAAGCAAGATATTATCTGTAGCTCCTACACACAATAAGTCGTCAATATTCATAATTAATGCATCCTGAGCAATTCCTTTCCAAACCGAAATATCTCCAGTTTCTTTCCAATACATATAGGCCAACGATGATTTTGTACCTGCACCATCTGCGTGCATAATGAGGCAATAGTCTTCGTCTTGTGTTAAATAATCTGGGACAATTTTACAAAATGCCTGTGGAAACAATCCTTTGTCTATGTTTTTAATGGCGTTATGCACATCTTCTTTGGATGCCGATACACCGCGTTGTGCATATCTTTTTGAAGTATCTGAACTCATTTTTTTAGTTGTGTGTATGTTAGGCAAAGATAATTTTAATGTAACAATTATACAATTATATACGGTATCAATTTCAACGGCAATATCAATGGCAAATTCAATAGCAATTTCAATATCAATAGCAATGGCAATTTCAATGGTAAATGCAAAATTCTAAAAAATTCTAAATTCTAAACTCTCTAAACTTTCTAAACCCTAAACTTTCTAAACCTTTCTAATTCGAAATAATTTCAATTTCAACCCGACGGTTTGCTTCTCTTTCTTCTTCAGATTTTTCAGGTAATGGATATAGTGGCTTTGTACTGCCATATCCTTTAAAAGTCATTCTACTTTTATCGATTCCATTAAATTCAAGAAACTTATATATGGCTTTGGCTCTTTGGGTAGACAAATCTCTAATATCAATGCCCACACAGCACAGATGCCCTTGAATTTGAATTTTTAAATCAGGATAACTTTGCATCACAGTTAGCAATTCATACATTTTTGCTCTGGACTGCGGCATTATACCAAACGAATCAACATAAAAATTCATGTTTTGGAGTTTTAGCTTCTCCCCTACATTGGCCACGCTTACTTTTCTCATAAAAATGGTATCCATTTTAAACTCAGAAATGGAGCCATCTGGATTCTCAAAAGCTAATTTATCAGGGAATTTTACAATTTCTTTTTTTTTTATAACCTCAATTTCTTTCTTCTCCTTTATAATTTCTGCCTCATGGACAAAATCTTTTGGCTGAATATAATACAACGTTACCTTTCTGTTCTCGGCTTTTATTTTAGACAAAGTATGCAGCTCTCCAAAACTTCTGGTTTTAAAATCTTCCCTAATTTTCACTTTCCCTTTTATGACATTAAATACATAATCTATGCGTTTTCTAGCCAAAGTATCATTATAACCAACAGATCCTTCTTCATCACAAAAACCATAAACTCCTATAATTTTAGTCTCTTTATGCTGCACTAACCATTGGTTTAACTTTAGCAATTCGTCTTTTTTTAGGATAAAGGCATTACTGTCAAAATAAAACGAGACTTGTTCTTGCGAAAAAACACAGGATACCATAAAGAAAAAAAGTAGTGTCGCTAAAAATTTCATATTGTCGCTTTATTTTATCAAATCTACAATAAAACTAGAGGGATTGCAACTAAACCTTTTTCAGGAATAACAACATATTGTTTTTTGATTTAAAAAAAAATAATAAATAGTAGAGGAGTAAAATAAGGCAGGTAAGTCTTGTTATTCGCTGAATATCAGTTAATAAACTTAAGTAGTTTATTTCTCATAATGTTCTGGTTGTTAGCATTTTAACAAAAAAACAACATACGTAAATAGCTGTAAATCAGACATGTATGTCGTGTTTGTTTTTTCTCTTTATTTGACTTGTTTTTTTTAAGATCTTTTAATTTAATTTTGTTGAAGGAATTAATTTAAAAGGTTATGAAAAGTATTATTATTTCTAATTTTCATCCCATTCTAGTTGGCAAATTATTTGAGCAAGCAAAGCTTAATCAGTACACTAAGTTTTTATATTATCATTTCCAGAATCTTCCAAAATTAAATAGTGCAGATGTTGAAAGTATTGATGATGAATCAATTAATTTTAAGATTATATCGGATCAGGTGGATAAGTATTCTGTTTCTTCTGAAAGCATTAATAGCAGACAATGCATAATTTTTGAAGAAGTTGAGGATTTTATTGAAAATATAATGGATGTTACATCTCCTTCAGAATATCATTTTCCTCTTGGTTTTGAAGTGAAGTTAGGGAATTCTTTTGGACCAAAAATTGAGGTTCGAATGGAATGGTTTAAAAGAAAAATGGGGTACGTTTTTGATGAATTTTATTCCAATACAGTCACTAGACCCGAAAACCTGGTACATGTTACTTGTTCCGGCTATTCTTCTCCCAGTGTGGCCCAGAAAGCGGTTATAGAAAGAAATTGGGATACTGTTCAAGTAACCCATTCATATCATATGGGATGTTATGGTGCTTTTCCTGCTATTCGGACAGCTAGTAGCTTAATATGTGCCAGTCTAATTAACGGAAGAGCAGATGTTGTTCATACGGAATTATTGACTGCACACTTAAATTTGACCGAGTTCTCTCCTTCAAATACCATGATTTGTTCTCTTTTTGCAGACGGCTTTATAGGCTACTCTTTATATGAAGAAAAAGCATTTATGATTGATGATACGATTCAAGAAAAAAAAGGATTACGAATTTTAGCTTTTCATGAGGTTATCATTCCGGATTCATTAGAAGATATGTCCTGGGATTTAGGAGAGTATAATTTTTTAATGACTCTTTCTAAACGGGTTCCTGTTTTTATTCGTAAAAACATCAAATCTTTTTTGACAACTCTTTGTAAAAATGGAGGTGTTGATCTTGAAGAACAGAAATCTAAGATGCATTTTGCCATTCATCCAGGTGGGCCAAAAATTATTGATTATGTAGTAGGCGAAATAGGACTGTTAAAAGATCAGGCACGTTGGTCTTATGAAGTCTTACGTGTTCATGGAAACATGTCTTCCGCTACAATTCCACATATTTTTAATGAAATTGTTAATGATCCAGCCATAGAATCTGGAACTAAAGTTGTAGCGATGGCATTTGGGCCAGGTCTTACCGCAACTGGACTCTTGCTGGAAAAGTTGTAGTTTTTATTTTTTTTAATCTACATAATATAGCTATTTTTTTTAAACTACTGACTATCAAGTTTGTTTCGTATTGTTTAAAAACTATTTTGCAAAGCAGAAATAGAACAAGAGAATGAGACAAAATTGATCTCTTCTTTTTTTGCAGATTCTTCATCTGTATGAATAGAGAGATTCATTGGCTTATCTCTTTCATGAATTTTCATTCAAACTATAAATTATAGAAGTTCATACAAGCAGAATGATTAGTATCAACTAGTTGTTATATATCTTTCTTTCTATTTCTTAAAGGATTGATTTTTTTCTCTTCAAATTTAATTTTATAGTGCTTAAATTAACAAAATGCTATTAGATAACGTTAGTAATACAATGCTTAATAACTTGATAACCAGTAAATTAACAAATAAAGTAGTATCTTGAAATTGTTGTTTCTGCATAATACTATTCTTATAGAGTAGGTAGTTAGTCGATGAAAATTGAATATTGTCGTTTTTTTTTGTTAATTTCTACACCCTCTTGTGTTAATAAATTACTTTTAATAGTGATTAATTTTTAAGTTGTTTTTAAGCTATTTTTAAAACAACAGTTTAGTTAACAAAAGGATTTATTATTTTGTTTTTCTTAACAAAATTGCTTTTGGAGATGGGGTACTTCATAAAATTAATTTTTAAGGAGGTGTGTTATTTTTTCTAAGTTTTCTTTCCAAATCTGAAAACTTTTGTATTGTCCTACTTTTTATAATTTTCAATACTAATTGTTTTAATTAGAGTTTTTAAGTTTGTTTTTTTTAGCAACTATCTGGTTTAATAAAAGAATTTAGTTATTGTTCCCCACAATAGAATATCCTTTTGATGACAAGTACTTCGTGAAATTAATTTCACGGAGGTGTTTCGTTTTTCTGCAAGTTTTCTCCCCGAGTTTGAAAACTTTTGTTTTTACCTCATTTTATTAATTTCAATGCTTTAAGTGATCACTTTAAGCAACGTTTGGGTTAATGAAAGAATTCGTTATTGTTCCCCACAATAGAATGTCTTTTTAAAGATGGAGTCCTTCATAAATGTGTTTATGAGGGTGGTCTTGTGATTTCTTGATTTTGATGCCCAAGTCTATAAATTTTCTATTATTTCTGATTTTATGGTTAAACTACACGCTATGAGATGAGCATGGTCGAAAATTGGTCGAAAACACCAATGATGATATGCGACTCGAGCGGTAGCGAACAGGCGAAGCAATTACATATAACCAATAAAAAAAAATAAATACAATAAATATAAATAGCAACATATGAAACAACATCTTCTGGTTTTTCGAAAACCCACTTTCTACTAATCCTTTCTTATTAATATTATGGTTTTAAAATCATAATATTATGAAAAAAATTATTTTTTATACGACAAAAAGTGTACAAGAGTATTGCTTCACTTTTTCCTGTTGTTGGTGCCTGAGACTTGCGATACCACTTGTATTAGTGATACTACTTATGACGACGAATGTTACTAATGCTCAAAACATTCTTGGAAGGGCGCCAGTGATAGCCCCTAAAGGAGGGTTTGCTATTGATGGAAATGCATTTGTTAAGTTTCCCGGAGATGATCCAACTTGGGGAGACTTTTTATTTGAGAATCAGTCAGCCCCTATTACAGCTAATCCAGGAGGAATATTTGTACCGGTACCACCTCCTTACACTTACCCGGACGGGCCGTTACCACCTGAATTCTATGTTTATCCAAACACCACCTTTTTCAGAGATAATATCACAAATAATGATCCAACTACTTTCACCAGTAGCAATAAGATCAATGATAATGTATCTGATTATACGTGGGGCGTGGGATCTTCACCAAACAAAAATGAAATTCAAAATGCAATTGCTCATTTTACTTATGGGGATCCTGCTTTGGGTGGAGATGCTAACGATTTATGGTTGATTTTCGCTGCAGACCGTCAAGTAACGGAAGGGAGCAGTTATATCGATTTTGAAATTTTGCAAAAATCGTTAACCATGACCGTGGCAGGAACTGACGCAAAAGGATTTAATTTTGGAACCTTTACCTCAGAGGCGGGTACTCCTAGCGGGCGTACAGTTAATGATCTTTTAATAACTATTGAGTTTACCCAAGGAGGGGTAACTGCAAATGTTGTTGTTAGAAAATGGCTTGGAACTGCTTATAGTGATCCTTTTACCCCTGTTGCTGGGACTGTTTTTGGTACCAATAATACAGGACAAACCATAGTGCCTTATCCTGTTTACAATCAAGATCCTATTTCCACCAATCCTAATTTGTGGGCGTATGCTGCAAATCAATGGGCAGAAGGAGCTGTTAATATAACTAAAGCTTTAGGAGTTCAAAATGATCCTTGTTTTACAATTAGCACCTTATTCGTAAGAACCAGAACTTCTGGTTCTTCCGGTCAATCAGAACTGAAGGATTTTCCTGGAGCACCTTTTCAATTGAATTTGTGTTCGGATAGAATCCCTCCGGTGATTTCAGAATTACCAGGTCCAACAACTGTTGAATGTCCTGCAATTCCGTCTTTTGCAACACCAACCGCAACCGACAATTGTGAAGTGAAATCACTGACCTTTGGCGATGTAAGAACCGATGGCAACTGTGCCGGTAATTATAGTGTGACCAGAACTTGGACTGCTACTGATGATTGTGGAAACCATTCTTCAGCAACGCAAACCATCAATGTTCACGACATTACCGCACCGGTTATCGCAGCCTTACCAGCAGCCACAACCATCGATTGTCCAGCCTTGCCAGTATTTGCGCA
>NZ_VJZS01000040.1 GCF_007097385.1 Flavobacterium sp. ZT3R18
TATTTGGGATGTTTTGGCAAATCCGAATATTGGGCTTAATTTAGTCCCAAACCACTTGTAGCAGCCAAACGTTATGCCGGATTGCTCCGTGAACGAGACGCAACCGATTTTAATCAGGCATTTAGCCCGAAAAGAATTTATAACGCTGAAACCGAGCTGACCGAAATTGATTTTTAATTGTTGCGGACAGCCGAGGACGGAATTTTTTTGTCGATTTTTTTTGAGGTTTATTTGGAAGTGGAAAATTGGAAGTGGAAAATCATTCGCAATTGGAATCGATAAGTGGAAGGCGGAAATTCACTCGCAATTGGAATCGATAAGTGGAGGGCGGAATGGCTCTCGCAATTGGAATAGATAATTGAAATCGATATGTATTCGTGCTCAGCGTGTGTGTCACAACCCAGCATAACCGCTGCTACAATTGATTTGGGTAATTCGCTTGACGGGAAAATTGGTTTGTATTTGTGAGAATTTGGTTAAGCCGAAAAATAACGCTAATTTAGTCCCAAACCACTTGTAGCAGCAAGACGTTGGCAGAAACCTTAAAAAACCAAAATGGAAGAACAATACGAAAATGGACATCAATTAAAAGATTTTGTTGAAACACATAATTTAATGAATCGAAATTCAATCGTTAATTTTAACTCAATTGTGAGTATAACGACTGCTAATAATAAAATAACAAATCGGAAAATTGAAGTTATGGTTTCATTCGATAATTATAATAGTTTAGGATTAGTAACTTTTTTAGAAAGTGATATTGATACTAGTTTGTTTCCAACTGTTTTTGAAGCAAATTGGCAAAAAATGGAACATATAGAAAATGAGTTTCTAAAAATCTCTGACATCCATAAAAAAAATCCATTAATTGGAGAATATACAGTGAAAATTACACCTTTAGAAAAAATAAGAGATTAATATGGCATATACATCACCGCTTTTCCAGAGTTCTTTCGATTTATTTTCTCATTCAATAGAACATTTTAATTTAGGTACTGAAAGGGATAGAAAATTTGTAATAATACATTTAGCAAATTCAGTTGAATTGATTTTCAAAGATTTAATGCTTGATTTGGGATTATCAATTTATAAAAACCCTAAAGAAACGGTGACAATAACTGGAGCAATGGAAACATTGTCTAAAGAAAAAAATATAACAATCCCCCATTTAAATAAACTTGAATTATTAATTGATGAAAGGAATGCTTTACAACATAGATATGGTTTTCCAAATGAACTTACAACTATATTTTATATGGAGGCAACTTACTCTTTTTTTAAAGAGTTTTTGCTAGAAAATTATAATTTAGATATTGAAATTGTTCTAGAAGATTTTCTACAAGAAGATGATCTTGCGATTTTTAAATTGAGGTCTGTAACAACGCAAACTGAATTAGACAAACTAAATAAATTAACTAAAATACATCCAATAGGTGCATTATTATCTGCATATGCATATTTGGAAGGTAAAATGAATGAAATAAGAGAAACAATTCAAAATCAAATTGCTGGCGACGAAAGAGATTTGAGAATGTATATATTTAGGTATTTCAACCCTGATAGTGTTGCAAGACTAATGACAGAATATAATGTAGATATTAGTGAAAACACTAAAAGAAAACTTTTTGAATTTAGAAATATTAGAAATCAAGTTGCACACGGACGAGAAGGTGTAGGAAGTAAAGAAGTTATAGAATTTATAACTATGGTAAAAGATTTAGAACCAAAATTTGTAGAATTAAAAGAAAGTGTTTTAAAAGAACCAGGTTTACTAATTGAAAGAGAAAGAAACAGAATTTTAGAAAGACAAAAACAAAAAACATTAGATTTTAGCGACAAAACTGAATAAAAAGGCTATCTGCCAACAGCCGTTTTGAGCTAGTGTGTGATTTAGTGGAATTACCGTTTCGCATCATATTTTCTGCAAAGCCGAAAATTGAAAGGTTACGAAGCACACACCATCTCAAAGCGGCGGAACGTTGGTGGCAAGGCTAACAGAACAGAATCGCAAAACAGAACTAAAAATAAAAAATGAAAATAGTATTTATCATAATCGGCCTAATAGTTTTAGTAATTGTTGTTTTTGCTATATATAGATTTATAATAGTAAAACGTCAAAACAGTAAATTAAACAAAGAACGATTTGAAAGAGTTAAAGAACTTTACGAAAAACTTGAAAGTGGACAAGATTTGACAGAACAAAATATTTTGCCTTATGCACAAAACATACTTACTCGACAAACTGCTTTTCAACTTTTAGAAGAACATAACAAGACAAACTTATTCCCAAAAGAATATTATTCCCTTATAAAAGGAGCAGAAAGTAGTTTGGCAAATTGGTTAGAATTTCCAACAGAACTCGATGCTTGTCCTGATGAAATTGAACATATTAAACGAGTTACTTTTGACTTTGACGGAGAGAATAATTTTGTTCATTACGAAGTTTTTAAATATTGCGTAAACGAACCTCATTGGGCAGCAAAAGACGGATGGAGTTTAGGTGTCGTAGGACCATACTTTGACGATAGTAAACCTTACGATTTTGCACAAGCAACATTTAGTAGAATTTCAAGCAAATTTGACAATGTAGCAGCAGACGAAGAAGCGAAATGGGTTCACGAAAATATTTCAATGAGAGGATAAAAAGCCCAGCCACCAACAGCCGTTTTGAGCTAGTGTGTGATTTAGTGGAATTACCGTTTCGCATCATATTTTCTGCAAATCCGAAAATTGAAAGGTTACGAACCACACACCATCTCAAAGCGGCAGAACGTTATGCCTCATTGTAGAGCGACCGTACAATCAAGAACATTCGTGATGACATTGGACAAATTTTTCAACGCTTCGCAAAATTAGGAGAGTTAAATTTAGTAACTTGCGAACTTAAAATTAAGACAGAAAAATAATGCTTTTTGAAGAATATAAATATTTTAATTACCAATTTCCTGAACCTCAATATTTAGGTGCAAAGCATACTTTACTGCCTTGGCTTAATCAGTTCATTCCTAAAAATATAAACTCTGCAATTGATGCTTTTGCTGGTTCGCAATCTGTTGGTTATTTATTGAAACAACAAGGATGCAAAGTAATTACAAACGATTTTTTAAATTTTAATAATCAAATTGGAAAAGCTTTAATTGAGAACAAGTCCACCAAATTAGACAAAACAGATTTAGATATTCTTTTTCAGCCTGCAAAAAACAAAAACGAATTTGACTTAATTGAAAATACATTTACAAATGTATTTTTTGAAAAAGAAGAGGCACAGTTTTTAGATAATTTCAGAGCAAATATTTCATTATTAGAAAACGAATTTAAGCAAGCTCTTGCTTTCACGGTTATTAATAGAAGTATGACCCGAAAAATAACAATGGGACATTTTGGTCATACGCAAGCTTTGGTTTACGCAAGCGACCCTGCAAGAATTAAACGCAACCGAAGCTTAATAAGACCTGTCAAAGAAATTTTTGAAGAATTACTTCCAAAATACAATGATGCCGTTTTTGATAATAAGCAAGATAATCAAAGTTTCAACCAGAATATTTTAGAATTATTACCTAAAATAGAAAATGTTGAATTGGCATATTTCGACCCACCTTATTGTGATAGCCACGCAGATTATCAAGGATTTTATCATTTATTAGAAACTTACACTGAGTATTGGAAAGACAAAGATTTTATAAATGGTATTAAACGTTATGAACCGCAAAGATTTAGCGGTTTTGACAAAAAAAGAGATGTGATTTCCTCTTTTGAAAAGTTATTTGAACTTTCAGAAGAAATCCCGAATTGGTTAATTAGCTATAACAATAGAAGTTACCCAGGAATTGAAGAATTTGAAAAATTAATTTCAAAGTACAGAAATGTAACTGTAGAAGCAAAAACATATCAAAACGGAAGAGGTGGAAAAGGAAGCGTTGCAGGTAGTCAAGAAATACTATTTGTTTGCAGTCCTAAAAAGAAGCATTTCGTTTCAAATAACCATAAAGAACAATTAGTAAATGAAGGACTTTAATTATTGGGATAAATTACATAAAAACGAAGAACTCGAAGAGTTTAGTAATGATAATATTGGTCTTTTATGGCTGAAAACAAAATCAATTAGCAGAAAAGAACTTATTGCTGAATTTTTAAAAATTAACAAAATTACTTTAAAAGAAACTGCACTTGCTAAGCAATTCGTTGAATTATTCGGCATATTAAGTTCTAATGTTTCTAATTCAAACCAAATTCTTGACGAATTTATTAAATCGGAAAACACAAAACAAGTTGGAGCTCTCAACACAGCGCAACTCGTATCTGAATTATATAAGCTAAAGAATTTTGATTGGGGCGGAGATTATCAAAATTCACTTGACAAATATTTAGTAAGCAGATATGTAAAAGTTCAAAACCCTTCATATGAAAACTTACTTTCAAAATTTGAAACTGAAATAAGCGTAGCTGTTCAAGGTTACGTATTAAATAGTTGGTACAACCATTGGAGTAGTATTTTAATCGAACATATTTTCAAATCGCATACGGAAGTTTTGCCAACTGTTGGACAAATTAAAAGTGTTGACTTTTTCATTAATGATGTGCCATTTGATTTGAAAGTTACTTATTTGCCAGCAGAATATATAAAATCTAAACGCAAAGAAAAAGGATTGCCCGTTGAGCTGACTTATTTAAAAAAGAAAGCGATAGAAGCAAATATTGTTTTTGACAAAACGGCAAAACCAGCAGACATTTTCTACGAAATAGTTGAGAAAATGAAAGATAGAAATGATGCTTTCTGTTTAGATGTTCTGAAGACCTTAAAAGACGAAAAATTAGAAATTTTAAAAGAAGTACAAGACGACCCCAAAATATTGGCGACTTGGCTTTATGAAAACCAAGGAGAAATGCGTTTTGGTTCTGAAAATCGACTATTCCTCGTTTTGGTTGACACAGATGACTTTACAAATTCGTGGAAATTGAAACGAAATATTGACCTTTTAAAGCCTACAATCCTATCCTATTTAGACAACTTCAAATCGAAAAAGATAGAAGACCTAAAAATAGAATTTGAATTTAAAGGAAAAACAAAAACATTCACAGCTTTAACAGATATAATATTTGTAGTGAAATAGTCTATCTTTTTGTAGGCAGAAAGTTACCGAACTATGGATAGATAAAATGTACGATGAAAAAAAACAACGAAGGCATAACAGGCGTTTTGATATAGTGGGGATTTAGTGGAATTACCGTTTCGCATCACGTTTTCTTTCAACCAAAACGTTCTCGTTTACGATTTCCCCACCATCACAAAGCGCCGGGACGTTGTGCGCAATTGAGCGTTCGAAACCTGATAAATAGCCTAAAAATTTGAATGAAGGATAGAGTTTAGAAACGGA
>NZ_VJZS01000041.1 GCF_007097385.1 Flavobacterium sp. ZT3R18
AAAAAGAGCAGCTCTTTATAAAGAAATAAGGGTGAAAAAAAATATTAAAAAAGCCGCATAATTGACACCCCACCTGTTAGGATACTTACCTTGGTGTCTGAAAAATAATTTTCTGGATTAATTTAAAGGTCTTGTATGTACGTGAGGGATAGAAGCTAGTTACCTTGTAACGCGTATAGCCCGACAGCATAAAGGGAAGGGGCCGACTCACCAGTGCGATGAGTTGGCCCCTTTTCTTTATGGTGGCACGCTCTAATGATTTTTAGAACTATTTCCGAACATACGTTTTGAAATACCCACATTCGTTGATGATTTCTTTATAGTATTTGGTTTTCGAATAATTTGCCTTTAGATTTTTGAAACCTTGCCAAGCAATGAAATTGGTTTTGTCGTCTTGAATGTCCCAAACCGATAAATTGAGCGAGTAGTATTTTTTGTTGTAATAGTCATTGCGCTCACATTTGGCTATCATGTATTGGGATTTGGCTTTTTGCTCGTTGTTTTTGGTAGCCAAAAATGCTTTTTCATAATAGGCTTTCGCCAAAGAACAATTGGTAATCATGTCTCGAATAGGATCTCTGAAATAATCAGGACTAGAGCCTTCTCCTGCAATATTTCCTTCGTAAAACAGTCGGCCATTACCAAAATGAGTAATGTTGTAAAAGGCATTTCCTAGTAAAACACTGTTGTTGTAGACATCAACTTTTTTAGTCACATTGTCTTGCATTTTCTTAATAATGGTTAGGAAATCAAGCATTGTATATTTCTTTTTTTGTGCTGCTTGATGGTCACAATCGTGACAATCTTTGATGTTTCCTAGAAAAGGATTTCCATAAAAATTTTGATTTTCCTGTCCTTCGGCTTGTTTCATAAACGCAATGGCTTCTGGAATTTTGTTTTCGTAAGTGGCTTTGACTCCTTGAAAATAATTAATGTCGCCCAGTTTTATTTCATAAAGTGTTGCGCCAATTTTTTCTATTTCGGTTTTATTTCCTTTTGCTAAAAAAGATTTCATGTCGAGCAGCTGTTTTTCATTGTCATAAAAACTGGATTCATGACTGAAAATTTCGGTCATCACGGTGTTTTTTTGAGAACGGTATAGTGCCGCCAAATAGTTTTTACTCCATTTTGAGGCATTTTCATAGCGGAAATTGTCAATAGGTTTTTTAGGCAATTCAAAATACAGCCACGATAAATCGGCTAGTATGGTTTTTTCGTTTTCTGGGTTCAGTAGGTCAATTTTACTGAGGTTATTCACGAATCGAAGCAAACGAACTTGATTAGTAGCCAAGGGAGTTTTGGTCATTTTACTTTCGGCTTTGTCAAAGTGGTTGTCGGCTTGTTTGAAATTTCCGTTTAGGGTTTCTAGGTATCCAGCAGCGACATTCCATAGGTATGGTTTCGATGTTTTATCTGATTGTGCAATTTTACTAACCAGATCGATGGTCGATTTGTGGATGCTGTCTTTGGTTCTTTTTTTGTTTTCAAGAACGGTTTTGTCTTTAAAGGATTGGTCTATTTTATTCTCTTGGTTATTGATTAACCGTGTCAATAAAAAATCCAAGTGTTGATTTTTGGCTTGTATTTTATAGATTTCGGCAATGGCTTTTTCTTCGTCATTGTAATAGCCTTGTATGGCCCAAAGTGCAGCTTTCTCATCATCGTTTTTGGCCATGTCTAACGATTGTTTCCAGTCTTTTTGGTTTTGTGGATGAAAACAATAAGCCGAAACTATTCTCAGAGTTGGGCATTTGTCAAAGACTTGACTGTAGATAAAATTAGATTTGGCATAATTCTTTTGTTTGTATTCTACGCCTGCCACATAAGCCAGTGCTCTATAATACAAGGTGTTTTTGGGCATTGTTTTTTCGGTTTGGTAAAAAAAGGATACCCCGTTTACTTGTCGGTCACTGTAAAAACTAGCTTTTATGACCAAAAACCAATACCTGTTTTTTAGGAAAGAATCTTTGGAGTCGTTGTATTTCTTTTCAATGGATTTAATCCAATTCAAATTCGTTAATTTTTGGGGCTGAACGGTTTCGTCATAATTCCAAGAATCATATTGTTGGGTAGAGTAGGTTTCAACAGTTTGGGCGTCATTCAAAAACAACAGAAACTCTTTTATTTGGCTGTCGTTTAATTTGATTTTTTTACTCCATTTTTCCGAAAATTTATTAGTTTTTCCATTTTTGTAATAGAGCACTAAATCGGCTACATCAGCGCTACTGGAATCCGTCAAGAAAAAAGTTAAATCTTTCTCGTTAATTTTTCCTTCAAGGTACGTTGACCAATCTTTGATGTTCTCGGTATTGAATCTTGTAATGTGTTCGGTGTCAAAACCAATTCCGTAAAAAATATCGGTAGATAAGAAAAGCGGAGAGTAGGATTTGTCTACAAAAGTTTCTGGAGTAAAATTAGAGTCAAATGTCCAGCCCCAATCTCCATCGGCACAAGCATAAATAGTTCCATAAACTAAAAGGATAAGACCACTAAAAGCAATCAATAATTTTTTTAAAAAAGGCTGTATCATAATTTTTAATATTGAATTCGTCTAAATCGTAAAAGATAATTTCCTTCGGATTTTGTATTGTGTTTTCTTCAAGATCATCTGCCATTTCGAGCAAATCATTTCTTGATATTGTTTCTATTTTTAATAGGTCTTTCTCTTTGTAAAAAACACCGTTTTTGAATGTTGAGCTTGTTACAGTAAACCAATTCTCTTTTGTAAGAACAAAACTACTGTTATTTTTTAGATTATTTACATCTATTTTGTTTCTAAGGCCAATTATTTTTCCGTCTCTAATGTGAATGCCCCAAGAATAAATAGGTAGAGCAATATCTATGGGCAAAGGATAGTTTTTTAGACTTGACAAATAACGGTTGGCAATGTGGCGATCGTAGATGGAATTTAAGGAATCGGGAGCGATTTTGCCCATATTGTAATACATCAGCACGCCTCGATCTACATTGGGAATTTTCGTTTTTTTAAAATATTTTATTTGATGTAGGCGAATAGTAGCCGAGAGTTTTTTATTCGAAACTTTCTTAAAGGCTTCGATAAATCGCAGATAATTGTCTTTGCTGTTCAGCGTCCAATCACAATCGATTTGAATTTCTTGAATGACGATGTTGTTTTTTGCGTTGATTTGCTGAATGAAACTATTTGTTTTTTTTGCTAAATCCAGTACGTTTAATTTGGTATCGAGCATAACTTTGTTTTTGATGTACACCACAGGGATAATTTCAAAATTAGGGGCTGTCTCTTCAAAACGAACGGGACTTTTTGGGTAGGGTTTTTGTGTTTTCGGATTCAAGTCAATGTCAAAATATCGAATATAGAGTCTCTTGACTTGGTTGGAGGACAAGGTGTTTTTTTCCTTTGGCGAAAGCCTAAAAATAGTTTTCCAGTAGTAAAAGGAAATTGTAGGTTTCTCTTTTTGTTGGCAGGAAAAAAAGAAACAGCTTATAAAACAAAAAAGAAATAGTTTTTTCAAAAGAGTCGTTTTTTTATAGATTACTCTTTTCGTTTTTTGGCACGACTGTATGTCCAATATGCCAGTATTACCAGTAAAACAAATGGGAGATATGAACCAATTAGTACGCCTATTTGATAGGCTTCGCTAGGTGCATTTTTAATTTTTTCTTCAATGTTTGCATTTTGAAGCACTAGAAAGTATGGTTTCATTGTTATTTGATTAAAGCGTTTTTAGTAAAGTCAGAGAGCACCAATTTTCCGGAAATGGCAGCTCTTTCTTTTAATAGTTTATCCCAATGTGCAGTGCCTTCCCAAATTATTTTTTTCATTTCGGCAAGCGCGTCTGGATTGTAATTGGCAAGTCTCTTGGAGAAAGTCGTTACTTCTATATCCAGTTCTTCTTGGGTTTCTAGTACTTTGGCATACAATCCTTTTTGGTTGGCCCAAGCAGCTGTTTTCCATTCGTGTGCGGCCAAAGTCATTTCGGACATTGCCATTTTCCCAATTTTTCTACTCACGGCAGGTTCAATCACAAAGGGACCAATACCAATGGCCAATTCCGATAATTTGACAGCGCTTTCTTGAGTCCCCAATGCATAATCACAGGCTGCAATAATCCCAACGCCTCCGCCCACGGCTTTTCCATGAATGCGTCCTACGATTAATTTTTTGCAACTGCGCATCGCATTAATCAGATTGGCAAATCCGGAAAAAAACCGGGTGCCTTCTTCGAGAGTTGTTACGGCCAGTAATTCATCAAAGGAAGCGCCTGCGCAAAAAGCCCCAGTTCCTTCACTTTTTAAAATAACAACCGAAATTTCAGGGTTGTCACTCAAAAAGGTTAGTTCATTGGTTAATCGATCCAATAATACTCTTGGAAAAGAATTACTGGCAGGATGGCCAAATTGAACCGTTGCGATTTTGTTTTCTATGGTTGTTAGGAGTGTTCCGTTTTTATCTAGTGGTAGCATAAGGCAAATTTTGATGTAAAGTTAAAAAAAGGAATGGAAGTAATTTGTTTTTTATAGTCAGTAATTAGTGAATAGCCCAGAGTAATTAGCTTTGGGACGTAATTTATTGCCTATTTGCAATCAAGATAATTACAAGAATCAATCAAATATGTTCTCTTGGAGAATTTTTTTGTTTAAATTTAGGTTGGAGGCTAATTACTTTTTACTAATCACTAGGAGCAGAACATGAACTATTTTTTTGGATTTGAACAATAGTCTTTTTGAAATTTGCATATTGCTATAATTAAATGTTATATTTGCGCCATCATCTTGGGGGATTAGCTCATTTGGCTAGAGCGCTTGCCTGGCAGGCAAGAGGTGACCGGTTCGAATCCGGTATTCTCCACTGAAATAAAAAAGTAAAACCCTAATGTTCTTTGTGAACTTTAGGGTTTTTTATTTTCATCCATTTCCAAGCAAACTCCTTTAAAAAAACAGAAAAAAAAGTAGCCACAAATTTCACGAATGAACACTAATTTTTACACTTTTAAATTACACAAATTAATTAAAATGCAATAAAATTCGTGAGAATTAATTTTCATTCTTTTATGAATTTGTGTCAATTCGTGAATTGAAAATCAGTGAATACCAAATTAAATATTAACCAATGAACTAAATTCGTGGCTAAAAAATTTTAAAGGCGTTTGCCCTGACCCATTTCCTTCAACTCCAATTTACTGAAAAACTTTTTCTATTTTTGTTAGATACCCAAAAGTCGCAACAAAACTATTCATAGGCAAGAATGATTATTGTTTTGATAAGATTATTGTTTTTTTTCAAGAA
>NZ_VJZS01000042.1 GCF_007097385.1 Flavobacterium sp. ZT3R18
GAAAGCTAGATAAATGATTTTAAAATATTGCTCCTATCCTGGCGGGGGATAGGCGTAGTTTTTTAAAATCCTAGACTCAAAATTTGCGCTAAAATCTAGAGTTGAACCAGTTATAATAAAAAAAACTTGACTTTCTCATATTTTTCTTATAACTTTGGCAAGCCTTTAAGCGTCTTCGCTTTGAAAATGTATTTTCAGCAAATATCGTTTGCAAGGCTTGACGAAAAAACAAATCCTTTTTTCCGTTTCTAAACTCTATCCTTCATTCAAATTTTTAGGCTATTTATCAGGTTTCGAACGCTCAATTGCGCACAACGTCCCGCCGCTTTGAGATGGTGTGTGGTTCGTAACCTTTCAATTTTCGGCTTTGCAGAAAATGTGATGCGAAACGGTAATTCCACTAAATCACACACTAGCTCAAAACGGCTGTTAGTGGCTGCCATTTTTAAAATGATGACCCCAAACTCCATAAATTAACTTTCTAATTTCTGTACCCAGATTTTTTAGGCCTTCAACTTCTATCTTTTCCTTTTGTTCAATTTTTTTATCGATAAAAGCATTCAATGTATCTTCTATTTCTTTAATTGCTTTAAAGGCTGAATCTTGAGATTTTTGTAACATTTCTAACGTTACTTGTTTTCCAATTTTTTCTTTAACAACTTCAATTAAATTAGATGTAATTCTAATTATATCATTAGCCATATCAAGTGAAGCTCTTCTTAATTGTTCTTCTCTTGTCATATCCTCAGGTTGTGGATATATTTTCAAAACAAATTTTTCTTTTCCTTCCATTAAATTATAGCATTTTTCATAAGTGTCTGCATCTAAATTGTGCATGAATTGATTTCGGAGTTCCATAAATGCTTGATACTTATTTTTATCATTTTTTGACAATGCACGAATGTCTATTAATAATTCGACCTTCTGGTTAAAAGAAAGATTTCCACTTTTATTACCTAGCGATCGAGTTTCTTTATAATTTTCAATATCAAGAAGCTCGGCTAAAAAGGCAGATGTAATTTTTTCTAAAATTAAAGCCAATTCTAAAATTTCAACTCTATTCTTCATTTGAAATGCAGGTTTTATAATGGTTGCCACTAACGTTCTCGCGCTACAAGCAGTTTGGGGTTAAATCAGCGTTATCTTTCGGATTTGCCAAATCTTCCAAATGCAAACCAATTTTTCCATTAAGCCAAATGCCCAAATTGCTTGTAGCGTGTGTTGGCAGTAGTTTATTTATTATCTTTTAATTTCTATATTTTCATTTCCGTAATCGTCTTGTTCCAAATATAATTTCCAATTTAATTCTTTAGCAACATTCAAAAATGTTTCGATATAAACTGATTGATTAATTTCTATGTTTTTTGAGCAAACAATTGCAATTAAATTTACAAATTCTAATTCTTTTTCACTTGTAGAGAAATTTCCGTTTTTTGCTTTAACAATATTTATTTCAAGCCAAGGAAAATGGTCGTAATTAGAGAAAGATTGATGATTAATTTGCTTGAAATAAGTTGTTTTAGCTAGTATTTCTATAACTTTTTTCGATTCAATTTCTTCTGGATGTGCTTCATCACTTTGTATGTTATAATAATTGTATTGATCGCTCCACATAATTAATCGCCTAATAATTCAATTTCAATTTTCTTATTTATTAGAAACATTAACAATCCTTTAAATTCGAGAATAATAGAAGTTTTTAATTTGTTTTTATTTAGGTCAGTAATTTCGATATACTTTTCTATGATTTTTACAATTGTTTCTTGATTTTCAATTGTTAATTTCAAATCTCCGTATTGGTCAATTACAATTCCTGTCCATTGTCTAAATGTCTCGAAAATTTCAAGTAAATATTCAAATTTATTATTCTCCATTTGAAACAATAATTCATTGTTATCAAGTCTATGAAAATCTAATGCCATTCTGTTCTTTTGGTTAAATTACTGCCAACGTCTTGCTAGTAGGCGATGGTCGGGCTAAATAAAGCAATTATTTTCGGATTATCACTAATTTCCCAAATACAGAACCATTTTTCCATTAAGCCTAATTCCCGACTATTGCTTACTAGCTGTTGTATGATGCCATTTTTTCCATTGAATGACTCATTACTGTTTTGGTTTGCTAAGTTAATTGATTGTATTCAGATTCATTAGCTCTTTGCTAAATTTGGACAAAGGTTACTTCAAAAAAGTGCTAAAACTTTTTCTTGCTGGTTCTTTAGCTTTTTCTTCATAGTTTACATTATATTTATTGTTGAAGCCGAAAACTTGTTGGATGTTTTTGGCTGGCGTAATATCATAATCATTAACTATGGTTGTGCCAAGAAAAGCCAATTGTTCTAGTTTTGGCATTTTTTCTACAAATTTTATTGAGGCTAAATTTTTACAATCTAAAAGACTTAAAACTTCAAGTTCTTTGAGTTCGCTAATTGGGGAGAAATCTTCTAGTTTCCAACAAATGTCAAATTCTAAATATTTTAAGTTTTGCAATGTTTTAATATCTGAAATATCTGTTAGACTTCTAACACCGCCAAAAGAAATTGATTTTAAATTTGTTAATGTTTCAATACCTTTTAACGATTTTATTTTAGCAGTTTTGAAACTTAAACTTTTTAAGTTAGTTAAACCACTTAATTTGGTTAAGTCTTTTTCATCGAATCCCGAAATGGTTAAATGCTCTAGGCTATCATTTAAACCATCAATATTTACTATATGCTTTTTTGACCATACATAAAAATGAATTGAATATAGTTTCTGTAATTTTTCACAGTCTAAAATAAATTCTGAATCTTTGTATAGTGAAATAACAAGACCCTCTAAATTTGGTAAATCATAAATAAAAGAATTGTCGCCATCTCCATATTGATTACCAATATCTAGGTTAATTACATTATGAAATTTTTGTGAAAATTCTTGTAAAAAATAATTATCAAATTTACCTGATAACCGTACAGTATATTTGTTTTCCAAAAAATCAGGATTTATGTTTTCTAAATCTGAATCTGGTTTAACCATCAAATATGGTGCTGTTTTAAAACCTGATAAATGCATAATTAAAATGGATCAAATGAAGTTGGTAAATTATATTTTTTTGCTATTTTGATTGCTTCTTCTGTAAACTTGTCTTTTCCTGCTTTAGACATCAAATCAAATCTTCCACCTACAGGATTTACTTTGTTGAGTAATTTATGAATTTCTTTGCTGTTTTTTGTGGTTATATCTCCGCCATATTTTTCTAATATAACAAACTGCTCATACATTTCACGTTCGAGTTTTGTAGAGCCTTTCATTTTATGAATAATTTCTGCACTTTGTTTTACGGTTTCGGATAGTTTACCAGCCTTGCTAAAATGATTTTTTATTCTTGTAACAACGTCTTTGGATTGTCCTACATAACCTTGAATATCATCAGCATTTTTTACAACCAAGTCATAAACACCTTTGTTATCTCCAACTGCTTTTACTGCTTTTTTGATGATTTTTGCGCCACCAATAAAAGTTCCTGCTATTGGAATTGCCGATGCAAAACTTAATGCGGCATCGCCGTAGTTTCCTCTTGCAAGTGAAATTGTTCCGCTAATAATATCGGCTGCTTCGCCAGCAACTGGAATTAAGCCTATTAAATCGAGTGCAGTTTGTGTCGCATCAAGGTAAGCAGTCCAATTGGTTGGTTTTCCACCGTTTTTTTCGGCATCAAATTCGTTGAGAGTTTCCCATTTTACAGGCGAATATCTTGGAAAACTAATATTTCGGTTAAATTCGGGTGTGTTTCTTTCTTCTGAGAATGGTTTTTTTAAATCCGAAAAATCAACATCTGGAAAGGCTGTTTTAGCTTGTTCTAGTGTTCCCTCAAAAGTAGCGTGCTCATTTTTGTATGCCCAAACTTCTTCGCCTCTTGAGGCAACTTGCGATTTAAACTGACTTACAAATACAGTTCCTGATGAAGTGAAACCTGCTGAAGTGGTTCGTTTTATTTGTGCGATGCTTTCGCCTACACTTACAAATTCGTGCTTTATTTGGTTTAGTTTTGTCCCCTCTTTGTTTGTGATAACAATATTAGTATCTTTTTGGTTCTCTTTTATTTCTCCATCACTTTGCAAATTTACTTCTACACCCGAGTTTTCATTTATATCATTGAAATAAGCAAAAACTGTTGCTTTTGTAGAATCAGCGATTCTAATGTTTAAAGGCATTGTTCCGTCAGATGCTAATTGATTATGAAACGAAACTCCTGATAATGGTTTTGCTTTCTTATCATCATTTTTTATTGCCCATTTTAATAATTTCAATTCAAAATCAGATGGCACTCTTGATGGTGTTGCCTTGTACATATATGATTCGCCTACTTTTACCTCTTTTACAAGATTTCTTTCGTCATCAAAAGGCCCTTCAACTTTGGTTACTTCTACATCTGTCATTTTTAGTTTTGGAGCTTCTTTTGGTTCTCCAAAAGTTATTCCGACATCTGATGTTTCAGTTATTGCTCCCGCAGCATTAAATACTATGTTTCCTTTGGAGTACATATTATAGTCTCCTCCAGTAGTTTTTATTATTTTCCCTCCAACAATTCTTATTCTACTCATTTTTTTTAGATTATTTATAGACGTTAGTGTCGCTCAATGGTATCATACAACGGTTTTTTGCTACAAGACGGTTGGGGAAAAGTACGCCATAACTTTCAGTTTAAGACCAATGATGAAAGTAAAAA
>NZ_VJZS01000043.1 GCF_007097385.1 Flavobacterium sp. ZT3R18
ATTTCACATATTTTGGGTAATTGTTGACTATCGATTTGCTGTAGCCTAATGTTTCTAATTCCTTTCTATAATTATATATTTCGTCATACATTCTATATCTATTATGTTATTGAGGTTGTACTTTTTTGGAACGTGGGACGCTAACTATTCATTTTGCTGTAATTCAATGATTTAACTGTTTTATCATTAACCTCTAGCGTTTCATTAGCGTTTCCTAGTGTCTCATTTGTTGTTTTTTAGTGTTTCAATTTGTAATAGCAATTTATCTTTTATTTTGATTCTCAACTTTTGATAATCATCCCAGTAATCGACTTTGTATTTTAATCCTTTGTTGGCATAACCGCCTATTTGTCTTATGTATTCTAGCTCCAATAAATTTTGTAAATACCGATGTGTTTGACTTTTACTAATGTTAAATGCTTGTCGGATTTCTCTTTGTGTAAAGTCTTTATCTTGTGTTTTTAGATGCTTCTTTAGTCGTTCAAAAAACTGTCTTAAACTTCCGTCCAGTTCATCAACTTTCAAAATAATAGATTCAAAAAGCACTTCCGTAGCCTGTTCTAAATCTTCGATTTGGGTTATGAGTTTGTTGTTTTTTAGTTCTCTATTGTGTTGGTTCAAATAAGTAATTTGCCTAATAATCAACTGGAACATTTCATTTAATCGTCTGATTTTATGCACTTCTTCGGGTAGTTCTAACTTTGTGGCATACGGATTTATGATTTCGTAATCTTTTAAAACTCTAATGATTTGTTGTAATTGGTTCTTTGCCTTTTCCTGTGTTTTCTGGTCAATTTCCCCCGCATATCTTTGGTTTTGATATTGGATTATTCTTTGGCTTTGGGCTTGACTTTCATCAACTGCCAGTAAAAAACTACGGCTCATATTGTCCTCATAAAGTTCGCCTTTCGTGGTTGCTGATAATGAACTAAACACACCTTTAACTTCCTTTTTTGCTGACTTTATATTTCCCTTTTTGTCTTTGATTGATACCGAACTGCTTAACCTTTGATTACTGATTAATTCCCGCATTGCAAACATCGCTTCTTCTTTGAGTCCGTCTAAATCTTCAATGATTATTAGTTTGTTTACCAAGTCAAATTCGCCCCAATTGTAAAGAGAACTTTCCGTAATTCTTGTAAACCGCAAAACATCTTCTTGCGGTATTAAGTCCGCTATTTTACTGATTAAATGTGTCTTTCCGCTTCCGCTTGAACCTTGCACAATGGCGTGTAAAGGACTTTTTGTCTTGTAACTCGAAGCAATGATAAAGAGTAATAATCTTGAATTTTCTTCTCCAATAATCCCGCTTTTCTCGATTAATTTATTGAGTTCTTGAAGTAGGTTTTTTTGTTTTAAAAAATCTATTGTAGTGGTTAATTGTCCGTTGTTGGTTATTGGATTTTTTAATACTTCAGTTGTTGCGTCTTCTATTGAAAAAGAAAAATTTAGTTCGGTTCTCTGCTCTAAAAGATGGATTAGTATTTCTTCAGTATGTCCTTGTAAAAGTGAGTTTATATCTTCATTCTCTGGAGTTTCTATATTGCTTATTTTGAGTTTATTATTTATGGTTTGCAGTTGTTTAGAATATTTTTTTACCGCTTCATTTCCTGCTTTGTCTCCATCAAAAAAGAAGATAATTTCTTCTAATTCTTGTAAATCTTTTATCGCTTGTAAATGTTCTTCCGTTAGTCCATTTGTACCGTAACAACTTAATACGCTGTATTCTTTTGTAATTTCAACTATTTGCAACAAACTCGCTGTGTCAATAATCGCTTCGGTTAAAATCAGTTTTTTGGTTTCCTTTTTCGGATAGTTTGGATATAAACCTTGTCGATTCTTTAAGTAAAAATGTTTGCTTTCTTTCTCGTTTAACGTGCTTCTAAAGTACAATCCAGTAACTTGATTTTCTTTGTTTTTTAGTGCAAAACAGATACTCCATTTACCAAAAACATTATAAGCTAGTTCTCCTGTTCTGCCTTTGTTTCCTTTATCAATTAGTAAACCATACTGCAAACAATTGTCTATGAGTTCTTGGGTTTTCCGTGTGCCGTGGTGGAACTGTCCTGCATTGTAACCGACTTCTATTTTTTTAAAGTCCAGATTTCTGCTTTGTAAATAGTCTTGTGTGGGTTTGCTACTATGTACCGCATTTTTGAAGTATTGGAAAATGTTGTTTAAAAATTGTTCCCGTGATGGATTGGGTTTTGAGCTTGTTGTATTGTTTGGATTATTCGTACCTAAAATTTCTTGTGCTTTTAGAATAGCTTCGTGCTTGGTGGAGTTCTCTTTATGCATTACAAAATCAATTACATCTAAACTTTTGCCGTGGGTTTTGCAATTGGAACTAAAGCAATATGCCGTATGCGTTTTGTAATACACTTGCAAACTCGGTGTTTTGTCTTCGTGGAACGGACAGTTTAAACGGTTGTTTTTGTCTGCTTTTAAATTGTAGTAGTGCAATACCGTAGCTAGAGTTAGATTTTGTTTGATTTGCTGGATTTCCATTGTTGAAAAATAATTTATTTATCTTATTTGAGTAAAACTACTCATAATTGATAACATAGCAATTCGTATAGAAAGGAAAGTTATAAACACATAAGATACAATTTAAACGTATTAGCTTATCTTTGTTGATATTATCACTGTTGATAAATATCTAATACGATTGTTATGACTTTAGGAGAACGCATACAAACATTAAGAAAAGCTAATAATTTAACGCAATCTAAACTAGCAGAAAAAATTGAGCTTTCAGTACCTCAATTAGTTCGTTATGAAACAAAAGGTGTTCAACCTCCAGCAGATGTATTAAGCAAATTAGCTAATGTTTTTGGAACGTCTATCGATTATCTTGTAAACGGAACCATTCAAAACAAAGCAGAAGAAGCAATTGACGATAATTTACTTTTAAAACAGTTTAAAGCTGTGGAGCAAATGAAAAAAGAAGATAAAAACGTAGTTACCAAATTAATAGACGCTTTCATTTTAAAAGCTAATTTGAAACAGCAACTTTCCTAAAAACAAAAAAAGCAACTCGTAACTGAGTTGCTTTTTTGTTTTCATTAACCCGGCTTGTGTGCACGAGCCAGAGGCATCGCGCTAGCCGTTGAACTTATTCCTGCTTGCGCCAGCCAGTGCACCGACAGCTTTAAAATCCAGCTTTCTTAATTTCAACAGAATCATTAATTTCTTGATCTAAAAAAATATTACAATGATCAGGATTTTTAGAGGAAAATTCAATTTTAAAAAATTTATTTAAATATTTATTCCCTGGGACATCTATGTATTCTCCTGATTCATATCTATTGCCTTTATAAAAATAAAAATATCTAGCATCTGTAAAATTTCTTTTGCTATTTATATAAAATACTCTCCCGATGCCATAAACAGTATTGTTGTGGATATCTTCTTCAGTTTGATTTAGATTTTTATTAATAAAAAAATAGGCAATACAAAATAGTAGTACACACACGAAAAAGGTTAAATTATTGTTTTTATTCTCCATTATTACTCCATTATTTTGTCATAAATAGTTCCCATATCATCTCCAATTTTATTTTCAAAAGTTTCAACTGCTCCTCCGGTTGTAAAATCAAACACATTTTGCATAGGTCTATAACCAAGTGTAGCATTAAATTGAGCGCCTATTTTTCCTCCTAGATAATTAGATCCAAAAGTTGATAGAAAGTTTTTACTAAAAGGACTATTAGTTTTCAATCCCTTTTCTCTAGTTAAACTGAAATAAGACTCTCCTAAATTTGAGACAAAAGGATTACTAAATGCAGCAGCAAATAACGGTTGCGAATAATTAAAATTATCGAAACCTCCATTATATGCTACTTGACCTGTAGCATTTGATAATCCATTAAACAAAGCAGTTCTACCAGAATTCAAAGCAAAACCAGCACTAAATGTAGAAAAGTAACCTACTGAAGAAATAGAACTTGACAAAGCAGTTCCTGCATACCAACTACAATATGCCTCATACGACGCAACAATTCCTGCACCTACACCAGCTTCTACAGCTACAGCCGCAGCTACAGGCGCAGCTAAAATACCATAGGTTATTGCAACAGATTTGCCATCAGTTGCAGGCGCATAATCCGCATTATAGGCAGCATTAAGTTTAGGAGAGATACTACTTGCTCCAGTCATTCCGCCAATAACTTCATTGACTCCACCAGCTACTGCTTGCAATGCTTTTGTTGCAACATTTACATTTTTAGTAGCTCTAACGGTAACTTCTGCTAATTCAGTTGCAGGATAAGCTTCTCCTGTATAGTTTCCTGCCGAATCTGTTTTTTCCCAATTATCTCCTTTTGGCTGTGAGTCTGAATTTACTTTAGTATTAGCAGGTTCTAATCCTTCCAACTCTACCATATCAATGACCCTATTCCCACTAAACTGATAAGGAGAATAATATGGGTATTTAGCTTCAAGAGGATCTCTCGCAAAGAACCTTCCCACCCTCGGGTCATGCATCCTAAAGGTATAATTCAAAGAGTTTCCTTCGCCTTTAATTTCGTTGTCCATCTCCTGCCCTTGGAAGCCATA
>NZ_VJZS01000044.1 GCF_007097385.1 Flavobacterium sp. ZT3R18
TTCCAAGTAATGGTTGTTGTTCCTATTGGATAAAGTTCAGTAAGTAATTTTGCGTCACTTCTTATTCCAGTTGGTGTATCTACTGAACAATTGTCTGTGGCAGTTGCCGAAACAACAACGTTTGCACCGCAAACCCCTGAAGTAACATTTACATTTTTATCTCCATTAGTCGAGATTACTGGGATTACAGTATCGCTTACAATAACAGTTTGGATAACAGCCTCTGCTGCATTATCGTTCGCATCAGATACATTCCAGGTAATGGTTGTGGTTCCTATTGGATAAAGGGCATCTAATGCCAATGCATCGCTTCGAACTCCTGTTGGATCAACAACAGTACAATTGTCTGTCACAGTTGCCGAAACAACTACAGTTGCTCCACAAACATTTAAATCAGTAGTTACATTTTTATCCCCGTTAGCAGTAATCACAGGAAGTTGATTATCTCTTACAATAACAGTTTGGATAACAGCCTCTGCTGCATTATCGTTCGCATCAGATACATTCCAGGTAATGGTTGTGGTTCCTACTGGATAAACGGCATCTAATGCCAATGCATCGCTTCGAACTCCCGTTGGATCAACAACAGTACAATTGTCTGTCGCAGTTGCCGAAACAGCTACAGTTGCTCCACAAACATTTAAATCAGTAGTTACATTTTTATCCCCGTTAGCAGTAATCACAGGAAGTTGATTATCTCTTACGGTCACGGTTTGGATAACTGGCGCAGCCGCATTTCTATTAACATCGCTTACATTCCAAGTAATCCTTGTGATTCCTACTGGATAAACGGCATTCAATGCCAATCCATCACTTCGTACTCCTCTTAATACGTCTACAGTACAATTGTCTGAGACTGTAGCCGGAACAATTGTCACACTTGCTCTACAAACGCCTGCATCTGCATTGACAACTATATCTGCATTAGCAGTAATCACAGGAAGTTGATTATCTATTACGGTAACGGTTTGGATAACTGGCGCAGCTGCAGTTCCATTAGAATCGGCTACATTCCAAGTGACCCTTGTGATTCCTACTGGATAAACGGCATCCAATGCCAATGCATCACTTCGAACTCCTGTTGGTGTGCCTACACTACAATTGTCTGTGGCAGATGGCGGAACAATTGTTACACTCGCTCCACAAACATTTAAATCAGTTGTTACACTTTTATTGACATTGGGAGTAATCACAGGAGCCCTATTGTCTAGTACTTTTACTCTTGCCGTTTTTGTAACAGTGTTTCTTGCCGCATCGGTAACGGTTAAGGTTACAATATTCCCAGAAGTGTCGGTGTCGTAGGCATTCTCATTAGAAACTTTATAGCCCTCAATTGTATTTGAATTTGCAGAAATCCAAATGGTCTCTCCGTCAAAAGCCGTGTTACTACAATTTTGGGTAGTTGCAATAGAGCTGATATAGGCTCCCGTGCTGGCATTAAAGGCATGAATAGCAGCCATAGTCTTAGGAACGGTTGTAAAACCAGAATCGTCTTGACCTGCAATATAAAGAACCCCATTGGCATACACCAAACCGCCGTATGTAGAAATAGATCCCGGTAGCGTAATTTTTTTTACCAAAGTTCCGTTAGTTTTATTCAATACAACAATAGTATTTCCACCCGGTGCCTTTGCAAACACGTACAAATCACTGGTAGTCACGGCCGAAGTTATGTCACCAAAAGGGTAATTCCAAACTATACGACTACCACTTATTCTTCTAATGGAGTTAGTATCCCAATTTGTCACATAATAATCGGTGCTGGATTTATCCATCCACAACTGCATAATCGCCGTTACTGGAGCAATAAAACTTCCAAGAGAGTTATGTGAAGCATCATATTTATGGATTGTTGTCGATACCCATCTCGGATACCAAAATTCTTTGGTATGAGGATTGTAACCGCCACCATGGCCATGTGTTTCTTGAGTAGCCGTACCTACACTTGTAAATACCGTAGAGACAGCCCCAATATCAGCGCAAGAGAAAGTCGTTTTGTCTAAACTCATACTTGTGATACCGCAATTATCCGAACTACCATTATTGATCATCGCTGGTGTTATCGTCGCTTGACCATTGGCATCCAAATTAACGGTGATGTTTTTTGTACCTGTAACAGGAAGAGTAATGTCATTTGCTGTTATAGAAACATTTTTCACGAAAGTTGTCCCTTCGTCATCCGTAATAGTGCAAGTGTAGGCTATGGCCGACAATCCAGTTGCCGTAGCCGAAGTCCCTTTTGAAGAAGACCATAAATAAGTATAAGGACTAGCTCCTCCCGAAGCCGTTACCGCAGCGGATCCAGTAGCGTCATTCGTACAAACTACATTGATTTGACTTGTAGTTGCCGACAAAGCGGCGCCTGTGGTAAAGGATAGGGTAGTTCCATACCCAGTTCCTGTAGTATTTATGGCATACGCTCTGTAATAGACCAGCGTAAAAGGAGGAAGAGCTGCAATAGTTGCACTAAAACTCCCTAAACCAGTTCCGTTTGTGATTTTGTTGTTTGCTGTTGTGGGGTCTGTAGCTGTTGCCCACACGATACCTCTTTCGGAGACGGTAGATCCGCCATCTGCAGTGACAGCTCCGCCCAAAGTAGCTTTTACGGCACCTGCATTGGTTTGGGTGGTCGTTGTAACTGTTGGAGCTACAGGACAACTTATGGCCGTTGGGACATTTCTTTGTGTGTTTGTCCCATCTCCTAGTTGTCCAGACGCATTATATCCCCAAGCCCATAAAGCACCATCTGTTTTTAAAGCTATTGTATGGGTAAATCCCCCCGCTATGACTTGCCAATCGGTAGCCGTTCCTATTTGTGTTGGAATACTTCTGTTTGTGGTTGTCCCATCGCCTAATTGTGCATTCACATTTTTCCCCCAAGCCCATAAAGTCTTGTCTGCTTTTATAGCGGTAGTGTAGTAGTTTCCTGGGTCTATGGTTTGCCAATTATTATCCGTTCCTATTTGTGTTGGAATACTTCTGTTTGTGTTTGTCCCATCTCCTAGTTGTCCATCCAAATTATACCCCCAAGCCCATAAAGTGCCGTCTGATTTTATAGCGGTAGTATGGTGTCCTCCTGTGTTTATGGTTTGCCAATTGGTTGCCGCTCCTATTTGTTTTGGGGATTTTTTCGGTGTAGTAGTCCCATCGCCTAATTGGCCAGAGTAATTATACCCCCAAGCCCATAAAGTGTTGTCTGCTTTTATAGCGATAGTATGGAAGTCTCCTGCGGCTATGGTTTTCCAATTGCTACCCGTTCCTATTTGTGTTGGGGTATTTCTTTGTATGTTTGTCCCATCTCCTAGTTGTCCAGACATATTTTCCCCCCAAGCCCATAAAGTGCCATCTGCTTTTATAGCGACAGTATAGAACGCTCCTGTGTTTATGGTTTGCCAATCGGTATCCGTTCCTATTTGTATGGGTGTATTTTTATTTGTGGTTGTCCCATCGCCTAATTGGCCATAGATATTATACCCCCAAGCCCATAAAGTACCGTCTGTTTTTATGGCGATAGTGTGGTCTGAAGTTGAAACAATGGTTTTCCAATCATTTGCCGTTCCTATTTGTTTTGGGGTATTTCTATTTGTGTTTGTCCCATCGCCTAATTGCCCAGCGTTATTATTTCCCCAAGTCCATAAAGTGCCGTCTGTTTTTAGAGCGACAGTATGGTTACTACCGGTCTGTATGCTGAGCCAGCATTGTGCGTTTATTTGCGCGGTTAAAAAAACAAAGAGTAACAGTAAATTTTTTTTCATTTAAAAAGGTTTAGAAATTAATGGTTTTTGTTTTGAAGATTCAATTTTGTTAAAAAATTAATGCAAAAATAATTGTTAAGAATGTCATTATGTAGCCCATTACGACATATTTGCGTTTGATAGGGATTTTTAAACAAGAAAAGACTGCTTTTTAGGGCAGTCTTTTCTTGTTTAAAAATCTAATGGTAAAACTTATTGTTTTACTATTTTAACCGTTTTCGATTGGTTGTTTTCGTTGGTTGCTTTTATTAAATACATGCTGCTTGCATGGTTCCCTAAATCCAATTGGGTAGTGCCTGAATTAATTTCTTTGGAATAAATCGTTTCTCCTAAAAGCGTATAAATTTCGACTTTTGCATTAGAATCAATAGTGATAGAAATGACATCGTTAAACGGATTAGGATATACACTTAGATTTGATTTAAATTCGAAAGCTGAGTTCCCTAATGTAGTCATGTCAAAAACAGCACTTCTTTGGGTACAACCATTTTTGGCAATGTCTACTGCGTATGATCCAGCTGTTTTTACACTCAAAGTTCGATTCGTTTCGTTAGGGATGTTTGCATAAATAACGCCATTATAAGTCATCCATTGGTACGTTGTTGCACCAACTTCATCAGCTGTTAAAGTATCTAAATTACGAGAGATTGTATTGATGCTTAATGAATTTACAGCAACTATTGCAGTCGCTGTTGATACATTTCCATGAACATCTGTTACTGTCAAAATAACGGTGTTTGGCCCCACATTGG
>NZ_VJZS01000045.1:0-1257 GCF_007097385.1 Flavobacterium sp. ZT3R18
TGGAATACCATTGAGAATCGGGATCTACGTACTGAAAACAGAAAATAATAAAACTGCTGATTATGAAATTCATTTTTAAAAGAAACAGCAAAAATAGTCCTGCTGAAACTTATGATTTCAGGGACAATCTATTGAAAAGATTTGATGAAGCGAATCTTCGTTTGCAATATAGGTGCGCCAACTGGCTAGAAAGAAAGACAGCGCATTTATCACGTCAAAGTTGGATTGTGATTCTTTTTTGTTTTACAATTTTTACAGGAGGTTGCAGTATTTATATAATGGTAAATAGCTTTTCAGCGAATACGACTAAAAGTATCACTATAACTCCAATTAGCAAACCAACTAATGTGGTGCCATTTGAGAATGAAACCATGCAACAAAATGCGACAATCAGTAAAACTGAATTTGAAAGAATTGTCCGTTTTCGGGAATATATGGATAGTCTGGGTCGCAGTCCCACAGGGAAAAAACGGTATGACAGCATTGCGCAATACCGTCCCGGACTTTTAGACAGTCTCACCATAGTCGAACACTATTATCACTCACAATTTAAAAAATAATATCATGGAACAAAAAACAAAATCACTAAAAACACTTAGACAGCGCAAGATGCTATTAGTATTGCCGCTATTGGTCTTGCCGTTTATTACCACTATGTTTTGGGCATTGGGCGGAGGGAAACAAGAGGTTACAGAAACGAAAGTAATTGAAAAGGATGGTTTCAATGCAGAGCTTCCCGATCCAAAATTTAAGGAAGATGCTACGTGGGATAAAATGAACTACTACGAGCAGGCTGCGCGTGATTCTGTAAAACTTGATGAACTCATTAAGAAGGATCCAAATTATTTAAGTCCTTCTTTTGAAGAGGATTCAATAGATAGTCACAATGATACACCTTTAAGAGGAAATCCTTCGATAAGAGAGAATACAGGTTTAAATACAGCTGCGTATCGAGATCCCAATGAAGAAAAGGTTCGTAATAAATTGGAAGCATTACAGAAGGCGATAAATGCACCGGTAGTTCAAAATCAAGAGTTTGATAAATATGAAAAATCGAATGAAACCTCGATGCATTCCAATGGCGTTGAGAAATTGGAAGAAATGATGCAATCCATGAACGGGCAAAAAGAGAATCCGGATCCTGAACTGCAACAGCTCAGTGGGATGCTTGAAAACATATTGGATATTCAGCATCCTGACAGAATGCAGGAAAAATTGAGAAAAGCCTCGGAAGCTCAGCGTGGACAGGTATTTGCT
>NZ_VJZS01000045.1:1355-4505 GCF_007097385.1 Flavobacterium sp. ZT3R18
CTTTGATGATCCAATAAGTGCTGACAATATGCAAAATGCCGTACAGGCTGTTATCCATGAAACGCAGACTATAGTAAATGGTTCAACTGTTAAACTTCGACTTACCAATGATATTTTTATCAATGGCATCAAGATTCCAAAGGATAATTTCTTGTTTGGAGTAGCTTCCTTAAAAGGGGAAAGACTCACAATTACCATAAACAGCTTGAGGTATAATAATTCTCTGTTCCCT
This sequence comes from Flavobacterium sp. ZT3R18, assembly GCF_007097385.1. GTDB lineage: Bacteria > Bacteroidota > Bacteroidia > Flavobacteriales > Flavobacteriaceae > Flavobacterium. The sequence goes on from NZ_VJZS01000045.1 coordinate 1,588, forward strand.
GTTGATTTATCGGTATATGATATGGATGGACTCATAGGAATCTACATTCCAGGTGCCATTAGTAGAGATGTCGCCAAATCATCAGCCGATCGTTCCATGCAAACTTTAGGGGTTTCCTCTCTTGATGATTCTTGGGGTACTCAGGCAGCTGGAGTTGGTATTGAGGCGGCTAAAAGTCTTCTTAGCAAAAGCGTGAAACTGGTTAAGGTTGTAGTGAAAGCGGGATATCAAGTTCTGCTTCGTGATGAAAAACAAAAGGATTCCAATTAAAAATAAAAAAATAGAAACATGAAAAATTTTAATTTATTGATGGTGAAATGTCTATTGCTTATTACCATTAGTGCGTTTGCACAACAAACGAACAAAAATCGTCTATCCAAAATTGAATCCGATTCCTTAGCGATAGCGTACTCAAAAACGACCAATATCGTATTTCCTTTTGCTATCAAAAGTGTTGACAGGGGAAGTCAGGACGTGTTGGTTCAGAAAGTGAAAGGCCTTGAAAATATACTGATGATTAAGGCAGCACAGCAAGGATTTGTTCAAACGAACCTTACGGTGGTTACTGCCGATGGTCAGCTTTATTCTTTCGTTCTAAAATATGATGAACATTGCCCGCAGCTGAATCTCATTTTGAATAAGACAAAATCAGAAGCGCAAGAAATTTATTTTTCTTCTGGTACTGGAAATGAAGAGAATATTCAAAAGTATTCCAAATTGGCTTTTTATGACAAGAAAAAGTTACGAGGCGAAAAGGAAGTCAAGTATGACATTCAGTTTCAACTCAGCGGAATTTTTATCCGCGATGATGTGATGTACTACAGAATTAAGATAGCAAACAATTCTAAAATCAATTATGATGTTGATCAGCTACGTTTTTTTATACGTGACAATAAAAAAGTGAAACGAACTGCTTCACAGGAAATCGAAATTGTACCGATCTACATTCTAAATAATATAGCTACAATTGATGGAGAATCCGAAAATATATTCGTGTTTGCTTTTCCAAAATTTACAATTCCTGAACAAAAATACCTTGCCATACAGCTAATGGAAAAAAATGGTGGCAGACACGTGGAATTGCATGTGAACAACAAAAAACTAGTACAGGTTACTGTACTGCCCAAACTGTAAATTAGTAATCATTTAAAGAATTTAGTCATGAACGAGAAAAATTTTGAATACTTAAAAGACCAGGTTAAGTACACCGGCTTCGGTGAAGGACTGGAAAGTGAATTGAAGGAAAAAATGCAACAGGAGACTCCTAGTTTTACATTGAATTATAATACGAAATATGGCAATGATACTGCAGTAGCAACATTAAACTTTAAAAAGTCAAGCCAGAGTGATATGTATTTTTTTAATTCCTACCAAGTGAACCTACAAAAAGAGCAAGCTAAGGAATCTATGGAGCAAACTTTTTATGTTAATAAAGGGGGTATCACGATGAAAGAGGCTTATAATCTAATGGAAGGAAGGGCAGTTTATAAAGACTTGACCAATAAAGAAGAGCAGATTTATAAAGCTTGGGTGCAGCTGGATTTTAAAGAAGTTGATACAAATGGAAATTTTAAGTTAAATCATTATCATCAGAATTATGGTTATGATCTAGAAGCTGCATTGTCCAAACATCAAATCAAGGAATTAGAAAATCCTGAATATAAAAAGGATCTTATGGATTCGCTGAAAAAAGGAAACTTGCAATCTGCTACTTTCATAAAGGAAGGTAATGAGAGTAAGCAATATGTAGAAGCAAATCCTCAGTTCAAAACGATTAATGTGTATGATGATAATATGCATCGCATCAATAATCGAAAGTCTAAAGAGGAAAAGCAGTCTGAAGGGGAAAGTAAGTCAACTAAACAGGACAACAAAAAACAAAGTCAGAATGCTGACGATGATGGTCCTGATATACCGAAGGAAGGCAAGAAAAGAAGGAAAAGCCAGTCTAGTTCCATGTAGCAGATAGGACGATAAATAAAATTTGAGTTATGAATGAACCACTTCCCGTTAACAGAGTAGAGACAGAATTAAGCCAATGGCGCTCTAGGGAAGAGCGTTTTAGTAAACTGTTCTCTTTCAGTCTTTCTAACAATAGGACGCTACTTAAAGAAAAATTGCATCATTACGAGCGCATTGCAGCGAAGTATAAAAGCTCGCAGAATTTGGATGAGCGATTTGCTTTGCGGATGCTAAAGCAGGAAAAGAACAGAATACTGAAACAACTTTATCCTAACTTATTAGTACGTCTCGTTCGGAAAGTTTTGGTTGCACCATTAATAGAGCAAATTTCAATCCGACAGGATCTAAAGGAAGTAGAACAGAATAGTCAATCGCTGCACGATCTAGTGCAGCGTATTGGTTTTAGAGATTTGTCCGCTAGAATAGACCAGCAGATTAGTCAGGGTCAAGATCAGTTCAGTATTCCAGTTTCTTATTATATCAACGAAAAAGAACGACTCGATCATCAGCTTACTTTTGTTAAAGATCAGGCTGGGCATTATCAATTTGAAGGCTATAAAACTGCCTTGCAAAATGAATCAAAACCTGAAGAAACTAGACAGCACTATTTTAAAATGCAGGAAGATTATTCTATTGACACCACACAGGCTTACAATTTGTTGGCTGGGCGTGCGATTCAAAAAGAAGGATCCTGGATACAACTTGACCTTAACGATAAGGATTCGAATGGTAATTACCTTATAAAGGAATTTCATTCCGGATATGGTTATGATCTTGAAAAAGCAGTACAACAGTTACCATTAAAGGAACTATCAAATAAAACCGAAGCAGATAAGTTACAGGATGCCTTAAAACAAGGGAGCCGACAGTCAGTAATCCTAATTAAAAATGGAAATGAACATCGCTTTTATATTGAAGCTAATCCCCAGTTTAAATTGGTAAACATTTATGATGAA
>NZ_VJZS01000046.1 GCF_007097385.1 Flavobacterium sp. ZT3R18
AGATTTTATTAAAAGACAATTACACAAAAAAGTCCTCGATTTAGAGGACTTTTTTGTGTAATTAACAGTGTGTAAACTTTATAAAGCAGTAATAATAAATTCGCTACGTCTATTTTGTTGATGTTCATCTTCGGAACATTTTACGCCATCAGAACAATTGTTTACTAACTGGTTTTCACCATATCCTTTGCTAGATAATCGGTTTGGGTTGATGCCATTTATAATCAACCATTCTTTAGTTGATTTTGCTCTTCTGTCGGATAATCCTTCATTGTATTTAGAAGTACCTCTACTATCGGTATGGGAACGGATGTCAATTTTCATGTTTGGATATTCTCCCATCACATCTAATATTTTAGCTAAATCTAATGCTGCTTCTGGTTTGATGGTTGATTTATCAAATTCGAAATAAATCCATTTGATACCAAAACATTTACCCAAATCATCGCCCACGGCCACTTTGCATAATGCTTTTTCAAAAGTCAGGTTCAGTTGTGTTTTACAGTCTTTCTCAGCAATTGTAACGGTTTTTTCGGTTGTGGTATACTCTTCTTTTTCAGCTCTCACACTATATGTTTTTTGACCTTCTATCTCAAATGAGTAATACCCTTTATCATCAGATTCCGTTGTTTTTAGTAATTTGTGCTGGTCATCATATAGTGACATTTTAGAATTAGGAAGTATTTCTGCGGATACTAGTTCCGTTATTACACCATTTAACTCGTATTTGCATTTTATGGGTCTGGTTTCTAAAAACTGATAGATGTCATCATACCCTTTTCCGTTTTCCCTATTGGAGGAAAAAAAGCCAATTCTGTCTTTAGTATTTATTAAATACGCAAAATCATCTTTTGGAGAATTGACATCGGCTCCTACGTTTTGGACTTCTCCAAAAGTTCCATCCGTTTTTATTTCAGATACGAATATATCTAGCCCTCCAAGCCCCGAATGGGTATCTGAAGCGAAATAAATTTCATTATCATCTGTAACAAACGGAAAGGTTTCTTTGCCGGCTGTATTTATTGTTTTGCCTAAATTCTCGGGAGTTCCATAACTACCATCACTATTGATACTGACTCTGAAAATGTCGGATTCTCCTAATGTTCCAGGCATATCCGATGCAAAATACAATGTTTTTTCATCGACACTAAGAGCGGGATGTGCCGTACTATAGTTGTCACTATTGAATGGTAATTCGACTATATTGGCCCAATCATTGTTTACAAAACTGGCTTTGTATATTTTAATTAAAGTAACTTTATTTCCATCTTTTCCTTTTTTACCTTCTAAATAATTATTTCTTGTAAAATACATGGTCTTGCCATCATTGGTAAAAATAGCACTGGCTTCATGAAATTTTGATTTGACACTTTTTGAAAACTTTTTTGGACTCCCTGGAGTTAATGAATCGCCTGTTAAGTTGGATTCATACAGATTTGTAAAATATTGATCGGTCCAAGTATGTTTTCTTTGTCCTAAACTTCCAGTATCTCTAGAGGAGGTAAAAACCAGTTTTCCGTTATAAAATGAACTGCCATAATCGGAATATTGTGAATTCACTCCGGCGTCTTTAATCTTGTATCTTCCAGAATTGGCTTTTATTTTGTCCAGGTAATTGATCTCTTTGATGTAACTCTCTCCTTTGCCGGGTTTATCTGATTTCTCGTTGTAAAGTTTAAGCATTTCATTTGCTTTATCATTTTGGCCAATAGATCTTAAACAATGTGCATAACGATAATAATATTCAGGATCTACGTCAGATGTTAATGCAAATAGCTCTCCATACCATTTAGCGGCTTTGTCCAGTTCAGCGTTGAAGAAATAGGCATTTCCTAATTTCTGGAACATCTCTGCCGATTTGTATCCTTTATCAGATACATGCTCATAGGTCTTTATAGCATCAATGTATGCATAGTTATCATATTTTTTATCCGCATTAGATACTTTGGCTTTTTGGGCATAATTGTTAAATGAAAAAAGACTGAGTATCGTTAGGTAAAGTAGTATTCTATTTTTCATAATAATTATTTTTAGAGGATTTTTTTGTCTTTAATTATTCATGTTTTTCTTCAATTATTTGGTTTCCTGATAATTGATTGTATTTTTTTAAATTCTCACTGGCTTTCTTGTCTTCCCCTATAGCTTTCAAAGAAATAGCATAGCGGTAATAATATTCGGGTTCTAAATCAGTTGTCATATCGCATAATTCACCGTAGTATTTGGCTGCTTTATCCAATTTCTCGTTAAAGAAATAAGCATTTCCCATTTTTTTGAGCATCTCTACAGATTTATATCCTTTCTCCGAGACTCTTTCGTAGGTTTTTACGGCATCAATATAGGCGTAATTGTCGCTTTTTTTGTCCTCACTAGATACTACTTTAGTCTTTTGTGCATAATTGTTAAATGAAGAAAGACTGAGTATCGTTAGGTAAAGTAGTAGGTTATTTTTCATAATGATTAGGTTTTAGAGTGATGCTGATTTTTCTTTACATATTCCCGTTTTACATCCATTACTTGATGGTGTTTCCTGATAATTGATTATATTTTTTCAAATTTTCACTGGCTTTCTTGTCTTCGCCTATAGCTTTTAAAGAAATAGCATAGCGGTAATAGCATTCGGGTTCTAAATCAGTTGTCAATTTAAATAATTCGGCATAGCATTTGGCAGCTTTTTCCAATTCATCATTGAAGAAATAGGCATTACACACTTTTTTAAGCATATCTATAGATTTGTATCCTTTATCGGTAACCCTTTCATAGGTTTTTATGACATTGATATAGGCGTAGTCTCCCATTTTCTTCGGGCTGTCTATAGTAGCATTAGAGTTTAAGCTGGTTTTTAAGGTGTCAATGTTTTTAGATTGAATACTATTTATGGGTTCTACTTTGGTATAGGATGGAGTTGTAACTTCGGTTTTTTGTTGCACTGGAGTGTATATTGGGGGTACAACTTCAGTATTTTGTTCCACGGTTTTCTCCACTATAGTTATAACCCGAGTGTTGTTTGGTCCTAAATCGTATGTGTTTATTAATTTGGAGTCTGGTACATCATAGGTGGTGGTGTGTCCTCCAAATTTTAAATTAATAGTTTCTACTACATGATACGTTTTTATAGTTTTCACGGAGCTAGTCATCTTTCCTGTCATGGCATTTATTTGATTGTCAATTGCTTTTTTATTGCTAGTGTCAACCTGAACGATCTGCGCAAAACAGTTAAATGAAAAAATAGTTACTATTGTTATGTAAACAAGAATCTTCTTTTTCATGATAATTATTTTTAAAAGGAATCTTGACTTGTCATATCGTAGCTTTTTCTGAGTTACTTTAATCCATTAGAAGAATCTAGGGGTAACCATTTTACTGTTTTTCTTGAATATTTCGTAACGCAAGAATATCTCGTGGGATCCAGAATTATAATTAGCCAGTTTTGTTGTTTCAAAATCATAGCCGTAGCCTAAGTATAATCCCTCAGTAATTTGAAAACCAACCATTGCGCTCAAGGAGGCACTCCATCTGTAGGCCAGACCGACAGTAAATTTTTCATTGAACATGAAATTACCTGAAACATCTAATTGTAATGGAGCTCCATTAGTCATTTTAGTCATAAAGGTAGGTTTGAATTTTATGGATGAACTCAAGTCGAATACGTATCCTCCAATTAAATAGTAGTTTATTTTTTCTTTATATACTGCTATATCATTGTCATTATAGGCATTAGTTTCTATAAAATTTGGAATTGAAAACCCCAAATATCCGTTTTGGGAATGTAAATAAAGACCCGCACCTATGTTTGGTGAGAACTCATTGTCAATATTTTGAAATTCAGGATCTGTTTGGTCACCTGGATTTAATTTGGACACATCTATATTAAAAATGTTTGCGGTTCCTTTAATCCCAAAAGATAGCCTGTAGGATTCGGAAACAGGCACGTAATAGGATATATCTGCCGATATTGAGTTGTTTGTAGATGGTCCAATTTCATCATTTACAATAGAAACACCAAGTCCTAATTTGCTGTTATTGAAAGGAGTATTTACCGAAACTGTATTTGTAATTGGTGCTCCATCAAGTCCAACCCATTGTGTACGATGCAAAGCAAAAACACTTAATGCACCCCTTGATCCTGCATAAGCAGGGTTTACACTTATTGTGTTATACATGTATTGAGTATATTGAGCATCTTGTTGTGCATAACTTACAATGGTTGTAAAGATCATAACGATAGAAAATAATTTTGTTTTCATAGTTAGCGATTTGTTGGTTAAAAATGGCTATTGTTTGTAATAGCTTAGTTTTGAGGTGTTTTTAATTCGCATTGTAGTATTTGTATTAAAGATAGTTAAAAAATACTCTGAGTATTACGATTGCTCAGAGTATTTTTTTGAGCAAATTT
>NZ_VJZS01000047.1 GCF_007097385.1 Flavobacterium sp. ZT3R18
TTGGGTAATAAAACAATGGAAACCGTAAAACAGATGCAAAAAAACAATGAGCATCAGAAAGAAAGCCAATCAAAACGCAATGGTATGCACATAAGTTGATACACTTGGAAATAATGGAAACACTAAAACCTTTATCTGATTTCTTTAAGGCAATAAAGAATGATTATCGTATCAGCGTTACGCATATCGGTATATATGCAGCATTGCTGCAATTTAGAGTGGATAGTGGTTTTGTCAATCCTATTCAGGTGCGCAGTTATGAAATTATGGAAATAGCGATGATTTCTTCGCCAAAAACATTCCATAAATGCATACATGAACTAAACGAGTATGGATATATCAAGTACGTGCCAACTCGTAATAGAAGTCAAAAGAGTAAGATTTATTTTCTTTTTTCTGAATCTGATGTAGAAGTTAAATTTCCAAAGCAATAATGCTATGAAAAAAATCACATTTAAAGAGCTTCCTGAGGCAGTTGCAAATTTGTATGGGAAGATAGAATGCATCGAGATCCTTTTAAAAGAAAAAGATTGTAAAATTAAAAATTTGGATGAAGCCAGAATAAAAATACTGAGAGAGAAATGCAGTTCAAGTTACAATAAAAGTGATCTGGCGCAACTTTTTTACATTCTTATGGATGAGAAAATTTTATTTTTTGATGATAACAATGAGAAGTACAATAGAGGTAAGATTCAACTATTTGTTGAAGAAAATTTCACTTATATGGGGGATGGTGGATTACAAACCAGTATAGATACAATTAGTAAGCAATTTTCTGAATGTAAAGGATTTATTTATAAAGAAAAACAGATAAAATTTCTCGACAATATTCTTAGAATATTTCAAAAACGGAGAGACAAATTAATTGATTGGTAATCTTAATCATTGTTATAATTCTTAGTCAAAGAGTACTTACTTTCATTTAAAACTTTTTATTATGTCTAAACAAGGTAAAGAAAATAAAATCTCCTATTTAGTAGCAATTAAACAATTGCTGGATCCATTATATGTCAGATTGGAAAGAATTGATTCTAAAATAAAAGGGAATTATGAAAAATCTACATTGCGATATTATAGGAATGAAGATTTAAAGAAAATATTTGGTCTATCAAATAATACTATTATAAAGTATCGCCAGACAGGTATCCTTCCATATACCAAGCTTGGAGATATTTTTTTGTATGAAGCAACCAAAATAGAAAAAATACTTAACGATAATGGACAATAAAGTTTCGTGGTGAAAGTCGAATCATAATATAAAACATAAGGTAGTATAACTTCAAAATTTATAAAAGCAAAAGGGTGTCTAACTGGGATTCTTTTGCTTTTTTGTCGTATTAAACTTCCGAACTATATCAAAAAGACCAGTTAACTATATTTTGATTTTAGTTTTGCCATGTCTTCCATTATGTTGATATCTAAAACTTTGGCATAATGCTGGGTCTGCTTAATATTTGTATGCCCCATCATGGCAGATACATTCTCGAGTCTTACACCATTACCCAAAGTTACTGTTGTTGCAAAAGTATGTCTGGCTACATACCAGGTAAGGTGTTTGTCAATTTTACATAGGTCTGCTATTTCTTTAAGATAAGCGTTCATTTTTTGATTTGACATTTTTGGTATTAAACCAATTTGTTGATTTTTATATTTATTAATTATTTTAAGGACAGCTGGCAAGACGGGAACGTTAGCGCGAATGGCTGTTTTTGTTCGATTGGTTTTAAGCCATAAATTACCAGCACTATCCGTAATCAAATTATTTGCTGTAAGGTTGGATGCGTCTATTGGAGCGTATCCTGTATAACAACTGAAAAGGAATAGATCTTTCACTTTTTCAAGTCTTATCGTTGAAAAATGTTTTTCCTCTATAGTATTTAACTCATGTTGGGAAAGAAAGACGCCTTCGGTTATTTTAATCTTTCCATCATATACTTTAAACGGACACTTTTCAATCAAACCGATTCTAATAGCATAATTATTGGCTGTTTTGTACATCTTCATGTATTTGACTATGGAGTTGTTTTTAATCCCAATTTTTCCTTTAAAATTGCTTTCATACTTCAAAAAATCTTCAAGTTTGTATACGAATCGACTGTCTATTTCCGTAGTGAGAATATCTTCAAGGGCATAATGCTTTTTCAAGAAATTATACAATAGTTCTTTCGCACGTTCGTATTTTTGTAGAGATGCACTTGAGCGTTCACCACCATCAACTTTCTTTTTAAAAAATTTGTTGTGCTTTTCCATCACTGATAGGATAGTTACTCCCTTATTGTTTGCACTGCGTTTGCCGTTAATCTCTTCTTTTAGAGTTGCTAGAGAAACTTCTGAATTTGCTTTTTCAAGCTCATTAAATTTCTTTTCGACCTTTAGTTGAAATTGGTCCAACGCTTGTTTAATTATTTTTTCTTTTTCAAGCTTCAGGAAATTTCTAAGTTTATTGGTAGAGGACCATCTTTCTTCAGCAATGGACTTGCCCGTTGACATTGTAGTTTCTTTTCCTTGAAATGAAATTTTGGCATAAATAGGGATTTCCCCATTTGGTTTGGCTTTATCAGCCTTGATGTAGAAGATTACTTTTAACATGACTCCTTGTTTTTTAATTAATACATAAATTGATTAAGAAACTTTCAGAGATCTTTGGTTTTACAAGGAATTCCCGAGGAATTCTTGTTATTTAGTTACCCTTTTTTTAGAAATAATCTAAAATTGAAAAGGGTAACCAATAGGGTAACTGTTCTTTGATATAATATGTGTTTTTTGAAAGTTACAAAAAACGAAAAAGCCTTTAAATACTAGTATTTAAAGGCTTTTGACTTTTAAAGTTTCTTTTGAAACCTTATGTGGCGGAGAAAGAGGGATTCGAACCCCCGGACCTGTTACAGTCAACAGTTTTCAAGACTGCCGCATTCGACCGCTCTGCCATTTCTCCAGTATGTCGCTTTCGTCTTCTGAATGCGAGTGCAAATGTAATAAGTTTTTTTAAATTAACAATGCACTTTTGTAAATTTACTTTAAAAAAAAGATATAGAAGCTTCTGTATTTTTTTTTAGTGGAGAAAAAAGGATTAATTTGATTGATTTCAGAGCCATCTAAAAAAATCAAATAATTTTTCAAAAGTAATTTCTTCTTATTCAGATTATCCAAACTGTTGGCCTAAACTCCCAGGGCAAACACATGTACTATTATTAATACGTTTATACAAAATTAAACATGTTTATACTTGTTAATGTAATTAAATCATAGTATCTTATATGACTAACGGTTAAGTATATAAGATAACATCATGGCAAGTAAACTACTGACGGTATTTATGCAAATAGAAGACAAGAGAAGAGACGTAACGGTGTTTCATGATTTAAACGACATCCTCCTTATGGCTATAATTGCGGTGATTTGTGGGGCAAATTCATGGAATGAAATCGAACGATATTGTAATTTAAAAGCCGAATGGCTTCGAGGTTTTTTAAAACTGGAAAACGACATTCCTTCACACGATACCTTTAATAGGGTTATTAGTTCTATTGATAATGAGCAACTTGAAAAGTGCTTTATGGAATGGGTAAATACATTGATTGATTCATCTATAGGATTGGAAATTATCAATATAGACGGCAAAACCATCAATGGAGCCAAAGAGCATGGAAAGAAATCTTTGATTCACATGGTTAGTGCTTGGGCGTGTAAAAACAATCTGGTTTTAGGTCAAGTCAAGGTTGATGAGAAATCAAACGAAATAACGGCAATTCCAAAATTATTGGAATTACTTTCGGTTAAAGGCAGTATTATTACCATAGACGCTATGGGATGTCAAGTTCTAATTGCTGAGGAGATAATTAAACAGGGAGCAGATTATGTTTTGGCAGTAAAAGGCAATCTACCAAAATTGTATCAAAACATAATTGATGAGTACAGGTTTTTAAAAGCACCTAAATTTTCAAAGCAATATGAATTGGATCATGGAAGAATCGAAACAAGAACATGCACCGTTATCAAAGATTTTCAATTTATTGAAAATCAAGAGAAATGGAAGAATTTAACTTCTTTGGTAAGAATAGAAAGTACACGTTCATTTAAAAACAGCAGTAAGAAAGACGAGAATAGTGTTAGATATTACATTTCAAGCGCTGATAAAAGCGCAGAAGAATTTCAAGACATAATACGATTGCATTGGAGTATTGAAAATAAATTACACTGGACATTGGACATCGCTTTTAGAGAAGATTTGAGTCGGAAAAGAAAAGATAACGGAGCTCAGAATTTTTCACTTATAACCCAAAAGTCGCAACAAAACTATTCATAGGCAAGAATGATTATTGTTTTGATAAGATTATTGTTTTTTTTCAAGAA
>NZ_VJZS01000048.1 GCF_007097385.1 Flavobacterium sp. ZT3R18
AGGATGTAAATCTGTGTGTTGGCTACTGGTTTTCCAATAGAAAAATACTTCCTTTCATCATACAATAATATTGTTGACGAAACTGTAGTTTCAGTGGGACCGTATTTATTGTAAAAGCTGCAGTGATTACTAAATTTATTTGCCAATTTTACAGAACAAGAATCACCGCCAGACAAGACTCTTTTTAAAGATGTCCAATTTTGTAAAATAATATTGTTTAAAACTGATGGTGTTGAGTGTAGATGAGTAATTTTATTCCTCTCTAAAAACATTCCCATTTTTTTACTGTCTAAAAGAATTTCTGTACTTAATATACTTAATCTAGCACCATTTAAAAGGGCTAAAAATATCTGTTCAACAGAAGCATCGAATGAAAAATTAGTAGATTGCAGAATATTTTCAGTTTCTCTAATGTCAAATAAATTAGTTTGCGAAATTATATAATTTACTAAGTTCCCATTTTCAATCATCACTCCTTTTGGATTTCCTGTAGTTCCAGAAGTATAAATAACATAAGAAAGATCATCTGAAACATTGATTTTCGCAATATTTTCGTCCGAATAATTGTTTTGGAGAGTTATAAATAATGAAAATTCTTCAGCATCAATGATAGCCTTACTGTTAGATTTTTTTTCTATATAAGAAATTCTTTGTTCAGGATAATTAATATCAATCGGAACATAAGCCGCCCCTGATTTTAAAACACCTAAAACAGCAATAATCATTAACTCACTTCTTTCAAGTTTAATACCAATTAAATCATTTGGTTTGATATCATAGGTTCCTCTTAAATAATGTGCCAGTTGGTTCGATATTTTATTTATTTCATTATAAGTTAATTCTTTATTATCAAATACAACTGCTATATTATTTGGTGTTCTTTCCACTTGTTTTTCAAATAAGTCTATAACAGTCTTATCAGTGGGGTAATCTGTGTTTGTATCATTAAAATCAAACAATAACTGATTTTTTTCTGTTTCGCTTAAATAGCCAATTTCTTCAATATTCTTCTCTGGCTCATTTATCAAATTAATTAGTAAATTCTCAAAATGACAAAACATTCTCGCGACAGTAAATTCATCGTAAATATCTGTATTGTAACTTATTGACAACTCTAATCCATTTGTTTCTGTGAAATTAAAATTTAAATCAACTTTAGAGGTATTGGTCTTAAAATCATAGTTCTCTACTTTAAAACTAAGTAATTCATCAGTTTTAAAATTGTTTAATTGTTCTTGATTTTGCAGAACAATCATTACATCAAATAGAGCTGATCGGCTCATATCCCTTGTTAAATTCAATTTGCCAACCAGTTCATCAAATGGATATCCTTGGTGTTCATAGGCACCTAGCAAAGTTTCTCTTTCTGCTGCTATTAAATCTGAAAAACTGTTTTTCTCTTTAAATCTGGTTCTGATTGCCAAAGTATTTAAATAGAGACCGAGTTGATTTTCTAAATCAGGATGCTCTCTTCCTGCCACCGGTGTACCAATTATAATATCACTTTGACCGGAATACCTGTAAAGCATGGCATTGATACCGGATATCAAAGTCATAAATAGGGTTGCATCTTGTGATTTTGAAAAATATTTCAACTTATCCAAAAATGATTTTGAAAATTCATGTTGGATTGTTGCTCCATTGTTTGTTTTAACAATGGGACGTATTTTGGAACTTGGTAAATCAAAAATAGGCAGTTCGCCACTAAATTGATTTATCCAATATTGAGCTGATTCTTGCTGCTTCTTTTCCTGTAATTCGTCCGTTAACCATACAGCATAGTCTTTGTATTGGATATTTAATTCAGGAAGATTAACTTCTTTTTCGCTTATAAATTTATTATAAACTTTTATAAACTCCAACATTAGTATTTGTAACGACCAGCCATCTGCAATAATATGATGCATTGACAAGAAAAACACATATTCTTCTTCTCTTAGTTTAATTAAAAAACTTTGAATAAGCGGAGCTTGTTCTAAATCAAATGAACTACGATTTTTTTCAGTCAGATAATTACTTAGATACATTTCATAGTCCTCTATTAAACTAAAATCTTCATTAACAATTCTAAAGTTTAAGTCATCAGCAGAAATTATATTTTGACGAACCTCTCCATTTTCATTTACTTTGAAGTAAGTTCTTAAAATTTCATGTCTATTAATTAAAAATCTAAGTGATTTTTCGAATTTATAAAAATCAATAATACCATAAATTCTAAGTCCAGTAGAAATATTATAGGCCAAAGAAGTATCATTCAATTGATTTAAAATCCACATTCTTGTTTGAGATGCTGAAAGAGGATACGAAACTAATTCTGGTGCCTTTGGAATAGCAAAATATGTGATATCTTTTAAATACTGTGTTAATTCTCCTATTGTCGGATTAGCAAAAAACACTTTAAATGATAACGTTTTACCCAGTTGTTTATAAATTCTATTGATTACCTGAGCAACTATCAAACTATGTCCCCCTAATTCAAAGAAATTATCCGTTATTCCAATTTGAGCTATTCCTAATACCTCTTCCCAGATTGATACTAATTTCTGTTCTGTTTCGTTTCTTGGCAAAACATATTCGTTACGGATAATATCACCTCCTGAAACATCAGGCAAAGCCTTGCGGTCTGCCTTCCCATTAGGGGTCAAGGGAATAACATCCAGCTCTACAAAAAAACTTGGAATCATATAATCCGGAAGCCTGCTCTCCAGAAAATCTCTTAATGCCGATTTATCAACACTCTTTGAGACCAGATAGGCAACCAGTACTTTATCCTCATTAATTGTCTTGGCCTCGACAACAGCCTGGATTATGGTATCGAAATACGCAAGAATTACGCTCTCGATCTCTCCAAGCTCAATCCTGAAGCCCCTGATCTTCACCTGGCTGTCTTTCCTACCTAAAAATACCATATCTCCATCGGCAAGCCAGCTTGCCAAATCCCCTGTATCATACATTCTCTGACCAGCTATAAAAGGATTGCTGATAAATTTCTCAGCCGTGAGATCTTCCCTGTTCAAATAGCCTCTTGCCAGTCCTGCCCCTGAGATATAAAGCTTGCCGGGAACTCCTGCCGGAACCAGTGCCAGTAAATCATCCAGGATATAAATCTGGGTGTTGGCTATTGGTTTTCCAATAGTTATCAGATTCTCATCTGTAATTCTTTTTACAATACATCCAACGGTACTCTCCGTTGGACCGTACTCATTGTAAATGGTAAGCGCTCTATTTTGCTGAAAAATTCCTTCTACCTGCTTCTTAAGCAAAGACTCTCCTCCAACTACAATTTTCTGCAATGGACTTTCCTTTAATTCCAAATCTTTCAGCAGCTCCAAATGAGAAGGAGTTAATTTTATACTATCCAATTCTGATGCGTTTGAAATATAATCAGCCAATACTTCATCAGAACTTAAATCATTGCTGATGATTTTAATCTTATTTCCCCTGATAAGCGGTAAATAAATACTGGTGACAGTCAAATCAAAAGATAATGAACTAAATACGCCAAAGTTTCCTTCTTCCTGTTTGTCAAAATAAAACTCAGAACACCACTGTAAATAATTAAACAAGCTATGATGTTCAATCATTACTCCTTTAGGGTTACCAGTAGTTCCTGAAGTATAAATGATATAAGCAAGATCTTTCGGAGTACCGGACTTTGAAAGATTACTTTTACCATATCTGAATCTTTCTAAATTAAAAGATATAATTTCCTCCTGATCTAAAACAACCTTACAATTACTGTCCTTTTCAATATAAGCAATACGATCCTCCGGATAATTTACATCAATAGGAACATAAGCTCCGCCTGATTTTAAAGTACCTAAAATCGCAGTAATCATAAGCTCACTCCTGTCAAGCTTTATCCCTACAAGGTCATCGGACTGGATATCATATGTTTCTCGTAAATAATACGCCAATTGATTTGACTTCTCATTAAGTTCACGATACGTCAGTGATTTGCCCTCAAATACAACCGCCGTATGATCAGGAGTTCTTAAAACCTGCTCCTCAAACAGATCAACTATCGTTTTATCTGTTGGATAATCAACTTTTGTATCATTAAATTCAAACAACAGCTGTGACTTTTCCGCTTCTGTTAAATA
>NZ_VJZS01000049.1 GCF_007097385.1 Flavobacterium sp. ZT3R18
CAATTATAAAAAAATTGGCTATTTTAGCTTTTATAGTGAGCGCAGAAGAGAAGGCACTTCGCAAAGCCGCAAACGTTAGCGGTAATTGACAAAAAAAACTGAAAATGATTGAAAATATATCAGTAGATGAAGCAATAAAGAAAGGACACAGAATGGTAAATTATCCATCGATGTTAATTATGTTTGCTGTTTTAGGAATTACAATTTATTGCGGAATACAAAACTATTTACCTAAATGGACAATTCCTGTTGGAATAATATTATCTTTTATACTATCCTGGTTATATTGGAGTTTTGCAATTACAAAATGGAGAATTTGGTCTTTTGAGAATGTACGAAATGTTCACGAACTAAAAAAAAGAGCAATTCAAGAAAAACTAATTTGGAAAGATGGAAGTCTATTTGAAAAAACAGAAATTAGAAAGGAATCTGAAATAGAAAAATTAAACTCATTACAAGAAAAATTTAAACAAACTGATTTAATTGAGATATTCAAAGACGATTTATCAATTCCAAAAGAAACAATCATTTATTTTGCGAAAATGAAAAACTACATCGAAATGGGAATAATGCTAATTGGTGTGTTTGGTGGAATTTTCCTTTTCACAAAATCCGAAAATCAATATTGGGGTATAGGTTTAATAATTGTTTGCGGTTATTTAGCTTATTTAGAATTCCGAGAAGCAACAAATACAGAACCTCAAATTATAATTAATCAAAAAGGAATTAAAACAATTTCAACAAAATTCTATAATTGGGAAAGTATTGAAAATGAAGAGGTAATTATGGAAAATTCAGGAAAATATTCGCACTTTTACTTAACATATGATTTTCCGAATGGAACTGAAAAAATAATGATTGATGATTATGGAACTGAACATTATGATCTACAAAAATTATTAAAAACGTATCGTGGAAGAAACAACAACTACCGCTAACAGCCGTTTTGAGCTAGTGTGTGGTTTAGTGGAATTACCGTTTCGCATCAACTTTTCTGCAAAGCCGAAAGTTGAAAGGTTACGAACCACACACCATCTCAAAGCGGCAGGACGTTGGCGGTAAGTTTCCAAAAAAACGCATAAAATTCAGAACAATAACATTATGACAAAATTTTCATTCCTCTTTTTTGTATTTCTTTCTGTTCATTCTTTTGGACAAAAAACATCAAATTCAAACAAAAATAATTTTGATAAATCTGTATACCATTCAATGGATACAGTTGCAGACTCTTTTCTGAAAAAATCAGGAGCTAATTCTGTTTCGATAGCCATTGTCAAAAATAAAAAAACTTATATAAAGCACTACGGAGAGTTGGATAAAGGAAAAGGTAATAAAGCAACCAATCAAACACTTTTTGAAATAGGATCTACAACTAAAGTATTTACAGGAACGCTTATGGCTAATGCTGTATTAGAAAATAAAATTGGATTAGATGACGATATTAGAAAATATCTGAATGAAGATTTTTCTAATTTAGAGTTTCAAGGCAAACCAATAAAAATAAAAGATTTACTTGTCCATAGAAGTGGAATACAAACACCTTTTCCTGTTACTCAACAAATAAGAGATAAATACCCTGCTGAACGTTTCCTTTATTATAAAAACAGACTCGATAAAGCGTATACTAAAGAACTTTTCTTAGCTGATTTACGAAAAGTAAAAGTAGATTCACTTCCGGGAACTGGCTATAAGTATGGTGCTTTAGCGCCAGAATTGTGTGCTTATATTTTAGAAAATGTATATAAAAAAAGTTACGATGACCTATTAAATGAGGAGATTTTTAAAAAAGCAGGAATGAAATCTACAAAACTTAATTTAGGAAATAACGAAACTCTTGCAAATGGCTATAATGCAAAAGGCGATACTATGGAACCTTTAACTATCAGTATTTGGGGAGCATCAAAATTTCTAAAATCAACAATGGACGATTTAGGTAAATATATTAAGTTTGAATTAAATTCAAATAATAAGGTTGCTATTGAATCTCATAAAAAAGTTTATCCAAACATAGACATGGGTTATTTTTGGGACATTTTAACAGATTCTAAAGGGCATACAAACTATATAAAAGACGGTGGTTCAAACGGAACTTCTAATATACTTAAGATTTTGCCACAACAAAATTTAGGCATCTTGATTATTGCGAATCAGAATGATAGAAATACAGGCATAAATATAGAAAATGCTTTAAATAAATTAGAAACGGCTTTAAAATAGAACTAAAAAACCTACCGCCAACAGCCGTTTTGAGCTAGTGTGTGATTTAGTGGAATTATCGTTTCGCATCATATTTTCTGCAAAGCCGAAAGTTGAAAGGTTACGAACCACACACCATCTCAAAGCGGCGAAACGTTGGTGGCAAGTGTAAACCGAAAAAACGCATAAAAATATCTAACAAAAATGCAGAAAGGTTATAAGATTAGTTTTGTAATATATAGTGGAATGTTAATATTCTCTATCCTTTTTATGTATATGCTTTTGGGAGCAAGTGGACATAAAATAACTTTAAAGTACTACCATTATTCAATAGTACTATTTGCTATAATTAGTATTTTGCTTTTATTAATATTCCCGCGAATTTCTATCAAAAAGAATAATCTGAAATTTATCATTGGACTTTCTACATTAGTACTTTTATTAGTTAGTTTATATTACGCCGTGCAAAATCTATTTTCTATATTAACTGAAAACCTAATTATTGGGTTTAAAATTGTAGCAATAATATTTGTTGGGATTTTTATTGGAGCGATTATTTATCTAATCAAACAAATAATAGTAGAACTAAAACCGAATAAAAGCGAATGAAGAAAGGCGAATGACTTTATTGAAAACAGCAACACCAGCCACCAACAGCCGTTTTGAGCTAGTGTGTGATTTAGTGGAATTATCGTTTCGCATCATATTTTCTGCAAAGCCGAAAATTGAAAGGTTACGAACTACACACCATCTCAAAGCGGCGGAACGTTATGCGGGATTACCCAATAAGACCGAGAATTTAAGTGCTAAAACAAAATAATTTTAAAAAAAAAACCAAAACTAAATTAAAACATGAAGAAATTAATAATCATTATTTTACTTATTGTGGGAATAAACAAATCTTTTTCGCAAATCACAAACGTCGAAATAATAACCAAAGAAAATGACACTTTAAAAAATGTGGAATTAAAAATTAACTATTTTTCCAAAGTTGAATTAAATTATAAATTACAAGAAAAGTTAGTTGTTTTAGATAAAAATGGAAGTAAAAAAGAGTTACTACCTTCCGATGTAAGTTCATTTAGTTTGAAATATGAGGATAAGATTTTAAATTATGAAAATTTAGAAAATAAAGGATTTGCCCTAATAATGTATTCAAATAAATTGAAACTACTTAAGTATGTTAAACCGGGCTATACTTCAATAAATATATACATTATTAAAAGACCAAATAATGGTAAAGTCTCATACATGGAAGCTATGGGATTAAGTAGACTTATCTCGAAAAAAGTAATTACTAGAGAAATCACTGATTGTCAAAGCACTATTGATAAAGTTGAGAAGAAAGAATTAGCTATTCAAGGCGAATCTGGCGTATTAGAACTAGTAAAAGATTACGAAGCAAGTTGTTTTAATTAATCGGCAATAGATTTTTTGTTTAATTATCAATGTCTAAATTATTAACCGAAAATTGAGATTGAAAAGCAAAACATCGAACAATAATATCGAAAAGTAACCCCGCATAACACTTGCTCACAAGAGATTTGGGCAATTGGCTTAATTTGAAAATGGGTTTGTATTTGGGATGATTTGGCAAATCCGAAAAATGGGCTTAATTTAACCCCAAACCTCTTGTAGCAAGGGAACGTTACTGGCAAGTTGAGAAAGAGCTTTACAGTTAACATCAGGTTTTCAAAAGCCATTTAGTTGCGCAGAAA
>NZ_VJZS01000004.1 GCF_007097385.1 Flavobacterium sp. ZT3R18
GAGCTTGTCGAAGGGAGGTGGGGGAGAAACTTTCTCCTTTCGACAGGCTCAAGGGCCGTCAAAATACTTTTTATGTTCTTTATCTCAGTATGTTAAGATATTATTGTCTTATTTATCATTGTAAAAATGATATTTATTGCAAATGATTGCCCAAAGCAATTGTAACGACCTTAAGGTGGTTATTGCGGCGGGGCTCACCTCTTCCCATCCCGAACAGAGTAGTTAAGCCCGCCTGCGCAGATGGTACTGCAGTTATGTGGGAGAGTATGTCGTCGCCTTTCTTTTGAAAAACCCCGTTTCTTACGAAACGGGGTTTTTTGCTTTAAAGATTTAATGATTGAAAAATTTAAAGATTCTAGGTGTGGGGTTGGGTGGGTTGTACGTTGGAAATAGTATTATGATAATTGCCTGCTCAAGAAAGTGATTTCCCTGCTTGAGAAAGTTGTTTTGGGGGAGGAGAAAGCTAATTGAGGATAGGAGAAAGTTATTTTGAGTGTGTTTGCGTGAGGGATGGGAGTGGTATCCTTTTTTATGACTTTTTCTGCCATAAAAAAGATATAGCGGACAGCCCGACCTTCAAGATATGCGAGAATAAACCCGATCGAGTGAATTTGTAATCCGTTAGCGCACAGCACATCGGCAAAGAAATTACAAAAATGGAAAAGCTATCAGCGGTAAAAGCTGGTAGTTTTTCTGTTTTGAGATTAGTTTTTGAGTATAGTATGACTTTACTTTGTGGCCACGGATTGCAAATCCGACCTTCGGCAACCTGTATTAAAAATGGTCAAAACCTTTTGGCTGCTTTTAAAACTATTGTAATTCTACGGCCTGAATAGTTTCTAATCTTACTATATTAATATAAATCGAAAACAAATGAAAAACACCTCAGTAAGCATACTTATTAACCCATACAACAACGAGCCCTTAGTATTGAAAAACGGAAACGATTTCTTAACCGATCATTTGGGAAATATTGTACCGATTGTAAACGGAATTCCAAATTTTTTGGCACTCGAAGAAACCAAAGACCTCAACTTAAAATATCAAAAATTTTACGACAAGATTAGCCGACTCAATGATATTGCCGAAGTGGTGTATTCGCTTTTTTATGATTTAAAAAAATTGCGCAGCGACTGGATGAAAGATGTAGAAGTGCAAGAAAACTGGAATGTGCTCGAAACATCGGTAGGCACGGGTTGGAATTTTAAGGTATTGCCTAAGAATGCCAATTATTTTGGTATCGATATATCGGCAGGAATGCTCAAACAAGCTCAAAGGAACCAGAAAAAATGGGGCATCCCTATGGAACTTTTTCAGGGCAATGCTGAATACCTTCCGTTTGCTAACAACTCTTTTGACAGTGTGTTTCACGTAGGAGGAATCAACTTCTTCAACAACCGAGAAAGAGCCATTCTGGAAATGATTCGGGTTGCCAAGCCCAATACCAAGATTGTGATTATAGACGAAACCGAAGAAAAAATTCAGCAACAATACCGTAAGACACCTTTAGTGAAGCGCTACTTTTCTACTTCGGATATCGACCAAGCCCGAACGGTGGCTCCTGTAGATTTGGTTCCGAAAACCATGAAAGACATCGAGGTAAAACTACTCGACAAAGGAAAAATGTACCAACTTAGCTTTAGAACAATATAACTCTTCGAGCAAGGCATAAAAAGAGTCACTTTTCTATAACAAACAGCCCCCGATTGCAATTGCAAGCAGGGGCTGTTTGTTTGTGTAATCACAAAGAGTGGGACTACTTGTTATCAGGATATTTATCAGGATTTTGCGAAGTATGAAATACTGCGTTTAAGAAAACAGTTTTACTAGGTTCATCAACAATAAAAAAAGCGATAGGTGAAACAATGATTTTATAATTCATACTTGCTTTTTAAGTCGGTATAAATTTTTTCGGTATCAGTATAAGTAGCTTTGTCAGAATTAATTTGGCTGTCTAAAATTTGTTGTTGGTCTTTAGACAAGCCATATGGATTTGTGTTTGTTGCAGGCTCTGCAAGAGCATCAACATAACCAATCACGCGTTCTAAAACACTTTGAGGAGCGTTTTGAGGTTTTTCGTTAGTAAATCGATAGATACTGATTTCATAATAGATATATGTATTAGTTTGATACTAAAATATCAACAAATTTAGTAAATAAAGCATTAGGCAATAAGCGATAAGCTTGCATTGCGCTGAAAAAGTAAGCTGCAACCCTAAAAGGTTGTGGTTTTTTTGAGTTTTAGAACTTTCTAAAATACTTTTTATGTTCTTTATCTCAGTATGTTAAGATATTGTGTAATGTTGTTCCGAATAAGTCGGAATACCCATTGCAAAACGACCTTAAGGTGGTTATTGCGGCGGGGCTCACCTCTTCCCATCCCGAACAGAGTAGTTAAGCACGCCTGCGCAGATGGTACTGCAGTTATGTGGGAGAGTATGTCGTCGCCTTTCTTTTTGAAAACCCCGTTTCTTACAAAACGGGGTTTTTTGTTTTACAGAGGTACCAGTTTTATAGTTATACCAAACGAAAATATAATATAGACCAATTTTGATAATTGGTTTTTTATTGTTAAATTTGGACTATATTATAACAGTAATTATGGCACATGCAAAAATTTTGGTAATTAAGGAAACCGAAAAAGAAATAAAAAATCTGCTCAAACAATCTATTCCATTTATTGGTCAACGTTTGAGAGTTCTGCTGATTTTGAAGCAAAACGAAAAAGTAGGGATTTCTAAACGTGAGGTTGCTAAATTAGCGGGGGTTGACCCCAATAGCGTTCAGAATTGGAGAACTTTATACCTTAATGCTGGAATTGAGGGTTTGATGAAGCATCAAAAAACAGGTTTTAAGCCGTCGGCTTTTAATGCTATTGAACACAATATGTTGGAAACAAAACTCAACAACCCTCAAAATGGACTTCAAGGCTATGTTGAGCTTAAAGATTGGATTGAAAAAGAATCAGGGAAGACTTTTAATTACAACACATTGCTTTATTACTGCATCAGGAATTTTAAATCAAGTGTAAAAGTAGCCCGCAAAAGTCATGTCAAAAAAGACGAAGATCAGGGAATCTCTTTTAAAAAGACTTCGGACGAATCTGTCAAGAAATAGCACTAAATACAGTGGGTGATTTTGACTCTGTAAACTTATATTTTCAAGATGAATCGCGTTTTGGTTTGTTCACTCGAAATGGAAAATCAGTTACTGCTATTAGTGTTAAACTGATTTGTACTTTTCAACAAGTTTTTAAATCAACTTGGCTTTCCGGAGCTTTTTCGCCCATAACTGGAGACCATTTTCAATTAATACTCCCGCATTGCAACGCCGATAATTTTCAAGTTTTTCTAAATGATTTCTCTAAAGAAAATCCAAAAGAACTCAAAATAATGGTGCTGGATAATGGAAGGTTTCATAAGGCTAAAAAATTAATCATTCCTGAAAATATTGTTTTGGTTTTTCTACCACCATATTCTCCGGAACTTAATCCCGCTGAAAAAATGTGGGCAAAATACAAACGAGAGTTTTCTAATAAATTTTATAATTCATTGGAAGATGTAGAAGATTTCATTACTAATATCGTAAAAGCTACAAGCAAAAAAGAGGTAATGAGTATCTGTGGATATAGTTATGTGTTTTTAGATAAAATTTGGACTATATAATACATGTGTTTGGTATTAAATCAAGAGCAAAACGGATGGATTAAGCTAAAAGAGTGGGTGATCCGTCTTTAGAACCCTGTGTTTTGTCGTAAAAAGGGAGCGATTCTTTAGTATATGATTATTTTGATTTACTTAAAGGCTGTTTTGAAAATGTGATTGCATGAGGGATGGGAATGGCATCCTTTTCTTTTGCTCCTTTAGGAAATGAAAAGATACAATGGACAGCCCGACCCTTGGGGCATGTACAAATGTTGATAAAGGAAGGTTAATTTTATAGATTATTCCTTTAATTGAGATTAAATACTATTGATTAACCCTATAATACCCACAAACCGCATTAATTGGACACTCCTC
Source organism: Flavobacterium sp. ZT3R18 (assembly GCF_007097385.1). GTDB lineage: Bacteria > Bacteroidota > Bacteroidia > Flavobacteriales > Flavobacteriaceae > Flavobacterium. The sequence goes on from NZ_VJZS01000004.1 coordinate 4,020, forward strand.
ACATTTCGGTTTTGGTCTACAAATTTCCCTTCCCAGAAAAGAAATGGCCATGCCAATCTCAGCCCAAATTATTTTTGGCACTATTTGCATGAGTTGTTTTTCGACTTTATTGCCGTCCTGTGTTTCAGGGATTAATCCAATTCTTGGGGAGACACGAATCACGTGTAAATCGGCAATTATTCCTTCTGCAGTAACTTTGGCTTCACGCATAATGACATTGGCTGATTTTCGTCCAATACCTTTTAGCGACGTTAAGCCCTCCATGGTAAGCGGTATGTTTTCGTCTTTTTGGATTGTTTGTGCGATTTCTAGGATCCAGTTAGCCTTGGTTCCAAAATTTCTAACTTTAGAGATGTATGGAATTAAGGTCTCGACATTTGATGCAGCTAGTCGTTCCATATTGGGGAACTTTTTAAAAAGGGCAGGAGATATGGAGTTGATATTGGCATCAGAATCTTGTGCCGAAAGCACCACCATGATGACCAATTGATACAAATTCTGGTAGTCTAACGGATGTTTTCGACCGTTATATTTCTCAAGGATTGGGGCTAATTTGGTTGCCCAATCATTTGTTTCTCCGAATAAATCCATGTTGATTTTTGATTTAGGATTGCTTCGCCTGTTCGCCTTTCAGGCTCGGGTAACGATTTTAGATTGTAGATTTCGGTTTGCTGCGTCAAATCACAAATCAGCACTCGTTATTCTAAAATCTTAAATCTCAATATCTTTTATAAAACCGTCATATTCTAAATAAAACAGTTCCAGTGCATTCATTTTCTCATAGAAAAAATCAAAAATTTCATCCCAATACTTGCGATTGCTTACACTTACATTGCTTTTTTCGACCCAAATGCGGCTGATGGTTTTCCCGTTTTCGAGGGTGTGATTTCTTTCAAAAACTAGATCCTTGACAAATTCTTCCTCAAGTATATTTTTTAGTGCTTCGAGTTTATCAAAATACCGTATACGCAATGCTGCATTCCTCATTTCTATATCGATATGCACTCGGGCTTTGGTATTTTCGACATAAAATTTAAAGGAGAAATCTTTTATTTTGGTATCATATAATACCCATTTTCTAGGGTATTTTTGTGCAAAATCAACCCAGAATTCGTGTTTTAGTTTTTGATTTTCTTCTTTGCTGTACATATCTTTTGGTTTAGGTAAGAGAAAATTTGTTTGACACTATTTTCTAAACTATATTTATAATTATTTTATTTGCAAAAATAACCTTTGATTATGGATTTTCAAGATTTTTTACAATTAGTTCCTCATTTTAGTGCTGTTAATCTTCCCGGAGAGGATGCTCATAACATTATGGTACCCAAAGAACGTCTTGAAATTATAAAAAATTTAAATTTTGAGCAGATAAAACCTAAGATTGCCGCAGTAATGATGTTGCTTTATCCTAAAGATGGCATTACGCATTTGGTTTTAATAGTTCGGAATTCTTATGAAGGAGTACATTCATCCCAAATTGCATTTCCAGGAGGAAAATATGAAAATGAAGATGCCAATTTTGAAGAAACAGCTTTAAGGGAAACCTATGAAGAAATTGGAATTCATCCTGAAAAAGTTGAAATAGTAAAAGCATTTACAAAATTATACATTCCACCAAGTAATTTTATGGTTTACCCTTTCTTGGGAATTTGTAAAGAAGAAATTATTTTTTATCCGGATCCTACAGAAGTGTCAGGTATAATAGAATTGCCTTTGTGTACTTTTTTAAGTGATACTATTACTGTTAATTCAAAAATAAATACTTCTTATGGCAATGCTATTGAAGTGCCCGCTTTCAAAATAGAAGAGCACATTGTTTGGGGGGCAACCGCTATGATGTTGAGTGAATTAAAGGTAGTTTTGAAAGATTTACTGTCTTTGAAATAATGTTTATTACCCAAGAAAGCGCCCTGTTTTTTAGGTTCTAATTGAAGCATTGTAGTGTTTGAATCCAAAAACCACGAAAAAAAATCGTAATTTTGTAGTCCCAAATTCAAAAACAAATAAACAATCTTATGGGATTATTTAAGCGAAATCCTTTCGGTCATATACTATTTATAAAAAAATGGTTGATTAGAATCTTCGGATTTATTAGTCATAGACGTTACCGTGGTTTTAATGAACTGCAAATAGAAGGGTCTGAAATCATTAAAAATCTGCCTGACACAAACGTCCTTTTTATCTCCAACCATCAAACGTATTTTGCCGACGTGACAGCGATGTTTCATGTATTCAATGCCAGTTTAAGCGGGCGAGAAGATTCCATAAAAAACGTTTGGTATATGTGGAATCCCAAATTGAGTATGTATTATGTCGCTGCCAAAGAAACTATGAATGCAGGTTTATTGCCTAAAATCATGGCCTATGCGGGAGCTATTACAGTAGAGAGAACTTGGCGAGCCAAAGGGGAAGATGTAAAAGAGAAAAAGGATGTAAACCCAAATGATACAGAGAATATTAAAATAGCGTTGGCCGATGGTTGGGTAATTACTTTTCCGCAAGGAACAACCAAATCGTTTAAACCCGTTCGGAAAGGAACGGCACACATTATAAAGCAACACCGACCTATAGTTGTCCCTATAGTAATTGACGGTTTTCGACGCTCGTTTTGCAAGAAAGGGTTGCGTATGAAAAAGAAAGGAATCCTTCAATCATTTATCATCAAAGAGCCTTTGGATATTGATTATGATAATGATACTATTGAAGAAATTGTTGAAAAAGTAGAATATGCCATCGAGCAACATGCTTCTTTCCTTAAAGTAATTCCAGCTGAGGAATTAAAAGAGCAAGAAGAATTGAACAAGAAAAGACAGTGGGAATATTGAATAAAAAGTGAATAGCCCTTAGTGATTAGTGAATAGCCCAAAAGCATTTTAGCTAATTACTAGGGGCTATTCACTAATCACTTACTAATTTTATAAATCTATTTTCTTCAATTCCTCAAAGTTTTTCTGCAAGCGTTTTAGTAAAATACCATAGATAAGCTTATAGACTAACCAAAAAGAAAAGGTTAATAAAGCCGTAGCTACAATCAACACCAGCAAGGATATTAAAGCGATATTCAATGGCATTTCAGGATGTAGTGTGCCGTTTTTGGAAGCACCTTCCAAGTAGCTTTCATAAAACATATACCCTCCGAAAGCGATAAAAAATAAAGCAAAAAAGGACAAGTTAAACGCAATATATTGTTTAACCACTTTTCTCGTTTTTAGTATCGTAGAGATTAGTTTTTTGGTATTATCATCGACAGCAATTTTACGATACATCGTATAAAATTTATAGATGAAGAAAAGGATAACCGCATATAGTAACACAGTAGTGGCTATATAATACTCGTAAATCCCTAAATGCTTAATTAATTCTACATTTTTCTCGTCATACTTGGTAAAAGATAAAACCAATCCCAATACCAATCCCAAACCAAGTTCAATCACACTTATCATAAAAATCCATTTCACTACCGAAGATGATTTTTTATGAATCATTTTGTATATTTCCTTTTCCGAAACCTGCTCAAAAGAAGCTGAAGTCTTATTCCAGTCTTTTTTTAATAAATCCAACTCTTTCATACGCCCAATGGATTTAATATTTTTTTTAATTTCCCTTTTATTCTGTTCATTTTTACCCTTGCATTCACTTCACTTATTCCTAAAGTTTCCGATATTTCGGTATAATCCTTGTCTTCCAGATACATAAATACCAACGCTTTTTCAATATCATTCAGCTGATAAACCGCTTCATACATTAATTTCAACTGCTCCTCTTCTTCGTAATTATACTCAATATCATGCGTAAAATGCTGTCTGCCTTCATATTCAACAGTCGCAATGCTTCGCTTATTTTTCCTGTACAAAGTAATTGCCGTATTCAAAGCCACCCGATAAGCCCAAGTCGAAAATTTACTGTCTCCCCTAAATTTCGGAAAAGCCTTCCACAACTGAATCGTGATTTCCTGAAACAAATCCTTGTGCGCATCCTCGCCAGCAGTATACAATCGACAAATCTTGTGGATTATATTCTGGTTTTCTTGCAGTTGCTTGACAAAAGAAGGTTCTAAATTCTCGCTCATATTTCAATTAGTACGACACTAGTCAATTTTGTTACAAAACGACACTTTTTTATTTTAAACAATAATTAGGAGCACAAATCTATCATTCACAACAACATTTGTCCCGCTATCATTCCAATCTTTTTATCCCGATGAAAAATCGGGATAAAAAGGATTTTCCCTTCTATCGGGGCTAATCGAGAAATTTAGTTTTTCATAAGACCTTTTCAAAGGAAAAAATCTAAAAAATTAAAAGAAGCTAAAGAATCAAAAAAAAAAAAAGTAAAAACACACCCTAAACATCGTGTAACCCAAAACTGAAAACAGATAACTCAAAACGGCCTCACTTTATAATAATTTACCATTAAATTCACGAACTTACTATAACTATCCATACCGTCTTTTTGTTGATTCATTTTTAGAAAATTGTCATAAAAAGCATGAAATCCCGTTTCAATTGGAGTTTGGTATTGTTCCCAAAAATCTTCGCTCTCTTTATAGTTTTTCAAAATCCCAGGATGAACGGTTTTGAGTAATTGCTCGAGTATTTTTTCGTTTCGTACTCGCCAATTACCTAGGCAATAGCGCAAAGCCATACTATAACCCGAATACTGAAAATACAAATTGTCATTTTTGATAGAAGATAAAAAACCAATGAAATTGCATTCACTTTCGCTGGCATATCCCATCTGATGTGCCATTTCATGATTCGTGGTCATCGGAAAACTGTACATCGGACCTAAATAATTTACCTGTGATTCATTGGTAAACGGATTCAAATAACCGCCAAAACCCATATAGGTCAACGGCAAACTAAATAAGGATTTCTTAACACTCAAATGCGAGTAGGTAAAAAAAACATATTCGCGGGATAAGTTTTTATATCCATTTTGATTCATTTCAAAAACTTGGTTTTGTGAGTAAGGGAAAACCACTTTCAAACTGTCATTTTTTGTAATCTGACTTTGAATTGCATTCGTTTTGGCAATTATTTTTTTGGTAAAAGCCAATAAATCGGCATCTGTATAATCTCTTTCAATAGCCATTTTTTCAAACAGTGGTTCACGGTAATAGTTCAATGCCCAGAGGATGTGAAAGAAGAAATAAAGCACCGATAAAAAACTCAAAATAGTTAAGAGGTTGTTTTTCCATTCCTGTTTAGCTCCGCTTTGTTCGGCTCTGCCTCGAGTCCAGGATTGCCTTTTCATCCACAACCATTTTATAAGCAATACAATTAATATAAAATACAAGCAATCACCTATAGAAAAAGGAATTTTTCCCAAAACGATTCTCAAAGTTTTTGATAATAATATATACAATCCGTTGCTGTAAAAACGTTCTACACATTCCGGAAAAAACCGAATGATTTTTAGGATTACGATTTGGATTAACAAGAATATTGGAAGAATGTAACGTCTTTTCACGAGATAGATTTTGGGTATAAATTTAATTATAAATAAAGAAGTGCTATTTCTTTTTTGTAATTTTGTGATGCATTTAGAAATTTAATGTTTTTAGTGCGAATATAATATTTTTAATGAGGTGCATTGAGTTAATATTTTGAATGCAATTGAAATTGAATGTTATTTCTTTTTGTAAATTTGTAAAAAATAAATCTGACTAAATATGGAATTTATTGCAAACAGGATTACTATTGATGATAAAATTTGCAACGGAAAACCCACAATCCGCGGCAAGAGAATCTCTGTGCAAACTATTCTTGAGTTTTTAAGTGCAGGAGAGGAAAAAGAAGAAATTTTAAGACAATATCCTTCCTTGGAATCAGAGGATATTGATGCCTGTTTGAAATTTGCCTCCGAATTGATGAATAGAAATTTCACTATAAAAACAGTAGCATAATATGGCTGTTTTTATTATCGATGCCAATTTACCATACTACTTTTCGCTTTGGAATACTCCTGAATTTATTCATGTTAAAGATATTAACGATGAATGGACAGATGAGCAAATTTGGACTTATGCCAAAACAAATAATCTAACTATCATTACTAAAGATTGTGATTTTTCAAATAAAATAATGTTCAATAATCCTCCACCTCGAGTGATTCATCTTCGATTTGGGAATATGAAGATGAAGCCTTTTTTTGAAACCATCACAAAACTTTGGGATGATATTGTTGAGATAAACAAAGACCATAAATTGGTAAACGTTTTTATAGACAGAATAGAAGGAATTGAATAAAATAAAAAATAAAAAATAAAAAATAAAAATAAATGAGCCAAGAAATAAGAAATCTAGAACCAAAAGCACTTTGGAACAAATTTGCAGATTTAAATGCAGTCCCTCGTCCTTCTAAAAAAGAAGAACGTGTAATCGAGTTTATGAAAAACTTCGGTAATAATTTAGGACTAGAAACTTTTGAAGATGAGATCCGCAACGTAATTATTCGTAAGCCAGCTACTCCAGGCATGGAAAACAGAAAAGCACTTGTTTTGCAAGGACATTTGGATATGGTACACCAAAAAAATTCGGATACTGTATTTGATTTCGATACTCAAGGAATCGAGATGTATGTTGATGGGGATTGGGTTCGTGCCAGAGGAACTACTCTTGGTGCTGATAACGGTCTTGGTGTAGCGACTATTATGGCGATTTTAGAAAGCAACGATATTCCACACCCGGCTATTGAAGCTTTGTTTACCATAGACGAAGAAACTGGAATGACTGGAGCTTTGAATTTACAAGGTGGAATTCTTCGAGGAGATATTTTATTGAATTTGGATACCGAAGAAGATGATGAGATTGGTATTGGATGTGCCGGTGGAATCGATGTTACGGCCACTGCCGAGTATGATGAAGAGGAAACTCCAGAAGGTTCTGTTGCTTATGCCATAACGGTAAAAGGATTAAAAGGTGGGCATTCAGGAATGGATATTCACAAAGGTTTGGGGAATGCCAACAAAATTATGAACCGTTTGTTATTTGATGGTTTTGATAATTTTGGATTGCAAATTTCTGAAATCAACGGTGGAAGTCTTCGCAATGCAATTCCGCGCGAAAGTATGGCGAAAGTAATAATTGCCGCTGTTTATGATGAAGCTTTTGTGTTTGACATGCAACAAATTGTAAATGAAATCAAGGCTGAATTTCAAACTACCGAACCTAATCTTGAAGTAGTTTTCGAAAAATTAGATACTGTTCCGGCAACCGTGATGCCATCGATAGCGCAATTTTATTTTGTTCGTTCGATGTACACTGCGCACAATGGTGTTTACAGAATGAGTGCCGATTTTGATAATTTGGTTGAAACTTCCAATAATATTGCCAAAGTTGTGGTAGGAGAGGGGAAACTTTCTGTACAATGTTTGACACGTTCTTCAGTAGAATCGTCCAAATTTGATCTGGCTAATGCTTTGCGTTCTGCCTTTGAATTAATGGGATGTGAAGTAGAGTTCTCAGGTTCTTATCCAGGTTGGTCACCAAATCCTAAGTCTGAAATATTAGATGTTTTAGTTTCTATTTACGAAAAACAAAATGGAGCCAAACCAAATGTAGCTGCTTGTCACGCTGGATTAGAATGCGGAATTCTAGGGACAAATTACCCGGATATGGATATGATTTCTTTTGGACCAACTATTCACGGAGCGCATTCTCCAGATGAAAGAGCGAGTATTTCTTCGGCTCAAAAATACTGGAAATTTGTATTGGAAATTTTAGAAAACATACCAGCTAAATAAGTTTTCAGTTTTCAGTCTCAGTTTTCAGTCCCAACTAGTTAGTAAGTATGACTGAAAACTGCGACTGCGACTGAAAACTTTAATCCCTTTTCGGACTATTTTTCTTTTCTCTCTTTTCTTCCTTCTTTTCTTTTGCGGTTTTAAGAGGCTCTTTTTTGGCCGTTTTCTTAGCGTCTTGACTTTTTGCCATGATAGTATGTTTTTTAGTTGTTTGTTTTATTGTTCAAGTAAATGTAAAGTTTTTTTTTGGTTTTTCAAATTTGTTGACTTACAATTACGGCTGTCTATACACTTCCACAGTATCTTTTTCCAGTCTTTGCTCTAGCCAAATAGTTAACTTTCTTTTTGAATCCAATTTTAATTCTGTCCTGCTTTTGTATAACAGGATTGGAATGGTTTTGTCTTTGCTGGTGTATTGGGTAATGGAAACGGTATTAATTTCAGGAAAAAGAATTATGGCTTCTTTGCTTACGTTAGTATTGTTGGATTGATAATTGGAGATTTTTTTCTGTAAATTAAGAATTAAAACATCTTTATCATCTCCCGATTTTTTATGATTGTTAATAGTATTTAGGATGTCATTTTTTAAATCAAATGTATCTTGTTTGATGAGCAGTTGTGTATTCAATAAATCATATTCTTTTAATTTCTGATTGTAGGTTTTGATTTCTGCAGCGTTGAATTTTTTAGCCAAAAATGCCAATTCTAGAATCTTTGGATTGCTATTGTAATCGGTTCTTTTGTAAATAAGGGTAAAATCTTTTTGAGGGAATTCGTGTTCAATAAATTCTTCGGTGCGTTGTTTGTATTTCTTTTCATCAAATAATCGATAGGCAAAATAAATACTGGGGATAATCATAATTAAAAGAAGTGCTGTGATTCCTTGTTTTACACGCTTTTGATGTTTTACATCGATTTGTTTGGCAATGGGGTATTTTAAATATTTTACAATAATAAATGTAGCGATACATATAAAAACGCAATTGATGGTGTACAAATACAGCGCACCTCCAAAAAATAAATAATTTCCAGTCGCCAATCCATAACCGGCAGTGCACAAAGGAGGCATCAAAGCCGTGGCAATAGCAACGCCTGGAATAGGATTTCCCTTTTCGACTCTAGTAACTGCAATGACACCTACCAATCCTCCAAAAAAAGCAATCAAAATATCATAAATATTGGGAGAGGTTCGTGCCAAAAGTTCTGATTGAACTTCTTTGAATGGACTAATATAAAAGTAAAGTGTCGAAACGATTAAGCTTACAACGGTGGCTATCGCAAGGTTTTTGATTGATTTTTTGACCAATTCAAAATCATACATTCCTAACCCAAAACCAGCTCCAACGATAGGCCCCATTAGAGGAGAAATAAGCATGGCTCCAATAATTACAGCAGTTGAATTGACATTGAGTCCCACAGAAGCAATTACAATGGCACATGCCAAAATCCATAAATTAGAACCTCGAAAAGAAATGTTACTCAGTATGTTTTCTAGCACCTTTTTCTTGTCTTCCTCTCCTTTTTGAAGATCAATGAAATTAATGAGCTTATTTATTAAGTTGTTCATACTGTTTTTATTTGCTTGGTTTCAAAAAACCACCATCAATAATTAATAAAGTAACTTGATTTGCGGCTATGGAACGATGTGAACTCAAATCATCTGAAACAACGTAAGTCATTCCTTGGGTAAGTTTGAAGATTTCGCCATTTTCAAGTTCGCTGCTGAATTCGCCTTCCAAACAATGAACAATGTGACCTTTTTGGCACCAATGATCGGCCTTGTAATTGTCGGAATAAATGACTTTTCGAATTCGAAGGCCATCAAAGAGAATCGTTTGCCAATAGGCTACACCAGTAGTGCCTTTGTGTTCGGTGGTGGGTATATTGTTCCAATCTATCGTTTGAAAAGGTATGGTGTACATCTGTTTTGTTTTTCTATTGAAAGTAAATTTAAGGAATTAAATCAACATATTTTTTCTCATGTTTTTTACTTTTTTTATATAAAAAAATCCCCAACTGCAAGAGTGAATTGGGGATTGAATTGGAACATTTTTTTATAATCTAAATTTACTTTCTAAAAGTTATTCTAATGATGGAAATTAATTTATAGTCACTATTTTGTAATACACATTTTCATCAGTAGATTCTTGGCTCCAAGCTACCAGTAATTGATTTTTATTAATAGCTTCTATGATTGGGAAAGTAGCCGTTGTGTTTTTTGAGGAAATGTATTTTGTAGCAATAATTTTTCCGCTTTTATCCCTGTGCTGCAAACCAATTTTTACGGACATAGTATCATTTTTAGTGACTGTTTCATCCCAAACGATAAGTACGTCTTTATTGTCTAATGATGTGATTTGTGGGTGCTTTGCCGAAGGTTTGTCACTGACAACATTTCGGTTAGAAAAACTTTTGCCAGAATCATTAGAATTACAGTAAAAAACTCCAGATCCTCCACCAGAAGTGTACCAGGCAAAATGCAATCCATTTTCATTTTCGGTCATTGTTGGCCCCGTGTGCGGACATCCGTTTATTTTCCAATTGTCTGGACTTATTCGTTTAGGCTCAGAAAATGTTTTCCCATTATCTGTAGAATAGGTTAATACCATATCGCGAATTTCTTCATTGATAATATCTCTAAAGGCGGCATTAATTACCCCATTTTTGCTGATAAATAAATCCGTACGACAACATTGACAGGTGGTTTCCGCAATTGGTTTTTCGTTTTTAAATCCCGAAGTTCCCACTGTTGCTGCATAATAGAGTGTAGAGCCTTCTTTTTCGGTGTTCGTTCTGCTGTCTAACCAGATTATCGTAACCTCACCATTTGGAAGCAAATCGATATCAAAATAACGTTGGTCAATACTTGCAGGGCTTTCTACCAATGATTTTGCTTTTGTCCAGGTTTCTCCATTATCAAAGGATTGGGAATATTTTACAAGACCCCCGTATTTTTTCTTTTCGGTTGCATTATCAATCCCCCAAACGGCAATGATCTCGTTGTTGGGTTTGAAAATTATTTTCGGGGCATTTTCACCATGCAATTCAACACCTTTACTGGATTCAATTATGATCGGGTTTTGAAATTCATTTTTATTGTAATCAAATACAGCATAACAAAGAACGGTTTCGTTTTCTTTGGTTTCTTTGGCAAAGCTAATCACAGGAACTCCTTTTGAATTTTTTGTAAAAAAAGGGCAACTGGTTTTGATGTTACTTTCATTTACGATTGGTTGCGGTGCTGCATTTATGTTTTGTGCAAATCCATTTGTTACTGTGAAGAGTAGTAAAATCAACAAGTAGAGATGATTGTTTTTCATTTTGTTATTTTTTTAGGGATAGGTTATATTGCAGTCCAATCATAAATGTTCTTGGAGCTGAAGCAGTATAACTAGGTTGAGAGGTTGTTGTGTTTCCTCTCGACACATTATAGGCATATAATTTGTCAGTAAGATTGATCACGTTTCCGTAAATTTCAAGGCTTTTCCATTGGTAGCCAACTCTGAAATTAAAAATATCATACCCAGCATATTTTACCGTGTTGATCTGGTCTTGGTAATAGTTTCCAACAGACTGCCATTCTAGTGAAGTTCTGAACTTTGGTAACCAATTAGGATAATAACTGATTTCAGAATTTCCGGACCATCTTGGAGCTGCGGGCATTTCTTTTCCGTCCAGATTTTGCAAAGCATCCGCTGGATTATCCGAAACTTTAAAATTGATGAAAGTATGTTCAGCAACAGTCCCCCCAAATCGAATGTTCAATTGGTTGGAGATTTTGTAATTCCCTCCAAATTCAACTCCTTTATGTCTGGTTTCTCCAACAGAACGATAGTCGGTTGTGTTGTCTGGCAAGCGAACGCTTAATAATTCGTTTTTGCCTTCCATATAATAAACGGCATAATCAAAGTTTAATTTACCTGCCAATAGGGATAACCAACCTCCAATTTCATAATTGTCGAATGTTGCCGGTTCTAGATTATAATAAAACTCTGCTGGTTTTCCTGTTGTTCCTCCAGTTCCCGGTTTGGCTCTAAAAATGGATGTGATTCCGGGAGGAGCAAATCCTTGAGAATAATTCCCGTAAACTCCAGTATATTGTATAGGGTTGTAGTTGGCACCCGCTTTAAAAGTGGGCTTGTCATAAATTTTTGTTCCTGTAGAATTGTCTAATGCATTGTTATAAGCTACTTTCAAATTATCATAACGTGCTCCTGCGGTTATTACCAATTTTTCAATAGGATTGAAACTCAATTGAGCATAACCAGCGGTATTGTAAATGTCGGCTGTATAATTTGCCAATTTTATATCAGGTCGCTCGGCAAGGATTTCATAATAATCTACCGTCTGTTTTCCAGGAGTTCCAGGATTTAAATTGGCTTTTAAATCCAATAAATAGGACCAATAAGTAACGGGAGAATAATCATAGAGTGCGCCACCAACAATTTTAGTATTTAAAAAATCAAACTTTTGAGAGTGTTGTCCGATGGCACCATAGCTTTTAAAATTATTAGAGTTGACTTCTCCTGTTGCAGTTGTAGGTTTAACAGTAGGACTCCATCTGATTCCGTAAGATGGATTTTGCCCCATTTTGTTGTCTCGATGATAAACGGTAATATAACTGCTGGCATTATCATTCCAGTCGTGTTCTAAAGTCAATCGTGTTCTTAATGCATCCGATTTTCGATAGGTAAAATCGGTTGCACTTTTGTAGGTTCTATTGTAAAAAGCAGCCTCATTCACACTACCGCTCATGTCAGAATAGTACTTACCCCACATCGTATTGCTGATTAATCGGGTTTTATCGTTTATGTTATAGTCAATCCTGATGTTAAGATTATCTTTTTTATAATCAGAATAGGTCATCCAGCCGTTTTCTTGCAAACTGGAAATTCCTGCGATATGAAAACCTATTTTGCCTACAGTCGCTCCACCAGCTGCTTGAATTCGTTTATATCCCCATTGGTCTGCTTGGATTCCAAATTTGAATTCAGGATTAACAGGCGGATGAATGGAAATTAAATTGATCGTTCCACCAACAGCCTCAGGACCATATAGAGATGATACAGGGCCTTTTACGACTTCTATGTTTTGAAGGTTGAATTGATTGATTTCCAGTAAGGCATTGTGATTGAAAATTCCCATTGGTCGAATGGGTAAACCGTCTTCCAGATACAAATAATAAGCATTGGTGGTCATGGGTTGGCGAATGGACATTGAGTGCTGTTCGTTACCTAGATTTACCATCAATACTCCTGGTGTTTTGTTGATGATTTCATAAGCACTAGTGGCTTTAGTCTCATTAATGGTTTTTGCAGTTATTTTACTGATAGCTACTGGAGTTGCTTTCCTGAATGTTGCAGTACGATTGGCGGTTATAAAAACAGTTTCAAGTTCTTCTGTTTTTGTGCTGTCTTTTGTCTTTTGATCTTGCGCACAGGCAATTTGTCCAATGACCAAAAGGGCAAGGAATATCTTTTTCATTTTTGTTTGTATAAATTATAATGAATAGTCATTTTTTTTCATTGGCTTTAAGCCACGAAAAAAAGTGTTTCAATTGAGTTGAAACGGATATGAACTAAAAATAGTAATTATACGAGTGGGGGATGAAAAATAGAAAAAGCAATCGATTTGGGTTTCTCACAATACGTTGAAACCATAATTCTTGTTTTTTTAATGATAGTATTAGAAGGTAAGTTATACGTTAAAAGAGTTTGCGTATATACCAATTCTTGTTTCTCTTTTAAATTAGAAGATTCTTGCTTTTCTTTTTCGGCTTCTTTTTTTAGTTGTTTGGACAAATAACAGTTACCGTTACATTTGTTGTTTTTCATTTCTTTTTGAATGCACAACGTCTTTGCAATTTTATCCTGATTGGCTTTAAAGTTCAGATAAATGATAACGTTGCTAAATGAAGGGAGTAGCAAAAGAATTGAAATTGTTATGTAATATAAGACTTTCAGGAGCTTGTTATTTATTATTAGTGCAAATATACACCAAGTTTTAAAAACTAATTATGATAATTGTCATTTAGATAAAGTCGATTTAAGAAGTCTGTTTTTTTTGTACATTTGTAGAAATCAAATCAGTAAATGTCATGGTGACAGTACGAATTAAAGAAACGAGCAAGCACGCAAGCAAGCCAAGCAAGCAAAATTACTTTTAGAGTATATAAAAAGTCTTGATTTTGTTGAGTTTGAAAACGATAGTCTGTTAAGTCAGATAGAAACGGGCTTGCAACAAGTTAAGTTTGCTAAAGATAACAATGTCAAAAGAAAAACATTAGCCCAATTATTGGATGAAAAATAAAATTTATCCATTCGCCTTGTTTGAGAGTAGGTACAAGCGTTTCAAAAAGAAGTTTCCCACTTTGGAGGAAGAATTAAAAGAACTTTTAGAAAACCCACGGCTGGGGGATAATTATTGCTTATTTTGTCTTTTTTAGATACTTTTGCAGTCTTAATTTAATATTTTTAAAGAGTGTAGCTGAGATAAAACTGCCATCGAACAAGTTAGATTAATTTTCCAGCTTAATGAGAAAGACAAAGGAACAGTAATGAATATTATTGATACTAGACTAACCAAACAAAAAATTCAAAACTTCTCTGAAAAGAATTTACAAACCGCTAAATAATCAACACGATGAAATTACAGGTATTACAAGATAATTTTGGCAACCAAACTGGGGTTTATGTGCCAATGGAAGATTGGACTTTGATAAAAAACAATTATCCCGATATTGAGAATCTTGAACAAGACTTACTGCAATGGGAAAAGGATCTGATTGACAGTCGATTAGAAGCTATTGCCATAAATCCGGAACGATTAAAGCCAATAGAAGGCCTTTTGGAAGAACTAAAGCGCAAAATTTAATGTACAATTCTCAATATTTTGACGAAGTTTTTACTGATATTCAAGAAACAAAAATTTGGTATAAAGAGCAAAAATAGGGGCTGGAAGTTGAATTTGCTTTTACTATAGAAAAAGCAATTGAGCAGATTTTAAAAATGCCTTCTGCTTACTCGACACGTTATAAAAATGTTAGAATTGCCCATCCAAAAATATTCCCATACAATATTCATTTTTATATTGATGAAACTACTAAGACAGTTGTCTTTACTGCCATTATTCACAATAAAAGAAACCCTAAATTAGCAATAAGTAGAATTGTTTAGTTTCAGAATAAAGTATAAAAAAAACAGGCAATTACGCCTGTTTTTTTTATAACCTTTATTTATTTTGTTTGTGCGCACAAGCGAGACGCTTGCTCCAGCTGGGGGCTTGTTATTTATTATACAACAAATATACACCAAGTTTTAAAAACTAATTATGATAATTATCATTTAACAAAAAATCCCCAACTACTTTCGTAATTGGGGATTCAAATCAAATCTATTTTCTATTAAGAAACCAAAACCCAAGCTCCGTTAGCTATTAAACTTTCGGCTTTCTTGAACTTCATTTCTTGTGTTTGCCCGTTGGCTACATTTTGAATCGTTACATTGTCATTACGATTGATTTTTGGCATATCACGAACGATAGTTTCAGTAACTTGTCGTTGTTGGGTTTGTCCAGCTTCATGATTTCGTTCGGCTAATTCATCAGAATTTAAAATTTCGTCTTTACTCAATTTATAATCGTCTTTCTGACGTTCGATTCTTGCTTCTTCAATAACAGGAGCATTTTGAGCTGGTAAATCACCTTTAAATAAAAACGAAATTACTTCTTTGTTCACATTGTCAAGCATAGAACTGAACAAGTTGAATGCTTCTAATTTGTAAATAAGCAATGGATCTTTTTGTTCGTGAACGGCTAATTGAACTGATTGTTTCAATTCGTCCATTTTGCGTAAATGTTTTTTCCAAGCTTCGTCAACGATAGATAAAGTGATATTCTTTTCGAAATCGGCTACCAATTGAGCACCTTCTGTTTCGTATGCTTTCTTTAGATCCGTTACTACATTAAACGATTTTATTCCATCGGTAAACGGAACTACAATACGTTCAAATTGATTGTTTCTGTCTTCATAAACATTCTTGATGATAGGGAATGCTTCTCTAGCGCTTCTTTCTGTTTTTTCAGTATAAAATTCAAGGGTCGCTTTATAAAGTTTACCTGTAATTTCAATTTCAGTCAATTTAGAGAAATCCTCTTGTGATACTGGAGATGTAAAAGAGAAATAACGAATAATATCAAATTCAAAATCTTTGAAGTTATTTCTAGCTTTATTCTCATCTACAATTAGTTCGCAGGTATCATAAAGCATATTCGCAATATCCAATTTCAGACGCTCACCAAACAAGGCATGACGACGACGTTTGTAAACCACTTCACGTTGTGCATTCATTACGTCATCATATTCCAATAGACGTTTACGAACACCAAAATTGTTTTCTTCTACTTTTTTCTGAGCACGTTCGATAGATTTGGTCATCATCGAATGCTGAATCACTTCACCTTCTTGCAATCCCATTCTGTCCATCACTTTGGCTACTCTTTCAGAACCAAACAAACGCATTAAGTTATCTTCAAGAGAAACATAAAACTGAGAACTTCCCGGATCTCCCTGACGTCCTGCACGACCACGTAACTGACGGTCTACACGACGAGAGTCATGACGTTCTGTACCTACAATTGCCAAACCTCCAGCGGCTTTCACTTCAGGAGACAATTTAATATCGGTACCACGACCCGCCATGTTGGTAGCAATAGTTACCACACCGGCTTTTCCTGCTTCTTCAACAATTTGAGCTTCTTGTTTGTGCATTTTTGCATTCAATACATTGTGTGCAACACCACGCATTTTCAACATTCTACTCAATAATTCTGAAATCTCAACCGAAGTTGTACCAATAAGCACTGGTCTTCCAGCTTTAGACAATTCGGTTACATCCTCGATTACAGCATTAAACTTTTCACGAGTTGTTTTGTATATAAAATCTTCTTTGTCTATACGAGACATTGGTCTGTTTGTAGGAATCTCTACCACATCCAGTTTGTAGATTTGCCATAATTCACCAGCTTCTGTTACAGCTGTTCCAGTCATACCACCCAATTTGTTGTACATTCTGAAGTAGTTTTGCAAAGTAACGGTTGCAAATGTTTGTGTAGCAGCTTCGATTTTTACGTTCTCTTTGGCTTCAATAGCTTGGTGCAAACCATCAGAATAACGACGACCATCCATGATACGACCCGTTTGCTCATCGACAATCATGATTTTGTTGTCCATGATAACGTATTCTACATCTTTTTCAAAAAGGCTATACGCTTTTAAAAGTTGCGTTAAAGTATGGATACGTTCACTTTTTATACCAAAGTCTTGGAAAAGTTTTTCTCTTTCTTCGGCTTCAGCATCTTTATCTAATTTTTTCTTTTCGATAGCTGCGATTTCTGTTCCAATGTCTGGAAGGACAAAAAAGTCAGCATCAGTATCTCCAGAAAGGAATTTGATACCATTATCCGTTAGACCAACTTGGTTGTTTTTTTCTTCAATTACAAAATACAACGCTTCATCCACTTTTGGCATTTCGCGATTGTTGTCTTGCATGTATGAGTTTTCGGTTTTTTGAAGCAATTGTTTGATTCCTTCTTCACTCAAAAACTTAATCAACGCTTTGTTTTTAGGTAAACTTCTGTAGGCTCTTAACAATAAAAAACCACCTTCTTTAGTGTTTCCTTCTTTGATTAATTTTTTTGCTTCGGCAAGAAAACCATTTGCCAATTGACGTTGTAGTGCCACCAAATTTTCAATTTTTGGTTTCAACTCATTAAATTCATGACGGTCTCCTTGAGGAACCGGTCCTGAAATGATAAGAGGGGTACGGGCATCATCAATTAAAACTGAATCGACCTCATCGACAATAGCGTAATTGTGTTTTCTTTGAACCAAATCTTCTGGCGAATGTGCCATGTTGTCTCTCAGGTAATCAAAACCAAATTCGTTATTAGTACCGTAAGTGATATCAGAATCATAAGCTTTTTTTCTTCCTTCAGAATTAGGTTGGTGATTGTCAATACAATCTACCGTCATTCCGTGAAATTCGAATAAAGGTGCTTTCCAAGTACTATCACGTTTGGCCAAGTAATCATTCACTGTTACTAGATGCACACCGTTCCCGGTCAAGGCATTCAAGTATAATGGCAAAGTAGCCACCAATGTTTTACCTTCACCTGTTTGCATTTCGGCAACTTTACCTTCATGCAAAACCATTCCACCAATCAACTGAACATCATAGTGAATCATGTCCCAAGTGATTTGTTTTCCGGCTGCATTCCAAGTGTTTGCCCAAATAGCGTTGTCGCCATCAAGGGTAATGTAGCTTTTTGTAGCCGAAAGTTCTCTGTCTTTTGCGGAAGCAGTAACTGTAATTTGTGTGTTGTCTTTAAAACGTCTTGCAGTTTCCTTAACAACCGAAAAAGCTTCGGGAAGAATTTCCAATAATGTTTTTTCAGAGATATCGTAAGCTTCTTTTTCTAAAGCATCAATAGCGTTATAGATATCTTCGCGCTTGTCAATGTCTTCAATGCTATCTACCTCAAGTTGAAGTGTTGCAATTTTAGCATCTTTTTCGGCACGAGCTTGTTTTATTGTTTCTTTAAAAAAAGCGGTTCGAGCTCTCAATTCATCATGAGACAAGGCTTGCAAAGCGCTTTCAAAAGTTTTTATTTTATTTAAATACGGTTGTAATGCTTTGACATCTTTCTCAGATTTGTCTCCAACAAAGATTTTAATAATACTGTTTATGAAACTCATGATCTATTTTTATTTCTATTTTTATAACTCTGTAAATTTAAACAAAAAAAAAGCCTCTTTTGAGACTTTTTCTAGGTTTACTTTTTAATATTCATCCTCGTTCCAAAGATAATCTTCGTCGGTAGGATAATCTGGCCAAATTTCTTCCATTGATTCATATATCTCGCCTTCGTCCTCTATAGATTGAAGGTTTTCTACTACTTCTAATGGAGCTCCTGCTCTAATAGCGTAGTCAATAAGTTCGTCTTTGTTAGCAGGCCATGGCGCATCGCTTAAATATGATGCTAATTCTAATGTCCAATACATATCTGTCGATTTAGTTTTGTGCAAAAATAAATTTTTTACTGAAAAAGACAAGTAAAAAACCATTTATTTTTTAAAAAAGTTAAGAACGTTCTAATTATTGCTGATTTCTGAATTTTGATTAACGATTTTTGATTGCTTAATATTGATTTTTAAATCTTAAATCTAATATCGTTAATCCTCAATCTTAAATCTTATTTCCTCGGTATCCATTTCACTTCCTCAGCGTTTAAATCATGAGACAATTTTCGTGCCAAGACAAAAAGATAGTCAGAAAGTCGGTTTAAGTATTTGATTGCTATTTCAGCGACAGGTTCATTATGACTTAAATGCACTGCCAAACGCTCTGCACGGCGGCAAACGCAACGAGCAATATGACAATATGACACCGTTTGATGTCCGCCCGGTAAAACAAAATGGGTCATTGGCGGAAGCGCTTCTTCCATAGTGTCTATTTCATTTTCTAATAATTCGATGTCTTCTTCTGTAATTCCAAGTTTTTTCAAACGAAGTTCCCCGTTTTTCATGACTTCTTTCTCCGGTGGAGTGGCGAGAATGGCCCCAACGGTAAACAGACGATCTTGAATTTCAATCAGGATTTCTTTGTAATGGGAATCCATTTCTTGATCCCGAATAAGACCAATATAGGAATTTAATTCGTCAACAGTTCCGTAACTTTCTATCCGAATATGGTCTTTTGGGACACGCGTTCCACCAAAAAGTGCCGTTGTACCTTTATCCCCTGTTTTAGTATATACTTTCATTCTAATTTTAGATTTTAGAGTTCTGATTTTAGATTTAGGTCAGAAGTCCAAGTTAGATTTAAAAACAAAATTACTGTATTAATTCGACTATTGAAGCAACAAACCGTTCCAGTGCGCCTTCGCTAATGTCAAAATACAAATCGGGTTCGATGCATTCTATTTCCATTAAATGCAATTCAGTGAATACTGTCGGCTGCCATCTCGGCAAGGCTATCAGTAGGCAGTCTGTTTGGAGTATCGCTCTCTATAAGCCCGTCTCTCAATCGAATAACGCGATGTGCATAAGCAGCAATTTCTTCTTCGTGAGTTACCAAAATCACCGTGTTTCCATTGGCGTGTATGTCGCCAAAAAGTTTCATGATCTCTAATGATGTTTTACTGTCAAGATTCCCGGTGGGTTCATCTGCAAGAATGATAGAAGGTTTATTGACCAATGCTCTAGCGATAGCCACACGCTGGCGTTGTCCTCCAGAAAGTTGGTTGGGTTGATGATCCATTCTGTCACCAAGATTTACTTGATTAAGCACTTCGGTAGCGCGAATAGTTCTTTCGGCTTTTGAGCTACCTGCATAGATCATTGGTAAGGCTACATTGTCTAAGGCTGTTGTTCTGGGTAGTAGATTGAATGTCTGGAAAACAAAACCAATTTCTTTGTTCCTAATTTCGGCCAGTTCATCGTCTTTCATGTGACTCACATCTTTACTGTTCAAAATATAAGTACCAGATGTTGGGGTGTCTAAACAACCCAATAAATTCATTAAGGTAGATTTTCCGGAACCAGAAGGTCCCATCAGTGCTACATATTCCCCTTTGTTAATTTCTAAATCAATGCCTTTTAGTACATAGACTATTTCGTTTCCAAGTGCAAAATCTCGTTTGATATTGGTGATTTTTATTAATGGGTTTTTCATTTTTGAAATTGTTTGAGTAATTGGTAATTCCTATTAGTGTCTCAGTAAATGAAATGTTACAATTTCCGAGATTATTTTATTGTTCGAAATTTTTTAAGCTCATTGAATCCAAATTGAAAAATGGTCCTTCTTCGTGGTCACGCCTTATAGAAAGCAACTTTTATTAACCAATCTCCAATCGTTGCGATAACTTTTGATTTTTATCTCTTTCTAAGTTTTTCTATTTCGGACAACCAATGAATGATGGGGAAGTGAGTGAGTCTTTTAAATGAAAGGTGTTGCTGTTTTATAAATAAGTATTCTATCGGAAGGGGTGTATAACTTTATGTTGTTGTTTTATTTATATTAATATTTTAACTTAAAAAACATAGTTATAATTATTTTTTAAGTTAAAATATTAGTATATTGTAAATATGACTATATTTACCTTACGAATGTTTAATCAAACCCAGTAATTATGAAAAGTAAAAAAATGTTATTAGGAGTAGCGTTAATCGCTTTAGGATTCACATCTTGTAAGGATGAAAAAGAAACACAAGCAGAGAAAACAGTTGACATGTATGTTGTTTATGTAGATTCTTTAGGGAAGGTTGCAGACGCTAAAACTAATTGGCAGGCAATTGATGCCGGATATCAAATGAAAACCAGCGAAGCGGAAGCTGCTTTGGCAAATTTGAAGAATAAAGAAAAAGCGCAGGAAAAAGTAGATGCGAGTAAAGCCAAGTTTGATGATTTAAAAGCTAAAGTGGAAGCGGATATGGAAGCTGAAAAACAAGCTACAGACGCCGCAAATCCTAAGCAGAAGTTGCGAAATAATTTGTTTGGAGAAGGAAAAGTTGGTGATGATATGAATTTTTCATGGGTCAACAAAGACAATATTTTAAAAGTGTATGAAACTTTTTTTCAATCTTACAAAGATAACAAATCTAATTTTTCAAGAGAAGACTATGATGAAGTGAAATTGATGTATGAAGCATTAGATAGCAGAAAAAACACTGTTGAGAAAGAAGGTTTGTCTTCATCGGATAATGGCGAAATAGCCGAAATTAAATTTAAGTTTGCACCAATGTTTAAAGTGAACAGAATAGGTGCGAAATCTAGAGAAATGGAAAAAGCAAAAGAATAAGTAATTGTTAATTCAACTAAAGAATGACAGTCAGAAACGGCTGTCATTTTTTTTGTTTAAAATTATAAGAGCTTTTTTAAGAGTTGGAAGTTGTTTAATCGAAAAGTTTAAAGTTCAAAACATGTTTACATAAGTAAAAACTTATTTAAAATATCAATACAGTGCATTTTGTCGATTAAATGTGAATTTTAACGATTTTTATTTGTTTAATCTGGATTTTTAATAGTATGTTTGTAAGACAAAAGAGGTTATGTATCAAATGTAGGCTATTGGGCATGTAACTTTTTATTTTAATGGTTTATGGTTTATCAATTTTAGTGATTGGAGTGAATTAAAAACTGAATTAGTAATAGTACAGATTTACTAATTCAAAATGAAAAAGACAGTCATGGGGGTGACTGTCTTTTTTTATGCCCGAATAATAAAATGCTGTTTGGGTTGTTCGTATCTAAAGAAAACCAATCCCCATTGAAAAGTGTCAATACTAACAGTTACTTTTGGGTGTTTTTTTATGATCTCCCAAGCTTCTTCCATTTCCTCAGACCAGTGAATGTCATCAAATATCCATACCGTTTCGTTAGTAATCGTAGGCAATAGCAATTCGAAATACTCTAGAGTAGCTTTTTTAGAGTGGTTGCCGTCGAAGAAAATCAGATTGCAGTCCCGATAGCTATCGGGATTAGATTTTAGTCCCGAAAGCTTTCGGGAGCAGATTTCTAAGTAGCTATTAAACTCAGTTACAATACATTCTACATTGTTGCAGCTAAATTTTTGCAATTGATTTTTTGCCATTGCCATTGTATTGGGACAACCTTCCAGAGTTATAAT
Source organism: Flavobacterium sp. ZT3R18 (assembly GCF_007097385.1). GTDB lineage: Bacteria > Bacteroidota > Bacteroidia > Flavobacteriales > Flavobacteriaceae > Flavobacterium. The sequence continues at coordinate 26,452 of NZ_VJZS01000004.1, forward strand.
GGACGCCTTCGGATTCCCTAATGAAAGGGCGGAAGTCGCTAATCCAAGTGAAGTGCCAATTTCCAATATCGTATCAGGTTGAAAATAATTGGCAATTCTATACAATAATTGAGCTCGTTTGGCCGAAATTCCTGCTGTTTTGGCAATTTGAGCAATTGATCTGGTATTGGATTTAAAAACACGAGAACCCGCTCCAAAATCAGTTACTTCAATAGTGTTTTTATTTTGTAAAAGTTCGTTTCGGTAATTTTCTAAAACAACATATTCCGATTTGAATTTTTTGGCATAAAAGCATTTGGTCAATAAATTAAACACAAATGGAGAATGTACAGCATGTTCGTTTTTGGAGTGCCAAAGGAATTGTAAATAGGATTTTATTTGAAATAGCATAAAGACGATTTGGGCTTTTAGAAAGAGGGCACGAAGATACAAAGATAAAATAAAAACATATTTAATAGTTGGGTTTTCAGCTGTATTAAACACTATTAGTTCTAGAAGCGAATGCCTTGATAATTACTGAAAATTCAGGAACTAAACTATTCACTCCTCACGAGTTGCTATTCAATTTAAACACTATATTTGCGCCCTTGGAATTTACGCCAAGAACAGCAATGAATTTTTATAATGATGAAGGAAGCAATAGAGAGTAAAAGCGCGATAACATTGGAACAAATAAACCAATGTATCACTATTTTGACACAATTGAATGTAGATACAGACCAGATTTTTGAAATACCAAAAGAGCAAAGAACAGCCTTAATCATAGCGGCTGGACAATTTTCGCGTCCAGATCGTGATGAGTTTGCGCGAAGAAAAAAGGACGGAAAAGCATTGGCCAAACGCAAACAGGAGAAGAAAGACAGAACGGCTCGTAAGGAAACCGGAATTCGTTCTGCCCGTGAAGCAAGTGTTTTTGTGGCTCCAAAGCTTTTAGCGATGAACGACCTTGCTAGCAAAGAACAATTAGAACTCGAGACACCTAGAAAGTGTTATGTGTGCAAAACGGAGTTTACCAAAATGCACCATTTTTATGATTCGATGTGTCCGGATTGTGGCGATTTTAATTACGCCAAACGTTTTCAAACGGCAGATGTAAAAGGACAAATCGCAGTGATTACGGGATCACGATTAAAAATAGGCTATCACATTACTTTGATGCTGTTGCGTGGTGGAGCAACTGTTGTAGCAACGACTCGTTTTCCGGTGGATTCGGCTTTGCGTTTTTCTAAGGAAGACGATTTTATGGAGTGGGGACATCGCCTAAAAATTCACGGATTGGATTTGAGACATATTCCGAGTGTGGAGATTTTTTGCAATTTCATTGAACAAAAATACGGTCGATTGGATATCCTGATCAATAATGCGGCGCAAACCGTGAGACGTCCAGCGGGATTCTATACCCACTTGATGGAAAATGAAGAGCGAGCAATAGCGACTTTGCCAAAACCGGCACAGGAATTATTATTGGATCATACCAATTGTTTGGGTGAACTAAAAGTATTGACCTCGGGAGCTTCTTCCAATCAAAATATGCCGGTAACTTGGCACGGACCCGAACCTGGAATTGGTTTAAGGGCTTCCGCCAAATTATCCCAAATTCCGTATTCTTTCGATAATACGTTGGTTGCACAAGAAGTTTTTCCGGAAGGAGAACTCGATGCCGACTTGCAGCAAGTAGATTTGCGAAAAGTAAACAGCTGGAGATTGAAGTTGGGACAAATCGAAACCACCGAAATGATCGAAGTGCAACTCGTGAATTCGGTGGCGCCTTTTGTATTGTGTAACCGCCTTTCGGAAGTGATGAAGAAAGACAACACGGGCAAAAAACACATCATAAATGTTTCGGCTATGGAAGGGAAGTTTTACCGCGATTTCAAAGAAGACCGTCACCCGCATACCAATATGGCCAAAGCAGCCTTGAACATGCTCACGCACACTGCCGCAGGAACTTTGGCAAAAGACGGGATTTTTATGAATGCCGTAGACACAGGTTGGGTAACCGACGAAGATCCAGCAGAACTAGCCAAACGAAAACAAGAAGAACAAGATTTTCAACCACCACTGGATATTGTGGATGGTGCGGCACGAGTTATGGATCCTTTGTTTGACGGTATTAATACAGGAAAACACTGGTGCGGAAAGTTTTTGAAAGATTATAATCCTATTGCTTGGTAGTTTTTAGTTTTCAGTCGCAGTTTTCAGTTGAACAGTCGAAGATTTTAATTTGAAAATTCTTTAATTAGATGAAAAATAAAACCACAACAGAATTAGATTCCGTTGTGGTTTTTGTATTTTCTAGATTGGTGTCTTTTACATTGTAGATAAAAAAAACATTGCTATAAAACGTCTATATACCTAAGCAATTGAAGCGTTTTGTGAAATTTTAAATTTTAATTGAGCAGCTCCCAGTGAATCATTTCATTATCCCTTCCTACTTCATTAAAATTTAATTTAGTTAATATCTTTGAAGAATAGATGTTTTCTAAAAGACATTTAGCGGTTATTAACGTAACCTCGGAGTTCGAAAAAGCCCATTTGATTAGACCACGAGAAGCTTCGCTTGCATACCCTTTTTTTCTTTCACTATCAATTATGCCATAACCAATATCTACTGCTCCTAAATGATTTGGTTTCCCTTTAAATCCGATATCGCCAATAATTGTCATCTCCTCTTTCAAAACGATCATCCAAGATTCAAAACCTGTAGGTTCTTGAACTAAATTCAGATTATTCAGTATTTTTGGAATTGTATCTAAAGTTTCTTCATCTGGATATCCTTTTCCTAAATGGAACCCCATTTCAATAAGTTTGGTAAAATCATCGCTTAAAATGATATTAGCAATTTCTTTTGTAAAAGGGATTAGCAAAAGTCTATCTGTAATTATATTTTTTAGATTCATGATATTATATTTTTCTAAAGTATTTAGGATTGTTGAAAAAAAAACCACAACGAAATCAAATTATGTTGTGGTTTTTTTATTGTGGATGTATAGGCGGAAGTATTTATTATTCTCCTAACATTTTTTCGACCTCTTTTTGTAGAATGGGTAAATGCCGTATTACAATTCCCCAAATCACATCGTCTGAAACAGAATCATAGCCGTGAATTATTCTATTTCTAACATCCACTATTTTTCGGGAGTTCGAAATAATGATTTGACTATCTTCTTTTAAAATTCGGTTCATTGCTTCACCGATGATTTCAATATTCCTTTCTACAGCTCTTTTAGTTCTTAAATCATTTTCATAAACTTTAAATTCTTTTGGACGATCAACAAAATAACTTTCGATTTCATTAATTGAACTTAGAATATCATAAAGCCAAGTTTTGATATTATTGTCCATAAATCAGTTGTTTACTTTGATTTATAGTTTTTCTAAAATATGGATTTTTAATTGCTTTTTCTTCAAGCAAATCAATTTCTCTTTTTAATATAGTTTCTAATGAAAACTTTAAAGCATAATAATTATCGACATAATCTAAAACATCTAACGGTTGAAATTCAACGATTAAGTCAATGTCGCTTTCATTATTGAATTTTTCAGTTAAAACGGAGCCAAATGCATACAATGACTTAACATTATGCGTTTTGCATAATTTTGTTATATCTGCTGTATGGCTTTCTATTGCATTCATCATTTAAATTTATAATTCAAAAATACGTATAATAATTCATTTACGATATTTTTGACCAAGCAAATCCCAACCTCTAAATGAGTTGTAAATAAAACCCACAACAGAATTAGATTCGGTTGTGGGTTTTTTTATGTTTACTTTAATTAGGAATCCCTCAGATTGGGGTTTCTTGTATTGGCAGTAAAGCGGTGTTGCGGTTTAATTTACTTTAATCAATTTAACATCAAAAATAAGTACTGAACCTCCAGGAATAGGACCCACAGCGTTATTTCCATATCCTAAATGGGCCGGTACCAAAAGAATACCGCTACCACCAGTTTTGAAATGGGGGATACCTTCTGTCCAGCCTTTTATGACTTGATTCAAACCAAAAGAAATTCCTGCGGAAGTACTTTGATCGAATGCAGTTCCATTTGAAAAATAACCTTTATAGGCAACGGTTACATTAGATGCTGCTGTAGGTTGCGCTCCAGTTCCAGCTTCGGTAATCACATAATACAGACCAGTATCACTTTTTTGTGCAGTTAATTTGTTTTTAGCTATGTAATCGGTAATTTCTTTGTCGTTTTTGGCAACGTAATCCACTGTTGTTTCTTTGTTTTTAGAACAAGAAATAAAAAGAGTGAAGGCTAGTAGTGTAGATAATAGGTGTTTCATAGATAATGGGTTGTTTTTTAGAAAGGCAAATATAGTAAAATTGGATAGGGTTTTTGTTAAAAGCATAAGTCTTAGTTTTTAGTTTGCCAAGCCAATAGTTTTGATTGAAAAGTTATTTGCTAAAAAATAAAAAGCCACAACAAAATTAAATCCCGTTGTGGTTTTTGAAAACTATTTTAAAATAAGTGTCTACTGCAAACTGCGACTGAATACTAAAAATTTATCCCTCCATCTTCGCACTCAACTCAAACCATCTTTCTTCCTTATCTTCCATTTTCTTGATGATGTTTTCGAGTTCTTTTGCTTTCTTCTCAATATCGGCATCAGCGACTTTTCCATCCGAAAACAACTGCTCAATTTTGGTTTTATCGATTTCCAAATCCTTGATTTCTCTCTCAATTTTCTGAAATTCTTTTTGCTCGTTGAAAGTCAAATTTCCGGTCGGATTGTTTTGCTTCCATTCTTTTTTCTCGGTTTTATTGTCTTCTTTCTGGGCTACATCGGCACTGTCTTCGTAGGCTCTAAAATCAGAGTAATTCCCTGGGAAGTTTTCAATCTCGCCTTGACCTCTAAAAACGAATAACTGATCCACGATTTTATCCATAAAATAACGGTCGTGAGAAACCACCACCAAACAACCAGGATAATCCATTAAGAAACTTTCCAACACGTTTAAGGTTACGATATCTAAATCGTTCGTAGGCTCATCGAGAATCAAAAAGTTTGGATTCTGAATCAAAACCGTACATAAATACAACCGTTTCAACTCACCACCACTCAATTTCTCTACATAATCATATTGTTTTTTGGCATCAAAAAGAAAACGCTCCAACAATTGCGAAGCCGAAATGATTTTTCCTTTCGTAAGCGGAATGTACTCACCATATTCCTTGATGACATCAATCACACGTTGACCTGGTTTTGGGTTAATCCCGCTTTGGGTGTAGTAGCCAATTTTGATTGTCTCTCCCACAACCACTTTTCCAGAATCTAAAGGCAAGGTTCCTGTCAAAAGATTCAAGAAAGTAGATTTTCCAGTTCCGTTTTTACCAATGATTCCAATGCGTTCTCCACGTTGAAAATCAAAACTAAAATTATCCAAAATCACATGATCCTTAAATTTCTTGGAAATCTTGTGAAGCTCAATAATTTTGCTTCCCATTCGTTCCATATTAATTTCCAGTTCCACTACATTTTCTTTTCTGCGACTTTGGGCTTTTTCCTTAATATCGTAAAAATCGTCCTGACGTGATTTACTTTTACAAGTACGCGCTTTAGGTTGGCGACGCATCCATTCCAATTCTTTTACGAACAAGTTTTGCGCTTTGTCAACACTAGAATTTTCGGAGGCAATACGCTCTTCTTTTTTCTCTAAATAATAAGAATAGTTTCCTTTGTATTGGTATATTTTTCCGTTGTCCAATTCAATGATTTCGTTACAAACACGCTCCAAGAAGAAACGGTCGTGCGTTACCATAAACAACGTAATGTTTTCTTTGGCAAAATAACTCTCCAACCATTCAATCATTTCTAAGTCTAAGTGATTCGTTGGCTCATCCAGAATTAATAAATCAGGGCGGTTAATCAAAATGATGGCAAGAGACAAACGTTTTTTTTGTCCACCCGAAAGGTTTTTTACTTTCAGTTTAAAGTCTTCCAACTTCAATTTAAACAAGATTTGCTTGTATTGCGTTTCAAAATCCCAAGCATTATGCTGATCCATTCCGTCAAAAGCCTTTTGGTAGGCTTCCTCATCTTCAGGATTTTCTAATGCTTTTTCGTAGGCTTCAATCACTTTTAGACTCTCATTGTCCGAGGCGAAAATGCTTTCCTCAATCGTCAATTCATCCTGCAGTTTGTTGTCTTGTGACAAAAAAGCCATTCGAATACTTTTTCTAAGCACCACCTGTCCTGTGTCTGGTTCGTCAAAACCGTTGATAATGTTCATTATAGTGGTTTTACCCGAACCGTTTTTGGCGATAAAGGCAATTTTTTGATCTTTGTTGATCCCAAACGAAATGTCTTTGAAAAGCGTGCGCTCTCCAAAAGATTTTGATATATTTTCTACTGATAAATAATTCACAAGGCTAATTTTTTTGCAAAAGTAAGCTATTAAATGGCTATTTGCGAATTGTTTATTTTTAAACCAAAGTAAATGCTTTTAAAGTAGTCTTTCTTATTTAAAGAAAATCCCAAATGGAAGTGATTGGATAAAACCTAGGATCTAGTTTTGATTATTTTTTTAAAGTTTAGAATCTGCGTAAATCTGACAAATCTGCTTACCAATATTTTTACTCAGATTTTATAAAATCAAAATAATTGAAGGGGCTTTTTTTTAAAACGAATGCCCTGACTTAAGTTGGCGCGCAATTTTTATATTGTTTTATTTCGTATATTTGATAGTCAAAAAAATAGGTAATGAATTCAAATTCCAAAAAAGATAAACCCAACGAAAATCTTCCAAAAGTCGAAGAAAGTGCTACTTTGTACCAATCTAAAACCGATTTGGAAAAAGAAAATTTGGAAAAAGAAAATTCAGATACCGATTGGGATGATCTGCCAGAAACACTAAACCAATTACTTGAAAAAGGTTTAAAACAGTGCGAAGAGGGAAAGTTAATCCCTCACGAAAAAGTTATGAGTGATATTAAGAAAAGATTCAATATTTCTTGATGGCATATTTCGTTTATTGGTCGGTTTTATCGAAAGAATCATTTAATGATGAGGTGGATTTTATTTTTCTTAAATGGAATTTTGAAGAAGTCTCAAAATTCATAGCCCTAGTTGCAGTTGCTGCTGAAAGATTAGCTGTGCAGCCTGAAATTGGAATATATAGAAAGGAAAAGAAAATCTATTCATTAGTGATTTCAAAACAAACTACGTTATTTTATAGAATTAATCAATCTCAAAATCAAGTCGAATTAGTTTTGTTTTGGAACAACAAGAGAAACCCAAAAGAACTTCTAAAACTATTGTAATTGTGTAGTTGCATTTTGAAATTCCTAATGTTTATATTTGCCTAATGCAACTATCCGTCATTATCCTCAATTATAACGTTCGCTATTTTTTAGAACTCTGTGTACTAAGTGTCGAAAGCGCTTTAGAAAACATAGATTCCGAAATCATTGTCATAGACAATAACTCTTCTGATGATAGTTGCGAAATGATGAAAACCCGTTTCCCAAATGTCAAGCTCATTCAAAACGATCAAAATGTAGGTTTTCCAAAAGGAAATAATATAGGAGTAGAGCATGCAAGCGGCGAATATATTTGTATTCTTAACCCCGATACCGTCGTGGCAGAAGATACCTTTGAAAAAGTATTGGCTTTCGCCAAAAAACAAATCGACTTAGGAATTGTAGGGGTAAAACTCATTGACGGAACTGGTAATTTCCTGCCCGAAAGTAAAAGAGGAATCCCAACGCCTTGGGTTGCCTTTACTAAGATTACCAGCTTGTACAAGCTATTCCCAAAATCAAATCGTTGTAATAAATACTATGCCCAACATTTAGATGAAAATCAAACGGGCAAAGTAGCCATTTTGGTTGGTGCTTTTATGTTCTTGAAGAGAGAACTGTATAATAAAGTAGGAGGTTTTGATGAAGATTGTTTTATGTATTCAGACGATATTGATTTGTCTTATATGGTGTTGCAAAAAGGAAAAACCAATTATTATTTTCACGAAACAACCGTGATACATTATAAAGGAGAAAGTACGATTAAAGACGGTACTTATATGAAGCGATTTCAAGAAGCAATGGAATTTTTTTATAGAAAACATTTTAAAGCATCCTTTCTTTTTTCGGTCCCGATGGCTATCGGGGTGAAAATTGGAATTGTGTTTTTTTCTTTAACAAAGAGAATTCAAGGGAGAACCAAAATAAAAAGCATCCCTAAAAATTATTTATTACTCTCTTCATCAGTAACATTAGCAAAAATAATAGCCGTTGGGGTACAAAAAAAGGTTGATTTTCTGGATTGGAAAACAGAAAAAAAGGTAAATTTGTCTTCAATTTCAATAAGAAATGGGGCACAGATTATTTTGGATAATGAGTTTGTTTCGTTCAAAGAATGCATTAATATTCATGAAAGGCATAGAAACAAAGGAATTACCTTTAAAATAATGCCAAAAAACGCAAATTTTATCATTGGAAGTGATTCTTCTAACGATAGAGGAGAAGTTGTAAAAATCAAGTAAAAATTACATTTAGTGTAATTTATATTGATAATATTTAGTAATTTCGCAAACTGAAAATCAAAATCACCTTTTAGATTAACAATATGGCAAGATTTGAATTAAAGCTTCCTAAAATGGGAGAAAGCGTTGCAGAAGCAACTATCACAAATTGGTTAAAAGAAGTTGGCGACAAAATTGAAGCGGACGAAGCGGTTTTGGAAATTGCTACTGATAAAGTAGATTCTGAAGTCCCATCGGAGGTTTCAGGTGTGCTTATCGAAAAGTTATTTGGTAAAGATGATTTGGTTCAAGTAGGACAAACCATTGCTATTATTGAAACCGAAGGCGGAAATATTGAAGCACCAAGTGCAGAAGCAACTCCAGTCCCGATAGCTATCGGGATTGCTGAAATTCAGAAAACAATAGAATCAGTAAAAGAATCAGTTTCAGCTCCGGTTAATTTTTCTGAAAGCGATAAATTCTTTTCGCCATTAGTAAAAAATATAGCCAAAGAAGAAGGCGTTTCTTTAGCGGAACTAGAAAGTATCAGCGGTTCTGGAAAAGAAGGTCGCGTTACTAAAGAAGATATATTAAGTTACGTAAAAAATAGAGGAAGTCAATCTGCCGTTGCCGTTGCGGCACCAGTTAAAACTGTTGAAGCTCCAAAAGTTTCGGTAAGTGTTCCATCACAAAAGGTTTCGCCTGTTTCTGTAAATGGAGGAGATGAGATTGTAGAAATGGATAGAATGACCAAGTTGATTGCGGGTTATATGGTGGCTTCTGTACAAACGTCAGCTCACGTGCAGTCGTTTGTTGAAGTGGATGTGACAAACATAGTAAAATGGAGAGAGAAAAATAAAAATGCTTTTGAGAAACGTGAGGGTGAGAAATTGACTTACACGCCAATTTTTATGGAGGCAGTTGCTAAAGCATTGAAGGATTTTCCGGAAATGAATGTCTCTGTGGATGGTGATTTTATTATAAAAAAGAAAAATATAAACCTTGGAATGGCGGCTTCATTGCCAAATGGGAATTTAATTGTTCCTGTTATAAAAAATGCTGACCAGTTGAATTTGGTTGGAATGGCAAAAGCCGTGAATGACTTAGGAGGTCGTGCCAAAGCAGGAAAGCTAAAACCAGATGATACACAAGGAGGAACTTATACAGTTACCAATGTAGGTACTTTTGGAAGTATTTTTGGAACGCCAATTTTGAACCAACCTCAAGTAGGGATTTTGGCTCTCGGCGCGATACGTAAAATGCCAGCAGTTATCGAAACTCCAGATGGGGATTTTATAGGTATTCGTCAAAAAATGTTCTTGTCGCATAGTTACGATCACCGTGTTGTTAATGGTGCGCTCGGTGGAAACTTTGTAAAACGTGTAGCTGAATATCTAGAAGCTTTTGATGTAAATAGAGATTATTAATTCTATATAAATAAAAAACAGACCCGACAAATTATAGAAATTTGTCGGGTTTTGTTTTTTTATGAAACTTTAAAAGAAATCAAACCCAAATCTTTTATATTTGTATTAATTCAAAAACAAAAAATGGAACTTAAACTCAATAAACCGATTTGCTTTTTCGATCTTGAAACTACAGGAATTGACATCGGAAAAGATAGAATTGTTGAAATATCAGTATTAAAAGTTTTTCCCAACGGAAATAAAGAAAGTAAAACATGGTTGGTGAATCCAACGATTCCGATTCCTCCACAATCAACGGCTATTCATGGAATTAGCGATGAAAAAGTAGCCAATGAGCCTACATTTAATGAATTGGCTTCTCAGGTTTACAATATGATCAAGGACAGTGATTTGGCAGGATTTAATTCGGATCGTTTCGATATTCCGTTGCTTGCCGAAGAATTATTGCGTGCCGGGGTTGACTTTGACATGAAAGGAAGGGTTTCTGTAGATGTGCAAACCGTTTTTCATAAAATGGAAGAGCGTACCTTGAGTGCTGCCTTGAAATTTTATTGTGATAAAGGACTCGAAAATGCCCATTCTGCGGAAGCGGATACCATGGCTACTTATGAAATTCTGAAAGCACAATTGGATCGTTATCCGGATTTAGAAAACGATATGAAATCATTGTCTGAGTTTACCACCAGAAAAAAGATTGCCGATTTTGCAGGAATGATCGCTTTTGATAAAGACGATGAAGAGATTTTCACCTTCGGAAAGCACAAAGGAGTCAAAGTGGATAAAATTTTAGAATCGGAACCTGGGTATTTTAGTTGGATTCAAAATGCAGATTTTCCGCTGTATACCAAGAAAGTATTGACGGCTATTAAATTAAGAAAATTAAATACGAAATAAGTTTTCAGTATTCAGTCTCAGTGTTCAGTCTCGGTATCTGGTATTCAGTCTCAGTATTCAGTTACTACTCGGTAGTGCTGGACTGTAAACTGCGACTGTAAACTGCGACTGCGAACTGCGACTGTAAACTGCGACTGTAAACTGAATACTTTTAGAAAATGAAAATAATTTGCATCGGCAGGAACTATGCCAATCATATTGAAGAATTAAAAAACGAACGCCCTTCGGAGCCGGTTATTTTTATGAAGCCCGATTCGGCGGTTTTGTTGAAACAACATCCTTTTGTGATTCCTGAATTTTCGGAGGATATTCATCATGAAATTGAATTGATTGTCAAAATAAATAAAGTGGGGAAATATATTGAACCCAAGTTTGCACACAAATATTATGACGAAATTAGCGTAGGGATTGATTTTACGGCTAGGGATTTGCAAGCGAAGTTAAAGGAAAAAGGACTTCCGTGGGAAAAAGCCAAGGCATTTGATGGTTCGGCTGTCATAGGAGAATTTTTGCATAAAAGTCAGTTTGTTTCATTAGAAAATATTACATTTGAATTAACCAACAATAATAGTACTGTGCAAAAAGGTAATTCTAATCTTATGCTGTGGAATATTGATGAGTTGGTATCTTATGTATCTCAATATTTTACTTTAAAAATTGGCGATATTATTTTTACAGGAACACCAGAAGGAGTCGCGGCAGTGAAACCAGATGATGTTTTAGAAGGATTTTTAGAAGGACAAAAACTATTTAGAATACAAGTAAAATAATGGCTTTAAAATACAACCTAGCAAAAGTGTACGCACTTTCAGATAATGATCCGGAGTTTGTGAATGAAATTTTAAATTTATTCGTTACCGAAGTTCCAAGTGATTTAATGGAAATAGGAGAGGGGATTAAAAAAAAAGATCATAAACACACGTATGCCTTTGCTCATAAATTAAAACCAACATTAGATTTGCTTGGTTTGAATGTGGCATTCGAAGAAATTCTTCAAATTGAAGCTTGGACTAAAGCAGAAGGTAAAAAGAAAGAAATAATTGAAACTTATAAGAGTGTTAAAACTCAGGTTAAAGATGCTATTAAAGAGATAAGAAAAGATTTCGATCTTTAAATCTTGGTTTCAATTTAATTTTCTGTACAATCATAATGAGTGTATATAATTAAAATCCACAGCTGTATTTGTAAATACAACTGTTGGATTTTTTTTATATCTAATAAAAAAAATATCAATACATGAAGGCAACTATAGTTACCATTGGGGATGAGATTTTAATTGGTCAAATAGTAGATACTAATTCTGCTTTTATTGCAAAATCATTAGATAGAATAGGTGTCGAAATTAGTGAGATTATTTCGATTAGTGATTCTAAAGAGCATATTTTAGCAACATTTTCTAAACTTCAAAATACCGTGGATTTAGTTATTGTTACAGGTGGATTAGGACCTACAAAGGATGATGTTACGAAGAAGACTTTTTGTGATTATTTTGAAGATCAATTGGTTGTGGATGAAGCGGTTTTGGCTCATGTTACCCAATTGATTGAAGACTATTTTAAGAGGAAAATCACTCAGATCAATAAAGATCAAGCACTCGTTCCTTCTAAATGTACAGTACTCCATAATAAGATGGGAACAGCTCCTGGAATGTGGATAAAGAAAGAAAATACGGTTTTTGTGTCGCTTCCTGGCGTGCCTTATGAGATGGAATATTTGGTGCAAAATGAAGTTGTTCCAAAAGTGATTAAGGAATATAAAAGACCTTATATTATTCATAAAACAATACTAACTTACGGTCAAGGGGAAAGTTTGGTAGCGGAGCGTATCGAGCAGTGGGAAGATGGTTTGCCTGAGTTTTTGAAATTGGCGTACTTGCCTAGTCCAGGAAAATTGCGTTTGCGTCTTTCGGCAAGAGGGGCGGATAAAGAGAAATTGGAAAAGGCAATTGAAGAGTATGTATTTTCTTTAGATGCTATTATTCATGATATCATTGTAGGTTTTGAGGAAGATGAGACGATAGAAGTTGTTTTAGGGAAGTTGCTTACAAAGCAAAATAAAACCCTTTCTACGGCAGAGAGTTGCACAGGTGGTAAAATCGCACAAACGTTGACGGCGGTTCCTGGGGCTTCAAAATATTTTAAAGGGAGTGTTGTTTCGTATGATACGGCAGTTAAAATTGATGTTTTAGGGCTTTCTGAAAGTTTGATAGAAGAGCATACTGTGGTGAGTGCTGCGGTTGCATCGGCTATGGCTTTGAGCGTGAAAAGGATAATGAAAACCGATTATGCAATTGCTACCACGGGGAATGCCGGACCTACCAAAGAGGAGGGAAAAGCGGAAGTCGGGACTGTATTTATAGCATTGGCTACACCGAACGGAGTAATTGTTGAAGAATTTAATTTTGGCCAACCCCGTGAGAAAGTGATAGATAGAGCTGTGGTTAAGAGTCTTGAAATATTGCAGAAAGAAATTTTGAAAAAAGAGCTTTAAATATTTTGGTTTATAGGTTTATTTTTCTTTTCTTTGCACCCTGATTTTAGATAACGATAAAAGATAAGTATAATGTCAAGAGTTTGTGACCTTACAGGTAAAAGAGCGATGGTAGGAAATAACGTTTCTCACGCTATGAACAAAACTAAGAGAAAATTTTCTGTGAACTTAGTTAAAAAGCGTTTTTATCTTCCAGAAGAAGATAGATGGATTACTCTTAGAGTAGCAGCATCTACGATAAAAACAATTAATAAAAATGGAATCGCTGCAGTTTTGAAAAAAGCGCAGTCAGAAGGATTTATTAAATAATCTTTTCCAAAATAAACAAATAGCAAGATGGCAAAGAAAGGAAATAGAATCCAGGTAATTTTAGAATGTACTGAACACAAAACTTCAGGTGTAGCAGGAACTTCAAGATACATAACAACAAAGAACAAAAAAAACACTCCAGACAGATTAGAGATTAAGAAATTTAATCCAATCTTGAAAAGAGTAACTGTTCATAAAGAAATTAAGTAATAATTAGAGATTTTATAAAATCTCAAATGGTTTTGCCATTAGAGTTTTTATGAAAATTTCAAATAACATTTGAATCATGGCAAAGAAAACCGTAGCATCGTTACAAACATCTTCTAAGAGATTATCAAAAGCCATCAAAATGGTGAAATCTCCAGTAACCGGAGCATATACATTCGTTGAATCTATTATGGCTCCTGAAGCAGTTGATGAATTCTTGAAAAAGAAATAATCAACTTACCTATTATATAGAAAAGCTACTTTCATTCGGAAGTAGCTTTTTTATTTTCTATATTTACAACTCGAAATAGAAAACATGGTTTTAGAGATTAATTTTAAGTTTTTCTAAGGTTTGTTTTCTGAATCTTTCGAAAAATGTGAATTCCAAATCGTAAATCTTCATTTTAAATGAGCTTTTTTAAAAAAATATTCTCCTCAGAGAAAAAAGAATCGTTAGACAAAGGTCTAGAAAAAACTAAAACTACTTTTTTTTCCAAGTTATCCAAAGCAGTGGCTGGAAAGTCAAAAGTGGATGATGATGTTTTAGATAATTTAGAAGAAATTCTCGTTTCTTCGGATGTGGGAGTCAATACAACACTAAAAATAATTACCCGAATAGAAAAAAGAGTGGAAGCTGATAAGTACTTAGGTATTGATGAGCTGAACCAGATTCTAAGAGAAGAAATAGCCGCTTTATTATCTGAGACCAATGCGGGAGAAGCGACAGAGTTTGTTATCCCGATGTCTATCGGGACTGTGAACACAAAACCTTACGTTTTGATGGTAGTTGGAGTAAATGGAGTGGGTAAAACAACTACAATAGGAAAATTGGCTTATCAATTTAAGAAAGCTGGTTTTAATGTGGTTCTTGGAGCAGCAGATACTTTTCGTGCGGCCGCTATTGATCAATTGCAAATTTGGGCTGATAGAGTAGGTGTGTCTATTGTTAGACAAGAAATGGGGAGTGATCCTGCTTCGGTAGCTTTTGATACCTTGCAATCGGCTGTGGCGCAAAATGCGGATATTGTCATTATTGATACAGCGGGTCGTTTGCACAATAAAATTAACCTGATGAATGAACTTTCAAAAGTAAAACGAGTGATGCAAAAAGTGGTTGGCGATGCCCCTCACGATGTAATGCTGGTTTTGGATGGTTCTACGGGTCAAAATGCGTTTGAACAAGCCAAACAATTTACTGCAGCTACGGAGGTTACTTGCTTAGCGGTTACCAAATTAGACGGTACTGCTAAAGGTGGTGTTGTTATCGGTATTTCAGATCAGTTTCAAATTCCGGTTAAATACATTGGTGTTGGAGAAGGAATTGAAGATTTGCAGGTTTTTAATAAACACGAGTTTGTAGATAGTTTTTTTAAATAATTGATCTGTGCTTTATGAAAAATTATAATCCTATTTACTTTTATTTTGTAAGTATCGCGGCTTTTGTGTTGGCAAACATTATTAGAACAACCAGTGTTGGTTTTTATTATGCTTTATTGATTGTTGGTTTGGTCTTTTTCTTTTTAGGATTGATGAGGAGAATGAGGAAATAGGTCGATGTATTTAGATAATTGCCTCGATAATTATTAGGAATGAAAAGTTTAGCGGTGTTTCGTAATTTTTAACTTAATTATGAAACACCACTAATTATTTAAGGACCTTTTCTAATGACTTATTGCAAGTAAAAGGATTTTTCGCTATCCTAATAGGATTATGTAAAGCTTTCAGCGAGGGGTCTTTTATAAAATTAAAGTCTTAGATTTTTCTTTAGAATAGATAAATCAATAGCATCAAAATCAGTTTTATTATAAATAGAACTCAAAAGTATTTCTTTTTGGTTGACTTCAATTATAGTTTCGTAAGTTATAATTCTACCGCCACCGCTAGAACCTTTGCCTTTGGATTTTATTTTTAGATTGATTTTTCTAAAACCGTCTCCTAAATCGGTAGATAATGCTAATTCTTTTTCAATATTATCTAATAAATATTGAATATCTGATTTTAAGGAAGGGAATTTTTTTGCTAACGGCTTTAATTCTTTTTTAAAGTTTTCGTGAACAGTTACTTTATAATTCATCTAAAAAAGATTGTGCCGATTGGTATTGTTTTTTACCGATATTCTCTCTAATATCTTCAGCTACTTTTTTTAAGTTATTTAGATATTTTTTTTCTTTCAAACTTAATTCTTTTGTAACGGGTTTTCCAAGTCCTGCATCAATTGTTATTCCTTTACTTCCCGCATCAGTGAGTATTTTTACCAATTCAAGGACAACTTTCCCTGCTTTGGTTCTTTCGTTTATATTTAGCGTTGTCATAATTACTAATTTTAGAAATACAAATATACAAAAATCGTGCTACTCAAGTAACATGCTTTTCAAACTATTGCTGTAACCCTCCATTGTTGAATTTCTAAGATATTCAAGGAGAAGTTAGGCAATTTTTATGGATTTACAGCTTTAAAGAGCTTTTGAAAAAAAGGTAAAGTCAGTCCCGAAATCTTTCGGGATTATGCAGCGGGTTATAGTCTATGAAAAGTTTAGCGGTGTTTTGTGATTTTTAACATAATTACGAAACACTGCTAATTATTTAAAGGATTTTTTTGTAATAAATAATTTTTAACCCTACTGATACAAAGCACTAATTTTTGTCCAAAGCGTTTCGTCGAAATCGGATAGGGCTAGGTTTGCATTATCTGCGGCATCCCCCATTCGGATAACGACCATTTTTTTGCTGGGAACCACATAGATTTTTTGGTCGTTTTTGCCCAATGCCATAAACATATCGTTTGGTGCTGTTGGGATGATACTTCCTTGAAAAGTAGCTTGTGATTGTGGTAAATGGTAATTGGCTTTACCATTCAACCACCATAAATAGCCGTATCCTAAGTTGATGTTTTGAGAAGCGTTTGTAGCTTCATTGAAATAACTTTCGTTTAAGATTACATCATTCTCCCATTTTCCTTTATTGTACATCAGTAATCCAAAACGGGCCATGCTTCTGGTGGTACTGCTATACACAATATTGTTGCCAGAGGTAAGCCAAGTCCCATTCATTCCTATTTTGTCTCTTAATTTGGCGTTGAAATAGGAATTCCAAGTTTGACCACTGGCTTGTGCAATGACATCTTGCAATTTTACATATACATTGTGATACGCCCAACGGGTCCCTGCATCGGAGGTGTAGGTTAGGGCCGAAGGTGAAACATTATCGGTGGTGTCGTCTAGACCGGAAGTCATGGTCAATAAATTTTTGCAGGTAATGAGATTTTCTTTGGCAATTGGCGCACTCGTCCAACCCGTTCCTATATATTGAGACACTTTGTTGTTGATGTTGATGAGATTTTCTTGTTGGGCAATTCCCGTCATGGTTGATGTTAATGTTTTCCCTGCACTTGCCCAATACCAATTGGTGTTGGTATCATGACCGTTAAAATAATTTTCCATTACGATGCGCCCGTTGACAATGATGATAAAACCTTTGGAATGTTTGAGTGCTAAATAATCCAAAAGGGGTTGTACAGCGGAAGATTTCCAACCGAGGCTTTCTATTGATTTGGTTTCCCATGTTGAACCCGAAATCGGTGGAAAATATAGTGTTTCTGTAGGTGTTGAAGGGTCTGGCTCTGTAGTGTCAGAGGAACAATTAATGCAAAAAAGCACAATGAATAGTAATAGTATTGATTTTGGCATGGTTGCAAAGATTAGTTTTGGATAGGATCAAAAATATTGAAAATAGTTTAATGCGAAGGTGAAATTTTTACGATTTTGCAAAAGCTATTAAAGATTGTATTTCATTTTTATCTGCCAATTTCACTGCTTTTATATAGGTTGCTCTTGCGTCGGTTTGCCGAACCAAATCATTCCTTCCCCAAGTAAAAAAAGGATCTCTAAAAATCTTTTCCATGATTAGGTCGGCTATTAGTCGAGAATGTCTTCCGTTACCGTTGGGAAAACAATGAATACTAACTAATCGGTGCTTGAATCGAATTGCAATTTCCTCGTGGGAATAGGTGTTGTTGTCAATCCAAAATAGGCAATCATCCAATAGATTCCTTAGTTCAATTGGGATTAAATAACTTTTTACCCCTATATTTTTTTCGGAGCTTCTAAATTGTCCCGCCCATTTCCAAACATCCGCATACATTTTTTTATGAAGGTCTTTAATGAACTTTTCCGTCAGTAATTGCTCTTTTTTGAACTTTCGGGCAAAAGTCCATTGAATGGCTTTTTCAATATTCTGTTGCTCAAATTC
The DNA here is from genome assembly GCF_007097385.1 of Flavobacterium sp. ZT3R18. Classification (GTDB taxonomy): domain Bacteria; phylum Bacteroidota; class Bacteroidia; order Flavobacteriales; family Flavobacteriaceae; genus Flavobacterium. The sequence goes on from NZ_VJZS01000004.1 coordinate 44,498, forward strand.
ATCCAACTCTTCCCTTGTGGTAATGGACTTAATTAAAAGACCTTCTTTTTCCTCCTCGTCGAGTTCTGTTTGTCCTTGAATGTAGTTGATATTTAATCCCATAAATATTTCGGCATTTCATTTTTAATCTCGGTTGTTTTTAGTTCGATTGCTTTTTTAATCCGTTGTTCCGAGTTTTGCTGCTCTTCCAATTTCATAGAATTACTGGTTCGCAAGACAATTTCTCTTGCAATTTCCTGAGCTCTTTGCTCAATCATCTCTTCCAAACTCTCGTGTTGCGAAACAAAACCATACACTAATTTCATATCCAGAGCACGAGCCGCCTCATTCAATGATTTAAGAGAAATCGTTCCATTTACTTCTCTTTCTTCCATTTCCTTGATGCTTTGCGCTGATATAGACAACCTATTTCCTAATTGTCGCATTGACATTTTAAGTGCAGAACGAAGTGTATGAATCCAACCTTTAGGTGGAATTATAACTGTTTTTAATGGACGAAAAACAGTTAGTTTTCGTTCTGTTTGGTCGATTAGTAATTGTTGTTTCTGATTTTTCATAAGGGTATAGCCTTAAAGTTTAAATACAAATTTAAGGCTATAGCATTAAAAAAACAAATTTATTTTAAGGTTGTAGCCTTAAAGTAAAAATAATACTTTAAGGTTATAGCCTTAAAGTAAAATAGATACGGTAAATTTATCCTAGCTTGTGCAATGACATCTTGCACTCTCTGTGGTGTCTGAGGATCAATTAATCAAAAAACATGAGTATCTGTGACTAATGCCAAACCGATAAAATTGGCCACAGATTAAAAAGATTCACACAGATTTCTCTAATAATGTGCATAAAATCTGTGCGAATCTGTGAAATCAGTGGCGAAAAAAATATACATGGTACACTTTGCGGACTGTCATATCAAAAAAAGTGCAATGAATAGTGATAGTATTGATTTTGAAATAATTGCGAAGATTGGTTTTGTATAGGATCAAAAATATTGAAAATAGTTTAATGAGAATGCGTTTTTTTATTTCCTTTGGTTTTATAAAGTTTAACTTTGTCGTATTAACTAAAGATGTTGAGGAACGGGATGCCCTAGCCCTGATAGCAGTGGAAATCCTTATGAGTCTCGTTTTTTTCTAACGAGACTCATAAGATTGAAACGAATAGCAGGAAACAGCTCCTCCCTTCGACTTCGCTCAGGTAACGACTTCATTCTTCGTAATGACAAAGTAATTATTCTATGAAAAAAGTATTTGGTGTTTTACTGGTAGCCCTCTTATTTGTTGGGTGTAAGCAAAAAATAAATCCGGCTGATGTTGAGAAAATCAACGGCTATTGGGAAATTGAAAAAGTGATTTTTGAGGATGGAGAAGAGAAGCAGTACGGTATGAATGAATCGTTTGATTATTTTAAGATTGATGTAAATAATTCGGGGATTCGCAAAAAAGTAATGCCGCAATTGGATGGGACTTTTTTGGTGAATGATACTTTTGAAAATGTAAAAATTCGATTTGCTGACGATCAGACCTTTTTGGATTATAGCACGCCGTATATGAAATGGAGTGAGGAAATACTGGCTTTGAGCGATACCGAATTGGTGGTTTTGAATGCAGAGAAAAAAGAATATCATTATAAAAAAACAGGGCCTATAAACCTTGACGACTATGGCAAAAAGACTAAATAATCAAAGTACGGTGGGGGATGTTTTGAAACAAATTATCCAAGTCAATAAATTACAGCCCGGAATGGATCAGATTGACGTGAAGGAAGCTTGGCGCAATTTGATGGGAAATGGCGTGAATAGTTATACCAATAATGTGGTTTTGAAAGGATCTACGCTGTATGTTGAGTTGACTTCGGCGGTGTTGCGTGAGGAATTAAGCCATGGTAAATCCAAAATCGTGACGATGATCAATGAGGAATTGCGGCGGGATGTGGTGAGGGATGTTGTGTTGAGGTAGGGATTTTAGATTGCTGATTAACGATTTTAGATTTTAGATTTTAGATTTGACATAAAAAAATCCCGTTTCAATTGAAACGGGATTTTTATTGATATAGATTTTTAAATCGTTAATCTAAAATCTAAACTCTTAAATCTAAAATTCTAGAACTGCTCTCTTCCTGCGAAATGAAACGCACCTTCGATAGCTGCATTTTCGTCGCTATCTGAACCGTGAACTGCATTTTCTCCGATAGAAGTTGCGTATGCTTTACGGATAGTTCCTTCAGCAGCTTCAGCTGGGTTTGTAGCACCGATTAAAGTTCTGAAATCTTCAACAGCGTTGTCTTTTTCTAAAATAGCAGCAACAATAGGACCACGAGACATGAATTCTACTAATTCTCCGTAGAAAGGTCTTGCAGCGTGTACTGCGTAAAATGCTTGAGCATCTGCAACTGTTAATTGCGTTAATTTCAAAGAAACGATTTTGAAACCAGCGTTTGTAATCATTGCCAATATGTTTCCGATGTGTCCGTTTTGAACTGCATCAGGCTTAATCATTGTAAAAGTTCTATTAGTAGCCATTTTTATGTGTTTTAAAATTTTGTGCAAAAATATACTTTTTTTATCGAATGATTTTACCAAATTGTCAATTTAATGATGAAAATTTGACTTTATCTCGGTTGTTTTGCTTTTAAACTTTAAAATACATTTTGTTTTTGTAGAAATAGCCCAAAAGAATGGTCCATAAACTTACATAAAGAAGTGCAAATACTAATGATGCTGTCATAGGATTGTTAAAGAAAGGCTGAACTCCAAAGGAATACAAATAGTCGAGAAGATTGATTTGCTCGGTTGGGATTTTTGGATTTGGGAAAGAAATCATCACAAAAGCTTGCGGAATAATTTCGGAAAGGAAGAATACTATCATTGGATTCACTCCCCAAACCAAGAATAATTTAGTTCCTTTTTTATAGTTGGCAATATCAATGCAGTAATATAAAATAGCCAAGGTTAGTGTGCCTAATCCGGCTGTATACACAACGTACGAACTGGTCCAGAGTGCTTTGTTGATGGGAAAAATGATATTCCAAAGTAATCCTAAACAGATAAGTGTTACTCCAATAATTGCCATTTTTTTTGCTTTTTCCATTTTTAATAATGGGCTGTTTAGTAATTGTCCGATAAGAAGTCCTATGATTCCGGTAGCAACTGATGGGATTGTGCTTAGGATTCCTTCGGGATCCCAAGTGTTGGTTACGGCCCACATATGTCCTTTTAATACAACACTATCTACCCATGCGGCTAGGTTGGTTCCTTTTTCAAGGTTCGTAATTTCAAATCCTGGTGCTGGAACGAGCGTCATGACTGCCCAATAACCGAGCAATATTCCGATAGCGACTAATAATTGCGTTTTTTGAGTAGTTTTTAGATACAAAAGTGAGGCTATGAAATAGATAATCCCAATACGTTGCAATACACCTGGAAGTCTTACATTTTGATAGGCTTCGATACCGCTATAGGCTAAGATTAAATAAATAGCAAAAATAGAAACCGCCAAATATGTTTTTAGTTTCGAATTGAAATTCCCCATAAGTGTATAGCCTACTGCTGCGGTTATGAGTAAACGCCCGATGACTAATGGAATGCCTTCTAATCCGAAGAGTTGAATATTACCGAAAAAATTAAAAAATACGCCTAAGCAAAACATGCGCAACGAACGCGTTAGTATTTTGGTAAAAGTTGCACTGTCATAGCTTTTGGTTGGCATGGCGAAAGAAATCGCTACACCCATGATGAATATAAAAAAAGGAAAAACCAAGTCGGTAGGAGTACAACCATGCCATTCAGAGTGTAAAAGAGGAGGGTAAACCGTTGCCCAACTTCCGGGGTTGTTGACAATGGTCATTAATAAAATGGTTAATCCTCTGAATACATCTAGCGAAATAAGGCGGTCTTTGGTCATTTTTTTTAAAGTTACTAAGTTACTGAGATTCTGAGTCTCTGAGTTTTTTTAAATTGTTACTTAAATCTAAATTGCTAAGAATCTTAGTGACTCAGAAACTTAGCAACTTAGAATCTGCTAAATTCCTAAAGTAATTATGTTGAAATTTTGCTCTAATGGTTTTAGCTGATTCATCAATTGCGAAATCAAGTGCTCTCCGTTTTCCAGATAAAATTCCGAAAAATTGGCTTGACGCTCCTGTAAACTTTGGTTAGGGAACAATTCGTTTTGCAAGTCAATAATTCGTTGGAGTTCATCGTGAAATTTTCTTTTTTGAGCAATAAGCAATCTTTTTTCTAGAGTTTCTAATCCTTTGGTTTGCTTGACTTCTTGTGCTTTTACGGCGCCTAAGAAGGATTTGTCCGTATGATTAGCCAGTTCTAGAAGTGCCTCAAATTGTTTTTTTAAGGCTTCTTTTTGTTCGCTGAAATCAATTGGGAACTCTGATAATTTTTGGGTTATGCGATTGACTAAAGCGGCTTGTTTCGAAAATAAATCAGACCATGTCAGGTTTAATTTATCGGCTTTTTTGTTTTGTTTTTCGGTTGCCAAAAGTACTGAGTTCCTCAATAATAATGTTGGAAAGGTTACTTTTGCGGCAGCGAAAAAAGATTTTAATTCGAACCAATAGGCAATTTCTCCGCCTCCGCCGATGTAGCATAAGTTGGGTAAAATGACCTCTTGGTATAGAGGACGCATGATTACATTGGGACTGAATTTTTCAGGATTGCTTTCTAATAATGCCAGAATTTCGGTTTCGGTGAATTCGATTTTGGTGTGATTGACTTTGTATATGTTATTCTCAAAAATAATTCGTTCACGTAAATCGTCCTCAATGTAGAATAAATTAATCTCACGCGGATTGACCTGAATCGAATAATCTTTTATCTTTTCGATAGTTTCGGTTACTGCCTTGAAGGAAGTTTGGTGAAGCAATTCGTCTTTTATATATGGAATGAAACTGCGTTTCAAATCTTGATGATCGGCATCTAGAATGACTAAACCATGTGCGCCAAAAAGGGCGTTAGCCAAATATCTTGTGGCGTCGGCAAGGTTGTTATGGTTGAGATAGGAATCTTCAAATAGTTTTTTGAGGGTGTTGGCATTGGTACTTGAACCAATTTCCAAAGCATATATTTCTAGGAAATCGGCTAATCCTTCAGTAGACAATCTCCCGACAGGGCCTTTACTATCTCTATTCCAGTGGAATTTCTTTCCTTTAAAACTAAAATAATTTATTTCTTCAAAATCATGGTCTTCAGTCGCCATCCAGTATACGGGAATGAAATTATAGTCTGGATATTTCGCTTTTAATTCGGTTGTCAAATTAATGGTCGAAATGATTTTGTATAAAAAATACAAAGGACCGCTGAATAAATTGAGCTGATGTCCCGTGGTAATGGTAAAGGTGTTGGGTTGGTTTAAAAGTTCAATATGGTTTGAAGTTTCAGCAGAAACGGTCAATTCAGCATATTGTTTTTTTAAAACTGAAACTAATGTTTGTCTTTTTAAATTGTCATTGCTATTGCTATTGCCATTGTCATTGAAATTGCTTTTTTTCTCCTCGATTTGTTCTTCAAAGTTTTCGAGAGTGGGAAAGCGATGGTATAAAGATTGTAATTCGGTTTTTTGATTTAAATAATCATTCATCAATGGAGAAAAATATCCAGAATTTTGATAGCTGATACAGTCGGTTGGCATATTGTTTTTTATTTGATGCTAAAATACCAAATAATAATAATTTAAAAACTATTTGGTAGATTAAAAAAGTATTTAGACATTTGTCTAAATATATAAATACTTTAAATTATGAACGACATATTTAAAGCATTGAATGATGCCACACGAAGGGAAATATTGGAGCTTTTGAAAACAAAGGATATGTCTGCTGGAGAAATAGCCGATCAGTTTAATATGTCGAAGCCGAGTATTTCCCATCATTTGGATATTTTGAAACGTGCCGATTTGATTACTGCCGAAAAATCGGGGCAATTTATTTTCTATTCCATTAACACGACCATCATGGAAGATGTGTTGCAATGGATGTTAACTTTTAAAAAATAAAACTATGAATTCAACTTTAAAAAAAGAACTTCCTATTATTGGAATTGTGTTAATGCCCTTCGTTTATTTGGCTTTTATTTGGAAAACTTTACCCAATAAAGTTCCAACACATTGGAATTACAAAGGCGAGGTTGATCATTGGGGAGATAAGTTTTCTTTGGTTGGGCTACTGTTTATGCTGCCTGTTTTAGTTTATATAATCATGCTTGTTGCTCCAAAAATTGATCCCAAAAAAAGAATTGCTTTAATGGGAGGGAAGTTTTATCAATTGAAGTTTTTTCTTGTTTTATGTATGTCTTTGTTGGCTTTGTTTATCATTTTTATTACCAAGAATCAGTCTTTTTCCAGCCCTAATTTAATCTATATCATTGTCGGAATTTTATTTTTAGTCCTAGGTAATTATTTTAAAGTAATTCAGCCTAATTATTTTATAGGAATACGAACCCCCTGGACATTAGAGAATAATGAAGTTTGGAAAGTTACCCATATTTTTGCAGGTAAACTTTGGGTTATCGGAGGGTTGCTAATCGTATTGGGAGGATTGATTTTTGAAAATCATTCTTTCTCTATTGCTATTGTTCCCCTTGTTATTGTTTTGGCAATCGTCCCAATGGTGTATTCCTATATTAAGTTTAAGGAAATAGAGAAAAGGGGGTGATTGGGTTATGCTAATAAAAATAATTATTCCAGTTTTATAAGACCATAAAACTGGGATAATTATTTTTAGTTTTCTTAAAATTGATTTCTACCTTTTTAAACTAAAATGACCTTTGTGTTTTTTTCCATTGGCTCTGGTCACTATAAACCAATAATCGGTAGCAGGAAGTTCCTGGCCATTGAATGTTCCGTCCCAACCCGAATCATTATATTTTAACTCTTTGATAAATTTTTCATAGCGATCAATGATTTGAATTTTCAGACCAGGTTCAAAATAGGAAAGTTTAATATTCCAAGTATCGTTGAATCCATCCCCGTTTGGCGTAAAAAATTTTGGATGCATTAATAAATACACCTCGTCATTTACAGTTCCGCATTGATTTTTATCGTTAACATATACGGTATAACTTCCATTATTTAAGCCATTAAAAACATTGCTATCCTGGTAGTGAATTCCATCTATAGAATATTCATAATTACCCAACCCAGTGGCATAAACTGTGATTATGTTTTCGTCATTGGTCCAGTCTTGTATTTCTATATTGGTAATGGTGGCTGGGTTTGATAAAAAGACATTGAAATTTTTTCTTGATGTACAAATTAATGGATTATTATTTTCTGTAACCTCAACCCAATAATTCCCTGGCTGGTTGATTACAATTGTTTGGGATGTTGCCCCTGTTGACCATGAATAAGTTTGAAATCCAGTACCTGCATCAATAATAACGTTTTTACTTACGCAAAGGGGATAAGCGTCCAGCATATTTATTACCGGAGAGGCAATAAAGGTGAATTTCAATTCCGCTACTTTGTAGCAAGAAGTGGCAGGGTTGGTAACTCTAACATAAACCGTGTTGTTGCTATTGCTTAAATTACAAGAGGAAATATTGGTAATTTGACCTGTGTTGTTATTGTTTTCTGCGCTCGAAAGGCTATTGTAATAAGTAAAACGATAATTTGTAGAATTAGTAATAAGATTAGCATTGTAAATTGTTAAATCAACATTTTCCGAGCCATCATTCAACTTATCGCACTCCGTTGTCTGATAATCATTTGCAGGAGGAATGGTTAAATACGCACTATAAACATAAGCGGTATTTGTTAGAGACTTGCAAGTTGTACCTTTTTTTACAACTAGGGAGTAAGAGGTGTTGCTCGTTAAATTAGTAATAACAGGATTAGTAGTCCAAGTGATTCCACCATCAAAACTATAAAAATCACCAAGTGTTGTGATGGAAATGTTGGCATAAGTGCCGCAACCTGCAGGTGTTATGATGTATAGTGGATAGCTCGTTTCTAATTTATTCAAATAGACATATACATTTGGCGACGTGCAGCCTTGCGCGTTTTTTATTTTTATAATATAACTTCCAGCAGCTAGATTACTTAAAGTGTTGGATGTTTGCCAAGTGGTACCTCCGTCGAAACTGTATTGAGCGGCAGGGCTGGAAATGGTAATGCTTCCTAAATTAGAACAATAAGGTTGATTGGCAATGTATAAAGGTGCTGTCAAAAACTCATTATAGAAAGTCACACTATTGAAATTTGAGATACAGCCAAATTGATCTTTTGTACGAATCAGATAGGTTCCCAATGGCAGGTTGGTCGCTGTATTGCTTGATGTCCAGGTAACACCATCATCAAAACTGTAGGCTGCGGCAGAAGTAGTTATTGTAATACTTCCAAAACCGCCACAGCTGGTTGGGTTAATGGAAGTTATATTTGGGAATGAGGACAAATAAGGGACTATCTTGATATTTGTATTGTAAGAAATACAGCCTGATGCTGTTTTTATTTTCACAATATAATTACCAAAAGCCAAATTGCTCATTGTAGCATTTGTTGTCCAAGTGATACCACCATCATAACTATATTGAGATGCTGGAGATGTAATTGCTATTGTTCCGGTACTCACAAAACAAGTAGGTTGTGTAACCTGAATTGTTGGCTGTACAGCAATTTGATTGGCTATAATTGTAACTGAAGCATTCGCAACACAACCAATCGCATCTGTAACGGTGACATTATAAGTTCCTATAGCATTTACCACAGCGCTTTGGGTTGTTGCTCCATTCGACCACAAATAACTGGATCCCGGAGAGGTGGTAAGTGTAGTGCTTCCGCTACAAATATTCAAAATACCTGATATGGTAGCCGAAGGATTTTTAACAACCAATTGGATGGCTATTATTTTAAAACAAGTCGCATCTTTAGAAACTCTCACAAAAATAGTTGTACTAAGACTTTCGTAATTTTTAAAATCTACAATCGCGTTTGTGTCATTGGTAGCATCAGTAAGAGTGGTAAAATAACTAAAAGTCAATCCGGTCTGGTTACCTGCAATAAGCGTATCGACATTGGTCAAGTCGAAAAATTCTTTTCCATTATGATTGGTGTCGCAAAGTTCTAAACTTCCCGTTTGAAGTGTGAAATTGCAAGTGCTAGTACAATTCATAAATGAAATATCCCAACCTGGATTAGCATCGGTATCACTTGCAGAAGCAAAACTTGTTCCATTACAATTGGTTTGTGTAATTCCGTAATTGATAGTTACTCCAACATTATAATTACCTGTCGTAACATTTGGCAAGTTTGTTGCTAAAAGATCAAAACAAAAACGATGGGTAATTAAGTCTAATGATAATGGAGTTTGAGAGGTGTAAACTACAGTATTTGAGGAGTCATAAACTTTCATTGTAATCGATGAAACTGTTGCAGAAATACCACCGGAATTAGGCAAAGTATAATTTCCACAAACAGAAATAGGCATGGTTGGACAAATTTTGTATAAAGGATCCAGTTCAATGCTTCCTTGTAAATTTTCATCAGAATGCAACAGACAAATATCATCTACATAGGCATAACCAAAATGGCCTCCCAAACCACATCTCGATGCCATAAACTCTATTGTAAATTCTTCATTATTGGGGATACCAGAAATATCTAAAATACCTGATTGCCAATTTTTGGTATACAATACGATACTTCCCCCTTCTAGATTAGGTGCTTGTGAGAAAATACAATTTGTGGGATCACCAATTGTACAAAATTCACTAATAACTACACCATTTTTATTCAGAATTCTAGCTTTGAAATAGGGTTGCTCATTGTTATGGCCACTATCTGTAATACTTTGTAATACTGTTTTATAATTAAATTTTACGCTTGTTTCATTATTCGTTTTAAAACGCTTTGCCTGCACTAAGCCGAGTGCCGATAGGTAGGTATGCTTGTAATTAACTTGTAAGGAATATTGGTCAAAAGCATTGATATTTCCAATATATTCATCCAAAAAGTTAGCAGGAACAGTCGATGCCATCAAACCCGAATCGCTTGGGTCGTATTGTTTAATGTCTCGATTTGCAGTAATTGTTTCTGCCTTACATTGAGTTGGGTTTATAGGTTCTGCTGTTGTATATTGAAAATTCTTTAAAATATTAATGCCAGAAATTGTTTCAAATTCCTCAAGGCCTCCATTAGCACACATCTGAACAGCGGCTTGTGACAATGCAGAACGGCTACTCTGTTTGTTTTGGTGATCTATGCTCTGTTGCTTTTTTACAAAATAAGCCTCGCGTTCGCTAGGATCAGTTATCAGATGGCCATTTTGATCTTCTATCAATATCTCTTTGCTAAAAGAAAATTTCGAAATTTTTTTATCGGCTGTATTTTGCAAAGTATTTTGAGCAAAAAGTGAAATTGAAGTTAAATAGAGTAAAAAGGCTAATATGTTTCTCACAATCAATATTTTTTAAGGACGCAAATGTAGCTAAATATAGATAAGTTAGTACTAGGAAGTTGTTATTTATAATTTTAGTCGTACGAATATAAATGTAAGCAAAAAAACTTTTATCCAAAAAACAATAAATATCCCTTATTTTTGCACAAAATAATATCCCTTGAAAACCAAACTTTTCCTCATCACGCCCCCGTTTACCCAACTGAATACGCCTTATCCAGCAACGGCTTATATCAAAGGGTTTCTAAATACCAAAAATATTGAATCGGTTCAGGCGGATTTGGGGATTGAAGTGATTTTGAAATTGTTTTCGAAAGAAGGGTTAAAAGATTTGTTTAAAGTTCAAAGTTTAAAGTTTGAAGGACTGTCTGATAATTCCAAGAGAATTTTCGCTTTACAGGACGAATACGTTAAAACCATCGATTCGGTTATTGCTTTTTTGCAGGGAAAAAATCCAACCTTGGCGCTTCAAATTTGCCAGGAAGATTTCTTGCCGGAAGCATCCCGTTTTGCACAATTGGAAGAATTGGACTGGGCTTTTGGAACGATGGGAACACAGGACAAAGCCAAACATTTGGCGACTTTGTATCTTGAGGATATCTCCGATTTTATTGTGGAATGTGTCGATGAAAATTTTGGTTTCAGTCGGTATGCGGAAAGACTGGGGCGTTCTGCCAATTCTTTTGATGAATTGTACGAAGCCTTGCAACAAGAACCCACTTATATTGATAATATTTTGCTTTCTATTTTAAAGGACAGAATCGAAACCATTCAACCCACTTTATTCTTGATTTCGGTTCCATTTCCGGGGAATTTATATTCGGCTTTTCGCTCGGCGCAATGGGTGAAAAAGCATTATCCGAATATCAAGATTTCTATGGGTGGTGGTTTCCCTAATACAGAATTGCGTTCGCTATCTGATGCTCGGGTTTTTGAGTTTTTTGATTATATCACTTTGGATGATGGTGAAACGCCGATAGAAGAATTAATTTTCAATATTGAAAATCCAAAACATAATTCGTATAAAAGAACCTTTTTATTAGAAGACGGTTTAGTAGTTTATAAAAATAATTCCACTAAACCAGATTACAAACAATCCCAAGTGGGAACGCCCGATTATTCGGATTTGCTTTTGGATAAATACATTTCGGTTATCGAAATTGTGAATCCGATGCACCGTTTGTGGAGCGACGGACGCTGGAATAAACTCACGATGGCGCACGGTTGCTATTGGGGGAAATGCACATTTTGCGATATTTCTTTGGATTATATCAAGGTGTACGAGCCTGTAGCCGCAAGTTTGTTGTGCGACCGAATGGAAGAAATGATTGCCCAAACGGGAGAAACCGGTTTTCATTATGTCGATGAAGCTGCACCACCCGCTTTGATGCGAGCATTGGCACTCGAAATCCTAAGCCGAAAACTGGCAGTAACTTGGTGGACAAACATTCGTTTCGAAAAAAGTTTCACCCAAGATTTGTGTCTGTTACTCAAAGCCTCAGGCTGTATTGCTGTTTCGGGAGGGCTAGAAGTGGCTTCGGACAGATTACTGAAACTAATTGACAAAGGTGTAACTGTAGAGCAAGTGGCGAAAGTCACTCGGAATTTTACCGAAGCAGGCGTAATGGTACACGCCTATTTGATGTATGGTTATCCAACGCAAACCGTTCAGGAAACGGTTGATAGCCTCGAAATGGTGCGTCAATTGTTTGAGGCTGGGGTTTTGCAATCTGGTTTTTGGCATCAATTTGCGATGACGGCGCATAGTCCGGTGGGTATGTTTCCGGAGCAATTTGGGGTTCTGAAAGAAAATGAAGCTATAGGCACTTTTGCCAATAACGATATTAATTATACCGATTCTACGGGAATCGATCACGATAAATTTAGTTTTGGACTCAAGAAATCGCTGTTCAATTTTATGCACGGGATTTGTTTTGACTACGAATTGCAGGATTGGTTCGATTTTAAAATTCCGAAGACGAAAATAGGAGCTGATTTTATTTTTGATGCCCTTCAAGAGGAATCCAATTTTAATACCAAACCTACAGCCAAAATGGTTTGGCTAGGCGGAAAACCATCAATTGAAACATTCACTAAAACCAAAAAAGGGAATTCTTGGGAAATGATGTCGCTGACTTTTCACGATAAAAAAGAAAGTTTTACCGTTCAGACCAATAAAACGGAAGGAGAATGGTTGGTTGAAATGCTTCATAAAATCTCGGTTTCGAATGCTAAAACCTATTCTTTTCAGGAAGTAAAAGCCGATTTTGAAACTCATTTGGAGGATTTCGAATTGTTCTGGTATTCCAAACCTGTGAATACTTTGAGGGAATTCGGGTTGTTGGTGCTTTAGATTTTTGTAAAAATGAAGTGTTAAAGAATTAGTGCTAATTCGTGAAATTCGTGTTAACTTTTATTTTTTTTCTGAATATTAGCAGTCTATTTTTTCCAATCCCCTCGTAAATGATAGGCTTTAGGTTTTGTAAAAGCGCGAATCCCAACATGAGAAAGTGTCGAACCAAAACCAGAATTTTTTCGCCCAGACCAAGGTAAAGCGGGAGAAACACGGTCGCAGCAGTTCCAATAACTGGTGCCAGAGTTTATTTTTGTTAAAATATTTTCTCCTCTTTTTTGTGATTTTGAATATACGGCGGCGGTCAGTCCATAGGTGGTGTCATTCATAAGTTGGATTGCCTCTTCATCATTTGCAACCTTCATAATTCCGATAATTGGTCCAAAAGATTCTTCCTGCATTACTAGCATATCGTTTGTTACGTTTGTTAATACAGTTGCTTCAAAATAGTTACCAGGTTTGTCGATACGTTTTCCGCCACAGTTAATTTTAGCCCCTTTTGCCAAAGCATCTTTTATTTGATTTTCAAGAATTTCTATTTGTGCAGATCGAGTAAGTGCCCCTAGATAAACGCCATCAGCTGTAGGTAAGCCAGATTTCCATGATTTTACTTCTTCAACAAAGTATCGAACATAATCATCATAGTTTTTTTCTTGAACGTAAATTCGTTCTACAGAGCAACAACTTTGACCATTATTGTAAAAAACGCCATCGGCAGTTCCAATGGCAATGTTTTTAATATCTTCTACATCATCAGCGACATATAATGGGTCTTTTCCACCCAATTCAATTTGGCAAGGCACCATTTTAGAGGCTACTTTTTGGTATATAAATTGCCCCGTTTTATAAGAACCTGTAAAAAAATAACCGTCAAAATTCATTTCTAATAATGCAGCTCCTATGTCGCCTTTTCCTATAGCAATTTCAAAAACATTGGAAGGTACACCCGCTTCTAAAATCAATTTCTGAATTTCTAATCCTGTTAAACTAGCATACTCCGAAGGTTTATAAAGCACGGAATTTCCAGCTAATAATGCAGGGACAATTACGTTAATGCCTACCAAATAAGGATAATTCCAGGCCGAAATATTGCAAACAACACCTATTGGCTCATATACGATTTTCTCTCCCATACCGTCTTGCTCACTCATGTATTCGTCAGCCAAATATTTTTTAGCATTAGTGCAAAGCCAAGTAATTCGGGCTATTCCTCCATTGATTTCGTTCTTGGATTGTTGTATAGGTTTACCAACTTCCGAAGTTAGTATTTGAGCAAGATTTTCAATGTTGATTTCTAATAAATCTTTGAAATTAAATAGTATAGCGATCCTTTGATCCAAATGTTTTTCTTTCCAATCCAATTGACCTTTCTGTAAGTTGTCAAATTTTAGCGCTAAGCTTGCTTCGTTGTCTTGATTTATTTTTGTAATTGTTTCTCCTGTAGCTGGATTTTTTATTTCTAGTTGCATATAGTGTTGATTAAAGCTGTTCTTATGTTTTTACTAAAAGGATTTTCGAAATCATTCATTCTTTCGGGATGCCATTGCACGCCCAATATAAACTGTTTCTCAGGATTACTAGATTCTATTACTTCAATAACTCCATCTTCAGAAAAGGCTGTGGCTTTCAAATCCATTCCCAATTTGTCAATGGATTGATGGTGTGCACTATTGACTTCCCCTTTTTTTTGATTTACAATTTTATAAAAAAGAGAATCTTCTTCTACTCGAATGGGGTGCATTTTATCTAATTCCTCTTTTTTATGAATCTCATTTTGAGTTTTGCCATTGTCTAAATGCAAAGTTCCACCTTTATATACATTAATTAATTGTAACCCTCTGCAAATACCAAGAATGGGTTTTTTTTGTTCAAGGCACAATTTTAAAACTTCGGTTTCAAATAGATCACGGGAGACATTAAATTCTGATGGTGCATTTTCATAGGTTACCTCTTCGGTTGGTTTCATATCAATGCCACCTGTAAGCACTACCGCATCACAATTTGTTACGGCTTCCAAATTATTTTCTTCGTAGGAAAGCACTATGATTTCTATGTTTTTATCATTTTCTTTTATCCATTTTGGATAATTATGAAAATTAGTTTCGGAAAATGTAACACCTATTTTCATTTTTTAAAGCGCTTCTAAATACAATTTTTTAAAATCTTCTCTACTCACTGGTTTGGGATTGTTTGGATGGGCAAAATCTGCCAATGCCAAATCTGCTAGGGTTTCAATATGTTCTAATTTGACCCCTATTTCGCTTAATTTATGGGGAATATTTATTTTGGTATTCAAATCAAAAAGGTATTGCACTACGGCTTCTCCAGTATGTTCTTTCAATTCTAGAGTTTGTGCAATTCGTTTGAATTTGTCTTCGTTTCCTTCAATATTGAAACGCAGACCGTATGGAATATTTATGGCATTTGCCAAGCCATGATGGATGTCTAATAAAGAAGAAAGAGGGTGAGCCAAAGAGTGTACCACTCCAAGCCCCTTCTGGAATGCAATGGCTCCCATCATGGAACCCAGTAACATCTTACTTCGTGATTCTATATCTGGATTGTTGGTCGCTTTTTCTAGAGATTCACTTATTAGTTTTATTCCTTCCAATGCAATTCCATCGCAAATAGGGTGGTAGTTCTTTGCCAAAAAGGCTTCCATATTGTGTGTTAATGCATCCATGCCAGTGGCTGCTGTGATAAATGCAGGCAGCTCCATAGTTAGCATAGGATCGGCAAACACAATCGCAGCCAAAAGTTTTGGCGAAAACAAAATCTTTTTTTGATGGGTTTCATCATCAGATATAATGGAGCTTCTACCTACTTCACTACCAGTACCAGCAGTAGTTGGAATAGTAATGAGCACTGGAACATCATTTGTAATATACACATCACCGCCTATTAAATCGTCATATTTAAAAAGGTCTTCTCGATGATTGATTCGTAAGGCGATGGCTCTTGCTACATCTAATCCAGCTCCACCACCTATACCAATTATACAATCGCATTTAGCAGTGTCATAGGCGTCTCCACCTTTATAAACATCAGATTTTACTGGGTTTTTGTGAATATCGTAAAATATTTCTGGTTCAAAACCAGCCTCTTTCAAATCGGTAATTATTGTTTTAAAAAAAGGTAATGCAAAGACATTTGGATCCGTTGCGATTAAAGGCTTTTTGAATCCGTTTTTTAATAAATAGGCAGGCAATTCTTTTATAACACCTGCTCCAAAACGAATTATTGTCGGGAAATTAAATTGTGATATCATATTTTTTGTTGTGTGTTTTGTTTTTTAACTATTCGTTTTTTTTTAGTTGCTAAGTTTCTAAGAATCGTGGCTTTTGTGTTTTAATTGTCAGCTTTAATCTTAGCAACTTAGTGTCTTAGAATCTTTGGTTCTATTGAGAATAAATTAAATTATTTCAAAATAGCGTTTCATTTCCCAATCGGTTACTACTTTGCTAAATTGTCTCCACTCCCATTCTCTGGATTGTGCAAAATGTTGAACAAATGTTTCGCCAAAAAGTTCGTTTGCAATTTTTGAATTCTTCATTAGTAGGGTACTGTCTATTAAATTTTTAGAAAGGCGACCATTGCTTTCATCGGTATAACCATTTCCAATTGTTCGGGCTTGTTTGAGTTCTAAATTGTTTTTTATTCCATACAATCCAGCGGCCAAACAAGCCGATAGGGCTAAATAGGGGTTGGTGTCTGCCCCAATAATTCTAGTTTCCAGTCGGCAGGATTTAGAACCCAACGGCAAAGATCGCAACGCCACAGTGCGATTGTCAATCCCCCAAGTAAGAGTTGTTGGTGCCCAAGCTCCTTCAACCAAACGTTTGTATGAGTTTACTGTTGGCGCAATCATGGGTAAAATTTGGGGTAAGCAAAGCAATTGACCCGCAATGTAACTACGCATCATATCACCCATTTTGTTGGGATCGTTTTCGTCAAAAAATAAATTTTTGGTTGCGTCAGCATTCCAAATACTTTGATGTATGTGACCGCCACAACCGGGTAGGTTTTCAGAAATTTTGGCCATAAAAGTAGCCATAATGCCATGTTTGTATGCAATTTCTTTTACCGAAGTTTTAAAAAGTGTTGCTCTGTCTCCAGACAAAATGGAAGTGCCGTATTGTATGGCAACTTCATAAGTACCAGGGCCTGTTTCGGTATGCAATCCTTCTACAGGAATATCAAATTGAGTTAATAGGTCGAATAAATCTGTAAAATAATCATTCTTTAACGAGGTTCTCAAAATAGAATATCCAAACATTCCTGGGGTAAGAGGATTGAGGTTTTGAAAATTTTTGGCTGCAGCCGATTCTGGAGTTTCGGCAAAATTAAACCATTCAAACTCTTGAGAAACCAAAGGTGTAAATCCAGCTATATTGGCTTGATTTTCTATTTTTTTTAATAATTGTCTTGGGCAAATTTCAAGTGGATTTCCATCAACTTTTATAAATTCGCCAAGAAAAAAGGGTATGTTGTTTTCCCAAGGAATTTTTCGAAATGTGTTGAAATCCAGTTTTACTTTGGCATCTGGATATCCAGTGTGCCATCCAGTATAAGTGCTATTGTCATAAGACACATCGGCCATATCCCAACCAAAAACTACATCACAATATCCAAAATCACTTTCATAAATGGATAGAAACTTTTCCTTAGAGATATATTTACCTCTCAAAACGCCATCAATGTCACAAATAGCTAGCTTTACTTTGCCAGAAGGATGATGTTTTATGTAATCTATAATTTCAGCCTTGTTCATTTTTAATGTTTTTTTTGAATTTATAAAAGGGTTTAAAAAATGATGTGTTTTTAGAGTTTGTTTTTTTGTGTTAATCAAATTCATAGATAGTTACAACAGAGACTTGATTTGTGAATTCAGTTTACAATCATTATGAAACTATGCAATTTAATAGCATTCAATGTGTTATTTATGAAAAATTTTGAACAATATATAACTGATAATGATAAATCCAAAATAATACAAAGCTAAAGTCTGGTTATAATAACTCATTGCAACAAGCGATATCAATCCGATAACTAAAGCCACAATAGGTAGAATTGGATACATTGGTACAACAAAAGGGCGTTCCAATTCTGGCTCCGTTTGACGTAATTTTAATAAAGACATCATAGAAAGTACATATAAAGTAAGTGCTCCAAAAACGGCTATTGTAATAATGTCGCCAGTTTTGTTTGTGAATAAAGCTATAATTCCCAAAAGCATATTTATTATCAGTGCATTTGAAGGGGTTTTAAATTTTTCATTTACTTTTCCAAGAAATTTTGGTGCGTAACTTACTTTTCCAAACTCCATTGTTGCTCTACCGCCTGCAAGTATAAGTCCGTGAAAAGAAGCAATTAGCCCAAAAAGACCAACGCCAATAAGCAATTGATACATGATACTATTTGAAGAAACTACCATACTCATAGCCATTGGCAAGGGAGAATCGGATAGACTGCCGTCTGCTTTATAAACTACTTTTTCCCAACCACCAACACCAATAGCGGCAACATAAACCAGTACACATAATAGTAATAATGTAAAAAGCGCACTTCCAAATCCTTTTGTAATATCTCTTTGCGGATTTTTAGATTCTTCTGCTACATTAGCAATTCCTTCTATTCCAAGAAAAAACCAGATTGCAAATGGGATTGCTGCAAATATGCCACCCAAACCATTTATACTTGGATTATGAGTAAAATTTTCGACAGTAAAATGTGGAATTGTAACACCAAAAAATAAAATTAATTCGCCAACGGCTAGAATTGTTATCAATAATTCGAATGTTGCAGCAAGTTTAACACCAATTATATTAAGAATTGTAAATATGAAGTAAGCAATAATTGCAAAACAAACAATATTTATCTGAGGGAAGTTTAGATTTAAATAGGCGCCAATGGCAAATGCAATGGCTGGCGGAGCAAATACAAATTCAACAATTTGCGCCAAACCAGTAACGAAACCAAGATCTTTTCCAAAGGCTCTATTGGCATAATCAAAACCACCTCCAGCTTTGGGTATGGCACAGGCTAATTCAGAATACGAAAAACTAAAACAGGCATACATAATTGCAATTATTATTGTGGCAATTCCCATTCCATAAGTCCCCGCTTTTTCCAGACCTAAATTCCATCCAAAATACATTCCAGAAATCACATAACCTACTCCCAAACCCCAAAGCAATAGAGGGGACAACGTTTTTTTTAAATGTGTGCTCATAAAATTTTGTTTTTGATTAATAAATGATATTTTTAAAATCGAAACTGATACTTGTTAGTTATATAGGTGTTTACTGTTTTAAGAAAATTCTGTTTTTTACGAATTATTAAATTTATATTTAAAATCAATACAATGGTAAAATTTTACTTATTTTTATTTTAATCTCAGTTTTTGTTCGTGAAAACACATTAAATAGGCGTTTTTCAATTATAAAAATGCGATATAAATTTATTTTTTTATTCACTACCATTTTCTTTGACTATTTTTACCGCTACAAAATACATATATAATGAGTCCAACCTTTAAAGTAAAAGTAAATGACACTTTTCAATTTGATTTTGAAAAGGAAAGTATTTCTCAACTGGATGCCGTACCTACGGGAGTAAATGAATTTCATGTACTGCATCAAAACACACCTTATAAAGCGGAAATCATCACTTCGGATTTCAATCACAAAAGCTATACGGTTAAGGTAAACAATACCAATTATACGGTAGCGATTTCAAATCCTTTGGACGTCCTTATCAAAGAAATGGGGTTTGAGGTAGGGTTGACCAAACAGGTTAACGCGATCAAAGCACCTATGCCGGGATTAATTTTGGAAATTAGTGTCGTTGTCGGACAAACCGTAAAAGAGAATGATAATTTGATCATTTTGGGTGCGATGAAAATGGAGAATAGTTTTCTTTCGCCAAGAGATGGGGTGATTAAATCCATTTCGGTGAGTACGGGAGACGCGGTAGACAAAGGGCAGTTATTAATTGAATTCGAGTAAAATTATGCAAAAAATATTAGTTGCCAATAGAGGGGAAATTGCCATTAGGGTGATGAAAACCGCACAGAAAATGGGCATTAAAACCGTGGCAGTATATTCTACTGCCGATAGAAATGCACCGCACGTAAAATTTGCCGATGAAGCGGTTTGGATTGGGGAATCTCCATCAAACCAATCGTATTTATTAGGAAGCAAAATTATTGAAGTCGCCAAATCTTTGAATGTAGATGCGATTCATCCAGGATATGGTTTCTTGAGTGAAAACGCCGATTTTGCCGAAGAAGCCGAGAAAAACAATATCATTTTTATTGGTCCCAAGTCGAAAGCCATTAAAATCATGGGAAGTAAACTGGCGGCGAAAGATGCCGTGAAAGCCTATAATATTCCGATGGTTCCCGGTATTGACGAGGCGATTACGGATATTGAAAAAGCGAAGCAAGCCGCAACATCAATTGGTTTTCCTATCTTGATTAAAGCTTCGGCTGGTGGTGGAGGAAAAGGAATGCGTGTGGTAGAAAGTGAAGCTGATTTTGAGTCCCAAATGAATCGTGCGATAAGCGAAGCGATTTCGGCTTTTGGCGATGGTTCGGTTTTTATCGAGAAATATGTGGCTTCTCCACGACATATCGAAATTCAGGTGATGGCAGACAGTCATGGCAACATTTTATATTTGTTTGAAAGAGAATGCAGCATTCAACGTCGTCATCAAAAGGTGGTTGAAGAAGCACCTTCGGCAGTTTTAACGCCAGAATTGCGTAAAAAAATGGGTGAAGCGGCGGTCTTAGTGGCTAAATCTTGTGATTACTTAGGAGCAGGAACTGTTGAATTTTTATTAGACGAAAACAATAATTTCTACTTCCTGGAAATGAATACCCGTTTGCAGGTGGAGCACCCCGTTACGGAACTGATTACCGGTACCGACTTGGTTGAACTGCAAATTAGAGTGGCAAGGGGAGAAGCATTGACTATCAAACAAGAAGACTTGAAAATAAAAGGACATGCATTGGAATTGCGTGTGTATGCCGAAGATCCGCTGAATGATTTCTTGCCGAGTGTGGGTCATTTGGATGTGTATCAATTGCCTGTTGGCGAAGGAATTCGTGTGGATAATGGTTTTGAACAAGGTATGGATATTCCGATTTATTATGACCCGATGTTGGCTAAATTGATCACTTACGGACAAACCCGTGAAGAAGCGATTCAGTTGATGATTAAAGCGATTGAAGACTATCAGGTAGAAGGAGTGCAGACGACTTTGCCTTTCGGTAAGTTTGTTTTTGAACATGAGGCGTTTCGTTCCGGAAAATTTGATACGCATTTTGTGAAGCAATATTACAATGCCGATGTATTGAAAAACCAAATGGCGCAAGAAGCCGAAATTGCTGCTTTGGTGGCATTGAAACAGTATTTTGAGGACCAAAAAATCGTACGCTTACCAATTCAGTAAATTATGCAAGACAAAATAAAAACACTAAACGATAAAATTGCCGAAGCCCATTTGGGTGGAGGAATAAAACGTATTGCGAAACAGCATTCGAATAAAAAACTAACGGCAAGGGAACGCATCGATTATTTGATGGATGAAGGTTCTTTTGAAGAAATCGGGATGTTGGTGACCCACCGAACTACTGATTTTGGAATGGAAAAAGAAATGTATTATGGCGATGGAGTCATTACAGGATACGGAACCATCAACGGTAGATTGGTTTATATTTTTGCACAAGATTTTACGGTTTTTGGTGGTTCGTTATCCGAAACACATGCCGAGAAAATTTGTAAAATAATGGATATGGCAGTCAAAATGGGTGCGCCTATGATTGGACTGAACGATTCTGGTGGGGCACGTATTCAGGAAGGCGTTCGTTCTTTGGGCGGTTATGCCGATATTTTCTTTAGAAACGTACAAGCCAGTGGCGTGATTCCGCAAATCTCCGCGATTATGGGACCTTGCGCCGGTGGAGCGGTGTATTCTCCTGCCATGACTGATTTTACGATGATGGTTGAAGACACCAGTTATATGTTTGTAACGGGGCCAAATGTGGTAAAAACAGTGACGAATGAATCGGTAACTTCAGAGGAATTGGGAGGGGCAAGTACGCATTCTACCAAGTCGGGTGTGGCACATTGCACCTCGACAAATGATGTGGTTTGTTTGGAAGACCTCAAGCGATTGTTGAGTTATTTACCTCAAAATAATAAAGAAACTGCACGCAATTTGCCGTACGAACTCCAAGATGAGGTACGCGAGCAATTAGCCGGTATTATTCCGGATAATCCGAATAAGCCTTATGACATGCACGCTGTGATAGCTGGGATTATTGACGAAGATTCGTTTTTTGAGATTCATAAAAATTATGCCGAAAACATCCTTGTGGGTTTTGCCCGATTGGGAGGCCGAAGCATCGGAATTGTAGCCAACCAACCGATGTTTTTGGCGGGTTGTCTGGATGTCAACAGTTCGAAAAAAGCGGCGCGATTTACCCGTTTTTGTGATGCGTTTAATATTCCGTTATTGGTATTGGTAGATGTACCGGGCTTTTTGCCGGGAACCGACCAAGAGTGGAACGGTATCATTGTTCACGGAGCGAAATTGCTTTATGCCTTAAGTGAAGCAACCGTGCCAAGAATTACCGTGATTACCCGTAAAGCCTATGGTGGAGCTTATGATGTAATGAATTCCAAACACATTGGTGCCGACATGAATTTTGCCTGGCCTACTGCCGAGATTGCCGTAATGGGAGCTAAAGGTGCCTCGGAAATTATCTTCAAAAAAGAAATCTACGACGCCGAAGACCATGAGGCTAAACTCTTGGAAAAAGAAGCCGAATACGCTGATTTGTTTGCCAATCCGTACACAGCAGCACAACGTGGTTTTGTAGATGAGGTGATCCTTCCGCAAGACACGAGACGCAAATTGATAAAAGCGTTTAGCATGCTGGAGAATAAAGTAAGTGTTACTCCAGATAGAAAACACGGGAATATTCCTTTGTAATCTTTCAATAAGAAATTGAAATTGAAAAACCACCTGATTATTTTAGGTGGTTTTTTGTTGGACATGTTTTGCCAAAGTTGCTGTTTCAATTATTTGTCTATCCGTTTTACAGTAAAAGTATCTTGTTTTATTAATTTTACCGAAGCAGATATAGGTTTTGTCATAAAAACCTTCCGATTTGTCAATTTTACCGTAGCGATTATTTGTTTTTCCGTAAAAAGCATTCAAAATAATTATTTTTCCAATGAAATAATTGTTTTTCCATGAAATTTATTAAAAATTGATTGCAATTAAATAATTGTTTTTCCATATTTGTATTCAATTTTAATTGTTTTTCCAGATCAATAATTGTTTTTCCAAAAAAGAGAGTAGTATGGAACAAAAAATAGGGTTTTCTTGGCTGAAAGAATTTTATAAATTGAATAAATGTTCTTTGAAGCATCAATCCTTTATTGGAAAAAAGGATGGAATAGAAATAACTTCAAAAGGCATCGTTCTTCAGGTCTTTAGATCTAGTAAGTTTGCCGTTGAAAACAATCCGCTGGAACACCTTGTTTTTGGGCTGAAATACGACTATCTTGATTTTCATTTATTAAAATCAGTTTTTAAAAAAATTCCTGAGAAAGAAATTATTGCTTTTATAGGTAATTCTCCGTCAGGAATATATTCTAAAAAAATTGGTTTCCTATTTGAATTTCTTATGGATAAATCGTTGGATATAGACTTTGTTATTCCCGGGAATTATGTTGATTTATTAGACGAGAAAAAATATATCGTTGGGAAAACGGTTAAGAATTCTAAATGGAAAATCAACGATAACTTGCTGGGAACTCCAGATTTTTGTCCAATAGTTAGAAAAACAGCCGAAATAGAAATTTTTCAAAGTATTGATATTTCAGCTCAAATAATGCAGCTACGAAAAGAGTATCCGTTGGATATCTTTACTAGAGCGACTAATTATTTATACGGAAAAGAAACAAAATCATCGTATGAAATTGAGCATGAAAAACCTTCGCCAAAACGGATAGAACGCTTTGTCTCCTTGCTGATGAAAGCGGGGACAGTAGCTGAAGATAATATGTTTGATGAGGGGTATTTGACTCTTTTGCAAAATGAAATTGTTGACCCAAGATTTGCCGTAAAACGGTATCGCGATTTTCAGAATTATGTGGGGCAGTCACTTCCCAATTATTCGGAAATGCTGCATTATATATGCCCACCGCCAGAACTTGTACACTCGTTGATGCATGGTTTAAAAGAAGTTGCTCTAAAAACGGGAACTGCATCAGCATTAGTTCGAGCCAGCACTTTGTCATTTGGGTTTGTTTTCATTCATCCATTTGAAGACGGAAATGGACGTTTGCATCGATTTTTGATTCATGACACTTTGGTTCGGGATAAAGTGGTTCAAGATGGTTTAATTATCCCAGTTTCAGCGCATATATTGAATAATCTCAAAGAATATGATGGGGTATTAGAAGATTTTTCTAAAGTATTAATGCAAATAATTGATTATGAAAAAGATGATAAAGGGAACGTTCGTGTTTTAAATTTGGAGGAAATAGAAAGTTATTACCGCTTTCCTGATTTGACGGTACAAACTTCTTTCTTAGGAAAAACGATTCAAGAAACCGTGATGACAGACATTCCGAATGAGCTTGAATTTATTATGAGATATGATGAATTGAGGTTGTCTATTCAAGAAATTGTTGATATGCCTGATGCTGAAATTAGCAGAATGATACTTTTTCTTCATCAAAATAAAGGCATATTCCCAAAAAGGAGAAGAAAAGATTTCGCTAAATTAATCGATTCAGAAATTGAATTGATGGAGAAAGAATATTTGACTATTTTCGAAATGTAATTACCCCGCTTTTTGAGTCTATTAATGGGTTCTTATCTGTTACTCCACAAAAAACCTAAACCCAATCCCATGTAAATTCTCAATCGCAATCCCTTTCTCATTTACCAAAATTTTGCGCAGGCGGGAAATAAAAACATCGAGACTACGCCCCATAAAATAATCGTCATCGCCCCAAAGAGAAGTTAGGATTTGCTCTCGTTTTAAAACTACATTTTTATTGTCGAGAAATAATTTCAAAAGATCCGCTTCGCGTTGGGTGAGGGGTATCTTTTCTGTTTCATTGAATAGAATGAAATTTTTGGTGTCGAATTGGTATTTTCCAATTTGATAAATTGATTTTTCAATCGCATTTTTTTTGCGGGAACGTCTCAAAAATATTTCAATTTTAAGGAGTAATTCTTCAATGCTAAAAGGCTTTACAAGATAATCATCAGCTCCTAACCGCAGGCCTTTGATGCGGTCTTCTTTCAGAGTTTTGGCCGATAGAAAAATAATTGGAACGTCGGTATCGAGTTTCCTGATTTCGGCAGCCAATTCAAAGCCGTCCATTTTTGGCATCATTATATCCAAAATACAAATATCGAAAACGCCTTTTTTGAAAGCTTCGAAACCTGCAGCCCCATCTTCACAATGGGTCACTTCATAGTGGTTTTGCTCTAAGTTGTCTTTGGTTAAGAATGCTAGTGTTGCATCGTCTTCGGTATATAGTATTCGAACAGTACTCATTTAGTTTTGTGGAATTAGTAGTGAAAAGGTACAACCTTTTTCTAGATTGCATTTTACAGTTATTTTCCAGTGGTGCAGGTCACACACTTTTTTCGCATAGTACAAACCCAATCCAAAACCAGTGACTTCATTGCTTTTTTGACTCGGAATCCTGTAAAATTTATCAAATATAAAGGGAATGTTTTTAGAGGAAATTCCAATGCCGTTGTCGGTAAAACTTAATTGTAAATGCTTTCCAACTTTTGCAATAGCGATATTAATTTCGGGTTTGTTTTCGCAGTATTTTATCGCATTATCCAGTAGGTTGTAAACCAAATTGGAGAAGTGAAATTCATCAGCTTCAATGGTAATTGCGGCCAAATTGGTTTTGATTTCTATATTGGTTTCGGGATGTTTTAGCTTAATGTTTTCAATTACAGATTCTAGTATAGGTAGAACATTCAGCTGGTTTTTGTTCAACACTAAAGGAGCATTATCAGACTTTGCAACGGTCAAAATTTTCTCTATATGTTGGTTTAATTTATTGCTTTGGTCAATGATAATATGGGTGTACTTTTCCAGTTTTTCGTCTTGCAGAATTGGATTTTGCTTGATGAGGTAATTGGAAGCAATTAGTATGGAGGACAAAGGCGTTTTGAATTCGTGCGTCATATTATTAATGAAATCGCGTTGTAAATCGGAGTATTTCTTTTGCTGTAAAAGCGTAAAAATAGAATATACATAAACCAGTAAAATAACAATTAACGCAATCGAAAGTACAAACCAAAATTTTAATGAACTGAACAGATAATTAGTTTCGTTAGGAAATCGAATGGCAAAATAATAGACTAAATTTTTATGTTTGGGAAAATGTACGGAATGTTTGGTTTGTTTTTTTTCGGATAGCGAGATGTAGTTGCCATAGACCATTTCGTCGCTTTGACAATTGTACATGGCGTATTCAAAATCCGTAGTGATATTCATTTTTTTGAATTCGGAGATGAGATAAAACTCTAAAATTTCGGGTTCAAAATCATTATCAATATTGACAATATAATAATCATTGGAGATTTTTCGTACTGGATTTTTACCAGGAAGTTCTTGATTGGTTCCTTGATATAGTTTTTTGGCAACTTCTAGTAAGGCAACGTGTGCTTTTTGGCTGAACTTTTTTTCTTCAATAGTAAAGGCTTCTTTCGTCCAAAGCAATTGTGCTACTAGGATTCCTATAATTGCGATTAATCCAATTAGGATGCTGCTATTGAGTTTGGTTAGTTTCATTATGTAATATTAATCAAAATTTGGATGCCTTTTTTGCATTAACAAGTCGTTAACAAAGATTAGATAGCGCTTAACAAGGGTGTCTGTTTTTCTAATCTACTTTTGGATGGATCAAATAAAACAAATTATTAACCAAAATCTGAACTATATCAGATTTAAAAAAAAATCAAATTATGAAAATGATTAAAATTTCAATGTTGGCATTAACTCTAGGTTTAATGTCATTTTCGGCCATCGCTCCTGTAAAAATGGTAGTTTCAAAAGTGAGTATTGATACTTCTTCGATCGTGTGGAAAAGTGAGACCATAGATGTGGGGAATATTCCTCAAAACACTCCAAAACCTATTGTTTTTGAATTCAAAAATACAGGAAAAACAGCAGTTGTAGTTACCAATGTACAAGGTTCTTGTGGTTGTACAGCAACAAATTACACCAAAACTCCAATTGCTCCAGGAAAATCAGGTACAGTTACAGCGACTTATAATGCAGCTAATGCGGGTGGATTTACTAAAACGGTATCAGTAACTACTAATGCTGAAACGACTGTTAAAGTTTTGACTATAAAAGGAACTGTTGTTGCGGCATCAACAGGGGTGAAAAGTTAATTTTACAATCAATAAAGTATCTGAAACCACCCGCTGAGGTGGTTTTTTTGTTTGTAAATGGATTAAAAAAACACACACTATAGTATGAATTAGTTAGTAAACTGTAAATCCAAATATTCAGTGTGTTGTGTTTTTTTTGTATTGTAAAAAAACAGTATATTGCGTTACTATTTTTGCTGTAATTCTTTTAACTAAATGAGATTAAAATTAACGACTTACTCTAAATTGGTATTGTTAATCATTGGGATTTGCTCACTTTTTATATTCCTATTTCTATCGCTTTACCTTTATACGATAAAGCAAGAAGATCAGGTTTTTAAGTCAAATACAGATCAATATCAAACTGAAATAAATAGATTATTTGATTTTAATTCGAAAACACAAATTGTTACCATAAACGATCTTAGTTATTGGGATGCATTAGTCAGTTTTACAAAGTCAAGAGATACCATTTGGTTTAATAACCACATTGTAAACGAATTCCCTACCTACGAAGTGGATTATATTGGGGTTTATGATTTAAAGAAAAAATTTATCGTAAACACAGCCACTCCTAATTTTAAATTCAAAGATTTTATCCCAGTACAAGCCATGATGCATTTGAATAAAACCAAGTTTTCTAGGTTTTATATGCGTGTTCCAGAAGGGATAGTCGAAGTGTTTGGGGGTACTATTCATCCTTCAAATGACCCCAAAAAGAACAAAACAAGACCTTCAGGTTATCTGTTTATGGCTCGTGTATTGGATCCAAAATATTTAAAGAATTTAGAAGATATCTGTAGCTCCAAAATTAAGCTTTTAAGCAATTTCGATGCGAATACTATTGGCAATAAAAAAGTAACCTCAATAATAAGACTTAGAGACACTGATAATCTTGCTGTAGGCAGATTATTGTTTCAGAGGTCTTCGTATCTCAATTTTGAAAAAACCAGAGAACTGCTGTTGATTATAGTAATCGTTACCTTATTTAGTTTGATCGCCGCCATTCATTATTCTAGAAAATGGGTGTACAAACCGTTGCGATTGGTAACCAATATTTTAGAATCGGATCGTGAAATTTCAATCAGTCTCTTGAAAAAAGAGCCTGGAGAGTTTGGCTACATCGGAAATTTATTTGATGATCATAGAAAGAACCGATTTCAGTTAGAAAAATCCAAAGTAAAGGCGGAAGAAAGTGATAAGCTTAAATCTACTTTTTTAGCTAATTTGTCTCATGAAATTAGAACACCAATGAATGCTATAGTTGGTTTTTCTGATTTGCTTTTGGATGATAATCTAAGTGTAGAATTTAGAAAAAAATACCTGAAAATTATTAAGAGTAGTGGCAAAAATCTAGTTTCAATTATTGAAGATCTTATAGAAATGTCTAAGATTGACGCCAAGCAAATCACACCCAATTACAAAGGGTTGAATATAGAGAATTTTGTAAATGAGTTGTATAGTACTCTAAAAGTAATTGTTCCAGAAGATAAAAAAGTTGATTTTTATTTGATGAAAAGTGATGAAAAGTTGCCAAATGATATTTTAACAGATGAGGTTAAATTGAGGCAAGTCATGGTTAATTTACTGACAAATTCCATAAAGTTTACAGATAGAGGGCATGTTTCTTTTGGCTATACTCTAAATCATGAAACAAAGGCCATAGAGTTTAGAGTTGAAGATACGGGTTTAGGAATTAGTAAAAAAGATTTGAAAGTTATTTTTGACCGCTTTAGAAGAGTAGAAGATGATTATTCTATATCACTTAGTGGTTTGGGATTGGGCTTGTCTATTTCTAAAGCTTATGTAGAAATGTTGGGAGGTAAAATTACAGTAGAATCTTTTTATGGAGAAGGTTCTGTTTTTAAATTTAGCATTCCATTGGTTTATGATACTAACAATATTGGGAAAGATTTAAAAATGGATGGAATTCTACCTCTTGATTTTGGTTTGAAAACCATATTAATCGCCGAAGATGATAATATTAATTATTTGTTATTAAAAAGGATATTAGAATTAAAAAGCCATACCGTTTTGAGAGCTCGAAATGGTTTAGAAGTAGTCAATATAAGTGCCGAAAATGATACTATTGACCTGATTTTTATGGATATAAAAATGCCTATTTTAGATGGTTACGAAGCCTTCAAAAAAATCAAACAGTTTAAACCAGAACTTCCTATTGTTGCTCAAACAGCTCATTCTTCAACCGAAGATAAAGAGAGGATTCTCAAGGCTGGATTTTCTGGCTATATTACTAAACCATTAGATAAAGAGAAAATCTACGAATTGATAAATCAGGTTTTTCAAAACGATAGTATTTGTTAAAGGTTTTTTTTTAGTTTTCAGTCTGGATCAGGATAAAAAGGTTTACCATATAAGAAATATAAGGTCATATAAGCAGGGTTCAAAAAGCAATAACTTATCTGTACTTATATTCCTTATATGGTTAAAATTAAATGCTGTTTGTTTTAGAATATAGCCATAACATTAGTTGAAAAAAGGGGGTTGATTTTAGAAATTCTTCTAAAATCAACCCCCTTTTTGATTGAAAACTGAAAACTGAAAACTGAGACTGATCTTGTCTAAACCAAATGTTCATCAGAAATGGATAAGGCTTGCGAAATAATAGCTAAGCCTTCGTCTATTTCAGATTCTGTGATGCATAACGGCGGCGCTATAAAAATATAGCCCCAACGCACAAAAGTGTATAATCCCAGAACTCTTAGTTTGGCCGCAATAAGATTGGTTACTTTTAGTTCGTCTCCACTGGCATTGTAGGGAGCGATTAATTCTCCTGTGGTTTTGTTTTTTAGAACATCCAAACATCCTAGTAAACCTGTGTTTCTAAAAGCGCCCATACTTGGATGTTTCGCTCGCATTGCCTCTATTTTTGATTCCAGATAAGCCCCCATTTTTTTAGTGTTGGCTATTAAATGGTCACTTTCGTAAATGTTTATTACCGCCAATGCAGCTGCCAAAGCAACAGGATGGGCATTGTAAGTAAGACCAATCATCATTGGCGTATTATCGAATTTCTCCGCTATTTTATCTGAAACCATTAAACAGCCTAACGGAAGATAAGAGGAGGTTAATCCTTTGGCCATACACACCATATCAGGAATAATGTCATGGTTTTCAAATCCAAACCATTTTCCGGTTCTTCCAAATCCACTCATTACTTCATCGGCAATAAAAAGGATGTCGTATTTTTCGCAAAGGGATTTAACTCCTTTTATGTACCCTTTTGGATAATGCAAACAGCCCGAAGAGCCGCTTTCGCCTTCAAAAATAAAGGCAGCAATATTCGTTTTTCCTTCAAAATGGATTATTCTTTCTACATATTCCAGGCTTAAACTCAATTTTGTAGCCTCATCCAGATCTTTCATACCAAAGAAATAGTAAGGATCGTCTAGTAGTACTGCATTGGGCATTTGTTGGGCGTCATTGGCCAGTTTTCGGGGATCGCCACCAACTGACATTCCACCAATTGAACCGCCATGAAAAGCTCGGTATCGCCCAATGATTTTATGTCTTCCGGTATATAATCGTGCCAGTTTTATGGCATTATCTACAGAGGAAGTCCCGCATAATGTAAAGAAGGCTTTGTTCAAATCCCCAGGACATATTTCGGATAATTTTCTAGCCAGTTTAGCTCTTATTTCGGTGGTGCAGGTTGGTGTTACAAAACTTACTTTTTGCATTTGCTCTACCACTGCTGCCGTAACTCTTTGATCACCATGGCCTATATTTACAGACATTAATCCAGACGAAAAGTCGATTATTTTGTTGCCATCGTAGTCGTATAAATAAACACCTTCGGCTCTTTCTATTGCGATTGGGTTTACACTGGCTTGTGCCGACCATGAAAATAAACTAAATTCTTTGCTGTCACTTATGATTTGTTCTTTGCTTAACATTCGTTGTTTGGTTTTTTTTAAGTTTTTAATTAGTTGACAGTAAGGTCGTAACTATAAAGGTAGTCTTCTCTTACAAAGCCCATTTTGTTGTATAAACCTTGGGCAATGATGTTGTTTTTTGCAGTTCTTAATCGAACTAAATTAGAACCTAATTCTTTTGCGAATTCAACTGTTTTTAGAATTAGTTTTTCGCCAATTCCGTTTTTTCGGATAGAAGCGTCAACAAAAAGATCATTTAGAATCAAAATTTTATTGAGTGCCAATGAAGAAAAAGTAACGTAAATAAGAGCAAAACCAATGATTTTGTCAGGATTAGTATCGTCGCTGGCGATGAAAATCGTGGCTTCATTATTTTCTATTCGTTCCTTTAGGTACTCTTTGTGCTTTTCATAATCGGACGGTTTCTTATAAAAAACAACATATTGATCAAATAGATTAGTCAATTGATCTAAGTCTTGTAGTGTAGCTTTTCGTATCATTACTATTTGGTTATTTGTGGTTAGAAAACTAAAATTACAAAAAAAAAAGTTAAAAACCCTAGCTCATCCAATTGGTTCCTGCTTCGGGATTCCATTTGGTGGTGGTTTTCTTTTCTTTGGTAAAAAAACCAATAGCACTTTTTCCGGTAATATCGCCAGAACCAAAACGGGATTGATTCCATCCTCCAAAACCAAAAGGCTCTCTAGGAACTGGAACGCCAATATTTACACCACACATTCCAGCCGAAGCATGCTCGGTAACATAATTGGCCAAGCCGCCATTTTGAGTAAAAACAGAACAAGCATTTCCATACGGATTGGCGTTTTCTATTGCCAATGCTTCATCAATGGTATTCACACGAACGATAGCTAGGACAGGACCAAAAACTTCTTCTCGGGCAATTTTCATATCGGCTGTAGCGTTGTCAATTAGGGTTGTGCCTACATAAAAGCCATTTTCTTTTCCAGGAACAGTAGTGTTGCGTCCGTCTAAAATAATTTTGGCCCCTTGTTGTTCTGCCTCGGTAATATAGGCTTCAATTCTGTCTTTGGCGGCTTTAGAAATAACAGAACCTAGAGTAGTTCCACATTGAATTTTTTGGGCATCTGTAATTAGTCGATCCAGTATTGCATCACAATTTCCTACGGCAATCAAGGTTGCTGCCGCCATGCATCTTTGTCCTGCACAGCCGCTCATGGAAGCAACAATATTAGAGGAAGCCATTTCTGGGTGAGCATCGGGTAATAATAGGATATGATTTTTTGCACCTCCAAGCGCCAGTACTTGTTTTAGGTTGTTGCTCGCTCTTTGGTACACAATTTTGGCGACTTTGGTAGACCCCACAAAAGTGATCGCCTGAATTCCGGGATGGTCACAAATGTTTTCTACGGTAGTTTGTGTTCCATTGATAATATTGAACAATCCATCAGGAAGTCCAGCTTCTTTTAAGAGTTTGGCGGTATATTGACTGCTTATGGGCACTGCTTCCGAAGGTTTTAGAATGAAAGCATTTCCAAGAGCTATTGCGTTTACAATAGTCCAATGCGGTACCATTGTCGGAAAATTAAAGGGTACAATGGAAGCTACGATTCCTAAAGGGACTTTTGTGGAAGAACAAAAAACGCCTTTACTCACTTCCATGTTTTCGCCATTCATAAATTGAGGTAAAGAACAGGCAAATTCGGTCAGCTCAATGGCTTTGTCAATTTCGGCTTTGGCTTCGCTATGAATCTTTCCGTTTTCTCTGTGAATGATTTCGGTTAGTTCGTCACTGTTTTTCTCTAATAATTGCTTGTATTTATAAAATACTTGCACTCTTTCTTTCAAGGTGACTTTTTGCCAAGCCTTTTGCGCTTTTTGTGCTGCGACTATAATTTCATTCAAATCTTCCATAGTAGATTCGTGGAAAGTAGATAATTCCTTACCGTCTAAAGGAGAGATAATCGAGTGGGTTTTTGTAGAACTTCCAGCCTTAAACTCCCCATTTATAAAGTTTTTTACTTCGTTAAATGACATAATGATTGTTTTTTGGTTTTTTCAAATATACAAAAATTAATAAAAAATCAATAAATTTTTTTGCATGTATTGAAAATATTGTTAGATTTACAAAATAATCACATAGATGTTAATTTATTTACAATAACAAAAGTTGAAATAAGTCATTCTATATAGGTTGTTAATTTAAATCCTGACCAGTTTAAATTATTGTTATTAACTATAACCAAAAAAAACTAATCTATTAAATTTATGAAATCAGTATCTACTATTATTGGAGTTGCCTTATTATTCTTGGCTACACTTTGTTATTTTGTCCATTGGCATGCCTTAGTTCCTGCATTTACGGTATTGGGAATTGCCATGATTACTCGAAAAGCTTTAGAGCCTTTAATTATTGGTTGTTCTATTGGGTTTGTTTTATTGGCACAGCACGGCGGTTCCGAAGAATATTTTCCAGACGGGAAAGGAATGATTTTTCCTTTGAATATGTTTGACGGGATGTTTACTTCGATTTCCAGAGATGCACACGATCAAGGATTAATATGGGTTATTTTGGTTTGTATATTATATGGAGCGTTTGTTCAGTTGTTAAATGCATCTGGGGGGATTAAAGCCGTTGGTAGATATTCTGAGAACCATGTAAAAAACAAGAAACAATCCTTGATAATGACTTACTTTTTGAGTTTTTTCTTTTTCTTGGATGATTATTTGAGTGCTTTATCTGTGGGAAACACCATGAGACCTATAACGGATAAGTTTGGGGTTTCTAGAGAAAAACTGGCGCTGGTATTGACAACAGTTTGTGTGCCTATCACTATTCTTTTTCCTATTTCGACTTGGACTATATTTTATGGAACACAGATTGTAGCTATAGACGGTGGTGTTTTAGATGGTGCGGGTGTGGCAATAACCAATCCAATTCAGGCTTTTTTGGGGACTATACCTTATAATTTTTCGGCTTGGATTTCATTAATCATGGGAGGCTTAATTGTTTTTCAAATAATTCCAGATTCTAAAGCAATTAAAGAAGCTGAAGCCAACGTGAAACCAATTGATCAATCGATGATTAAAGCACCAAAGCCCAATGCGAAACAAGGTAAACTAATTTATTTTATACTGCCAATACTTGTTTTAATATGGTGTACTGTTTTTCCTTACCCATTTGATATGGACTATTGGGGAAGCTTCACTTTTTCGACAGAATATATCTTTGGTAGTATCGATGCTCTACGTGGTATTGTTACAGCAGTAGTATTTACGTATCTGTATTTTTTCCTTTTCAAAGTAATTAAATTTGCTAAAATATCGAAACATTTTGTTTTAGGATTAGAAACCATAACATTCGTATTAACCGTTTTGGGGTTTACTTATTTACTAAAAGATGTTCAAAATGCATTAGGATTTAATGAATTTGTTGCCGCAAAATTGCAAGGAATCAGTTGGTTGAATAATGCCACTTTGCCTTTTATTGTTTTTGGTTTGGTATCTTGGATTTGTTGGGCAACGGGTTCAAACTGGGGAATCTACGCTATTCTAGTTCCTACCGCAGCATTACTTTCGCATACATTAGGAGCCAATTTTTGGTTAACCCAAGGAGCATTGGCCTCTGGAACAGTTTGGGGAGCGGCAGCTTGTTTTTTCTCAGACAATCGAGTATTAACGGCACAATCTTGTAAAGTCGATATGATGCAACATGGGATTTCTCAATTTCCATACCAATTGGTAATATTTGTAGCTTCCTCTTTGTTGTATTTAATGGCAGGTTTTGTGTTATAAATAAATGAGTTATGATTTATAAAGAAGTCTTGTTTAATGAGTTTATAATCCGAAATGCAACTCCGGAAGATGCAGTTCAGATGGAATATGTTCAGCAACAATGTTATCCTACTTTGGATCCAACAGAGTTGTTAAACAGGAATCATTTTATAAATCATATCAAAGTATTTCCAGAAGGGCAGATTGTGTTAGAAAGGGACGGGGTAATTGTGGGTTCTGCAAGTACGTTTCGATGTAATTTTCCAACACAGGAAGCTACTTTTTTGGAGTCTTCGGATAATTTGTGGATTACCAATGCACATGTCGCAGACGGAGAATGGATGTACGGAATAGACATGGGGATTTTGCCAGAATATCGAGGATTAGGGCTTTCTAAAGAAATGTACACAGTAAGACAAGAAATTTGTAAAAAACTAAGGTTAAAAGGCCAGCTTATAGCAGGAATGACCATTGGTTACGGTAAAGTAAAAGATAAAATGACCATTGAGGAATACTGTTACGCATTAGAAATTAAGAAGTTTACAGATCCTACGGTGACACCTCAAAAAAAAGCGGGATTTAGATGGATAAAACCATTGTACAATCATATTAATGATCCCGAAGCCGGTTTTGCTTGTATATTTATGTATTATCCTGTAGATGAAGATTACAAACTGAAATGTTAAAAATCTAAAAAATTAAAAAAGTATAGAAAATTAATAATCTGAAAATCTAAAAGTATGATTGACAAAAAGATTTTGAATGATACATTTTTAATACGTAATGCAAAAGTTGAGGATGCCATTCAGATGGAATATGTGCAATCAAGATGTTATCCCACTTTGCATGAGTCTGAAATCTTGAATAGAGATCATTTTGCCAATCATATTACCGTTTTTCCAGAAGGGCAAATGGTTGTAGAAAAGGGAGGTGTTATTGTTGCCTCGGCCAGTACTTTTAGATGTAAATTTCCAGAACACGACAGTACTTTCCTGGAAGAAACAGATAATTTATGGATTACCAAAGTGCAAATACCAAATGGTGATTGGATGTACGGAATAGATATGGGTGTTTTGCCAGAATATAGAGGGTTAGGACTTTCTAGAGAGATGTACAAAGCACGAAATGAGGTGTGTAAGGAATTGGGTTTGAAAGGACAAATTATCGCAGGAATGACCATTGGTTATGGGAAAGTAAAAGACCAAATGACTATTGAAGCATACTGTAAGGCGTTAATAAATAATGAATTGACAGACCCAACGATTACGCCGCAGCGAAATGCTGGTTTTCGATGGATTCGACCTTTATACAATTATATCAATGATCCGGAATCTGGATTTGGGAGTATATTAATGTATAGGCCTGTCGATGAGAATTATTATTTAGAAAATGAAAAAAGCGAAAAAAGTTAAAGAATCTAAAGAATCTAAAAGAGCGAAAGAATCAAAATAAATCTAAAATTTAAAAAGAGTTGATGTTGTTAATGGACACATTGAATCTAAAATCTAAAATCATAAATCTAAAATAAAAAATGGGAACTCAAATTAAAAAAGTATCAGAAATTCCAGGTCCAATAAGCAAAGAAATGTTAGCAAGAAGAGCAGCGGCTTTACCTGCAGGCCTTGGAAAATCTACCGAAGTGGTGGTTGAAAAAGCCGAAGGAGCATTGGTATGGGATGTAGATGGAAATCAATTGATTGATTTTGCAGGTGGAATCGGAATGGTCAATTTAGGACACAGACCTCAAGTGGTGGTTGATGCCGTAAAAGCACAATTGGACAAGCACATTCATCCAGGAGCTTTGGTAACTACATTTGAATTGTATCTAGAATTTGCTGAGTTGTTGAATAAAATTACTCCGGGAGACTATCCTAAGAAAACATTATTGGCCAATTCGGGTTCAGAAGCGGTAGAGAATGCAGTAGCGATTGCTCGTTATTATACCAAAAGACCAGCAGTAATTTGTTTTGAAGGAGCGTATCACGGGCGTACCATGCTTACGTTGAGTTTAACCAGTAAATATGGTTTGTTCAAAAAAGGTTTTGGTAGTTATGCTCAAGACATTTACCGTTTTCATTCTCCAAACGTGTATAGAAGACCAAATTCTATGACTGAGGATGAGTATATTGATTTTTGTATCGAACGTTTTGATCAAAATTTAATTTCACATGTAGATCCTTCAGCTGTTGCGGCTATTATCATTGAGCCAGTTCAAGGAGAAGGTGGATTTATTCCAGTGCCGAAACGTTTCTTGGAAAAAATCAGAAAAGTGTGTGATGAACACGGTATTGTTTTCATTGCCGATGAGGTTCAAGCAGGTGCAGGAAGAACAGGGAAATTCCTTTCTATCGAGCACTCTGGAGTGGTTCCGGATATCGTTACTATGGCAAAATCTATAGGTTCAGGTTTGCCAATATCTGCCATTACAGGAAAAGCCGAAATTATGGATGCTCCGCATTTAGGCGGAATTGGAGGAACGTATAGCGGAAGCCCTATTGCAGTAGCGGGAGCTTTGGCAACAGTTAAAGAATTGATTAAACCAGAATTTCTAGATCGTGCCACGCATGTAGGTAAAATTATTACCGACAGGATTAATGCGATGAAAGAAAAATTCGAAGTAATAGCGGAAGTTCGTGGAATTGGAGCGATGCTTGTGGTTGAATTCGTTAAAGACAGAATTACCAAAGAACCAGATATGGATTTTGCCATGGCAGTAATCAAAAAATCAGTGGCCAATGGTGTGATTCTAATTCGTGCCGGATTGTACACCAACTGTATTCGTTTCTTGCCTCCAATTGTAATCACTGATGAACAATTACACGAAGGATTGGATGTAATTGAAACTGCAATTCAAGATGTATTGAACGAGAGAGGATAAAATATTTTAGAATGTATTTCCTAACAGGTTTTTAAAACCTGTTAGGAATTTGAAAAGCTTTAATTAATATTAAAAAGAAAAGAGTGTCGCTAATTTTAATACATAACGCCAACATCCTTACTATGGATAATGCTTTTGCAAAAGCGGATTCCATGGTGATTAATGATTCAGGAAAAATTGAAGCGATTGGGTCAGCAATCGAGCTTCGAAATCAATTTGGTCCTTTTCAGGAAACAATAGATTTTCAAGGAAAGACAATTATTCCGGGACTCAATGATGCCCATATTCACGTTTGGAAAATAGGACATCTTCGCACGTATATGCTAGATGTTCGAGGCATAAAATCGATAGTGGAATTCAAACAAAAGCTAAAAGATTTTGCTGCCAAAAATCCAAATTCGGAATGGATTATGGCTCGTGGTATCAATGAAATGGTGCTTGAAGAAAAGCGTTTACCCACCAAAGAAGATTTGGATGAAATCATTTCAGACAGACCCGTTTTTGTAATTAGAACCTGTGCCCATATTGGTATTGCCAATTCTAAAGCGATGGCCATTTCGGGAGTGAGTGAAGTAACGGAAGTACCTTTTGGAGGAGAAATTCGCAAAAATCAAGATGGCAGTTTGCAGGGTATTTTTACCGAAAGAGCTTTGGGTTTAATCATGAATAACATCCCGCCTTTTACTTTTGAGGAATATAAAAACATGATTCTGGAAGCGCATTCCTATTTGTTAAGCCTCGGAATTACAAGTGCTACCGATCCTGCAGCCAATGAAGAACTGCTGGCAGCCTATATTCAATTGGATGCAGCAGGTTTGCTAAAAGTGAGAATGAATGTTTTCCCGCTTCGAATTCCAGACGGTAGTGACGAAATTCAGGTTTTGCCGGAACAATACGAATCGGAGTTTTTACAAATAAAAACGGTAAAGTTCTTCTCGGATGGCGGATTGAGTTCGGCTACAGCGGCTTTGAATGTTCCCTATAAAAATACCGATGGATACAAAGGAGTTTTGCGATTGGATTACGATAAGTTTTATGAAACTGCCAAAGAAGCGGTGGCTAAAGGTTTTTCGGTGGCGACGCATGCCATTGGTCATCAGGCAGTCGATTTGACTTTGAAAGTCTATAGTGATTTGTTCAAAATCGGTCCTACATTAAGACACAGAATTGAGCATGTTGGGTTTTTATCCCAAGAAAATATAAATGATTTCAAGCGAATGAATATGACTGCTGCCATGCAACCTATATTTATTTATGAACTGGCCAATAATTTCAAGAGTACGTTACCCGATGAATTATTGGATGTGGTTTATCCGTGCAAAACAGTTTTAGACAACGGAATCAATTTGGCTTTATCAACCGATGGACCGGTGGTAAAAGAGATTAATCCGTGGATCAATATCGAAACGGCAATTACTCGAAAAGCCGCTGATGGTTCTGTCATTGGCGAAAGCCAAAAAATTACTTTGCAACAAGCATTGTATGGGTATACCGTAGGAAGTGCTGTCGCTGATAATCTAGAAAACGTAAAAGGAAGTTTAGCCGTTGGGAAATATGCTGATTTTATTGTTTTAAATGAAAATCCTTTTGAATTAAATGATGTTTCTAAAGTGCAAACTATGGAAACGTGGTGTGCTGGAAAATTGATATTTAAAAAAGACTAGTCACGAAATTTTAGATTTCAATTTTAAATGAATAAAATAGATTTTTTTTGAAAAAGAGTATTTTTATTCCGTTTTGATCTCCACTTTCCTATGCCGAGGTCAATGTCATTAAGTTAAGAGTTATATACCTAACAGGTTAAAAAAAACCTGTTAGGAAACGCTTATCCTAACAGGTTTTTTTTAACCTGTTAGGTATTAGTTTATTTCGATTTTTATTTAATTTGAGGACATTGATTGAGAAGAGCTGGGGTGAGGTTTTTATAAAAGAGTATAAGGGAAATTAAAATACAAAAAATAACTTTGTTTTTTGAAAATAAAACAAAATAATCGTTTTTTATTGTAAATAAATTAATTACATTTGACTTGTTATAAAATTTTATAAAAAACAAGCTAGAGATGAGTGTATTAGACGATGAATTAGATTTCCAAATTTTGACATTATTGCAAAAAGACGGTAGAATGTCATTTACTGAAATTTCGAAAGAGATTAATGTTGCTGTTAGTACCATCAGGCACCGTTACATCAACTTGGTTGAAGATGGAACTTTAAAAATAATAGGAAGAATTGATCCAAATAAAATTGGGTTTAATGCCTATGCCAGTATTTTGATTTCGGTCAAGCCAAAAACATTTATGAACACCATATTCGAACAACTGGCGAGTTTGCCAGAAATCAGTTTCTTGGCATCGGTTTCAGGAGATTTTGATATAGAAGCCAATGTTATGTGTCGTGATATGGAACATCTGAATGAATTAATAGGAGATAAAATCCATGTTTTGGAAGGTGTTTTTGATACCAAAACAAATATGTATATGAAAATTTACAAATTCGCTCAACCCGATTTAGAGTTGGCAAAATTATCAAGTAAGCAAAATGAATAGTACAGACAAATTATACGAAAGAAGAAAGAAAAGTGTTCCAAACGCTTTAGGAATTTTTAATCCCTCTAGTATTCAATCAGCCAAAGGTGCCATAATCACTGATGCCGATGGTAGAGAGTTGATTGATTTTGCGGGTGGAATTGGAGTAAATAATGTAGGCCATGGTGTACCTGAAATTATTGAAGCGATTCAAAAACAAGCCGAAAAATTTATTCATGCATCCTTTAATGTTTCGGTTTATGATCAATATTTAGATCTTACAGAAAAATTATGTGAGTTGTTGCCACATGGCGAAGGTACCAAAGCTATGCTGACACTTTCGGGTGCTGAATCTGTGGAGAATGCCATCAAAATTGCTCGTGCCGTAACGGGAAAAGCGGGTATTATTTGTTATGATGGTTCTTTTCATGGTCGTACTATGATGGCAATGACATTAACTTCAAACGTAAAATACAAAGAAGGAGCAGGGCCTTACGCACCCGAGGTGTATCGATTGGAATATCCGTACTACAAACCTAGTATGAGCTCTAGAATGACTTCGGATGAGTTTGATGATTTGATGATTATGAAGTTACATAAAACTTTTTCTTCAACAGTTTCAGTCAATCAAACGGCTGCCATTATTTTAGAATTGGTTCAGGGAGAAGGTGGTTTTACGGTTGCTTCCAAAAAATACGTTCAATATTTACGCAAGTTTTGTACTGAAAATAATATCTGTCTGATTTTTGATGAGGTACAATCGGGTTTTGGTCGTACCGGAAAATGGGCAGCCTATGAGCATTATGATGTCACACCAGATTTGTCTACTTGGGCAAAATCAATGGGTGGCGGAATGCCGATTGGTGCCGTAATTGGTAAGCAGGAAATCATGGATGCCATAAAACCAGGACTTATTGGAGGAACCTATTTGGGCGGGCCATTGAGTTGTGTGGCTTCGTTGGCGAGTATCAATTATATGCAAAAAAATGACATTAATGCTGCGGGTCAAAAAGTCGGCAAAATTGTTCATGATAAATTCAAACACTGGCAATCCTTGTATCCTAAAACCATTACAGATGTACGTGGATTAGGAGCGATGTTGGCGATCGAATTCACAAATCCTGAAACTGGTATTCCAGACGGTGTTGCCACAAAAGCGATTGTCGACAAATGTTTGGCTAAAGGTTTAATTGTTATCACTTCTGGAACATACGGGAATTGCATTAGAATTCTAAGTCCGTTGTTTATTGAAGACGAAGTTTTGCACAAAGGATTGATGATTTTGGAAGAAACTATAAAAGAGGTTTTGTCTTAAGTTGATTTTTAATGGCATAATATCTAACAGGTTAAAAGAAACCTGTTAGGATGGTCGTTTCCTAACAGGTTTCTTTTAACCTGTTAGGTATAAACTTTCATTTTTTTTAATGACATTGACTTAAAGCTGGAGGCAATTTAGAGTTGTGGCCAGATAATTCTAGAAATTATAAAAGAGTGAATAAACCTCGATAAATTATTAAATAAATGTTCTCTTTAAAAGGTTACAGATTATGAGAAAGCAATATATAAATGGAGTTTGGTGTGATGCAATAGACGGAGCGACTTGGGATTTACAAAGTCCATCAACGGAAGAGATTTTGGATAAAGTTCCTTTCGGAAATGCGTCCGATTGCAAGTTGGCTATTGATGCAGCAGATGCGGCTTTCAAGGGTTGGAAAAATACAACTCCTTATTTTAGAGCGGAGTTTCTAAAAAAAGCAGCTACATACATTAGAGAAAATGCGGAAGCTTTTGCCAAAGAAACAGCTTTAGAAACCGGAAAACCCATGCTAGAAGCGAGAGGGGAATGGCAAGTTTCTGCCAATCTTTTCGAATGGTATGCCGAAGAAGGTAAACGCAGTTACGGAAGAGTAATTCCTTCTAGTAGAATTGACAAACGTTCGATGGTTATTTATCAACCTTTGGGTGTTATTGGAATTATTACAGCTTGGAATTTCCCAGCGTATAATCCAGCAAGAGCAGTAGGAGCAGCATTGGCAGCCGGTTGTAGTGTAGTTTTAAGAGGGTCTGAATTTACCCCTTTGACCAGTTTTAATTTGGCGAAAGCCTTTCATGAAGCTGGAATCCCAAAAGGAGTTTTCAATTTAATTAATACTGAACCCGTTTCTACAGGGACTGAAATGATTGAAAATCCTTTACTGAAAAAAATAAGTTTTACGGGAAGTACTCGAGTTGGAAAAATATTGATGGATGGTGCTTCTAAAACTTCGACCAAATTATCATTGGAATTAGGAGGAAATGCACCTGTGATTATTGATAAAGATGTTGATGTAGAGGCTATTGCTCATCAGGCTTTGGTTGCCAAATTAAGAAATTGTGGACAGGTTTGTGTTGCGCCACAGCGTTTTTATGTCCATTCCAGTATTTTCAATCAATTTGTTGCCATTGTAAAAGAGGATATTGCTAAACTAAAAACAGGCATAAATGGTGGTAACATCGATTTTGTTGGACCACTGATCAATAAAACCCAGCAAAACCATTCTTTGACTATGCTCGAAAAAGCCAAAAGTGAGGGAGCAATCGTTCATATTGGTGGAGAAAAATCGGATAAAGGATTTTTTGTGCATCCTGCGTTGATTGAGGCTAGACAAAACCAAGCATTTATCAAAACGGAAGTATTTGGTCCATTGATGATTGTTATTCCTTTTGATACCCAAGAGGAGGTTATAGAATGGGCAAACGATACCGAATATGGGTTGGCT
Organism: Flavobacterium sp. ZT3R18; assembly: GCF_007097385.1. Taxonomy (GTDB): domain Bacteria; phylum Bacteroidota; class Bacteroidia; order Flavobacteriales; family Flavobacteriaceae; genus Flavobacterium. The sequence goes on from NZ_VJZS01000004.1 coordinate 87,496, forward strand.
TCTTACGTTTTTACCAATCACATTAAAAACGCGAATGTTTATGCCGAAAACCTAGAATTCGGAATGGTTGGAATCAACGAATGGGCAGCGCATGGAACAGAATTACCTTTCGTTGGAATAAAAAGCAGTGGTATCGGACACGAATCAGGGTCTGAAGGATTGAAAGAATATTTAGAAATGAAATTAATCAGTTACGGGAATATGTGCTAATGATTTTTGATTGAAGATTAACGATTTAAGATTTTAAGATTGAAACCCTATTTCATCAGCATTCAATAAAATTAAGAAACATGGAAAAAGAAATTTTAGGTAAATACATTTTACAAACACCTTTACCAGAACATGCAAAACGACAAGCCGAATTACAGGAAATTGTATTTCCAACCTTGTCTGCGGAGGAATTAATTACGGAAGAAAAATACAAAAGACACTTGGAGATTTTTCCTGAAGGGCAATTTATAGTGTTGGATGGAGATAATGTAATTGCTTCTTGCACGACTTTGCGTCAAAATTATCATAAAGGACATCATACTTTTTTGGAGATTTCAGATGATTTATGGTTGGGGACTCACGATCCGAAAGCGGATTGGATTTATGGACTGGATGTTTCTGTTCATCCCGATTATCAAGGAAAAGGAATTGGTAGAGAAATTTATAATGCACGTCACGAAGTAGCCAGGCAATTAGGATGTTTGGGACAGATGACCGCAGGAATGCCAATTGGTTATGACAAAGTAAAAGACCAAATGACCATTGCAGAGTATTGTGATAAATTAATAAAAGGCGAAATCGTTGACCCAACGGTTACGGCTCAAACCAAATGCGGATTTATTCTAGTCGAGCCTTTATTCGATTATTTAGACGATCCACGAAGCGGAAATTGTTCGGTTTTAATGTATTGGCCTTTAGATCCAAATACAAAATTAAGCGAGCATCATTAATCTAAATTCCTTGGTTAACCCTGTCAGGGTTCAAAACCCTGACAGGGTTAAATAAAATCTATAAAAAATGATATTCAAATCTATAAATCCGTTTACACAAGCAGTACTGGCAGAGCATGAAGTATTAACCAATGCTCAATTGACTCAAAAACTGCAATTATCGGAATCGGCTTTCAAGAACTGGCGTACGACGACTTTTCAGGAAAGAGCCGATAAAATGAAAAAGTTGGCAGACATCCTAAGAGCCAACAAAGAGGAACTGGGATTGCTTATTAGCAATGAAATGGGTAAAATTCTTTCCGAAGGAATTGCCGAAGTCGAAAAATCGGCAGGAAACTGTGATTTCTATGCGGAAAATGCGGAGAAAATGCTGAAAGATGAGTATTATGATACGCCTTTCAAAAGCATGTCGGTTTACGATCCATCAGGTGCTGTTTTCGCAATTATGCCTTGGAACTATCCTTTTTGGCAAGTCTTACGTTATGCGGCACCGGCAATTATGGCGGGAAATGTGACGCTTTTAAAACACGCTCCAAATGTAATTGGTTGTGCCAAAGCCATCGAAAATGCATTTTTAGAAGCTGGTTTTCCAGAAGGTGTTTTTCAGCAAATCAACATTGATATTCCACAAGTAGAAAGTGTAATAGCGGCTGATATTGTACATGGAATTACCTTGACGGGTAGTGAAATGGCAGGATCTTCGGTTGCAGCATTGGCTGGAAAGCACATCAAAAAATCGGTAATGGAGTTGGGCGGATCAGATGCTTTTATCGTTTTGAATGATGCCGATCTAGAAAAAGCCGCAACGGTAGCAACACAATCCAGAATGCTCAATGCAGGTCAGGCCTGTATTTGTGCCAAACGTTTTATCGTTACCGAAAAAGTGGCTGATGAGTTTGCTGCTCTTTTTGCCAATAAAGTAGGAGCGTTGCAACAGGGGAATCCATTGCAAAACGGAATTCACATGGGGCCTTTGGCGAGAATCGATTTGGCCGAAAAATTAAGCTATCAATTGGAACATTCCTTAAAACAAGGGGCCAAAATGGTAGTAGGAGGAGAGCGCGATCATTGTAATTTTCAACCCACATTAATTGATTTTGTAGATACCAATAATATCGCATTTCAGGAAGAAACCTTCGGGCCATTGGCGACTATTATAAGAGCCAAAGACGAGAATGAGGCCATTGCGATTGCCAACAATCATCGATATGGTTTGGCTTCTGCTATTTGGACAGAAGACAGAGAACGCGCTTACGCATTGGCCAGAAGAATCGAAGCAGGGAATGTTTTTGTCAATTCCTTGGTGCGATCAGATTCTAGAATTCCTTTTGGGGGAACCAAAAAATCGGGCTATGGAAGAGAATTATCCGAGATAGGAATCAAAGAATTTATGAATATGAAATCAGTGATTATTGAGTAGTTATTTCGGCTTAATTGTAATAGCTAAGAATAAAATTCAAGACATATAAAAAGGAGTATGAGTTCATTTAAGTCTAGTTGTCTTTACTGGGCTTATGTATCTTAAATTCAGTGCTAAATTTAACCAAAAACCAAAAAACCAAAACCAAAAACCAAATTAAGATGAAGAAAGCAGTAGTAGTTTTAGCTTTAATGTTAACGAGTAGTTTAACATTTTCACAAGATACCCCAACAGATGCGAAAGCTCAAGAATCAACGGAAAAAGAAAGCAAGTTTGCTGCTGGAGTTGATGTTGTAGCTCCTTATTTATGGAGAGGAATAAAATACACTAGTAATAAAGTAGCATTTCAGCCCTATGCTTCCTATGCTTTTACGGAAAAATTGACAGTAGGAGTTTGGGGAACAACCAATTTTTCTAATGCAGCAGATGCCTATAATGAATTTGATTGGTATGTATCCTATCAAGTTATGCCAATTATGAAAGTTATGTTGAGTGATTATTATTGGCCTGCAACTAAAAAAGCTCATGAGGAGGATAGTGCTAAATCCAGAGATTCTTATTTCAACTATTCAGAAGGATCGGCTCAAACTTTGGATTTGTCATTGTTGTTTGATTTTTCAGACAAAGGAGTGCCTTTAGATTTTCAGTGGAATACCATTGTGGGAGGGAATGATTACGATGCTGATGGAAATAGAGCTTTTTCTTCTTATGCGGAAGTTGGATATACACATTCAATAGAAAAAATTGGTGTTGATTTTAGACCATTTGTTGGTGCTGTGGTTATCAATGGAGGGTATTACGGTACAGATGCCGACGGTAATGCAGGTTTTGCATTTACAAACGTTGGTTTGAATGTATCCAAAGATATCAAATTCTCGGAAAAATTCAGTATTCCTGTTTTCGTTAGATATACTTATAATGAATTAGGGTATGTAAATAAAGATGATGAATTAATCCATAATTTTATTTCTGGTGGTGTTACTTTTACTATCAAATAGTTCGAATCCAAAGCTTTTATTTAATTTCAAACAATCAATTTGAAATTGTATCTGTGATAAAACTTAGTGGAGTAGTCTTTACTAAATAGTTGTATTTTTTTTTTAGAATCCTTAAATTCATTTCAATGATGAGTTTAGGGATTTTTTTTGTTCCAATGAAAAGTAAGTGTAATGTGTTTTTCGGATTTTGGTGAAGGATGCTTTATTTCTGAGGTGTAAGTCAAAGAATTTATTTTTCGAATTTATTTGTTTTTAAAAATAGTAATAAATTTAAATACCCCTATTTTTAAACAGGTATGATTTTTTAAAGTAAAATTATTAGGGGGTATTGTTGCTTATTTTTAGTTTAGATTCAATTGTGCTATTAAAATTATTGGGGTTGTTTAGTAAAATGTTGATTATTGAATTTGTAAAATAGTTGTAGAAAAACGGGAAATACATATTATTTCCCGATGATTTTTGGATATTGATAATTCTTCTCATAAATTTTAAAAAAAGTCTTTTTGGTAATCAAAAGTTAATAATTTCACGCCAATAAATAACCAAAACCATTTTTTTTTAAGCAATTAAACTACTAACCAAAAACAATATAACATGAAGAAAGGAATAGCGATTATAGTATTGATACTAACGACAAGTATGACATTTGCGCAAGAATCAGCAGGGTCTCCAGCAACCATATTTGCAGGATCGGCAGATGCGTATTATAAATATGATTTTTCGGGCGTTCCAAATGGCTATACCAGTTTCACCAATACGGATAACTCATTTGAATTAGGAATGGTTTCCCTTGAAGCCTCTCATAAATGGAAAAAAGCTTCCGTTTTTGTGGATTTAGGGTTTGGAGCTAGAGCCAAAGAGTTTACTTATAATGATAATCAATATTCATTTATGATTAAACAATTGACATTTACCTACGACATCTCAGATAGCTTTAAAGTTACTGCCGGTACATTTGGAACCCACATTGGGTATGAGTTGCTAGATGCGGTAGATAACAAAAACTACAGTATGTCTTATGCTTTTACTTACGGACCATTCTTTAATACTGGGGTAAAAGCACAGTATACTTCGGGTAAATTCAGTTTTATGGCTGGGGTTACGAATCCTACTGATTTTAAATCGGCTATGGAAACTAGTACTGATGCAAAAACTTTTATAGGACAAGTTGCTTATGTGGGAGAAACAGGAAGTGCTTATTTTAATGTGTCAACAGGTGCTTCTAATGGAAGTCCGATAAGAGATGGCAATGGTGATGTTATTGCACCTTCGGATGAGGATAAAACACAGTTTGATTTTGTGGGAACAAAAAAGCTGGGAGATAAATTCGCAATTGGATTCAACGGAACGTATGCTGTGACCAACAATAATATAGATGGAGACTTAGATGGGGAATGGTTTTCATTAGTGTTGTATCCGACTTATACATTCAGTCCTTCTCTTTTGTTAGCGTATAGATTAGAATACATGGATACAAAGGAGGCTGCCGCTTCAGTAGGAGCCATAGCTGGATCTTCTATAATTGGGAATACATTATCTTTAAATTATAAAGTCGGAAACTTAACGATTATACCAGAATTTAGAATTGACTCTGCTTCAAATGACATTTTTGAAGATAAGGATGGAGCATTCAAAGGGGTAAATTCATACGCTCTAGTTGCCGCCACTTATACATTTTAAGTTGTAACTATTCTGCTAGTTTTCAGTCTCAGTTTTCAGTTTTCAGCCCAAAAAGGGTTTGGGTTTTAAAATAGTTCTAAAACAAACTCCCATTTTTAAAAATATTGTTAAGAAAGTGAATTATATTGTTTACGGTCAATTCTGAAAACTGCGACTGCGACTGAAAACTATAACCTGAATAGATACTTAAGTTTAATATTTTTTTTTTTGCTGTCAGGATCCTATTATGGGGTTTTGGCAGCTTTTTTATTTGAAAAGATTAAGCCCAAAAATCATTATGCTTTTCATAGCTTTGAATTTTTGGGCTTTTTAAAATCTTTAAAACTCATGTAAACCCGTGACTCTTTTGATCGTTATGGATTCCGTTTTTGAATAGTTATTAGTAGCTGCAATTGTTACTTTATACTTTCCTTCTTTCAATTTTGAAACGTCAATGTTTTTGTTCATTATTTTTCCAGAATGCTTAAATTGTATTGAACTTACCAATTTTTCATTTGCATCTTTGATTGTAACTGTAACGGTATCTGGATTTTTGTTGTTGAATTTAATATGAAATTCATCGTCAATATCTTCAGTAGGATAAACAATACTAGAAGCTGTTGGATTGATTTTCGTATCAATTGCGGAATTAAATGTTAGAGAAACATAGACTTCTTTTCCGCCAAGCAAGGTCAATTCTACTTTTGCTTTGCTAATGGTATTTACTGGAATGGTAAAAATATCCCTGTCCAAAATGATAAGATCAGCATATTTTCCAACCTCTAATGAACCCGTTTTGTCTTCTTGTCGCATTACATAAGCAGCATTGATCGTATAGCATTTTACAGCTTCTTCTACATTTGGCAATGCTTGTGGTTTTCTCGTTACTGCATTTTGAATCCCGTCCAGCGGATTTAAGGAGCTCACATCATAATCACTACTTAAGGTTACTTTAGCTCCAGTATCCCAAATCGATCGAAGCGGAATTTGCACATTTGATCTTTCTTTTCCAATAAATTCGTCATTTTCATGCCAATGATTCGGCTGAGCAAATTCTCCTACCACTTGCATATCTGCAATGGTATTCAATTTTTTGAAGCGGGGAATGTCTTTAGGATCCACTATTTCAAGATGTGTAATTCGATGTCTTGCACCAAGATCTCCGTTTGTTTTTCGAGCGCCTTCAATGGCATTTAAAGTTTCACTGATCGCTCTGTCTCCTATGGCATGAACATGAAAATCGTAGCCTACTTTTTCTAATTCGGTTATAAAATGAGTCATTCTTTTCTCATCAATATAATTCAAACCTTTGTGACCAAAAGTGAAACCTAAGTCTTTTGTATATGGCTCTTTCAGTGCTGCGGTAGTATTAAAAGTAAGTCCATCACTGTACAATTTGATTTCATTAATACGCATTAAATCATCTCCTTTGTCATACATTTTTTTCATGTTTTCTATAGTGCTTTGGTCAGTATCGCCAGGATATATCCATGGCGTAAGCATTACTCTTGCTGTCAAGAGATTGTTTTTCTTGATGGCTGCCCAAGTTTCAATAAAGTTTTGTTTCCAATACGTCCTCGCTTCACAAAAAGAAGTTATTCCGTTTTTTGCAATTAGCGGAAGTCCAATGTTTACTAAACCATCATAGTTCATTTTTTCGATAGTGGGATTGATTGCAATCGCTGTTTGAAGAGCAATATCCCCAGCATTATCCAATAAAATTCCGTTAGGTTCTCCTTTGGCATTTTTCATGATATAGCCACCTACAGGATCTGTTGATTGTGCTGTAAAGCCCAATAATTTTAGGCCAGCCGAATTTACCCAACACGAATGAGAGGTATATTCCCAACAAAACATAGGCTCTACGGGAGAAATTTGATCTAAAATCAATCGAGGTTCTACTTTTGATTTCATTAAAATTTCAACACTATGACCAAAAGCCATTCTCCATCCATTTGAATTTACAGGAGGCACATTTGCTTTTAATTCTGTTAGATATTGATCTGGATTGGTAATTCCTTCGGTAAAGAAAAAATTGCCAATTGCATCAGTAAAAGCTTCCAATGGGTGCATGTGTACATCGTGAAAACCGGGTAATACCAGTCTTCCGCTTAAATCTTTAACTTTCGTTTCTTTTCCGATATACTCTTTGGCAGCAGCATCAGTTCCAGTAAAAATGATTTTGTCTTCTTTGATCGCGATGGCTTGATCAAAATGCCCGTCTTTGGTATATACTTTTGCATTTACAAAAACGGTATCAGCTATTTCTTTTTCTGCACTGCAAGAAAAGACAATGAAAATTACAGTTAAAAGTAAAATGAAGTAAATCACATTTTTTAATTTCATGATATTTGGTTTAATTTATTTTGTTAAAAAGTATGCGAATCAAGAGTTGAAAATCTATTTTTTGTGCCGTTAGGCACTAAATATTGGTAGAGAATTAAATTCTCAATGTGCTCAATGTCCCGTAGGGACTATACATTTTTACAGTATTAGACATGAAAAGGGATTGTTTAGTCCCTAACGGAACAAAAATGCTGATGGAATTATTTTTCTACCAATATTTAGTGCCTAACGGCACATTTTGAACCCTTGATTCGTATAAAGTACTTAATTCTATAATAAAAGCATTTTTAATTTACATTCCTTTTAAATAGCTAATAAATAAAACTACCGTTGTAAAAAGATTTACCATATAAGAAAGATAAGGGCATATAAGTATTGCTTTCTTTATCCTAGCTTAAATGACCTTATATTTCTTATATGGTTAAAAATTAATGCTGTTTATTTTAGCCTTAAAAAGTTGAATTTACTCTTGATTATTGCCAATAAATCGTCTCTTAATGGGCTCATAAGTATCAATTCTTCGGTCACGGAAAAACGGCCATCTTTGACGGTAAAACTCGGATTTTGCTAAATCTAGTTCTTGAACATGTGAAACTTCGCCTTCATGAGGTGCTTGGTACAAAACCGATCCATATTGGTTGGTTATAAATGAACCTCCCCAGAATTTCGTGTTTCCTTCGATTCCTATACGGTTAATACTCACAACATTTACACCATTAGCCACCGAATGCGATTTTTGAATGGTTTGCCAAGCATTAAATTGCTCTTTGTTTGTTTCCTCGTCTAATTCATGATGCCATCCAATAGCGGTTGGGTAAAATAAAATTTCGGCCCCCATCATGGCTGTAATTCTCGCCGCTTCCGGATACCATTGATCCCAGCAGATAAGAACTCCAATGGTGGCGAATTTAGTTTTAAATACTTTATATCCGGTATCTCCGGGAGCAAAATAAAATTTTTCATAATATCCTGGGTCATCAGGAATATGGTTTTTTCTGTATTTTCCTAAGTAGCTTCCATCTGCATCGATCACAACGGTTGTATTGTAATAAAGGCCTGGTGCGGCTTTCTCAAACAAAGACAATACCAAAACTACATTTAATTCTTTGGCGATTACGGAGTATTTTTCAGTGGTTTCTCCCGGAATAGTTTCGGCATAATCAAAATTGGCATAATCTTCAACGTCGCAAAAATATAAGGATTTGTATAATTCTTGCAAACAAATAATTTGCGCACCATTTTTGGCCAATTCATAGATTTTAGCATCTATTTTTTTTATGTTTTCTTCTACTACTTTTGAACAGGATATTTGTGCAATCCCGATGTTTACTTTTGACATGGTTTATAATTTAAAGGTTTTTATTTGTTAAGTGGTTGGTTTTAAGGTTGATTATTTTCTAATAAATCTTTGTATATTTTAATGGCTTCATTGATTCGGTCGTTCATTTCGTCTTTATGTTTGAGCCACAATTCATTTATTCCGGGAGCGGCTTCGTGGTATTCAATTTCCAATACTTCCTTTAGATTATTATCGCGTAAGGTTTCTAGGTATCCGATTTGCTCTTGTACGGTTTCTTTCAGTATGTTTTTTTGAAGATGTCCAGACGCGTCTATATGTACATACGTAGCAGCTGAGTGCGCCAATGCTCGGTCTTTTCCGGAAGCTCGAACAGCCATCCACGATCCTTTTTCTATGGTTTGTTTGTATTCTAAAGTAATTGTGTTTGCTCCATTTGTGGCTTTTACTTTTTTGACCACTTCGCCATTGATTACTAATTCTAAACAGTCTAGCGTATCAATTTGTATGTCATTTTTGACTTCTGCTTTTACATGAATAACGTCCCCTTTTTTGAGTTCTAGGGTAGCGCCCATCGGCATATCATTGACCGAGAACGATAGCATCGGCCCATTGGTTACAAAAGTGTTTCCCGCTTTAAATCCTTTAAACCAGTTCTCAGGAGTAAATGCGCCATCAATTTTGACATAGCTTCTTACCGAACCCGGATGGTCTAAATACGGAAAATCAGAACCTGCAATAGGTAATAATTTATAACCTAAACTTAAAAAATGATACCAAAGATGCGTTTGCATTTCGCCATATTGCATGATTTCTAAAAAGTCTATGACTCCCAAAGGCACATCCAAAGCCAAACCGCCTTCATCGTTAAACCAATCTCTATCCACGTGTGCATAACCCGTTGTACCCCCTTGCTTTTTGTAGGCCGCCAATACTTTGTGATATAAAAAATAGTCGTCTCTATTGTGTAGATTTTTGGTAATATTCAAAGCGATAGTATGACCATGATGTACGGTTCTTGGATCTTCTACTCCAGAAACCAAAGCGTGGTCTCCATTAATATATTGTCCTTCTTTTCCATACGCATATTGATGAAAGTGTGTTCCTCCAGGATTTCCCATTTCTAAAATATTAGAAACATGAACATCTTCGGCTTGCATGATTTGGTTAAGTGATTGGTTGATTTTTTTTGTACGTTGAAAATGAATGTGTGCATCTCCAGAATACCAGTTGTTTTCGGGCATGTTAATCCATCGCTTTAAAGGAATTTTCAAATCGGTGTTCTCTTTTTGCGTTATCTCAAACTCGGTTTCGGATATTAGATATTCAGGGCCTTTACTAATAATCATTTTATATTTTCCGATGGGTAAATTGGCAGTATAATTTCCATCAGTATAGAAAAAATGCCTGTTTTCCGAAGGCCAATAATCAGGTCTCCATCCCTGTGATCGTAAGAATAATTCATTTTTTTTATCTGAAAAATAATCGAATCCAATGGCTTTATTTGAGGGTAAAGGCATCCAGTTATTTTCTAAGGCATATATTCCGATTCTTGCGGGTACTATTTTTCCGTTTTCGTCAGCCGTGGTTACTTTTAATTTTCCTTTGGGTTTAGCAGTTGCCACTTTCTTATCTCTTGTAATGATAATATTGCTAATAGTAAGCGTATGGGTATCGTCCATTTTTAAATTGAAAGCATCAGCACCAATTGCAGTAATTGTAAAATCGGTTCCGGCATGGCCACTATTGACAAAACGAGCTCTTTCTAGAACTACTTTGGCTTCATACCAACCATTTCCGATAAGTGTTGAAGTAGCAAAAACTTGAGCCATAGATTGTACATTTTTATCGTACGCAATGGTAAAATTTTCGCATCCTTTGTCTCTCATTAATAGGGTAAGCGTAATATCTTCATCTACATCATATATAAAGGCATCATCTACATCAAAAGAAAAGTAACTTCCTGTTTGGCAAATTTTGCCATCTACTAGGGTTTGAATGGGCATTCCTTTTCGGGGATACGATTCTATTCCAAACGAAAATCCCCAAGTCGCCGTGACTACTTTGGTAATGTTTGGCAATTTCCAATCCATCTCAAGAGTCCCTCTGGGATCATCGCTATGGGTATGATCAGCAGGTGTAAAGTGGCTGTGTTGTGCCTGCAAAGAAATAGGTATTATAAACCCCATTATTAGCACTATAACTCTTAATTTAGAAATTGAATTGGTACACATATTATATCTTTATTGGAGTGTAATTTGTCCCGAAAAAGGATTCTTTTTTAGGATTTATTTTTTCAAAGATATATTTTATTTTACAAAAAACAAGTGTATTTTTGTTTTGTAACTAACTAATTTTTAGATATTTAGACTAAGTTTTGACCTGTTTGACCACGTTTGACTTAACTGGATTTTTATGATTTTTTATTGATTTTTAAATGCTGTAAATCAGCGGTTTAAAAATATTGTTGGATAATTAAAATTGACTCATTTTAATATTCATTTGACTCAAATACATTTGATTTATAATTATTTAAATTAACTAACCAAACCACTTAATTAAAATGAAAAAAGAATATCTAAAAAGAATTTTATTTGTGTTATGTACATTAATAGGATTCGGCGCTTTTGCACAAAATACGGTAAAGGGGAAAGTGATTGATAAAAATAATAATATCCCTTTATCTGGTGTTACTATTTTAATTCAAGGTGATAAAGCCGGAACTATTTCTGGTTTCTCAGGTGAATTTACAATCTCTAATGCTAAAGCTTTTCCTTGGACGCTTGTATTTAGTTATATGGGTTCAAAAACGAAAACTGTGGTTGTAAACGAAAATACCAGTTCACTTTTTGTTGATTTGGAAATTGATAATAGTGTCTTAAAAGATGTGGTAGTTACGGCCAACAAAAGAGCTCAATCTTCTCAAAAAGTAGCGATGTCAATAACGACACTTTCGCCTACTAAATTAGCTCGTTCTGGAGCCGAAGAGTTTAAAGACTATGCTATTGGAATACCAAACATACAGTTCAATCCATCGGGTGACGGGAACTCTGGTAGAGCGAGTTCGAATGTAGCCATTCGTGGAATATCAGGCGCTAATACAACAGCGATGTATCTTGACGACACTCCGTTACCCACCAATATTAATATTAGACTAATGGATGTTGCTCGTGTAGAAGTTTTGCGCGGCCCTCAAGGAACACTGTATGGTGCCCGTAATATGGGTGGAGCTATAAAGACAATAACCAATCAGCCTTCTGTAAAAAAAACGAGTGGATCATTAATTGCAAATGTTTCAACGGTAAAAGAAGGGGGACAGGATTATAGTTTTCAAGGAATTGCAAATGTTCCATTAAGTTCAAAATTAGCTTTAAGAGTAGGAGGTTTTTATGATTACCAATCCGGTATTTTTGAAACGAAACTGAACCCATTAGCCGTTGTTCAAAATAAAAACCCTATTGTAACAGTTACAGACGGAACCAACAGTATCGATATTAATACAGATGGTTGTGATATTTGTTTAACAAAGGACAAGCAAAATGTTGGTAATGTAAATCAGTATGGTTTTACGGCCAGTTTGGGTTATTTCCCAACGGATAAAATTAGTATTATTCCAAAAGTGATTACTCAAAACATAAAAGGGGGAGGGTATGATTTTGCCGAAAGTGAAACGGGTTCTTTTCAGTCTCAAGGAAATTGGAATCAAATAAGAGCTTCTGGGATTCCAGAGTCATTTACAGATAAATGGCAGTTTTATAGTTTGACTGCAAAAGTTGAAACCGATTATGGTTCATTTATTTCTAGTACTTCTTATATGAATAGAAATATTTTAGAAAAAGAAGATTCAGGCGAAATCACTTTGCGATTATTTAGTTTCTGGGATCAAATATGGAATCCTTCGGCGGGTAAATACAATATGTGGGCGTATTATATGTCTAGAGAAGTTCAAAATAAACAATTTAATCAGGAAGTTAGATTTCAATCTAATTTCAAGAATAAATTCGAATTTACAGCAGGAGCCTACTATTCTAAGGAGGATAATACTGCAGATTGGCTTGCTCAAGAAAATGGGAAAGGCTATATAAGTTACATTAGTGCCGCGCAATGGGGAAATTATGATGAAGCCAATAGACAAAATATAAAACAAACCGTGCCTATTTACAACTATTTTGGGACAGACATTAATTCGGAAGTTGCTGTTTTTTGTGAACTGTACTATAAATTCACTCCAAAATTGAAAGCCACAGTAGGTCTTCGTTATTTTGATGCAAAAACTACGAAAGATGTTTATGACTGGGGATATACCGTTTATGACGGTGTTACTGTAAATCCTGATGGAACTCCCGATTATCAATCTAGCAAAACGGTGGTGCAAGGGACAAGCAAAGAGAAAAATGTCATTCCTAAGTTTAACTTAACCTACGAAATTTCTAATAATAAATTAGTGTATGCTAATGCTGCCAAAGGTTTTCGTCTTGGAGGTGTAAACGACATTGTAAATAACTATTTAAGTAGTGGTCAATTAATAGAATTGGGATTTGCTGATGGGAAACAACCTGCTAATTATGAATCGGATTATTTATGGAGTTATGAAACTGGATTTAAAGGGGCTTGGGCAAATGGTAAATTGATTACCAATGTTGCGGTTTTCTACAATGATTGGCAAAATTTACAACAATCAAAAGCACTTAATTCTGGCTATTCTTTTATCAGTAATGTTGGTAACGCAAGATCGTACGGGTACGAAATAGAACTTAGAGCAAAAATCATAAAAGAATTAGACATTTCTGGAGGGTACGGATATCTTAATGCCGAATTAAGTGAGGATGTACCAACATTGGGAGCTCAAAAAGGGGATGAAATTTTGAATACAGCCCCAAATTCAGCAAATGTTTCTTTAGATTTTAATAAAGAATTGTCTAATAACAAGCAATTGTATGCTACTGCAAGTTACCAATACATGGATAAAAGATACGGTTCTTTTGCCCCAGAAATTGATGTGAATAAAGTATATGGTTCATTTAGCGTAGTAAATGCAAGGGTTGGATTGCAAATCAAAAAATACGATCTCTCCATTTACGGAAATAATCTAACCAATACTTTTGCTAATTTAGGATCTCCAAATGCTTTTAGTGGTGATTTAACGAGCAGACCCCGTTACACTGTAAACAGACCGATTACTTTTGGATTTGAAGGAAGATATTCATTTTAATACAATTTGTTTTTTTTTATTAGTCAGAGTTTATCAATACTCAAAAAGGCTTATTGTCTTTTGTAAAAGTTGATATTTTGGTATTTTTGGTTAACCTCGGAAGTTTTTGCTTTCGAGGTTATTTTTTTTGGGGTAATACCACGGCATTATACCAAAACTTTTGGACTAAAATAGAATAACTAAATTCCGCATTAGACTTCATGATGAATAAAAATTATAATTAGTATCCCAATGTCGTTTTCTCAAGGTTTGTTTTGACAAACAGGAGACGATTAAATTCTTAAGGAAATTGCATTGATTAATATCCTGTAAATTATTAAACTTTTGGGATTATTAGATTAACAAATACAATTGGTATCACCCATCAAAACCCCGACAGGGGTGTAATGATTATAGAAAAATATATAACGTCGCTGAGAAAACCCTGAAGGGGTGAAATTGTTTTTAATCCTTATTGTGTTAAAAATAAAACATTGATTATAAATCTTTTAAGATGTGGAATTGCCACCCCTTCGGGGTTTTTGGACGATGAAATTGCTTATTCCTATAATCATTTTACCCTTTCAGGGTTTCCAGAGGACATCTAAGATTGCATTTGTCCCGTAATAATCAAGAATGGTAATGATTTCTAATGAGGAATTTGGGTTAAAATCTAATTTCCAAATATTTTAAACCATTAAGAGATTAAGAAAGACTGTAAATCTTAACTTTCTTAATCTCTTAATGGTTCAAAAAAAATTGAATGTTTAAAATATTTCCAATTAAACCTAAATTACAAATTATTCAAAGTTTCCTTAAAATCGGCTAAACTACAGCCAAATTCGGCAAACATAATTTGGGATTCCTGCTTTTTAAAATAGTTCAGTACCAAAGCATCTTGTTCATTCTCTGCGGTATGGTCTATGTAAAATTCTTTTTCTTTTACCTCATCCAAAAAATGAATGTCATGACTTTGTCGGATCAAGATGTTCTTTAGCGCCATAGGAAATCCTCCGTATTTAGACATTGTTATAGAAACCCCAAATAGTACTTCGGGATTGGTTTCCATACCAATGTTAATAAGATGCATCTCGTTGATTTCTTCCCAATCTAGATTTTTGCCCATAAAACAAAGGGCATTTGCCATTTTTTGAGCGGGATAACTGATGTATCGCTGGCCTTCATTGATGGTTCTAAAAAGGATTTCCCCTTCTTCATCTTCATAGATTATAAAAGGAGCTTTTACTACTTTGCCATGTTTATCACTTTTTAAATAATAAAGAAAATAGCTCCCCAGGTAATACTTGCTAATGCATTTTAAAAAATGGTCTTTGACAGTTTTTGTCTTGCTGAAATTAAAATAGCCCTCTGTTAAATCATTTGGTTTTGAGCTGTTTTCATTAGGGATGATTGTGGCTGCTCCATACTTCCATTCATCCCATTCTTGAATAGGAACAGCTAAAAAAGTAAGTAATACATTCAATTTTAATTCTTTTGGACTCCCGCCAGACCAATAACTTTGCAGCGTTTTTCCGCTGACCCAATTAAAAGGCTTGTTTGGTTCTAAGGCTTTGAGATATTCTACCAAATCGTCCGAATTATCCAATTTTAATTCGCTTAAGAGCATTTCGAATTTTTGCTCGCCAAACAAAAGATGCTCTTGTAATAAATAGGGATTCTCTACAACAGTTCTAGTAACATTTTGATTGATATATTTGGCAATTAAATTGAAAACGGTTCGTGTAAATGTTTTCCAATCTGATTTTGCGGTGCGTTGTTTCAAAATAGAAGCAATTCCTTCATGTATCTCTAATGCATCAAGTACTCTTTTGGTTATCATAGAATGGAAAGTTTTTTTGAATTTTTATGGAATTGAAATTGGAAAACAATATTAAGTCAAATTTAAGACAAATGCAAACGTGTAAAAAAACACACTACTGTTTTTTTAAAGTTCTTAATACGATTTACTTAAATTTCACTTACTTTGTTATTCATTTTAAATAAAAGCAATTGTTTTTCTTTTCAAAAAATAGACCAGTATTAAAGGATTTGATTCCAACGAATTATGTCGATATCCATTCGCATTTATTGCCGGGTATTGATGATGGAGCGCGAACTTTTGAGGACACTCTTGGTTTGGTTCAAGCGCTACAAGGTTTTGGAGTTTCACAGTTTATTACTACTCCACATACCATGCATTCTATTTGGGACAATACAAAAGAAGGGATACTTTTGCTTAAAGATCAAACGATACTTTCGCTGGGTAAAAATGACATAAGGATACCTTTTCGTGCGGCTTCAGAATATATGATGGACGATCAGTTTGTGAAACTTTTTCAAGCGGGCGAGTTGTTGACTTTGAAAGATAATTATGTATTGGTCGAAATGTCTTATCTCAATGCGCCCATGCAATTGTACACCATACTTTTTGATTTGCAAATTGCAGGTTATATTCCTGTTTTAGCACATCCGGAGCGGTATCTATTTTACCACAATAATTTTGAGGAATATGCAAAATTAAAACGGGTTGGCTGTCTTTTTCAGCTGAATTTGTTGGCAGTTGTGGGCTATTATGGGGAGGCTGTAGCTAAGGTTTCAGAACAATTACTGCAAAAAGGAATGTATGATTTTGTAGGATCGGATGTGCATCATAGCAAGCACATTGCTTTTTTTGAGGAAAAAGTAAAATTGAAAGAGATAACGGCTCTCAAAGAAGTGATAACCAATAATCAGTTTTTTAGAATAGAGTAGAGATTAGAATTTTCGTTACTATTCAGCCTACACCAAATTAACGTAGGATTTAAAGAAAAATAGACACGAATTACACAAATTTGCACAAATTGCATTGTGAAATTGTTTTTTTTGTGAAATTAGATTCAATTTTAATTCTGAATTCGTGTTAATTCGTGAAATTCGTGTAAAATTTTTGTTAGACTGAATAGTTACGAATTTTCTATTCCAATTAACGCAACAATTTTAATAAAACAGTACGGATGCGATCTCTGTCGGAATCGGTTATGTTAGACCCTGAGGGCAAACTCAGTCCGTTTTCAAAAAGCGTTTCGGCAATTTTATTTCCATAAAAAGGGTAGTTTTCATATAAAGGTTGCAGGTGCATGGGTTTCCATAAGGGTCTGCATTCTATATTAGAATCCAATAATGTCAATCGGATGGTTTCTCGTGTAATTCCGTTTTTAGTTTCAGATGAATTTACCAGTATAGAAGTCAGCCAATAATTGGCAAAATAATCGGGGTTAGCTGTAGAAAAAACAGTAATTCCAGGGATATTTTCAAAAAGGGATACATAAAAATCATGCATGGCTCTTCTTAAAGCAATATGCTCTTCTAGCACTTTCATCTGACCACGACCTATCCCAGCACAAATATTACTCATTTGGTAATTGTACCCGACTTCGCTGTGTTGATAATGAGGTGCCTCGTCCTTAGATTGTGAGGCTAAAAATTGTGCTTTTTTCTTTAATTGATGGTTTGAGCTTACAATTGCCCCGCCTCCAGAGGTGGTTATGATTTTATTTCCATTAAATGAAAAAACACTGATATCTCCAAAAGTGCCGCATTTTTGCCCTTTATAACTGCTTCCCAAAGCCTCAGCGCTGTCTTCCAGAATTGGAATGTTATATTTGTTGGCAATGGCTCTTATTGCATCTATTTGGTACGGTACTCCATACAAATGAACTGTGATAATCGCTTTTGGAATTTGCCCTTTGTAAATGCAGTCCACAATGGCAGCTTCTAGAGCAATGGGACAAATATTCCAGGTTTCGAGTTCACTATCTATAAAAATTGGAGTAGCTCCTTGGTACAAGATGGGATTTGCCGATGCCGCAAATGTCATAGATTGGCAAATAACAACATCGCCCGCTTTTACATCCAAGAGAATTAAACCCAAATGAATGGCCGCCGTTGCTGAGTTTAATGCTGCTACAAAGACACTTTGAGATAAATACTTCTCTAAATCATATTCAAATTCGGTAATATTTGTCCCTAATGGAGCAATCCAATTTGTGTCAAAGGCTTCTTGAATGTAATTGAGTTCGGTGCCGCCCATGTGTGGAGAGGATAGCCATATTTTTGAATCTCTCATAAAGCGTTTCTTGTATAAAGAAAAATATTACTTCTTATAAATAGAGTAGATGGTATTTATAGTTTTTTCATCTAAAAGATCATTAACTTCCGTCTGAATAAAATGAAGCTTGAATGCCGAAATAGCAGCCGAATAGTTTTTGGTATTATAACCAATGATCTGTAGTCCTTGTTCTACATTAAAATCACTGGGTGCACAGGGTAGTACTTCATCTGGCCAAAGACCAAAACCATTTAGAGATAGGAGTTTCCATGGAAAAAACACACTTGGATCCACTTTTCTAGTTGGAGCAATGTCTGAATGACCAATAATATTTTGGGCAGGAATGCTGTAATCTTTTTTTAATTTGGTCAAAAGAGCCAATAAACTATTAATTTGTATATCAGAAAAGGGTTCTGAGCCATTATTGTCCAATTCAATTCCTAGAGAAACAGAGTTAATGTCAGTGTCTTTGCCCCACGAGCTATTGCCTGCATGCCAAGCTCTTAAGTAATCATTTAGCATATGAACCACTTTGCCATCTCTCGAAATTACATAATGAGCACTTACTTTAGTTTTTTGTGAGGTAAAAGTTCGTAACGTTTTTTGAAGCGAATCCTGGGCGGTATGATGAATAATGATAAAATTGGGTTTTCTTAAATTGAAATTCACAGTACCAACCCATTCCGATACAATGCCGTTTGGTAAAATACTAGTGTCGGTTTTAGAAAGAGTATCTTTATAATTCAGCAATTGATTTTTATAGCGATAGGCAATACTGTCAATGATTATCGCGGACTCATTTGTTAAGGGTGTAGCTTCTTTTTGAGAAAGGGTTTCTTTTAAAGAATTCATTTGGACGTCATAGACTTTCTCACTTTTCTTATACGGATTGGTGGAGCACGATGTGGCTATAGCGACTAAAATAAGATAGTAAAAGTGTTTTTTCATATAGAGAATTGGATTTTTTTTTTACAATCCAAAGGTTTGTTTATCAGTGTCTTTGAGATTCGATTTTGTTTTTTCGATCTTCACTCAAAATTTTATATTTCGCTTTTTGATCTTTATTCAAGATCTCCATTACTTCTAAATCGGTTATTTCGCTCAGTACTTTAAATTCCTTTGTTTTATCATCGTCACTCATTTCTTTTTTCTGTAATAAAACATCTTGTTTTTTTAGCGATTTGGTGTAGATATTATTGAGTACCACTTCTTGAAGCGCATCAAGAGTAAGCTCTTTTTTATAAAACTCTACAATCTTGGCTGCAGTTACTTCAGCAGGAATAGCTTTTGGAGCAGGGTTTTGACTGCCTTGATTCATTTGGCTCATTTGCCCCATTTGACTAGATCTACCACCATAGCCATTGTTTCCTCCACCATAACCGTTTCCACCATAACCATTGCCATATTGAGCGGTAATAGTGTTTGCTGACAAAAATAAAAAGGCCACAAAAAGTACTGTTTTAAATGTTTTTGTAATCATATATCTTGAAAATTAAATTCAAAAATCTAAGCTGGTTCTCCGTATAAATCAAATTCTGTTGCTTCAGTAATTTTGATCATTACAAACTCTCCTGTTTTTACATAGTGTTTTGTAGCGTCGATCAATACTTCGTTATCCACATCTGGGCTGTCAAATTCGGTTCTACCCACAAAATGACCACCTTCTTTTCTGTCAATGATACATCTAAAAGTTTGTCCTACTTTCTCTTGGTTCAAATCCCAAGAAATTTGAGATTGCAATTCCATGATTTCATTGGCACGAGCTTGTTTTACATCGTCTGGAACATCATCTTCTAGTAAATAAGCATGGGTGTTTTCTTCATGCGAATACGCAAAACATCCCATTCTGTCAAATTTCATTTCTTGAACAAAATCTTTCAAGATATTGAAATCTTCTTGTGTTTCTCCAGGATATCCCACAATCAAAGTGGTACGAATAGCCATTCCAGGAACTGCCGCTCTAAAGTCTTTTAATAATTGCGTTGTTTTTTCTTGAGTAGTCCCACGGCGCATCGATTTTAATACAGAATCCGATATGTGTTGCAACGGAATATCGATATAATTACAAATCTTAGGTTCGCGTTTCATGATTTCAAGCACATCCATTGGGAAACCAGTAGGGAAGGCGTAGTGCAAACGAATCCACTCAATACCTTCTATTTTCACCAAAGCTTCTAGCAATTCGCCTAAAGCGCGTTTTTTGTATAAATCAAGACCGTAGTAAGTCAAATCTTGTGCAATCAAAATCAATTCTTTCACACCATCTCTAGCTAATCCTTCGGATTCTTTTACCAGTTTTTCTATGGTTTGCGAAACGTTTTTTCCTCTCATTAACGGAATCGCACAAAAACTACACGGTCTATCACAACCTTCTGAAATTTTTAAGTACGCATAATTTTTTGGGGTCGTTGTCAAACGTTCTCCCAGTAATTCATGTTTATAATCGGCACCCAAAGCCTTTAATAAAGCAGGCAATTCGGTAGTTCCAAAATATTGATCCACGTTTGGAATCTCTTTTTCTAAATCAGGTCGGTATCTTTCAGACAAACAACCCGTAACAAAAACTTTATCTACAAGCCCTTTCTCTTTTTTGTCAGCATATTCTAAAATCATATTTACCGATTCTGCCTTGGCATTATCAATAAATCCGCAGGTATTAATCACGATAATATTCCCTTCATCCTCGGCTTTGGCTTCATGGGTAACCTCTTTTCCGCTTGCACGGAGTTGCCCCATTAGCACTTCACTGTCATACACATTTTTTGAGCACCCTAGAGTGATCACATTTATTTTATTCTTTTTTAAAGACTTCGTTCTCATAGTATTACATTCCCGATAATTTAGGAATTTTGCAAAATTACAATTTTTTGCGCAAACCTTGCTTGTTTCTGTTTCAAAATGCGGCTTTGTTTGCATAAAATGAATTTGGAGCACAGCATTTGGATTATTCAAGACCATTTGTCCCGCTGTCTGCTGTATCTTTTCTTTTTTAAAGGAAAAAAGAAAAGGATGCCGCGACCATCGGGGCTAGGCAAGCAATTTAGTTTTTCATAACGAGAAAGAGAATTTGAAAACGTGATTCATGCGTTTGTCCTAAATTTAAATAACGAGGTTTAACCCAGATTCTGCATTAAAAATCATTTGCCTTATTGATTGTTGCTGGCTAAATTCTTCTGAAAACCCTGAAAGGGTGAAATGATTATAGAAATAAGTAATTCCATCGTTCCAAAACCCCGAGGGGGTGGTATTTTTACATCTGAAGGTATTGATTATTAAGATGGAGGTTTTTTAATAAAAAAAGTTAAATAATTTCACCCCTTCGGGGTTTGCTCGTCGATACGGTACAAATTTTCTATAATCATTACACCCCTTTCAGGGTTTGGATGAGTTATTCCAAATTGTATTTGCTAATCTAATAATCGCAAAAGTTTCGGGATTGTTAGGATACAGATTATAATTTGTTTTATGCATGAAGTCTAATGCGAAATCTGCGTGAAAAATAGGCATACAGATTTCGCAGATTTACGAAGAAAACAACAAATTGAACTTTCTTAAGATAATCACATCATTTGCAAATATAAATTGATTCCGAAAAAAGTCTTAATATGAGCTGATTATCTTGTGTTTAACAGGTTTTTATATAGATGGTTTTCATTTTTTTAATAAAAAATAAGGCTCTCATTTTGCATTAAAGTTCTTGTGTAGCGCAAGAGGGATGGGAGCTAGTTACCGAAGTAACGTGTCCCGATAATTATCGGGAAGCCCGACCGCATTTGTGAAAGGGGCGGCTAAGCGGTATGAATATTAGCCTCTTTTGCAAATGGGGTCTTGCCCAAATTTTTCTAGATTAAAAAACAAAACCACTTTTGATAGGCTTCAAAAGTGGTTTTGGTTGTGTAGGATTATGTGTTTTACATTTCGAATATAAAAGTCATAGTGACATTGTTTTTGTATGTGTTGAGCTTGGCACTTTCTGTAAATCCTTGTGAGAAGAATTGTTGTTGAGAGCTGTTTTGCGTGTGTACATAAGCGAGATCCAGTTTTATGAATCCAAAATTGTATCCTAAACCACCCGAGAAACTGTTTAGGTCGCCTACGGTTGTGGCGTTATTATATGGACTTCCTTCAAAACGATATCCACCTCTTAGTCTGAAATTTTTAATTTTGTATTCGGTACCTATTCTTATTTCGTTTGATGCGCCAAGGGAGTTGTACATAGCACTGTTTAGTCCTCTGTAGTATGGATCGTTTACTGGGCTAAATTGTGAGGAGCTGTAATCTTTGTATTTGTAATCAAGACTTATTAGTCCGGATTTTCCAAAAACGTAGGCGGCACTTGCTGTAAAACTTCCTGGAGTGCGTAAATCATAGGGAGAATAATAATTAATTACATTAGGATCTACTACATCTTGAGGGAGCACCTCTACGGTGTTGCTGCTTACAGAAGTTAGTCTTTGAGATAATTCATCTTGTAAACTGTACCATGTTGGCGATTCATAGGTAAGACCTAAACGTATTTCGTTGGTTACTTTTGCAATTGCTCCCACTTGAAAAGAGAAACCAGAACCATACGTGTGTAAATTATTGGAGAAATTCAAATTCTTAACTTCATAATTGATATCCAAAGGGTTGTTGTTGGATTCGTAGAAGTTGGAGTTTTGTGTGTAATCTGTAAAATGAGAGTTTAGGTTAATTCCAAAATAGATTTTGTCCTTGTATTGCAAGGCAGTGTTAAAAATTAGTTTTCCGTTGTAGCCATTAGAGTAAACGCTGTTTTCTTGCTGGTAATTTCCGCCAGAGCGAACATTTGAAGTGTACGATGAGTTGTTAGGGGTTTCTGTTACAGGGTTTAGGATATAGCCTTGATAGCCAAGGAAAGCTTGTTGTGCTCCGTGGTTTAAATTGGCATATTTAGAATCTTGTAATACGCTTAGTGGAACTCCATTGGCATAACTTAAAAAGTAATTGGCAGCCGAATTAATAGGGCTCGTTCCAGCCGAAAATAATGCGTTGTCATAATTATTGGTATTTTCGTAATTGATGGCTAAGGTAAATGTTCTACAATCGCTATTTGGGTTATCATTTTTAAATACAAAAACACCTCCAGCTTGATTGAGGTCGAAAGAATTGTTGCTTGCCGAGGTGGTTGTGCCAAAATAACTAGAATTATTTTTAGTGGCATAATTACCCATGGTAAAGGCAAATTGATTGTTTATAAATACTGCTGAACCTGCAGGATTTACGTTCGTAGCCGATAAGTCTCCGCCAAGGGCTCCAAAAGCGCCACTCATGGCGGTAAAGCGAGCGGTTCCGTGTAATTCGGTTTGACCGTAACGAATGGCGTCCGAAATTTCTTGGGACTGAGCCGTGCTAAATGATAATCCGACTGCGAGTAATAATAATAAGTTTTTCTTCATTTGGTTGCGCTTTGGGTTAGAAAATTTCTAGTTTGGCTGTTCGTTATCTTCTGCCGCCGCCGCCAGATGTTCTTGATCCACCACCACCACCGCTAGACGTTCTTGATCCACCACCAGACATACTGCTACCACTGCTTCTGTAGGAGTTGTTGCTCGGAGCGTAATTGTTTGATGAACGTTGATAATTTTGGCTTGAAGTGTTTGTTCTATAATTTTGATTTGAATTACTAGTTCTATTTTGGTTGTAATTACTTCTGTATTGATCTTGTGTGTAGTTTCTTGTTCCTGTGCTACTATTTCTGTTTGTAAAAGTAGGAGAGGTTCTGTTTAAGTTACTATTGCTGTTTCGGGTGTAGGTACTACTGTTTCTACTGTAGTTATTATCTCTACTATAAGTGTTGTCTCTACTGTAGGTGTTGCTGTTTCTGGTATTGTAATTTCTGTTATAGCTAGAATTGTTGTAAGTGCCTGCGTAAGAAGATCCTCTGCGGCTGTAACTGTAATTGTAAGAGTACGGACTAGCTATAACGCAACCAGGGTATCCCCAGCCATAACTAGGATAGCCCCAGCCGTAATAAGGGTAGTTCCAGCCATAACCATAATAAGGGTAGCCGTAGCCGTAACCGTATCCATAATAAGGATAGCCAAAACCAAAACCAATAGACCAATAGTTGTTTGGGTAAACATTTATAGTTGTTTCTTGAGGCGAGCTACCCCATGAAGCATAGCTTGTTGATGGTGCTTGTATAGAATCGTTTTCGGAATTGTAGTTATTGCTGTAGCTGTTTACGTCAGTAAAGATCTCATTGGTATTTCCTGTATTTTGCAAAGAACTAAAATATTCTTTGTACTGAATAGCTGCTGGATTGTTTTGGGTTTCTTTTGTAACAATTTTTTCTCCATTTGTGCCATAAATGCCATCGTTCTCATAGTAGGAACTGTTTTGGTAAGAGCCACAAGAGGTTACCAGTATACTCAAAAATCCGATTAAGAAATAAAGCGGTGCTTTCTGGGTAATTAATGCATTTGTTTTCATATCGGTAGATTATTTTATTGTTGGACAATACAAATTTAGTTAGTTTTGCGTAATTATTTAGTTAAATTATATATAAACAAATATTATGCCAAACGATTCAATATGAGCAAGAACCTTACAACAAGAGCAGAAGATTATTCAAAATGGTACAATGAGTTGGTTGTTAAAGCCGATTTAGCCGAGAATTCAGGGGTTAGAGGCTGTATGGTAATAAAACCTTATGGGTATGCTATATGGGAGAAAATGCAAGCAGAACTCGATAGAATGTTTAAAGAAACAGGGCATCAAAACGCCTATTTCCCTTTATTCGTTCCTAAAAGTATGTTTGAAGCAGAGGAAAAAAATGCAGAAGGATTTGCAAAAGAATGTGCCATTGTTACTCATTATAGATTAAAAAACGATCCCGATAAACCAGGGAAGCTAATGGTTGACCCAAATGCTAAGTTAGAGGAAGAACTTATTGTTCGTCCTACCAGTGAAGCGATTATTTGGTCTACTTATAAAGGATGGGTACAATCGTACAGAGATTTGCCTTTATTGATTAATCAGTGGGCCAATGTGGTGCGCTGGGAGATGAGAACCCGATTGTTTTTGAGAACTGCAGAGTTTTTATGGCAAGAAGGGCATACTGCGCATGCAACTAGAGTGGAGGCAGTAGAAGAGTCAGAGAAAATGATGCATGTATATGCCGATTTTGCTGAGAATTTTATGGCTATTCCAGTTATAAAAGGATTGAAAACTGAAACCGAGCGTTTTGCAGGAGCCGAAGAAACCTATTGTATCGAGGCCTTAATGCAAGATGGGAAAGCATTGCAAGCGGGAACTTCACACTTTTTGGGGCAAAACTTTGCCAAAGCTTTTGATGTTAAGTTTGCCAATGCCGAAGGGAAGCAAGAGTATGTTTGGGGGACCTCTTGGGGAGTTTCGACACGATTGATGGGGGCGTTAGTGATGACGCATTCTGATGATCAAGGATTGGTGTTGCCGCCTAATTTGGCACCAATACAAGTTGTGATCGTTCCTATTTATAAAACAGACGAGCAATTAGAGGCGATTTCTGCCGAAGTGGATGTTTTGGTTAAAGCTTTTAAGAAATTAAACATATCGGTAAAATTCGACAATAGAACGACTCAGAAACCAGGATTCAAATTTGCTGAATGGGAATTGAAAGGAGTGCCGGTTCGAATTGCAGTGGGACCAAAAGATTTAGAAAACGGAACTTTTGAAGTTGCCAGAAGAGATACTTTGACCAAAGAGGTGGTTTCGAAAGATGGAATCACAACTTATATCGGCGATTTATTAGAGCAAATTCAAAAAGATTTGTTCGAAAAAGCATTAAATTATAGAAATACGCACATTACCGAGGTGAATAATTTTGAGGAGTTTAAAGCGGTTTTGGATAACGAAGGAGGCTTTGTTTCAGCACATTGGGATGGTACTGCGGAGACGGAAGAGAAGATTAAGGAATTGACCAAAGCGACAATAAGATGTATTCCTTTGGACAGGGTAGAACAAGCGGGAAGCTGTGTGTTTACTGGGAATCCTTCTGTAGGAAGGGTGTTTTTTGCGAAGGCGTATTAAAAAAAAAATATTTTTTTCGCCTCTACTATTGCGCTTCTCGAAAATAGTTGTATTTTTGCATCCGCATTAGAGAAGCAGGCCCGTTCGTCTATCGGTTAGGACGCATGGTTTTCATCCATGTAAGAGCGGTTCGATTCCGCTACGGGCTACTAATTTTTTGCAGATTAAAGTTATCCTGAACTAAGAGGGAAAATGGCCCGTTCGTCTATCGGTTAGGACGCATGGTTTTCATCCATGTAAGAGCGGTTCGATTCCGCTACGGGCTACCAGTTTTTTGAAGATTAAAGTCATCCTGAACTTAAGAAGGATAATGGCCCGTTCGTCTATCGGTTAGGACGCATGGTTTTCATCCATGTAAGAGCGGTTCGATTCCGCTACGGGCTACAATTCAGTTGTAGTAGATTGAAAATAACTTAGGAGGATAAGGTCCGTTCGTCTAGGGGTTAGGACGCCAAGATTTCGTCTTGGTAACAGGGGTTCGATTCCCTTACGGACTACAAAAAAAATAGTAAAAGATAAAAAAGCAATAAAATGGCAAATCATAAATCAGCTCTAAAAAGAATTAGAAGCAACGAAAAGAGAAGAGTATTAAACAGATACCAACACAAAACTACTCGTAATGCAATCAAAGCATTAAGAATTGCTACTGATAAAGTGGATGCTACTTCTAAATTATCAAATGTAATCTCTATGATTGATAAATTAGCTAAGAAAAATATTATACATGATAATAAAGCTTCAAACTTGAAGTCTAAATTAACTAAGCATGTTGCGAAATTGTAAGTAATACAATTTCTATATAAAACAAAAAGCTCCTTTATAGGGGCTTTTTTTGTGACTTCTTTTGAGATCTTTTATATTTTGTTTCTTAAATCATCAAGCATTAATGACGTAATGGGTTTGGGTAAGAAATCTATAACTATAGGGTAGGTTTTAGATTTGTTGATATCTTCGGGGTCTATGGTTGAAGATAAAATAATAACCTTGATGTTGTTGAAATTAAGATATTCAGCTGTATTAAAGAGGTCTAAAAACTCCCAGCCGCCCATTACAGGCATGTTTAGGTCAAGGAATATTAATTGAGGTTGGTTTGTGATGTTGTTTTGGTTGGGTGTGTTTTTTAATGATTTAAAAAAATCTAAAGCCTCTTCTCCGTTTTGAGCGGTTATTATTTCTTTTGAAAAGATGGCTTTGCTAATGACTTTTTTTAAAAGCATTAAGGCTATGGGGTCGTCGTCAATACACATGATTAGGTCTAGCATTTTTTTTAGGCTTTAAGTGTTAATGTAAAAGTGGTTCCTTTGTTTACTTCGCTTTCGATGTCAATTGTACCTCCCATGGATTCTATTTGAGATTTTACCAAATACAACCCTAGTCCTTTGCTGTCAGGGTAATTGTGGAATCGTTGGTACAATCCAAATATCTTGTCTTTATTTCGTTTTAAATCTATTCCGATTCCGTTGTCTTTAAATACGATGATAATGGCATTGTTGATTTTGGTACTGGTGATTTCTATAGTTAGTTTTCGATCTTCAGATCTGTATTTGATGGCGTTGGTTAGTAGGTTTAAAATAATGCTTTCAAAAAAAACTTTGTTTGTGTGTAATGTAGTGATGTCTCCGAAGTTGATCTTCAAGTCAGGTTTGTATAATTCTATTTGAAAATGCAGCTGATTGAAAACGTTTTGAAAAACATCTTTGATTGAAATCGCTTCGTTTTGTAAAGAAGAATTGTCTCTTATGCTAATTACCTTTGCTAGATCGTTTATGGTTTCGTTTAGTAAATGAGTAGATTTATGAAAGCCTGTTAGGATTTCTTTTAATTCTTCGTCTTCAATAGGAATGTCTTCTATTAGATTTAATAATCCGATTAAGTTAGATAGTGGAGATCTTAGGTTGTGTGAGGTTATGTAGGAGAATTGTTTTAGGTCTTTGTTGTTTTGTGTTAGTTCTCGAATGAAGTGTTCTTTTTCTCTTTCGGCTTTCTTTTCCTCTGTAATGTCTCTTTGAATAGAGATCCAGTGCGAAAGTTCGTGTTCAGAGTTATAGACGGGGATAAAAGAGAGTCTAACCCAGTATTCTGATTGGTCTTTTCTGTAGCAAATGATTTCTAGAAGGCATTCTTCTTTGCGGGTTATGGCGTTGATTAGTTTTTTTAGCTCCTGAATATCGGAGTTTTTCCCTATGAATAGATTTGGGGATTCGCCTATTATTTCGAGTACTTCGTAGCCAGACATATTGATGTAGGCTGGGTTTGCAAAAACTATTCTCGGAATCTGACCTTCATTAGATTTGGGCTCTGTGATAATGATGGAGTCTTTGGCTTGGGTAAAAACGGTCTCTAGTAATTTCAGTCGGTTTTCTTCTTCTTTTTGTTTAGTTATGTCTTGGATGGCTCCAATCATCCGAACGGCTTTTCCGTTTTCGTCTTTTAGAATAAAACCTCTGTCAAGTACGTATTTGTAAGTGTTGTCGGCGCATTTAAAACGGTATTGGTCTTGCCACTTTTCGGTCTTTTGTTCTAAAAAAGAATAGAGTTTGACAGACATTTTGATACTATCTTCGGGGTGGATGTTGTTGAACCACCATTTAGAATTGTTTTCGACTTGATTTTGTTTGTATCCAAAGATGCCTTTTATTCCCTTATTCCAAGTTAGGTTGTCTTCGGGGATTTTCCAGTCCCAGATTGTATCGCTGGTGGCTTTCGCAACGATGTCGTATTTTTCGTTAGATTCTTTTATTTTGTTGTTGGTTTGTTTTAGATTTTTATAGAATTCGACATTTCTCATGTCGTTCTTGTGTAGGATGTATCTAAAGAATAAACCAGTGATGGTAATGATGATAATGTCTTTGATGAAGCTGTATAGGTAGCAATCAGAATGCGAGCTATACATTTTTAATAATTTAAAGCTAATTATAGCTGTAAATAATGAAAAAAGAATGTAGAAAGCGGCTATTTGATCGGTTTTGTTTTTCATTACTCAAATGTAAAAAAAATATTGTCAAAGATTAAAATTTCGATAATAATATAATTAAAAGATTGATTTAATAGGGCACTTTAACTGTTTATGTGTTAACAAAATAGCAAACTATTGCATAAAGGTTTTTTATATCAAAATAAAGTGTACCTTTGCACCCATTAAAAATCACAGATGGAAGCTATTAGAAACATTGCAATTATTGCCCACGTCGATCACGGTAAAACAACTTTGGTTGATAAAATTATGTATCACTGTCAATTATTTCGTGACAACGAAAATACAGGTGATTTAATTCTTGATAACAACGACTTAGAGCGTGAAAGAGGTATTACTATTACTTCAAAGAATGTTTCGGTTCAGTATAAAGGTACAAAAATCAATATTATCGATACTCCTGGTCACGCCGATTTTGGTGGTGAGGTAGAGCGTGTATTGAATATGGCTGATGGAGTTTGTCTTTTGGTAGATGCTTTTGAAGGGCCAATGCCACAAACGCGTTTTGTATTACAAAAAGCTATTGACTTAGGATTAAAACCATGCGTTGTAATCAATAAAGTAGATAAAGAAAACTGTACTCCTGAAGAAGTTCATGAAAAAGTTTTTGACTTAATGTTTGAATTAGGTGCTACTGAAGAGCAATTGGATTTTCCAGCTGTTTACGGTTCAGCTAAAAATAACTGGATGTCTGACCATTGGGAAAACGTAACTGATAATGTAGAAGCATTATTGGATATGGTTCTTACTCATGTACCAGCTCCTAAAGTTTCGGAAGGAACTCCTCAAATGTTGATTACATCTTTAGATTTCTCAGCTTTTACAGGTCGTATCGCTATCGGTCGTCTTGAAAGAGGTGTTTTGAAAGAAGGTATGGCAATCTCTCTTGCAAAAAGAGACGGTACTGTTTTGAAATCACGTATCAAAGAACTTCATACTTTTGAAGGTCTTGGGCGTAAAAAAGTACAAGAAGTAATTGCTGGAGATATCTGTGCTGTTATTGGTATTGAAGGATTTGAAATTGGAGATACTATCTGTGATATTGATAATCCGGAGGCGTTGAAAACAATTGATATTGACGAGCCTACTATGAGTATGTTGTTTACAATTAATGATTCTCCTTTCTTCGGAAAAGATGGTAAATTTGTAACTTCTCGTCATATTAGAGAACGTTTGACAAAAGAATTAGAAAAAAACTTAGCAATGAAATTGGGTGAAACTGATTCTGCTGATAAGTTTATGGTTTTTGGTCGTGGTGTACTTCACTTGTCTGTTCTTATCGAAACGATGAGAAGAGAAGGGTATGAGTTACAAATCGGTCAACCACAGGTTATTATCAAAGAAATTGATGGTAAAAAATGTGAGCCTATTGAGGAATTGACAATCGACTTACCAGAAACTCTTTCGGGAAGAGCGGTAGAGTTTGTTTCTTTCCGTAAAGGAGAAATGTTGAGTATGGAAACTAAAGGGGAACGTATGATTATAAAATTTAATATTCCATCACGTGGAATTATTGGATTGCGTAACCAATTGCTTACTGCTACTGCTGGTGAGGCTATTATGGCACATCGTTTTATTGGATATGAGCCTTACAAAGGTGAAATTTCTGGACGTAACAAAGGTTCATTGATTTCTATGGAAAAAGGAAAAGCTATTCCTTATTCTATCGATAAATTGCAAGATCGTGGTAGATTCTTCGTTAATCCTAATGATGAAATTTACGAAGGTCAAGTAATTGGAGAAAACTCTCGTAGCGATGATATGTGTGTGAACGTGACTAAAGAGAAAAAACAATCTAACGTTCGTTCTTCTGGAAATGATGATAAAGCTAGAATTATTCCTCCAGTTATTTTCTCTCTTGAAGAAGCTTTAGAGTACATTCAAAAAGATGAGTATGTTGAGGTAACTCCAAAAAACATCCGTTTGAGAAAAATCTATTTGACAGAAACTGATAGAAAAAGATTTAAATTCTAAAAGATTTAAATTTTAATAATTAAAAATCCCAAATTCCTAAGTACTGGAATTTGGGATTTTTTTGTGTGTGATTTGAAAACTAATTGTGTGGGAATAGAAAAATTTCTTGGTCTACGTGAGCGTGAGTGATAGTAGCTAGCTACCGAAGTAGCGCGGATAGCACGACCTCATAAATAGAAAGGGCCGACTCACCAGTACGATGAGTCGGCCCTTTCTATTTATGGGGTCACGCCCTAATTATTATTTTACCTTTTTAACGAAAAATGTCCTTTGGCTTCTCGGCCGTCTTCTAGTTTTATAGTGTACCAATAATCGTCGGCAGGCATTGGGTTTCCTGTATAGGTGCCATCCCAGCCATTGCTAGAGGGAAGTACTTGTTTGATTACTTTTCCGTATCGGTCGTAAATGAAGATCTGAGCGGCTGTATTGAATGTTTCATTTACTCCTTTAATGTTCCAGTAATCATTGTAACCGTCATTGTTTGGTGAGAAAAAGAGAGGGATACCGAGTACCGAAATAGTTTTCTTTAACGTTCCGCAGCCTTTTCTATCGTTGATGTAAACGTCATGAATTCCTGAGGATACATTACTAAAGTAATTGGATTCTTGAAAGGGACCATTGGGCAAATCGATACTGTATTCGTAATTTCCTTGCCCCGAACTATTTACTGTAACGGTGTTGGATTCTGATAAATCTTCGATGGTAATGGAGTCCAGATGCGCAATATCGGATGCGGTAACTGTAATGTTTCTGGAGCGATAGCATTTTTTTTGTGTTGCTGCTGTTAGGGTATAAACTGCCGCTTTATTGACCTTTAAAGTGGCGTTTGTTTCGCCTGGAATTGCAATATTGTCTTTTGTCCAAAGATAAGTATAATCACTAATGGGTGTGTTGCCAATAAGTCCAGCATCTAGTTTTACAAAAACACTAGGCAAATTTAAGCAGACCATTTGATCGCTGGCATGACTGTTGTTGGTGTCTATATTTGGAGTGGGATTTACTTGAAGCGAGACGAAAGCTCCCAGACCAAAGCAAGAATTGTCGAGATTATTTTCTATTCTAACCCAAATTTGTTGTTGATTGGGAGTTGTGTTTCTATAGCTGGAAGGATTAAGAATAGCATTGGTTTCGGCTAAAGCATCGGCTTCGGTGGGGTAGAATTTTATGGAATAGATAGAGTTTGGGGTGGGAAGTAATGCTTGAATATCAGTAATGACGCTAGCAAAATTGAAAGCGGTAATACCATCTTTATCGTCATTTACAGCATCTATATAATCATCACAACTTTCAAAATTTCTTTTGAAAGTAGGATTGATTTGGGTATTCGAAATGATGAGATCCAATTGTGCCACACTAAAACAGCCATTTGCATTTTCGACTCTTGTCCAAATATTCTTGTTGGCGCTTGCAAAAGCAATAGGGTTTGAAATAAGTACGGCAGTATCTTTTGTGTTCGCTCCTGCCGAAGAGGTGTAATACGTAAAAGTTTCGTTGGTGTAATTGGTAGAGATAAAACTGTTTTTCTCGGTTATATTAAAGTTGGAAATCCCATCGGTATCATTATCACATTGCACGATGGTAATTGGAGTGCTTAGAGCGGGCAAAGCAAGAATTGTCAACGTTGCAGCCGAAGAGGTTAATCCGCAGCTGTTATTAATTTTGTTTAAAACGACACGGTATTGATACGCATTCATGGTTGTACTGATTTTTGTAATCAATAATGAAGTCGTTTTGGTTCCGGTGTAAATAGCGTTGTTTGCTACTGCATTCCAAGTATTACCACTATCGGTAGACAGTTGCCATTGAAAACTATCAGCATTTGAATCAATACTAAAAATGGCATTTTGCAATTCGCAAATGGATTGATTTTTGGGTTGTTTGGTTATAAGTATTGGGTTGGAAATGATATAGTTGTTGTTTGGAGTAGTGTAACCGTTAGTGCTCGTTACTATTCCATTAGAGTTTACTGCAACGGGACTGTTTCCTAGTTGACCGTCAAAGTTAGGGTCAGTAAATCCGGCTTCAATAACATCATTGCACAAATCATTATCACTATCCAGTTCAGTGTGGTTTTTTATTCCATCGGCATCGGTGTCTGAAACGCTGTAGTTTAAAGTTCCGTTGTCAGCGGTTGTTTCTAATGCATCGGCTAGTCCGTTTGAACCAAAGGCAGTTCCATCAATTATTCCGTTTTTATTATTGTCTAAAGCTGGGCTACCAGACTCGACCAAATCGTAAATTCCGTCATTGTCACTGTCTAAATCAAGATAGTCGGGAACGGTGTCACTATCAGAATCGATTGGGTTTGTTAGGGGTTCGAAAATTTCATCCAATCCATTTAAATTGGTATCGGTATTCGATAATGCTTTGGGTACTTTTTGGCTTTCAACGGCGTCTGGAATTCCATCATTGTCACTGTCTAGATCCAATTGATCGGGTGTTCCATCTCCATCAGTATCTTTTCGAACACAAGTAGCTATGAGTTTAAAAGTAGATTTGTTTCCGTCGCTGTCCGAGAGATTTTTATGGGTAATTTTGAAAGATTTTGTTTGATACGACTGAAATTTGAAGGTACCAGTTCCTGCTGGGAGAGGAACGCTTCCGTTGAGCCTAAATCGAATTTCGAAAGATGAAAATTGAGTAACACCACTTTCGTATATTCCGTCATAATTAGTGTCGATTAATAGTTGATCGGTTGGGTTTAAAACGGTAATGGTTTTGTCTATATCTGAATTTATAATATATTCAGTATTACTGTTGATTAAATCGGTTGCAATCGCAGTAGTTGGATATTCTAAACTTATATTGATGGGGGTGGTAAAATTCAAAGTATAAGCAGTATAAAAACCTTTTCCTGCCAGCACTTCTGTGACAAAACTACCATCAGTTTTTCCAACAAAGGGAATTGGAGCAGCAGGAGTAGAATTTGTTACTGCACCGGAAAAAGTATTGGAATAGGAAGAACCTATAGCAACTATTCCTGAATTAGGATTGGAACTGTTGATGTCCAGATTACCATAGGATTCTGAGCAGTTTACTATTCCGTCGTTGTCATAATCAATATCAATATTGTCATCGACTAAATCATTATCATAGTTGGTTGGACATTCACTCACCGGAATTTTATCCGAAAAAATATTGCTTAAACAGTTCGAAATACTACCTTTTACCTGATAAAAACCAGGTTGAGTAGGTGTATAGCTATTATTTGTAGCCAATGGAATTGCGATATTATCTTTGTACCATTGAAAAATATCATAGGAGGATAATGTATTGATTTTTAAAACAACATTCGGAATACAAGCGGAATTAGCAATAGCGATTTTATCGGATACAATTTCAGGTTTTAGATCAAAACCAGAATAATAACCGCCATAGGTTGCAAAACCATTAGTTCCAAAATAAGATACATACACTTGTTTACTTGATTTTACGGCTATATTTCCGGATAAATTGTATATGGTGTATCGTACAAAAGTTAAATTCCCTACAATAGGAATGGGGGGAGTTGTAATAGGTACACTATTTAGCATTACAGTTGCTCCATTTTCGGTTACAATATTTAAAACACCATTGAATTCTGTGTTTCCAATGGATTGGATCATAGGAATATTATCTACTGTGTTGGGGGTAGAACAATTTATGGGTGGGACAAAAAATAAGTTTTGATTGGCAGGCGTAGCAGATCCTGCAATACTTTGATAGGCAAATACATTTTGGCTTGTCGTTACATATAAATTTCCATCTATGAAGTGAGCTCCATCCAAGGCAATGTATTCTCCTTTATTAAGTGTTGTAACGGGAATAGAATTTCCATTAAGAAAAACTTGGGTTTGGTTTGAATGGGCAACTAATAGTACACGCTCTAATTCATCTGTTCCAATTCCTTTTACAAAAATATACTCTTTTCCTGTCTTTTCTAAGGAAACAATTTGGTCAAAACCTACATCTCTCCCAGGAGGTGTCATGACACCATTTTGATTTGGCTCCATGACTGTACTGTTGCTTCCTCCAAAAGAACCTGAATTTACAACTACAGGTTTATCGGATGCGACTAATGCCCCAATTATTTTTGAACTATTAGAGCTTGTTTGTATGTTGTTGTAGTTCTCTAATGCCAAAACATAGCTTTCATTTTTGTTTAAAGTAATGGTTATTGGTCCAGTTATAACGGTTCCGTTTGTGAGTATTGTCCCGTTTGGAATATTAGAAATGGTTATTTTTGTTCCGTTCTCGGTAGATAATATCGATGCGAAGTTTAATAAAGTAGGGTCAAAAAGCGGATTCAACATGGCACCTAGTCTAAATACAGTACCTAATGCACTATTTCCTTTAGAAACTAATCCTCCGGCGTGATTATACCCTCCATTATTATTTATTCCCGCATTGACTCTGGCGCTTACATAAATTAAATCTTCTGCCTCTATGATGTATCCTTTGTTTTTTACAATGCCGATGTTTGTATTTGGAGTGAATAATTGGGTGTTATCTCCAGAGCCAATGTCATATCTATAAGGACTTGTGCTATTAACAGTTGCATTGATTACAGCTCCGCCAATAGTTATGATTTTAAAATTTACATTTTTTGTGCTTGGTGTCGAGATGTATAAATATTGGTCTTCGACTAATCCATTTGCTGAAATTAGTGGTGGTATATAATGGGTTTTACTAAATTGGGCAAAACAACTAATCGATAAAAAAGTAAAAATATAGAGTAAAGCTTTTTTCATTTGATAAAAATAGCAAAATAAAGCTACCTTTTTAACGAAAAATGGCCTTTAATGATTTTTTCGTCTTCAAATGTGATGATAAACCAATAATCATCTGCGGGTAATTCTTTTCCGTTATAAGTACCACTCCACCCTATGCTGTTAGAGCTAAATTGTTGTAATAATTTCCCATAACGATCCAGTATGGCGATTGTAGATTTTGGTAAAAGATCTAGATTTTTTATTTTCCAAGTGTCATTATAGCCATCATTGTTTGGAGTGAAAAAACGAGGGTAATCAAGTACATAGACTTTGTAAGGTATTGAAATACCACAGCCATTTTTGTCTCGAACGGTTGCGCTGTAAATTCCAGCATTTACACCAGTAAACAAAGGATTGTCTTGGTAAAAATTGTCGTCTAATGAAAATTCATAATCACCATCACCAGAATAAGAAATTAAAACGGAGTTTTCTGTGCCGGAAAAATCAGTAACCGTTGCGTTTGTAATTAATCCGATTCCTGAAGCTTTGATAATGAATTTTTTTGTTTTTTTACAGCCATTTGTATTACTTACTGTTACCGTATATTCTCCTGGAGTACTAATGTTTGTTGTATTTGCTGTAGATCCATTACTCCATAAATAACTCGAAAAACCAGAAGCAACTGTTAAGTTTGTATTAGATCCATTGCATAAAATAAAGGTTTCGTCTTGAAAATTAGAAGGATCAAAGGTATGTATCACAAGCGTTTCTGGCGTTATTCTAAAACAATCAGCACCATTAACAATTCGGGCATAAATTATTTGTTGATTTGGGATCGTATTGGTAAAGAGATTGGGTAATTGGTTTTTTTGAGCGATGGCATCGGTTTGATTGAGATAATACTCAACGGTCAATCCGGTAGTCAATCCGTTGATTACTTGAGGTGTTATTTTGGCATTCAAATTAAATTGTGTCAAACCATCTTGTAGTGCATCAAGATCACAACTCTCAATTGGCGTTTGGGTTGCGATGGAATTGTTTGAAATAATTAATTTTAACGTAGCATAATCAACGCAGCCAAAAGCATTAGCTACTCTGGCGTACAAAACCTGATTGGGTGCTGTATTACGGTAGGTGCTAGGGTTTGAAATGGGATTCATTTCGGCTTGAGCTTCCGCTAAAGAATTAAAATAAACGACCTTGACTAGCTTTGGGTCGTTGTTTCTTATAATAGGATCTGCTTTTGTTAAATCAAATATTGAAATTCCGTCTCCATCATCATCACATTGGGCAAGAACAGTGTTGCTTAAAATAATTTGAGGGGTGTATTCTATTTTTATCTCATCTTCGGCACTACAGGTCGATGGAGATAAAGTGACTTTTACTTTATAGGTTCCAGCTTCGGTAACGGTATAAGATGGATTTGTGGCTGATGAAATTAATATGCCATTTTTGTACCATTCGTATTTATAACTTGCCAGAAGTTTGGTATCAATAGTAAAGCTTTGGCCAAAACATAAAGGATTGCTGGTGGTGGATGAACGATCTGGACCTAAATCTATTTTAGCAGCAAAACTTCCTGCTTCGAGAAAAACGGCTGAGTCATAATATTCTTCTTTATCATCGGCAATTACTAGCTTTATATGGTAGGTCTTTCCGGCTATTACATCCGTTTGAGCATTCAGTTTAATCGTTTGTCCACTATAATTAATGGGGCTAGCCGCGGTGTTGAACCCATTAAAATAAGATTCGTTTATGGCAGGGCAACCGGGATGACTTATTCCATTAGCATCTACAACGGTATTTGTAATTGAGTGAACATTTTCAGAAGAAACTGGAGTGGTGGTTCCGGGAAGAACGGCAATGTTCTTATAATTGCTGACACTTCCTTTTTCTTTAATCAAAAAAGCAAAACCATCCGAGAAGGCACAAGGAAAATAAGATTGATATTCATTCGATGCAAAAACATAATTGAAACTGATGTAATTGGTCAGCGGTACAAAATCAAACTCTAATACAGTTGCATTTACACTATTAATGCCTAAGGTCTGATCAAGATCAGCATCTCCAAGCCAAGCGCTACCTCCACCTCCGCGATTACTTACATAAGGACCTATGGCATTTTTACTAGGCGATGTGCTTAAAAGTACTCCTTCTGAAAAAGGAAAATTACTACCGCCAGAATTAAAATACGCATAACTATTTTCTACAGGAATAGCGTTATTCCCACGGGCATTAAAACTGGACACATTGGCACAACTACTGTTTACCAAAACATTCTGGATCAGTTGTTGAGCTGTTCTGGTGTCATCTACTGTAATATACTGAGCCGTTGCAACAGTAGAATAGCAGTAGAGTAATAGAATTAAAATATTTTTCAAACCATTCATAGCGTACAAAGATACTACAAATCTCTATTTTTTAATATTCTATACGATAGGAATAGAAAGATAACAGTCCAACATAAAACAATTACTACAGCCGAAAAAGGGACGCTGTAATCTTTTAAATTTTCTACGCCCATTTGGGTGCCAATTGATTTAACAATAGAGGTCCTTGTTAATGGCTCGGCGATTAAGTTAGACATCGCTTCTAAGGGGAAAAGCTGTGTGATGTAACTTGCAGTTTTACCTTCGGGAAAAACACTAAAGTTCAAAATTCCTTTTGCAATGCCTTCAATTATGTTCCAAACTAGTAAAAAACCCAATGCAAAAGCAGAACGTTTTACCAATATTCCCAAGAACAAACAGAAAGAGAAAAATCCAACCAATTTTACAAAAAAGGCCAAAAGATATTCCAGATCAGTAAAAACAATACTCAGTTCAGTATAAGATGAAAAGCTATAACCCAAAATTAAAGTCATTATAAAGACAAAAACGGTGGAGCATACTGAAAACAACACTATAGTTACAAATTTTGAGAGAATGAATTCTTTCTTGCTCAATCCGTCGATTAGGTTTTGTTTTAAAGTCCCATAACTATATTCATTTGCCATCATAGAGACGATAACGATGGCTAAAAATAGTTTTAATATGGCAGCAATATAGGTGTTGAAGTGCCAGATATAAGGGAAATTAAAAATTCCCATTTCGGCAACTTGAAATTTAATAGCACCAATGTTAAAATTGATAGAGGCTATCAAAGCAATAAAAGAAAGTAATATAAAGTAGGTCAATGTCAGTACACGACTGGCTTTGTTTAACCATATTTTTTGTAATTCTATAGAGAGTAATCGTTTCATGTTTTAATTTTAGATTTTAGTCCCGATAGCTATCGGGACAGATTTTAGATTTAACATTGTCATTGAAATTGCCATTGAATTTTGCCATTGCTATTGCTTTCTGGTTAATTCCAAAAACTGTTCTTCCAGGCTGTTTTTACGTTTTACCAAATGGCTTAGACAAACGTTATTCGAAAACAAGAACTGATTCAAATCCTTTGACTCTAATTTTGTTTTTAAATACACCAAAACTTTGCCGTCTGTGATTTTTGTTTTTTCAATAGCGGGATGTGTATTCAAAACATGGATTAAAGATTCGGTATCGTCAGCTTTTAACTCAAAGTATCCTTCATTGGCAGAAATACCATCGACCAAACCAGAGTATAGCACTTGGCCTTTTCTTAAAACCAAAACGTGTGAACAGACTTTTTCTACTTCGTCCAGTAAATGGGACGCCAATAATATAGTGGTTCCTTTTGCGGCTATTTGTTTTATGATATCCCGTATTTGATGAATTCCCTGTGGGTCTAATCCATTGGTGGGTTCATCAAGTATTAAAATCTCAGGATCATTCAATAGGGCAGAGGCAATAGCTAGACGTTGTTTCATTCCTAAAGAAAAAGTGCTGAATTTGCTGTTTTTTCGATCATTCAAACCAACGAGTTCTAACTTCTCCGTAATTTTAGAATAGTCGATATTTTTTATTTTGCAAACTAATTTCAGGTTTTCCTCAGCCGTCATATACGGGTAAAAGTTGGGCCTTTCGATAATGGCTCCCACTTTTTTTAAGGCTTCGTGTGTTTGCAGTTTACCGCCAAACCAACTGTATTCGCCAGAAGTTTTGTTGACCACATTAAGAACAATACCTAAAGTAGTAGATTTTCCGCTCCCATTGGGACCTAGTATTCCGTAAACATTTCCTTTTTTTATTTCTAGTGAAACATTTTTTAAGGCTTGTAAGCTGCCATAACGTTTGTTGAGGTTATGTATTGAAAGTATTGTTTCCAAATTAGATTGTTTTAATTTTCTTCCGAAAAAGTATTTAAATTATGGTTGTCAGGAACCGCTTTTCATTTTATAGGAAGAAAATTTCTTCATGGCGGTTTCTATAGGACGAACAAGACATGGTTTTGTTACTGTAAAAAAATATTTTAGTGTAAATTTGTGTCAAATACACAGCAATCCCAATGAGTGAGCCATTAATGCTTTTTAAAAAACCTACCTATCCCATAAATTCAGATCTATTGGATTATTTAGGACGTTATGATCGTATATCTAGAGTACCTATTGTTTATGATGATCTATTGCGTTTTTCGGGATCTATAAGTGTATTTGACAAAAATGATCACGACACACTCTGGATTCGGGTGTATTTTAATGAGTATGAAAGAATCGAAATTGATTTAACGCTGAAAAAAATCTATTCGCTTTTGCATTCTGATGGTAATGTTGGAATTATTAAGTACCTGAATATTGACTCTATTGATTTTTGTACTTTTGGGAATTCTCAGCCTTTTCGAATAAAAGTTAGAAACATTCTCAATGATAACTACACTCATTTTTATGTAAAAAAAGCAGATGCTTCCCGTGTTTACGGATTAGAATTGGAGCATATTTTATCGCCCGATAAGATCAACTTTTTGGTGTACCAAGACACTTTAATCGAAGAACATATTATGGGGATTGCAGGTGACGTTTTTATCAAAAGTCATTTGCAAATGTGTAATGAAACCGAAAAATCTCAAATTGCAAAAGAATTTGTAAAGTTTAATGAGCGAAGCATGATTCGGTTATTAGGAGATATGCGTGCTTACAATTATGTTATTATTCCGATTCATGATTTTGACCAAGTGGTATTCAGGATTCGTGCCATTGATTTTGACCAACAATGTTATGAGGGGAATTTAAAAGTCTATCGTCCTCAGTTTTTCAAAGAGAATTATCCAATGGTAAAATTGGTCAAAGAAAAATTAGAAAGCAGTTCTATTGATCAATACAAACATGAAGAACGTGCGGTATTGGCAAAAAGAATTATTTCGGCAGAAAATAGAATAAAGCGATTAATGAGAATTATGCGTAGTGATACTATTTCGACAGAGGCACACGTGGCGCAATTAAAGAAAGAGCTTTATAATTATACCCATGATTTGAATTTTAAAAAAGCTAAATCGATGGGAGACATCATGAGTGCCGCTTTTGAATTTATCACCCGAAATTTCAAAAACACCAACTTATTTGGCGTTTAATTGCACATAGTTAGGCATTGTTAGTACTGGAAATTACTAAACAGCGTTGTGATTCTATATTTTTTGATAGAGAAATTATAACGAAAGCATTCTTCTGTTAAAATGCTTTAATAACGTTTCGTTTATTTCTTTCAGTTCTGGAGTAAGAAATGTTTTTCTGTCTTGTAAATCATTTGTTAATTCTATTTTACAACAGGTACATTCGTATTCTTTAAAATGATTGGTTACATTTCTAACGGTCACTATTTTATGGCCAAAAACAGAGCAAACTACTTTTTTGCCGACAAATTTCGATATGATTTCTAAAAAGTTCATTGTGTGGTATTTATAGGTTTTGGCAAACATATACTAAAATGATTTGTTATTCAAATAAATCCGATGAAATGCACTTTTTGCAATTAAAAATAAATAAAATCTGACTGAAATATTGCTTCTGATTTAAGTTCTTAATTTTTTGCAAAAAAAATCCCCAACTGCCTAAGCAATTGGGGATTGAAATATTGTTTGTTTTTGTTGTAATCCAATTTGAACTAAACATTCAAAACTGTCCCGATAATTATCTTATCGTGTGGACAGATCTATTATACTTTAATTTCAAACACGAATTTCACGAATTGTCACGAATTAGTTTGTGAAATTAATTCCACAAACTAAGTTAGCCTTCAAAATTCGTGCGAATTCGTGAAATTCGTGTTTATTTTTTGTACTTGTGTCCAAACGACAGGATAATTATCGGGAACCAAACACTAACTTTTCTCTTCTTTATTAAAGTAAACCAAATAATAATACATTTGTTTTTCTTCGTCCCAACCTTTTTCTACAAATTTTTCAGCACTTTCTGGATTGATGAAATCCATTTTGATTTGAATGTGTGTGTCTAGATTGATTACGTTTTTTATCGATTTTCGAGCATCGCTTACTGCTGCATTGGCAATAGGGAATGAAGTTACATCTTCTATGCTGTATTTCTCGCCTTTGTCAACTTTATAATTTTTAAATTCTGGAATCAAATCTGGATTGTCCAGTACTTCATTCAAGAAATTGGTTTCTTCAAATTGATCGTTTTTTGCAAAATAATTTACAGAACGGTTCATAAACATTACCTCTTCTTTTTTGTCTTCGGCTGGGAAAACAACATCTTTGGCAAAGTTTTGACAGAATTTCAAGTACT
This sequence comes from Flavobacterium sp. ZT3R18, assembly GCF_007097385.1. Lineage (GTDB taxonomy): Bacteria > Bacteroidota > Bacteroidia > Flavobacteriales > Flavobacteriaceae > Flavobacterium. The sequence goes on from NZ_VJZS01000004.1 coordinate 129,745, forward strand.
TTTTGGTAATGAAATTTTCATCCTCAAAAGCATCAACCGATAGGAAATGCTCTAACCAATATCTTGCATCATAACGATTACTGTCTACCGATAAAATTTTGTATCCTTCTTCTTTTTTATAATTAAAAATCAAGCAACCTTTGTCTAGTTTGTTTAAACTTACTCCATGTTGCAAGATCATTTCCAGTTGGGTCCCTTTTTCTTCAAATTGTAAAAAATCGGATTGAATCTCACTTTTGAAAATACCAATGGCATCAACTACATTGTTGTCAATACTTACATTGGTCAAATAGGTTACATAAACCTCTCCGTTCTTAATATGCGGATGATTGGATTGCTCAAAAAGGTGTTTGGTAATCTTTTTGGAAGCATCATGCAAACAATTTGGATTGTCAAAAATTTCCGTCGCAAATTTAAACATGTCATTGTAGTCTAGATCTACTTCGTGTGCAAACTGAAAGTAGTTTTCTTCTTTTTCTTTAAATGACTTGAAGAAAAATTCTTTCATCAAAGGCACAATCTCATCGTTTAATTTAAAGGGTTCTTCCGATAAAAAAAGCGGTTCGTTGCGACTGATGTTCCCCACACGGTGGATGGATAGGGTTTCGATGTGAGTATTATAAAGGTTTATCATATTTTGTTTTTTAGAATAAAGAAGAGAGAATAAAGAGCAAAGAATAAAGAGCAAAGAATAAAGAGTCTCTGTCTTTGTAACTTATTTCTTTTACATATAATCTTCAGTCTATTTTCTATTATCTATTCTCTCTTCTCTATTTTTTATTTTCTTGTTTTTAGTTCCAATTATCTTCTTGTCCATAGTCTTCAAAACTGTCGTCTCCTTCAAACATATCTAAGTCGTCTTCGTCTAAATCGTCTTCAAATTCGCCATAAATGTCGTCATGCATATCGGCTTCAAAGTTTTTCTCCATCGCTTCGTCTGGCATTTCTCCGTGCGAAAATAGGGTTGCAGGATACATCTCACCAGCAACTCGTTCTTCAACAGCAGCCAATTCTACAAGGAAAGTCCACATGTTTAGGAAGTCATAAACATAAATGATCTTGGTGTTTTGCTCATCTAATATATCAGATAATTGATAATCACTCATGATTTTTTGTTCTCCTTGAATATCTCCTGTGTCAAACATAGAAATCTCATCTTCTTGATTCCAGGTTTCATCACAGGTGTAGAAAGAAGCTACTTCCATTCCGTCAAAACCAAATGAATTGAAAATAGCATTGTGTAAATCTTCTAAAGTGTCTTCAGCAAGTATTGCTATGTCTCTAAAAATGTCTTCTTCGGCATCTAGAATAACTCTGAATTTATAAACCATAATCTTTGTTTTTATTGAAAGAGCAAATGTAAAGTTTAATTTTAGATTTCAGATTTAGGAATTGGGATTTGTTGAAAAGATTTTATCGCATTCATTGCAGGTAGGTCATATTGGGTAAATAAGCATCTGGATTTAGTGTTAAGATAACAGAATCTAGTTTTAGAATGTACTTTTTGTATTTGAAAAAGTATTGATAATTAAAGTGTGAATCCAATTCTAAATCCGCCCCAACTATGTGTTCCTCCTGTTTCGAATTCTTTCGAAAGCCAGGATCGATAATATTCAAGGTAAAGCTTTTTGTGATGTAAAACTATCCCGAAATTTTTTTGAAAAGTAAATCTTTCCATATTCTGATCAGTAATAACATAAGGACTTTTTTGATTAAAAAGACCACCTTGTAAACTAGCATCATATCCAACAGCGGTAACTAAGCCCTGCCAATAACCATAGATTTGAAAATTATTATTATTTTTTAAAGAAATGAAAGGGGAGTTGATTTTTCCAAAAGTTGTTGTTAATCCTCCAGAGATATTTGTGTTCATTGTTCCTAATCGAAGTTTTGCGTTAGAATTTAATGCAAATAAATTGTTGAGTCGATACAATTGTTTCTCGTGTGAAATTTCATAATTCAGTATCAAATCATTTTTAATTTGGTATTGCCAACCATAAGGAACTCCACGGTTAATCCATTCGTGAATTTCAGTTTGTATTTCTTTACCTAAAGCATAGGGACCAATAATTCCAATAGTTAGAATTGAAGAAAGTGTAGTTTTATGAATGGTATCAGTCGAAACTAAAAATGATTTTAGCATTGCGGCAGCTGCAAAAGGTCTATCATCGTAAAGAATTTCATCTAATTTGAGACTTGTTGGCGTAAAGCCTATTTGTTCAATTGACAACCCATATTTTTGTTCGCTGTTTTTTAATTTTACAAATAATTTATTTATTGGGTTTTTAAACAGTTTTGGACTTACTAATTCAAGATTGTGGCCTTGGGTATAGTAATAATCGGTATTAGCGAAAAAGTCGTTGTCATAATGATAACGAAAATAATGATCGCTTTTTATTTTCCTGAAAGATGCTGTATTGTCAATTCTTTGGGAAAATGATAGTAATGATAAAAAGAGCAAGCTAACTGTGTAATATTTCTTATATTCATGTATCCAAAAAATTATAGCATTTTTCGAATTTTTTATCCAGTTGAAAATAATGATATTAATTAGATAAATCATTGTAAGTAGATCATCGTTGGTAAATTAGCATTTGGATTTTGTGATAAAGCGCTAGAATGTAGCTTCTGAATTAGTTTTTTTGTATTCGCTATAGAATTTATTCTGAAAAGAAACAGTACTTCATTTTCATCATCGACATTTTGCCAAATGTGCTCCAGATACATTTCTTCTGAAGCATGAAAAGCCTTATCATTTTCTAAAACTCCTTTGATGGTTTCAAAAGGAACATTTTTGAGTGTTGCTAAAATGTGTGGCATTTTTTTTAGTTTAAGGTTCTTGTTTAAAATTTCATTGTGTTTTGTTTTCGAGGGTTATATTCTAAAATAAACAGTATTTAATTTTAACAATATAAGAAATATAAGGTCATTTAATTAGGATGTAAAAAAAACATTGACTTATATGTTTTTATATTTCTTACATGGTAAATCTTTTTACAGCGGTGTTTTATTATCTGTTTAAAGGAATATAAGTTATAAATGATGTTTATTATAGAATTAAGCGTTTTCAATACATCAAAATTACGAATTCTACGGGATTTATTTGATGCTTCATGAAAACATAAAAACGGTTCATCCCTAATTTTCCGCAATTGAGTCAGAACAATTTCAATTCCTTTTTTTTCTGAATGACATTTGTCTCATCAAAACCAATATTTATGAAAACCATTATTTTAGCATTCGTTTCTTTATTTAGTTTAACGCTTTTTTCGCAAGCTACTATTTCGGGTAGAATTATCAATCAAAAAGGAGTTCCAGTTGTAGGCGCCAATGTTTATATTGAAGGAAGCTACGATGGTGCTTCGAGCGCCGAAAACGGAATTTTTTCTTTTACCACCACTACCACTGGCAATCAAAATCTGGTAGTTAGTTTCTTGATTTACGAAACTTCAAATACGATGATCGATGTGGCTCATTTTCAAAATCAAACCATCAAACTCAAAGATAATGTCAATGCGCTAGATGCGGTTGTGATCACTGCAGGTTCTCTTGATTCTGGTAGCAAAGCTCGAGTATCGGTACTAAAGCCTTTGGATATTGTAACCACAGCGGGTTCAGCAGGAAATATTGTGGCTGCCTTGCAAACGCTACCAGGCACGCAAAAGGTAGGCGACGATGGGAGATTGTTTGTTCGTGGTGGCGAAGCCAATGAAACCCAAACCTACGTAGACGGAATTCGAGTACCACAACCTTACGGAGCATCGCCGAATAATTTGCCTACACGAAGCCGTTTTTCTCCTTTTCTTTTTAGCGGAATTTCCTTTTCTACAGGCGGGTATTCTGCCGAATATGGAGAGGCGCTGTCTAGTGTGTTGCTTTTGAATACGATAGACGAACCCGATCAGAGCAAAACGGATATTTCGTTGATGACCGTAGGTGTTGGCCTTGGGAATACCCAAAAATGGAACAAAAGTTCTTTTAGTATCAATACTTCGTATATCAATTTATCGCCCTATCAAGCCCTTGTTCCGCAAGATGTAGAATGGAAAAGTGCGCCTCAGTCTTTGTCTGGCGAAATGGTATATCGATACAATTTTGAAAAAGGGATTTTTAAGATCTATGCTGCTTTTGACGCTACCCAATTTGTGATTAAGCAGGACAACATCAACTCGATTGATAAAATTACGGTTGATTCTAAAAATGATAATCTCTATTTTAATTCCTCTTATGTGGGTGGTTTTGGAGAAAATTGGAACATTACTGCTGGTTTGAGTTATGGCTATAATCAAGGGAAAACGGGTATTGATTTGGATAAATTAGAGAATGCAGAAAAAGCTGCCAATATGAAGCTGAAATTGACAAAAAACGTCTCCAATCGTTTTAAATTGTCCTTTGGTACCGATTATTTTATCACTAAATATGATGAAAATTTTACTCGAAATGCAGGAAATACGTTTGATTATGGCTATGATAACACCATTGGAGCATTATATACAGAAGCCGATATTTTCTTCTCAAAAAAGCTTGCCGCCAAAGTAGGAGTGCGGGCCTCCACCAATAGTTTGACAAATGATAATTTTGTGTCTCCAAGAATTTCATTTGCCTACAAAATGGCAAAATCCAGTCAATTGTCCTTTGCTTATGGCGACTTTTCCCAAACACCAAGCGTAGAATATATCAAGTTTTCTAAAAACAATCAATTTGAAAGCGAAAAAGCTTCTCACTTTATCTTGAATTATCAATACCACAGAGAAGGACAAACATTTAGAGCCGAAGCATACTATAAAGATTACAGCAATCTAGTTCGATTTGATAGCCCTACAATTGCCTATAATTCGGTTTTTACCAATGATGGAAAAGGATACGCCAAAGGATTGGATTTGTTTTGGAGAGACGGAAAAACCATTAAGAATTTAGAATACTGGATTTCGTATTCTTATATTGATACAGAACGCTTGTATAAAAATTATCCAACTCAGGTAACTCCCAACTTTGTTCCCAACAATAGTTTGTCAATAGTAACTAAATATTGGATTATGGACTGGAAATCTCAAATAGGTTTTACCAATTCCTTTAGTACAGGAAGACCTTATAACAACCCAAATGAAACTCAATTCATGAACGGAAAAACAAAATCATATAACGATTTGAGCTTCAACTGGGCGTATTTACTGACTACTCAAAAGATTTTGTACTTCTCAGTTTCGAATGTTTTAGGAGCCAATAATATTCATGGATACAACTATGCCGTTAAACCTGATACCAATGGAGAATACAGGCGAAGCGCCATCAAACCAGCTGCGGATCGGTTCTTCTTTGTAGGTTTCTTTTGGACTATCAGCAAAAATAAAAATGACAATCAATTAAAGAATTTGTAAATCGATTGTGCGTAGAGACGTTGCACTGCAACGTCTTTCCCGCAACATCTTTGATGCAACGTCTCTACACGCAACGTCTTTCCTGCAACAACAATTCATCCATAAAAATTGACAGTTCGGTATCATTAAATTTTAAAAGCCTTACAATCAATATAAATTTGTTCAAGAAATAAATCGATAACAATTTCAATAGCAATTTCAATTTTTAAAATTAATAACAACTAAAAATCAACCACTATGTTAAAAATTATTACCACAATTGCATTTTTTGTTTGTAGTCTAATGTCTGCTCAAAATGTCAATCTTACCGTTTCTGTTTCAGGTTTAAAGAATAACACTGGAGTTCTGAAAGTAGGTTTGTACAACTCGGAAGGAACGTTTCTAAAATCAATTTACAAAAGTATTCGTTCTGAAATTAAAGAGAACGGAGCCAAGGTTACTTTTGAAGGTATTCCAAAAGGAGAGTATGCCATTTCAGTCTACCAGGATGAAAACAACAATGGGAAATTGGATAAAAACGTAATGGGAATTCCCTCCGAAGATGTTGCTTGTTCTAATAATGCCAAAGGATTTATGGGGCCTCCAAAATATAAAGATGCCAAATTCGACATAGAAAAAAATCAAATAATAGAGATAAAGTTCTAAAAATAACATTAACTATCTAAATTTAATTAAAATGAAAAAGATTATCACCAGTATCGCATTATTCGTAGCTGTAATAAGTTCAGCTCAAGGACAGTTTGAACAAGGAATGGGCAGTGCCTTTAAACTTTGGAAGGAAGGAAAAAGCACAGAAGCATCGGCAATGTTCGAAAGAATAGCGTCGGCAGATAAAACCAGTTGGTTGCCTAATTATTATGTAGCACTGGTTAATACCACCACTTCTTTTGGAACTCAGGATAAAACTCAAGTAAATGCTTTGCTGACCAAAGCCCAGAATGCCTTAGATGCAGAAATGATAAAAGATCAAAATAATGCCGAGTTGTATGTAATGCAAGCCATGATTTACACCGCTTGGATTGTTGTAGATCCGATGACGAACAGCATGAAATATTCGGGTAAAACCATGGAAATGTATGCCAAAGCCGAAGCATTATCGCCAGAAAATCCAAGAGCAGTCTTCGGAAAAGCGGATTTTCAAATACAGGGTGCGAAATGGACAGGAGTTGATACTAAACCTTTATGTCAAGAAGTTGATAAATCTATTGGACTTTTTGCTACTTTTAAACCCGAAACGCCTTTCTCTCCAAAATGGGGATTGGACAGAGCGCTGGAAACTCAGAAAAATTGTAAATAAAATAGATGAAAAAACAAATGGAAAATCAAAGGATATATACATTTAATGAATTGAGAAAAGCTGCGATGCGTTACTTTAAAATTGCTTTGATTTTTACATTAGTTTTTACTTTTATTCAGGGGAGTTTTGAGATAGAAAATTTCTTAAAGGCGTTAGTGTCAAGTCTGATTTATTCTTTTGGAATTGGTTTTGGAATAAGTTTTATCAATTCTGTTTTAGATAAAAAATGGGATTGGCTGGAACAAACCAATTTGAGAGTATATTTTGGAATAATTACCACAGTTTTGTATACCGTTCCAGTTGTTTTGGGGATTAATTATCTAATTTTTGTGGTTTTTGGGAAAATGGACGCTTCGAAATTTTTTGGGGCAGGTATGTTGTGGACTCATTTGTTTTATATTATTCTTACTTTGGGAGTTTCGGTTTTTATGCATGCTCGTAGTTTTATGCTGAATTGGAAGCAAGCCTCAAAAACCGAAGTAACCCAGCAAAGAATCATCGCGGGAACTGCCAATGCAAAGTTTGAAACCTTAAAAAATCAAATTGATCCGCATTTTCTCTTCAATAGTTTGAATGTGTTGAGTTCATTGATAGAGGAAAATCCAGAAAATGCGCAACGGTTTACCACTTCTTTGTCCAAAATTTATCGGTATGTTTTGGAACAAAAAGACAAAGAATTGGTTTCGGTTGCCGAAGAGTTGTCTTTTGCCAAAACGTATATGAATCTGTTGAAAATGCGTTTCGAAAATAGTTTGTTTTACGAATTGCCGGAAACAGCAATAAATCCAGAGGCCAAAGTAGTACCGCTTTCGTTGCAGCTGTTATTAGAGAATACAGTAAAGCACAATGTGGTTAGCGAACAAAGACCGTTGCACATTCGGATATTTATTGAAGGAGATTATTTGGTCATTCAAAATGATTATCAAAAGAAAGAAGTGTTGCAAAGCCGTCAAGGCGTAGGGTTGCAAAATATAGTCGATCGCTACTCCATTATTACCAACAGAAAGGTATTGATAGAGCAAAATGAACAAACGTTTACTGTTAAGATACCTATTTTGACCAAACAAATTAGTGTTATGGAAACAACTTCAAATTACAGTGAAAATAATGCCTATTACAGAGCAAAAAAGAGAGTAGAGCAACTCAAAGGATTTTATGGGAACTTAATCTCCTATTGTTGTGTGATACCAATTTTAATTTTTGTTAATCTCACTTATATGCCAAAATTTCATTGGTTTTGGTTCTCAACAGCAGGTTGGGGATTCGGGTTAACGATGCATGCTTTTAAGGTATTTGGTTATGGAACCGATTGGGAAGAGAGAAAAATAAAAGAAATATTGGATAAAGAAGACGACAAACAAACTTGGAAATAGTCATGGAAATACATAGAAAAGAATATCAAGAAAACGAACTTGTTGAGATAGCGAGAAGGAAAGTAAAGAAGTTAAAAGGATTTTATATTCATGCTTTTATTTATTTAATAGGAGTAATGGTTTTTATTCTAAAAGAATATTTAGGTGTACCATTTAATTTTTTTGCTCTAAAGCATATTAACTTTTTTGTACTGGCAATTTGGTCGACCGTTTTTTTTATATCAGCAATTGACATATTGATTACATATCAATTTTTTGGAGAAAATTGGGAAGAGCGTACAATAAAAAGCATAATGGAAAAGGAATCTAAAAAACAAATTTGGAAATAATCATGGAAAATCAATATACAGAAGAAGATCGCTACTATAAAGCGAGAAAAAGAGTCGAGGAAATAAAAGGTTTTTATGGAAACTTGATTTCGTATATCTCGGTAAACTGTTTTTTAATAGTATTAAATTTAGTTACATCCCCAGAGTATTTATGGTTCTTTTGGCCGTTATTGGGATGGGGAATGGGAGTATTCTTCCATGGTTTAAAAGTATTTAATTTTATGCCTTTCTTTAGTAAAGATTGGGAGGAGAAAAAAATCAAAGAATTTATGGAAAAAGAGGAGCAAACAAAAAAATCTTGGAAATAATAAAATAGAAACAAAATGGGAAGATACAGAAAACAATTATTTGAAAATTTTCAGGATGAAAATTTCAATCCGGACGCAAGATATGAATTGGCTTATAAACGGGTAAAAAGAATCAAAGGGTTTTATGTACATGCATTGGTTTATGTGCTTGTAAATGGGTATTCAATTATTTCTGGCTATAATCATACCTCGCATGCCGATGCTGCTTTTTTTGAATGGGAGAATCTTTCAGTTGCATTTTTTTGGGGAATAGGATTGTTGGCTCATGGAATGTCTGTTTTTGGAAGAGATATCTTTTTTGGACATCGTTGGGAAGAAAGGAAAATCCAAGAATTTATGGATAAGGATAAAAGCCAAAAGTGGGAGTGAAAGGCAGTATTCAGTTAGCAGAAAGCAGTATTCAGAAAGCAGTATTCAGAAAGCAGTATTCAGAAAGCAGTAATCTGTAATATGCAAACTGGAATCTAAATTCTGCAACCTCTATTCTCTATTTTCTAAAATCTAAAATCTAAAATCTACAATTTAAAAATGACCACAATAATAATCGAAGACGAAAAACCAGCAGCAAGATTATTGCAACGCAAACTCGAAAAAATAAATATTCAAGTAGGAGTGATGCTTCATTCTGTAGAAGAATCTATAGATTGGTTTTCGAAAAATGAACACCCTGATTTAATTTTTTTAGACATTCAATTATCAGATGGATTGTCCTTTGAAATCTTCGAAAAAATAGAGATAAAAAGTGCTGTTATTTTTACCACCGCTTATGATGAATATGCGTTGCGCGCATTCAAATTAAACAGCGTTGATTACCTTCTAAAACCCATTGATGAAGATGATTTGGAAGTGGCAGTTTTAAAATTTAAAGACCGTTTGCAGTTTCCGAAAACGGCAGGAAAAGAATCCATGCAGTTTGATTTTGAAGAGATCAAAAAAATGCTTTCGAACCCTTATGAAAAAACATTCAAAAAAAGGTTTACCGTCAAAATAGGGCAGCACCTTAAAGTGATTTCAACTGATGAAATAGAGTGTTTTTTTAGTGAAAATAAAGGAACCTATATTCATACTTTTGATAATAGAAATTATTTGATTGATAGTACTTTGGAGCTTTTGGAGCAAGAATTAGACACCGCCGCTTTTTATCGAATCAGTAGAAAATTTATTATTCCGCTTAAGGCAATAAAGGAAATCGTAATGTACAGCAACTCAAGACTGAAGATTATTTTGCCGTCTTACAAAGAAGATGAGGTGGTTGTGAGTAGAGAAAAAGTGTCTGATTTTAAAAATTGGATAGGTTAAGACTATATCGAAAATAAAGTTTAGGTAATTGCGTTCAAAACGCTGGATTGTATAAAGTTAAGTATTTTGTATAGATTTTTGTTATAGCGGTTTTAAGCCTTGATTAGCGTTTTTCTAATGCCAATTAGGATAAAAACAAATATGGTGTAAGCGATAAAAAAAGGTACGATGAATTCGATGTAATGTAATGGCAACATTACGGCAATAATCAATAATTGAAAACCCAATCCGTAAACCGAAAGAAAGGTCATAAACCAATTTGGAAATGTTTTTACCTTGTAGGCGTCTTTGTCTAAGGTGTGAATTATTTTATCAAATGCTCCATAGACAACAGTGTAAATCAGGAACAAAATATCAACCCATTTTTGACTTTCTCCGGGTAAAGCTCGAGGAGATTTGTTCTCGAAAATCTGACTGGTTTTGTCTCCGCCAACCGATTTGTTTCTCAAAATCACATAGTAGTAATTGTATAAAGTGCCTTGTAATTGTATCCCGATAAAAGCCAAAATAGTCATTCCAAAAGTAGTTTTAGAGACATAACAAATAGCCATAAAAATCAAAAAATTCAGAATAATATCAAATACACTATCGAGGTATCTTCCGGTATAAGAAGGCGTGTTTTTGATGCGTGCCAATTCGCCATCGGCAGCATCAATTATCGATTTTAAAATGATGAAAAAAGCGGCTGAAAAGTAATGGTTTTGCAAAATACAATAGATTCCAATTACCCCAGAAATACCAAAAAGGAAGGTAATATGAATGGGAGTAAATCGAGTATTTTTTAATTTAGAGGCAAGTATTTTGGCAAGCGGTCTTCCGTAATCGGATAAGTCAATGAATTTATCCTGAGCAGCAAGTTTAGACATTTTAATAGGTAAAACAACAAAATGTGACAATATAGTCAGTCTACAAAAGTAATGCTATTTTGAGTATTTGGAAGATAAACCCAAGTTAAAAAAAGGGAGAGTAATAGGCTTAAATCTAGAATCTGCATTAGACTTCATGACGAAGACACAATTCAATAGATAATCTACCCGCCTCTAAAATTTGGGATTATTAGATTAGAGAAGACAATTGGTATGACTCGTCCAAACCCCGAAAGGGGTGTAAAGATTATAGAAAATATAGGACATCGACGAGCAAATCCCGAAGGGATGAAATTATTCACCTTTTTTTATTAAAAACCTCCATCCGAATAATCCATACATGCAGATGTAAAAACACCACCCTCTTCGGGGTTTTTGCGCGATGGAATTTCTTATTTCTATAATCATTTTACCCTTTCAGGGTTTTCAGAAGTCATAAAAGATTGTGTATGACATGCAACAATCAAAAAATACAATGATTTCTAATGTGGAATCTGGGCAAAAAAAAGAAACCATATAAGTGATATAAGAACATATAAATACGAGTCAAATGAAGCTAGACTTAAATGAACTTATATCACTTATATGGTTAAATTGTTTTTGCTGTTTGTTTAAAAAAGACTATTTGCTCAATCGATGCAAAGTGTATGTCATCGCCGTTAAGAGAAAGAATGCCACGATTTGATGGGTTAAACCAAGCCAAAGCGGTACGCTGTACAATAATGTGAAAACACCTAGAGTAAATTGAAGAAAAACAATTAATACCAATGCGTTTAGTCCATTTTTTTGCTGAGAGTTAAGGTTGTATTTTTTGCTTTTAAAATAAAGGAGTACTATCAATCCCACTACAACATAAGCCAATGTTCGATGAACCAATTGAACACCACTTTTTCCTTCGGTAAGATTCAATAGTAGTGTCTTTTGCTCAATAAATACACTGTCGTGAATAAATTGTCCGTCGCTCATCATTGGCCAATGGTTGTGAATCAAACCAGCATTTAAGCCCGCAACGAAACCTCCATAAATGATTTGTAACAACAAAAATGCCAATGCGATTCGTGCAATTTTTTTTAACGGAACAATTACTTCTCCTTTTTCAGGATAGATCAGATCCAGCGCCACCCAAAGGGTGTAGGCAAATGTTAAAAAAGCAAAGGTAAGATGCAATGAAAGACGAAAATGGCTTACATCTGGATTGTCAATCAAACCACTTTTTACCATAAACCAACCAAAAAAACCTTGCAGCGCACCCATTCCCAACAATACAAAACATTTATTTAAAGTGGCTTTGTCAATTTTTTTCTTAATTAAAAAATAAAAGAACGGAATGATAAAAACCAACCCAATTATTCTCCCGATAAAACGGTGAAACCATTCCCAGAAATAAATAAACTTATAATCCGAAAGAGTGAAATCGTTATGAATATTGATTTTTTGGTATTCTGGGAATTGTTTGTACTTTTCAAATGTTTCTTGCCATTTGGCTTCGGTTAGCGGAGGGAAAGTGTCGGTAACGAGATGCCAATCGGTCATTGATAAGCCAGAATTCGTCAATCGGGTGATGCCACCCACTACAACCATTATAAACACTAAAAAGCAACCTGATAGGAGCCAAATAATTACGGATTTGTTATTCTTCATTTTTATCTTATTGGGAAGTTTTTGGGGTTTTGTCTGGTGTCCCAGATGTCTAAAATGAAAATTTGAGTATCTGAAACAGAGTAGATAATTTCGAAATGACTTGCGATTTTGAGTCTTATATTTTGATTGTTAGATTTTATAGAGCTTTCAGGGAAAATTGCAAGTTGTTGTAATGATTCTTGAAATAATATATTAAGTTTTTTACTGTAATTGGTGGATTTATTTCTTTTATTCCAATACAGAAAAATGGAAGTTCTTGATTCTCTTGCAAAGCTTGTCCAAACTATTTTTCTTGTTCCTCGAACCATTTTTCTATTTCAATTTGAGCTTCTTCATCAGAAATATATTCCCCATTTTCAACTTGTTTTAAAGCAATGTCAATTCTCTTTTGTTGCCATTCATTAAAAACATAAATTTTTTCAGAAACTATTTTTTCATACGTTGAAGTTGGTTCATTGACTAACAAATCGGATTCATAAGAGTTTATGATTTCTTTAATTCTATCCAAAAGAATACGATCATTAGTTGCAATAATTTGTGCAATCAATTCCGATTTTAATTCAGCTGTATTCATAATCTAAATTTTTATAAAATTAAGAATTTTTTAAATTGCGAAGAGGAAACATTACTTAAACTTTCTTCAATCCCAATTTCTCTCCACGCTTTAATACAAAGTCATAAGCCGCTTGATATTCATTCAGGATTTCGCCTTCTAAAATAGCTTCTTTGACCGCTTCTTTTAACAGGCCGATTTCACGGGAAGGTTTCAAGTTAAAAATTGCCATAATCTCTTCACCAGAAATAGGTGGTTGAAAATTACGTACCTGATCGCGTTCTTCTACTTCTACAATTTTCTTGCGAACAATTTCAAAATTGCTATGGTATTTCTTGAATTTATTGGGGTTTTTGGTAGTGATATCCGCTTCGCAAAGCGTCATTAAATTCTCTACATCTTCTCCAGCATCAAAAACCAAACGACGTACAGCAGAATCAGTAACTAAATCTTGTGAAAGTACAATGGGACGTGAACTCATCATTACCATTTTTTGCACAAACTTCATTTTGTGGTTTAATGGCATGTGTAGGCGTTCGAATATTTTTTTGGCCATTTTTCCGCCAAGAAATTCATGACCATGAAACGTCCAACCTTGTTTTTTATTGAAGCGTTTGGTTGGTGCTTTCCCAATGTCATGTAGTAAAGCCGACCAACGTAGCCAAACATCATCTGTATTGGGACAAATGTTATCTACCACTTCGAGGGTATGGTAAAAGTTGTTTTTGTGGGTATGACCTTCTATTTCCTCTACTTGGTTTAAAGCTGTCAGCTCTGGAAGGATAATATCCAAAAGACCAGTTTTAAACAATAAAAGAAATCCAATAGAAGGTTTATCGGTAGAAAGAATTTTATTCAGTTCATCTACAATTCGTTCTCCAGATATGATTTTGATGCGTTCGGCATTTTTGGTAATAGAGTCCAATGAGTTTTGGTCTATTTCAAAACCCAATTGAGTCGCAAACCTAATCCCTCTAAGCATACGCAAAGGATCATCAGAATAAGTGATGTCTGGATCAAGAGGTGTTTTTATAATTTTGTTTGCTAAGTCGGAAATACCATTGAAAGGATCTGAAAGTTCTCCAAAAGTAGTAGAGTTCAAAGACAGAGCCAATGCGTTAATCGTAAAATCTCTACGGTTTTGGTCGTCTTCTAGGGTTCCGTTTTCTACAACAGGGTTCCGGCTGTCAAGATTATAAGATTCTTTTCGGGCTCCTACAAATTCAATTTCGGTGTCTTCAAAACGCAACATGGCGGTTCCATAGGTTTTAAAAACTTGAACTTTTGGTTTTTTCGGAAGTAGTTCAGATACTTTTAAAGCCAATTCGATTCCGCTACCAACAGCAACAACATCAATGTCTTTTTTGAAATCTCTATTCAAAAGTAAGTCACGTACAAAACCGCCAATCACATAACTTTCGATGTTAAGTTCTTGGGATGCTTGCGAAATGACTTCGAATATTTTATTGTTTAAGGCTTCTTTGTAGTTCATTCAATTTCTGTATTTTGTCATTTCGACGAAGGAGAAATCACATAATCAGAATAGCTTTATGAGATTTCTCCTTCGTCGAAATGACAAACAATAATATGATTTTATTTTCGTATCACCTTTACCTGTGAATCGTTAGTCAATTTGATTATTGTAGAAGGTTTTCCTCCAATTTTATCGTGGTGCAAATTTACAACATAGTCCACGCCTTTTATAATTTCGGGACTAATTTCTTTGAAACTTTTTGGAGTAGGTTGTCCGGAGATATTGGCTGATGTAGAGACCAACGGCCTTTTCATACGTTCCATCAATTTAAAACAAAAAGGATCTTTTACGATACGAATCCCTAATGTATTGTCTGCTGCGATTAAATTGGGAGCTATATTTCGAGGTTTGTCTAGGATTAAAGTTGTTGGATTTTCGGAGAAATCCATGATTTGCCAAGCTACTTCTGGAATTTCTTTGAAAACATTGTAGATCATTTTCTCGCCATTCATCAGGCAAATCATACTTTGGGTTTCGGCTCTTTGCTTGAGTTTGTATATTTTGGCCACCGCTTCAGGATTGGTCGCATCACAACCTATTCCCCAAACGGTATCAGTAGGGTAGAGGATGATTCCTCCCTCTTTTATAACATCGTAAGCGTTTTGTATTTCTTGGTTGAGGTTCATATTGTTATAGTGTAAAATTTAAAAGAGAGTAATAAAAATGAGTTTGATTGAAAAATTAGATTAAGCCTCAATTTTTCCCATTTTTTTGTTTTTGAAATCCGAAATGGCTTTTCTCTTGTATTTATAAAATTCGAATATGTTTTTCGAATAATTTCTATTAGTGGCAATGGAAGTATTATTTGTCTTAACCAGCTTCTCAATATATTCTGGAAAAATAGCTCCATATTTTTGTTTCAGATATAAAATATTGCGAACCAAATAGTAGATTCTAATTGGGGAACATAGATACTTTTCTTTTTTTAACAGATAAAAAGTTTTCAGAGATCTTCTTTTAATTTTTGCACCTACAGTGTGAACAAAAAATAAATTCTTAAACAAGATACATTTCAAACCTTTTTCTTTGGCGGCTAAGCAATAGTCAAAATCTACTCCATCAATAAACAGATTTTCATCAAATCCTCCAATTTTATTAAAATTTTTTAAAACAATAATAGAGGCAGAGGTAATTAATGCATAATCTTCAATATCTTGGATTTGTTGATTCTCAGTTTTTATTTCTTGATCGGTATATTGAAGACCAAATTGGGCTATGTTTTCTATATTAGGATAATTTGAGACTAATTTTAGGTATGATTCTAATTTTTCTTCTAAAAATGATGAATCTTGATCCATAGTTAATAATAAATCGTACCCATCTGAAACTGCCCGTGTACATGCTTGATTTAATCTAGCAGATATTCCTTTATTTTCATGATCTGAAAAGTAAATAATTTTAGTACTACTTTCTTCCAAAAAAGAAGAAGACGATGCGTTTTCGGTATTATCATAGACATATAGTTTGTCAACTTTTGACAAATATGTTTCTATGTTTTGCAAATCTTTTTCTTTGGGATGATATAAAATGACACAAGCTGCAATTTTCATTAGTGTTTATTTAGTGATTTTATTATTCAGTATTTATGATTTTGCAGAAGAATTTACATCATATAATCATTAGGGGTTTTATGGCTTTTTTTTGAATAAATTTATCGAGTTACTTAAATGTGAATATTGGGTCTAATAAACTCAAACTTTACAGTTGTTTTTAAGGACTGTGAATATTTGAGAGTAATAACCAGAACGGAATATTTATATTTCAAATAGTACCACCTAACCTCCCGTCTTAAAAACGGGTCAGGCTCTGTCAAGAGGGGAAAATCGTATCTGCTAACATTTAAGCTTTAGTTGTTTATTAAGTAAATAAGTTGATAAATCTATATTTTATAACTGATATTGCAACGAAATTTGAAACTGAACATTTAGTTTGTTATTTTCTAGCTGCCACTGATAATTGCGCATTTCAGAAAGGTTGAGTTTTGCTTGAACACCTAAATCACCAAATTTTCGATAGGCGTAGGTATTTAATGATAAATCAACCCATTTGTGATTGTAATCCGTATAGGCATCATAATAAAAATCCATATTGTGAGCATAACGTTCCACTTGAACTCCCCAAACTTTATCCTTTTCCCAAACACTAAAATCCAATGTTTGTAAATTACTTCCTGGTCCGATACCTGCTCCAAGAACTTCTCCTTTATTGGTGTATCCGTGTAAAATAATTCCGTGCATATACCAAGCACCAGCAGGTCTTACTATACGATCAGCACTCTGTTCTAAATGGGTAGTTTCAAAATTTACTTTTAAATATTTATTTTTGGTTTTATTGAGCATGAATAATTTGTTGAAACCAAAAAGGTAAGCTCTTGAATGTTCTGGAGATTCAAATAAATCCCAAAGTGTTGCAGAATGGTCGTTCCAACCACTTTCTCCATAAAATTCAAATTTAGATTCTTTCATAACCCATCTAAAAAAAAGAGAAGCCAATTGATCTCTGTTTTTTGCGTCTTCGTTGGTTGTGTTTTTTTTCTGAAAAGGAGCAAATATTGGCATATAATCGGAAAAACTACTACTCATATCATTACGATACACTTGTATAGTACGATTCAATCCCACGAATAAACCAGGAACCCATTTGGGGTGGTAATTAATGGATAGCCCATTAATATAACGCCAATCGTTGCTTTTCGGTATTTCGTAATCTATGCCATCAATTATAAATTCTGATTTTGGGCTTGATATATTGGAACCTTCCAGTTTACCACAAATGATTTGCCCTTCAAAACTTCCTATAAAAGTTTCTACGGGTTGTCTCGTATTAAAGGTAAAGTGCAAAAAGCCAGTTGCGGTATTACTTATTATCAGTGAATTTCTGGTTCCAGGTCCCCACCACAAATTTTCGGTAGATAAACCTATAGAAAACTTGTTAATAGCTATGCTAATATTACTTTGTCCCCAGTTTAATTTACTGTAAGATTGGTCTCCGTATGGGGAAGGTAAGTCAGTAGTGTTTAGGTAATTAACATAGTTCTGACGTGCCAAACTTGATTCGGTTAAAGGGAAAGTTTCATAATCAGGATTGGCTGCATACACATATTCGGGCTTTAATTGTACACTCAAAATTCCATATTGGGCAAATAAACCAGCACTGAGTAATGTTTGATAGCCTTTGGCAGGAATCATCGAACCATCATTCCAACCATAAGGAGCAAAAGTATTGTATTGTTGAGTTAAGGTAATTGGAAGTACTTTTGTGATTATTTTTCCAGAATGAATTTCATTGGCATTCGTCTGAGTAGTATCAATTGGATTTAAAGCTAATGGTCTTAAAGTGTAGGATATAAACGGGTTCCCGTTGCTTAATAATTGTTCATTTCTGCTCCTTTGTTCTATCATATCGATAGATCCAACTGGGATGTTTTGTGCTAATAGGGTGTTGCTAATTAGAAAGAAAACGATAATTCGAAATTTTATATTCATAGGTTGTTTAATTTACAAAGTTTTAATTTACCTCGTTTTAAAAAAAAGCCAAAGTTAGACTTATATTTTTAAATCAGCATTTCATATCTTAAGGAAAAGAAAAAAAGAATATATTTTTGTAATAAATTTGAGTAAGATTTATTTATATTAAGCTCATTATTTTAAATGTATTTGATGACTGAATTAGCAATATTAATGAGGCTGTAAGAAACTATTTTTCACGTTTGTTTAATAATTTATCACTTAGCGAAACAAATCGATATCGAATAGGGAACTTTAATTTCATTTTGGTATTCAAGTCAAGAAACTCACTATGGCTTTTTGTTATTAAATCTTGAATGTCAATTTTTATTGAATTACAATTTAGATACTTTTTTGATTTATGAAATTTTAAATATTTTTTTTTGGATAAATGTCTGTATTCTTTGAAACTAGAAGGTTTTTCTAAATCAAGTACAATTCTTTTTAATCTGTTTTTGGTAATAAGTTTGTACATGTTTTTCATGCCTACTTGTTGTTTGTCATGTATTCTGTAGGAAATTAAATTTTCTGTTGAATAATAAAGAGATTCTCTTAAGATTAAAAGTGTTGCTATCTTTTCATCATGTAAAACATCCTCATCAAAAGATCGGATGAAATCTTTAATGTGATTTCGAATGCATAACGTGGCTCCAGTTACAATATTTCCGTTTTTAGAAATGACATCAAATAAATCAATAGGTTTAGGGAGTTCTTTTTCTAAAAAAAACACTGAATCCCAAATGGTTAGTAAGGGGATAAGTTTGTCATTTTGGTCGATTAAATCTGCATTAGAGAATACGCCTTCTGCATTTGGATTTTTATCAAAAACAGCTAATGTTTTTTGGACTTTATCTTCTTTCCAAATATCATCCTGATCTGCCAAAAAAATAAAATCCCCAGAACAAAGAGCTATGGCTTTTTCAAAATTCTGAGTGCTTCCAATATTGATGTCATTTCTGTGAATAGAAAAAATAGTGGGATAGATTTGTTTATAAATATTCAATATTTCTAAAGTGTCATCCGTAGAATTGTCATCGCATATAACAATTTCATTTATTGTATATTCTTTTTGATATAAAATACTATCTAATTGTTTTTTGATATAGGATGCACCATTATAAGTACATAAAGCTACAGATATTTTCATTTTATTTATTTTGTTCTTTAATATTTTTCATGATTTATGAAAAAAATCCATAAAATTATAAATTAATTTTTTTTTGATTTTTCATTCTATTGGGCAATATTCTAACTCTTTTTTAGAATAAAAATATAGAATTTAACTTTGAATAATTATGGTTTTTATCATATATAAGATTAATTTTGCGTTTCGATTAAATCATTTGCAAAATTACTGCAAATTAAGGACAAGGTTCTTGATAATATGGTAAAATAAAATTGAAATTCAAAATGGAACATTTAGTTAAAATTGTAATACCTATATATAAAAATTATTTTGGAGATCTTGAAGAGAAATCCTTTTTGCAGTGCATTAAAGTCCTAAAAAACTACCCAATTGTTTTGGTACAGCCAGAGGGTCTCGATAATACCTATATTACCAATAAGTTTTCGAATGTTATAGTAGAAACTTTTTCAAAACATTATTTTGAAAATATTTCAGGGTATAACGAACTGCTTTTGTCAGAATCTTTTTATGAGCGTTTTTTAGATTCAGAATTTATCTTGATTTATCAATTAGATGCCTTTGTTTTTAAAGATACTTTAAAAGGATGGTGTAAGAAAGGATATGATTATATTGGAGCTCCATGGATTGCAACTCAAAATAATTCTATCGGAATGAAGATTTTTGATAAAATTGCAACTGTTTTTAATTCCAAAAAGAAAAATGAACGAAAGCAAATTTTTTATAAAGTTGGAAATGGAGGGTTTTCGTTGCGTAAAACGGGCATTCATTATAAAATAGCAAAAGAGCAAAAAGCTTTTATTTCTAGTTTTTTGGGAGCCGAAAAGAAGGAGATATATGCAATTGAGGATGTTTTTTGGTCTATTAAAG
This sequence comes from Flavobacterium sp. ZT3R18, assembly GCF_007097385.1. GTDB lineage: Bacteria > Bacteroidota > Bacteroidia > Flavobacteriales > Flavobacteriaceae > Flavobacterium. The sequence continues at coordinate 149,843 of NZ_VJZS01000004.1, forward strand.
TTCCAGAGCTCTATAAGAATTTTAAAATACCAGAGTATATGGAAGCTTTGCATTTTGCCATAGACCGTAAACCGAAAATTGCTTTCAAATTAGTCAATAATGAAATTCCGTTTGGTTGCCATGGAATAAACAAGCCAAAAGTAATTGATTTTTGGAAGCCAATATTGGATGGTTTTTAAGATTGAATGATTCAGAAATACACTTTTTCTAAGACTATAAATAATCCAAAAGACATTCTTTTTTATTCAAGAGTTTGTCTCTATTAGGCGTACTCTTTGCCGTGGGGAAGAGAAACCCCACTTCAGATTTTTAAGAGAAATAGTGGAGAAAGAAAAGATCGAAAAAGAAACTTATGTTTTAGAAGTAAGATTTTACTTTTGATTCCAAAGTCTTTTTAATTCTCTGTATCTCACAGTGATACAATAGGCATTAAGATAGCAAATAATGATACCTTTTTTGCCGTCAAGAAACCCTAAACGGATGATGTAATTGTAAAAAAAGTTATAGACAGGATGAAAAAGTTGATGTAAGAAAGTGGGTTTTATATTTTTTATAAACTTTTCGTGGGCTTTAAATTTGGCGTAAAAAACAATTTTTTCTTTGTAATCAATATAACTAGAAAAAGAATAATGAATAAGCTTATTCTTTAAAAACCCGATTTTACCGTTTACTATTAATTTCTCATGAACGAGTCTTCTTTCGTCATATTTAGCAAAATTTTTATCGAAAAGGCGAAATATTTTATCGGTTTGATTGCCGCTATATTTTAAAATCGAATTTTCGAACATAAAGACCCTTTCAAAAAAATAAGCAGAACAGTAGGGATTGTTTTGTAATGTTTCAATGATTTCTTGCTTTAATTCCGGAGTCAATCGTTCATCTGCATCAAGAAATAATACCCAGTCGTTTTTTGCCTGTTCAATAGCAAAATTTCTTTGAGTCGTGAAGTTTTCAAATTTGTTTTGGAGGAACTTTACTTTAGAAAATGATTTCGCAATACCCTCCGTTCTATCAGTACTAAACGAATCGACTATTATTATTTCATCAGCAAAATCAAGATCCGATAAAAGGGCATTAATATGCTCTTCCTCGTTTAAAGTAATGATTAATACAGATAATTTTTTGACGAGACTGTTTGTTGTCATTTTACTTTTGGATAGTTTATGGATCTTGGACTTAACCAGGTTTGTTTTTTTATGGCGCTAAAATAATAAAAACAAAGATTTTTAAGGATGTATCTATTTGTTTTCAGTTTTAAATTAGAAAACAAAAACAAGCTTAAAGACGACAAAATAATTTTTTCAGTCAGGATACCAATTAGTAGAAAACAATGTGAAATGTTTCTGTTAAAACCATTAAAATGATTACTGATATAGGCGTGATTAGAGATTATTACTTCAGTTTTGGTAATACATTCAGTTTTGAAATTAATTCTGGATGCTCCTCCATGTTCATGAAAAATTGTTGCATTTCGGGTTACTGCAATTTTGCCTTTCTTTTGTGATATTCTTTTGCAAATGTCAACATCTTCAAAGTACAGCCAATAGTCTTCATTCCAGCCATTTACTTTCTCAAACCAATCTCTACTTATAAAGATAGAAGTGCCAGTAACCCAGTCAGGGTAAAATAAGTCGTCTTGAGTGTTGAATTTTTTATTTAATTTTTTCGAAAATAATTTTCTGTAAAAAAAACGAGCAATTCCAAAAAGCTGAAAAACTGATGGGAAAAGTTTTTTTTGATTGAAAAATCGATTTTTTTTATCGATTTGCAAACACGATAAAATGCCTATTTCTGAGTGCGCTTTGTAAGTTTCGTATAAAGTGTTTAGTGCTTCAAGAGAAATGTTTGTATCAGCATTCAAAAAGTGCAGATAATTCCCTTTGGCATTTTGTGCGCCTAAGTTGCAACCATTTGAAAAGCCAGTATTAGTCTCATTTTTGATAAAAATAAAGTTTTGGTATTCATTTTTAAAAATTTCAAATTCTCCATCATCCGAAAAATTATCTACTATTATAACTTCAAATGTCAGTTTTTGAGTAACCATTTCAGCAATAGAATTTAAGCAAACTCTCAATGATTTCCAACTGCGGTAATTAACTATGATTATTGAAACATCCATTAAAAAGATAAAATTATGTTTGTTAAATTTTAGGGGAAAAGGCTGTTTGAAAACGTTGTCTTAGTAAGCTTTATGAAATATTTACTTAGTCAATCTTTCTATACATCAACCAAAGCTGCAAGTATCTTTTGAATACGGCAAAGGAATTCAAATAAGCCAAGATAAACCCTTCTTTTCCGTCTAAAAATCCCAAACGACAAGCATATTGCCACCAAAAGTTACAATAGGGGCGAATGAAAAAATGAAACAAATTGGGGCGTTTGTTTTTTATGAAAAGGCTTTTTGCTTGTAGTTGGCTATGTAAGTTGAGTTTGTTGTTGTAATCGTCAAAATTTTTGTAACTGTAATGATTTACACGATTTTTTAAAGCACCAATTTTTCCAATTGTTGTAATGGTTTCATTAACTAGGTTTCCATCATAACTGCAGTTGTTTTTATTAAAAATCCGAATCGTTTTATTGTTTTTCCAGCCACCATGTTTAATTCGTTTCCCCATAAAAAAGAAATTTCTATTAACAGTGTAAGCAACAAAATCATTAGGAGATTTGGTAATGGCAATAATTTCCTTTTCGAGTTCTGGGGTAATATATTCGTCTAAGTCAAAAAAAACAATCCAGTCATTTTTGGCCTGTTGTAAGGCAAAGTTTCGTTGTGTCGAAAAATCATCAAAATTTCTTTGTAGGACAGTAACACCCAGTTCTTTTGCAAGGGCTACCGTGGTATCGGTACTATTGGAATCAATAAAAATAATTTCATCGGCAAAAGACAAGCTTTGAACATAACGTTTTACATTCTCTTCCTCGTTTAAAGTAATGGCTAAGGCAGTTATTTTTGGTTTCAAACTATTTTGATTTCTATTTTTAGATAATTAGAGACAAATGTAATAAATTTACAGTCGTAATTTTAATCTTAAATTAGCCAAATGACACGTTTACCTATATTGATGTACCATAATGTTTCTAATGACGATAAGGATAGTAAAGGACTTACTATTTTTTGTGATGCCTTAGAAAATCAGTTCCGCTATTTAAATCAAATGGGGTTTTGTACGTATCATTTTTCTGAATTAGAAAATGTAACTTCAATTCATTCAAAAAGTGTTATTATTACATTTGATGACATTACAGAGAATCAATTACTTCATGCAGTTCCCTTGCTCCAAAAATACAATCTGAAAGCTACTTTTTTTATTCCTTTTGGTTATATTGGGGATGCAGATATATGGAATAATGGGAAAGAGAAAATTATGTCTATAGACCAATTGAAGGAATTGGATAGCTTGGTAGAGTTGGGTTTACACTCTTTTGAGCATAGAAAATATGCCACTTTAACTGAATCTGAACTCAATGTAGATTTTTTTAAATGTTTTGAAGTTATTGAGAAAAACGGTCTGAAAGTTTATAATGCTTTAGCTTATCCTTATGGGAACTATCCAAAAAAAGAGCCTAATAAATTGATGTTCAATACTGTTTTAGAACAAAATAATATAAAAGCGGGGTTAAGAATTGGGAATAGAATTAATAAATTTCCTTTTAAGAATCCGTATGAAATTATGCGAATTGACATCAAAGGCGAAGACAGTTTGCTGAAGTTTAAATTGAAATTGCGTTTTGGGAAGTTGAAGTTATTTTAAATCCTCTTTGATCAAAATCATTTTGGTGTAACGAGAAAAAACCCCATAAGCATCAATAGTCGCTACTGCAAGACCAGGAATGCCATCAAGAAAACCTCTTTTGAGAATATAGGAATGAAAAAAACGATAAAATGGCTTGAAAATCAATAAAAAAAGGTTCGTTTTCTTGTTTTTTTCTAATGCCATTTTGGCCTGAAACCAAGCATAAGAATCTTTCTTTTTTAGATAATGAAGCAAACCTTTGTAGGTATAGTGAATTACAAAACTGTTCAAAACTCCTGTTTTTCCAGTAGTTTTTAATTTTTCGTGAACTGCTCCTTCAAAATAAACTCCATTATTTTTGACCAATCGGAGTACTCTGTTTTCCGAATGATATAAAAATCGATTCATATAAAAATGAGGGAATTTTAGCTTATAGGCATTGTATTTAGAGCTTGTAATAGCTTCTTGAATTTCGATTTGTAGTTTTTGAGAAACTCTTTCGTCTGCATCTAGAAACAAAATCCAATCGCCTGTAGCAAAACTAATAGCGTGATTTTTTTGATTGGAAAAGTTATCAAATTTTCTATCCAAAACTTTACATCCTAATTCAACCGCCTTTTCCTTAGTGCCATCGGTACTAAAAGAATCGATTACAATAATTTCATCAACAAATGCAATCGATTTAAGGGCATCTTCAATATAATCAATTTCATTGTATGTAGGGATTATAGCGGTAAGTTTAGTCATTTTTTTAGTTTTAAAAAAGACAAAATTAGCAAATTTGATTACCTTTGCGGCATTATGCAAAAAAATATTTCAATTATTATCAGTACCTATAATTCGCCTGAATTATTGAAGAAAGTTCTTCTGGGCTATAACACTCAAACTTACAGGAACTTTGAGGTTGTTATTGCTGACGATGGTTCCTTGCAAGATACTTTTGATTTGATTGCAGAAATGAAACAAAAAGTTTTTTATGACATACACCATGTTTGGCATCCAGATAATGGTTTTCAAAAAACAATTATTCTTAATAAAGCAGTTTTAGAGGCATCGGCAGATTATATTTTGATGACTGATGGCGACTGTATTCCTCGTGCAGATTTTGTAGAACATCATATCAAAAACCGTGAATTGGGTTTTTTTCTATCAGGTGGTTATTATAAATTAACAGATTCTATTTCAAAAAAAATATCGGAAAACGATATTTATTCTGGGAATTGCTTTGACCTTAAATGGTTGAAAAAAAATGGAATGCCTTTTTCTTTTAAAAACAATAAAATCTGCGAGTATGGATTTAAAAGTTGGTTTTTAAACACAGTTACACCAACAACTCCAAGCTGGAATGGTCATAACGCATCCGGATGGAAAGCTGATTTTATAGCCGTAAATGGTTTTGATGAGCGTATGCAATATGGAGGTGAAGATCGGGAGTTTGGCGAACGATTGATTAATTACGGCATCAAACCCAAACAAGTTCGTTATACTGCTGTTTGTTTGCATTTGGATCATCCTCGTGGATATGTCAAACCCGAAATGATTGTTAGAAACCAGCAAATTCGTAAAGAAACTAAAGCATTAGGCAGGATTAGAACTGAATTTGGTTTGCAAAAATAAATATAATAAAGGTGTTGTTTTAACCCTTTTTCGTTCAAAATAATTTTGGCATACCTAGAAAAAACACCATAAGCATTGATGCTTGCAAGTGCCAAGCCAGTAACGCTATTCATAAAGCCTATTTTTGAAATATAAGTAAGAAGTACAGTTTTGTATGCGTTTAGATCATTCTCGGGGTTAAGCTGCGACGGAATCTACTAGTAAAAAAAAAGCATCCGCGACTATGAGGGCACTGAAAAAGTCCCCCTAGAAAAAATTGAGAAAAAATCTTGATGGAAAAACGAAATAAACGCTCTGAGAATCGCTTAATTGAGTTTAAAAACTTTTAAGTTTGAAAATATAGCAAAGAGAAGGGCTTAAACTGATTTAAAGTTTAAGCCCTTTTATTTATAGGTAGTTTTTCAGTGCCCTCGCGACTAACGGATGCTTTTTTGTTATAAATTATTTTTCAAGAAAGTGTCTAATTCGGGGATAATCATTTCTGGAGTCAATTGTTTGTATAATTCATCTGGATTTTTTTCTATTCTTTTGCATTCTTCAAAAGTAAAACTGTCAAATAGATTTGGTTTCATTTCCAGTAAATGTACCGAGTGATGGAATTTTCCATCTTCAAAACTTGCCCAATGGTCTTTGTTTACATAAGGAGAAAAAATGGTAAAAGTAGGTTTGTTCAAGGCTTTTGCAATATGAACTGTTCCTCCTTCATTAGAAACCAATACATCGCATTGTGACATTAATTTAATGAAATCTCGTATGCTCTTGGCATAAATGTCTAAAATGATATTTGATTTGTTTTGGCACATTTCATGAATTTTTTGTGCTTCCTCTTTTTGATGTGGCGCATAGTTGAATAGGATATTTACATCATAGTTTGATGTAATAAAATCAACTATTTGGGCTACGTATTCATAAGGCATCGATTTTTGGGGTGTGCTTCCTAAAATCCCCAAAACAATTACTTTCTTGTTTTTATAGTCTTGAAGCCAATCTTCTTTTTTTTCTTCTTCTGTTAAAAATATTTTAGGTTCGTAGACAATGGGCTCGAAATTGCCAGCCTGACTTAGTAGGTGTATTCTATCTTCTATTGCTTTACCACAAATCTTGGTCTTTTCTTTAGAGATGGTTAGAGGATGGGTGTAATAGCCCCAATTACCTAGTTTTTTTCGACTTTTATGTCCGATGGTTTGTTTGGCTCCGGAGAATTTGCAAATCAATTTACTTTGTGTTTTTGAATACGGATCAAAAATAATGTCATACTGTTCTTTTTTAATCTGTCGAATTAGGCGAAATAAAACAGGAAGTTTTTTTAGTTCTTTGTCATTTATAGATATGATTTTGTCGATATTTGGGTTGTTGCTAATTACGCCATGTGTGAAATCATAGGCCATAAAATGAACTTCACTCTTGGGATACTTTGCTTTAAAATTATTGGCAATCACAGAGCTGATTAGAACATCTCCAATTCGCTTGTTTTGTATGATTAAAACTTTCATCCTAGTTGTTTGTTTTTATTGATTGGAGGTATGTAATTCTCAATATTGAGTCTTTTGGATTGACCAAAAAAAGGATTCCTAAATTTCTTTATGACACTATTCCTTGGTACAAAGTTCTATTTTTTATACTTTTAAACCAAATTAAAATTGTAAGCTGTGTCAATAATCGTTCATTCGAAATATAAAAGTAAAGAAGAGGCTATTTTTCAATTAGTTGCTAATTTTTTTGAGGAAGGGGATATGATTGTTAAGGGGGCTAGAAATACGATCAAGTCCAATTTTCTAGGGGATGAAAAGGTAAATATTAAATTTTTTCAGAAGCCAGGAATATTTAAATCAATTATTTACTCTTTTTTTAGAAGTACGAAAGCCAAACGGTCTTTTGATTATGCTAATTATTTAATAGCGCATAATATTCTGACGCCCTTTCCTATTGCTTATATTGAAAAATGGAACAGTATTGGACTGCTACAGGACAGTTATTATATTTGCCAGCAAATTGATTATGATTTTACCATTCGAGAACTAATACATGATCCATTGTTTCCTGAGAGAAATGTTATTTTAGAGCAATTCACCGCTTTTACATTTAGTATGCATGAGGCAAATGTTAATTTTTTGGATCATTCCCCGGGAAATACTTTGGTTATAAAAAAAGATACGGGGAAATATGAGTTTTATCTAATAGATTTGAATAGAATGAATTTTAAAAACTTATCTATCGAGGAGCGAATGGATAATTTTAAAAAAATGTGGTTGTCTAAAGCTATGGTAAAAGTCGTGGCAGAGGCTTATGCTAAATTAAGTAGTCAACCCGAAGAAAAATTACTTGCTATTCTTTCGGATAAAACAACTCAATTCAAAAGAAAAATCACAAAAAAAAAATACTTAAAAAGGAAAATAGGTAGGAAGTAAAAACAAAGTAAACTTCAATAGTCAAAGGGCAAAAGGCAAACACCAAAGGGCAAAAGGCAAAAAAATTCCAAATTCCAATCGAATAATCAATTGAAATTTGGAATTTTTGATATTTGGTTTTGTATTGATGTTTTATGTGGTCAATAATCAACTAATTGTGTGTTTTAATTGCAAAGTATTCAATCTGCAATCTAAAATCTGCAATCTAAAATTTATACCGCTACATCATATTCGCGTAAAGCGTTATTCAATGACGTTTTTAAATCTGTAGATGGTTTACGAGTCCCAATAATCAAAGCGCAAGGCACTTGGAATTCTCCAGCAGCAAATTTCTTAGTATAACTTCCTGGGATTACTACTGAACGAGCAGGGACAAAACCTTTCATTTCTACAGGGGCATCACCAGTTACATCGATGATTTTTGTCGAGGCAGTCAAACATACATTGGCACCAAGAACGGCTTCTTTGCCCACATGAACTCCTTCAACAACAATACAACGTGAACCTATAAAGGCACCGTCTTCAATAATTACCGGAGCAGCTTGCAATGGTTCAAGAACACCGCCAATTCCAACTCCACCGCTTAAGTGTACATTTTTACCAATTTGAGCACAACTTCCTACGGTTGCCCAAGTATCTACCATCGTTCCTTCATCTACATAAGCACCAATGTTTACATAACTAGGCATCAGGATTACACCACTTGAGATGTAAGCACCATAACGAGCGACAGCATTAGGAACCACACGAATTCCTTTTTCGGCATACCCTCTTTTTAGTAGCATTTTGTCGTGGTATTCAAAAATTCCAGATTCTAATGTTTCCATTTTTTGAATAGGGAAGTACATCACAACGGCTTTCTTTATCCATTCGTTTACTTGCCATCCTTCGCCAACAGGCTCAGCAACACGTAATTTTCCGGTGTCTAATAATTCAATAACTGCTCTGATGGCATCAGTAGTTGTTGTTTCTTGTAATAAAGCACGGTTCTCCCAAGCTTGTTCTATTATTGGTTGTAATGGATTCATTTTTCTTAGATTTTTGGCAAAGATACCATTTTTAAGCAATAGCAAAAAAGACAAATTGAATGGAAAATGTTATGGGTATAACTTAATAGCCATTTATTTTGTGAAATCAGTTTTAGTTTAAAAAGTGGTATATTTGTACAATAAATAAAATTGCCATGGAAACGTTACGATTAGAATTTCAACCCAACATAAAAGCCAAGCTCTTGGAATTATTAAGTTCATTTTCTTCGGATGAATTGAAGATTGTTCAAGAAAGGTCAAGTTTTGAAGATGAAAAAAGAATGCTACAGGCTAGAATGGATAAGATTAATAATGGCACTGCTGTCTATTCTAGTTTTGAGGAGTTGGATATTTTGCTGGAAGAAACTATATCAAAATATGAGGGTTAAATTAACTGTTGAATTTAATTACGATTTGAAGGATATAGTTGATTTTATTTCGAGAGACAAACCCGTTGCAGCTAGGAAATTCAAAACCGAATTAATAAAGAATGTGAAAAAAGATTTGAAGCAACCTTTTCTTTTCAAAAAATCAATTTATTTTAAGGACGAGTATATAAGGGATTATGTTTTTAAAGGCTATACAGTTGTTTTTAAAGTTGATGTTGCACTCGAAACAGTTTTGGTTGTGGCAATTTTGAAACATAGAAAATCATTATAATCTAAAAAATAAATGCCTAGAATACTCTCTATAGATTACGGACAAAAACGCACCGGAATAGCTGTTACTGATGAATTGCAAATTATTGCTTCGGGATTGACTACGATTCCTTCCGCTACTGCAATTGCTTTTTTAAAAGATTATTTTTCCAAAGAAAAAGTAGAAGCCGTTCTTATTGGTGAACCCAAACAAATGAATGGAGAGCCTTCTGAAAGTGCCTCTATTATAAAAGGATTTGTAACTCATTTTACCAATCATTTCCCAGACATGAAAGTCATTCGTGTAGATGAACGTTTTACATCTAAAATGGCTTTTCAAACGATGATCGATAGCGGACTCAACAAAAAACAACGCCAAAATAAAGCGTTAATTGATGAAATTTCGGCCACTATTATGCTTCAGGATTATTTGAATCGGAAATAGATTAGCTATAAACATTCGGTAATTAGTGAATAGCCTTTAGTGATTAGCATGGAATCGCTGGTTTTACTGTAAATGCATTCGAAATTGTTGAGGAAAATCAAATAGCTTTAATTTTAGATTTTCTTTATCGGCTAGCCAAAGGCTAATCACTTTTTACTCCCGATAGCTATCGGGACTAATGGCTTTGTTTTTTTATTGTTTCATAACTTTTTCGACTAAATTTAACTTTTTTTTTGTGAATTTAAGAGGTACTTTTGCATTTTTAAAATCTCACAAAAATGTCTGATACAACGATACGTTCAAAAACTACTGATGTAGTACTTATTGGTGCTGGAATAATGAGTGCCACTCTTGGTTTGATTCTTAAAGAGTTACAACCCGATATTAAAATAGAAATATTCGAAAGATTAGACATTGCCGCTGCCGAAAGTTCTGATGCATGGAATAATGCCGGAACTGGACATTCTGCTTTTTGTGAGCTAAATTACACTCCTGAAAAAGAAGACGGAAGCATTGATCCCAAAAAGGCAATCAGTATTGCCGAATCTTTTGAGGTATCACGCCAGTTTTGGGCTTATCTAGTCAACCAAAAATATATGGATTCACCAGAGGAATTCATAAAAAGCATTCCGCACATGAGTTTTGTTTGGGGAGAGAAAAACGTTGATTATCTTAAGAAAAGATACGACGCTTTACAACCCAATGCGCTGTTTAAGGATATGCAATTCAGTACCGATTTTTCTAAATTAAAAGAATGGATGCCGTTAGTAATGGAATCCAGAAAAGAATCTGAAAAGTACGCAGGAACAACGATGGCTATTGGAACAGACGTGAATTTTGGAGAATTGACTAGAGGGATGTTTAAGCATTTGTCTCAATTGGATGGAGTTACAGTGTCCTTTAATCATGAGGTAGATAAGTTGAAACAACGTAGGGATGGTTCTTGGAGAATAAAAATAGAAGATTTGGCTAATGGCCAAAAAAGAAAAGTATACACCAAATTTGTTTTTATTGGTGCTGGTGGAGGCTCATTGCCTTTATTAGAAAAAGCAAATGTTCCAGAAGGAAAAGGATATGGAGGTTTCCCAGTAAGCGGACAATGGTTAAAATGTACCAATCCAACCGTTATCGCAAAACACCAAGCCAAAGTATATGGTAAAGCAAGCGTTGGGGCACCACCTATGTCTGTTCCTCATATTGATTCTAGAATGATAAACGGTGAAAAAGCATTGCTTTTTGGTCCGTTTGCTGGTTTTTCTACTCGTTTTTTGAAGAATGGATCGTATTCTGATTTGCCATTTTCAATAAAAACAGACAATGTTATTCCGATGCTTATTGCGGGTTATAAAAACTTGCCTCTTACTAAATATCTAATTGAGCAAGTACGTCAATCTCCAAAAGACAGGATGAATGCCCTTAAGGAATATGTACCCAAAGCAGTTGCAAAGGATTGGGTCTTGGAACGTGCTGGACAAAGAGTTCAAGTGATAAAAAAAGATGAAAAAGAAGGTGGGATACTTGAATTTGGTACTGAAATGATCACTACTGCAGATGGTTCATTGGCCGTTTTACTTGGTGCATCGCCAGGAGCTTCGACCGCTGTTTCTATTATGCTAGAATTGGTAGCCAAATGTTTTAAGGAAGAAAGTAAGTCTGTAGTATGGCAGGAAAAATTCAAAGCTATGATCCCATCGTTTGGTCAAACTTTAAATGATAAACCGGAGCTTTTGGCAGAAATCAGAAAAAACACTTCAGCTGTTTTAAAACTTGTGGAGTAGTTTTTTAGCCACAGTTTTCAGTCGCAGTCTCAGTTTTCAGTCTCTATCTGAAAACTGAAAACTGCGACTGAAAACTTTCTCACAACATTAATAATTTGGTATTTTTCAAGATCCTCTCTGATAAATTGGTAAGCCAAATTAATTGCTCAATTACCAATTGTGCTTCTTGCATTTTCAAGGTAAAGGACTCTTCATCGATAAGATTTCCTTCTTTTAGTTCTCTTTCTCTTATATTTTTTAGTTCCGTAAATCGATTGGCTAATTCTTCGTTTGTAATAGGATTTTGTTGAGCGTAGACTTCGTTTTTTAAATATCCAATTGCTTCTTCTAAATTCTTAATACTCTTTTTTGCCACAATTGTAAATGCTTCGGATAAGGGAGTCGTTTTATGGGATTGTATGTAAGTACCCAACGAAGCAATCGAGGAAAGTAAGGAGTGATTGAGTTCGGTTAATTTATAAACCTGAGTCATTTTTATTTGTTTGGACTTAGGTTCTTGCGACATTCTTTGGAACGAGGCCATAAGATTTCCAATTTCGATAAAGGCATTTTTTCTGGCTAAACGATACGATATAGTTACCTCTCCTTTATTTCTGTAGAAAGCGAATATTTCATTGAGATAATCACGATTGGCAGCAATAGCTTTCTCCAAATATTCGGGGGCTTTTATGTATTCCCATGAAGGCCACAAAAAATGGTTGGCCAAGAACGCCAAAAGAGCTCCAGTTAAGGTATCGATAATCCTAAATTGAATTACATGAACAAAATTTGGTGTCAATATGCCATATAGAAACACAATATACATGGTTACAAATGTGGCGCTAACAGTATAATTGGTTTGTGTAAAGGATAAACCTAAGAGCATGCACGTTATTGCCAGTGTACTGAGTAGGATTTGATTTTGAGTTAAGGATAAAATAGAAAATGCAATTACACCTCCTAATATTGTCCCCAATGCGCGTTGAATAGAGCGTTGTTTTGTTAAGCCATAACCGGGGCGCATTATGATTATGATGGTCATTAAAATCCAATAAATATTTTGAAAAGGGAGTAGTTTCCCGATGATACCACCAATTATAATGGTAATTGTTAGTCTTAGGGAATGCCTGAAAATGGTAGATGAGAAACTTAAATTCTGAACAAATGTGCTTAAAGGATAATATTGAGGTGTTAAGAATTTTTCTAGATCTTTGTCTTTGCCTTTAAAATCATAAGTGTTTGTAGCTGTTGTAAAGGTACGCTCGATGACTTTAATCTTTTCTATTTGTTTTTCAGCATATTCTAACATGGTTGTTAACATAAAAACACCTTCGGAGGCAGCTGTTGCTCCTAAGTCATTTTCGTATGCCGCAATAGCGAGTTCAAGCGCATTAAGATCTTTGAATAAATTGTGTTTCGAAACGTAATTTGTCCTGTTATTTATATTTTTAGATAACTGCTTTAATGTAGAAGCCAAATTATAGGCTAAGTTTTGATAAGTAGATAAAACTTTAGGATGGTCGTCAAATTTTTTATGTAATTTATCATGGTCAAATGCTGTCGATAGTGCTAATTCTAATATTTCAACCAAGGAAATAAAGGCAATTAGCATTTTTCTGTTTTGATTAGAAGTGATAGAATTGAATTGTTTTCCAATAAGAACTCTTCTTATGTTATGATGTATGGTGTTAAGCTCTACTTGTAAGTGTAGCTGTTTTTCGATTATTGCTTTTTTATCGGCACCTATTTTCCATAAATCTCCTCTAAGTTTAAGGTATTTTGAAGTCAATTTTATACATTCTGCAACTTGTAATTCGGCATATCTATTAGGTCTTGTGTAATGAAAAATAAGAGATATAACTAAGTAAAACAATCCTCCAGATAAAATTAATGTGGCATATTTAATCATTTCTAATCCCGTATGCATATGGGAGAAAGATAAGGACACGGCTAGTAATGCCGAAAAGGATACGATCGTGGCTCTTTGTCCATAAACGGATATCATTGATAAAACAAACAATAATAGAATAAAAAAAGGATAGAAAAGCCAAGGATAAGGATAGAAAAGATTAATGAGCAAATTAATACTTGAGACTAAAAAAGCCGTAAATAGTATTCCCTTAATTTTATGTTTTAAACTACTCGGAATGTCACTTGGATACGTTAAGAAAGCACCGAGAGCAATGTTAAAACCAATTTCAAAATAACCTAGATAGGAGAATAATAAAACAGGAAAAACCGCAGATAGTGTTGCTTTTAAAGCATTAGTAAAATAAGTGCTATCAGTGAATTTTTCAATTTTATCGATCATAATTATTGATTTATTGCAAAGATACCATTTGTAGGGATTTAATAGGTATTTGTTATAGGATTAAAGTAGAGCAATACAGTGATTAGTGAATAGCAGTTAGTGATTAGTGTCGGTTGTGTTTTAAACGCCAAAACAATAATTAAAGTAATTACAAAAAAAGACATAGAACCCTTATTTTGCAAGAAACTATCAATTTTTTTAGCAGTCAGGGCTAATCACTATTTACTCCCGATAGCTATCGGGACTAATGGCTGAATAATTCACAAAATCAAGTCTAAATTACAAAAAAACGCTAATTATTTAAATGGGATTAATCATTGTTTATTTTTTTACTATTTTTGCCAACCGAATTAAATGGAATTATCCTTTAATTTACACTAGTTACTAATTAATACAACACGAATGATAGTACCAATTATAGGATATGGTGATCCTGTTTTGAGAAAAATAGGAGAGGAGCTTACTCCTGAATATCCAAATTTGAAAGAAATTATAGACAATATGTATGATACCATGTACAATGCATGTGGTGTTGGTCTAGCAGCTGAACAAGTAGGTTTATCATTGCGATTGTTTATTGTAGATACTACTCCTTTTAGTGATGATGAGGATTTGGAAGAAAAAGAACAAGATCAATTGAAAGGGTTCAAAAGAACGTTTATCAATGCAAAAATGATCAAAGAAGAGGGTGAAGAATGGGCTTTTAACGAAGGATGCTTAAGTATTCCAGATGTCCGTGAAGATGTATATAGAAATCCTACGATAACTATTGAATATTGTGAAGAAGATTTTGTGATGAAAACCGAAGTTTTTGATGGTTTAATAGCTAGAGTTATTCAGCACGAATACGATCATATCGAAGGGATTTTGTTTACAGATAAAATATCATCATTGAAAAAACGTTTGATTCAAAAAAAATTAAAAAACATCACCGAAGGGAAAACATTTCAAGATTATAGAATGAAATTTTTCGCCAAAAAAGGAAGATAGTTGTAAGTGGTCAGTTTGCAGTCCCGTTCCGATAATTATTGGGAGCTATCGGGATTAGTGTTCAGATTTTTAATAAAGAATAAGTAAAAAAATATAAAATGAATTTAGAGAAAATATTATCCATTTCAGGAAAGCCAGGTTTATATGTTTTAAAAGTACAAACGCGTACTGGTTTTGTTGCTGAGTCATTATTGGATGGAAAAAAAGTAACCGTAAGTTTGAAAAGCAATGTAAGTCTATTGTCTGAAATTTCTATTTACACCTATGAAGCTGAAAAACCATTGGCTGAAATAATTCAAAACATTGCCAATAAAGAAAATAAAGGTGCTGCTCTTTCTCACAAAGAAGATAATGCAAAATTATCAGCTTATTTTAGAGAAATATTACCAGAGTATGATGAAGATAGAGTATATCCATCTGATATCAAGAAAATATTAAATTGGTACAATATGCTTCAAGAAAGAGGTATGATTGTGGATGAAGCTCCAGTTGTTGTTGCTGAAGAAGTAGCTCCTGTTGCAGAAGAAGTTGTTGCCGAAAAAGTAAAAGCTCCAGCTAAAAAAGCAAAAGCTAAAAAAGAGTAATTTAAGTTTTTAGTAGCTGTTAGCTCTTAGTGAATAGTGATTAGCATTTGGCGTTTCAAAAAACGAATTCTATGAAACGCAAGTGCAGATTGTTGTTTTTAGATATACTTTCAGTATTGAAAACCCAGTGAAGCTAATTACTAATGGCTATTAACTAATCACTAAATAATTTAATCCTGTCTAGATTTTTCTGGACAGGATTTCTTATTTTTGAAATAATTTTGTTTTGTAAAAAGCTAAACTTTTAAACCTAATAACCCATCTAAATTTTTCTAATGAATTCCAAACAAAACCAACTCCAAGCCTTCGAAAGATTATTAGATATAATGGACGATTTGCGTGAAAAATGCCCTTGGGACAAAAAGCAAACCATGCAAACGCTACGTCATCTTACCATTGAGGAAACCTATGAATTGGGCGATGCCATTTTAGATAATGATTTAAACGAAGTAAAAAATGAATTGGGAGACTTGCTATTGCATATTGTTTTTTATGCCAAAATAGGAAGTGAAACCAACGATTTTGATATGGCTGATGTGTGTAATGATATTTGTGAAAAACTAATTCATCGTCATCCCCATATTTACAGTGATGTGGTGGTAAAAGATGAAGAAGAGGTAAAGCAAAATTGGGAAAAACTAAAACTAAAAGAAGGTAAGAAATCGGTTTTGGAGGGTGTTCCAAAAAGCTTACCCGCTTTGGTAAAAGCGAGCCGAATTCAGGATAAAGTAAAAGGAGTAGGGTTTGATTGGGAAGAATCGCACCAAGTTTGGGATAAGGTTCAAGAAGAATTACAAGAATTGCAAGTTGAAATCGAAGCTGGAGATCAAGATAAAATGGAATCCGAGTTTGGCGATGTTTTATTCTCGATGATTAATTATGCCCGCTTTTTAAACATAAATCCCGAAGATGCATTAGAACGAACCAATAAAAAATTCATTAAACGCTTTCAGTATTTAGAGAGTAAAGCAGATGAGTTAGGAAAACCACTGATGGATATGACGCTTGCAGAGATGGATGTTTTCTGGAATGAAGCGAAAAAGCTTTAGTATTATTCAGAAAGCAGTATTCAATATTCAGTATTCAGAAAACAGTTCAGGGTCTATTCCGCCAATTTTTTCAATTTATTAAAATCTTTCAAAACAATTTTTTTACCTATCAATTCAATCAATCCTATTTTATTAAAATCAGATAGTAATCGAATGCAACTTTCGGTAGCTGTTCCTATCATACTGGCTAGTTCATCTCTTGAAAGTTGTATTTTTAGCGTTTTGTCTGTATTGGTGCCAAAGGTATCATGTAAATAGATTAATGTCTCGGCTAGTCTTTCTTTTACAGACTTCTGAGCCATGTTAACCATATGTTCATCGGCATTTTTTAAATCGCCGCATATCGTTTTCATGACATTCATAGAGAATTGATTGTTTTTGTCAAAAAATTCCATAATGTCATTTTTTGGAATGAAACAAACGTGCATGTCTTCTAGTGCGATGGCACTTAAATTAGCTGGTTCGTCACTAATCATAGAACGTTGACCTAATAATTCTCCTTTTGCTACCAATTTTACGATATGATCTTTACCATTTGGACTCAATTTGGTCAATTTGCAAACTCCGTCCTTAACGCAAAATATACCATTCACATTTTCTCCTTCTTCAAAAATGTTTTCCCCTTTTTTAATGGTTATGGATGTCTTGCAATCAGAAAGTTTTAATAACTCGTCTTTATTTAGTGCTTTTAACGAACTAAATTCTTTAACGATACATTGTTCACATTTGCTCATAATGAAATTGGATTTGCTTCTACAAAGTTATACTTTTATATGATAAATGTCATTGTTTTCGAGACATTCGATTTGTAAAATTTACAGTTTTTAATTAGACTTTATTTATGGCGAAAAATAACTGTTTTCATTGTGGTTTAGATATTGTAAAAGAGGAGCATCCGAGTACCGATAGCTATCGATACGAACTGACGAAGCAAATACTTTTTGATGGAAAGGAATTTTGTTGCAATGGTTGTAAAACCGTATACGAAATTTTTAGTCTGAATGATTTGACCTGTTATTATGATTTTGAAAATGCACCAGGTGCAACTCCACAGGACATTGATGGTAAATATGATTTTTTAGATAATGAAAGCATTGTTATAAAATTGTTGGAATTTCAAGAAGACACAGCGGCTATTATTTCACTTAACATTCCACATATACATTGTAGCTCGTGTATTTGGATTTTGGAGAATTTACAACGTCTTCAAAAAGGAATAAACACCTCTCAAGTTAATTTTCCGGAGAAAAAAGTCCGAATCAATTATAATCCTGAAATTGTTTCGCTCAAAAACATCATTTATTTATTGAGTTCCATAGGGTATGAGCCTTATATCAGTCTAGAGAATTACGAAACTGGTAAGAACAATGTCGATCGAAGTTTGACCTATAAATTAGGAGTGGCTTTCTTTTGTTTTGGAAATATTATGTTGCTTTCATTTCCAGAATATTTTGAAGTAAAAGAATATTGGTTGGATAATTATAAACCCTTCTTTAGAGGATTGATTTTTGCATTATCCTTGCCTTCTTTTTTGTATTCGGCCAGTGGTTATTATGTTTCGGCTTATAAAAGCATTAAAACCAAAATGCTTAACATTGATATTCCTATTGCTTTAGGGATAGTTGTGATGTTTATCCGTAGCACTTTTGATATTGTAATGGATTATGGTCCCGGTTTTTTCGATAGTTTAACGGGCTTGATTTTCTTCATGTTATTGGGGAAAATGTTTCAAATTAAAACCTATAGTTTCCTTAGTTTCGAAAGGGATTTTAAATCGTATTTCCCGATAGCGATTACCAAAGTTATAAGTGATACCTTAGAAGAAAGTGTTCCTATTTATGATGTTCAAAAAGGAGATCGATTGTTGATCAGAAATCAAGAACTCATTCCAGTTGATGGGATTTTAATTTCAGATAAAGCCGATATCGATTATAGTTTTGTGACTGGTGAAGCTATTCCAATCACCAAAAAATCGGGAGACAAAGTATTTGCGGGAGGAAAACAAATAGGGAAAGTGATTGAAATGGAAGTTCTACATTCAGTTTCACAAAGTTATCTAACGCAATTGTGGAGTAACGATGTCTTTCAGAAAAATGTGGAGCAAAAACATAAAACTATAACAGATAGTATTAGTAGATATTTTACTCCAATTTTGCTATTGATTGCATTTGCTGGATTTGGCTATTGGATATTTTTTGATGCCAACACTGCTTTCAATGTTTTTACGGCTGTTCTTATTGTGGCCTGTCCTTGTGCATTGGCTTTGACAGCTCCTTTTACCATGGGGAATATGCTGCGAATTTTAGGCAATAAACATTTTTACCTCAAAAACGCTTTAGTTATTGAGCAATTGGCCAAAGTAGATACCATTGTTTTTGATAAGACTGGTACAATAACGACCAATACAAAATCTAATATTTCTTATGAAGGAGAAGTTCTTACTGAATCTAATTTAGTTTTAATAAAAAATGTGCTTCGTGCCTCGAATCATCCTCTGAGTAGAATGCTATATGATTTTTTACCGGAAGGGAAAAGATTGAAACTAGATTCATTCGAAGAGATAACGGGGAAAGGAATTCAAGCTACGATAAATGGAGTCAAGCTTCAAATGGGTTCAGCGGCTCTTTGTTCACCGCCTTCAGAAGGTTCGGTTGAGGTTTTGCAAACTTCGGTTCATGTAAAGATAGATGATGTTTATTATGGGAAATATGTTTTTAATAATGAATATAGAGAAGGATTATCTGAATTGTTTGGAAAGCTAAGTACTCAATATCAGATAAAAGTATTGTCTGGAGATAATGAAGGAGAACGCAGTTTATTAGAATCGATTTTACCAAAGGGTATCGAAATGATTTTTAATCAAAAACCAGAGCAAAAATTAGAGTTCATCAAAAAACTGCAAGAGCAAGGAAAAAATGTGATGATGGTAGGCGATGGCCTTAATGATGCTGGTGCTTTGGCACAAAGTAATGTTGGGATTTCTATTTCTGAAAATGTGAATGTTTTTTCGCCGGCTTGTGATGCCATTCTAGATGCTAAAGAATTTAAAAAGCTGCACTACTTTTTAAAACTATCCAAAAAAGCCATAACAACGATTAAAATGAGCTTTACTTTATCACTTTTATACAATGTAGTAGGATTGTCTTTTGCTATTACTGGAAACCTATTGCCTTTGGTAGCTGCAATTGTTATGCCGCTGAGTACTATAACGATAGTGAGCTTTGTAACCGTTATGAGTAATTACTATTCCCGTAAATTAGGATAGTTTAATAGGGGATTATTTAGTTTTTTTTCATATTTTTAGCATATTCGGATAAATATGATAATTATCATTTTTTATAAAAGGTGGTGCATATACTTTTGTTAACTTAATACTAAGATATGAGCGTTATATATTTATTGATTTCCATTAGTATTTTCGTAGCAATTGGATTTTTTATTGCATTTGTCTTTGCAGTAAAATCAGGACAATATGATGATGATTATACCCCTTCGGTCAGAATGCTTTTTGACGATGAATTGATTAAATCTCCCTCCTCAAAAAAAAAGGAAATAGTAAACTCCAAAAGCTAAGTTGAATCTTCAATTTAACTTTTGATAGTTAATAAATACCAATTTTAAACAACATTAAAAACAATTATAAATATGGAAATGCAACAATTTTATTACGACAACAAAATTGTAAAGAAGTTCATTTATGCCACTATACTTTTTGGAGTAGTTGGGATGTTAGTGGGGCTTATTTTGGCCACTATGTTCCTTTTCCCAAACATGACCGATGGTATTTCATGGCTAAGTTTTGGTAGATTAAGACCTTTACATACCAATGCGGTTATTTTTGCCTTTGTCGGGAACGCTATGTTTGCGGGGATTTATTATTCGCTACAGCGATTATTAAAAGCCAGGATGTATAGCGATTTCTTGAGCAACCTTAATTTTTGGGGTTGGCAATTAATCATTGTCGCTGCTGCTATTTCATTGCCTTTGGGATACAGTACTTCAAAGGAATATGCTGAGTTAGAATGGCCAATAGACATTGCGATTGCATTAATTTGGGTGGCTTTTGGAATCAATATGATTGGTACCATGCTAAAAAGAAGAGAACGCCATTTGTATGTTGCCATTTGGTTTTATTTAGCCACATTTATTACCGTTGCGGTATTGCATATTTTTAATAGTTTAGAGTTGCCGGTTTCTGCTATGAAAAGTTACTCTGTTTATGCAGGGGTTCAAGATGCATTAGTGCAATGGTGGTACGGTCACAATGCAGTTGCCTTTTTCTTGACGACTCCATATTTAGGATTAATGTATTATTTTGTACCCAAGGTTGCCAATCGTCCTGTGTATTCTTACAGACTTTCAATCATTCACTTTTGGTCTCTAATTTTTCTTTATATCTGGGCGGGTCCTCACCATTTATTATATTCAGCATTACCAAATTGGGCTCAAAACTTAGGGGTAGTATTCTCTGTAATGTTAATAGCTCCATCTTGGGGTGGTATGATTAACGGACTTTTAACGCTAAGAGGCGTTTGGGATAGAGTACGTGAAGAACCAGTTTTGAAGTTTTTTGTTGTTGCTATGACCGGTTATGGTATGGCTACTTTTGAAGGACCAATGCTTTCTTTTAAAAATGTCAATGCTATTGCCCACTATACGGATTGGATTATTGCTCACGTTCACGTTGGCGCATTGGCTTGGAATGGTTTTATGGCTTTTGGTATTATTTATTGGTTGATCCCAAGAATGACAAAAAGTACTTTGTACTCTACTAAATTGGCCAATTTCCATTTCTGGATCGGAACATTAGGAATTATACTTTATACATTACCTATGTACTTGGCAGGTTTCTTACAAGCTTCTATGTGGAAACAATTTAATCCAGATGGTACTTTAACCTATGGTAATTTCCTAGAAACCGTTACTCAAATCATGCCAATGTATTGGATGCGAGCCATTGGTGGATGTATGTATTTAATTGGAATGTTAACCTTGGTGTATAACATCATCCAAACGGTAAAAGCAGGTAATGAAATTGAAGATGAATTGGCAGAAGCTCCTGCATTACAATCCATTAGTTCAGGAAGAATTAAAGGGGAAAAATACCATACGTGGTTGGAAAGAAAACCAATAAAAATGGCTGTTTTTGCGACTATTGCGATATTAATAGGTGGTATTATTCAAATTGTGCCAACGATTATGGTAAAATCGAATATTCCAACTATTGCGAGTGTTAAGCCCTATTCTCCGTTAGAATTGCAAGGTCGTGATTTATACATTCGTGAAGGTTGTGTGGGTTGTCACTCTCAATCGGTTCGTCCTTTCCGTAGTGAAGTAGAACGTTATGGCCCACAATCCAAAGCGGGAGAGTTTGTTTACGATCATCCATTTCTTTGGGGATCAAAACGTACGGGTCCTGATTTATTAAGAGTTGG
The DNA here is from genome assembly GCF_007097385.1 of Flavobacterium sp. ZT3R18. Taxonomy (GTDB): domain Bacteria; phylum Bacteroidota; class Bacteroidia; order Flavobacteriales; family Flavobacteriaceae; genus Flavobacterium. Next base: position 171,839 of record NZ_VJZS01000004.1, read on the forward strand.
TGGGAAATACAATGATAATTGGCATTTTAACCACATGTGGAATCCGCAAAGTACCTCTGCGGGATCTATTATGCCAGGTTACAAATGGTTGTTTGATAATAAAGCAATGGATATTTCTTTGACCGAAAAGAAAATGCAAGCTATGGTTACTCTTGGGGTTCCTTATACGGCAACTCAAATAGCAAATGGTTTAAAAGATTTACGAACTCAAGCCATTGCGATTGAAGAGAGCCTTAAAAATGACCCCGATTTTGTAAAAAGTTATGAAGATAGCAAGAAGAAAGCTGAAGCAAAAGGAGAAAAATTTGTTCCGATGAATGAAAGAGAAATTGTAGGGCTAATTGCTTATATTCAAAGACTTGGTACAGATATTAAAGTAAAAGAATAACTAAAAAATAGCGTTATGTTCGAACAGATAAAACACAATATGGAAACCATTGCAGGAGTTGCAATTTTCCCGATACTATCGTTGTTAATTTTCTTTTTCTTTTTTCTAGGCTTAGGAATCTGGGTTTACTCATACAAAAAAGAAACGGTTGATGAGATGAGTCAAATTCCATTAGAAGATTAAATTGTATAATTTCAAAATAGATAAACAATGAAAAAAATAATTCCACCTTATATAAGAGTTCTTTTGATATTTTTCTCCGTTTTTGGAGCGATGGAATACTTTATAGATTCAGGAGATCGTCCTGCGTTTATTAAATTCCCAATGGTTTTAGGCTTTTTATTTGTATTGCTTTTTCTTTTAATTGCAATAGAAATTACGCTTAAAGCCGTAAATACAGTTACCTATCAATTGCTTTCGGAAGAAGAAAAAGCAAGATTAGCTCAAGAAGCTGAATTGAGTCTAAAAGACAAAAGTTGGTACAAGAACTTAATGCAAAGTTTGACAAAAACGGTGCCTATTGAAGATGAAAAGCAACTCTTGATGGATCATGATTATGATGGTATCAAAGAGTTAGACAATAATTTACCGCCATGGTGGGTGTATTTATTCTATGCTTGTATTGTTTTTGCAGTAGTTTATTTGGTTCGTTATGAAATTATGGGGGCTCCTGATCAAGAGGCCGAACTTAAAAGCGAAATGGCTCAAGCTAAAGTTGAAGTAGCCGAGTATATGAAGACCGCACCCGATTTGATGGACGAAAAAACAGTAACTTTATTAGCAGATCCCACTGATTTGACCGCTGGAAAAGCGATTTTCGAAACTAATTGTGCTGCTTGTCACCGTGCCGATGCAGGGGGGCAAATTGGACCAAACTTAACAGATGATCATTGGATTTTGGGTGGTGGAATTAAAAATATGTTCCACACTATTACCAATGGAGGTCGTGACGGTAAAGGGATGATTGCATGGAAAGGAACCTTGAAACCAAAAGAAATTCAAACGGTTGCCAGTTATATTATTTCTTTAAAAGGAAGTAATCCAAAAGATCCAAAAGCACCAGATGGCGAAATTTGGGTTGAGGAGAAATAGTATTCAGTCGCAGTGTTCAGTTGTGTGAGCTACTTTGTCAATCCCAATAGCTATCTTGATTTTGACAAAGTTAGCTGCGTTTCAGATTTGTTAGTGAAATTAACTACGTCAAGCATTCGTGCCAATTCGTGAAATTCGTGTTTAAAATGGATAACGCTTTTAGAGATACCATCGGAACAATTGATGAAGAGGGTAATAGAAAATACATTTATCCCAAAAAACCTTCCGGAAAGTTTTATGACTATAGAAAGTGGGTCAGTTATTTTTTATTGATCATTCTGGTTGCAAATCCTTTTATAAAGATAAATGGGAATCAATTCATGATGTTTAATGTTTTGGAACGCCGTTTTAATATTTTCAGCTTCCCATTTTGGCCACAAGATTTTTATCTTTTTGTAATCTTTATGATTATTGGAGTTGTATTTGTCATTCTATTCACTGTAATTTTTGGACGTATATTTTGTGGGTGGATCTGTCCGCAAACTATTTTTTTAGAAATGGTTTTTCGCCGAATAGAATATTGGATAGAAGGAGATCGTGGGGCACAAATTCGCTTGGAAAAACAAGAATGGAACGCAGATAAAATCCGCAAGAAGGCAACAAAGTGGTTTGTTTTCCTTGTTATTTCTTTTCTGATTGCCAATGTGTTTTTAGCCTATCTTATAGGAAGCGATGAATTATTTAGATTGATAGAAGGTGGGCCTTTTGCGAATACCAGTACCTTTATTTCCTTATTGATTTTCACTAGTGTTTTTTATTTTGTGTTTGCTTGGTTTAGAGAACAAGTTTGTATTATAGCTTGTCCTTACGGAAGATTACAAGGCGTTTTATTAGATAAAAAATCAATAAATGTAGCCTATGATTTTGTGCGAGGGGAAAAAGAAGTAGGAAGGGCGAAATTCAATAAGCAAGAAGACAGGGCAGCTTCAGGAAAAGGGGATTGTATTGATTGCAAGCAATGTGTACATGTTTGCCCCACAGGCATTGATATCCGTAATGGAGTTCAACTCGAATGTGTAAATTGCACGGCTTGTATTGATGAATGCGACATAATAATGAAGAGTGTAGGATTGCCTGTAGGTCTTATTCGTTATGCTTCGGAAGATGAAATAGAAACCAAAGCCAAGTTTAAGTTTACCGCAAGGATGAAAGGCTATACAGCAATATTGGCCATATTAATTGGAATACTTTTTGGATTATTGTTTTTAAGAACGGAAGTCGAAGCCACTATTTTTAGATTACCGGGACAATTATTTCAACACAAAGGAGATAATATCAGTAATATTTACACTTTCAAAATTATCAACAAAACCAATCGAGATATTAAAGATATTCATTTTGAATTGGTTGGGATAAAAGGAACTCTGAATGTAGTTGGTGTACAGGATTTAAAAGTGCCTAAACAAGGAATGTCTAGTGGTACCATGTTTATAGAAATTAATAAATTTTTATTGGAGTCTGATAAAACCAAGGTAGAAATTGATGTTTATGAAGGAAATAAAAAAATTGAAACGACTTATACTAATTTTCTAAGTCCAAGGAGTTTCGATTAATCTCTGCGTACTCAATGTCATTAAGTTAAGGATTATATTGACCTCAGAGAGGTCAAATGTTTATAGAAAAAAATGTAGCGTGTGCGTTCGACCCCAGCGGGGTCGTAGGAACGTCGGTAATTGAATTATTTCTATAAACTGAAATCCGCTGGATTTCCTTAACTTAATGACATTGTCTGCGTACTCAGTGAAGCATTCAGTAGTTAAATGAAAATACAGTAAAAAAATAAAAAATGAAAATTAATTGGGGAACTTCTATAGTAATTGCTTTCGCTTTGTTTATTAGCTTTATATTGTATTTTGTTTTAAAAGTACAATCGGATAGTAAATATGACAATGAATTAGTAGTTGAAGAATATTACAAGCATGATGTGCATTTTCAAGATGAAATGGTACGTATTCAAAATGCGCATGATTTAAAAGTAAAGCCAGTAATCACAATTGATGCCAACGGAATTACTATTGTTTTTCCTGCTGATTTTGCGCCAAAAGACATCAAAGGAACTGTTGCTCTTTATCGACCTTCTAATAAGAAATTTGATTTTCAAGTTCCTATTTCATTATCCAATTCCAGTATGTCTATTCCTAAATCAAAACTTATCGGAGGGGTTTGGGATATCAATATGGAGTGGCAATATAATGGAAAGCCCTATTTGACCAAAAAAGAGATTTATATAAAATAAAAAGAAAATAGAGTAGAGAAAATAGAATAAAGAGAAAAAAAGATGAAAATTGGTTTTAAATCATTTGTGCTCTAAAATCTGCATTCTAAAATCTAAATTCTGCAATCTAAAATTATAATGCTTTATACAGCCTTTTTATTCGGTTTAATCAGTAGTTTTCACTGCATAGGAATGTGCGGTCCCATTGCTATGATGTTGCCTGTAGAAAGAAACAATCCAGCCAAAAAAGCAACTCAAATTAGTACCTACCATTTAGGACGATTAACGGCTTACGGAAGTATTGGACTGTTATTCGGTTTATTGGGAAAAGGTCTTTTCTTAGCGGGTATTCAGCAGCAAATGTCTGTTATTATTGGCATAGCAATGATTGTAGTGATTGTAACACCCGAAAAAGTTTTTGCCCAATATAATTTTTCGAAACCAGTTTTTAGATGGATTTCAAAAATGAAGCAAACTTTAGGCAGTCATTTTAAAAAGAAAAGTTACAAATCTTTGTTTATTATAGGCTTACTGAATGGCTTTTTACCATGTGGAATGGTTTATGTTGCCTTATTTGGGGCTATTGCCATGCAAAGTGCTGGCTTTGGAGTTCTATATATGCTATTATTTGGGCTAGGAACTGTGCCAATGATGAGTGTAGTGGTTTATGTCAATTCCTTTTTGACAATTCCTATTCGAAATAAAATTCAAAAAGTAATTCCTTATGTTGGGGTAATAATTGGAATATTGTTTATTTTGAGAGGCTTAGGTCTCGGTATACCCTATGTTTCTCCATCTAATATGAGTTTATTTATACAAGAAAAAGCCAATTGTCATTGATTTTAAAAAGCGGCTAAATATCTAAGTTACTTAGAGACTTAGCCACTTTTTCTTCTAAATTGTCATTGAAAATAAAGCCGTCTCCGGTGCTTTTCTTTTTAATCTTAAATCGAAAGCCATACAAATATTACGAACATAGGGTTTTCCTTCTTCAGTAACTTTAATTTTATTTTCAGTGATGATTAATAAACCGTCATTTTCCATCTCCTTAAGTTGAATTAGAATTTCGGGTATTTCCTTAAAGGAATTAGCGTTATCTGCCCAAGAAGTTTCAAATTTACACATTAAATTCAGGATGTGTTTTCTAATGATAAGATCTTCATCTGTCAATAGATGCCCTCTAAAAACGGGTAGTTTATCCATTTCAAGTAATAGATAATATTCTTCCAGACTCTTAGCATTTTGTGCAAAACTATACCAACTGTCACTTATGGAAGATACACCTAGGCCTATCATTAATTGGGTTTTACTTGAGCTATAACCCATGAAATTTCTATGTAGTTTTCCGCTTTCAAAAGATTCGTATAAACTGTCCTCTTTTAATGCAAAATGATCCATTCCTATTTCATAATATCCATTTTTATACAATAAGGTTTTCCCAACTTCGTATAGTATTCTTTTCTTTTCATCTTTTGGGATGTCTTCATCTTTAAATCCTCGTTGCCCATTCCCTTTTATCCACGGAACATGAGCATAGCTATAAAAGGCTAATCGATCAGGTTGCAGTGATTTTGTTTTTTCAATTGTGTCTACTACATCCTCAATTTCTTGAAAAGGCAAACCGAAAATAATATCATGACCAACAGAAGTATACCCAATTTCTTTTGCCCAAAAGGTCACTTTTGCCACATTATGAAAAGGTTGCTCCCTATTAATTGCTTTTTGAACTTTTGCTGAGTAATCTTGAACGCCAAAACTTACTCTTCTAAATCCTAAATCATATAATTTTTGTAGATGTGTGTGTGTTGTATTGTTTGGATGACCTTCAAAACTAAACTCATGATGCTTGGCTTTTTCTGCATAGCAAAAAATCCCATTGATTAGATCTTCAAGGTTCTCTGGGGAGAAAAAAGTAGGAGTTCCGCCTCCTAAATGAATTTCTTTAATGATCGGTTTTTCTTCTAAAATGTTGCAATATAGAGCCCATTCTTTTAAAACGGCTTCAATGTAAGGGTTTTCTACTTTATGATTCTTTGTGATCCGTTTATTGCACCCACAAAAAGTACATAAGCTTTCGCAAAAAGGAAGGTGTATGTAAAGGCTTATTCCTTCTTGAGTATTACTCTCAACAAAAGATTTTTTAAGGGTTTCAATCCAATTTTGATTCGTGAAATCATCTTCATCCCAATATGGTACTGTGGGATAGCTTGTGTATCTTGGTCCAGGAACATTGTATTTTTGAATCAGTGAGGTTTTCATACTATACATTTTATATGTAAGCCAAAATTAATGAGACTTTTTTGTATTTAAAATGATATTTATCATGTTACATGATAGCTATATACAAACAAAGAGGTTCGTTGGAACCTCTTTGAAGTGTTATTAGATTAGGCAATCATTGATTAAACCAACCCATTTTTCCGCCAATTTAATGCATATCTGCCATGATGTATTATTTTGTGTATCGCTATTTCAGGACTAGACATTTTATACAAAAAAAACCTCGAGAATCTAAATACTCGAGGGTTCAATTTATTTTGACTCTATTCTAGCTCCTACCACTAATTAAGTAGGTTTTTACAAATCGGATAGAAAAATTAAGCCACGAATTATACGAATTTACACTAATTCCTTTAAATTAAAAAAGAAAAAATTTGTGAATAATTCGTGTAATTCGTGGCGAAAAATTTTTATCTACACAATTCGTGGTAGAACTCTATTCTTGATTCATGTTTCTCAATTGTTTTAGTTTTTCTTTCCAAACATCAAGGCTTTCTTTGTGGATAGCGATGTTTTTTCGAACTTCTAAAACTATTGAATTTTCTTTTTTTGCATTTCTTGTATTGGTAAAAAATTGAATGTTATTCTCTAGTTGGAATATTTCATTCTGTACCTCTTCAATTTTGCGCATTAAGAAAATCTTCTCATTATCCAGTTTTCTAGTGTCGTTGCTTTCAGATAAATGATCCATTCTGTTGGCGAAACGCATCATTTCGGTATCTTTTTTGCTCAAGCTCAATTTGTCAAACAAAGCATCCAGGATTTTATTGAATTTCCCTTCAATATGTCTTCTTGGGAAAGGAACTTTGCCAAGGTTTTTCCAAGTTTCGATATGCAATTTGATGGCATCCAAATCAGTTTTGTGGTCTCCAGTCAACTGAAACTCTCTTAACGTTTCTAAGTAAGCTTTCTTTTTGTCAAAAGCTTCTACTTCTTCAACATTCTCTTCGTTTTTTTGCTCTTTTAGTTTGTCAAAATAATGATTGCAAGCTTCTCTAAATTCGTTCCAGATTTTATCTGAATATTTTCTAGGCACGTGACCAATCTGTTTCCACTCTTCTTGAATTTGCTTCATGATTGGAGTAGTCGCAGAAAAATCAACGCTTTCTTGTAGTTCTTTCGCTTTATTTACAAGTGCTATTTTTTTATTTAGATTTTCGTTTTGGTCTTTTTTAATGTCTTTATAAAACGAATTTTTAAAAGTATTAAAATTTCTAACGGCTGTTTTAAAAGCTAACCAGGTATCCTCATTTACATCCGATGGAACTTTTCCTGCAGAGAAAAAAGCGGTACGTAATGCTTCTACTTTTTCAATTTGGGCTAGCCATTGCGAATGTGAATTTACTTTTTCGGTAGCCAAAACTTCAATGGCAGCAATGATTTCTTTTTTCTTGTTTAAATTTTCAAGTTCAGTTCCTCTTAGGTTTTCAAACAATACTTCACGCTTATCATGCATTTTTTTTGTTAGTTCGCTAAATTGGTTCCAAATGGCATCACGGTGCTCTCTTGAAACAGGTCCAATTTCCTCTTTCCAGATTCGGTGTAAATCCTGTAATTCTCTAAAAGCTTTGTTGATATCGGCTTCGTTGACCAATTCTTCCACACGAGCAATAATTTTTTGTTTTTGCTCTAAATTGTGCTTGAAATCAATGTCTCTGGCTTCTCTGTCAAGATGTAAATAATCATAAAAATTCTCAACATGAAAATGGAAATTATTCCAAACGTGATTGTATTTGTCTTTTGGAATAGAACCTGCATTTTTCCAACGGTCCCTTAATTCATTAAAATGTTTTAAGGTGTCTTTTATGTTTGCTTGCGGATTGATTAACTCTTTTAACTCTTCAACAATTGCCAATCGAATTTCTAAGTTTGATTTTAAATTGGTTTGCAAACTCTTAAAATGAGTGTTTTTATTATCCTTATATGTGGTGTAATATTGATCAAACTTCGTTTTTAGAGGAGAATGGTATTGAAACTCTTCATTAGGATCTTGATTTTCCTGATTGAATTCTTCTTTTTTCTCTTCTATGAGGTGGTTGTATTTGGCTAAAAATGCTTTTCGAATTTCTTCTACATGTTCCTTTACAGACATTACTTTTTCGTTTGTAACCAAATCTTTCAATTCTTCTACAAGGGTATCCATCGGTAATGCTTCGTAATCCAGCATCGGAATGTCATGACGTTCTTTTAGCGTTTCATCTTCACTTTCTTCGGCATTCGTATCTGCAATGGCATCAATAACGTTTTGATTTTCGTTTGCCTCAACTTCATTCGAAAGGATTGGTTCAGAAACAGGGTTTACTGTGTTTTCTTCTGCTGCAGCATCACTGATTTCAGTTTCGGCTACTATAGGCGTTTCTGATTGAATTGTTTCTTGCAATTCATTGACTGTTTTTCCGTCTGTCTCATTTTCGTGAAGAGACAGGTTATCGTTCTTTTCTTCTAACATTTTGTAAATGTTTAAGGTTTTTATTTATTGAATGCGAAAGGTAGTAAAGGTGCGTCAAAATTCAAAATAAAACCTTTATTTATAGCTAGTTTGTTTTGAAAATTCCTGTTTTTGGGTGGGGATTTGAATTCATTGGGGATTTTTGCTTGGATTTTAATTTTTTTAAAGTGTAAAGCATGTGTTTGAATGAAATGGGTAAGATGTTTACATAGTTTTATTTTTTCGCAAAAACTCCATCTCTTTTTTTATCAATACTACCGCCCTCGTACCCACATTCTCCCATTCTGGGGCTATTGACTATTGGCATTGCGGCATAATCGTCAAAATCCTCACAAATTTTAGCATGTTTTTTGGCGCATTTTTTGCAAAAAATATTGTCTTCGCCATTATAGCCATGTACGGAACAAATTTGTGTTGCAGGTTCTTTTTTGCATGTTTCACATACTAACTCCAAGGGCTCATTTCTGCTCAAAAGTGTAATGATTTGTGGTGCTTTTATTGGCAAAACTGCCACAACTGTAATTAGTAGTGTTGTAGTAGTGCCAAAATCATATTGATATTCTATTTTTTGCTTTTCATAAAACAGTTTGGATACTTTTTTGGACATGTCTATTTCTACCTCATTTTTTTTGTCAAAATCAAAATTAAAATTAAAATCGAAAACATATGGGGCTTTTCTATTCTTTTTTCTGGTTTCAATGTCAGTAAAAGAGCTCATGTGGCCACAACATTCCACCCAAATGCCTCTCAAGAAATCATCAATATCTTCAAATCTCGCTTTGTGTGAAACCCATAAATTCAAGAAATAGGGCGATTTTCCGTATCTTGGGTCATTCTCCACTTTTATGTGATAGGAGTTTTCGTTGTCAATTGTTTTTTCCATTTTTGTAAAATGTGTTTTCAAATGCCTTGAAATTACTGCTCTATCAAACACTTCGTTGCAAAATACACACTGTCCTTCCGATTTTAATTCTGCCATTTTTTTAGTTTGCTAAATTTTAATACTATGTTTTTTTTGAATTTCAAATTACTTGCTTTCCTTTTAAGTTGGGTGTAAAAACTCAAATTTAAGGTTTAAAAATCATTTTATAAAACCATATTCCTTGTTTCTGTATTTTTTTTGTTCAACTAAGTCCTGAAGTGTCGGGTAAGGGTAGAACCAATAATATGAGTTTAGACAGTCTATTAATGTTGAATCTCAAAACAAATTTCACCTAATTTATGAACAAATAAAAGAATTTAGTTCAGGTAAAACGGGTTGGGATTCTTTTAGTCCAATTAAAGAGAAAATTCAGTTTCAGGAAAAATTTTAAAAATGTCATTCAATTTCAAAAGTTTGGTGTAAATTTACACCAGACAAAATTATTGTTATGACACGACAAAGTATCTCTTTAGCCAATCAAAATGATGAATGGTTAAAACAACAAATTAGTAAAGAAGAATTTACTAGTAAAAGTGAAGCAGTTAATTATTTAATCAAGCAAGCACGTGAGCGTGAAGAATATCACAACTACGTTCAAATGAAAATTGATAGAGGGATTAAAAGTGGTTTTGCAAAAAAACAAACTCGTGAAGAAATGTTAGCTGAGTTCAAACAGCGATTAAAAAATGTATAGTTATTTTTTGACTCGTGAAGCCAAAGAAGATTTATGGAGGATTTATGAATTTGGAGTTTACAGATTCGGAGAAACACAAGCAGACATATATCTGATGATGTTTCATGATTGCTTTGACAGAATTGCATCAAATCCATATATGTTTCCAGTTGCATCAAATTATAAAAATGCGGAACGATTTTGTGTTTGTGGAGTTGACACCATTTATTATAATATCAATAAAGAAGAAGTAGAAATTATCACCATAATTGGAAGACAAGATTTCTGATAATAAAAATGTAAGTTCTTTGGTATACGTTTTTTCGACCTCTTAAACATCCAATTCACAACTGAAAGTTATGGCATCCGCCCAGCAGGGATGCAGTAACTTTCAGTTGTGAATTGCTTTCAAAATTGTATTTTAGCTTATAATTCCCAACCTATAAAACAAGAACAATGAGAATAATCCCGTTGTGAATTGCTTTCAAAATTGTATTTTAGCTTATAATTCCCAACCTTAAAACAATAATGTAAGATGAGCGATAAGTTGTGAATTGCTTTCAAAATTGTATTTTAGCTTATAATTCCCAACTACCAAGCGAGTTATTTTTAAAGGGCTTTGTTGTGAATTGCTTTCAAAATTGTATTTTAGCTTATAATTCCCAACAATTAATGCATCTAAATAAGATTCAGAAAGTTGTGAATTGCTTTCAAAATTGTATTTTAGCTTATAATTCCCAACTAATACGGCAGTAGATAAGAGTGTTATATGTTGTGAATTGCTTTCAAAATTGTATTTTAGCTTATAATTCCCAACGATAATCGGTAAGGCGTGGCGGTTAAACCTGTTGTGAATTGCTTTCAAAATTGTATTTTAGCTTATAATTCCCAACATTGCGTCCGGAGTAGTTTTATACCACTTTGTTGTGAATTGCTTTCAAAATTGTATTTTAGCTTATAATTCCCAACCCTTACGATTTGATTATAAACATTCCCCCAGTTGTGAATTGCTTTCAAAATTGTATTTTAGCTTATAATTCCCAACTTACTTTGCGCAAAAAGAGTTGTTTGTACTGTTGTGAATTGCTTTCAAAATTGTATTTTAGCTTATAATTCCCAACAAGGATGGAGTAGTGCGTGCAGATACGTTAGTTGTGAATTGCTTTCAAAATTGTATTTTAGCTTATAATTCCCAACAATAACAATGTAACTATTCGGTTGCCGTATGTTGTGAATTGCTTTCAAAATTGTATTTTAGCTTATAATTCCCAACAATATAGCGGTTGTTAGTGGCATACCACGTGTTGTGAATTGCTTTCAAAATTGTATTTTAGCTTATAATTCCCAACACTTTGGCTGGGGCTTCTGGATTGTCTATTGTTGTGAATTGCTTTCAAAATTGTATTTTAGCTTATAATTCCCAACTACGAAACCAAACAAAGTAAATTAAATTTTGTTGTGAATTGCTTTCAAAATTGTATTTTAGCTTATAATTCCCAACAAAGATGCAAAAAACAATCACAATTTCAATGTTGTGAATTGCTTTCAAAATTGTATTTTAGCTTATAATTCCCAACACAGTGTTAGCCTATTAGTAAGTACGTCCTGTTGTGAATTGCTTTCAAAATTGTATTTTAGCTTATAATTCCCAACCTATTGCCAAACAACAAGCAGATGTACTTGTTGTGAATTGCTTTCAAAATTGTATTTTAGCTTATAATTCCCAACTTCAAGCGTTAAAATTACTACCCAACAGCTGTTGTGAATTGCTTTCAAAATTGTATTTTAGCTTATAATTCCCAACACGAAGGTGTATCTTTGACCGATAAGGCTAGTTGTGAATTGCTTTCAAAATTGTATTTTAGCTTATAATTCCCAACAAGTGGGCGTAATATGGGTTCAAATTCTTTGTTGTGAATTGCTTTCAAAATTGTATTTTAGCTTATAATTCCCAACATCGATTTAAGTCATTGCACTATTGACAATGTTGTGAATTGCTTTCAAAATTGTATTTTAGCTTATAATTCCCAACCGAATAGACAAGACTATTAACATCGCCAGAGTTGTGAATTGCTTTCAAAATTGTATTTTAGCTTATAATTCCCAACCGAAATATGGAAAGTATTGCTTCCAAAGATGTTGTGAATTGCTTTCAAAATTGTATTTTAGCTTATAATTCCCAACTGAAGTTGATTTTCGAGGTTGTAGATCATTGTTGTGAATTGCTTTCAAAATTGTATTTTAGCTTATAATTCCCAACCAAATGGATTTCCTTACACCAAATCTTCTAGTTGTGAATTGCTTTCAAAATTGTATTTTAGCTTATAATTCCCAACTTTGGGTATCAATTGTCAATTGCCAACACAGTTGTGAATTGCTTTCAAAATTGTATTTTAGCTTATAATTCCCAACGTTTAATTCCGCAGGTAGTTCTCTCTTTACGTTGTGAATTGCTTTCAAAATTGTATTTTAGCTTATAATTCCCAACAACACGAATTTCACGAATTGTCACTAATCGTTGTGAATTGCTTTCAAAATTGTATTTTAGCTTATAATTCCCAACGCAATGATGGGGATTAAAAGTTCTATTGTTGTTGTGAATTGCTTTCAAAATTGTATTTTAGCTTATAATTCCCAACCAAGGTTATCAAAAAGAGTCTTTGCTTCGTGTTGTGAATTGCTTTCAAAATTGTATTTTAGCTTATAATTCCCAACATACCGCGAGTTAATCGTTTGATATGTTGGTAGTTATGAGCTTATTTTGAAATCGAAAAAGAGTTGTGTTTGTTTACTGAGGTACAGGTAGTTGTACCTTTTTAGAATCCTGTTTTTTAGAAAAGTTCTAATTGTTGTGAAGGTTTATCCGTTTCTACAGGTTTTTTTCCATAAAAAAGTTCCATCATCCCAAATTGTTTATCGGTTATTTGCATTACCCCAATTTTGCCATGTTCAGGTAAATTATTCCTAATTCGTTTTGTATGTACTTCGGAGTTTTCTCTACTGGCACAAAACCGCATATAGATAGAAAATTGGAACATAGAAAAACCATCGTCCAGTAATTTCTTGCGAAATCCACTGGCAATTTTACGCTCTTTGCGCGTTTCGGTGGGCAGATCAAAAAAGACTAATATCCACAAACTTCTATATTGGTTTAAACGGGTGTAATGTTCGTCATACATAAAGAGGATATAAAATTTTCCTTGCTGTTCCCTCAAAACATTCGTGTAAGGAATGTGTAGTTCTACTCATCGCGACCATCAACGGACTATTCTTTCCGTCAATAAAAACATCTATACTGGCAATACTTAACAATTGTTTTTTTATATCTGTTGTCAATTCGTCGTATGAATCTTCGGTTTCCATAATGTGACACACGATCAAGTCCACGTACGGCCGATAGGGCTCCATAATATCATCGGCTAGGCAATAGGCGTTGTATTTGTTGCGATGAAAGATACCTAAAGTGGGTAACATTCCGGAACTGACAATTGCTCTTGCTGTAATCGCTCTCAAAATGGCATAGCCATAATTCAATAAATTATTGGGCGGAATTCCTTTTTGTCCTCTAGTGAAATTTTCTACGGTGATGAGGTTTTGCCAATAATAAACAGCTGCTCTGGATTCGTGATTGAGTGCATCTCCCGATGTAACTTCTTTTGCCCAAAGCTCCATTTTTCGGCACGGTATTCCTTTTTCTTTGAGAAGTCCCGCTTGGTTCATAATTTTGGCACTAATAGTTTGTTGCCACAAATTCTTTTTGAGTGGGGCAGAAGCATTAATTTGGTTTTTAAAACGCTCTGTTTGTTCGGTATGTCCGTTGAGTGGCATTAACAAGCCAATAGGCAAATGATACTGGTCACAATTGATTAATGCCACATTATTATTGGTCAGTTTTTCGAGTAAACCATTGGTAATCGTGATTTGCTGGTTCTCCAAAACGATAACACCAATATCTTCAATAGCCACGGTTTTGGTTTCTTGTTCCTTGTCGGGATAAGAGATTACTATTTGTTCATTTTTAGTGCTCAAATAAGCGGGATTGCCGAAGAAAAGGGTTCGTTTTATCATTCTTTTTTGGATTTACAAATTTATAATCAGCTGTTTATAAATAAAAACACTTCGCTAAAACATTAGGCTAAAGCCTTTTAATCTCATTTTTTTGTTGAATGGGCTAAAGCCCAATCCTATTGAACCCTATAACTTTTGAATTGTCTTCAGAATTGCCTCCATGAATTGCCACCAGCTTTTGAATTGCCTCCAGCTTTAGCTGGAGGGAGGATATGATAATAATGTAAATGGCTTTAGCCAAATTCTATTCTTTTTGAAACTTATATTTAGTGATAAATTCGTTGTATTCTTCCTCAAATGTTTGTTTGCTATGATGTTCTTCTTGGTTTTTAATATAATTTCGAACTTTATCAACCATAGATTCCGAAACAGAAACCGCAAAATATTCATCTTGCCATTCAAATTTATTTAAACACAATTTATTTTTGTTAATCCAAAACGAAGATTCCCCTTTTATGAGTTGCATAATTTTTTGAATGGTTTGATCAGCTCCTATAGAAACCAAACAATGACAATGATCTGAATATCCATTAACATAATCAACAAAAATCCCTTTCTCTTTGGCATTTTCTTTAATGTGATGCCAAACTTTTTGTCTTAATTCTTTGTTGTCCAAAAAAGGAATTCTGTTTTTTGTACTCCAAACAAAATGGATGTAGGTTTTGATATAAGGCATAATTTATTGTTTAAATTGCTTATGATTTTTTCATCAATTGCCTCCATTTTTAAATGGAGGGGGATGATAATTGATTTAGGAAAGGCTTTAGCCGAAATATTTTGGCTAAAGCCATTTTGTTTATTCCTGTTTTTTGTTGAATGGGCTAAAGCCCAATCCTATTGATTTTTGAATCTAGAAATTAATATTCTCCTAGTTGAACAATTTGACCTAAATGATTGATGCGGACTTTTGTTATGTTATTTATTCCATTTATTCCTAACCGTTTAAATGAAATATCTTTAAGCTCTTTTTTATCTTCAACTGTAGTTTCTAAATGATGTCTAAAAAAATAATCTTTTATCGTAAATTTCTGCACCCTGAAAATATTAGGACTAATTAAATGATAGTTACTTGGATTCAATAAATCCATTTCGTGTGGATTAAAACTCTCCGATGGAAATATAAAAAATTCATTTTGTTTCATAGAAAACAAGAACTCCCAACCTTTCTCATGGGTTTTATTAATAACTGACAAGCCTAAATTCCTGCGAACTACAGCATCGTAAAACGAGACAACTTCTTCTTGTAGATTGCCTTTTTCGTCTTTGTAAATAGCTACATGATGATTGTTCCCTGTGCTAACAAAGTCAACAGGAATAGGGTTGTTATTTTCGTCTAAAATTTCATTGCCAAAATGGTCTTTTTTGGTATGCAAAGCTTGTGCATTGCTCACTCCGCTAATACTTACTCGTTTTATTGCAATTCCTTTTTCTTTATTTTGCCAAATAGGATTCTCGTCCAGATTAACAAATGCTTTTTTAGGGTCTCCATTAAATTCGTTCAAACGATTTTGAAGAATGGTTTTTAAGCCAATGTCTATTACTTTATCAATTTTTAAATCGGGTGTAATGTCTTTTCTAATGGTATAATCAGCTTCTAACCAGACTATTTTTACTTTTTCTGGAACTACAATATTGTCTTTTAAACTAACATAAACGGGTGTTTTGTTTAAAGCATTTTTACCTGTAAATGCTTTTTTAGGGTCGTTGCCATTTTCTTGCAATCGTTTCAAAAGGGCTTCACGATATTCTTTTTTCGCCACTTTTTGGATGTATTCTTCAGTAAAATTTGCATTTACTTTCTCTTCTTTGGTTGCATATTGTTGTAATTTTCCATAAACAGTTTCTTTATGCAATTGTCCTCTTGGTGTAAGCTGAATTTTTTGATTGGTTCCGCCGCTCTTTTTAGTGATATTTTTATTTTTGGTAACCACTTTATTTTTGGCTTTATAGGAAATCAAAATACTTTCGAGTTGCTTTTTAGCTTCCTCTCTAAAGTTTTCCATTGGAGCTTTAAAACGTAGTTTGTTATTTTTATCCCTTTCTAAATATTTGGTTTCTATTCCGTAAATTGCTCCTGCTTTTTCCTCGCCTTGTGTTTTTGCATTTAGGCTATTCAAATATTGAATGTATGCTGGTTTGGTAAAGGCAACCGTTATCGCATCCATAGCGTGATGGCGATGGTCGTTTCGTTTCGTCCAATCTTTTATTTTGTACAAACGTTCTCCATGTTTTCCTTCTTCAATATGGGTCAAACCTAATTTATCGTATTTCTCCCAATTGAGTTCTTTCATAACATCGACCAATTCCCAATCCTCACGCAGTTTATCGGTAACGCTACCAATAGTTGCTGTTACATTTCTGGAAATTTCCAATAAAATTTCTTTGGCTTTCTTGGCGATGTATTGTGTTTCTCTCAATTGACGGTCAATAAATCCTTCTGGAATTTCGTTATCTGCCATCAAGAGTTTTTTGTACTTTGTATAGCTTTTTATTTTTCCAGTTTTAAATAAATCTTTTACTCTATTTTCATATTCAGCAAAATCATTTTCTAAAAGTTTTTCTTGCAAAAAGGAATAAGCTGTTTTGTTACTTTTGTCAATATTTAGCTGTCTTTCGCATAGAGTTTTATTTGAGAAACTGTCGTCAAATAAGCGTGATTTTGGGATAATATGTTCGATGTCATAATCTTTGGAAAATAAATCAGATCCTTTAATTGGATTTCCTGTGTATAAAGAAATCCCTCCAGTTTCTAACCAAAGTTTGTATCGAATAATATCATTTCTGGTTACTCTAGGTATATTAAATTCGGAATGCAATAATTTTCTAATTCTTTCGTGTTCAGTAGTTGTGGTATTAATATCCGAAGTAGCTTTTTTTCGTTGTTCATTATTTGCTTTCAACTCACGAGCTAATTCTACTCGAATTTCATCTGGTTTTCCCATTGCGGGATCTTTCATAATGGCATTAATCACATTAATCATTTGATTGAGGATTTTCTCCACCACAGGATTTCGTAAACTATTTTTCTTGAGTAATTCAAGATTGTCTTTTAAAACTCTCTCATTATTTTGTTCTGTAGTTAATGATGATGAATGATTATAACCTACCATTAAACAAGCTTTGTCATAAATATGTCCATCCATCAAATTAGGCAATATTTTTTTTATCGCTTTGGCACTCAAACTTCCATAATCGGCTTGCAGTTTTATATTTAAAAGATAAGGAATGTGGTTTTCTTTGAAACCAAATTTGTTTTTTAAAGTTTCTTTTAATTTATCATCATCTTCTGCCGAATATAATAAATGCCACAATTGATAATAAGGTTGTTTGTCAAAATCATTACCTTGAATGGTTGGATCGAAATCTAAAATAGCAGTATTGATTTCTAAATCAGAAAAAGCCGATTTGATGATATTTTTTATGTCTAAAGACTCAAGTTTCGAAAGGTCTAATTCGTCGTAACCCTCTAAAACTAAAATTTTCTCAAAAGCTTTGTAAATCTCAGTGTTAGTTCTGTTACCTTCAATTTTTTTGAAATTAATGGAATAATTACCTTTTTCTAATTTACATTGATTGACAATAAATTTGATAAACTGGGCATCAGTCATACTTTCTTTGAACAAAAGGTCTTGACTAATAATTTGTTTTAATTCTTCTCCAATAGGATAAACTTCTTTATCTTTTTTAAATTCAATATTATTGATGTTCTGCCAAATCCTGAATTCCTGAAATAAAGGAGATGATTTTGGAATGGCTTTATGTCCTTTTTCAAATTCGCAAAAACTTACTAAATGTTTTTGAGACTTTAATTTTCTTTGGTAGAAAATTGTAATGTCACGAACTTCTGATTTGAGTTTGTCATTTAATTCGGGATGAAATCTAGTTTGTATTTCCCATATTTTTTCGAACTCATCTAAATAATCCTGACGATAAAAAACCTGATTTTTTAGTTTGGCATGTGTGTTTTTCTGAAGTTGTTTGTACTGAAATTGACCAACGGTTTCTTGATTGAAATACAATTCCTTGCTTCGGTCACTAATAGCACCAAGATAACCGCTGGATTGGTTAATTTGATTGTTGATTTCAGTAATAATAAATGCCAAAACTTTCAAATCGAGTTCATTTGCCAAAGCATCATTTCTCCATTTGTAATGTTGTAATTTGGTTTCTTCTCTAGTTCCTTTATTTTCGGCAAGTGGAATATTCAATGTTTTTGAAAAATGTTGAGAAGTCTGCGTTCTTGATTTTCCTTGAATGTCTTCCAGTAATTTATCATTTATTTGTACCGAATGAAATTGATTCTGAAAACGAACTATCTTCTCTAATTCCTTCTGCAAATCTGAACGATAAAAATCGGGAATGAATTTGCCACCTTTCGATAAAGAATTATAAACCCATTGTCCTGGTGTTAGGTTATTTTCGAAAATTTCTTTAGCAATTTTCATTCCGTCAATTGCATCGCCTTCTTCGGCAGTTTTTGCTTTTCGACTACTTTTATACCCTCTTTTTTTGTTGAGCATTAATAAAACTTGAACCAATTCCTCTTTGGAAACGGCTTCAACGGCTGCTTTTGCTCTTAATTGATAAGATGAAAAAGTTGTTGCTGTGCCAGTTTCTGCATAAACAAAATCGGGAGCAATGAATTTTATTCTGTTGAATGTTTCTAACAAAGCGTTTCTTCTTTGTTTAAAACGTTGTAAACCTCTTCTTGCACCACGTTTTAATGTTCTCCCAGCGTTTGGTGATAGTCCATTTCCAGAATTAAAATCAACAACGGGGTTTTTAGATTCTGTAACTTTTCCATTTTTATCAACTTTTGAAAAATTATCAAATTGAGTAATCCGAACACCTGTATTTATAATGGATGAGGTTTCATTGTCATTATCAGCTTCGTTGATAAAAGACCAACCAATCGATGTAGTTCCCAAATCCAATCCTAATATTTTCTTCATTTTTATAGCAGTATTTTTGATAAATTTTACCTAGTTGTAAATTAATCCCTAAATTTAATGAAAAGAAAATTAACTAGTTTACGGAAAACCACATACAAATAATAAAACTTTTGTTGTATCATTGTACTACAATTTTGAAGCAATTCACAATAAGGATTATTCCGTTGTGAAAACATTCAAAGCGGCCTCAAAAGGGTCGCTTTTTTTATGCAATTCAGTTTTATTTGTTTATTCTTGAAAAAACACACTACTATCAAAAAAGCTGTTTTCCAATAAATAATACGAATTGGATTTATTCGTATATTTGTAATTATAAAACGAAGATTATGACTACTATAACTATTACATTGAATGAGCGTTCTAAAGCAGGGAAGGCTTTTATGGAAATAGCTAATTTCTTTAAAGATTCAAAAGCTATTGAAATGGTGGAAAATGATGTAGAATTTAAAAAATCAACTGCAAAAGTGAGTGAAAATATTCCAAATATTGAAACTGTAAAAGCGATGGAAGATGCAGAAGAAAATGTAAATTTAATTAGCGTAAAAAGCAAATCTGATTTTTATAAAAAAATGAGAGCTTAAGGATGTATGAATTTAAAACTACCACAAAATTTAAAAAAGATTTTAAGCTTTGTGAAAAGAGAAATTACGATTTTAATCTCTTTGACAAAGTTTATGATTTATTGGAAGCATTTGGAGAATTACCTGAGATTTACAATCCTCATTTATTAAAAGGCAATTATAAAGAACATTGGGAATGTCATATAAAACCAGACTGGTTGCTAATTTGGTTACAGGATGATGAGAGTAAAATAATTAAACTGGTAAGAACTGGAACCCACAGCGATTTATTTAAATAGAAAAGCCCACAATTATTGAGGGCTTTTCTGCTTTATAAATCTAAAGTGTAACGAGTCTACTTATTCCAAATCTTCCAGGCTTTCTCTGCTTGAAAAATAAGCATATCCAAACCATTTTTTATTTGTGCGCCTTGTGCTTTGGCTTTTTTAAGGAATTGGGTTTCTGCTGGATTGTAAATCAAGTCGTAAGCAATGTGTTTGTCGGTAAAGAATTCGTAAGGAATAAGCGGGAATAAATCGGTATTTGGGCTAGTTCCTACCGGTGTACAGTTGATAATGATTTGGTAATTGTCAAATGTAGTGGTATTGATTCGCTTGTAATCGATACAGTTGTCTTTGGCCTCGCGAGAGACAAAAGTATAAGCGATTTTTAATTGATCTAGAGCAAAAGCAACTCCTTTTGAAGCACCACCTGTACCTAAAATCAATGCTTTTTTATGATGCGGTTGCAATAAAGGTTTCAATGATTTTTTGAAACCGTAATAATCGGTATTGTAACCTTTTAGTTTTCCTTTTTTGGTGAATTTTATAGTATTAACCGCTCCAATTTGAGAAGCGTTTTTGGACAATTTATCCAAAAAAGGAATTACTGTTTCTTTGTAAGGAATAGTAACGTTTAATCCGCTGAGATCCGTATTGTTTTTTGTTAATTCCGTAAAAAAGTTTATTTCTGGAATATCAAAATTCTCGTAGGAACAATCCGTAAAATGCTCATTGCTGAACTTTTCTGTAAAATATCCTTTTGAAAAGGAATAACTGATGTTACGACCCAGTAACCCAAAACGCTTTTTCAACATTGCTATTTTTTTTGACACAAATTACACAAATTAGCACAGATTAAATTGTGAAATTTGTGCTAATCAGTGTAATTTGTGTCAGTTTTTTTTTTTTTTTTGAAACTCACTTATCTATTGCTTTCTGTGTTTAGCAATGTAATTTTGGACTACTTTTCTTGCCCAAACTACGGGAAATAAATCTTCGAATATTTGAATGTTTTCAGAATTCAAACGCAAGGCATTGCTTAAATGGAATTTTGCTTTTACGTTGTCGGAAATCATATAATACAATCCAGCCAAACGGTATTCGATTTCATGATCTTCCGGAAAATATTCTGACGCTTGCAATAAGGTTTGTATGGCACTTTCGAACTCACCCAAAAACTGAAGAATATCAACCCAAAACAACCAAGTGTCCAGTTGGTAATCTCCAAATTCAACCGCTTTTCGATACCCAAATTCAGCTTCTTCAAAGAAGTTCATCTGTTTGTTTATAGAGGCAAAACGTTTCCAATACAAACGGTTTTGATTGTCTATTGCCAATGCTTTATTGACAAAAAACAATGCTTTTTGGAAGTTTTTTTGGCGTACGTAAAAATCGGTTATGGCAATCCAGCCTTTGTCTAAAAGCGGGTCTTCATGAACTGTTTTGTTAAAGTATTTTAGAGCCAAAACTTTATTGCCTAATCTCTCATAGCATTTTCCTATTCGGAGTAAGGCATAAGAGGTAGCATCATCCAATTCGATTGTTCTGTTGTAACTTTCGATGGCGAGTTCATATTTTTTTAAGCGTTCCAATGCTTTTGCTTTTTCCATAAAAGCACCTAGAAACTCATCATCGATTAGCGTAGCATAATCAAAGGCACGAATGGCACTTTCGTATTCTTTTACGCCATAATACAAACGTCCCAATTGATGCCAAGCGATTTCGCTATACGGGTTTTGGTCAATGTATTTATTGAGATAAACAATGGCATCTTGATTTTGATCTAAAAATTCAAAACAATACACCACATTGTATAATGCGGACTGATCCTCGAAATCTTCTTCAAGACATTTGATAAAGCTTTCTTTGGCTAACTCAAGATTATCCATAAAAAGGTATTCCATTCCAATTAAGTTGTAGACATCAGCATAATCATCGGTATAATCTAATGCTATTTTCAGCATTTCAACCGCTTTTTCATGTTGATCCCTTTTGGAACAGATATTGGCCTTCTGAATATAGATCTCTTCGTTGGTGGGTTCTATGGCATAAAGCTCATTCAATAGCTTTTCGGCTATTTCTAGTTTGTCATCATAGATCAACATTTCCACTTGAACTAATTTTAGTCCGGTTGATTTAGGGTGTTGATCTAGTGCTAGTTTTAGGGCTTTTTTGGCCAAGGCTGTCTTACCCATGTCGAGATAATGAAGAATGATTTCTTCAAATTCTTCGGAGTCAAAAAAGAGGACTTTGTTGGTTTTCAACATAGACTCAAATTTGGATAGGGATAAGTTATACTCTTCTTCTTCGTCGCTTAATTGCATGCTGTCTGTTTTTAAATTATCCTAAAATAAAAATAGGAAATCGAACTGTTGTTGTGAGGAAGAATTTTAATTATTGTGAACAATTTAATTAACAAGATTTCAAGATTAATGGCGATGGCGATCTCAATGGCAATAGCAATATCAATATCAATATCAAATTTACAAAATCTTTATTCTAAAATCTATGTTCTATATTCTTTATTCTATGTTCTAAAAAATCTAAAATCGTTAATCATCAATCAAAAATCTTAAATCTTAACTTCATTCATTACTTCGAGAATTATAGTGCACCCTTCTCTGATTTCTTCGTCAGAAATGGTAAGGGGTGGTGTAATTCGGATAGCGCATCCCTCAAAGAGTAACCAAAATAAAATGAGACCTCTGTCTTGACATTTTAGGATTACTTCATTGGTAATATCCGCACTCGCTGTCATTGCAGCAAGCATTAATCCTTTGCCTCTTATTTCTTGTATCAAAGGATGTACCAAAAGCGATCTAAAGAGCTTTTCTTTCTCTAAAGCGTCTGCCATTAAGTTGGTTTCAGTTAATTCTTTCAAAGTTGCCAAGCAAGCTGACGCAATGACAGGGTGTCCCCCAAAAGTGGTAATGTGTCCTAGCTTTGGGTTTTCGCTCAATAAATCCATCATGGCAGCTGAAGCGGTAAAGGCTCCCACGGGCATTCCGCCACCCATTCCTTTTCCCATTACGACTATATCTGGCACAACATCATAGTTTTGAAAACCAAAAAGAGTACCCGTTCTTCCAAAACCCGGTTGGATTTCGTCGAGTATCATCATGGCTCCTACTTCGGTACAACGAGCTCTTACTTTTTTGAGGAAATCATTATGGGGTTCAATAAATCCAGCCCCACCTTGAATGGTTTCGAGAATGATTCCGGCAGTTTTGGTGGTTATTTTCTCTAAATCGGCTTCGTTGTTGAAGGTTATAAAATCGACATCAGGAATTAAAGGACGGAAGACTTGTTTGCGTTCCTCAAATCCCATGACGCTCATCGATCCCATAGTGTTGCCGTGGTAGGCATTGTGACACGAAATTAACTGGCTTCTTCCCGTAGTTCTTCTGGCTAGTTTCAAAGCACCTTCTATAGCTTCGGTACCCGAATTGACCAAATAGGTTTTGTCTAAAGGAGCGGGCAGGAGCGAGGCCATAAGTTTGCAATACTCAACGGCAGGACTTTGGGAATATTCGCCATAAACCATTACGTGTGAATACTTGTCTAATTGATCCTTGATGGCATCATTGACCCTTTTGTTTTGATGCCCAAGTGTACAAGCCGAAACACCAGCCACAAAATCTAAATATTTTTTGTTATTAGTATCGAAAATATAGGAACCTATTGCATGCGAAACTTCCATACCCAATGGATAAGGAGAGGTTTGTGCTTGGTATTTTATGAAATCGGGATTCACTTTTTTAAGAGTTTAAAGGTTTAAAAGTTTAGGGGTTTAGAAGTTTAAAAGTTTAAAAGTTTAAAAGAGTTTAAAGTTTAGGAGTTTAAAAGTTTAGTTGTGAGAACTGAAAACTGCTTTCAAAGTCTCGAGACTGAAAACTGAAAACTGCGACTGAAAACTGCAATCTGAAAACTGATCACTTCTTCCGACTCTTCTTGTCATAATTCAATGTTTCCTTTCGAATTTTCATTGGAGTCTCTTTTTTTGCTTTGTCTTTCACGGTTGCTGCAGCGACTTTGAGTTCTTCGGCATTTTCTTCTTCGCTAAAAATATCGTCTTTAGATTTTATCCTTTCGTCTCCACGCCAATTGAGTCCCCGAAGGGTTCTTGCGTTTTCGGGTAAATCTTTTTCGGGATAGATGTCTCCATCTACTTGCTTGAAAAAAGTGATGGTTTCTACCGCATTTTTGTCAAAAATAATATTGATCTTGCTGCTGACATTTTTATTGATCCCGATGAGTTCTTTGGCGTCATTTCGCATATAATAAATCACTTCGGTGTTTTTTATGATGTCAACATCATGGAGTTTTCCGTCTTGAAATTTTCCAAATAGATTTTGCCCCTTGACTTGATTAAAACCGGTTCCAAGAGTGTCTTTCGAGACGAGAAAAGTATTGTTTAGCACTTTGAGCGAATCCAATTTTTGAGTGTTATTATCTCCTATAAGATGCATCACATCTCCGGTAATTTGGTTGTCGCCATTCCAGAGTATTGGATTTCCGATCAATTTTGTCAATGCTGTTTTAGAACGAGAATGTATCGAATCACATTTTCCGCTCATGTCAATTTTAAAAAAACGTACGTTATTATAAGCGCGAATGATGCGGTCTCCTTCTTTACCAGTAACCATAAGTTTTTTACCATGAATATATACCGAGTCATTCTCTACAAAGTTTACCGCCACGGCTCTTTTAGTAACAAACATCGAATCTTTCTTTTTGTACAATTCGGCATAATGACCTCGTATAACCCCACGGTTGACAGAATCGGTAATTTTTACATTTCGCGTAGCCGACGCAAATTCCTTATTTCGATCATAATACAAACTATCTCCTTTTATAATCCGGTCATCATATTTGATGTAGGATTTGTTAAGAAAATGCGCCAGATTTTTTTTAGTGTCATAAAAGCCTTTTTCGGTATAGATATAATTGGCCTTACTGGTAATGGTGGATGGCCCAAAAAGATAGGAATGCCCAGAATTACTGTAATAATCCAAATGATTGGACTTGATTTCGTAAGTTTTATTGGTAAGGGTAACCGCTGTTAAGAACTGGAATTTCTTTTGCGCTACATAATACCTACCCGATTTGCTTTTTAAGGTATTGTCTTTGTTGATAATAGTTCCTTGAGTATTATAAAAAACTTCCTGTGTGTTTCGGTCAAAATTGATGGTGTCTGTCGCCAAAGTTGCATCTGGGGAGCTCATAACGGCATCGCCAGTAGCAAATGCTTTTTTTAATTGCCCGCTATATTCAGCGTATTTACTGTTCAGGAATAAAGTGTCGCCTTGAACCAATTGCACATTTCCAAAAGCTTTTAGGTAGTTTTCCTTTTGAAAAAAATACGCTCTATTACAAGTAAGAACGACACCATCATGGCTTACACGTACATTTCCCGTTAGTAAAAGGGCATCTGGGACTTTGAGTTGATCGACATCTGCAAAATCAGAATGTTCAATATTTATTTTTTTAGGAGCTTGTGCCAAAATAATATGGGCGCAAAAGAATACTAAAGTATAGGTTATGAAATTTAAAGATTTCTTCAATGGATTTAATTTTTGGTAAATTTATGAAAAAGGAGTCAATCCTTATATATATTAGGATTTATTTATAATTAATGCGAATTAAGGGTTCGAATGTGCCGTTAGGCACTAAATATTGGTAGAAAAACAATTTCATCCGCTTTTTTGTCCCCTTAGGGACTAAACAATCATTTTTCGTATCTAAATTATGTGAAAATGTATAGTACCTACGGGACATTGTGCTTATTGCAAATGTAATTCACTACTAATATTTAGTGCCTAACGGCACAAAGAAAGAGATTTTTAACGCTGGATTCACATAATTAGAGTTGGTGTGTAAAATTTGAAAGATTGAGAATTTAAGTTATAAACATTGTCTCGTACTATCTCGTTATAGTGCCATTTTTGGTCTAAAAAGGGTTTGAAAGAATTGTTTTTTCTAAACTATTTTTCAAAAAAAGATTAAATTTATAAACTGATAATTGAAATTAAATATTAAAAATGGTTTCAATTTTTTAAAATAAATTAATATGCTAAAGAAAACAACCTTTGTGGCAGGAATGAGTATATTGCTTATGGCAATTGCCTGTAAAACTAAAGATGTAAAAATGAACTCAGAAAAGAAAGTAACCGTTTCCGAAAAAAAGGAAGTAGTGTATCAGGTTTTTACTCGATTGTTTGGAAATAAAAACACCACCAATAAACCTTGGGGAACCATTGAAGAAAATGGAGTGGGGAAATTCAATGATTTTACTGCAAAAGCATTGCATGAAATTAAAGATTTAGGAGTTACTTACGTTTGGTACACAGGTGTTCCTCATCATGCAGTGGTACGAGATTATACAGTCATAGGAGTTTCTTATGATGATCCCGAAGTGGTCAAAGGAAGAGCGGGTTCTCCTTATGCGGTAAAAGATTATTATAATGTAAATCCAGATTTGGCTGTACATCCAGAGAAACGTTTAGAAGAATTCGAAGCGCTTATAAAAAGAACGCATGAAGCCAATTTGAAGGTCATTATTGATATTGTTCCCAATCATATTGCCCGTAAATACGAAGGGAAAAGCAATCCTAAAGGCGTGAGAGATTTTGGTGCCGATGATGATGTTACGGTAGAATACAAAAGAGATAATAATTTTTATTACATACCCAATACACCTTTTCAGTTGCCAGGTGGGGATTCACCTTTAAACGGGGAAGCTCATCCACTTATTGATGGTAAATTTGACGAAAACCCAGCAAAATGGACGGGTAACGGTTCGCGTTTGGCAAAACCAGATAAAAACGATTGGTATGAAACGGTCAAAGTAAATTACGGAATTCGTCCTGATGGCTTAAAGGACTTTCCAGAATTGCCGGCTGGCTATGATAAATTATCGAATAAAGAACATTATGCCTTTTGGAAAGACAAAAGTGTGCCTAGCTCTTGGATTAAATTCAGAGATATTGCCTTGTATTGGACAGCCAAAGGCGTTGATGGTTTTCGATATGATATGGCCGAAATGGTTCCTTACGAGTTTTGGAGTTATATGAACTCAGCCATAAAAAATGCTAATCCCGATGCTTTCTTAATGGCCGAAGTGTACAATCCGAAAGAATACCGCAATTACATTCATTTGGGTAAAATGGATTATTTATATGATAAAGTGGAAACCTATGATAAACTGAAAGATGTTATTCAAGGGAAAACACCTCCCGATGGATTGTCTTATATTCAAAAAGGATTAGCCGATATTGATGTCCACATGTTGAAGTTTTTAGACAATCATGACGAACAACGATTGGCAAGTCCAGAATTTGCAGGATCGCCAGAAAAAGGCAAACCTATGATGGTAGTTTCAACTATGATAAGCTCGGCTCCAATTATGGTTTATTTTGGTCAAGAAGTAGGGGAGGCAGGAAATGAAAACGGAGGTTTCGGGACACATTCCAGAACATCTATTTTTGATTACGTTGGTGTGCCAAATCATCAAAGATGGATGAACGACGGTGCGTTTGATGGAGGTAAATTATCGCAAAGCGAAAAAGATTTACGTGGTTTTTATAAAAGATTATTGAATTTGGCTGCAAAAAGTTCGGCAGTAATGGGGCAATTTCAAGATCTTCAAGAAGTAAACCGTCAAGCGGGTCTTGGGTATGATCCCAACCATGTGTATTCTTTTGTTCGCTGGTCGGATACTCAAAGATTAATTGTGCTTACTAATTTTTCATCAGAATCCACAAATACTTTTGAATTGAAAATCCCTGCCGATATTATTGGTAAATGGAAGTTAAAAGACGGAAGTTACACTGTAAAAGACCAATTATATGGAAAAAGTACAATCCAATTACAAGTTGTTAATGGCGAAGGTAAAGCATCAATTACTATTGCTCCTTTAGAATCTTTTATTTATCAATGTAGGTTTGATTGATTGGATTCAATTTACAAAAAAAGCTGATACTTAAACGGTATCAGCTTTTTTAGTATTATCTATTTCTTAAAAGTGGCTTGGTAATTTTCGTTAACGACTTCCCAGTTGATATGATTGAAAAAGGCATCAATATAATTTTTCTTTTTGTATTGAAAATCTATAAAATAGGCATGCTCCCAAAGATCAATTCCTAAAATAGGCGTTCCGTGAAATCCAACAACAGGCACATTTGGCATTAATGGATTGTCTTGATTTTGGGTTGTAGTCAATTGAAGTACACCAGTTTTATCAACGACTAACCAAAGCCATCCTGAACCAAATTGTTTGGTTGCTGTTTCTTTAAAAGTGGTTTTAAAATTAGAAAAAGAACCGAAATTTTTTGCTATTGTTCCAGCTAAAGTATCTTTTGGTTCTGCATCGCTTTTTGCAGTCATACATTTAAAGTATAAACCATGATTATAATAACCACCCGCATTATTTCGTATCAGAGGGTCGTTTATGTCTAGTTTTTTTAAAACTTCCTCAATAGTTAGATTTTCAAGTTCGGTGCCTAGAACCGCTTTGTTTAAATTATTGGTGTAATTTAAATAATGTTTCCCGTAATGAGACTCTAATGTAATTGCCGAAAAATCGGGAGCCAAAGCATCATAAGCAAAGGGCAGTTTTTCTAGTTGAAAAGACCCCTCACTGGCTTTTGCATCATTTGGACTTCCTAATGTTACTTTTTCTTGTACCGATGGTAGCGGCACTTCAACAACTTCTGTCAATTTTTTTTCATTGCAAGAAATTAAGACAGAAACGAAGAGTAAGCCTGATAATAGAAAAGTGTTTTTTTTCATGTGTAGATTACATTTGTTCTTTATAGGAACATGGTATCGCCATTCTTCATTTTAATTTGTGATTTTGAATCATGGCGATTTCATGTGAGTATTACAGTTACTTTGATAGCGAATGTATTAATTCAATATATTGTTCTTTGGCTTCGTCTTGAGTAAGGTGGCTAATTTGAATCCAAGCATTTGTTTTAAAAGCATTTCTTAAATCGGCATTCTCTGAAATATTGAATATAGTTTTGTCAAATGTAGCGTGCTTGTAATAGGCATAAAGACGTAGTTGTACATCTTGGGGTAAGGATGCTTGCGTCATATGCGAAGCTGTTTCAACGGCTTCTTGAAATTGTATATCTAAATCTTTTTCAATCATTAAGATTTTATTGCAATTATAGTTTTTCCTCCTATTGCTTTTTGATTTAGTACAACATTAATCGGTGTTCCTAAAGGTAAAAATACATCTACTCTAGAACCAAATTTAATGAAACCGGCATCTGTTCCTTGTACCACTTGCATTCCTTCTTGGGCGTAGTTTACAATTCTTCGTGCCAATGCTCCAGCAATTTGACGATACAATATAGCACCGAAAGTTTTGTTCTCGATTACTACGGTTGTTCTTTCATTTTCTTCGCTTGCTTTTGGATGCCAAGCTACCAAAAACTTACCTGGATGGTATTTGCTGAATTTTACAAGTCCACTTAATCCATAGCGGGTAACATGAACATTTATAGGCGACATGAAAATAGATACCTGAATTCTTTTGTCTTTAAAATATTCGCTTTCGTAAACTTCTTCAATCACAACAACTTTTCCATCGACTGGAGCGATGATGTGATTTTCATTTATTTCTACGGTACGTTTTGGATTTCTGAAAAACTGTAAAACGGTAATCAATAGCAAAAATGCAATAACTTGAATTGACTTTGTTAGCCAGAAATTATCAATAATAAAATAGTCTGACAATAACAAAGCCGTTGCTGTAAAAGCAATAGCTAATAAAATACTTGGGGTTCCTTCTTTATGAAACATAATTTAAAATTTGATAAAATAAAAATATTATTGGTGCTACAAAGATAACACTATCTAGCCTATCTAGGACACCTCCATGACCGGGCATTATCTTTCCGCTGTCTTTTTTTCCTGCAATTCTTTTGAATTTTGATTCTACTAAATCGCCAATTGTGCCAAAAACGCCAACAATAAAGGCTATTATGAACCAGATGTATATGTTTTTCTCTGGAATTTTAAGGAAATATTTTGAAATAAAATAACTGGCAATTATGGAAAAAATGATTCCTCCAATGAAACCTTCGATTGTTTTTTTAGGAGAAATTCTTTCAAATAATTTATGCTTACCTATCGATTTCCCTACTAAATACGCAAAAGTATCGTTTGTCCAAATCAATATAAAGATACTAATCAGAATGTTTGGGTTGTAGCCTTTTATTCCAAAAGGTATTTTCGTGATTATAATAAAAGGTAGAATAATATACCCAATTAAATAGGCAAACTTTGAAAAAGAATCTATTTTGAGGTTTTTGTCGTCGTATAAAAAAACAACACACTTCAATGAAACAATGAGTGTCAAGAAAAGTACAACTAAGTCAAACGTATTGTTATAACGTAAAAGATAAAAAACACCATCTGTTTTTGTGGCAATAGCTATTTTATAAAAAAACAAATAGACCAAGTTGGCAATTACAATGGGGGCAATTTTATTGAGTCGCGATAAATTGCAAAACTCAATAACAGCAATAAGTAGAAAAACACCAAATAGAATAAAAAAACTTTCTATTGAGTATTCTATGGAGGATATTAAAAGGATAATGTAAATGGCTCCAGATATAGACCTTTTTAGTGTTTCGTTCATTTTAAAGATCTTCTAATAACAATAAGTAAAGATTTTTGGCAGAACTTCCATATTGAGTAAAATCTTCTTCTTTTGCCTTCTCGAAATATTTTATTGTTGTGATATTGGTAGGGTATTCGGTTAAGTATTTTCTTCGAATAGCACTAAGGCCATCACTTTTACCTTCAATAATTTGGCTAGTTTTTGCCAAAATTATAATATTAGACGGCAATTCGTTTGGTTTTTTTTGTTTGATTTGGTTAGAAGAGAATAGTATAGACCCTTCTTCGGCTACCAGATTCTCACAAGTTGACAATAAAAATTGTGGATTCTGTGATGAACCATAAGTAAGTTTGTTTTCGTCTAGCAAATAGTAAAGTTTAGGCTCGTAGCATAAAACTTCACTTTCAAACCAATCATTTTCTGCTAATATGTTTTCAAATTGCTCATTTACTTCATTTAAATTTTCACAATATAGAAATTTACCTCCATTTCTTTTAAAATTATAGATAAACTGTTCGTCTAAAGGGGAATTAATATCTGGAGTTGGTTTGTTACTATTATCTCCTTTTCCCTCATTGGAGGCAGGATTATTAGTGCCAAAAAATTTACTAAAAAGACTCATATAGTGTTAATCTACGTTTTGTATTAGCTGAAAACGTTCAAAGATAAAAAAATCTTAATTCAAAACGAGGTTTTGAATTAAGATTTTGAATTTTTATATTATTGGAGGAATTAAGAGACTACTTCACCAAGGTTTTTGTCAAATGTTCTTTTTCCAAAAATGGCTTCTAAATCATCTTTAAAGATTACTTCTTTCTCAATTAAGATAGAAGCAAGTTGATCTAGCTTGTCTTTGTTTTCTTCTAATATGGTAATCGCTCTTTGGTATTGGCTTTCGATAAGATCAGAGATTTCTTTGTCAATTATCTTGGCGGTATCCTCGGAATACGGTTTTGCAAAGCTATATTCACTTTGTCCAGTTGAATCATAATAGGTGACATTACCTATTTTTTCATTCAAACCATAGACCGTTACCATAGCACGAGCTTGTTTGGTTACTTTTTCTAAATCACTAAGTGCTCCAGTAGATATTCTGTCAAATGTTACTTTTTCGGCAGCTCTACCACCCATTGTAGCACACATTTCGTCTAGCATCTGATCTGTACGAACAATTAATCGTTCTTCTGGCAAATACCAAGCAGCACCAAGACTTTGACCACGAGGAACTATGGTTACCTTGATCAATGGGGCAGCGTGTTCCAGCATCCAGCTTACCGTTGCGTGTCCAGCTTCGTGAATAGCGATGGCTCTTTTTTCTTCGGGAGTGACGATTTTGTTTTTCTTTTCAAGACCACCTACAATTCTATCTACAGCATCTAGGAAATCTTGTTTGTCAACAGCTTCTTTGTTATATCTAGCAGCAATTAATGCAGCTTCATTACAAACATTGGCAATGTCTGCTCCAGAAAAACCTGGAGTTTGTTTCGCTAAAAAGTCGGTATCCAGTCCTTCTACTTTTTTCAAAGGTGCAAGGTGTACTTGGAAAATTTCGGCTCTTTCGCGAATATCTGGTAAGTCAACAAATATTTGTCTGTCAAAACGTCCCGCACGCATTAATGCTTTATCCAATACATCTGCTCTGTTTGTAGCAGCCAGTACAATTACGTTAGAGTTAGTGCCAAAACCATCCATCTCAGTAAGAAGTTGGTTCAAGGTGTTTTCTCTTTCGTCGTTTCCGCCAGACATATTGCTTTTTCCTCTAGCTCTACCTACAGCATCAATTTCATCAATGAAGATAATGGCTGGAGATTTTTCTTTGGCTTGTTTGAATAAATCACGTACACGTGAGGCACCCACACCCACAAACATTTCAACAAAATCGGAACCTGATAATGAGAAGAAAGGAACTTGAGCTTCACCAGCCACAGCTTTGGCTAATAATGTTTTTCCAGTTCCTGGAGGTCCTACAAGTAGCGCTCCTTTTGGAATTTTCCCTCCCAGATTGGTGTATTTTTCAGGGTTTTTTAAGAATTCTACAATTTCTTGTATTTCTTCTTTTGCACCTTCTAAACCAGCAACATCTTTAAAAGTTGTTTTGATATCTGTTTTTTCGTCAAAAAGTTTAGCTTTGGATTTTCCAATATTGAAGATTTGACCTCCACCAGCTCCACCACCAGACATTTTTCGCATAATAAAAATCCATACCCCAATAATGATAATGATTGGTAATAGGCTAACAAAAATGTCGGTCCAATTGCTTTTAGGTAAGAAATTAAAATCTTTTAATTTTCCTTCCGCTACCGCTTTTTCTAATTTGGTTTGGAATATTTGATCGTTTCCAATGTCAAAAGAATAATGAGGCCCTTTGTTGGGTCTGTCCAAAACGTCTTTGGCTACTTTTTTGTGTGCAGGGTCTTTTAAAGCTTCTGCATTCAAGAATACTTCGGCCTCTGTTTTATTGTATACAATTACTTTCTCGATCTGCCCTTTTTCTAAATAGGAATTAAACTTAGAAGATGTTAACTGAGAAGGTTCTTGAAAGTTTGACCCACCAGTAACAAAGCTTATGAATAAGAATATTAAAAGAATTGCAGTATAAATTAACCAAGGACTTACTTTAAATTTATTCGAATTTGGATTATTATCTTTAGCCATTAGAAGGTTGTTTCTTTAGTATTTGTTTTCGATTTTAGTGATTTTTGCATCTCCCCAAAGGCTTTCGATGTTGTAATATTCACGAATGTGTTTTTGAAATACATGAACTACAATATGAACATAATCCATAAGAACCCATTCTGCAACATCAGAACCTTCTACGTGCCAAGGTTTGTCTTTTAAATCTTTGGAAACTGTTTTTTGGATGGAGTTAACAATAGCATTTACTTGAGTATTTGAGTTACCATTGCATACTATAAAATAGTCACAAACAGCAGTGTCTATTTCCCTTAAATCTAGAATATCAATATCACTTCCTTTTACTTCTTCTATCCCTTTAATGATATTCGCTAATAAAGCATCATTGTTTATAATCTTTTTCGTCATTTATTTTTTTATATAAGTTTGTAAAGTTACCATTTTTTGTGATTATTTTTGAACCTTAACATAATATTAAATTATGTTTTACAAAAAATAGATACATGAAGCTAATCAAACTCGATGCCATAGATTCAACAAATGAGTTCCTAAAAGGATTGTCAAACAAACAAGAGGTGCAGAATTTTACTGTAGTTACTGCAGAAACTCAGTTAAAAGGGAAGGGGCAAATGGGAGCGAAATGGGATTCTGAGTCTGGTAAAAATCTCATTATGAGTGTTTTGGTTTCGAGTTTTTTGTTTGAAATTGAAGATGTTTTTAATCTCAATGTAGTAGTTTCACTGGCGGTAATTAACGTTTTAGAATCGTATAACATTCCTGAATTAAGTATAAAATGGCCTAACGACATTATGTCAGCTAATAAAAAAATAGGTGGCATATTGATTGAAAACAGCATAAAAGGTGACGGAACAATTACATCGGTAGTGGGTTTAGGTTTAAATATTAATCAAATTCAATTTGAAAATTTGCCTAGAGCTTCTTCTTTGGCGGTTATTTGCAACTCCAATTTTGATAAAGAAGAGATTCTTTTTAAAATTGTAACCAAATTGGAAGAAATGGTTCCGCTTTATAATGAAAAAGCAGTTTCTATTTGGGAGGACTATTCTGAAAAGTTATTCAAAATAGGTGTTCCAACTGCTTTTTCGGATGAGAATAATCAAAATTTTATGGGGATTATTTCTGGGGTTTCATCCATTGGAAAACTGAAAATTCAATTGGAAGATGACAGTACTTGCGAATATAATCTCAAGGAAGTCCAAATGTTGTATTAATATTTTTTACAAAAGGTTTAGAAAAAGTTAGCCACGAATTACACGAATTAGCACTAATTTCTTTAAATTAAAAAAAGAAAAATTCTTGCTAATTCGTGTAATTCGTGGCGAAAAACTTTTACCCACATAATGCATGGTAAAACCTTATATTTTATAGTTTAGCCATATTGTTAGCCAAAGTTTCAATGAATTTGCTAATTGGTCCTTTGATCATCATTGCCATCATGGCATTGAATTCGCCTTCGAAATCCAATTTTACAGCACTAGAACTGTCTGAAACCGAATCAATATTGGCCACTAAAGTAAAAGGAAGCTTGTCGCTTGCAGCTCCCAAAACAATTTTGTTTGGTGCTACTTTCTCTTTCATTTTTAATTTTATTTCGGGCATCCCTTTTAATCCAAATATAAAAGCATCGTCGCCAATTACTTCAAATTTTGCAATGTTATCGGGCATTAATTTTTCGAAATTTTTTACATCACTTAATAAATCAAATAATTCTTGACTTGATTTTTCAACTGTAACTTTTGTACTTTCTAAGTTCATGTTTTGTTTTATTTAAACCTCAATGTGGCTATTTATTTAATATCAATGGCAATGTCAATGGCAACTTCAATTGCAAAATTCTAAATTCTAAAATCAAACTCCCCAAGTAGATGGACTCACGTTCCATTCTCTCAAAGTTTGTTCTTCTTCTTCGGTAATGTATTTTTTAGCAACGGCTAGATTCAATAAGTTTTGGTAATTGCTTAATGTATATAAATCTATATTCGCTTTTTTGAAATTTTGGTCGGCAACATCAAATCCATAAGTAAATATGGCGGCCATCCCTTTTATGTTTGCTCCAGCTGCTTTCAAGCCTTCTACGGCTAGCAAACTACTGTTTCCAGTACTGATTAAATCTTCTATAATTACAACGTTTTGTCCTTTCTGTAAAAAACCTTCTACTTGATTTTGACGACCATGTTTTTTGGGTTCTGGTCGTACATAAACAAAAGGTAATCCTAAACTCTCGGCAACTAGCATTCCAATTCCAATTGCTCCAGTGGCTACACCAGCAATTACATCTGGCTTACCAAATTGTTTCTCAATGTTTTTAGAAAATTCATCTCGAACATAATTTCTTATGGCTGGAAATGAGAGGATTAAACGATTATCGCAATATATAGGCGATTTCCATCCGGAAGCCCATGTAAAAGGATTTCCTGGATTCAATTTAATTGCATTTATTTGCAAAAGCAATTCGGCTGTTTTTTCGGCAGTATCTTTATTAAAAATCATAATACAAATGTATAAAGTTTTTGTTAACGACAAACCACTTTTTTTGACAAATCAAATCTCTAAGGAGACCGATTTTCAATTGTTTTTGCTTGAAAGTATTGATATTAAGCAAATTATAATAAAAATGTTTCAAAATAAAATTCAAAAAGCATATCTCTATCATCCAGATGAAAGCGTGATTATGAAAACTTTGAAAGCGAAAATTCCTGTTAATAAGGCAGGAGGCGGTTTGGTCTATAATAAAAACGGAGAAGTTTTATTTATTTTCAGAAACGGAAAATGGGATTTGCCTAAAGGTGGTATCGAAAAAGGCGAATTAATTGAGGCTACGGCAATGCGCGAAGTGGAGGAAGAAACAGGTGTTGGTGGATTAACCATTGGTAAAAAGCTTCAAAAAACGTATCATGTTTTTAAACGCAACGGAAATTATAAGTTAAAAATTACCCATTGGTTTGAGATGCAATCTTCTTTTGAAGGGGTTCCGCAAGGACAACTGGAAGAAGGCATAGAAAAAGTAGCCTGGCTTAAACCAAGCGAAATTCCAGTTGCATTGCAAAATTCATACGAAAATATTAAACTTTTGTTTGAAGAAGAAAAATGGGTGGGGCAAAAGCATTAAAAAAGGCGCTTAATTCTACAAATAACAGCATTGTAATTAGGGCGTGACCCTCCGTAAAAACTACGGGTCGGGCTTTCCGTTCCCGCTTTTTTTTATTCGGTGCCTTCGACAAGCATTCGACTGAGCTCACGCCGAAGTCTCAGGCAACGAATAAAAAAAGAGCTCCACTTCAATCCCTCACGCAGACCAACTACCATGAAACAAAATTACGGTAATCTAAATGTTGTTTATTTTAGAATATAGCCAAAAAAGGTAACACGAGTTGCACTAATTTTTTCTACCCTTGACAAAATTGCAAAATAATAATACATCAAAAATCTAACTAACTTTTTTGACTAGTGTAAATCAGTGTTTTCAAAAAAAGAAATAAAACCGGTTTTATTAACATTTATGCCGACTTTAGACGGAATTCGTAAAATTTTCAAGACAAAGGAATTCGTGATAATTCGTGCAATTTGTGTCTAAAATAAATGCGAGTCTTTTAAAATAATAGCTTACTCATGTTAGCAACTCTTTGTCAAAGTCCCAAACCACTTTCTTGAAATCTGTGTGAATCTTTTTAATCTGTGGCAAATTTTATTAATTCTGTATTAGTTAACCAATCGATAAACGGGATATTGTAAATGGGCTTTTTCGTAATACTTGGAATGTTTATAAACCCAATCTAATTGTGCTTCACTATTTTTTGCAAATGCGGGATCGTTATTGACTTTGGTTGCTAATTCTATTTTTAAGCTTGGGTTTTCTTTTAAAAGTTCAGCTGCTAAATCCTCAAAAACATATTCAGAATACCCTTCTTTTTGTTGTAAAATAGTGTCAAAAAAGTTCCAATTGAAGAACGAATCAACGGCTTCGGGCTCTAAGGTTTCCAGTAGATATTTTACCGCTTTTTGTTCCGTTGAAAATATATAATCTCCTTTGGCGAAAGCCACATTTTCTTTTTTTGGAGTTATCAATGTGTTTTTATGTGGATAATGTCCTTCATAAGCTTGACTTGAAGTTTTGTAATCTGCAATTTTATAACTTTCTACGACTATAACGGTGTCGTTTTTTAATTGAGTGTATTTGCAATTATTATTTTTTAATAAATCGATGACATTCCAATAGCCTTTTGGAATAATATAGGCTTTGGGAATAGTAACTTCTTTAATAGATTTGTATTCTTTAATATACGGTACGTTTTTTTGGTAAGGTTTTGTTCGGTCATAAAACAACCGTTGACCTGTTGTAACCTCACTTTTTTTATAAGAAGCTTCAAATCCTGAAAACAAAAAGGGAGTTGTTTTAGAACTGTCTATCTTCCATTCAATTGGATACTGTTTTTTGGGTTGGTATTGTTCTTCATTTTTAACTCTTAATTCTTTTATTTTTTTGTAATTCAAATCTGTAAAATCGATTGTAGTTATCATGTACTCATAAGTCGCTTTTACACGATCTGCATATTTTTTGAGCATGTGTGTTTCGACAACAAACCCAATAGTATTGAAAAGGGAAGTGTAACCGGTTGTGTATCTTGGAGTGTCTGAAAATTGCACGAAACCATTATCTGGTGTTTCTTCGAATGCATTGACATAAGGTGTTGTTGGAAGGTTTTTTTGCTCCAAATCTTTTACAATAAATGGCATCATTTCGGTATTCATAAAATCTCCTAAAATAGTTCCTAATTTATTGTGTTGTGTCATAATATAGGTGAGTTTGTACTGATAATCGGAACCATTACTGACATGATTATCGATAAAAACATCGGGATTTATTTTATGAAAAATCGAAACAAAACTTTTGGTGTTTTTGGTGTCAGATTTGATCATATCCCGATTCAAATCATAGTTCCGGGCATTCCCTCGAAAACCATATTCTTCGGGGCCTTCTTGGTTGGCTCTTGAGGTTGAATTTCTATTCAGTGCTCCTCCAATATTGTAGATTGGGATAGTTACTATAACGGTGTTTTTGGGTGTTTTGATTTTGCCTAAAGCTAAATCCCGAATCAATTGCATGGTGGCATCTATACCGTCTGGTTCTCCAGCGTGAATTCCATTATTGATAAGCAATACCGCTTTGTTTTTCTGAATAGCATCGAAATTGAACTTTTTTTCAGGGTTAAAAGTGATCATGTATAAAGGTTCGCCGCTATCTGTAGCTCCCATTTTCTCCATTTTGATGGTCGAAAAATCATGTGCCAAAAGCGTGTAGTAGGCTATAGTTTCTTGGTAGTTAGCCGATTGGTTTCCATTGCCTTTCTCAAAAAAAGTGTTGTATTTATTGTTGTTTTGGGCAAAAAGAGAAACAGTAATCAATAGAAAACAAAAATGCATTAATTTCATCATGTTAATTTTAAAGTATGGGTTTCAAATGTAATTAATTTTAGGTTAAATTATTTTAAATTTAATTTTTGCGCTTTACTTTGTACTGACCACTAAAAAACTGAATACTGAACACTTTTTTTAAACTACCTTTGCAAAATGAATAAGAAACACCATTCCAACAATATATTACTGAATTTAGGTATCGAAAGCCTAAACGAAATGCAAGAAGTAGCTCAAGATGCTATTTTAAATGATAATAATATTTTACTGCTTTCCCCAACAGGTTCTGGGAAAACATTAGCTTTTTTGTTGCCTGTTTTAGAAATGTTACAGCCCGAAATTCTATCGGTTCAATGTTTAATTTTAGTTCCATCTCGTGAACTTGGATTGCAAATTGAACAGGTTTGGAAAAAAATGGGTACCGATTATAAAGTTAATGTATGCTACGGCGGACATTCAATTGATACCGAAATCAAGAATTTGAGTAATCCTCCAGCCGTTTTAATAGGAACTCCGGGTAGAATTGCCGATCATATTGACAGAGGAACTTTTCGTGTAGACAAGATTCAAACCTTAATTTTGGATGAGTTTGATAAATCTTTGCAACTTGGTTTTCATGAGCAAATGTCCTTTATCATTGGTAAATTGACCAAACTTAACAAACGAGTTTTGGTTTCGGCTACATCCGATATTGAGATTCCAAGATATACTAGAGTTGTTAACCCTACGATTTTGGATTTTATTCCAACCGAAGAGGAGCAAGAAAGTAACTTGGCTACCAAAATGGTAGTTTCGAAAGATAAAGATAAATTAGGAAGTTTATTTAACCTGATTTGTTCTTTGAAATCGCAATCGGCTATTGTTTTTTGTAATCATCGGGATGCTGCAGAACGCATTAGTGATACTCTAAACGAAAAAGGAATTTATGCTACTTATTATCACGGTGGTATGGATCAAGACGAGCGTGAACGCTCACTAATTCAGTTCCGTAACGGAAGTATGAGTTATTTAATCACTACGGATCTTGCTGCACGTGGACTTGATATTCCCGAAATGAAGCACGTAATTCATTATCATTTGCCTTTAAAAGCAGATGAATTCACCCATAGAAATGGGCGTACAGCACGTATGCTAGCATCTGGAACGGCTTATGTCATTGCTCATGAAAGTGAGAAAAAAATGGATTATCTGGATTACGGTATGGAAGTGTTGAATGTTGAAAATACAACTTCACTGCCAAAACCACCCGAGTTTCAAACCATTTACATCAGTGGTGGAAAGAAAAATAAATTGAATAAAATAGATATTGTTGGTTTCTTTTCCCAAAAAGGGAAACTGGAAAAAGGCGATTTGGGATTAATAGAAGTAAAAGATTTCATCTCCTTTGCTGCCGTAAAATTCAATAAAGTCCAAGATTTGCTTCATGCCATAAAAGATGAAAAGATGAAAGGCAAGAAGTTTAAAATTGAAGTGGCGAGGAAAGTGATTAAAAAGGAGGAGGAGTAGTTTTTAGTCTCAGTATTCAGTTTAAAATAAGCGTTAGCAGTGCATTACTGCTAACGCTTTTTATTTTCTAATCAGCAGTAAAGTAGCTTTTTCAACTTCAGATTCTGAAAACTGAGACTGAAAACTGAAAACTACCTTTTATTATGTGATATTGTTTTAGTTTACAAACAAAATTGACGGTTTAATGTTGATAAATAATTGATGTAAAAAAGAAGTTGATTTTTATTATTAGTATGTTTGCCGTCAAATACTTACCTACAAAGTATATTATTAAACCCCAAATTAATTATGAAAAAAGTTATTGCAATTGCTGTTATGTTTATGAGTTCTATTGGCTTTAGCCAAATTAAAGTTGTTGAAACTGTACCTGTAGAAAGGTTAGGTAGAATAAGTAATGATTTTTATGTGCAAAAAATTGGTGATGAGTACACCTTTTTTTATAAAACTACTCAAAGTGAAGATGAAGATGTCGCTTTAAAGAATTTTACATTCAAAAACGTTGATAATGCATATCAAAGTCTTTATGGTATTATTTCGAATGGATTTTCTGCTAGTCCGTTGAATGATATTAAATTAGAATTGCCTAATAATTTTGTTTGGTTGCATTATATTGTAAGCTCAGATAAAACGACAGTACAATTCATGGTTACAAACAAATCAGCGAATTCGACATCTGTTTCAGAGTCATTATCAAAAGAGCAGGTTGATAAATTATTTCAGAAAAGCTAGAAAATTAGTATTCAGTAAAAGAATATTGATAAGTACAATAAAACGTTAACAGTAAAATAGTGTACTGTTAACGTTTTTGTTTTTATAAAACTTCAAACTGTTTTCATGTTTAATATAATGTTTGGTATTGCGATTAAATAAACAATAAAGTGCGTATATTTATTTATTCAAAGAATTCAGGGTTTAATATAAGTAATTATGATACAGGCAACTATAATACCTAAAAAAAAGGATGTGCATTTTTCTTTGCCAGAGGATTATATTGGAAAAAAAATACACGCTATTTTCTATGTTGAAGATGAGATAATCGATATTTCTGCTGTTATTTCTCCAAAAAAACCATCTGATTTTTTTGGTATTTTCAATAAAGAAGAAGCAGACGAATTTGAAAAGCATACACAACAAATACGCAACGAATGGAGCAGGATTATTTAATTGATACCAATGTAATTTCTCATTTATTTGAGAATAGACTTCCCGAAAAAGGGAAGGAATTTGTTTCAATAGTTATCAATAAGAACTTTGTTATTTCTGTTGTTGTAGAGATTGAGGTATTGACTTATCATGAGTTTCCAGATAAAATGCCTATGATTGAAGAATTTATTGCCCTTGCTTCGATAATACCTCTTGATGCAGAGATAACATAAAAAACGATTGAACTGCGTAGAAAATATTGAAGGATGAAACTTGGAGATGCTATTATTGCTGCTACTGCAATAGTGCGTAATCTAAAGCTTATTACTAATAATACTAAAGATTTTGTAAATATTAAGAATCTAAAAGTGATTGACCCTCATAATTTGTAACTGTAAAAAAAATCCCATTCTGCTACGAGTGGGATTTTTTATGAAAATAGAAAATAGAGACTGCAAACTATATCTTCTTCACGTATTGTGTGATAATTACAATTTGTTGTCCATCTACTTTTCCTTCAATGTATTCTGCATTTTCGTGGTCTAATCGGATGTTACGTACCGAAGTTCCTTGTTTGGCTACCATACTAGATCCTTTTACTTTTAGATCTTTGATCAATACAACTGAGTCCCCGTGTGCTAAAATTACACCATTGACATCACGGTGTATGATTTTGTTTTCATCATCTTCTCCTTCTCCTGTGGCTTGAGCCCATGCCAGAGTGTCTTCGTCAAAATACATTTGCTCCAGCAATTCTTGTGGCCATCCATTTTTACGCAAACGGCTTAACATTCTCCAAGAAACAACTTGTACAGGAGTATGTTCGCTCCACATGCTGTCGTTCAAACATCTCCAGTGGTTTAAATCTTCATGACCTGCATTTTCTATTTGGTCAATACAAGTAGCACAAGCAAAAATGCTTTCGTCTAATCCTCCTTTTTTGGTAGGTAGTACTTGGTATTCTTTTAGGTTTTCGGTGGCAGCACATAGCTCACATTGGGAACCGCTGCGTTTATTTAATTCTCTATCTAAGCTCATTATAAGGTGTGTATTTTTTAGGTTGCGAAATTACGGCTTATTCCTTCGTATTGCAAATATAAGTTTTCAGTCTCAGTCACAGTTTTCAGCTACAGTTCCCATTCTAAGGCTGTAAACTGTAAACCGCGACTGAACACTGACTACTTTTTATGAAGTTTAACCTGAACTGCCTCCGGAACCAACATCTGATATTCTCCATGATTTCGGATTACGTCTCTTACGATACTTGAACTGATGTAGGATGTTTTTGCGGCTGTCAATAAAAAGACAGTTTCTATTTTGGATAAGCGTCTGTTGGTGTGTGCGATGGCTTTTTCGAATTCGAAATCGGCGGGGTTGCGCAGACCTCTAAGGATAAAATCGGCTTTGATTTTATGGCATAAGTCGATGGTTAAGCCTTCGTAAGTGATAACGGTAACTTTGGGTTCGTCTTTGAACGTTTCCTCGATGAATTTTTTTCTTTCATCGAGTGTGAACATGTATTTTTTTTCGGCGTTGACACCAATGGCAATCACAATTTCATCAAAAAGAGAAATGCCTCTATTGATGATGTCTTCGTGTCCTAAAGTGATAGGATCGAATGATCCCGGGAATATGGCTTTTTTCATTTTAAATTTTATTGATTTGATTTTCAATTCTTTTGTCTGGAACTATCCACATCAAGGCTACGAAAATATAAAGAATTCCTGAAATAATAGGAGAAATAAAGGCAAGTAGAATGGCTGAAGCGTAGCAAACTAATGATATTTTTCCTTTTTTGTCTTTTTCAACGGCTTTGTATAATACAGATTCTTTTCCTTCTAACTTTATAATTTTGTTTTGAAGAAATGAGTATGAAATAGCACACATTAGTAAAATAAAACCATAACATGCCATAGGAACTGTTGAAAAAGACTGGCTCCCAATCCAATTTGTTGCAAATGGAATTAAGGATAGCCAAAAAAGTAAAATAATATTAAACCACAGCACCGAACCGTCTATTTTTTTGACGACTTGAAACATATGATGGTGGTTGTTCCAATAAATCCCCACGTAGATAAAACTCATTACATAACTTAAAAAAACGGGGATTAAAGGAATTAAGCTCCCTATGGTTGAATGTTCAGGAGCTTTGATTTCAAGAATCATAATCGTGATAATGATGGCCATGACGCCATCGCTAAAGGCTTCGATTCTGCTTTTGTTCATTGTTTTTATTGAATTTTCTATTTTTGAATTGCTTCTATTTTTTTAATAATTATTTAATTTCTAAACAAGAAATTTCAGAATAAGCAGCTGAATCGATGAAGGCTTTAATTATTGAGCTCTTCGAGTTTATTATATCTGCTAGAAAATCAGTTTTGGTATTGCCAAAACGCAACCAAACTATTTTTGGAGGATGTCCTTTGAAATTGGACAAATCAAAAAAATCGGCATCAAATGTTACGATTGTAAACTTATTTTGCTTTGCATATTGCCATATTTCAATATCTGAAAAATTTTCTATTCCTAGTTGTCTAACTTGTTTTGCGGTTGGAAAATTAGAAGCTATTTTAGATATAATCCTAAAAGAAATATTTTGGTCAAACAACAAACTCACGATGCAATTTGAATTTTATGTTCTCTATCTGCGGCATAAGCAAGACAGGCCTTTATTTGGTCTTCTTCAAGTTCAGGATAGTCTCGAATGATGTCATTTATCGTCATTCCGTTTGCTAACCAATTTAAAACATCAAATACCGTAATACGGGTTCCAATTATTGTAGGTTTCCCAAAACGGACTTCTGAATTTATGGTGATATGTTGTTTATAATCAATCATAATAATTTGTTGATTTACAAAGTTAACGAATAATTTGGTTTCTCAGGAATAGCCAACTCAATAGCATTTGTAAATAAATCTTCCAGTGAAATTCCAGCTGCTTTGGCTTGTTGTGGAATCAAGCTTTCAGTGGTTAGACCTGGAATGGTGTTCATTTCGAGCATGTGCGGTTCTCCGTCTACAATGATGAATTCGCTTCTGGAGAATCCTTTCATTTTGAGTACTTCGTAGGCGCGTTTGGCAATTTCTCCCACTTTTTGTGTCATTTCATCCGAAATTCTTGCAGGTGTAATTTCTTGAGACTTGCCTTGGTATTTGGCTTCGTAATCGAAGAAATCATTTTCGGAAATAATTTCGGTTATGGGTAAAACGGTAATGGTTCCTTTGTAGTTGATGACCCCAACCGAAACTTCGGTACCGTCTAGGAAACTTTCTATGATGATTTCGTTGTCTTCTTGGTAAGCTACTTCGATGGCGATTGGCAATTCCGCAGCGGTTTTTACTTTGGAAATTCCGAAACTGGAACCCGCTTTGTTCGGTTTTACGAAACAAGGCAAACCTACTTTATGCACAATTTCGTCGGTGTTGATTACATCTCCTTTATTTAGGTAATAAGAAGTGGCGGTTTTGATTCCGTATGGTTTTAATACCGATAATAAATCACGTTTGTTGAACGTTAATGCGGCTTGGTAATAGTCGCAGGCGGTTTGCGGGATGTTTAACAATTCGAAATAGGCTTGCATGAGTCCGTCTTCGCCCGGTGTTCCGTGAATGGCATTGAAAACGCAATCGAAACTGATTTTTT
Source organism: Flavobacterium sp. ZT3R18 (assembly GCF_007097385.1). Classification (GTDB taxonomy): domain Bacteria; phylum Bacteroidota; class Bacteroidia; order Flavobacteriales; family Flavobacteriaceae; genus Flavobacterium. The sequence continues at coordinate 216,711 of NZ_VJZS01000004.1, forward strand.
TTCCGTCTACCTGTACCGAAAAATCATTTTTGTCGATTGGAAATTCAGCGTCGTTTGCATCTACATACACCCATTTTTCTTTAAAAATATGGATGCGAAAGGCATTGTATTTTTTTTTGTCCAGAAATTGGTAAACTACGTTTCCGCTAATGAGCGAGATCTTGTATTCGCTAGAATAGCCGCCCATGATGATGGCAATATTTTTCATTTTATACGTTTAATCGGTTAAACGTTTAACCGATTAGCCGATTAAACGTATTCTAAACAAAATTATCATTTTTTTTGAAACGAAATAGCTTTATCTTTGCGGGAAATAAAAATATTTATGAGCTTAAAAAAATATCTTACGAGTCGTGTATTTTTTGGACAAGTGGCGATTGCACTTGCGATTATTGCAATTTTAGGTTATTTATTCATGCATTGGTTGACTTTTACGACCGATCATGGGCATGAAATTGCGGTTCCGGATTTGAGTAAAATGACAGAGGAGCAAGTGGAAGATAAGCTGGACGATTTGGATTTGGATTATGAGCTGTTGGATAGTGTTGATTTTAGAGGGGATTATCCAAAATACAGTGTGGTAGAGCAAGATCCGATGCCGGGTACCAAAGTGAAAGTAGGTAGAAAAGTATATATTAAGATCAATTCTTCTGGATTTTCGTCTGTGAGAATTCCGGATTTAATCGAAAAAACCTATCGTGAGGCAGTACCAACGCTTAAGGCTTTGGGACTTGAGGAAGGTACGATTACGTATGTTCCCAATTTAGGAAAAGACATGGTCTTGGAAATGCGTTATAAAGGTAGAAATTTAAAAGTAGGAGACAGAGTCCTGAAAGCATCAAAAATTGATTTGGTTTTAGGCGATGGAAAAGAGAGTTATCAAGAAGAAGAAGTAGTGGACAGTACAGCTGTTCCAACACCAGAAACCCCAACAAATGAACAGTAATAAAGTGATATTAGAATTAGACGAAGAATTATTTGAACATTTTAGATTTGAAGTTCCCAAAGGACAAGCGACTTTGCGAATAGATAAATATTTAATGAGTTTGATTCAAAACGCCACACGTAATAAAATTCAGAACGCAGCTACAGAAGGGAATATTTTTGTGAATGATTTGCCTGTAAAATCCAATTATAAAGTAAAAGCTTTAGATGTGGTTCAGGTGATGTTGTCGCATCCGCCTTTTGAAAACAGGGTAGATCCAGAGGATATTCCGCTGAATATTGTCTACGAAGACGATACTTTGTTGTTGATTAACAAAGAACCAGGAATGGTAGTTCATCCAGGGCATGGGAATTACACTGGAACTTTGGTCAATGCACTGGCGTTTCATTTTGAGAATTTGCCGATGAACAGTAGCGAGCGTCCGGGCTTGGTACACAGAATCGATAAAGATACTTCGGGTTTATTGGTTATTGCCAAAACCGAAGCTGCGATGACGCATTTGGCGAAACAATTTGAAGCCAAAACATCCGAAAGAGAATATGTTGCCCTAGTTTGGGGGAATGTTGCAGCAGAAGAAGGGACAATAGAAGGAAACTTAGCCAGACACTTGAAAGACCGCATGCAAATGGCTGTTTTTGCAGATCCCGAAATAGGAAAGCCTGCCATAACGCATTATAAAGTTTTGGAGCGTTTTGGTTATGTGACTTTGATTTCATGCCGATTGGAAACGGGAAGAACGCACCAGATTCGTGCGCACTTGAAACATATTGGTCATCCGCTTTTTAACGATGAGCGTTATGGTGGTCACTTGATTTTGAAAGGAACTACGTTTACCAAATACAAACAGTTTATAGAAAATTGTTTCAAAGCCTTGCCACGTCAAGCGTTACATGCTAAAACTCTTGGTTTTGTGCATCCTACTACTGGAGAAATGATGCGTTTTGATACGGAATTGCCTCAGGATTTTCAGGATTGTATCGAGAAATGGAGAGGATATTCGAAATCTCATCTTACTGAAGAAGAGGAGAAGTAAAATAGTAAAGCCTCAATTTGTGAGGCTTTTTATTTGGGATTTTATTTTGAGATTTCTAGATGGTAGACTAATTATGAGAATTTTAAACTTAAAGTGTAAATAATTTTTTATCTTTGATTTAAAGAATAAAAAAATGAGTACTACAGAAATAAAGCTTTACGATATTTTCAGGAAAGATTTGAAACTGGATGATGACAGGGCTAGAATATTTGCTGAAGTAGTTCAAGAAACCATACAAAACGAGGTAAGGCTACAAAGTACGGATTATAAAAGTCAAATAAAAGAGGACTTGCTAAAATTAGAAATGCAATTAAAAGGAGAGATAAAAGATTCTAAAACCGATATGATAAAATGGTTTTTTGCTTTTTTTATTACTTTAGTTTTAATGATTTTAGGATTGTATGCCACTATTTTATTGAAATAAAAGCATTTGACAAACATAAAAAAAACACTCATTGAGTGTTTTTTTTATGGCATTTTTTGTTCTGAGGAAAAGTTAACTAGCAACCGAAAATGGCACACAGATGACACGGATTAAACGGATTTACGCAGATTTTTGGATTGTTTTATTATCTGTTCTAAATCTTTATTTCAATTGTACTACTTTGAAAAATCAGTTTCAAAAGTCTTAAATCGATTATCCAAATCTTGAATTAGTTGTTTTTTTATCGCAGGATCTTGTATGAAACTATAATTGATACTGTTGTAAACAAATTGTTTGATATCGGTATATGAAACGGTTTTGTATCTTTTGGCTAATAGTACGTACTGCTCTGTCATATTGGTTCGTAATATTCCGGCATCGTCTGTACTAATGACTATTGGAACTCCAAATTCTTTGTACAATGTAATAGGATGGCGGTTTTCTTTTACTTTTAAAATGAACTCATTACTGGCAAGATTGATTTCGATAGGAATGTTATTCTTGGCCATGTAGCGCATTAATTCATAACTGTTTTCTTCGTAAGCCATGTCTACTCCATGTCCGATTCTATTGGCACCAGCGGTATAAACAGCGGCATTGATATGCCAAGTCAATTCTTCGGGACGAACCAGTCCTAGAGTAAGCTCGCCGGCATGCATGGTGTATTTTACCTTCGGGAAACGGCTGTGGCAATACTTGAACATAACCATGTGCAACCAATAATCTTTCATAGACGTTTCGCCATCTTCGGGAGAAACGATATTTACTCCCGCCATAAGCGGACTGCCATCAGCCGATATAAAAGCAACCACAAGGTTTTTGAATAAATCTACCGGTTCCATAAAACGCAAAACAAAATTTTGGTAGCGCATCGTGAATTGGTTGTCATCCATTTTGAGCTCTTTGTGCATTTTGGCGACAAAGTTGGTATTAAAATCCGCGGCATATTTTTTGGCTTCTTTTTGAATGAAAATAGCATACAAAGAATCCAAAGACTGCATAACAGCTTTTTCGTTTTTGCTTGCCGCCATTTTTCTCAATTGGTTGTTGTATTTGGTTAAATCATCCGTTTTTATCACACAGGGAATAGTCGATAGTTGGGTTTCTATATAGCTTACATTTTCTTTGATGGCTCTGTTTTTTAATTCCAATAAACCAGCTTCAAAATTGCCTTTTATGGCGGGTTCAAACTTCATAAAGGATTCAAAAAATAATTTATCCGAAGGATAATCGACATTGTTATAGTCTTTGACAGACCATTTTTGCATTATTTTTTGTTTGTAGGCATCCAATTCGCCGTTCTTTTGCAAAGTCGAAAATAATACCCAGTCGCTACCAGTCTGTTTTTCTTTAGAGACGGTCATGGTTTGTGTATTCAGATAAAAATCTTCGGCAATGGCGTGGGCTAATAGAGGTTCGGCATAAATAGAACCGGAATAGTGGTGGTGTAAATCGCCTCCTTTGGGCATTTGGGCAAAGAAAGCGGTCAGCTCGGCTTCGTTATTTCTAATTTTTTCAAAATACTGATCGGCCGATTGGGAAAAGCCTACTTGGAATAGGATAGTAAAAAGGAAGGTGAAAAATATCTTCATAGTATAAATTTCATTCAAATATAATTCAAATATAAATTAAAAAGAAATCGTATATTCTTAATTTACCAAATAATTCTGAAAATTAACAGTGAAATGAAAGTGTATTGTTTTGTTTGTCAATACTTTAAATATCTTGTGTCTTTTTTTTAAAGAAATTATTTTAATGATTAATAGATGATTTTCTTTAATTTTTAATGATTTAGGTAATGTGGATTCTTTATTTTTTACTTAATCTTCTTTGTATATATCAAATTTTTCAAAAGGAACTTTTCCGAAATCTTTTTTTGTTTCCATAGTTGTCGCAACGTTTTCTGAGTCGGGGGCGTGAAAACTCTCGCTTATAATTTTGTGCAAAAACCAATAGTTTTCTTTGGCATCATATTTAAAAGTAATGTTTCTAGTCCATCTCCAAGCACTTCCTCCGTAATGTTCTATTGTAAAATAACCGTTTTTAATGACGACTTCTACGAAAGGATCTCCCATCATGCCACCACAATCGATACAGTACACCGCATTTTCGCTTTTGGCGGCTAAAGTAAAAGTTTTGTCTGCCAGTCCTAATAAAATCAATAAGGGGCGTTTGCTCGGAGAGTCATCATCATGAATTACTGTTGCTTCATCGTTTTTTTTAAGAACCAAAATATAGTCTAGATAATGATCTTTATTTAGATCTCCAGAGGTTGAAGATATTGCTGTAAAACCTTCGTGGATAAACTTATTCAATTCCTTTGCTAAGTCATTTATATTGTCATTGAAAGCAATGCGTTTTATTGCCTCTTCTTTTTTAGAATTTAAAGAGACAGGAACTATTTTAGTTGTTTTTTTTACAGCTACAGGTACTGGCTTTTTGGCTTCTTTTTGTGAGCAAGAGTTTAAAAATGTCAGTATTAAAATTAAAGGAAATAGTTTGTTTTTCAAAGTCATTGCTCTCATACAACTTGGATTTTAAATAATAAAAGCTCAATTAAAAGCACTGTTTTTAAACTAAAGTTTCATCGCTTTTTTCGGTATAATCCAAGTCAACATGAAAAGTTTCTTTCAATTTCCAAAGTGCTACTAATGAAACTACAGACAATATTGCACCAACAATCATTCCCGATTTAAGAATATCCCCTTCAAAAAGGCGATCCCGAAAAAAACTATAGATTAAAATAATTAGCGGAAGCGAACCTCTAACAAAATTGGGAACAGTAGTAGTTACGGTTGCTCTGATATTGGTGCCAAATTGCTCGGCTGCTATGGTTACAAATAAAACCCAATACCCCACCGAAAACCCCATTGCAAAACAAAGCAAATAGAAGGTTGAAGCAGAAATCCCGAACGCATTCAAATAGACAAAAACCATGATTAGGTTAAAAACCAAAAACAAGCGCATGATTTTTTTTCGGCTTTTTAGCCATTGACTGAATAATCCGCTGGCAATATCTCCAAAAACCAAACCAGTGTAGCAAAAGGCAATTGCTTTTCCTGCGGCTATGGTTTCGACTTGCTGCACACCAAGGGCTTTGGCAAATTCGGGAGCGAAAGTAATCAGTACTCCCACCAAAAACCAAAGTGGAATCCCAATAAGAATGCATTGTACGTATTTTGAAAATCTTTTTTTATCGGTAAACAAAGACAAGAAGTCTCCTTTCTTTTCATCACTTTGTTGCACTTGCTTGAACATACCCGATTCGGTAATGCTGATCCTTAAAAACAACAACAAGATGCCCAGAATTCCGCCAGCATAGTAACACAAACGCCAATCTTGAAACGCTTGATAAACCAAATAAGCAGCAACCGCTCCAGAAACCCCTACCGAAGCTACAATCATGGTTCCGTAGCCTCGTTTTTCTTTGGGCAAACTTTCGGTTACCAAAGTGATTCCGGCGCCCAATTCTCCAGCAAGACCTATTCCTGCAATCAATCGCCAAAAGGCATATCCATCAACAGTGGTCACCATTCCGTTAGCAATATTGGCCACAGAATACAATACTATAGAACCAAATAAAACGGATATTCTACCTTTTTTATCTCCCAAAATACCCCAAAGAATTCCGCCAAAAAGCATTCCAAACATTTGCATGCTGATCAAATATTCTCCTTGATCCCGAATGGCATCACCCGTAATTCCTAGGTCTTTGAGACTATCGGTACGGACAATCCCAAAAAGCAGTAAATCATAAATGTCTACAAAATAGCCAAGGGCAGCTACAATTACGGCAGCATTAAGAATGTTTTTCGAGTTTTTTGTTATTGTGTCAGGAATGCTATTCATTAGGATTTGGTCTTTATTTTTGGTTTGGTTAATTCGGTTAGTTGATCGTAAAGTTTTAAGGGACTATGGTTTTATTTACAATTGCAAGCCAAATATAATCGACAGGGATTTGTTGTGCAAATTTAGGTCTTGGTTTAGTGCTATTTTAGTTAAGTAAAATTATTTGTAAAGGCCAAAAAAGGATATTTCATGGGAAATCAATTATAAGGAGAAGGAGAAAATGGAGTTTCGCAACATTTTGGATTTAAGGTTATGCTCCTTTTTTTTGTTGCTAGATTTAAATCGTAACTTTTGGATCTTCTTTTGTTATATGTGGATTATATTTAGTTCATAAAAAAAACAATTTGTAAATTCGTAGCTTGGTTTTTTTTGAATGGAAGAGGGAGAGTCTGGTATTAAAATAAAAATAAAGTTTTAGATACAAGTCAGGAATTATTTTGATAATTGCAACCTACTAGTTACTCTTTAAAACACTTCATATTATCATATTATTAAAATTTAGTTTAAAAAAACAGTTTATAGATATTAAAGTGTGTTCGAGCACATTTTTACTATTTTTTCTTGTTTAGTAATAATTTAATTCATAGTTTCGTGATATTATTACACTTAGGTGTGATTTTAGAAGCTTCAGTTCGAGTGTTTTTTTTCTAGTAAAATGAAACTACTATGAGTGAATTTTCTTCCTTTAGAAATAAAAAGCAGTACCTGACAACCAAATTTTAAATGCTTTTTCGGAAGAAATGAAAATAGAACGCAAAAGGTTTTTAATAATAATGTTCTAATTCTCGATGTATTTTTTTATCGACAATTATTCGAACAGTCGAAAAGTAGCATAAGAATTAAATTAAACCCAACGGGTAAATAATAGTATAATTTATAAAGCAAATAGTAAAATAATGGAAAGTACATTAGAATTAAAAAGGGACATCAGCTATAAAACAGCTGGTCAATTTGAAGAAACCCGTTTTGAGAAAATTCACAACGAAATTTTTAAAAATTCATTAGAAGCCTCACTAGTTGTGGCACGGGAAATTGCAGATTTAATTCGTTCTAAACAAGAAAAAAACAAACCATGTGTACTAGGATTGGCTACAGGTTCTTCTCCTATAAAGGTGTACCAAGAATTGGTTCGGATGCACAAAGAAGAAGGACTAAGTTTTGCTAATGTTGTTAGTTTCAACTTAGATGAGTACTATCCTATGCCAAAGGAAAGTAACCAGAGTTATCATTACTTCATGCACCAACACCTTTTTAATCATGTGGATATTAATGCTGAAAATGTCAATATTCCGGATGGTACAGTTGCTATTGAAGATTTGAACCAGTTTTGTGTTGATTATGAATTGAAAATTAAAACTGCAGGTGGACTTGATTTTCAATTGTTAGGAATTGGACGTACAGGTCATGTAGGATTTAATGAGCCAGGTTCGCATATCAACTCGGGAACCCGTATTATTACTTTAGACCATATTACAAAAGTAGATGCTTCCGGTGATTTTAACGGTATTGCAAACGTTCCCAAAAGAGCGGTTACCATGGGAGTTTCTACAATCCTTAGATCAAAAAGAATTGTATTGATGGCTTGGGGACAAAACAAAGCTTCTATCATAAAAAGAACCATTCAAGGGGATATTAGCTCTGAGGTTCCTGCGACTTTTTTGCAAAATCATACTAATACCACTTTTGTTTTAGATGAAGGTGCAGCCTCAGAATTAACAAGACTAGAAACACCTTGGTTGGTAGGAGAGTGCATCTGGACGGAACAATTAAAAAACAAAGCGATTGTTTGGTTATGTCAACATACCAATAAATCGATTCTTAAATTAACCGATAGAGATTATAACAATAACGGAATGTCTGATCTTTTGGCTGCCGGAAGTTCTTCGTATGATTTGAACATCAATATGTTCAATGTCTTGCAGCATACCATCACAGGATGGCCAGGAGGGAAACCAAACACGGACGATACCAATAGACCGGAACGTTCAAACCCTGCTAAAAAAAGAGTTATTCTTTTTAGTCCACACCCAGATGATGACGTAATTTCTATGGGAGGAACTTTTGCTAAATTAATCAAACAAGGTCATGATGTGCATGTGGTGTATCAAACTTCGGGAAATATTGCCGTTACAGATGATGAAGCCTTAAAATTTGCCGAAGTATGTAATGATTTTGTGGGCGAAAATCAATCGGGGATTAATTTTCAATCGGTTATTGACACTATAAATGCAAAGACTCAAGGTCAAATGGACTCTTTGGAAGTACGTAAATTGAAAGGTTTAATTCGAAGAAGAGAATCTTTTGCCGGAGTTAGATACATTGGATTGAAAGATGAAAATGTACATTTCTTAGATTTACCGTTTTACGAAACTGGATTGGTTCAAAAAAATCCATTAGGACCTGCGGATATTGCTATTGTAAAGGATATTATTGACAGAATAAAACCACATCAAGTATTTGCTGCCGGAGATCTAGCTGACCCGCACGGAACTCATGAAGTGTGTCTGAATGCTATTTTTGCTGCAATGGGAGAATTAAAAGCGGAGTCAAACATGGACGATTGTTGGTTGTGGTTGTACAGAGGAGCTTGGCACGAATGGGATATTCATGATATAGACATGGCTGTTCCGTTAAGTCCAGATGAAGTTATGATAAAAAGGCAAGCTATTTTATGTCATCAATCCCAAAAAGACAGAGTAATGTTCCAAGGAAATGATGCGAGAGAATTTTGGGTACGTGCCGAAGATCGTAACAAAAACACCGCAAAATTATATGATGATTTAGGTCTTGCAGAATATGAGGCTATCGAAGCATTTAAACGTTTTGATTATTAAAATAGATTAAATTAGGAATATAATTTATGTTTCTTGAGTATAAAAACCAATCGTGTAATACTATGCGATTGGTTTTTTTTTTGAATTGTATTAAACACAGAATCCGAATTAGACTTCATGCCGAAGACAAATTACAATCGACATCCTATCAGTCCCGAAATTTTTGAGATTATTGGATTAGCGAAGACAATTGGTATAACTCATCCACACCCCGAAAGGGGTGCAATGATTATAGAAAATATATGAGATCGGAGAGCAAATCCCGAAGGGATGAAATTATTTAATCTTTTTTATTTAAAAAAAGACATCTTAATAATCAACATATTCAGATGTGAAAATACCACCCCTTCGGGGTTTTGGGATGATGAAATTACTTATTTCTATAATCATTGCACCCTTTCAGGGTTTTCAGAAGGCATCAAAGATTGTATTTGATCTGTAACAATCAAAAATGTCAATGTTTTCTAATGCGGAATATGGGGTAAATGAAACGTGAACTAATTTTTCAGCTGATTTTAAGTTTCATCAATAAATCGGTTTGTTGGTCATCGCCTAAAAGAAACAAATGCTTATCGAATGTGATAAAACCATTTTTGGTATAAAATTGTAAGGCTCTGTTGTTTTCTTCCCAAACGCCTAGCCAAATATAATTGACTGGTATTTGTTGGGCTATTTTTATGGCTTCATCCAGTAATAATTGCCCTATTTTTTTTCCATGGAAGGCTTGTAAAACATAAATACGTTGAATTTCTAGAGTAGTATCTTCAACCATTTCAGTTTGTGCATCGCCTAAATTTAATTTTAGATAACCAACGGGTTCTGTATTCCAAAAGGCAATATAAAAGGGAGAATCTGGATTGTTGATTTCGGCGGTTAATTGTGCCGTATTGAAACTTTCCTGCAAGTATTTTTTCATATTTTCGGGAGTATTTATCGCTGCAAAAGTTTCGGTAAAGGATTGTTTACTGATGTTTTGTATGGTTACAAGATCGGATAGCGTTGCTTTTTTAATTTCAATCATGGTAATTATGGTTGGTTGTATTTCTTTCTAAAATCAAAAATACGTAAAATAAACACACTTGATTTTAAATTTCTATTGCGGTATTGCACAATTCAATTCCTACTTTCATATTTGTGAAATTCAATTTGTACTTTTGAATAAATTAATAAAAAAAGAGCCTTTAGGGTTAAACTATGAAAATTGTACTATCGCCAGCCAAATCATTAAATTTCGAAAAAGAATTACCAACATCATTATATACAGAACCTTCTTTTCTAAAAGAATCCAGACAAGTTCATAAAGTTTTAAAACAGCAATCTCCCAAAAACTTGTCTGAATTGATGTCTATTTCAGATAAATTGGCCGATTTGAACTGGAAACGCAATCAGGATTGGAAAACACCTTTCACACCCGAGAATGCGCGCCCAGCAATTTACGCTTTTGATGGCGATGTCTATACGGGATTAGATGCTTATTCGATTCCGATAGAAAAATTAGATCCCCTTCAAGATAGTTTGCGAATTTTATCGGGCTTGTACGGTTATCTAAAACCATTCGATTTGATGCAACCGTATCGTCTCGAAATGGGGACGAAATTACCCATTGGCGAAAGCAAAAATTTATATGAGTTTTGGAAAAAGACCATTGCCAATTCATTAAACAAAGAACTCAAAAAAGACGAGCTGTTTATCAATTTAGCCAGCAATGAATATTTTTCGGCTGTGGATGTCAAAGCTTTGAAAGTCCCAGTGATTACCCCAGAATTTAAAGATTACAAAGACGGAAAACTGAAAATCATTAGCTTTTTTGCCAAGAAGGCTAGGGGATTGATGGTGCGTTATATTTTGGATTCCAATGCCCAAACTATTGACGATTTGAAAGGGTTCAATTATGAAGGTTATCAATTTGATGGTAATTTATCCGAAGGAAATCACTTGGTTTTTACTAGATAGGAAGAGAGTTGATTTTAGATTTCTGATTTTTGATTAACGAGTTTAGATTTTTAGAATTGGAATTAATAACAAATGGCAATTTTAAAAGGAGTTAGTTCCTTTTATATAAATAAAAACAGCTTTGAATTTCACTAATCAATTAGTGAGATTCGGAGCCGTTTTTATTAAACTATTCGTGCGTATAAATTAAATTCTGAATGAATGACTACATCAGAAATCAAAAATCGTTAATCAAAAATCAAAAATCTTAATGCATCGCATCAGCTGGATTTACTTTGTTTTTTCCTTTTTTTATCAAAAGAATAAAAGGAATACACAGCAAGAACAAGATTCCGAGATACATAAAGATATCCATAAATGATAATACGGAACTTTGTGTCATTACTTTATATTCAATAACTTTATAGGCTTTGGCCAGCGCTTCGTTGGCGCTATATCCTTTAGCTATAAAACCCATTTGCAATCTATGTATGGTTTGTTGTACTTCAAAAGACGTTTGGTCAAGATGTGCAATCAAATTCACACGGTGTTCTTGATTGAATCTAGAGATGTAAGTGGTGATAATGGCAATACCAAACGAACCACCCAATTGTCTCATCATTCCGGTAAAAGCAGCACCTTCACCAATATGTTTTCCTTTAAGAGTCGATAATGATAAAGTGGTAATAGGGACAAATAATAATCCTAAACCAACACCTCTAAGGATTAATGGCCAAAACATGTGTTCAACGCCAGTGTCTGGTGTTAGTACGCCACGCATTAAAAAGGTAAAAAGGAAAAACACAAAAAATCCTGCAGCAACCATATATGATTGTCGAACTCCGCGTTGAATCATTTTACCAATAAATGGCATCATAATACCCGTTGTTATCGAACTTGGAATCAGTAATAAACCAGCATCAGTAGCACTCCATCCCAAAATGGATTGGCTGTATATCGGAATAATAAAGGTGGATCCATACAATCCAAATCCGAGGATGAAACACATTATGGTTCCAATTTTTAGATTGTTGTCTTTAAAAACTTTGAGGTTTACAATTGGATGCTCATAAGTGAGTTCCCTCCAAATAAATAATAGCAATCCAAAAACAGAAACGATGCTTAAGAGTACAATTAATCCATCGTTGAACCAATCGTCCTGTTGACCGTGTTCCAATACAAATTGCAATGACCCAATGAAAGAGGCCAAGAGTACAATTCCCCACCAATCGACTTGATTGGCTTTTAGTTTGGCACCGTATTTAGGACTTTTTACAAACCCGATGGTTAGGAAAGTGGCTATAATACCTAATGGAATGTTGATGTAAAAAATAAAAGGCCAAGAAAAATGATCTACAATATAACCTCCCAATGGCGGACCAAGTGTTGGACCAACAATGACTCCCATTCCATAAATAGCTTGTGCCATTCCTCTTTTGGCTACAGGATAACTCTCGGTAATAATGGTTTGCGCAGTTACTAGTAGCGCCCCTCCGCCCAAACCTTGAATGAATCTAAAGGCAACCAGTTCCCAGATATTTGTGGCGTTTCCGCACAAAAAGGAAGCTACCGTAAAAATGACAATGGATGTTGCAAAGTAATTACGACGACCAAATTGTTGTGACAACCAACTCGTCATTGGGATTACAATTACGTTTGCAATCGCATAGGCAGTAATTACCCAAGCCACATCGGTCAAGGTAGCGCCAAGACTACCTCTCATATTATTTAAGGCTACGTTTACAATGGTAGTATCTACAATTTCGAGCATGGCACAAAGCACGCACGTTATTGTGATAATGACCCTTCTAAAGCCGTATTCTATTAAATCGTCTTCTTCGTTTTGTACCATTTTTTTTATTTTAAATGAACATCTACATCAGCGTTCATACCTGGGCGAAGCAATTTTATTTTTTCAGGATCGTTTGAGGCATTCAAACTTATTTTTACAGGTAATCTCTGAATGGTTTTTACAAAATTTCCAGTTGCATTGTCTGGCGGAAGTAATGAAAAACGAGATCCAGTTGCTGGAGAGAATGAAGTAATGGCTCCTTCAAAAGCATAGTCAGGATAAGCATCTACTTTTACCGTTACTTTTTGTCCAATAACCATTTTGTTCAATTGTGTTTCTTTAAAATTAGCCACCACCCAAGCTTCACTGTTGTTGATGATATAAAATAAAGATTGTCCTTGTTGAACCAATTGCCCTGGTTGAATGTCTATTTTAGAAACCTGACCATCAATAGCAGCAGTTACAACAGTATAAGTCAAATTTAATTGAGCGGCCTCAAGTAATGCTTTTGCTTTTTTAATATTGGCAGCAGCTACTTCTGTTTGTTTGTTAGAAACTCTTGATTTTGCTTCAATTACTGATTTCTGAAAAGCACTTGCTTTTTGTTGTTGTTGCAAAATACGCACTTGATTTTCAGCTTCTTGTTTGGTAGCTAGTGCTTGTTCGTATTGTTGTTTGGTAATCGAATGATTTTTGTATAAATTTTCGTAACGAACATAATCACTATTCGCTCTTCCTAATCTAATTTTTGCGGTTTCAATATTTCCGCCTGCCGTTTGTACGTTGGCATCCGAAACAGCAATGCTGGCAAGGGCACTTCCTATATCTTCTTTGGCTACATCATATCCACTTTCGGCACCTATAAAAGCAGCATTTGCTTCTTCTATTTTCAATTGATAATCTCTTTTGTCAATAGTAAATAAGGTATCTCCTTTTTTTACAAAGTCATTATCCTTTACATACACTTTACTAATATATCCCGAAACTCTTGGGATTATTGGGTTCATGTTTTTTTCTATTTGAGCATCATCCGTTTCTTCGTGGGCTTGAGAATGAAGGTATTTTGAAATTCCGTAAGTTCCTCCTGCAAGGATTAAAACCAATAGGATTATAATGAATTTTGCGTTTGTTTTTTTATTTTCCATGTTTGGTAGTGGTTATATTTTTGTCCCTATCGGGCTGTTGAAGGTTTGAGTTAGTTGTCCAGTAGCTGAAAGTAATTCGTAGTATTTTTGAATAACATCTACTTTGGCGATGGTTTCGCTTATTTTTGATCTAAGTTGCTCCACATCGGCTTCCAGTAAATCGTTGGTGTCCGAAAGACCGTTGTCATATTTGTCTTTTACAATTCGGTAATTTTCGGTAGCTTGTTCAACTGCTTGGTTGTAAACTAGATTTTGTTTTTGTGCCAAATCATAATTGGTAATCGCCTGTTGTACTTGGATTCGGATATTGTCTTTTAATAATTCTTCAGAGTTTTTTACTTCAAGTGCTTTGCTTTCGGCAATTTTTACTTGAGTTCCATTTTTTAGAACACCACTGATATCATATGATAATCCTACACCAAAAAACATAGCGTTTTCTAATGTTATAATATTGTTTAGGTTTAATGCGGCATATCCTCCTACCAATGCAATGTTTGGGTAGTAATCGCCTTTGGCCATGTTAATATTGTCTTGGGTTGCTTTTTCTTGATAGTGTAATGCTTCTAAATCTTTACGATTTTGAAATGCAGGTTGTTCATCTGTAGGAAGAGCACTCTTTGGAAAACCAATCAAATCACTTTCGTTTACCACTAGTTTAGTTTCTGTTGGCAATTTCAACAGCGTAACCAGATAGTAATTGATTATCGTTTCATTATTCATGGCTTCGTCAAGCGATAATTGAATCTTAGAAACTTGAAGCTGTGACTTCAATAAATCATTTCGTGGAATGATTCCGTTTTTTTCCAAGGCTATGAAGTCAGTTACACGTTGTTGGGCACTTTTTTGATTTTCCTTTAATAGCTCAACGGTTCTTTGCACTTTGTACAAATTGGCATAATAGTTTATCACTCTCATGGCCATATCTTCTTTGGTTTTAGATGCCATAGCGTTTTCGGCTTGGAACAAATTATCCTGAAGCTTTATGCCGTTTTGTATTTTCATACCTGCAAAAACGGGTACTTTCAAACTGGCTTGACCTATAAGTAATTGATCTGGTACGGGAAGTGCTTTTGCACCTGCATTAAATTGTAAATCAACAGTTGCTTCGGTTAAACGGAGATACTGTCCTGTAATTTTAAAATCGGGGTATTGGTTGTTCTTAACCGATTGTAATTCTTGCTTTTTGGTTTCTACTTTGGTATTGGCTAATGAAACCTCATTGCTTTTTGTCCAAGCCAAGTTTATCGCTTCTTCGAGCTTTAAATTGGTTTTCTCTTGGGCATTTATGGACGAAATTCCAATGATGAAACCTCCAAAGAGCATTAAATAACTAACTTTCATATATCAAGAGGGCTTTAATGGTTTGTTGAATGTGCATTGTTAAAGTTGTTTTTATGTAGATGTTATAGTCCTCTTCGGTATTCAAGTGTAATAGATTTTCGTAAAAAGGTCTATTCATATGAAAATGGAAATAAGTTCCAAGAATGGTTGGTGTGATCAACGGAATAATAATGTCTTTTTTAAAAATCCCCTTTTCTTGACCTTCTTGAATAATAGATTCTAAAGATTTTAGATTCCCTTTTTTTAATTCTGTAAAAGCTTCAAGGTTGATTTCTCTTTTTTTAGAAGAAAATTCAAAGTGTAAAATTTTGTAAATACATCTATTACCATTGATTTTACTGATGTAAAGTTGAATAAGCTTGTTTATTTTTTCAATAGGATTCAAATCTTCTAGAATTAAAATATCTAATTGTAATTTAATATCAGAGGCGCGATAGACAATAAGAGATTCTAATAATTGTTCTTTAGATCCAAAATAATAGGATATCATGGCGATATTTATTTTGGCTTCTTTAGCAATGTCTCTTATCGAAGTGCCATCAAATCCTTTTTCTGCAAATAGCGCTTCGGCCACTTGTAGAATTTGAATTTGCTTGTCGTTAAAGTCAGTTTTCAATGCTGCGTTTTTTAATTTGAAGCGAAATTAAACAACTGTTTAAATTAAACGATTGTTTAAGTTTGTTTTAACGTTTATTTAACTATTAACAATAAGGATTGTTTTTATTAGTAAGAAATGGTATTTAAGTTACTTAAGAATTTATTTTATTGAAAAATGGACTAAATCTGAATGCTTTATTTTTCATGTAGATTTAGCATATTTAAAAAAACAAAAAGACGGAATTATACAATATGAATCGAACCTACGGCTCTTTGATACTCATGTCTATAATTGTGGACGGACTAAAGTCCATCCCGACAATATGTACCGAGCCTACAGCTCTAAGAAAGTTCTGTAGGAACGGTTCATATAAAAGTGGGGTTCATTTTTCGCTATTTATCGAATGGGTTTTTTCAAACAAACACTAGTCTCAATATTTTCATATTGTCCATAATTCGGTATTGTTTCATAACCCGATTTGTAATACAATGCAATGGCTTCGGTATTGTTTTTTCCGGTTTCTAGAACGCAACTGGTAAAATTAAATTCGCTTGCCCATACTTCCAATTCTTTTAGAACGGTACTGGCAATTCCTTTCCCCCGAAAATCAGGATGAACAAACATTCTCTTAATTTCAACTGTATTAGAATCCAATTTCTTGAAAGCTCCGCAACCAATCGCAACATCGTCCTGATAACAAACGATGACGTGATTGATTTTATCAAGTGTGTTATGCTGAGCATAGAAATCATGATCTTCGCCATCTTTTATTCTTAAAACTTCATCGAGTAGAATGACAAGATTTTGAAAATCTACGTTTTCAGAGGTTGTTCTTATTACGCTAGGCATGGATTGTTGTTTTATGTAGATATGTTTTCTATTGAAATTAACTTATTATGAAATTATTTTAAGGTTTTATATGGACAATTTTATTGTCTTTAAGTACAACTAAATCGGTTTTCATTTTCTTTTTGAATTCGATTAGTTTTTCATAAACGGTATCCATCCCTTCTAAAATTTTAGTTTGGTTGGATGTTCTTTTATAAGTTTTCATAGTACTGTTTTTTTAGTTTGTCAAATTTGAATTCGTTTAGAATTACTAATTCTGTTTCCGAATTTTTTTCAGCAATTAACTCGGGTTTTCCATAGGAATTATCAAATAGCATTACTTCATCTACAATTGGAATATAAATTTCAAACAAATTTTTTATTCCGTTTATATATCTGCGTTTGATAACGTCACTTTCAATGTTATGTCCACCTTCTATAACTCGGGTTCTAACTCTTTCAATAGCTAAATCAACATTTTGTAGCCAAAAAAATAAAAGAGTTACAGTGTACTTTTTCTGTTGGGCATCTATTACTTTAGATTTATAACTTTTTGTTGCCAAAGTGGTTTCAAAAGCAAAATTTTCATCATTTTCTAAAAGTTCATTGATTCTTTTGAGCATAATTCGTCCAGCCTCAAACGAAACTTTTTCTGGTCGAAATGGAGACAAACCTTTTGCAATTTCGTCTGCATTTACAAATTCCTTACAGTCAAGAATTTCGGGTAAAATTGTAAAAGATGCTGTCGTTTTTCCTGCACCATTACAACCAGCAATTATGTAAAGATTTTTGTCCATTATTTACAAAGATAATCAAAACTGAAAGGTGGATTTATTTTTTTGTTTTCAAATTTTGAATAAATATTTCAGACTATCGAATCGCTTTCACAAATTCCCCAATCTTCCCAGTTCCATTGGCTGTCAAATGCGTGATAAAAGCACTTCCAATAATGGCTCCTTTGGCAAACTGAGTCGCTTGTTTGAAGGTTTCGGCATTATTAATTCCAAAACCAATTACTTGAGGGTTTTTCAGATTCATGTCGGCAATGCGTTTGAAATACGTTTCCTGTGTGTTTCCAAAACCAGATTGCGAACCCGTTACACTCGCCGAGCTTACCATATAAATAAACCCATCCGAAACGCTGTCTATAAAACGAATGCGTTCGTCCGAAGTTTGTGGCGTAATCAAGAACACATTGATCAATCCGTATTTATCGAAAGTAGCTTTGTATTGTTCCGCATATACATCTACGGGAAGGTCGGGAATGATTAAACCGTCGATACCTATTTCGGCACATGTTTTACAGAAATTCTCCACTCCATATTGCAACATCGGGTTGAAATACCCCATAATCACCAACGGAATTGTTACGCTTTGGCGTATGTCCTTCAGTTGGTCAAACAAGATTTGTGTTGTCATTCCGTTATGCAAAGCTTGGGTCGAACTGGCTTGAATCGTTGGGCCATCAGCCAATGGATCACTAAACGGCAGTCCAATTTCGATCATATCGATACCGTTTTTTTCTAAATCCTGGATGATTTGTACGGTGTCATTTAAGTTGGGGTATCCAGCTGAAAAGTAGATGGAAAGTATTTTTTTGTCTTCTTGTAATTTTTGATTTATTCTGTTCATTTTATTTTAGTATTTAGACCTACAAGGTTGGGAAAAACCTTGCAGGTCGTTTAATTATCCTGCAAGGTCTTTTTTTTTGACCTTGTAGGTTTTCACTTTTTTTTAGGTAAGAATCTAATTTGCTTCACTATAAGCCCATACCTTTTCATTGGATTGCAAATGCACTTCGACCCGTTTGTAATGCAATCCTTCATACAAATCAGCTTGATGAAGGTCACTTGTTGTGATTTCATATACGATTCCACTAATGGTGTCTTCGGGTTGCTGCGTTTCTGTAATAATGGGGTATTGGATTAATCCAAATTCTTCTTCGATTTGAATTTCATTTAGCTTATAACCAATTAATGTTTCAGGAGTTCCTTGAAGAATGCGTCCAAAAAGAGATTCTTGAATGTCATTATTTTGCAAGGTACCGTAAGTGAATAATTTTTGCATAGATTCTAATTTTGGAAATGTTAATTGCACTTAATTTAAAATAATTTTTTTCTAGTTTTTTCCTGACAATGCTACTTTTATTCCTAAACCAATTAAAACGGCTCCGCAAGTTTTGTTTACATAATTTGAAAGCGTTTTATTGTGCTTTAGTTTTGAAAAAATCACAGAAGAAAAGTTTGCCAAAATCAAGCACCATATTGTTCCTGTTATTGTAAATGTTATTCCAAGTGTAATAAATGGCACAATGGTATTTTTTAAGCTAGGGTCAATAAATTGTGGAAGGAAAGAAATGAAAAACAGGGCTACTTTTGGATTTAATACATTGGTTATTACTCCGTCTCTATATATCTTTTTCAAGTCAATTGATTTTTGAGAAAAAGAGGCATCCGTATTAAGTTGAGTTTTGTCCGTTAGCATTTTATAACCAATGTATAATAAGTAGGCTGCACCGGCATATTTAATAATGCTGAAAACCAATATGGATTTGGCAATAATCATTGAAAGTCCAAAAGCAGCAAGAGTTGTATGTATCAGGGATCCTGTTGCGATTCCCAATACCGACATAAATCCTGCTTTTTTCCCTTGAGCCATACTTCTGCTTAATATAAATATGGTGTCGTTGCCAGGAGTAATGTTTAAAAGTAGTCCTGTTAAAATAAAAGTTTCATAATGAATTATTCCAGTCATAATTTTTTGTTTTTTATTAATTTCTTGCTTCCTTTTCTTTGCTGTTTCGAATGCGCGTTAGGGATGGAAGCGGCATCCTTTTTTGTCCCTTTTTTTCGGGACAAAAAAGATATAGCGTACAGCCCGACCCTTGTGGTAACGCCCAACTACAATTTAAAACAATCAATATACGTATTCAAATCTTTATAGCCTCGTCTTGTATGCCGTTTTATTTATTCAGCGTCTTTTCTATTTCTTTAATAAGTTCGTTTGCTTCAGGTTTTACATTTTTGTCATAAACCCTTATGTTATTTTTACCTAACATGATGAGAAAATAAATCGTCTTCTTGAATTTTGCATCTGAATATAATTTTGCTTCGGACTTGTCTGCATTTTCTATCATTTTGTCGAAACACTTGAACAAATATTCATTATACATTTTGTCAACTTCATTAATTGCAGCAACTTGTCTTTCATAATAATTTAAAATTTTCTGTTTTATTTCTTCATTCTCAATGTAACCAATTTTGCCACTAGATTTAAAACCTTCAAAATTTCCAATAATATTTTTAGGGCCATGTGAATATATTGGAAAATTAATTTCATTACCTGACCTAGCAATACTATCAAGTTGGTGGGGCGTTAAATCTAAAATTTTTTGATAGCCCGTGTTTGATTTTTCATATTCTTTCTTTTCCTTGTCAATATTTTTTATGTCTTGTTTTAAATCATTTTTTAAATTACTAAGAAAAACGGATACTTCTTCTTGTTGGTGTCTATGTTCGCTCCAACTATGAAGCCAAATTGAAAGTGATATCGCAAATACAATGATAAAAATTTCTATAATTATTTCTTTTGTTTTTTCTCCAAAAGAGTGTTTTTTATTTTTTAATTCTTTGTAAGCCTTTTTGGTGTGTTTTAAAATTTCTTCTTGCATAATTTTTGTGTTTGTTTTTTGGATAAATCGACTCCGAAGCCGTTGGTTCTAACAATATTTGGTGTTCTATTACAATTTAAAATAATCAATATAAGTATTTAAATCCTTGTCGCCTCTTCCCGAAAGATTTAGCACCACCACATCATCTGGTTGGAACTTCATTTCGTCGAGTACGGCAAAGGCATGGGCACTTTCGATTGCGGGAATAATACCTTCCATTTTAGAAAGCTGCAATCCCCAATTCATTGCTTGCTCATCGGTAATGGCGATGAATTTCGCTCTTCCAGAAGCAAACAAATGCGCATGCATTGGGCCAACACCAGGGTAATCTAAACCTGCTGAAATCGAATATGGCTCGGTAATCTGACCGTCTGGGGTTTGCATCAAAAGGGTTTTACTTCCGTGAATGATTCCGATTTTACCTAAAACCGAAGTAGCGGCACTTTCGCCAGAATCTACCCCTAAACCAGCAGCTTCAACGGCTATGAGGTTTACATCTGGATTGTCCAGAAAATGATAATACGCACCAGCGGCGTTGCTACCACCACCAACACATGCAATCACATAATCGGGGTTTTCACGACCTTCTTTTTCTAATAATTGGGTTTTGATCTCTTTTGAAATAACCGACTGGAATCGTGCCACCATATCTGGGTAAGGATGAGGTCCCACAACCGATCCGATGATATAATACGTGTCAATCGGATTGTTGATCCAGTCGCGGATTGCTTCGTTGGTAGCGTCTTTTAGGGTTTTGGATCCCGAAAGGGCTGGACGAACTTCGGCGCCAAGCATTTTCATACGCGCTACATTCGGAGCTTGACGCTTGATGTCGATTTCTCCCATGTACACGATGCACTCGAGTCCCATCAAGGCACAAACGGTTGCTGTTGCCACACCGTGTTGACCTGCGCCTGTTTCGGCAATGATGCGTTTTTTGCCCAATCGCTTGGCCAATAAAATTTGCCCAATGGTATTGTTGACTTTGTGCGCTCCCGTATGACACAAATCTTCTCTCTTGAGATAGATTTTGGTGTTGTATTTTTTCGATAAACGTTCTGCGAAATACAATGGAGTAGGGCGACCCACATAATCTTTCAATAGCAAATCAAACTCCGCTTGAAACTCGGGATCTGCTGTAATTTTTAAATAGTTTTGACGTAATTCTTCTACATTTGGGTATAACATTTCAGGAATGTAGGCTCCTCCAAATTCGCCGTAATAGCCTTTTTCGTTGACGTTGTAACTCATTTTTATTTTATTTTTTTATTTATATATGCTGTACAGACGCGATTTATCGCGTCTCTTTTTATTTTTATTGATTGGACGAGACGCGATAAATTGTATCTCTATTTTATTTATCCTGATTGCAGGAGACGCGATAAATCGCGTCTGTACATAATGATGTGTTTTTCAATCCGGGTTCAATTTCGAATTTGCTATTTATATCTATGGCATAAAGGGGTAAATTAGTTTTCGAAATTTCTTTTATTGAATCCAATTCCTCGATTCCAATTCCGCCACTAAGGAAGAACGGTTTTTTGGAAGGATAATTTTCTAATATTCTCCAATCGAAAATAGTTCCGTTGCCACCGGGTAATTTGCCTTTGGTATCAAAAAGAAAATAATCGCAAACGGATTCGTAGGGTTTTAAAACACTAAAATCAAAATTCTCATCTGCCGAAAACACTTTGAAGATTTCAATGGTAGAGACGTTGCATGCAACGTCTGTACGGATTTTATTTTTTAATTCCGAACAAAATTCAACCGATTCCTGACCGTGTAATTGAATGGCTTGTAAATCGTATTTCGCTATTTTGGCTACAATTACTGGGATACTTTCATTGACAAAAACCCCTACTTTTTTTATTGATTTTGGCAATTCGGGCATAACTCCATCAAAATATCGAGCCGATTTCTCCCAAAATATAAATCCCATATAATCGGGTAGCAGCAGGGCCACTTCGAGTATATTGTCGGGGTATTTCATTCCGCAGATTTTGAGTTTCATTTTTTTTAATTTAGAAGGTTTAGAAAAGAGTTTAGAAGGTTTAGAAAAGAGTTTAGAAGGTTTAGAAGGTGTAGCTGTTAGTTTGCACTAAACTTTCTAAACTGATAACCCTTCTAAACTTTCTTTACAATCTTGATATAAATTCCGTTGCTGCTTTTCCAGCATTATCGGTTTTCATAAAGTTTTCTCCAATCAAAAATCCTTTGTATCCATATGGCTTCAGCTCGTTGATGGCTTCAATAGAGCTGATACCACTTTCTGAAACTTTCACAAATTCATTTGGGATTTTTGAAGCCAGTTCTTTGCTGAAATCCAGGCTTACTTCGAAGGTTTTTAGGTTTCTATTGTTTACGCCAATCATATCCAGTGTTGGCATAATTGACTTTTCTAACTCTTCGAGATTATGTACTTCAAGCAAGACTTCTAGTCCCAAATTCTTGGCAAATTCCGATAATGATTTGATTTCGTCTCTTGTCAAAACCGCAGCGATGAGCAAAATCAAATCGGCTCCGTGGGCTTTGGCTTCGAGGATTTGGTATTCGTCAACAATAAATTCTTTTCGCAAAAGCGGAAGGTGCACCGAGGCTCTTGCCAAAAGTAAATCGTCCAAAGAACCGCCAAAATACTTACCATCCGTCAAAACCGAAATCCCACAAGCACCAGCACTTTCGTATCCTTTTACCACTTCTTCCACCGTAAAATTTTGATTGATTATGGATCTGGAAGGAGAACGGCGTTTGTGTTCTGCAATGATTCCCGTATTACTGTGTAGCAAATTTTGACTTAAAGAAATCGTTTCTTTTCCAAAGAAAACCGAAGCTTCCAATTGCGAAACTGGAATGATGGATTTCTTGAGAACTACTTCTCTTTTTTTATCGATTATGATTTTATCTAGTATGTTCATGTGTTTAAAAGTTTAGATGGTTTAGGAAGTTTAGTAGGTTTAGAGCTAAACTCATAAACCTGCTACACTTTCTAAACTATTTTATTTACTTAATTCTTGTAATGATTAGAAAGGTTATACGGTTTAGAGCTAAACTCATAAACCTTATACACTTTCTTAACTATTTTATTTATTTCTTGTAATGATTAGATGGTTTATGCGGTTTAGAGCTAAACTCATAAACCTGCTACACTTTCTAAACTATTTCTTAATTCTTGTAATGATTAGATGGTTTATACGGTTTAGAGCTAAACTCATAAATCTGCTACACTTTCTAAACTATTTTTTTATTTACTTAATTCTTGCAATGTCTTCAAAGCCAAAAGCCCTTTTCCAGAAAGCAAACTTTCTTTGGCCAATTCAAAACCTTCCAGTGGTGTGCATTTGGTAACAGTAGCAATTGCTATTCCGGCATTGGCACAAACCACATTGTTTTGGGCTTCGTTTCCTTTTCCGGAGATGATGTTTATAAACATTTCTGCCGATTCTTCAATGGTTTTTCCGCCTTCAATTTCGCTTTGCGCTAAAAGGCGAACACCAAAATCACTTGGATTCAAGATCCCTTCCATAGAACTGGTTATAATTTTTGTTGGTCCTGTCAAAGACACTTCGTCATAACCGTCAAGCGAATGCAAAATTGTATAATTAATTTCGGTATTTTGATATAAATAGGCATACATTCTAGCCAATTCGAGATTAAAAACCCCCACCAATTGGTTTTGGGGGAATGATGGATTTACCATAGGTCCCAACATATTAAAGAATGTTTTTACAGCTAATTCTTTTCTGATTGGGCCTACATTTTTCATGGCAGGATGGAACAAAGGAGCATGTAAAATAGTAATCCCAGCTTTGTCGACACATTTTTCGATAAAGTCATTGTCATTACTGAATTTAACACCCAACTTCTCCATCACATTACTGGATCCCGAAATAGAAGAAACACCATAATTTCCGTGTTTGGCCACTTTTATTCCAGCACCCGCAGCAACAAAAGAAGCTAAAGTCGAAATATTAAAAGTGTCTTTTCCGTCGCCTCCCGTACCGCACAAATCGATAGTGTTGTAGGCTGATAAATCTACTCGAATGCACATTTCTAAAAGTGCTTCCCTAAATCCCGCTAACTCTTCTATGCTAATGCTTCGCATCATATATACGGTCAAGAATGCCGAAATCTGACTTGGGTTGTAACTTCCGTTAGAGATATTAACCAATACATTTTTGGCTTCTTCCTTCGAAAGCATTTCGTGATTGATAAGTCTATTTAATATGTTTTTCATTTTTTTTATTTGTTTGTATTATGTAGAGACGTTGCACTGCAACGTCTCTAGGTGTTAAGACGTTGCACTGCAACGTCTCTACGAATTAACCCAATTCTCCAATATCTTTTTCCCGTTGGGCGTCAACACACTTTCGGGATGAAATTGCACGCCACGCACATCGTATGTTTTGTGTCTTAACGACATTACCTGACCATTTTCGTCAAAAGAAGTGGCTTCTAGAACATCGGGTAAATTGGCATCCACCACCCAAGAATGGTAACGACCTACTTCAAATTCATTTCCTAATCCTTCAAACAATAGTTCATCATCTACCACAGTTTTTACTAGAGTTGCTACTCCGTGATACACTTTGTCTAAGTTAGATAGTGTGCCTCCAAAAACTTCTCCTATGGCTTGTTGTCCAAGGCACACTCCAAAAATACTTTTGGTAGGGGCGTATTTTCGGATCACTTCTTTCAATAATCCTGCTTCCTCTGGGATTCCTGGTCCAGGAGAAAGTAGAATTTTATCGAAAATAGCGATTTCATCAATATCAAATTCATCGTTTCTGTAAACGGTTACTTCGCAATCTAAATCTTCCAGATAATGCACTAAATTGTAAGTGAAACTATCGTAATTGTCTATAACTAGTATTTTTTTTAGCCCCCTAGCCCCCGAAGGGGGAACTGTTGGAGTGAGTATATTGTTGTTGTTCATTTTGAATATTTTTAATTTTTGTTTGTTTTATGACCTATCTCCGCTCTGCGAAGTTCCCCCTTCGGGGGTTAGGGGGCTTATATCGTTTCTGCTAAATCCAATGCTTTATTCAAAGCCAGTAACTTATTATAAACCTCTTGCATTTCGCTTTCTTCATCAGAACTAGCTACAATTCCGGCACCCGCTTGGGAATGCAACTGGTGGTTTTTACTCAAGAAAGTCCGAATCATAATGGCATGGTTAAAGTTACCTTCAAAATCCATAAAACCGATGGCTCCTCCATAAAAATTACGGTTTGTTTTTTCATACTCTTCAATCAATTGCATCGCTCTGTGTTTGGGTGCTCCGCTCAAAGTTCCAGCTGGAAAAGTATCGGCTACGACTTGCATAGTCGTGGCTTTTTCGTGTAGAATTCCAGTCACTTTGGAAACCAAATGGATAACATGAGAGAAAAACTGAACTTCTCTGTATTTTTCTACATTTACATCATGACCGTTTCGGCTTAAATCATTTCGAGCCAAATCTACTAGCATCACGTGTTCGCTATTTTCTTTTTTATCTTCTGATAATTTTTTGGCAAGAACAGCATCTTTTTCGTCATCGCCAGTTCGTTTGAAAGTTCCTGCAATAGGGTGAATCTCGGCTTTGCGGTTTTTGACAATAATTTGGGCTTCGGGGGAAGAACCAAATATTTTGAAATCACCATAATCAAAAAAGAATAGGTAAGGGGAGGGGTTGATACTTCTTAAAGCTCTGTAAACATTGAACTCATCTCCTTTAAAACCTTGGGTAAATCTTCTGGATAAAACCAATTGAAACACATCGCCACGGAAACAATGCTTTTTGGCCAAAGCCACATTCTGTTTGAATTCTTCATCCGTTAGATTCGAAAAACCTTCGCCTTCTTTGGAGAATTTATAGGAAGCGATGTTTCTGGATTGTAATAGTTGTTCGATTTCGGATATATTGTTTTTTCCGTCAAGACTATGGCAGAAAATATAAGCTTCGTTTTTGAAGTGGTTAATGGCGATGATGTTTTGGTACACCGCATAATACACATCAGGAATTGAATTGGAGTTTTCTTTTTTGGCAATGGTTACTTTTTCGAAATAACGAACGGCGTCATAAGAAATGTATCCAAATAAGCCATTATTGATGAATTTAAAATCATTTTTATCCGATTTAAATTGCCCCGAAAAATCTTGAATTATCCCTGGAATATTAGTGTTTGCATCAATGGCAACTGTCTCTGAATTTCCGTCTGGAAAAATTTTATAGATGGTCTCGTTTTCAATTTTTATAGAAGCTATAGGATTGCAACAGATATAAGAAAAACTGTTATCGCTTCCATGATAATCGCTACTTTCTAATAATAGGCTGTTTGGGAATTTATCTCTAATTTTAAAATAAACACTAACAGGCGTAATAGTATCGGCTAGGATTTGTTTGTAGTTGGTTTGTAGTTTATAGGTTTTCATAATTGTTGTTTCTTTTTAATTCCCCTCTTTTGGAGAGCCTGTCCCGTTCTTAAAACGGGAGGTGCCCAAAGGGCGGGGTGGTTTTTTTGCGTTATATTTTAAAAAATGGACAAAAAAAAAGGCTTGTCGTGATGACAAGCCTTTTATATTTATAGTTCAAATAATACTATAGGAGCTTAGTTCACGACGACTGACGTAAATTATTCCACCACCAAGTATTGTTTGTTATAGTTTTCATATTCTGTTTTTCTTTTTAGCAAATATAGAAATGATATTTGGTTTGACAAAACTAAAAAAACAAAAAAAAGATAAAATTTTCGTTTTTTTGTTAAATTATAAAAGTTTAATAGGCTACAACTACGTTTAATTCGAAATCATCGTATATTGTTTTATCTCCCAAATCATCAAAATAACTTCCTGAACCATATTTAATATCATATTTGGTTCGGTTCACTGTTAATGTGGCAGTGGCTTTATTTCCGTTTACAACTAAATCAAATTGATTGGTATTAGTAATTCCTTTAATGGTTAAATCGGCATTGATTAAATAAGTGTTATTCCCTTTATTTGCAATACTTTTAAACACTAAAGTGGCTGTAGAGAAATTATCAATACTAAAAAAATCCTCCGATTTTAAGTGCCCTTCTAATTTTAATTTAGAACTGCCCGTTTGATCGGTATTCGATAAGGTCTTCATGTTAACAGTAAAACTTCCTCCAGTTACTTTTTTGTCTTTGAAAACGAGATAACCGTCCTTGAAGTTGACGATTCCTTCATGCTGTCCAGTGATTTTTTTCCCCGCCCAATTAACAATGCTTTTTGTAAGATCAATTTTATACGTTTGTGCTATTCCTTTATTAAATGAAAAAAGAATAAGTAGAGCTATACTAATTAATTTTAAGTTTTTCATATTTCTTTAGTTTAGGTTAATAAAACAGTAAATAATTTTGGGTTGATTCCATTTTGTTATTCAAGATTAATGAAATCGTTTTGAATTGTACACTTGTATCTTATATTGAGGTTGTTAACCGATGCATAAAGTTAGTTTAAAATTTTGTAATTCAATTCGTTTCTATTCAATATTTATGATGTAGGTTTTTTATTTATTAAAATGCCCGAAGTTGTTTGGGGAAATAACAAAAAAAAACGAGCTATGTGATTAGCTCGTTTGTGTTAAATGGTGTAGGTATTTCTATGGATAATGGTGTTAATAACTACTTGTTACTACGTTATTGATTTTTTTTCTAAAATCGGGAGATTTTTTTATGTCTGATTGAAAAAATAATTCGGTATTATTGAACGCTGTAAATTCTAATGAAAAGGTATCGCCATTATACCAATTTAGTAAATCGGGGTTGTTAGTGGCAGTTTCGCTTAGAACCAACCCGTTACATCTGTTTATTTGTAATCCTAGAATGTTGATTTTTGCTAAGTTTGATGGGTTTGCACCTATTTTATTTTCGAGTAAAACGCAAGGGCTAAAACCATCAACGATGCTATTGTTTAAAGTAAAATAACTTTTTTCTTTAATGTAAACGGCTTCTCTAACTAAGCCTTGATTGTTGTCTTCGGTGTTTACTAAAGTGATGTTATTGGCTATTATTTTGGTTAATTTTTTAGATACATCTGCATTCTCGATCTTATCATAAGAGTCAATTTCAAAACAACGGGAACCTGATATGTCTGAAGAATAAGGATTTCGGATGGCAATACTATTGGCAATATTGCATTGAGCGCCTTGAGTAAAATCAAAATCATCATCGGTTGCTCGGTATGAAATTAAATTATTAAAATTCACTTCTCCTCCGTAGCACTCAAAAGAGTCGTCATTAGAAAAACTAATTTGGATAAATTCAATTTTCGTATTTTTTCCAACTCCAGCCAGCGATAATCCGTTTAGTTCTTTAAGCGCATTTATTTTTCTGCCTGCATATTCGATACGAACATATTTTATAATTCCGGAATTGTTATTTATATCTTGACCTCCATAGTAGCTAACGGTAGGATCAAAATTAAAGTCCAAATAACTCACTCCACCTATTTTATTTATAGGGGCTTCTCCAAGAATTACAATTCCGCCCCAATCTCCAGGTCTTCTTTCGGAAATGTTATTATTTGAAGTAAAAACTATCGGGTCTGTTGCCGAACCCTCAGCCATAATTTTTGAACCTTTGGTTATCACAAGTGTACCACAAGTCTCTTTGTCTCCGCGTATTACCGTACCTGGCTCAATTGTCAAAACGGCATTATTGGTTACGTACACGATGCCAACTAGGCGGTACGTGTTGCTTTTGGTAAGTTTTAGGTTGGTGCTTATGGTACCGGTTAATAATTGACTGGCATCATTGTAATCTGTAGTCGATGGCTTGAAATTAGTCCAATTACTGAACCAGTTATTCTCTCCGGTTATTCCTTTTATTTGTTGCGCATTTACAGTTGTAAATATAGAAAGACTAATAATTGCAACTAATACTTTTTTTTTCATAACGATAATGATTGTAGGTTATTGAAGCTACTCTTTTTGGGCTCTTTTGTTTTTTTTCAAAAGTACTATTAGAATGTTTGTGGAGTATATTCTGAATATTATCTATTTGTAACCTTTGAGTTAAGGATGTACAATCAATACTTTTTGAAGAAGAAAGGGAGAGGATTACGATGCATTATAATGACAAAAAAAAAAGGCTCTTGTTTATCACAAAAGCATTAGGTTGTTAGTGGTGTCGATTGTTACCATAAAAAAAGCACCCTCAACAAATAATGCTGAGGGTGCTTTTTAATAATGTTTTTCTAAAATTAGAATTTTAAGTTTACTGCTAAGTCAAAATCATCATAGATAGTTTTGTCTCCAAGACCTTCGAAGAAACTTTTTGAACCGTATTTAATATCGTATTTAGTTCTATCAATTTTCAATGCTGTTGTAGCATTATTTCCTTTTGTTGTGATGTCAAAAGTAATTGGATTTGTTTTTCCTTTGATTGTTAAATCAGCAGTAACAGTATATACGTCATTTCCTTTTGAGGCAATAGTTTTGAAAACTAAAGTTGAAGTTGGGAATTTATCAGTTCCAAAGAAATCATCTGCTTTCAAGTGACCGTTTAATTTACCTTGGTATTCTCCAGTCAAATCGGTAGCTGTTAAAGTTGTCATATCCACCGTGAAAGTTCCTCCAGTTAATGCATTATTTTTAAAAACTAAAGCGCCACTTTTTAAGGCTACAGTTCCTGAATGTTCCCCTGTTACTTTTTTTCCAACCCAGTTAATGGTACTTTTAGAAGCGTCAACTTGTTTAGTTTGTGCAGTTACAGATAATGTAGATAAAGCTACTACGAATGCTAAGGCAATTGATTTTAAATTTTTCATATGTAATTTGTTTAAAGTGTAATTTGTTTAAAATGATTTGAATTAGTAATTATTATAAAGTGATAAATAGGTCTTCTTGTGATTTTCTAACTTTTTTGTAAAATTGAGTAGCATCTTCTTCGTGACGGTATCCAACAGTTGCAATAAGAGAAGCATTAAGGTTTAGTTTGTCTAATCCTAATATTTCGTTGACTTGTGCAGGAATAAATCCTTCCATAGGAGTTACATCAATTTTAAGTTCGGCCGCAGCATTCAATAAATTACCTAAAGCTAAATAAGTTTGTTTTGATGCCCAAATATTCTTGATTGCTGGTTCCAAAGTCGAAATTTTAGATTTCATGAAGTCACCATATCCCGTCAATGCTTCAATTGGAGTTTCTCTAGTGATGCTTATTGTATTCAAATATTCATCTATTGCATCATCTCCAAGATTGGTGTCATTGGCAAAAATGAATAAATGTGAAGCCTCTACTATTTGTGATTGTCCCCAAGCAGCCGGTTGTAATTGTGCTCTTAATTCAGGATTTTCGACGATAATAACTTTGTATGGTTGTAATCCGTAAGAAGATGAACTCATACGAATCGCTTCTTTTAATGTATTTAAGTCTTCTGTTGAAACTTTTTTAGTGGCATCAAATTTCTTTGTTGCGTATCTCCAATTTTGATGGTTTAAGAAATTGCTCATAATAGTATTATATTTATTTAGTTCTGTATTTTTCTAATAGGGTATTCAGTTGTTCTAATTCTTCGGTATTTAAATTTTTTGCAAAAAAATCTTCATGTTCTCTTACTTTTGGATCCAGTTCAGTTAATAAATCCAGTCCTTTTTGTGTAATTAAAACTTCAATTTTTCTTCTGTTTTCTGGGCAAACATTACGGGTAACCAAATCTTTCAGTAATAATTTATCGACTAATCGTGTCGTATTGCTCGTCTTGGCAAGCATTCTCTCCTGTATTATGCACATATTGGCAGGACATCCTTTTTGCCCTCTCAATATTCGTAATACATTGTATTGTTCTCCTGAAATATCATAGCGTTTTATGATTTCATTAAAACTATCAGAGATGACATTTTGCGTGTACAAGACATTCAAAATGGCGCTTGTTGATTTACTATAATCAACCGTACTTTTTAACGCATCTTCAATCTTCATATTTGTAGGTGTCTTATTTGTTGGTACAAATGTAGTTGTATTTATATTTGTATATACAACTGTTATGTTATTTTTTTGTTAAAAAAACAGCTCCTAAACAATTACGCTTTGTTTTTAAGAGTTGAGTTCAACAAACAATAGGGTTGGAGTAGGATAAAATAAATTTGCTACGTGTAACGAAAAACAACCATATAAGAAATATAAGTTCATTTAAGTTTTCTTTGGATAGTCTTAAAGAAACTTATATTTCTTATATGGTTTAAATTTTATTTTTTGCTGTTACGTTAGAAGACAACCATTTAAGGAATGTAAGATTAAGTAGAGATTTTTAGATTATAACCAAATCTAGTTAAAAATGGACGATTTGGAATCCATTTAAATTAAAACTTTTAGGATTCTGATCGCGCAACTTTAATTCTTCCACTCGCTGTTGCAGCCTCTAGTGCTTGATAATCTTGTTCGGTCTGATCCGCATACGCAAAAGCAAAGCGAACCATAGCTTCGTCAAATTCATCACTTTTTCCAAGATAACCGGAAATCATAGCGGCACTACCTGATTTGGCATGAGCCAATGCTAAAGCCTCTCCACATAGCTTGCAGTATTCAGGATAGTTATCAATGTTTATTTTAGCAGGATCAAACTCAACGCCACCTTTCATATCCCGCAACTGACGCACATAAAAATGAATCCCATCGAGCTCTCCCCAACCTATAAAAATGTCAGGGGAGGCTTGTAATAATCGTTGTCCAGCGACAACACGATGTCCGTGATTTGAATAAGCAGACTTCGAAAGATAAGGTTCGAAAACAGAGGGTTGTGCTTCTTTTATTTGTAGAAACAAGGGATCCTCAGAATTGTTTCCTAAAAGAAAGACAATCCAGCATCGTGTTCCTACACTCCCTACACCAACAACTTTACGTGCCACATCAACAATGCGATATTGTTTGAGCAAAGCTTTACGGTCATCAGCAAGAGAAAGCATATAAGATTCGAGAAATAGTCCCAACGCTTCATCAAGTGGTCTGCCTGATTTTGTATGGGTTTCGTGCACAATAAAAGGAGCATCATCCCGTAAGCGATATTTATCATCCACTATATTTGCGAGTTTATCCAGTACTTGAAAATGGGTTCGTTGACGGGCTTTGTCAGTAATCTTTTTTAGTCCTTTTTGTACTGAGGGAGGTAGCTTTTGCTGAAGATCCTTTTCGGTCATGGTGGCGTAAACCAATTCAATGTGTCCCATTGAGGCATAATCCCTCATGTTTTTTTTATACGAACTAACCGCTGCCAAAACACTCCGGGTACATAAATTCTTTTTAGCCCCTAGGAATCTTCCCGATGCAACAATACTTGCAACAAGTCGTTTTATATCCCATTCCCACGGTCCTGGTAAGGTTTCGTCAAAATCATTGATACCGAAAATCAGGTTGCGTTCCGCTGATGCAAATAAACCAAAGTTGGCCACATGCATGTCGCCACATGCCTGTACATTTATTCCGGTTGGTTTAGGACCAGCAGCAAGATCAGCTGCCATTATCGCAGCAGCTCCTCGAAGGAAAGCAAAAGGCGAAGTGAGCATTCTGGCATATCGGATTGGCACAAGTTCCGTGAGACGGGTTTTTCCTTGTTCTTCTAAAATAGAAATAGGATCGGTACGGTTAGGATTGGCTTTGTAATCTCCTTGTTCCTTTCGCGGAAATTTATCGCGCAGGGCTTTGCCTTCTGCGAAGCGTTCTTCAATTGTTTTTGGTTTCGATTTAAAGTAACTTACTGTTTGCTGATCCATAATTTTTTATTTTATAGGTTTACATTTTAGTCTTTTTTTATAACCTAAAAGAGCAGGTTGTAAAAACGGAGTCAATTTGAGAGGTAAGTTCTGGAGTTGCATTCATAGCGATTTTTACAAATGGAACGATAATTTTAAAAGATCCAAGCATCAGAAATAGAAACGAAAATATCTGCATTTCGAATGACATCGCTTAATGAGTTTTATTATTTAATTAGTCTGCTTGTCTTTAAATAATTTTCAACCTAAACTTGTAATCTTGTTTTAAGATTCAAAGAATTAATTAGTCGTAAAGCCTTTGAATATTTGTACTGTTATTTTAATAATGGATGTTTAGTTATTAGTGTAAATATATTGAATATTAGCGTGTTAGTTTAATTTTTTGTATTTTTTATTTTGCTTTGTCTAGTGAATCCCCAAGTATAAAGTTGATTAGAATTTGGTGTAATAAATTTTTTAAAGTCAATTTTTATCTTTTTTAGTTTTGTTTCTTGATTTCAAGGAACACAAAAAAACCGAAACAATTGTTTCGGTTTTTTATAAAATTTTGATGCTATTTCTAGTCTTTCACTCCCAGTTTGGTAAGGATATCATCCATCAAGCATCATTTTGTTATAGATGATTGTAATAAATTGGTAGCTACAAAGGCCGTAAGTCGCAGTCAGTTTTGATTGATATAAATAGCTAATAACAGGCTTACTAATAAAAGTACCTGCAATACCCCCTACGATTCTATTTTTTTATACTGTGTGGGCACGGATTGCAAATCCGCGCTATCGTACGTAGAGACATATCGGTGCCATCGGGTTACATTTAAAAAATATTTAACCTTGATAAAAAGCACTAAAAGCATTCCTACCAAAACCAATATAAAGAACCAAAAAATCAAACCACATCCAGTAGGCTTTTTTTCTTCTAAATTATTTTTTGAGAAATCCGGCACTGTTTTTTTTCTACCATACTTTTAGTTCATTACTTCCTGAAGGTATATAGAGGGTGATGGGTTTACTTACACCATCTCTTCCCTTTCCATTAGGTGCGTCATATTCCACTCGAATGCGAGATTCTTTATTTTTTTTACTCCTTAATAATATTAATTTATTGTTGTATCCAAATACAACTTCGTAATTTTCTATTTCCTCAATAATTCTATTAGTATAGTTTAAGTTTGCTTGTTCTACATCCATATTTTCTCTTTTATCCTCAACTAATAATTCTTCTTTGGTTGCATACAAATAAGAACAAGACTTCAAATCACTGTATTCTATTTCTTTTAAAAAGCTAAGTCCATCCCCATTTACCAATAAATCTCTTAATTGATTGTACTTAGCTACTATTTTCTCTTCAATGTTAGGAACTTTAGATAAATCTTGAGCAGTTTCTAAATCTTTACCAAAATCCCATGGAACATTTGCTGTAAAAGGTATCTTGAGTTCAAAATAAGGTGCTTTTTTACTTCCTATGTCTTCGGGTAATTCTACATGAGCAAGGTTTTTATAAACATCTACACCATCATCTATATCTTT
Source organism: Flavobacterium sp. ZT3R18 (assembly GCF_007097385.1). Lineage (GTDB taxonomy): Bacteria > Bacteroidota > Bacteroidia > Flavobacteriales > Flavobacteriaceae > Flavobacterium. The sequence goes on from NZ_VJZS01000004.1 coordinate 251,341, forward strand.
TGCAAATTTTAGTTTTATATCGACATCTGCATTATCTGCAATATATTCTTGTCCTTCTTTAGGGTATATTTGTATTGTTACAATCTGACTTCCCGATTTAGGTATGTAGTTGTTTAGATATACTGCTTGGCTTTCGCCTATATTTTCATAAAACGTCGTCCAATGTGGGATATCATTACAAGAAACCAAGACTCTGCAATTATTTTTGTTTACCTGTAGTATATACAAGGGTCTTGTGTCAAATTTTTCTATTTTATCATACATTTTGCTTTGATATGCAATAATTTCTTCTTCCATTTTTTTTTGATTTATAGATTGACCCAAACACGAAAATAATGTAAAGAAAAATATACCCAAAAAACAACGCATTACCATACTTTTAGTTCATTGCTTCCTGCTGGCATATAAAGAATTATAGGTTTAGTTGCTCCATCAATCCCATTATCTGTTTCAAATTCGACATTTAGAATTTCTGTCTTATCTTTATTATTTCTAAGAAGTCCTAGCTTATTATTCGCATAAAAAACAATTTCATAATTTTCAATAGGATCAACTTTTCTATTCTTAACATCTAATTTTAATCTTGTTATATCCATATTTTCTCTTTTATCCTCAGTTATTAATTCTTGTTTAGTTGCATAAAGATATGAGCATGATTTTAAATCGCTTTGTTCGATTTCTTTCATAAAATTTAACCAATTTCCTTCGACTAATAAACTTCTCAGTTCATTATATTTAATTACTATTTTTTCTTCAATATTATGTACTTTTGATAAATCTTGAGCTGTTTCTAAATCTTTGCTAAAATCCCAAGGTACATTTGCAGTAAAAGGTATTTTGAGTACAAAATAAGGTAGTTTTTTGCTTCCTATGTCTTCGGGCAATTCCACATGAGCTAAATTTGTGTAGGTATCTACGCCATCGTCTTTGTCTTTGGCATATTTTAGTTTTACATCTACATCGGCATTATCAGCTATAAATTCTTGTCCATCTTTAGGATATATTTGTATTGTTACAATTTGTTTACCCGATTTTGGTATATAATCGTTTATGAATATGGGTGTACTCTCTCCTGTATTGTCAAAAAAAGTTAACCAATGTGGGATATCATTGCATGAAACCAAGACCCTACAATTATTTTTATTGACTTGCAATACATACAAAGGTCTTGTGTCAAACTTTTCTATTTTATCATATTTTTTACTTTGATAAGTAATAATTTCTTCTTCCATTTTTTTTTGAATTATAAGATTATTTTTTGAATTCTGTGCACAGCTATTTATAAAGAATAGACTTATGATACTGATGGTTATTTTTTTAAAGTACATATATTTTATCTGATTTACAAACATCTTTATGATAATCAACTAGGTCAAATTTATCATTTAATCCGTAATTTTTAGCTTTTTTACCTTTTTGGTAAACACTTAGTTTTCCAACTATTTTTAGTGTAATTCCTGTAAAGTCTGCACTAAATTGCAAATACATTCCTTTTTCATCTCTACCACCAGTGCCTATACCTACTAATCCGCATTCTGCTTCCGCAGATAATTGCCCATCAAAACCAACTTTGTTTATTTCTTCTCCTCCAGATTTGTCTGATTTTGTGTAAATTACTTTCTCGACAGTTGCCTTTATTTTAAAGCCTAATTCTATTCCAATTAATAATGAAATTTTAACATCTGTTTTGTCTCTCTCAGAGTCGACAAAGTCAATAGTTTGCCTTACATCTATTTTACCTTTAACGTACAAATTAAAGTAAAGTTCAGCATTAATCTGTACAGGAGTGTTATCGCACAACCATTGCGCTCCAATTTTTACATAACGTAATGCCTTTAAAATAGGCAATACAGGAGGTATGTTTTCTGCGGCAGCAACTAAATCTAGACCTCCCTTACCTTGTATTAATGGTTCAAGTCCAAATTGTAAATTACCTATGGTTTTTATTTTTCCATCTTTTTTATCCAAATCCCAGTACCATCCACCACCGACACGTACCGTAGGAAAGCTAAATTCTATAAAAACAGGTGATTCTCCAGCTAGTTTTTGAACGACAGGTGCTTGAATTGTCTTTTGAGCATTTTTTTCTATAACCTTGTTTCTGTGAGATAGCGTTTCTAATACTTCTTTAACATCGCTAAGTTTAGTTAACACTACATTTAACTTATCTTCTATTCCAGCTGTAAAATCATGATAGTTTGCTCCATTATTTGTCGAAGCCTTCAGGTGTAATTCTCCTGTAAAATCTTTAGCCATTTTTTTTGCAGAAACACCTGTTTCTCTAGCCTTTTTTTGATGTATTTCAAAAATATTTTTTCTTGTTGATTTACCATTTTCATCAGTCACAATGGGGTCTCCAAAGGAGTCTTTATTACTCGGCATATTGGAATGTGAAAAACTTTCGGAAGTTTTTGACATAACTAATATATATGCTTCCCATTTTATATCCGGCACGGGCTTAACATAAACATCATGAGTATGCCTGCAAGTTCCTGCCTTTATCAATAGACTAGGCAATGTTTTGAGTTTTAGGTCTGTAAGAAAAAAATAATCGAATAGGTTTACTTTTTCATAATCAAACCACGCCTCAAAATCTATTTTTTTGGGTGTTTCTTTTATAATAGTTACATTATGAGGGGCGTTTTTACCAACTACAAGTTGTTTTTTGTGATGGTCTTCTTCTTTTTTACCAGCCTTTATTATAGTTCTAGTGCATTCTGCAATAATACTCTCGGGATTTACTTGTAGGGTATATTTCTTTTTTTCGTTGCCCACTATTATCCCGGTTTCTATGACTAAAACATCTACTTTAACATTGTCTTCTTTAAACAAGGAAATCATTTTTTCTTTGTCATCTATTAGTGTTAGTTCTGTATATTGACAAGGTGCAAAATTTGCCACATTAGTTTCAACTTTCCCCACAAGCAAAGGATTGTTAGTCGGTTCAATAACTGTCTCGTGAAGCACCCCATCTAAACTTACTTCTAAAAAACATTTGCCAGGAATCTTTAAAAAAAGCCCTGTTTCTTTAGATTTTACTGTTGGGTAAATTTTGAGTTCTTTGCCTGCTGCAAACATCCATAAAGTATTTACCAAAACGGGGATTCTTACTTTTTGTACATGTGATTCTGATTTTCCATTTATTTTTATCCCGCCAGAGACTCCTACTTTATCCATTTCGTTTGGAAGTGTTTTAAATGCGAGTACTTCTGTTGTAATATGACCTTTATTCATATGGTCTACGTCTGGGATAATTATCTAATTATAGTTAATGGTGCTCCATTAGTCTTACGATGATATATCGCCATTTCTGTAAATCCATATTCTTTTTCATTTTCTGACACAAATACAAACCCAGGAGAATCTTTTATTTTTCTTAAAGCTACAAGTTTGTAATCCGCATAAAACTCAAGTTTATAATCCTTAAATTCAATAGGTTTGAACTTCTCAGGAATGCCATCAAAAAATGAATCCTCCCCTTCCTTGATTTCTTCTTGCGATTTATAAAAACTTTTGTATTGATCATTTAATCTGTCAATATGATATATTTTATACGCTTCAGTATCTTTTGTTTGCAGTATTTTTATTATTTTGTTTTGCTCGAATTCTAAAGCCTTCAAAATAGTAACTTTGGATTCGTGTTCTAAGCTAACAGAATTTTTAAATCCCATCAATTTATAAGGTACTATTGCTTCAAAAAAATTACTGAATGAAAAAATAGGCAAACTTTTATGTTCAAATGAAGGTGCTTTTGTTGTATAAATTGTTGTTTTTTCTGCGTAGCTCATATTCGCTTCTTTTACAAATATATTTATTTCAACAGTTGCTTCGTGAATTATGTTTTTATCATTTCCTAAGGGTAAAACAATAAATGTAATTTTTTGCTTGCCACTTTCCAAAATAAAATTATTTATGGGTAAATCTACTGCCATGCCACCTTCTTGATAATTACCAAAAAAGGGAATATCATTTATTTCCAATTCTATTGAGCAACCGCTTGTTTTTAATTCTATTTGATAAAATGGTTCTTTCATATTTTTAATTTATTTTGCTTTATTAAAACGTCTTTGAGTGATAGATTATTCTTGCTGTAAATCAATTTTGACCCTTGTATTTTGATATTTGCAGAAATTTCAATCCAATTTCTAATGTTATTCAAATCATTAATTTCATTATTTTGATTAAGATTCTTCTTTAATTCAAGTAAAACTAATTTAGCATTGTCTTCTACTGTGTTTACCCTAATTTCCAATGAATATTTATTAAATAAATTCATAATAAAAGAGGAAAATTTGCTCAAAATGGTATTGTTAGAATTATAATATTTTGCTGGTTCAGTTAAATAAAAAATAATTTCAATTGGAAAATTTGCATCATCATCCGAACTAATTAGTATAGAATCTATGTCCTTATATTTTATTTCTGTTGTTATGCCAATTTCATCAATTAATATACTCTCATTTTTACTTTTAACTCTCATCATTATTTTTGGTAAGTTGTTTCTGGTCCATATAAAGTTTCCCTATCTAAAACAGTAAATTTTTGTTTGTAATTAGGTGGTGCGTTAACTTTACGATTATTATTAATCAATATAATTGTAATAGTCATTTCTGCTCCTGTCCATTTAATTTCAGTTTTAGTGAATTTACCCTTATCTTTGTCGTATCCATTTTCTTGTTTGTAAACAACACCCGTAGAAACAACACCTTCAATTTTGAAAGATTCTTGCTCAGTTTTATCTATGTCAATTACGTTACCTTGAATTCTTTTTGTATTTGCTACAAAAATTACATCTTTCTTTTTTATTCCAGCTTTTATAGAAAATGTCAACTCGGCACTAACTGTTTGCTTTGTTTTTGGGTCAAATCCATCTATTTCATTATATGATAAACCAATATCAAAATCTATTTTAGAAGCTACTTCAACTATTATATAAAGATCTGCTTTTGTTATTTTTTTTATAATATTAATAAGCCATTCTAATACTAAACCTACTAATCCTCCAAATTTATCTAAATTTTGCAAAAGATCTATACTTATTTTAGCTCCAATTAGAGGTTTAAAACCTGCCCCCCCAGTATAGCATAATACTGCTTCATTGTTTAATTTCGCATAGTTATATTTCCATTTTAAAAGAAATACAATACTTGGAGGGTCTATGTCAAATGTTATTTTTTTTAATGTCCCTGTTTCTATTGCTGCGGAATAGCCATTTTCATCTTTACCCTTAAAAAAATTTAAAAATTTGACTACTCCATTATATGTATCAATTATTCTTTCAATATTTTTAACAAAATCTAATGAAATTTGATTTATATGATTGCCAGAATTAATAGAATATTTTAAAGCCAAAGAATAACCTAAACTTCCTTTTTCAATAATGTTTCCTGTATCTTCTAACTTAATTCCCTTAAACTTATATTGTCCTAAATCCGCTTCAAGCTTTTTGTAAGTCATTTTATCACTTTTGAATCTCAAACCAGGGCCAGTAGCGATTATAAAAGCAAGTTCCCATTCAATATCTGGTAAAACAGTAATATTAACATCATGTTGATGTCTACATGTTGATGCTTTAAATTTTATTTTATTTAATTTATGATTTTGAGCATAACTATTTGTTAAAATAAAATAGTTTTTTAATATGTCAATTGTGTCTCCGTATTGAAAACCTGCCTCAAAATCTACTTTTGTAGGTGTTTGACTTAATATGGTAACATTCTGCGGGGGAGAACTGCCAACCGTGAGCTGTTTGGTGTGTTTGTTTTTTACTTTTTTTTCGTTTTCTGTTTTTGTTCTCTCGCATTCTGCAACATTACTTTTTTTATCAACTTGTATGGTGTATTTCTTTTTCTTGCTTCCTGCAATTACACCGGTCTCTATAGTTGAGGTAGTTTTTTTTGTATCGTCCTGTTTGTATAATTCTGTAATTTCTCCTTTGTCATTTATAAGTTCTATTGCAGTATATTGACACGGTGCAAAATTTGCCACATTAGTCTCAACTTTACCCACAAGCAAAGGATTGTTAGTCGGTTCAATAACCGTTTGGCGAAACGCTCCGTCTAGGTTTACTGCTAAAAAACATTTGCTAGGAATCTTTAAAAAAAGTCCTGTTTCTTTAGATTTTACCGTTGGGTAAATTTTGAGTTCTTTGCCTGCTGTAAGCATCCATGCTATGTCTACCAAAACGGGTAGTCTTATTTTTTGCACGTGCGATTCTGATTTTCCATTTATTTTTATCCCGCCAGAGACTCCTACTTTATCTATTTCGTTTGGAAGTGTTTTAAATACGAGTGCTTCACTTACAAAATGACCTTTATTAGAAATCGGTAATAAATCATCGGGATCTGCGGTATCCTTGTCCCATAATGCAATTTCCAAATCTTGACCATAAAGCCCCTTGGTGTAAATATTTAATAATACGGTCGAACAGAAACTTACGGCTCCTACTATTGGTTTGCAATCTAGATCGGTCCATTCGACTCTCACAATTTCTGGAATTCCCACAGCTCTTACAAACATTCCATGCGGCACTTTGCCTGTAGCAGGGTCGTTTTGAGTAAATACTTCTAGCCAAGCCATGCCGCCGCCTACTAAAATTTCCGGGAAATTGATTTGTTTCTCACCTTCTTTAGGCAAACCTTTTACAAAGTCATCATTGGTAGACATTGTTTTTCCCTCCATGCCATTTCCTACAGTTTCCCAGCACCAACTTAATGTAGCGAGTTCCTCATGAAGTTTTTTATTAAAGGCATCTCTCTCTTTGTTGTATTCGGCCTCTTTTTTGTCACGCTCTTTATGATCTTTTACATAGACTTTTCTGTCATCAACATCAGGCATGGCAAAAACTTGTTCTTGGGTTAATCGCTTAAAAGGGGCTAACTTTTCTGGAGCGCCCTCGTGCAATCCGTCACTTTTTGTTATGTCAACCGTAAATGCTCCCGCCTTGGCAAGGGTTAAGCAACCCATTCCAGCATCATATTTTTGGTCTTTGCCAAGTGGCATTTTGGGGATAAGATGTAGATTCTTACTCATGTTTGTATTTTTTAAGCCTTGTTTTCAATCATTAAAATAGCATTACCCAAATCCGTAAAGTTCACACCAGGCAAGATTTCGTTTAATACTTCTGGTTTACTGCTCTCCGTATTTTTTTTGGTCACTTCTGCAGTTTGTCCATGATCTTTTATGGTGATACAATCGGGAGCTCCCATGGGGCAAGTTGCTTTACTGTCTTCGAGCAAGCCTTTACCTTTGTTAGAGTAGGTTACTTTTTCGTACATACCGCTCCACTTGGTAATATTAGTCATACAGGGCAAGTAATCATTCCCAGCAGGCTGTTTTTTACATTTGCCAAAGGTGTTTTTCTCCATTGTTTGCCCAATCTCTTTATCGGTGGCAATGAGTTTTTTACTGCCATCTTTGTCGTTGGCGTAATGCTTAGCATGTGTCAATACTTTTAGTTTGTCTGTTTTGGGCTCTACACTAAACTGGCATTGGCAGGTTGCTCCTTGTACGACAAAATGTTTCTCGGCCATAATAAATAGTATTGGGTTTACTTGTTTTTATTGAAAATTGATTTGGTTCTAGTCCAGAAATTAGCTTTTTCTACAATTGGTTCATCATCGTCAACTAATAATGAAATTCGGTTTTCTGAATATACGGGTTTAATTTTGGGCTTAGGAGGTGCGTTTCTAATTTTTGCGGTTATATCGATAATATCATCGTCCTCTTTGTCTTGATAATATTGCCATAGATCCCTGTTTTCTCTCATACTTTTGCGAGATTCCGGTCTGTATGAACTGTTTTCGGGTAAATGATAGATTTCTGTTTGTATCGTTTTGTGTTTTTGTGCTGTTATTTGTGTTTTGAAAGTTGCGATAATTGAAAATATACTTCTGTCTTCTCCATACAACTTGTATTGTACTTCCATTTCAGAGTCCAGTGGTTTTGATTCAATTTCTGCCATTTTAGATTTGGGATAGTTGCACTTATCTAGAACTTCTTGAATGGTTCTTTCATCAATAGATTTTCCTTTGGCATTTATGAAAATTTTATTGGTTGGAGAATAATTTTCTTCTACCGTATGATGAACTTCATATTTTATGTTTTGATTTCCAAATACAGGCGATTCCCATATAGATACAGTTGGTTTGTTTTGATTGTAGCTTTTATACAATGGCTTGAAAAATAAATGAAAAAACCAGTTTTTCTCAATTGATTGCTGTAGCTTTTTTTGATTTAGCAATACCATTTCGGTTTTAAGGATTATTTCTTGAACTATTTCTCCTTGGTAATAATTCAATACATTTTCTTTTATTGGCGTCCATCTTTGTTTAATTGCTTCATGATTGATAATTTGAACAATCTCGCCCTCCTGGTTTGTTTTTACCCGAATAGGGAAAATTGCTTGAGCACATGAATGGGCTAACTGTTCCATTTTTAAATCGGGAGCTTGATTGTCAATAAAAATTTGTTTCCTGTTTATTTCAAAAATGGCATAGCTATAATCGTTTTCATCGCATATTATTTCCGTTTCGTAATGAAAGGTGCTGATTAATTCCTCATTTTCGAAATTTTGATAGGTAAAACCGTAATTCCTTTTTTGAGTGAAAGGATTAAGATTTATTCGAAACTCTTTTTCTGAGGATATTTTTTTAGAATTTTGCATGTACTTATTTATTCTTTCGAATAGCTTATTTTTTTTAGATTTCAAATGTAGGTATTTATTTTAAATACAATGATTTTTTACGCATTGTTATCTTGTTAAATTGGCGTTTTGTACTGAGAATGCATTTCATTTTAATTTGTTTTTACTGAATTATCCATCTTCATAAAGAAGTCTAATGTGAACTAGGTGTTTAAATAATTCAAATTAGGTAAGAATCAATACAAAGCATCATTTGATTATAGATGATTGTACTAAATTGGTACGTCTAATGGCAATAAACTAGAACCAGTTTTATTTTTTGCAAATTGGTTGTGGCTTTATATTTTGTGGCTTTAAAAAAACTTAAAAGGGTAAGAATTGTGGTAGAATATGCTTTACGAATAATCGTATTTATTTTTTTTGAAAGATGTCTTATTTAGACATGACTATATTATATTTGTGAAACATTAGCGCTCAAATAACCAATCAACCATTTTGAATTTTATACAATGATAAATGTAAAACCAACCTACCAAGAATTGCTTGAGAAAGCAAACGAACAAGAAATACAAATAAAAAAAGTAATTACTGAAAAAAATGCAATTACAAATTTTGAATTTTTTGTAAATGAATCCCCAGATTTAGTCTGTATTGCAGATTTTGATTGCTATTTTAAAGTTGTAAATCCAGCATTTGCTAGAGTGTTAGGTTACTCAAAAGAAGAATTGTTATCTAAACCATTTATCGATTTTGTTCACCCAGAAGATTTAGAAAAAACAAAAGCCGAAGTACAGTTTTTGACGTATAATAATCCCAGCGTAGATTTTGAGAATCGCTACATTACCAAAAGTGGAGGAGTAGTTTATTTGCAATGGAAGGCTAATTTGAATGTATCTAATAATTTGATATATGCCATTGCAAGAGATATAACAGAAACTAGAAAAACTCAGAAAAAGCTATTGTCTAGCGAAAGATCACTGAATGAAGCCCAAAAAATTGCTAAAATAGGAAGTTGGGACTTTAATTTAATGACACAAGAATTGAACTGGTCTAATGAGTTGTATAAAATTTTTGAAATTCAAAATAAACCAAATAATCCTAATCTTTATGCAGAGTATTTATCCCGTTTTACACCAGAAGATGCTGAATTATTAAATGTAAACGTTGCAAATACCATTGCAAATAATATTCCTTACGAAATGGAACACCAAATCGTTTTGGACAACGAAAAAACGAAATGGGTTTTTTGTACAGGAGTTCCAATTGTTGATGATACCAATACTGTCATTGCCCTAAAAGGCGTAGTGCAAGATATTACCCAGAAAAAGCAAATTGATGAAACCATTAAAGCCAAAGAAAAAGCAGAAGCTGCTAATAAAGCCAAATCTGATTTTCTGGCAAACATGAGCCATGAAATACGAACACCGCTAAACGGAATTGTAGGTTTTACCGATTTATTGTTGAAAATGAATTTCGATAAAGACCAATTAGAATATCTCAATATGGTAAATGAATCAGCAAATACATTGATGGATATTATCAATAATATTTTGGATTTTTCTAAAATTGAAGCGGGTAAACTGGAATTGGATTTTGAAGAAATTGATCTCCATGAATTGTCGCATCAAATTATTAATTTATTTAAATACGAAGCCAATTATAAAAAAATTGATTTAATAATTAACATCGATACTAAAGTTCCGCAATATATAATTGGAGATTCTATTCGATTAAAACAAATCGTATTGAATTTATTGAGTAATGCCATGAAGTTTACTTTTTTTGGACATGTCAGACTAAATGTAAATCTGGTTGAGGAAAAAGATGGATTTTCAAAAATAAAATTTTCTGTAAAAGACACAGGTATTGGAATCAAAACAAAAAACCAAAAGAAAATATTTCAGTCTTTTGTTCAGGCAGATAGCACAACGACTAGGAAATATGGAGGAACAGGTTTAGGACTGGCAATTTCAAATCAACTTTTAGGGTTAAAAAATAGTGAGCTCAAATTAAAAAGCACTTTTGGAGAAGGAAGTGATTTTTTCTTTACAATTGAGTTCGAAAAAGTGAATGAAAAAATGGAAGAGCTGCCTTTTATTCCTGAAATAAAAGTAAAAAATAAAAGGGATACCTCTGAACGACATTCCGATTTAAAAATTTTGATAGCCGAAGACAACAAAATCAACATGCTTTTGGCAAAGACACTCATCAAAAATTTATTCGATAAATGCACCATTATTGAAGCAACCAATGGTTATGAAGCGGTACAAAAAGTGCTAACGACAATTCCAGATATTGTTTTAATGGACATTCAAATGCCTATTCTTAATGGGTACGATGCCTCTCGAGAAATCCGAAAATTAAAAGAGTTCAGGCACATCCCTATAATTGCATTAACTGCTGGAGTTTTAAGTGGCGAAAAAGAAAGATGTTTAGAGCACGGTATGACCGATTATATATCAAAACCCATTAATCGAGTGGAGTTAGAGGAAACGGTATTTAAATGGTTGAATGAGTAATACTAAATGATATTATAGTGTGCTTTTGAATTCAAAATAGTCCTGTTTTAATCGAAAAACAATCTAGTCTTTCTTTATTTTTTTAAATAAAGAAAGACTTTTTTTTTGAACTTATATTTTATTTCTAATGAATAAGAAGTGTTGTTTTTTGATGTTTTATTTACATAATATATTTCTTAATTTATTATGTAAATAATTGAATATGACCTAATTATTTAATGATTAGCATATTGTGTAAAGTAATTTTTTATATCTTTAAGCTTATATGTTTGTTAGATGGTTTTGTTTATTAATTCATTTTTTGCTATGTGATTATGAAATGAACACGATCTAAAATTGGAAGGAAAACCAATAAAGATATGCGACCCGAGATTTTGCGAATAGGCGAAGGAATTAGATACCATCGATAAAATAATAAATGTCTGTATATGAAATGAGCATGACCATAAATTGGTCGCAATTGAAAATCATCGAATATCAAAATAAAATAGTAACAGATGAGATAAACACCAATGAAGATTTGGCGATACCATATTCCAACAAAAACAATAGTATCTACGTATGAAAGAAAATAGACGCTCTGTTGAAGAATTACTCCAAAAAACAAAAAAACTAGAGTTAGAACTCCTTAAATTGCAAAAGAAAGAAGATTCGATAGTTAATTTTGAATTTTTTACTCGAGAGACATCAGACTTTATTTGTGTTACGGATTTTAATACTTATTTCAAAAAATTCAACCCCGCTTTTGTTAAAAAATTAGGATATTCTAAACGGGAATTGCTACAGCACAGTTATTTAAAATGTATTCATCCCGAGGATATAGCCCAGACCAATGAGGTATTACAGAAGCTTTTGCAAGGAACCACTTCGGTAAATTTTGAAAACAGAATTCTAAAGAAAAATGGAGAATATTTTTTGGTGCAATGGACTACCATCATAAATCTTTCAAAAAAACTCATTTATGCAATTGGTAGAGATATTACCGAAATAAAAAAAATTCAGGAAAAATTAATCGCCAGTGAGAGTTTATTAAATGATGCTCAGAAAATAGCTAAAATAGGCAGTTGGGAATTTAATTTAGTATCGAATGCTTTGATTTGGTCTGACGAATTATTTCGGATTTTTGAAATTTCAAAAGGTGCAGAGGACGATTTGTATGCCAATTATTTAAGCCGTTTTACACCAGAAGATAAAGAAGTACTAGATAATAAGATAAACGAATCTATTGCTAGTAAAAAGCCTTATGAAATTATACATAAAGTACTTTTGCCCAAAAATCGTTTTAAGTGGGTTTACGGGACAGGAGTTCCTGTAGTCAATGAGAATGGAGATGTTATAGCTTTAAGAGGAGTTGCTCAAGATATAACCGAGAAAAAACGAATTGAAGATGAAATTATAGCCAAAGAAAAAGAAGTGGCTGCCATTAAGGAAAAAAAGCGAGAACAAGAGAGTAATGCTAAATTCAGGAATTATGTAGAGAATGCTCCCGAAGGTGTTTTTGTAGCCAATGAAAAAGGTTGTTTTTTAGAAGTTAATCCAGCAGCAACAAAAATTACAGGTTTTTCTAAAAGTAGGTTGTTAAAAATGTCCCTTCAAGATTTAACACCTCCAGCGTCAATAGCTAGTGTTATTGCTAATTTAGAAACCCTCTTGCAAAAAGGAGCTTTAAATGTTATTATGCCTTTTGCTCATAAAAATGGAACTATTTGTAGCTGGTCTATTGATGCCGTTAAACTTTCGGAGACGCAAGTGCTTTTGTTTGCAAAAGATGTTACAGAACGGATTCAAATAATAGAGGCATTAAGAGAAAAAGAAGAACGTTTTAGGATTTTGGTAGAGAATGCTCCAGAAGCTCTTGTAGTAATGGATATGGAGCAACAAAAATTTGTTACTGTTAGTCAAAGTGCTTTGGTTTTATTTAAAATGACAGAAAGAGAACTATTGCAAGTAGGACCAATAGACTTAAGCCCAGAATACCAACCCAACGGTATGTTGTCAGCAGAACTAGCAGAGAAAAAAATTTCAGAAGCCATTGCAGGAGGGAAGCCAACATTTGAATGGATTCACCTAGATAGCGAAGGGAAACCTCTTTTTTGTGATGTTCGATTGGTTCGATTGCCCGACGAAAATAAAACGTTAATTCGAGCCAGTATTATTGATATTACGGAGCGAAAAAGTGCCGAAGAACGACTGAAAGAAAGTGAATTATTCTTGAAAGAAACTCAAATAATAGCAGAACTAGGGACTTATAGTATCAATATGACTACTGGAAATTGGACGCATACTGATTTAGTAAACTCTATTTTTGGGATTGACTCCAGTTATGATTTAAACTCCAAAAAATGGCTGTCAATAGTTCATCCCGCTTGGCGTAAAATTATGATTGATTATCTATTGGATGAGGTTGTTGGAAAAAAGATGCAATTTAATAAAGAATATAAAATAATTAGAGTTAACGATAATGAGGAACGTTGGGTTCATGCATTGGGTACTTTAAAATGGGATAAAAATAATCAACCTCAAGTTATTGTGGGAGCCATTCGAGATATTACAGAGCGTAAGTTGATGGAAATGGAATTGATTAGTGCCAAAGAAAAAGCCGAGGAAAATGAAAAAGATTTACTTACCAAATATATAGAGTATGAGGAAATTAATGATAAACTGAAACAAACCAACAAGGAGTTAACTAAAGCCAAACAGCAAGCCGAGGAAGCCAATAAAGCAAAGTCTAATTTCTTATCGAATATGAGTCATGAGATTAGAACACCATTAAATGGAATTGTTGGCTTTACAGATTTGCTCATGAAAACAAATCTCGAAAAAAACCAATTGGAGTATATGTCAACTATTAATGTATCTGCCAATTCATTGATGGAAATAATTAATGACATTCTCGATTTTTCTAAAATTGAATCTGGAAAGTTAGAGTTACATATCGAACAAACCGATCTGTATGATCTATTGCACCAAGTCATAGACTTATTTAAGCATCAAGCCAATTTAAAAAATATTGATTTATCGCTAAATATTGGAGACAAAGTGCCTCAATATATCTACGCAGATTCTATCCGGTTTAAGCAAATATTAGTCAACTTAATTAGTAATGCCTTAAAGTTTACTTCGTTTGGGTACATTCGGTTAGATGTTGATTTAGTGAAAATGAGTAAAAAAGATAAATCAACCATTAGATTCTCGATAAAAGATTCAGGAATTGGGATAAAGCAATACAACCAAAAGAAAATTTTTAACTCCTTTGTGCAAGAAGATAATGCTACGTCAAAAAAGTTTGGGGGAACAGGTTTAGGGTTGGCCATATCTAATCTTTTGTTGGAACTAATGGATAGCAGTTTACATTTAGAAAGCAAATATGGCGATGGTAGCGATTTTTTCTTTGCTATTAAATTAAAAAATGCATCTCCAATAAAGACCGCTTTTATAGAATTGACGAATCAGATCATTCAAAGTGAAGTGAATAGGATTAAAAATTCAAATGTCCTAAAAGTTTTAATAGTTGAGGACAATACAATCAATTTGTTTTTGGCTAAAACGTTGGTTAAAAGAATTATTCCTAATGTTATCATTTTTGAAGCCAGAGATGGGAATGAAGGTATTGCGCAATTTGAATTGCATCGACCAGATTTGATTTTAATGGATGTTCAAATGCCTATAAAAAATGGTTATGAAGCAACATTAGAAATTAGAAAACTAAAAAAGGCTAAAAATACACCTATAATTGCCTTAACTGCTGGAATTATGGTTGGAGAAAAAGATAAATGTTTAGAATACGGGATGAATGATTATGTATCAAAACCCATTATTGAATCTGATTTAGAAGCGATATTACATAAATGGTTGCCACAATAACTTACTGCTACACACCCAAATTTTTAAATAACTCCTGATAATTAGGGTTGTTTGGATCCAATTGTTTCAATTGAAAAGCAGTTTGTTGTGCTTTTATCTTGTTCTCAGTCTGAATATAAACAAAAGTAAGGGCATAATAAAGATCGGGAGCAGTAGGGTTTATGGCGATTCCTTTTTGCAAAATAGCTTCAGCCTCTTTGAATTTTTTATTGGCATTCAACATCAAACCATAATTATAATACACTCTTGGATTTTGAGATTTTAAGAAAACTGCTTTGGCAAATGATTTTTCGGCCGCAGGTTTGTCATTCATTTCATTATAAAGCAAAGCCATATTGTAATAAATGCGTTCATTGGCTACATCGTTTTTTAACGCACGTTGCAGTATTTTTAAAGCAGCATCATTCTTTCCAACGGTATTATACAGTGTGGATAAATTGAGCAGGGCATAGTTCATCTGACTGTCTTTTCTAAGTCCTTTTAGGTAAAAAAGTTCGGCATTTGTGTAATCCTGCATTTTAAGATAATAATCGGCAAGCATTATATTCCCTGTCGAAAAATCAGTTTGATAGCGAAGGTATTTTTGTAATTCTATATGTGCAGCATCAAAAGCACTTGCGTATTGACTTGGTATTTGATCTTTGGGCAGGGTTATAAATAAATCGGCGGCAGCGATACGAACGGCTCTTACTTTGTCTGATACTAATGGAGCTACATTGTCTATCCAACCATTTGGAGGGAAATTCGACAAACTGCGTAATGCCCTATATCTCACTTGTGCATCTTTATCATTTAAGCAAGATAATAAAGTAGCTAGACTCGTTGAGGTTGTAATGCTACCCAAGTAAAAAGCAGCAGTAGCTTTTATAATCTCTGGAGTGGTTTTAGTATTGATTAATCGGGCTAAATGGGCTTCACTTTTGGCATCCAATTGGCTTCCCGGAATCAAATCATCGGCAAAATGGTGTTTTCTATTAGGACCATACCATTTGATTACTGCATCGGCCAAGGCTTTTTCGGATTGGTCTTTATGGCAGTTGCTACAAGCATTTGGTGTGCCGTATTTTACAGAAAGATCAGGACGGGGAACTCGAAAACTATGATCGTGACGCAAATCATTTCCCATATACAATTTTCCGGGCATGTGACAGTTTATGCAAGATGCTCCCTTGGATCCCAATGGGTGAAAAGTATGCTTTGGGGTATCATATTTGTTCGCTACATGGCATTGCACACACGTTTGATTGCCTGTGTGTTTCAATTTGGTGCTATGCGGATTATGGCAATTGCTGCATTTTACTCCTTTGCTAAACATTTTACTTTGTAAAAAAGAAGTATAAATATAATCTTCGTCATCTACTTGCCCGTCGGGATGGAAATTCTCGGTATCTGGAATTTGCGGAATGTAATTGTCCATGATTTCCCCACTCTCAATGTGTTTAGCACTAATTTCGGAGACACGGGCATGACAAGGCGCACAGGTATTGATTTGTTCCAATTGACCGGATTTTTTGCCTAATTTCATAAAACTGCCCATCACTTTATCCCCTGATTTATAATCGGCACTGTTTACATACCCAAGGTGTTTTTGGCCTGCGCCATGGCAACTCTCACAACTTACGTTGATGATACTATAACTGGTTTTATAAGAATCAGTTTTGGTGTCGTAATTTTTATGCAAGTTGGTCGAATGGCAGGAGGCGCACATGGTATTCCAATTTTGGGAATTACCGGTCCAATGAAACCAATCGTGAGAAGGTATTTTTTGACCTGCATATTGATTGAACCATTTTTTTTGATTGACATCCCAACTTAAGCGAGGTACTTGCATGCGACCTCCCGGAAAATGAACTAAATATTGTTGTAAGGGTTGGTATCCAAAGATATATTTTACCTCAAAATCGTGGTTTTTTCCATCGTCTCCTTCGGTATTAATGAAAAATTTAGAGCCTTTTTTATAGAATTTACTGGTAATGCCATCGGCAGTGAAAGTCACATTGTTAAAATCTCCTTTTACTGTCGAATCATTCGCAGGAAGCATAGACATATAATGATCGGATTGTTTCCATTGGTGATGCTCGGCAGTATGGCAATTTTTGCAGGATTGATCGCCTACGTAAGCGTTGTTGGAAGAGAGAACCTCGGTATATTCGGCATCTTTTGAACTGCAGCGGTCTACAATAAAAACTCTGAAAACAACAAAAAACAGTATAAGTATTGCAACAGTAATCGATGATTTTTTGATCATGAAAAATAAGTTTTCTCAAAAATATAGAATTATAAAATAGCAGCAAAGGTGTTTTTAGTAATAAATTGTCTGTAAATGAGTTTTTTGCAAAAAAAAAGAGTGTTTGAAGGTTCAAACACTCTTTTAGGGTCATTATAAATTAAATTACGCTTTCTTTTCAGTTTTAGCAGCACAACAAGCTTTTTTTGTTTTATCACAAGCTTTTTTCTCTTCCGCAGAACAGGTTTTGTGATCTTTTGCGCAAGCTTTTTTATCTTTTGCGCTGCATTCTTTTTTCGGAGTTTCTTTTGGTTTTGTCTCTTGAGCATTCACATTCATGCCTGCTGAAAATAGGGCTACAACTAAAACTGCAATTAAATTTTTCATATTTTAAGGTTTTTGATTTTAATGATGATTCAAATTTATTGTTTTTTTTGAAAGGCTGTAATTAATTAACTTTTTTATAACTCAATACCGCCAAAGCGTTTAAAGCGATAGCATAGGCAGTTATAACGGAAAACTGCATTGTGATATCCGAGAAGCTGGCGCCTTTGAGCATGACCATCCTTATGATTTCAACAAAATACGGATTGGATTTAACAAGGTGTTTTTTTTGCATCCGAAAATCAATGAATCAAAAAAAAACACGCAGCACTAAAGGTTGTTTCATTTTATCCTTTTTAATGTTAATGATTTACTGAAAAATAGTTTTTTTACGCTAATTTTAAGTTTGTTTCTATCGGCTAAGACTAATTCGCCGGATGCAGTCATACCACTGGGAGCATTCATTTTGCCTGTATATTTATTTTCGGATGGGTCATATATCAAGTCTTTGAACATAATATGCCCTGCTTTTTCTTTACTGTCTTCACCAGATATTTTGGTGATTTTACCATAGTATTTGCTGTTTTCAAAATAAATCTCAATTTCACGGGGAGAGTCGCTGAATCCCCATTTGCCAATTAAATCATTCGCTTTTTGAGCTTGTGCAGCTGAAAAAACAAGTAACATCGTGGAGAGTACAAAGGATTTTAATTTGGTGTTAAATTTCATGTTTTTTTTAAGTAATTGGTGTGATGTTCGTTTTCTCAATGGCTATACACTGATTTTTGCTATAGCACTACCAAAGTAAAGAGTGCTTTTATTTGTTGACTTTTAAAATTTGAGTTTGCTAATTAACCTTTTTATAACTCCAAACTGCCAGAGCATTCAGTACAAAAGCATAAAAGCAGATAATGATAAATGGCGTTGTTATGTCCGAAAATGAAGCCCCTTTAAGCATGACCATCCTTATGATTTCCACAAAATAACGGATAGGGTTTAATAGGGAAACATTTTGTGCCCATTGAGGCATACTTTCGATGGGGGTAAACAGACCGCTCATCAAAATGAAAATCACCACAAAAAACCAGGCGATAAACATGGCTTGTTGTTGGGTATCGGTGTAATTGGAAATTAACAACCCCATTCCGAGGATTACCAACAAGTAAACCGAAGTAAACAAATAAATCAAACCAATATTACCTAACATGGGGACATTGAAAACCAGTTTGGCAATGATCAACCCGACAGTTAATATGACCAATCCTAACACCCAAAACGGAAATAATTTCCCAATAATAAATTGATGTTTTCTAATAGGTGTCACATTTATTTGTTCCAACGTTCCTATTTCTTTTTCGCGAACAATATTCATGGAAGACAAAAAAAGCGTAAGCATCGTAACCAGCAGCACCAAAATCCCCGGAACCATAAGCGTTTTATAGTTCAGCGTATTGTTGTACCAAAAGGACGGGATAATACTTATGCTTTGTGGTTGTATAAATGTACCATCGTTGTACTGTAACAATTTGGATTTAATATTTTGATTAAAGTTGGCTATAATTTGCAAAATATAAACGTTTTCAATTCCTGCGGCGGCACCATCGATTGCGTTGATGCTTATCGAAAGCGTTGCTTTTTTTTCTTTCATGAGATCCCTTTCAAAATGATTGGGAATTTCGAGAATTACATCCACTTTTCCTTTTTGCATTTGTAGGTCCGCTTCTTTTTTTGAAGGAAAACTTTCAATAACATTGAAGTAATTGGATGCCTGAAATTTATGAATCAGTTCCCTTGAAGCAGCGGAATGGTCGTTGTCTACATAAGAGAATTTGATGTTTTTAACCTCAAAACTGGCGGCATTTGATAGTATCAATAGTTGAACGAGCGGTAAAACAAATATAATCGGAAGCATGGCCTTATTCCTAAAGATTTGCTTGAACTCTTTTTGTATGATGAATAGTATTGTTCTCATTTTTACTTATTGCTATTTTTTATTGCCATTGAAATTGATATTGCCATTAATATTGCTATTGAAATTGATTATTCCAGCCTGATCTTATACTTTTTAATGCTCAATGCTATAAAAAACACCGTCATTCCGATCAAAATCAAGGTTTCTTTCCAAATTATATCGATTGATGCCCCTTTTAGCAATATGGCTTTGATGATGATGATAAACCATTTGGCTGGTATGATGTTACTGATGACTTGCAACGGGTACGGCATGCTGGAAATAGGAAAAATGAATCCCGAAAGAAGGATTACCGGTAGCATCAGTCCCATTAAGGAAATCATCATTGCTGTTTGTTGCGAGTCCGTAATGGTCGAAATTAAGATGCCTAATGACAGCGCTGAAATGATGAACAAAATGCTTTCCAAGGCCAGTAAAATCAAACTTCCTTCAATAGGCATTTTGAACACAAAAAAACCTAAAACAAGGATTACAGTAGCATTAATAACCGACAGAAATATATAGGGAAATACTTTTCCCAGAATGACTTGAAAGGGTTTTATGGGTGAAACCAAAAGGATTTCCATGGTTCCGAGTTCTTTTTCCCGGGTGATGGAAATGGAGGTCATCATGGCCGAAACGAGCATCAGGATAATGGTCATTACCCCAGGAACGAAGGTAAAGACACTTTTCAATTCGGGATTGTAATAGAGTTGTGTTTGGGTTTGTATTTGATACGTCGCCTTGTTCGCCTTATTGATTTCCTGAGTGTGATTTTGCAAAATTGCATTCACATAATTGGTAATCGTGTTGGCTATATTCGGGTCGGTTGCATCTGTAATTACTTGGACTTTTGCTTGTTTTTGGGTTTGCAGATTTTTGATGAATCCCTTTTCAAAAACCAAAACCGCTTTTACTTTTCCTTTTTTGAAAACACTTTCAATTTGGGCCTCATTGGTGATTTCCTGTTCGATGTGAAAATAAGCCGAAGCGCTAATTTTGTTGATTATTTTATGCGTCTCGCTGTCTTTTGATTGGTCTAAAATGGCAATGTTTACATTGTTAATTTCGTTGGTGATGGCAAAACCAAACAATAAAATTTGTGCAATAGGCATTCCGAAAAGGATAAACATGGAGCGTTTGTCACGAAAAATGTGATAAAATTCTTTTTTTACAAATCCGATAAATCTTTTCATTTTGGTGGTTGTTATTATTAGTTCCCATTCGTGCAATCTATAGTGTTACCGCAAATATCAAATTAAAAAAAGTTAACACGAATTTCACGAATTTACACGAATTCGGGATGGTTCATTTTTAAATTTCACGAATTCGTTGTGCGTTGACATTGTTTAAATTTGACAAATAAACTTTAAATCTGTGTAAATTTGTTCAATCTGTGTCATCTGTGTTCTGTTTTAAACCTGCGAATATGAGGTAACTTGGGTTTTTATGGTGTCTCGACATTTCGCGCCAATTTTAAAAACACGTCGTTCATGGAGGCCACCTTATACTGTTGCTTTAAGTTTTTTGGGGTATCCAGGGCCTCAATATTGCCTTCGACCATAATAGAAACCCGGTCGCAATATTCGGCTTCGTCCATATAATGCGTGGTCACAAAAATGGTGGTTCCCTTGTGGGCCTCGGCATAAATCATTTCCCAGAATTGTCTCCTTGTGATGGGGTCAACGCCACCGGTTGGTTCGTCCAGAAACACAATTTTCGGATTGTGCAATAAAGCCACCGAAAACGACAGTTTTTGTTTCCAGCCCAAAGGCAATGCCCCCACCAATTTATCCGCCACTTCCTGAAGCCCCAATTCATTTATTAATTCCGCTGTTTTTTGTTTAATCTGGATTTTGGATAAGCCATAAATCCCGCCAAAAAAAGTGATGTTTTCTTTGATGGTTAAATCGTCATACATCGAGAACTTTTGGCTCATATATCCAATGCTCTTCTTTACCATTTCGGCATTGCTTATTACATCAAAACCAGCCACCAGAGCTTCTCCCGATGTAGGTTTCGAAATTCCGATAAGCATTTTCATGGCCGTTGTTTTTCCGGCGCCATTGGCTCCAAGAAACCCGAAAATCTCCCCTTTGTATACCTCAAAAGAAATGCTGTTGACCGCGGTGAAACTACCAAACTGTTTGTTGAGATTTTTTACCTCTATGATTTTTTCCGTGTTCAAGGTTTAATTATTTAGTGTTGTTAAATCCATGAAAACATCTTCGATTGTTACATTCGAAAGATGAATCTCTATTTCAGCGTGATTTTTCCCTTGAAGATAGTTTTGCAAATCGTTTGCGTCAAAATCGGGATTGGTATCAATATAATGGATGTATTCCCCAAAGGCAAAAACACTGTATTGACTCGGGTAACTTTTTAAATCCTGTAGCAATTGAAAAGTGTTTTTTGCTTGGACATCGTATATGGTTTTATCGTATTTTTTGATGATGTTTTCGGGTGTGTCAATCTTTAGGATCTTCCCTTTTTGAATTAAAGCAATTCGATCGCACAAAGCCGCTTCGTCCATGTAAGGGGTAGAAACCAAGATAGTGATCCCTTTTTGCTGCAATCGCTTGAGCATTTCCCAAAATTCTTTTCTGGAAACCGGATCAACCCCCGTAGTGGGTTCGTCAAGAAACAAGACTTTTGGTTTGTGGATTAAGGCACAGCACAGGGCCAATTTTTGCTTCATTCCGCCCGAAAGTGCCCCAGCTCTTCTTTCTTTGAAAGGTTCAATTTGAATGTATATATCTTTGATTAAATCATAATTCTCCTCAATCGTCGTCCCGAAAATGGTGGCGAAAAAAATCAGGTTTTCCTCCACCGTTAAATCTTGGTACAACGAAAACTTTCCGGGCATATAACCCACTGAATTCCGAATGGATTTGTAATCTTTGACTACATCAAAACCCGCCACGCTCGCCTTACCCTCATTGGCAATCAAAAGCGTGGCCAGTATTCTGAAAAGGGTTGTTTTTCCCGCTCCGTCCGGACCGATCAGCCCGAATAACTCGCCTTCATTGACCTCAAAGGAAACAGTATCTACGGCTTGTAGCTTTTGGAAAGATTTGGAAATATTTTGGACAATTATACTCATATTCAATGGTAATTTCAATGGCAAAATTCAATTTCAATTCATTATTCCCCCTTTGGGGGTTAGGGGGCTATCCACATTTCAGCCGGCATTCCTATTTTCAAACTGCCATCATTTTTCACTTTCACTTTCACGGCATAAACAAGATTCACCCGTTCTTCCTTGGTTTGAATGATTTTTGGCGTAAACTCAGCCGAAGATGAAATCCAAGAAACCGTTCCTTCATAGTATTTCATATCTTTTTCCGCATCAATTTTCACGGAAACCTTTTGCCCCGTTTTTATTTTGGAAAGCTGTGTTTCGCTCACATAAACCCTTAAGGTCATTTCGGAAATATCGGCAATTTTATAGAGCGGTTTTCCAAAAGCGGTAATCTCGTTTGCTTCGGAGTATTTGGCTAGAACCGTTCCTTTTATTGGGTTGATGATTTTACTTTTTTGGATTTGGTCGTCCATCTTTTCTATCTGAACTTCAATCGGTTTTACTTCGTTTACAATCGGCGCATTTTGGGTTTTCACGCTTTTTATTTGCTCTTGCAACACATTTACTTTGCCTTCAATTTCGTCAACTTGGCGTTTGGTGGCTGCATTTTCCGCAAACATATTCTGAATTCTTTTTTGCTCTATCAAAGTGGTTTTCAGCTGTTCCTGCAACACATTGATTTGCGATAAAACATTCTTTGATTTCGAAAAAACAGTCCCTTTTGAAGCCACCAACTGTTGTTTATTGAAATACAATTGAGTGGTATCAATCAAACCCACTTGCGTTTTTGGGGCCAAAACATCGCCTTCTTCGAGTCTCAAAAACTCAATTTTCCCATTGGCTTCAGCCGAAATAGTGACTTCCGTAGCCTCAAAATTGCCGTAACCATCTGCTTTGTTGTCGTTTGTGTTGCACGAAGACAAGCTTAATAGGAGTGCTAGGATAAATATTTTTTTCATTTTGTTTAAAAGTTTAATCGTTTAAAAGTTTAATCGTGTTCCCCCTTCGGGGGTTAGGGGGCTCCTTTTACAACTTGATAGTTTGCTTTGGCCAGTTCCAATTGTATTTCGTGAATTTTTTGGCTGTTTTTGGCTTCGTACAAATTGGTGAATTCAGTCAAATATTCGGAGGTGGTAATCACGCCATTTTTTAATTGTGAGTTGGCTGATTTTTCTACATATTCTCTTAGTGTGATTATATCCATATCGGTGGCGATGTTGGCTTCCGATTTTTGTATTTCAGCATTGATTTCTTGCAGTTGAATGTTGTTGTTGAGTAAGAAAGTTTCTTTTTCGGTAGCGACGATATCGGCAGAAACCGAAAGCGCTTCCTTCTCGGATTTTGATTTGTTCCAATCAAAGACATTCCAATTGGCTTTCAATCCAACCATAAAAATAGGTTCAAACGAATTTTCAACCATATTCAATCCCGGATTTCCATAACCTGCAATTCCAAAGGCGTTTATTTTGGGTAAATTGGTTTTAGTAAGTATGTCTTTTGAGGCTTCGATTTGCTGTTCCTGTAATTCAAAATAATGTATTTCAGGACGGTTTGTAGCCGTATTTGTTGGCGTTGTAATAATAGGTTTGTCTAATACAGTTGTTTCCGGAATAGTGGTGTAGGTTATGGAAGAAAGATTCTCGAATAGTTTTTTCTTGTCGTATTGAATCTCCGAAAGCTGTTGCTTGATTTTAAGATTTTCGGCTTCCAATACTTTTTCGGAGGCGGGTAGAATGGCACCAAATTCAATACCCGATTTGACTTCTTTTATTTTAGAGTCTAATTGTTTTTGTTTGGTCATCAAAAGGTCTTTTCGCTCCTGCAAAAGTAAAATAGAAAAAAACAACTGATTGATTTTGGATTTGAGTTGGTATAGATTAACCTCGACTTGTTGTTGTTGGGTTTTGGTTTGCGCTTCTTTGAGTTTGGTATTGGCATCTATCAAACCGCCATTATAAAGCAATTGATTAACATCCAGTGTAGCTTTGTATTGGTCTTTATTAAGCGGAGTTACAAATGGATTTGGAATTTCGGTTACTTGATTTTGATAGGTTCCTTGTGCATTTAAATCTATTTTAGGAAGTTTACTTTTGTTTAATGCATTTATTTCAAAATTAGACTTTTGTTGTAATAATTCAATCTGTTTAGCGGTTGGATAGTTTTTTTTGACCAATGTATAACAATCCTCCAAGGTCAAATTTTGTTGTGCATTTGAGCTTATTGATATAAGGAAAAGTAATAATATGACTAACTTATTTTTCATATGTAGTTGATATTTGTTTTTTAAAGGAATATGGTATCGCCATTCTTTATTCCAGTTTGTGTTTTGGAATCATGGCGATTTCATATTTTAAATTTTTATGGAGTTAATAATAAATTCTGCCACATCTGTTTTGCGATTTTCCAATATTTTATTGTAGCCCTCTTTGTCCACATTAACAAGAGCCATTAAAAGAGGTTCGCCAATAAATGGAAAGATATTTAATGACATTATATTGATAAATAATTGTTCTGCTTCGATTGGTTTAATAACGCCTTGTTTGATAGCCTTGCTAACTTGTAGTTTGAATTTGTCAATAGAAGGAAAATTTTTTTCTGAACGAAGCGTTTGTACAAACTCTGGATTTTTATTTAATTCCTGAATGACAAAATTTGGTAAATAGGGATGCTTAATTACAAATGAGATGTAATTTTCAGTAAATCTTCTTATTTTTTCAAATAAATCGCTGTCATCATTTAATATCTTATTTAATTGAGGTGCTAATAGTGTAAAAGCACTTTTAAAAACTGCCTCAAATAAAAGTTGTTTGCTTCTATAATAATAATGCAACAATGCTTTGTTTATTTTGGCTTTATCTGCAATTTCCTGCATTCTGGCTCCAGCCATTCCTTTTTGTTGAAAAATCTCCTTTGCCGCATTTAATATTTCGGTTTCAGTATTTTCAGTTTTTATCTTATCCATATTGTTTAATTGTACAGTTTAACCATTTGGTTAGCAAAGATAATTAAAAAAAGTATTTCGGGGTGAAATACTTTGAAAAATTATATTTATTGTTGCCAGATTAAATTTAAAGACAAATTTTATTTTGTGTTATTTTCTCGCTAAGTCGCAAAGACGCAAAGTCTAGCGTTTTTTTTTTTGCGTCTTTGCGTCTTTGCGAGAAATTTTAAAAATCAAGCGTGCTATTCGTTTATCTTTTAAAAGAAATTCAAATGCAGTATAACTTAATTTCTGTTTTTTTCTTCTTTTACAAACATATTAAACAATAATCCGCCAAGTAAACTGCCATAAAGTGTGGAGTTTACCGGTTTTGAAGTTATGGCACAGCTTCCCGTAGCACAGCCCACAAAGTGATAATATAAATAGCCAGAAATGGCACCAATGACAATTCCGATGCTAGTGATAATAATAGCTTTTCTTGTCATGAGTTACTCTTTTCTACGATTATTTTAATTAAATCGGAGGTGCTTAAAACGCCCGATTGTCTCCATAATTGCTTTCCGTTTTGGAAAAGTATCATAGTGGGAACACCGCGAACTTGGTATTGCGAAGCGATTTGTTGGTTCTTGTCCACATCAATTTTGATGATGGAAATACGTTCTCCCAAATTGTCTTTTACTTGTTTCAAAATAGGAGCCAATGTTTGGCAAGGCCCACACCAAGTAGCAAAAAAATCAACCAATACAGGTTTCTCGGATTGAATAATAGTGTTGAATGTACTCATTTTTTGGTGTATTTATTTCTGGGAACGGCGCAACCATTTGGCCCGCAACCCGTATTAAAAATGGCTTGAATAAAGAAAAATAGTCCAAAGGCGATGAAGAACCATTCCTGTGTATAATAGGCCTGCGCGAATAAAAATACTGCAAAAGCAAAACGAAAAATACGCATGATGTGCCAGTTGTTGAATAGTAGGTTTTTCATTTTTTTTTGAGGGTTTAAAAAGTTTAAAATAGATGTTACTATTCAGCCTACACCAAATTAACGTAGGATTTAAAAAAAAAACAGACACGAATTACACAAATTTGCACAAATTGCATTGTGAAATTGTTTTTTTTGTAAAATTAGATTCAATTTTGATCCTGTATTCGTGTTAATTCGTGAAATTCGTGTGAAATTTTTGTTAGGCTGAATAGTAACAAATAGATAAATGTCTATTTTGTTTCCACTATTTGAAATGGTTTGGTCTGAGTAACTGTCATAGTTTTCATGCGGGCAAATCGTTCATCTAAATTGTTTTCAAGTGTCCAATCGTGATGAGTTTCTGCAATCATTGGTTTGTCATCTATTGAAACACCTTGCCATTCAAAATCAACAGATACTTCAATCGTTTGATCTTGATTTTCTTTTACTATAAGGTTTTTTGGAAAATGACCACTCGATTTTATTCTTGTCGGAATAGAACTAGCCCATTCTTGGAATTTTTCTAATGTTTCTATTTTTGGATTTGTACTCATATTGAGTTCAAATTTTTCAGCTAATAGTTCTTCAAATTTAGGAGCATTACTTTCTATAGTTTCCATCAAATACAACCAATAGTGCATGAATGATTTCGCTCGATTATCAGCATAGGCAGCTGTGAATTCTGGGTTTTCAATGACTCCGGTTGGCTGTATCGTTACGGTTTTAAATACTGGTAAATCACTTTCTCTAAGGTTTAGCAAGGTAGAGTAATGAATGGTATAACTATATCTACTGTCGTCAGGGCGTATGTTTTGATAAAGAATATCGGCTTCTAATCTCAAAGTGTTTTCGTCTTCAAGTTGCACCTGAGTGTTTTTTACGTGATGCGCATTTTGCCAACCTTCAAATATTTTGAGTCGGTCTGCTAAACCGTCTTTACCTTTTGTGGTTCCTGCTTGTGAGGAAATTTCAACATCTTCACTTAAAATGTCTAATTGATTATTTATTCGTGCTGTGTTAAATGGCAATTCATACACTTGGTACCAGCGATAGTATTGTGTTAGAGCCAAATGATTGTTTTTAATTTCCTGAAATTTATCCATTTTTTTCTTTTTGTTAGATATGTTAGAATGCTTGCAAGCGAAATTGCAATCTGAATTGTCTCGTGCTTTAGCTCAATGTCATTAAGTTAAGGATTCGTCAGTTCGAGTTGAGTAATAATTTGCGATAGAAAATTTTTACGAAGTATCGAGAACCCTTACGTTAAGGCTTCTCGATACAATTTTGAACATTAAAGCTATCGCATTAATATTCAAAATCACTCGAAGTGACGGTTAAAACGGCTTAACTTAATGACATTGTGCTTTAGCTGGAGGATTTTTTTAGTCCTTATAGCTTTTGTTCAATTTATATTTTGCATCGTAAGCGATTTCTTTTTGCAGCGTTTCTAATGCAATTTCGGTTTTGCTTACCATTAATACTTCGGCAAAATCACTACTCATACTCACGTTTAAAACGCCTTCAATGGCGGTAAATTTTTCGGAAACGCTGTTTTTGCAGCCGCTGCAGGTGATACCTTCAAATGGATATAGATTAACTAGTACCTCGCTGTTTTTTTGGAATTCTATAAACAATTCGGAACCGGCTCTTGGCGTTGCGGAATTTTGACAAATCTCCAGTTTTAGAAAATCGAAAGCTTGTTGAAAAAGCAAATTGTATTCTTCTTGGCTTCCGCCAAAAGGTGGGCCACTTTCGAAAGTTCGATTGAATAATAAGCCAGCAATTTTTCCTTCTTTAACCAAAAGCTGATGCATTTTCCAAACGTATTTTTGACGCATTGTGGGCGGCAAGGCACAAAATAAAGTCTGTTCGATTATTACATCGTACTCGCCTTGATGTTCAAAAAAGTCTCCCAATACAATGTTGATGTTGAGATTGTCTTTGAATTTGGTTTTTAGATTTTCTACCAATGTTGGTGCAATATCAATGACGGTAACATTGGTAAAACCTTGTTCCAAAAGATACTCCGCTTCATACGTATTCCCGCACCCAGGAATTAAAATCCGAGTGTTTTTATTTTCTAAAGTATCGATATAACTTTTTAGAGGTGGAGATACTTCGCCTAGATCCCAACCCGTTGTATTGGCTTGATACTGGTTGTCCCAATAGGTTTGATCCAAAGGTTTCTCGCAGGATATCACGCAGCATTGTAATTCGTCCATACTTATTCTTTTTTATTGGTGCTTATGCCTAAAAGTTTATACAATGGACAAAAACTAATAAAACTGGTCAGTAAAAATATAATGGCAAAAGCCAATAAAACAATGGCTAGCGTACCGGTTATTATATCCGAATAATATAAAATAGCAATGATAATTCCAATTACGGAACGAATCAATTTGTCTGTAGCACCCATGTTTTTTTTCATGATAAAAAGTATTTATTGGTTGATGAATTTGCTAGTTTTTAGTTTTCAGTCGCAGTTTTCAGTTTTCAGTTTCAGTTTTCAGTTTTTCAGTTTTCAGTCCAAAAAAGGTGTTGATTTTAATACTATTTCAAAAACATATAATGAATTGTTGATACTTTGTTTTTTTTGAAATTGCCATTGCCATTGAAATTGCCATTGTCATTGAAATTGCATCTTTCTATTGCATCTTGCTTTGACACACAAAATCGGTTCTAGGAATATCGGTTTTGGCAATGGCGTTAAACCCACCTTCAATTTCGGTAAAATTTCTAAAACCACGGGCTTGCAAAATCGATGCCGCAATCATACTGCGATACCCGCCGGCACAATGCATAAAGAAATGTTTATTTGGGTCGATGTCTTTTATCCATTCGTTGATGTTGGCGAGTGGTTTGCTGAAAGCGTCTTCGATATGTTCGGCACTGTATTCACTCTCTTTGCGAATGTCGATGATTTTGCTTTCGCCAATTTTCACTTCTGTTTTGAATTGGTCTGCGTTGATTCGGTTTACGGTGTCGATTTCTTTGCCGGCTTTTTGCCAAGCCTCAAAACCACCTTCTAAATGTCCCACTAAATTATCAAAACCCACACGACTCAAACGAGTCACAGTTTCTTCTTCTTTTCCAAGTTCGGTAATTAAGACAATGGGTTGTTTTACATTGGCAATTAAAGCGCCAACCCAAGGGGCAAAATCGCCATTAATACCAATGTTTATAGATTGTGGAATGTAGCCTTTGCTGAAATCGCCATTATTTCGGGTATCTAAAATCAAGGCACCCGTTTCTTCAGCCAAAGTTTCAAATTCAGCCACAGATAAAGAGTGCAGGCCATGCTGCAATACGTGTTGAAAACTGTCGTACCCTTTTTTATTCATGGCTACATTCATTCCAAAATAGGCTGGGGGAGGGAGTAGTCCATCGGTCACTTCGGTAATGAATTCGGCTTCGGTCATATTGGCTCTCAAAGCATAATTGGTCGCTTTTTGATTCCCAATGGTCGACACGGTTTCTTTGCTCATGTTCTTTCCGCAGGCACTACCGGCACCGTGGGCGGGATATACAATTACGTCATCTGCCAGAGGCATTACTTTGTCTCTTAACGAATGAAACAACAATCCTGCTAATTGATCTTGGGTCATCGATGCTGCTTTTTGAGCGAGATCAGGTCTTCCCACATCGCCTATAAACAAGGTGTCTCCAGAGAAAATAGCATGGTCTTTTCCGTTTTCGTCTATTAGCAAATACGTAGAACTTTCCATGGTATGACCAGGAGTGTGCAGTACTTTTATTTTGATATTTCCTATTTCAAAGATTTGGTTGTCTAGAGCAATGGTCGCTTCAAATTCGGGTTTTGCTGTTGGACCATAAACGATCGTTGCGCCAGTTTCTCTACTTAAATCGAGATGTCCGGAAACAAAATCGGCATGAAAATGGGTTTCAAAAATATATTTCAGTTGGACTCCATCGCGCTCGATTCTGTCCAGATAGGGTTGTGTTTCTCTAAGCGGATCTATTATAGCCGCTTCTCCATTGGAAGTGATATAATAAGCACCCTGTGCCAGACATCCCGTATATATTTGTTCTATTTGCATGGTGTTTTAATTTTAATGTGGTACAAAGTTAATTCCGTTTTTTGAGATTAAAAGTGATAATTGTTACTTTAACGAAAGTTTAGTTAGTTTTTTACTGTGATAATTCTGACAATTAGTAATTAGTTAATAGTGATTGGCCTTTGGTTGTACAAATTTCAATAACATTCATCTTATGATTTAAGATTCTTAGCTAATCACTAACGGCTATTCACTAATCACTAAATAGCGCAAAATTCCTTAATAATGATATAGATTCCCATGACCAAAACAAACCATCCAAAAATGGGCTTGATTTTGTTTCCGTCCATTCTTTTCGAGAGTTGTGTGCCAATTAGCATTCCTATAAAAGCGATACTCGAAATGCCTAATAAAAAAGGATAATCTATAGGAGTTCCAATATATAAATCGCCCATAAAACCAATGGAGGAATTAATAAAAATAATCAATAATGAAGTCCCTACAGCTTGTTTCATGGGTAGATTGGCAAAAAACAACAAGGCTGGAATAATTAAAAATCCACCGCCAGCACCCAGAAAACCGGTTACAATCCCAACGACAGCGCCTATAAATGCTAATTGCAAATAATTGACACCGGTTGAGTGTATATGAGAATTGGTTTTTCGAATCATAGAAAAAGAAGCAGCCATCATCAAGACTGCAAAAATAATCATGATCAGAAAATTTTTGGTCACTTGAAAATCGTTTACGGTAAAAATCACATTGGGAATCTTTAGAAAAATCACTTCTCGGATAATTAATATCGAAAATACGGAAGGAACGGCAAAATACAATGCTGATTTAATTTTGAGATTTCCCATTTTATAATGACTGAAACATCCCGATAAAGCGGTAATTCCAACGATGAATAAAGAATAACTAGTGGCTAGTTTTGGGTCTATTTTGAATAAATAAACCAAAATGGGAATGGTTAAAATAGATCCACCACCACCTATTAATCCTAAAGAAAGTCCTATTATGACAGAAGCCAAATAACCGAAGTATTCCATATGTTTTTTTATTTACTGCAAAGATGAGAAGACTGTTTTTTGTTTACAGTAACTTTTGTCACACTGTGTTCAGTTTAGAGTTTAGATTTAGAAAATAGAAAATAGAGTAAAGAAAAAGAAAATAGAATTTTAACGATTTTGTACTTTTCACTGCGACTGAAAACTGAAAACTGAAAACTGCGACTGAAAACTACTAATAATCTACATCAAAATTTCAATCTGGTTGCGGTGTAAAACGACCAAACCTCTTTGTTCCATTTTTTTGAGTAGTCTAGAGATGACTTCTCGGGAGGTGTTTAAATCCGATCCAATTTCTTGATGGGAAAGTTTGAGTTCCTTGCAGCCACAAGCTTCAACTTGCCGTTTTAGATAAAATTCCAAGCGTTCATCCATAGCTCTAAAAGCAATGCTGTCAATAACTTCTAGAACTTCTTCAAAGCGGTTTCGGTAAGTGCCAATTACAAATTCATACCAACTTCTATGTTGCATCATCCATTTGTCCATTAAGGATAAAGGAATCATAACCACTTCGGCGTCCTCAATGACTTTTGCCATAATTTGGCTTTTTTCGTTCTTGGTCGCACATACCATAGATAATGCACATGCTTGTCCGGGTTGTAAGTAGTACATGAAAAATTCGCCACCATCAATATCTTCCCGATAGACTTTGATGGTTCCCTTGGTAATCAGAACTGTATTTTTGATGTACTGCCCGGTGCGCATGATAACTTCGCCTGAACTAAAGTTTTTGATGACTTCGTTTGTTTTTATGTCTTGAATCAATTCGTTCGAAAAGGAAGGGAATATTTTTTTTAACTGCTCTGGCATTTTGAATTTATTTTGAAATGGGTTGAAGTATCCGTACTGTAAAAGTACTAAAAAGGAGGTAACTATTCAGCCCATTGCTGATCTAAAGCTAGAGGTAATTCAAAGTTTTGTGCCATTCCTGAATTGCTTAAAACTCAAATTATTAAAAATCGAATTTGCGAAGTAAAAAACAGCACTATTTTATGGTTTAATTAGATAAAAATGCTATATGCTGCATATTAGTACTTTACGAAATCGTTTTCTACGATTTATTGGGTAATTCACAGTAAAGAGGTCGATTGTTTGAGGAAAACCTCGTATTTTTACAAAAAAATATTTATTATGAATTTATCACAAGACGAATGGGTTTCTCAATTTGAAGCCGATGAAAATGCAGTAATACTAGATGTAAGAACCGAAGACGAATGCGATCAAGGCATAATAGAAGGTTCTATTAACATTGATATTCATAAGGGTCAGGAGTTTATTGATGCTATTGAAGCATTAGATAAAAGTAAAAATTATTATGTCTATTGCCGTTCTGGAGTGAGAAGCGCAAAAGCCTGCGAAATCATGAACGAGTTAGGTATAGCACACGCTTATAATTTACTGGGTGGAATCATAGAATGGAATGGCGATATAGTCTAGCTGTATAACTAAAAAAGAGGCATAAGCCTCTTTTTTTAATTTAAATATAATAACCAAAAATAACCAAAAGAATGAATGCAATACCACAAGAATTCCAAATCACAACGCCACTTGTACAAGATACGTATTTAGTAAATGGCGAATTAAAAAAATGGACAGGAAAAACGACAGAAGTTTATTCTACAATTTCTTCAACCGTGGAATATAAACCAACATTATTGGGGTCTATTCCGTTTATGGGAGAAGCAGAAGCCTTAGAAGTGGCAGAATCAGCACAAAATGCATTTAATAACGGACAAGGTTTATGGCCAACCATGAAAGTGGTCGATCGTATTAAATGTATGGAAAATTTTGTTGCTCAAATGAAAACGACCCGTACCGAAGTAGTTAAACTTTTGATGTGGGAAATAGGAAAAACCCTGGGCGACTCCGAAAAAGAATTTGATAGAACTGTAGAGTATATTAATGATACTATAGAAAGCTATAAAGAATTAAACAGCCAAAGTGCTCATTTTTCTAAAGTACAAGGGATAAATGCCATGGTGCGTAGAGGACCTCTTGGGGTTGTATTGTGTCTTGGCCCCTACAATTATCCACTAAACGAAACGTTTACGTTGCTTATTCCTGCATTAATCATGGGAAATCCAGTAATCTTTAAACCGGCTAAACACGGTGTTTTATTGATTTCTCCTTTGTTGGAAGCTTTTAGAAGTAGTTTTCCAAAAGGAGTAATCAGCATTGTTTATGGAAGAGGACGTGAAATCGCTTCGCCAATAATGCGTTCTGGAAAAGTAGATATTCTGGCTTTGATAGGAAACAGTAAATCGGCTATTGCTTTGCAGGACCAGCATCCAAACAAAAATAGATTGCGTTTGGTGTTAGGGCTAGAAGCCAAAAACCCAGCGATAATATTACCAGATGCCGATTTGGATTTGGCTATTCAAGAATGTATTGCAGGAACTTTATCTTTTAATGGACAACGTTGTACCGCTCTGAAAATTTTATACGTACACGAATCTATTGCTGAAGAATTCAATAAACGTTTTGCTACCAAAGTTGATTCGTTGGCATTTGGAAACCCTTGGGATAAAGAGGTTTCTTTAACGCCATTGCCCGAAACCGAAAAACCAGCTTATATTCAGGAATTAATCGATGATGCAACCAGCAAAGGAGCCAGAGTAATCAATGCAAAGGGAGGCGAGCACTCGGATAATTTTATATTCCCTGCAGTTTTGTTTCCTATAAATAAAGAAATGCGAGTGTATCATGAAGAGCAATTTGGACCAGTGGTGCCCATTTTGACTTTCAAAGACATTCAAGAACCGTTAAACGATATGGCCGAATCGAATTACGGACAACAAGTGAGTTTGTTTGGCAAAAACATCAAAACCATTGCGCCGCTTATTGATACTTTGGTGAATTTGGTTTGTAGAGTAAACCTGAATAGTTCTTGCCAAAGAGGACCGGATGTTTTTCCATTTACAGGAAGAAAAGATTCTGCTTTTGGTACTTTGAGTATTCATGATGCCCTGCGTTCTTTTTCGATACGAACTTTTGTAGCTTCCAAAGACAATGCCTATAACAATGAAATTTTGCAGGAATTGTTGAATAGCGCAGCATCAAATTTTATCAATACCGATTATATATTGTAATATCGTTTTATGCGATTTTATAACCGTCTTATTTCTAGGAATGAGACGGTTATTTTTGTTTTATGTTTAATTGTAGTCTAAAACTTGTTTTTATTATCTTTAAAATGTATTTTGTCGATAAAAAATGCATTTTGTCTGTTTTATTGAATTTATGTTGTACTTTTAAGATGTTAAATTAGAATGTATTATATCTTAATTTAATAATTGAGTAGATAGTCTATTTGTTTTAATTTCAGTTAGTTAAAGAGTGTTTTTTGTGTATTTGAAGTAAGTGATCAGTAGTGTTTAATAAGGGCTGCAAAATACTATTAATACTTATTTTTATTATAGGTCAACAGGACAATAATGAAATTAATAAAAAGATAGAATTCTTTAAAAATAAATAACATTACAGATGAAAAATAATGTACCAATCCTATTAATTGTAGTTGGATTAATTGTTTCTGTATACTTTTCTTCTAAAGAGAATGCAGAATCTATCAATAATTTAAGGTTTAATACTGCCACTACATCAATTGTTAAAACCAAGTATTATGTAAATCTGGATAGTATATTGTATATTTATAAAGCAATAGACAATAAAGAAGAAGCATCCGCTTTTCTGGATAAACTAGAAAAGTATACTAACGCATTAAACAAAAAATACCAGGCTTCCGAAAACCATAAAAAAGCACTTGCTTTTGAAAAGAAAAATATTCAGTTTATGAAAAGCAAAGCAGGAAGTATTAAGAAATTACATCCTGAATGGAGCAAAGAAGATTGTGTAAAACTGGCTAATAACTTTATATGGAAAGGAATGCATATTGATATGGTGAAATTCAGCAAAGGCAATCCTGATGATGTTACTATATCTAATCAAGGATTTTCAAGCTTATACGAATACATCTGGAAGGACGAAGGTGTTTCTCATTTTTATACAGGAAAAGAGAGTCTTGTTGTTGACTATGATTAGTTATTTTTGGGTGTGGTATTGTTGTTAGTTGATTATGAATTGTTTACATTTGTAGGGTTAGGTATTAACTTTCCAAAAATAATAATATCAAAAAGAAAATAAAAATAGCTGCCAAAAAGATGCACGAACATTTACATCGTGAACCTTATTATGTGCATCCCAAACTAAAATTTATTCCCAATATAGTAGTTAATCTCATTAGCTTTAGTATTGCTTTTGCTTTAATTGCAGCTATTTTGTATCTATTGATTCGGTTTCTCTTAAAGGCGTTTTATCATTTATAATTTGCATTTGTCTTTTTGTTTTTTTATAAAAAAGAGCGGTTTTTTTGTTACAAAAGAGAAGTTTTTGAGACTTATGAAAGGAATCACAATCTTAAGAATCAAAAATGAAAAAACAAATTCCATTGAAACTGTTCGTTTTAGTACTTGTTTTATGTACACAAAGTACTTTTGCCCAAGAGCTCTACATGCCAAGAAACATCAAGGAAGCTTACGCAAGAGAAACCCGTTCTATGGATGGTAAACCCGGTAAAAAGTATTGGCAAAATCACGGTACCTACACTATGGATATTACTGTAAACGCAACTACAAAAATAGTGAGTGGAACAGAAACCATTGTGTATAAAAATAATAGCAATGACACTTTGAGAAATATGGTGATCCGTTTTGTGAATAATTTGCATAAGCCCTCTTCGCCAAGAGGAGGTGGTGTAAGTGAGGACTTTTTATCAAATGGATTGACCATTACATCTTTAAAAATAAATGGAGAAGTTTACAAAGAAGATGCCAGAAAATGGGAGACTGTTGGTAATGTAAAAATGAAAACTCCCATGCTTCCAAAAACCAAAGCAACCCTCGAAATTGAATGGAATTACCCATTGTCTAAAGAAAGTGGAAGAGAAGGGCAAATAGACGAAACTACTTTTTATATTGCCTATAGCTATCCTAGAGTATCCGTTTTTGATGATTACAATAAATGGGACAGGTTACCTCATACCGATCGTCAAGAATTTTATAATGATTTTAATGACTATACTTATACGGTCAAAGCTCCCAAGAATTATGTGGTTTATGGAACTGGGGATTTATTAAATCCCGATGAGGTTTTACAGCCTGAATTTGCCGCTCGTTTAAAAAAATCATATACCACAGATGAGGTAATACGCATTGCCAATGAACAAGAATTGAAAGAGGGGCGTGTGACGCAACAAAAAGAATGGAATAGCTGGAAATTTCAAGCCAGTAACATTACCGATGTTTGTTTTGCATTGAGCAATCATTATTTGTGGGATGCCGGAAGTGTCGTTGTAGATACAAAAACCAACCGTCGTACCAGTACGCAAGCCGCCTATGACATAAAGGGAACCGATTTTTTAAACTCAGTTAAGAATAATAATTATGCATTAGCTTGGTTTTCTAATAATTGGCCAGGGATTCCTTATCCGTACTCCAAGATGACTGCTTTCCAGGGATTTGCAGATATGGAGTATCCTATGATGGTTAATGATTCTCAAATGGGAGACGCCGTTTTTGCTCAATTGGTGCAGGATCATGAAATAGCACATACTTATTTTCCATTTTATATGGGGATAAATGAAACCCGATATGCATTTATGGATGAAGGTTGGGCAACTACCCTTGAATATTTGATAGGAATAGCCGAGCATGGTAAAGAAGCAGCTGATAAGTTTTACAAGGAATTTAGAGTAGATCATTATATTAATGACCCATCGACCGAAGAGGATCAGCCTATAATTTCTATGTCTACACAGGTTTCGGATGCGGGTTATGGCAATAATTCCTATGGTAAAGCTTCTCTTTCGTATCTCGCCCTGAAAGATATGCTTGGAGATGATCAATTCAAAAAATCATTGCATTTTTATATGGATACATGGAACGGGAAACATCCAATTCCTTGGGACTTTTTTAACTGTATGAATACCAGTTCAGGGAAAAAATTAAATTGGTTTTTTAATAATTGGTTTTTTACCAATAATCACATTGATATTGCAATTGAAAAAGTAGAAGATTTAAATTCAAAAAATACAATTTGGATTAAAAATGTTGGTGGTTTTGCGATTCCTTTTGACGCCGTTATTGTGTACAATGATGATTCAAAAGAGATTTTACATCAAACTCCAACCCTTTGGGAAACCAATCAAATAAATGCAGTAATTACCTTGAAATCTAATAAAAAAATAAAATCGGTAACTCTTGATAATGGTATTTATATGGATGCAACTCCATTAAATAATGTATGGAAAAAATAGTAAAGTTAGATTTTAACCATATAAGAAATATAAGGTCATTTAAGCTAGGGTCTAAAAAAGCAATAACTTATATGTTCTTACTATTTCTTACAGGGTTAACCTTTTCATTCCGAAGCTTAAGGAGTAGCTGTATATTTTATATCTGTTTAAAAGGAATGTAAGTTAAAAATGCTGTTATTTGTGGAATTAAGCGATTTACATTAAGCATAAAAGGAATATCACAATAAGTATAAACCGTTATTACTTACAAAACTAAGTGCTAACGGTTTTTTTTATGGAGTAAATAGGGTTAAAGGCGAGCATCTAATACCGCTATTGATGTCTTGATGTTTTTGAAAGAAGTATAGTATTTATTTAAAATAAATGATTTGGTTGTCAGTGAGTTAGTTGTAAGTGTTTGTGTGTTTTCTTGCGTAGTTGTCCTAGGTGTTTGGGTTTCTTAAAAAACGCTAATTGTCGATGATTGTGCATTTTGTCGGTTAAAAAAGCTTTTAATCGGTTTTTAATAGGTAAATAATTCTTAATTCTTAATTTTACAATTGTAAATTTTGAATCTTATTGGTTTATATTGTAGGTAAGAATCACTATGGAAATTTTAATTATTGGAAGGTATTCTACTTTAAAAAAATCTTAAAGTGGTCAAATAGAGATAATTTTTATTATATCAATGGCGTAGTATTTGTATTGTTTTTTTGTAGGATTTATAAAAGAGAAAGCTTTAAAGTTAAGCTCATTGACTAAGCCGAAATGTATAAAACCAATTGTATTTAGAGCGTTTTCAATAAAGGAATTTCGACTCTTGATTAACATAAATAATTTGTTTTTTTAAGTATGACCATAGATAATTGGCCTAAACATATTCAAAAATATCTTTTTCTTCTTAAGGATGGTTTTTTTGAATTCCCTTATTTATTCAATTCTCCACAAGTAATGTTGGATAGTATAATAAGATTGCCAATTACCGATCATATACCTTCAAAACAGAGTATTTATTTAAATACTCCTCTTTATGAAGCAACGATGCACTATCGCAAAATTGAAGAAGGTTTTTGGCTTTTGGCTACCGAAATGGATGTTCGGGAAAACATAATCGCTAAGTCAGGTTATGATAAAAATGAATCCAGTGAATATTATCTATTGACATTTTCTGTTTTTGAATATAAATTTCCATTCAAAGATTCGGAGGATGTTAAACTCATTAGCACTTGTTGGACATTCAGTAAACCAGAAACCGAAGTGGCGACCTATTTCTATAAAGGTACCACGGGTAAATTTTTTAGTTTTGCTATCAATAAAGAATGGGCAAATAGTAATCTTACCTCCAAAAAATTCCCTCAAAAGAAAGCTATTAAAAAGTTTTTGAATGGTGAAAAAGGGTCTTATACGTGGTTAGACATCGCACCAAAAGCGCATGATTTGGCTCGAAAAATCACTAAAACTTTGAAGACTGAAAATGTAGAGGAATTTGATACAGTTCGTTTTAAGAAAGACTGTATGAAATTGATTGTCGAATTTTTTGATAATTCTTTTAACGACAGTCGTATTTTAGATAATGTTTCGTTAAGTAATTTAGATTACTATAATGTTGCCAAGGCTGAGAAAATGATTTTGCATAATTTACATCTTCCTTTTGTTGGTATTAAATGTATTGCAAAGGATGTAAATACGTCCCCCACAAAATTAAAATCAGATTTCAAAGAATGCTTTGGGTTTTCTATGTTGCAATACCACAAAGAAAAAAACATGCTACTGGCTATGCAGTTAATTCAAAATTCGGATATTCATATTCAGATTGTTGCGACTGTAACTGGTTATGATTGTGCGGGTAGATTTGCTTCTAGTTTTAAAAAACGCTTTGGTAAACTACCATCCGAAGTACGTTTTTTATTTACTTCAAATGTTTTTTTTCTATTTTATTTAACGTTTAATCGCTTTTTTAGTGATTTTTCATTACTTTTTTAAGGCTCTTTTTCTGAAACAACAAAAAATATAAGTATTTGTTTTTAAATTACTTATGTGGTTGTTTAAACTGTTTTAGGGGGTTTCTTTTTTTTAGAAAACAGAGCGAATTTAACATTTTGTAAATATGTCCGAATTGACTATTTCCTCCGTTTTTTTGCCTTTACTTTTGACATTGGAAATAAAAAATGCACGATGTAAAAATAAAACGTCGTAGCAAGCATGGTTATTTTCAGCTTCTTTAGTTTAATGCCACATTTTGTGTGACAATTTTGAGTTAAGAAGTAAGGCTTTTTGAGCCTGCTTAAAAGATTAAATATAGTACCAAGTTAATATTTGTTTTTCAATTTTTATAATAGTTTCTAATTTATGGTAAATTTTACTTTCTTGAATTTTTTTAGAATTAAAAAAGATGCTTGCTGGCGAATGTTGTTGGTTGCTATCTTTTTGATGTTTGGCCTGAGCGGGTTTGCACAGACAAATATCGGTGGAGTGGTCAATACTTATTTTGAGGTTATTGGGATTACTCAGCCTCTTGCTCCTGCCTGTAGTACAACTACAGTTCATACCATTACGGTTGGTAGTACAACTGGACTTGCGGTTGGTGATAAAGTCCTCATTATTCAGATGAAGGGGGCAGATATTAATACAGCGAATTCAAATGCTGGGGGGGCAATAACAGCTATAAATAACGCTGGTAATTATGAGTTTTTCGAAATTAAAAGTATTTCGGGGAATATTATAACGCCTAAATATCCTCTGATTAAAAACTATACTTTAACAGGATTGATTCAAATAGTTAAAATTCCTAAATACACAGGAACGGTTAATGTTACTTCTGTTTTGACTGCTAATGAGTGGAGTGATGCTACTAAAACAGGTGGTGTATTGGCAATCTATGCTGATAAATTGAATTTTAATGCCAATATTGATGTGGCAGGTAAAGGTTTTGAAGGGATTCAAATGTTGACTAATGGAACTGTAGATAACTGTAGTGACACTCCAAATTCTCTATTTACTTTGGGGTCTACAGATGCTAGATCCTTTACTAAAGGAGATGGTATTGTAGTTGACGCAGCTGGAAGTTCAAGAGGGCGAGCTCCGCGTGCAAATGGTGGTGGAGCAGGTATTGCTGGAGATTCTGGTGGTGGAGGTGGTTCCAATTATGGAGCTGGTGGAGAAGGTGGTAAACGTTGGTGTGATGTTGATGGTGCAAATGCAGGAGGTATTGGAGGGAAACCTTTAAGTAGTTTTTTCTCTCAAGATAAAGTATTTCTTGGTGGAGCTGGTGGAACAGGTTACGTGACTACAGGGAATCCTTCTTCTGCCGCAGATGGGGGTGGTATAGTAATTATTTTTGCTAATGAAATTATAGGTAATGGATACTCAATTATAGCCAACGGTTTTTCACCTACACAAGTTATTGTTTCAGGTAGCCCTGACGGTGGTGGTGGTGGTGGCGCAGGGGGTACTGTTGTGCTAAAATCCCCTAAATTTACAGGAAATCTTACAGTTAATGTCAAAGGTGGTGATGGACAAGATTTAGGTACAACTATTCAACACGGACCCGGTGGTGGTGGTGGTGGTGGTGCTTTGCTTTATTCGCTGGCTTCATTACCTGCAAATGTTACTTTTAGTGCAACTGGAGGTATTGGTGGCCAGCATACGAATGCAACTAGGAATGGCTCTCAAGATGGATTAGTAGGAGGGAATGTTTCCTTATATATTCCTGTAGAGAACCCGAACTATGGCGGAAATATAGATAGCGATACAGTAAGTGTCGAATGTGATTTGGATGATGATAATGATGGTATTTTGGATACGGTTGAAAATGGTGTTTTGCCTGATCCATTTGCTTTTACAGGGGGTTCGAAAATACCGAATTATTTTAATCCACTTGTGTCAGGTTTCCTTGACACTAATGCTGACGGAATAGATGATAGATATGACGCTGACAAAGATGGAATTCTGAATCAGTTTGATATCGATTCCGATAATGATGGATGTAATGACGTTATCGAAGCAGGATTTATTGATGGCGATGCTAATGGTACTTTAGGTTCTTTGCCAGATACTGTTGAAACTACAGCAACTGGTAATGGAATGGGGACCATTACAAACGATGGTGGTTACACTGGAACAAATATTAGTGTTATTACGTATAATGCTTCTGCATTTGGAGGAACTGTTTTAGCTGCTCAAATAATTTGTTCTGGAACTTCACCGGTGGGTTTGACTTTGTCTGGAAATACTGGCTCGGTTGTGAAATGGCAAAAGTCCAGTGACCTTGCCTTTACTGCTCCAATTGATATTGCAGGAACAGCAACTACACTAACTGGTGCAACTATTGGTAATCTAACAGCAAATACTTATTTCAGGGCGGTTGTTCAAAGTAATGCTTGTTCAAGTGCTTTTTCTGTTCCGGTTTTGATTACGGTAAATGCCTTGCCTGATGCAAGTTTAGTATTGGGAGGAACAGGTTCTATTTGTTCAGGAACAGGAACCAACATTACCGTTGGAGCTTCGGTAAGCGGTATCAACTACCAATTGCGAAATGGGACAACCAATGTTGGATCAGCCGTTGCAGGAACAGGGGGATCAAT